>JBEKYR010000021.1:0-85294 GCA_049510745.1 Verrucomicrobiota bacterium | reverse complement strand
TTTTCACCACCAAGCCCAAGGGCAAAGGCACCGGTCTGGGGCTGGCGACCTGCCAGACCATCGTCCAACAATCCGGCGGTTACATCGGCGTTTGCAGTGAGATGGGCAAAGGCACGACCTTCAAGGTTTATTTTCCGCGAGTCGAGCAGCCGCTGGATGTTGCGGCCCGATCGATCCGGGCCGGGCCGTTGCCGCGCGGGACGGAAACCTTGCTGCTGGTGGAGGATGACCCCGGCGTGCGCCATCTGGCCCATGATATTTTGGAAGCCCAAGGTTACTGCGTGCTGCGGGCGAACAACGGCCAGGATGCGTTGCACATGGCGCGGGAGCATAAAGGGCCGCCGATTCGTTTGGTGGTCACCGATGTCATCATGCCGCTGATGGGCGGCAAAGTGATGGCGGAGTGGCTGAAAACAGCCAATCCCAATCTCAAAGTCCTCTTCACCTCGGGTTACACCGATGAGGCCATCACACGCCACGGAGTGCTGGAGCGGGGAGTTGAGTTCCTGCCCAAACCTTATACGCCCGCCACGCTGGCCCGCAAAGTGCGCGAGATGCTGGACGAGCCGGAAACAGCGCCTTCATGAAACAACCCGGCATGGTCAGCCACCAGACTTTCAGGCCTCCTTTTCGGGAAGCCGGCGGGTGGCCTGACTTGGCCGAACGGGAAAGAAAATCTTGAAGCGTTTCGATGTCAGGGTTCGATTGGGCGCAACGTTTTGTTTGCTGGCTGCGGTGCTCTTTGTCGTTGGCTGGCAGGGAGTGCGCCACTTGCGGCAACTGGATCGAGAGATGCAGTTCCTGATTCTCCTGGCCGTTCTGATCACGTCCGCCGCCGCTGTTTACGTGGCCTTTCGAGTGACCCGGGAAATTGCTGAGCGCGAGCGGGCGGAAAAAGCCCTGCGGGAGTCGCGTGACCAACTGGAACAACGGGTTCAGCAGCGCACGACAGAACTGGCGCAGTCCAATCAAGCGCTACAGGGGGAAGTAACCGAGCGCAAACGCACCGAGGAAAAACTTCGCGTGCAGACCACCGCACTCGATGCCGCCGCCAATGCCATCGTGATTACCGACGACAACGGCACGATTCAATCGGTTAACCCCGCTTTCACGGCGCTGACCGGCTATACGGCACAGGAAGCCGTCGGACAAAACCCGCGCCTCCTTAAAAGCGGCAACCAGGATGAGGCGTTCTATCGAAATCTCTGGCAGACGATTTCCTCCGGCCAGGTCTGGAGCGGGGAACTGACCAACCGCCGCAAAGACGGCAGCCTCTATGTCGAAGAGATGACGATCACCCCGTTGCGCGGCGCTGACGGTGTTATCGCCCGTTACATTGGCATCAAGCGGGACATCACCGAACGCAAGCGATCAGAAGAGGCGCTGCGCGCCTCACAGCAGATCATAGAAGGGATTATCAACGCGATACCGGTGAGGGTATTCTGGAAGGACAAGAATCTGGTTTACCTGGGCTGCAACGCGGTCTTCGCGCGCGATGCGGGGTTTGCCGATCCGAAGGACCTCATCGGGAAAGATGATTACCAGATGGGATGGCGCGCCCAGGCGGAAAAGTATCGCGGTGATGACCGCCAAGTCATCGAGAGCGGCTGCGCCAAGCTGCTCATCGAAGAACCCCAGACGACTCCCGAAGGGAACACCATCACGCTTCTTTCGAGCAAGATACCACTGCGCACTTCCAAGGGGGAGATCAGCGGCGTGATCGGGACGTATATGGACATCACCGAGCGCAAGCGAACAGAAGACGCGCTGCACGAACGGGCCAAGTTGGCGGCGCTGGAAGCGGATGTGGGCACGGCGCTCACCCAAGGCAGAACGTTGGCGGAAATGCTTCGGCTGTGCGGCGAAGCCATCGTGCGGCAGTTGGACGTGGCGTTCGCCCGCATTTGGACGCTGAACGAACGCGAGCAGATGCTGGAGCTACAGGCCAGCGCCGGCTTGTACACGCACCTCAACGGCCCGCATGGACGTGTGCCCGTCGGTCAATTCAAGATCGGACTGATTGCGGAAGAACGAAAGCCGCATCTGACCAACCAGGTGGTGGGCGATCCGCGCGTCGGCGATCAGGAGTGGGCCAAACGCGAAGGCATGGTCGCGTTTGCCGGTTATCCCTTGCTGGTCGAAGATCGTTTGGTCGGTGTGATGGCGATTTTCGCTCGTCATACTCTTACCGATACGATGCTGCAAGCAATGGCCTCGGTCTCCAACAACATCGCGATAGGCATCGAGCGCCTTCGCTCTGCGGAGGAGTTGCGGGCGAGCGAGAAGAAATTCCAAGACCTCTTCCAGAGTTCCCGTGACGCCATCATGACGATGGAGCCTCCCTCATGGAAGTTCACCTCCGGAAACCCGGCAGCGGTGAAGATGTATGGGGCGAAGAGCGAGGAGGAATTCATTTCGCACGGGCCATGTGACCTGTCTCCCGATCGCCAGCCGGACGGGCGCGCTTCCGCCGAAAAAGCCAAGGAACTGATTGAGAAGGCCATGCGCGAAGGCTCCCACTTTTTCGAGTGGACACACCGGCGGATCAACGGCGAGGAGTTTCCCGCCACCGTGCTCTTGAGCAGGACGCAGTCAGCCGAAAAGATGTTCCTCCAGGCAACGGTCAGGGACATCACCGAGGGCAAGCGGGCGGAGGAGGCGCTGGCGACGGAACAGCGGTTGTTGAACAATTTGATCACGGCCACGCCTGACATCGTTTATTTCAAGGACCGGGAAGGCCGCTTCATCAGGATTAACGAGGGGTTTGCCCGGAGAAATGGATTGTCCGATCGAGCCGCGGCTCTGGGAAAGACCGATTTTGACATCTTCGGGGAACAGCACGCGCGCGAAGCCCATGCCGACGAACAGCGCATCGTGGCCACAGGCGAGCCGATGATTGACAAGGAAGAGCGGGAAGACTGGAAGGACGGGCATATCACATGGGTGTCCAGCACGAAGATGCCGATGCTCGACGGGGCCGGGAAGATCATCGGCATCATGGGCATTTCGCGCGACATCACGGAACGCAAGCGGCTCGAGGCCCGGTTGGTTCAATCTCAGAAAATGGAAACCGTCGGCAAACTGGCGGGCGGCATCGCGCACGAGTTCAACAGCATCCTGACGGCCATCATCGGCCAGAGTGAATTGCTGCTCGGCGATCTTCCCACCGGGAGTCCGCTGGCCAAAAACGCGGCCGAAATCAGGCAGGCCGCCGGTCGCGCCGCCGCGCTGACCCGCCAACTCCTGGCCTATGGCCGCAAGCAAATCCTGCGGCCGGAAACACTCGATCTGAATCAGGTCGTCGCGAGCATGGAAGGGATGTTTCACCATCTCATGGGCGGCGGCGTGGAGACGCATATCGTTCCCGCCCCTGGTCTGCACGCGGTGAAAGCGGACGCCGGACAGATTGAACAGGTGATCATCAACCTGGCCATGAACGCGCGCGAGGCCATGCCCAACGGCGGCAAACTCACGCTGGAAACGGCCAACGTCTCGTTTGACCAGGAGAGTGTGGGCCGTTATCCGGAATTGAAGGCGGGCGACTATGTGATGCTGGCCATCACGGACACGGGCGCCGGGATGAGCGAGGCCGTCAAGGCGCGTTTGTTCGAGCCGTTTTTTTCCACCAAAGCCGTCGGCCAGGGGACCGGTTTGGGGTTGTCCACCTGTTACGGCATCATCAAACAAAGCGGCGGTCACATCAGCGTCTATAGCGAACCGGGCCGCGGCGCCACCTTCAAAATCTATCTGCCGCAAGTGGAGCCGCAGACGAAGATTCCCCTTCCGCGGCTGGACACGCCTGAGTTGCCGCGCGGGACGGAAACCATTCTGCTGGTCGAGGACGATCCCGCCTTGCGGGAGATGGCGGCGACCTTGTTAAGACGGCTGGGCTACACGGTTTTGGCGGCGGCCGATGGCATCGAAGCCTTGAGCCTGAAACAGCAGCGCGAGGTCGGACACATTGATTTGTTGTTCACCGATGTCGTCATGCCGCACATGAGCGGCAAGGAATTGGCCGACCGGGTGCGGGCGCTGAATCCGCACACGCGGGTTCTTTTCACTTCCGCCTACACCGAGAACGCCATCGTCGATCAAGGCGTGTTGAACAAAGGCGTGGCGCTGCTGCAAAAGCCGTTCACGCCGTCCGCGCTGGCGCGCAAATTGCGGGAAGTGCTGGATCAAGCGAGCGCTCCGAAAGCGGAGAGCGCGCAGAAAACAGTTGGTTTCACAGAAATCACGCATGGGGGGAACACCCCATAGCGCCCGCCGAATCTTCCGGCTTATAGTTTCGTGTTATGACAAATAAAAACACGACGCAAGCCGGAGAGCCGGCCAGCGCACCGCTGCAATGCCAAACGAGTCCGCCCTGCCGCATTCTCGTGGCGGATGACGAGGACTCCATCCGCCTGCTCATCACCAATAAGTTGCTGGAGACGGTGAAAAACGTCCTGCGCGTGGCCGTCCCAATAGCAGTCATGCTGCAGTTCTGTCTTCCCGCGGCACTCGACGCCCAGGAAGTGAAACCAGCCCCGGCATTGCCGCTCCAGTCCCAGGACATCGCTGATCAACCCAATGCCATGACCACTTCGGTCGTCGGAAAGTGCGAGTACTCCGCGGATGGCGTCGCGTTCACTAATTTGGAAAAAGGCCAGATTCTTGTGCAAGGCGCCATCGTCCGCACCGGCGAAGCGGCGCGGACAGATCTCTTTTTCCGGCGCACTGGAACCAGCGTCCGCCTCCAGGCCAACAGCGAAATCAGGCTCGAGAAAATGACTCTAACCACGAAAGATGGCCTCCCGGTCGTGCATACTTTGCTGGACCTTCGCACGGGAAGGATCTTCACCGTTGTCCGCTCGGCGGTGGCCGGCAGCACATTGGAAATCCGGAATGCGGCCGGTCGCTCCGTGGTGGAAGGCAGCGGCATCGGCAGGTACATCATCACAGCCGACGGAACTCACGTCGCGGCTAAAGACTCCGTTATCCCGCTTAAAGTGATAGGTGAAAACGGAATCACGATCATTGCCGCCGGAGAGCAATTTTCCAGGAAAGAGGGCAAAATGCTCCCCGTGTCCCCCGCCTTATGGGTCAAAGACCTCATCCAACTGGACGAACTTCAGGCGTCCACCGAAACGCTTGCCCCGGAGAAACCGTCGCCCAAACCATGAGCGCAATCGACACCTCATCCTCGCCTCTCCCTATGAAAGGGCATCCCCCAAAGAAGCCAATGACCTTCGGTGATTTCGTCGCAGGCGGTTACCGCGCCTGGGGCGAACGCCAGGCCAAAGGAATTATTGCGCTCGCCGTCAAGGCGCGCCTGATTGAATTTCGCGGAGAACACCGCGTTGTGATTTCTTGAAGACTTCAACCCAGAAGCAAAGACATGAACACTTTGAAATCCAACCGGGCCGAAGAGTTCCAAATGCGGCGCTGGTGATCCTCTGGTTGTGCCTCTGGCCGCTGGCCCGCGGGCAGGAGGCAGCCGTTGGCGTGACGCGGCCGGCGGCAGCGGCGACCGTTGTTCTCCCCAAATCCGTTCCCGACCCCATCGAACCGGTCAATCGGGTGATGTGGGCCTTCAACAAGGGGCTTATGACCGACGTCATCAAGCCGACGAGCAGGGTTTATCGGTTTGTGGTCGTGAAACCGGTCCGAACCGGAATTGGAAATTTTGGCAGGAACCTCACTTATCCGGGACGATTGATCAACAACCTGCTCCAGGGAAAGTGGAGCGGAGCGCGCGATGAATCCTACCGGTTTGTTTGCAATACGACCGTCGGGGTGGCCGGGTTCTGGGACGTGGCGGACAAATGGAACATACCGAAATCGGACGCGGATTTTGGCCAGACTTTCGGCCAGTGGGGCTGGAAGCCTGAGTGCTTCCTGATGTTGCCGATTTTTGGACCGAGCAATGAACGGGACACCGTCGGCCTGGCCGCCGACACGGCCGCCAATCCGTTGCTCTATGTGGCTCCCTACAAATTCAACGCGAACAATCCGCTGACCTATCTTGGCCCCTACACGTATTTCACCTACGTGGTCATGTATAACGATCTCTCCGACACGGTGCGCGAATCGGTGCGCTTCAGCCAGGCCGAAATGGACCCGTATGCCGAGATTCAGTATGCCTGGACATTCGCGCGTGAGAACCGGGTGGCGGATTTCCAGGTGAAGGGAAAACCCGACGAAGCCTCGCTGGAAACCCTCGAATCCGTTTTCTTCACCTACAAAGACCCTGCGTTTCCAGAACGCGGCAAGACCCGGTCGGTTTTGCTCCCGGCGACGGGCCGGAGATTAAAGTTCACGTTTTGGTTGCAACCGGGGAAAGCGCCCGTGGTTTATATCGTTCCCGGGCTGGGTTCGCATCGTCTGGCCGAAACCTCGCTGGCGCTGGCCGAATTGGTTTACAAGAACGGCTTTTCCGCCGTGTCCGTCAGCAGCCCGTTCAACGCCGAGTTCATGGAACACGCTTCGACCGCGGCGATGCCGGCTTATCTGCCGGTGGATGGTCACGACTTGCACGTCGCTCTCACCGAGATGGATCACCGCCTGGATACGTTGTATCCGGGCCGGATGGGCGAGAAGGCGTTGATGGGTTATTCCATGGGCGCATTCGATTCGTTATACGTCGCGGCCACCGAGCCGACCAATCGGCTGCCGTTGATTAAATTTGACCGCTACGTTGCCATCAACACCCCGGTGCGGTTGCTGCATGGGGTTTCCAAGCTGGACGAATTTTACGGGGCGCCCCTGGACTGGCCGGCCGCGGAACGGAGCAACGACATCGAAAACACCTTTTTGAAGGTGGCCGCCTTGAGCAAGAACAAGCTCACGCCGCAAACCTCGCTGCCCTTCAACGCCATCGAGTCCAAGTTTCTCATCGGGCTGACGTTTCGCTTCATGCTGCGGGATATTATTTTCAGCAGTCAGCGGCGCAATAACCAGGGAGTCCTGCGCCACGCGATCTGGAATTTCAGGCGGGAGCCGGTGTATCAGGAGATTCTTCAGTATTCCTTCCAGGAATACTTTGAAAAGTTTGCGGTTCCGTATTATCAGGGCCGGGGCATGGCCGCGCCGGCGGCGGAAGGGCTGGAAAAAGCCGGCGATTTGCGGACGTATGACGCCGGATTGCGCGCCAACCCGAAGATCCGCATCATAGTCAATCATAACGATTTTCTGCTGGCGGACCAGGATTTGGAGTGGCTTCACGCCATGTTTGACCCGGAACAACTGACGGTTTTCGAGCAGGGCGGGCACTTGGGAAATCTTTACAATCCGGCGGTGCAAAAGACCATTTTGGGAGCGCTGTCGGGTTTGAAGCCGTCCCCGCCCAACTCTAATTGAGACCATGACCACCCCGACATCAGTATCAAAGCGGAATTCATGCCATTTGCGATAGGGTGAATTCCTGATAGGGAAACACCCCATAGCGCGGCCGAGGCATTCTTGCTTATTGTCTCACCGTGAAAAACGGAATGCTTTTCCAAAAAGCAAATTCAGGCGGCGTGTTGCCGCCGGCGGCAACCACTTAATAAGCATCAAAAAATAAAAAGACACCATGAATAATTCAACGCGATATCCCGAGCCGAATGGCATCGTTCAACCGTCAGTTGATTCAACCCGGAGCGAGGCGACATTATCCGCCTGGCGCAAGGCGCCTGGCCGTTTCACCTTCGCGGCGTTGCTCGCGGGACTGCTTTTGCTGTTCTTCGGCGCGCCCGCGGCCCGCGCGGACCAAAGTCCGCCGGGATGCACCGGCAGCGGCTTGGGGATTCTGCTCTATACGGATGCTGCGGACGTCCATATTGGAGACACGCTCCATTACAGTGCCACCGTGTTCAACGGAACGGGCACCGGGCCGGTTGTCTGTGACGCTTCGTCGATTCAGGCATGGGTTGTCACCCCTGACGGCGTCACAAACGCGATCACGTTGGTGCGCACGATGCTGACCAACGGACAATCGGATTTCTATAGCAACTGCGCCACTTACATCTGCCGCGCTCAAGACATTCAACCCGATCAAACGGTGGATGCCACGGCCGCTGACATCGGCATCATCCATCAAAACATCAACAACAGCGTGGGCGGCGGCAACCAGGGCGTGAACACGCAAGTGAGTCAGCCGTGCATCCAGCTCGCTGTGCAATGCGCTGGCAGCGTGGGAGAAAACGGCGCGATTACTTTCAACGGCACGGTGACCAATTGCGGCAACAACACACTGGTGGGCGTGACGGTCTTGAACTTCGTCAATGGCGGGCAAATCCCGGTGACGTTCATCACCAATCTCGCCCGAGGCCAGATCGCCCCGTTTAACGGAAGCTACGTCCCTTTGAATCCTTGCATTAACAGCACGGCCACGCTGGTGGCCCAAGGCACTGACCTCTACACGACCCATCCCCGGACGGTGACAAATTCCGCCAGCACCACCTGCTCGGAGGTTTTGACGCCGGGCATCCAAGTGACCAAATCATGTCCCGCCCAGCCGGTTTCTCCAGGCCAGTTACTCATTTTTTCAGGCAGCGTCAGCAACACCGGCAATGTGACCTTGAGCAACGTCGTCGTGGTCAACACTCAGCCGGTTCCCAATACGCCGGTGTTCATACTGACTTCTCTGGCGCCCGGCGCGGCGGCCAACTTCAGCGGTTTTTATACGGCGCCGACCAATTGCTCGGTGGCCGATACCCTGACCGCGACGGCGACCACCAGTTGCGGCGTGGTCGTCAGCAATTTCGCCAGCGCAACCTGTCCCATCCTGACTACGCCCCAGATTGCGGTCACGGCGGTTTGTCCGGCCACCCAAGTAGTGCCCGGCGGGTCGCTCACTTATAGCGGCACGGTGCAGAACACCGGCAACATCACGTTGACCAACGTGGTCGTGGTTAGCAGCCGGCCCGCGGCCAACACGATTGTCTTCGCGGCGGCTACTCTGGCCCCCGGCGCGTCGGCCAACTTCACCGGCACTTACACCGTTCCGGCCGACGCCTGCTCGGTGACGACCACCTTCAGCGGAACCGGGACGGACCCTTGTTCGGTCAGCGCGGTCACGAACACCGTTTCGACCACCTGCACGGTCACCACGGCCCCGGCCATCGCGGTCACGCTGGCGTGTCCGCCGGTGTCCGCCAGCGCGGGCGGTTTGATCGCCTACACCGGGACGGTCAGCAATTCGGGCAACGTCACGCTGAACAATGTGCGTGTCGTGAACAACCAGCCGGCTCCCAACACGCCGGTCATTGGTCCGCTGACCCTGGCGCCGAATGCCTCCGTCAACTTCACCGCCAGCTTCATGGCGCCGGTTGGCTCCTGCTCGGTCAGCAGCACGGTCATAGCCACGGGCAGCGACAACTGCACTGCGGTCCTGGTGACGAACACCGCGTCGGCCACCTGCCCGCTCATTACCACGCCGAGCATCGTGGTCACCCAGGTTTGCCCGGTCAATCCGGCGATTCCCGGCGGGCTGCTGACATACAGCGGCACGGTGAGCAACTCGGGCAACATCGCGCTTACCCAAGTGTTTGTCGTCAACAACCAGCCGGTTCCCAACACGGCGGTCATTGGTCCGCTGAGGCTGGCGGCTGGGGAAGCCGTCAATTTCACCGGCAGCTATCTGGCGCCGACCAATTGCTCCACCACGAGCACCTCGACCGCCACCGGCCAGAGTCTCTGCGGTGATGTCGTCAGCAACACGATGAGCGCGACCTGTCCGATTCTGACGACGCCGCAAATCGCGGTAACAGCGGTTTGCCCGGCCATCCCGGTATTGCCCGGCGGCTCGCTGACTTATAGCGGCACGGTGCAGAACACCGGCAACGTCACGTTGACCAATGTAGTCGTGGTCAGTAGCCAGCCCGCGCCCAACACGACCGTCTTGACGGTGGCTGCTCTGGCTCCCGGCGCCTTGACCAACTTCACCGGCACTTCCACCGTTCCGGCCAACGCCTGCTCGGTCACGACCACCTTCAGCGGAACCGGGACGGACCCTTGCACGCTCGGCGCGGTCACGAACACCGTTTCGACCACCTGCATGGTCACCACGTCCCCGGGCATCGCGGTCACGCTGGCGTGTCCGGCGGTGTCCGCCAGCACGGGCGGTTTGATCACCTACAGCGGGACAGTGAGCAATATGGGCAACGTCACACTGAACAATGTGTTTGTCGTGAACGACCAGCCGGTTCCCAACACGCCGGTCATTGGTCCGCTGACCCTGGCGCCAAATGCCTCCGCCAACTTCACCGCCAGTTTCACCGCGCCCTCCAACACATGCACGGTCAGCAGCACAGTGATGGCCACGGGCAGCGACAACTGCACTGCCCTCATGGTGACGAACACCGCGTCGGCCACCTGCCCGCTCATTACCACGCCGGGCATCGTGGTGACCCAGGTTTGCCCGGTCAATCCGACGATGGCCGGCGGGCTGCTGACTTACAGCGGCACGGTGAGCAACTCGGGCAACATCGCGCTCGCCCAAGTGTTTGTCGTCAACAACCAGCCGGCTCCCAACACGCCGGTCATTGGTCCGCTGAGGCTGCAGCCGGGCGCCGTCGCCAATTTCACCGGCAGCTATCTGGCGCCGACCAATTGCTTCAGCACGAGCACCTCGACCGCCGTCGGCCGGAGTATCTGCGGTGATGCCGTCAGCAGCACGGCCAGCACGACGTGTCCGATTGTGACGACGCCGGCCATTGCAGTGACCCAATTCTGTCCCACGAACTCCGTGTTGCCGGGGGGCATCCTGACCTACAGCGGCACCGTCAGCAACGCGGGCAATGTTACGTTAACCAACATCGTCGTAGTGGACGATCAGCCCGTCTCCAACACGGTGATTCTCACCGTGGCCGCGCTGGCGCCCGGCGCGACGACAAACTTCACGGGCAGCTACCAGGTGCCTTTCGATTGTTGTGTGGTTTGGAGCACCGTCGAGGCCAGCGGCCAAGGCTGCGCCGGGGTCACGGTCACCGACAGCGCGACGCGCACTTGCAACGTGCTGACTCTGCCGCAGATCGTGGTGACCAAAATTTGCGCGCCGGGTATCCTGCGATGGGGCGATCTGATGACCTACAGCGGCACCGTCAGCAACGCCGGCAACGTCACCCTGATCGATGTGACCGTGGTGAACAGCCAGTTCCCCGACAGTTCTCTGCTGGGACCCATCGATTTGGCGCCAGGCGAAACGGAGGACTACACCGCCTCCTACATTGTTCCGCCTGATTTCTGCGGAGCTGACACGGTCACGGCGAGCGGTTTGAATGTCTGCACCTACCTCCCGGCGACCAGCAGCGTGACAGCGACCTGTCCGGTGATCATTCCTCCTCCGAGCATCACCGTGACCAAGAATTGTCCGTTGCTGCCCACTCCGCGCGGCGGTTCTTACGTCTTCACCGGCTCGGTGAGCAACTCCGGGCCTATTACGCTGATCAATGTCTTCGTGGTGGACGATCAGCCGACCAACAACACGCCGGTCATCGGCCCCATCACTCTGGCGCCTGGGGCTTCGGTCAACTTTACCAACGTCACCAACAGCTACATCGCGCCGTATTGCTGCTGCTTCATCCTTGACACCCTCACCGCCAGAGGCCAGGACCACTGCTTGGGCAGCAACGCGACCGACACGGCCACGGCCGTCTGTCCTTTGCTCACCACGCCGGGGATCGCGGTGGTGCAGAACTGCCCGCTGAATCCAATCCCAATGGGCAGCGTGTATGTGTTCAACGGCTACGTCACCAACACGGGCGACGCCGTCTTGACGAATGTCTTTGTGTTCGGCCCGCAGGGAACCAATACGCCGGTGCTGGGCCCGATTGAACTGGCTCCCGGTGAATCGGAGTCTTACTTCGGATCCTACACCGTTCCGTTCAACACCTGCTCCGTCTCGGTTACGGGTTTTGGCCAGGACATTTGCGGTGGCAACGTGGTCACCAACACGACCAGTTGCCCCATCGCCACCACTCCGGGCATCGTCATCACGGAGAGTTGCCCGCCAGGCCCGGTGTCCGCGGGTAGTGTCGTGGTGTTTGGAGGATCGGTCAGCAACACCGGCAACATCCCCTTGGCGAACATCCTTGTGTTCAGCACCCAGCGGAGCAACAACACCCCGGTGCTTGGCCCGATCATGCTCGCCCCCGGGGCCTCCGCGCCATTCACGGGCAGCTACATCGCCACTGGCGGTTCCAACCCGACGACCAACTCGACCATTGTGACCAACACCAGCGGGACTATCACGACCAACGTTGTCAACGTCATTGCGACGAACGTCGCCGACGTTATTACGACGAACGTTGCCGGCACTATTACCACGAACACCACATCCACCGTCACGACGAACGCGCCGACCCCAATCTCGTTCGGAACCATCAATTCCGTCTCCGAGGCCGTTGTTGATCGTTTCCTCATCGGCAGCAACTTCAACGGATTGACTTATGCGGGTGAGGATCATGGCTACGGAGCTACTGAGTTTTACTCCATGCGCAAAGACATCACCGGCACGAACTTCTTTGACACCATTATCGCCAGCACGGCAACCACGACGGATCGCTTCAGCGCCACCAATCAAAACTTCGATGCGTTGACTTATGCGGCCCCTGATTTGGGTTACGGCCCGTTGCTGTTCTACTATCTCCGTCATGACAATACGGGGGTTTCAATTTTCGGCAGCATCACTCCAGGCGGGATAGTCGGAGTCACCACGGACCATTTCGTTGTCGGCCGCAACTTTGATGGTTTGACCTTTACCGCCACCGACGTCGGTTATGGCGCCGATCTGTTCTATTATGTCCGCCATGACGCCACTGGTCTTTCGACGTTCGGGACCATCAACCCGGCCTTGCCGGGGACCGTCACCGATCGCTTTACCATCGGAACCAACGTTGATGCGCTGGTCTTCACGGATCTGACCGCGCCAGGATACGGGGCAGATAATTTCTACTACCTGCGCCATAGCGCGAGTGGTGTTTCCACTTTTGGAACCATCTTCGTCACAGGTCTGACCACCGCGACGGTGACCGACCGGTTCACCGTCGGCACCAACGCCACGGAATTGACGTTTACCGCGACGGACGTGGGCTTTGGGCCAAACCTGTTCTATTTCCTCCGCGGCGGTGGCCTGAGCGTTACGACCAACATCGTCACGACCTTCACCACCAACACGGTGACCACCTACACCACCAACATGGTGACCACCTACACCACCAACACGGTGACCACCTATACGACTAACACGGTGACCACCTATACGACTAATAGTGTGGTGACATTCACGCCGACCAACAGTGTCACGGCGACCGGCATGGACATCTGTCAGGACCGTATCGTGGCCGCCGCCGCTAATTGTCTCGGTCCGATCGGCCCGCCACAGTTCGCGCCGGTCTTCGGCGTGCCCACTATGACCAACGGGTTCTTCAGCGTATCCTTCTCCGGCGAGAACGGAATATCGTACACCGTGCAATATAAGAACGCATTGAATGACCCGGCCTGGACCGATTTGGAAACAGTCGTCGGAACGGGCGGAAACCTGTCGATCACGGATGCGGTCGTAGCCCAACGAGGGTCGCGATTCTATCGGGTCATATTGACGCCGTAATAAACCCAACTCTGGGAACGATCATCCCAGCCGAAGGAAGGTTCCTTCGGCTGGGTTTTCGACAGAAGAGAGCACCGATAATTATGAAATACAGATTCGCACTTATGAAAAGAACGCCGACACTTTTGGCGGGGGCATTATGGATGGGCGCCCTGTGCGTTGCGGCGCAGGCGGAGGGCACGCCCAAAATCCAGTTCGACCAGACGCTCTATGACTTTGGCAAGACCTCGCAGGTCGCAACCGTCTCCGGCGTCTTCAAGTTCAAGAACGCCGGCGACGGCATCCTCAAGGTGGAGCCGCCCAAGCCATCCTGCGGCTGCACGGTTGCCGAGGTGAAGCCGAACACCCTCCCGCCGGGCGCAACCGGTGAACTGCCCTTCACCTTGAATCTCGGCCTTTCCCGGGCGACCCTGGAGAAGCACATCGCGGTCCGGTCGAACGATCCGCAGACTCCCGAAGTCTCGCTTGTCATCAAGGCGGATTACACGCCGCTCTACGAACTCAGCCCAATAACACTCACTCCCAACCTGGCGTTCGGGGTGAATGCTACCGCCCAAACCACCACTCTTACCCGCACGGACGGAAAACCGCTGCGGATCGCAAGGCTGGCCGCCTCCAAGGCTTGGATCACGGCGACCGTGGAGCCGAGCGCCCAGGCGGATGAGACGACCGCGCGCATTCGGGTCGCCATTCAACGGGATGGACTGCCGCGCCGTTTCAACGAATACGTCCATGTCTATGCCGGTGAGCAGACGAACACGCCGGTTTCCAGCATTTACCTCTACGGCCAGGTCCTGGGCGAGGTTTCCCTCAGTCCGGAAGTGTTGTACTGGAGCATCACCGACGCGGCGAAGAGGCCCGCAGCGGTCCCGGAGGAGTTGAGCACGCGGCGGGTGACGATCCGCTCGGCCAGTGGCCAGACGTTTGAATTGAAGAATCCGCAAAGCACGCTCAAGGACATCAAGGTCGAACTGGTGCCCAAAGAGGCCGGGAAGGTGTATGAACTGATCGCCCGACTTGATGATGTGCCGGCAAGCACCGTCAGCGGCAATGTGTCCTTTGAAACCTCGGTGGCGGCGCAATCCAGGATTGAACTGCCGGTCATCGTCAACGTGTTCAAACCGTGACTGTCCCTTGAAAAACGCAAACAAACAGAAAACAGATAAGATATGAACAAACATACACAAGCAAGCAGTACTGAGACGGGCCAACTGGCCGAAGATGCACGCGCGTTGATGGCCGCCACCGCCGACGTGGCCGGAGAAAAAGTCGGGGAAGCCCGCAATCGTCTCGCCGCCGCACTGGAACGCGGCAAGGAAATCGCGAGTCGTGTGCGCGACAAAGCGATCGAAGGCGCCAAGGCGGCTGACGAGGCCGTGCATGAGCATCCCTATCAAGCCATTGCCATCGCCCTCGGGGTCGGGGCACTCATCGGTTATCTGGTTGGGCGCCGGTGCTCCCGCAACCGCGATTGATTTGGTTATGGCAGAATCCACCCCCAGCTTCGGGCAACTGGGCACAACCTCGAAACATCTTGGGCGGCGGCTTTTGACCATCGGGGAAAACCGGCTCGAACTGTTGGCGGTGGAAGTGCAGGAGGACCGCGAGCGTCTCCTGCACGCCGTTCTTTTGGTTCTCGGCATGGGAGCATTCGGTCTGCTGGCTGGCATTACGCTCACGGCTGCCATCGTGGTTTGGTTGGGGGCTGATTCACCCGTGGCCGTCCTCCTGACATTGACCGGCCTCTACGGAGCGGCCGGGGTTTGTCTTTGCCGGCGACTCACCGGATTGTTGCGT
The DNA here is from genome assembly GCA_049510745.1 of Verrucomicrobiota bacterium. Lineage (GTDB taxonomy): Bacteria > Verrucomicrobiota > Verrucomicrobiia > Limisphaerales > Palsa-1400 > PLGF01. The sequence continues at coordinate 69,924 of JBEKYR010000021.1, read as the reverse complement.
GACTGGCAGAGCCTTTCCGCCTCGCTCGATCAACTTCGAAAGGACCGCGCATGTTTGGAAAAAATCCTCGAATGACTCCGCTGGAATCGCGCAAGCAATTGTTGATCGCAGAGAGCGAACTCAATCGCGCCCAACTGGTGCAGGAATGGCAGACGATGGCTGACGGAGTTCGCTCGGTTGCCGACCGTGCCAAATCCTTCGGATCGATCGCCGCGTCAGCCGCGATGCTGGTGGCGGGCCTGGCGGCCTTCCGGCGGACCAAGTCCGCGCCCGCTGCCGAGAAACCATCGTGGTGGCAGATCCTCCTGAAAGGCGCGCAGTTGGCCCTATCGCTGTGGTCGGAGTTCGGCCCGCGGCCAAAATCATAGCGGGACATTTTTTCGGGCACAGACCAGCGCCGACACGCCGTGCCGTGTTGAATTCGTCAAGTCTAGCGTGGAATATTGCGGCATGCGAAAAACTATCCGTCGACTATGATCACGGATGGGGTGAACACCCCATAGCGACCGCGGAGTCTTCCGGCTTATTCTAACCCGTGAATTTGAAAGACTCTTCGAAAACAGAACGTCAGGCATCACCCGCCGAGGATGCGGGCCAAACTGCGGCTCGCGCGACAGGGGAGTTAAAGAAGAATCAAGACGCGTACGTGCCCGGCCACGACACGCGGGTTGAACGGGCTGAGGCGCGGACGGAGCGGGCTGAGGCGCGGACGGAGCAGGCCAAGACGCGGATTGAGCAGGCGGAGATGCGGACGGAGCAGGCTGAAACCCGGACAGAAATAGCCAAGACGCGGACGGAACAAGCCGAGACGCGAACCGAGCAAGTCGAAACGATCCTGCGACGCGCGGTTAACAACGAGTTTAATGTGCGTCCTGAAATCTCCAAAGGACCCCTGAAACAGCTTCCTATGAATGGGATCGCCGACCAGAAAAGCCCGCTCGAACAGTTGACGAACCGGCAGCGCGAAATCCTCCAACTCATCGCCGAAGGCCGGAACACCAAGCAAACCGCCGAAATCCTCAAGGTCAGCCCCAAGACCGTGGAATACCATCGCATGAAGTTGATGAACTGCCTGAACGTTCACAATGTTCCGGGACTGGTTCGATTCGCTTTGCGGGTCGGACTGATTTCGCAGGAAAGCTGACGGCGCAAGGTCATCCTCGCACGCGATCATTGACGCTCAATTTTTGGGGCGCAAAGTCAAGACGCCGGTGAGTCGTCAGTGGTTGAAAGTCGCGCCTGTAACCTGCACTCCAGTGTCGAAGCCCAGCGGAAAACCAGCCGGCAGGATGACACCGGCGGGGCGAATCCAGGTGAGATTGCCGGTCACGACGCCGCCGGCCAGATTGAGCCATCCTTCCAGCAGACCGTTGTTATTGAACAGACCGCCGTTATACAGGCTGACGAAAAGCGGCACGTTCCCATCCTTGGAAATCGGCACGGATTGCGAAAAGGCCGCTGTGTCCCCCAACACACCGGAGAGGGAAAGGACGCCGTTGACAACGACGCCGGTCACCCGGCCGGAATTGGTTGGAGAATGGGCGGATACTCCTGGAGACACCAAAAGATTGACCCTGGCGAGTTGCGGGAAGGCGTTGGTGGCGCGATCAGCGAGCAAAGGCGCTGTCCAGGCGTTGCTGGCGGTCGTGCTCGAAATCGTGCCGGTAATTTGCCGCGTGCCGTTGCACAAATCCAGGCCCAACACAGCCGTCAAGTTGGACAAACCCGTGCCGGGGCGGGGAATGCTGGCGCTCGCGTTTCCGGAAATATCAAAAACTCCCGCCAACGCGTAGGACAGTCCGCCGACATAAACCTTTGCGCTGAATGCGCCGTTGCCGGCCACAACGCAGTTGCCGAGGAACCCCGCGGTGGCCAGGGTCACGGCTGGCGTTCCATCGACATTGGTTTGGAAAAACAAGCCGTTATACACGCCGGTGGCGGTCGCAATCGTGTTGGTGGGAAGGACCGTCAACGTGGCGGCGGAGCTGGTGAGAGCGCCCGCCACGTTGGACACCGTGAAGTGGTAACCGCCCGCATTGGAAGCCGCGACAGCGGCCCAGGCCAGGGCGCTGTTTGTGGCTCCCGCGATGGCCGTCGTTCCGAAGTACCATTGAATTGACAACGGCGCCGTGCCGGTCGCGGCGGAGGAGAACGACGCAGCAGTCGTGGCAATCACCGTGCTGGATGAGGGCTGGGTGATGATCGACGGGGGATCGATCACGGTCAACGTGGCGACACGGCTGGTGGCGCTGCCCCAAGGATTGGAGACAACGACGGTATAATTGCCCGCGTTGTAGTCCCCGATTTGGGGCCAACTGAGGAGCGAAGCGGTGGCGCCGGAAATGGGCGCAAGCCCGTTCACCCACTGAAAACTCAGGGGCGGATCGCCGTCGGCGCTGACAGCAAGGGTGACGGACGTCCCGGCGATATTTGTCTGTGTCAACGGCGGCGCAATAATCCACGGAAGAACCGGGAGCCTGTTCGTGATCTCGTCTGAGAACTCACTCTCGAAGCCATTGGTATCGTAGGCAGTCACGGCGAAATAATACGTCAGCCCCGGCGTTAATCCGTCAACCTCCGCAGTCAAATTCGCGCCCGCGTCCGCGCTCGACGTGTAAGCGCCGCTGGCTCCGCCGTAATAGATGTTGTAACCGGCAATGATTGAATCCGTGCTTGGGTCCCAAGCCAAAGTGACACTCCCTGCTGAAACGGTGGTGCTGAGGGCAGCGAGGATCAGGCAACCACCCAGAGACTTCGCCCGTGCGGTGATTTTGACAGGCCGGCGCAAAACGTCGTTGGCGCGGGGCGCTTTGCGTTTGTGAAAAATCCTCATGAATTACCGTTACCTTCCGGGAGGTCAGACTGCGACTAGGGCGTTCCTTGCCGCCACTGGGAAAACCCTTGGTTTCAGTTTGGAAGCGTCCGCCGGGGAGCGATGAGAGGGCGAACCGGCGGGCCGCTCCGGCGTCCCCGGCGCAAAAGTGTTGCGGCCACGCCGGGATTCAATTGGGCGTGTCCTTCGGTAGGGTAACACCCCATAGCGATGACGCATTTTTTAAATTATTCTCATGCGATAAATAAAGAAAGGTTTTTTCAACGGCAAAGCAAACTGGCAGAACGGCAAGCGCGACGAGCACGGGGAAAATAACGGAAGACAACCAGGCGAACGACAATTTATGTTGCGAAGCATTAAACAATTATACGGAAACAAACTCGGGGCGTCGGATGGCGAAATCGGCCACGTGAAGGATTTTTATTTTGACGATCAGAACTGGGCGATTCGTTATCTGGTCGCGGACACCGGTTCCTGGTTGCCGGGGCGGCAGGTGCTCATCGCTCCCCATGCCTTCGGCAGTCTCCATCAGGCCGGGAAACTCCTGCTCGTGAATCTGACCCGGCAACAGATTGAAAACAGCCCTTCGATTGAGTCGCACAAGCCGGTGTCGCGCCAATACGAGGAGGAGTATTTCCGATATTACGGCTGGCCCACCTACTGGCAGGGGGACGCTTTGTGGGGCCTGAGCGGGTTTCCGATTTTGGAAGTGCCGGCAAAACCTCTTCCGGGCAAACCAGCCGCTGCCGGCGGCCCGCCACCCGAACGCGCCGATGCGCACCTGTGCAGCACGCAAGGCGTGAACGGTTACCATATCAAGGCGACCGATGGAACGATCGGCCACGTCTGCGATTTTATGATGGACGCCCAGAGCTGGGCGATTGACCAGTTGGTCATCAAAACCGGGCACCGGCTTTCCGGCAAAGAGGTGGAAATACCGGCGGGAAAGGTGGAACGGATCAGTTACGAGGAATCCACCGTGTTCGTCAATTTGACCAGTCAAGCTGTCGAGCAGAGTCCGGCCCACCATTTGGCTCCGGGCGGTGGGGTCGGTTGACCCCGCCCAGCCCATTCTCCCTTTATGAAACACAATAAATTCTCCCAGAACCAACCCCAAAAACCGGCCAGGGCCTCGCGGCCCGCTGCGGCTGCGGATTCAGACCGAAGCGCCAATGATTTTGCGCCGTCACCGGACGAGGTGGCCAGAAGGGCCTACTTCAGTTATGTGAATGAGGGTTCGCCGCCCGGGCGCGATGTGCAGCACTGGCTCAAAGCCGAGGCGGAATTGATCGCGGAACGCAACCTCACCCGCGTGCATGGATTCCACCACCAGACATAAAGAAAGTGAATTCATGAAAGCATCCATCACCGACCTCGCGGAAACACCTCCACCTCCTGTTTTCCAAACTGTGCTCCACAGACCTGGCGCGAACCTCAAGGCGGCCGGCCCAAGTCCAAAATCCCAAAAGCGGGACAACATTTTTTCCAAATCCCGCGACACGCGCGAGGATCGCGGCTCGCGCCAGATGAAAACGTCGCATAACGCACAAACATTTCCGCATGGAAGGTAATGATCAGCCCATGAAAACAAATCCACTGAAGGAAGGCGCCTTGACCGAAAATTCCACCGGCATCGGGACGGTGACCCGCAAAATGGTGCGGGAGCGCGCGGTTGAACTGGCGGTCATCAACGGCCGCGCCGCGGAGGCCGTGTCGAAATCCGATTGGGAACAGGCCCAGCGGGAGTTGACGGGCGAACCGGAGACGGACCCGAAAGAGGCAGCGCTTGAATCAGCGCCCGAATCCGAACGCTGGGACCCGGTGCCCGGCTCGGCCGGACACAAAGCGCCAGTGGCTCCCAGCGAGGATGAGGACGACGAAGGGCGGAGCGACAATGAGAGGCTGGTTGAAGAAGGCGTCGAAGGGGCGGAGCATGATCAAATGCGTCAAGCCAGCAGAGGAGCCGCAAACAAGAATGAAGGAGGGCCTTGAATGATCACTGGCCAAACCCAACGGCAATAAAACCAAGATCATCGCGTTCCGTTGCGGCAAGCCCGCGACCGCGGTTCATTTCCACGGATCAACCACTTTGCAGCCCATGCGCTCGAATGGCGTGGTGTCGCGCGTGACGATTCGATGGCCGCGTGAGCGGACGATGGCGGCGATGAGTGAATCGCGCAGAGGCAGCGGCCCATTCGCTTGGGCGGTCATTTCTCCCCAAATCGCCGCCGCGCGAATGTCGAAGTTTAACACGCGATATTTCCGTGGCAGGTCGGACGCGAATCTCTTGATGCGGTTGTAGTCCGGGTGGTTGGGTTCCAAACAGTGAAAGCCGTGCCATACTTCGGCCAGTGTGACGGTGGTGATGAAAAGGCGGGCCGGGTCTTGGGCATCATGCCAGGCAATCAAGCCGGGATTAGGGCGCGGTTTCTCCGTCTCGCTGACCGCGTTCGTGTCGAGCACGAAGTTCACAGGCGAAAGGGTTTGACGGGGTCATCAGGCATCCGCGGCGGCTGCCAATCGGTGCTGAAGCGAACGGAGTTTTGCCACGCCTTGAGCTTTTGCATGGAACGGCGAGCCGTGGTTTTGCGACGTGATGTTCGGGCCGGTTGTTTCAAAGAAGTTCCATGGGGCTGCCGCGCGCTCAGCCAACCCAACAATTCGCGGGCCTGGCTTGCGGACAGCTTTTTGACTTCTCTTACAGCGAGTTCAACCGTGCTCATGCTGGATATGTTAGCCAGGAAAATGGTTTGGAGCAAGCGAGTTTTGTGTTCGGCGGGTCGCCCGTCCCCTTCGAATCTCATGGGGTCTTCACCTCCCGCTTCATTTCTCCGCGTCCAAAAGATTCGCTTTTCAGAGAGGATCAGGCGCGCCATCTTTCTGGAAATGAAAACAAGTCCTCTCGCAGGAAAGCCAGTCGAGCCCGGGATGCTGGTCAACGTGCCCAGGCTCATCACGGCCTATTACACCGAGTCTCCCGACCCGGCGGCGCCCGCGCAGCGGGTGGCGTTCGGCACGTCCGGACATCGCGGCACGGCCTTCAACCGATCTTTCAATGAAGACCACATCCTCGCGATCACGCAAGCGATCTGCCTCTATCGAAAGCGGCAGGGGACCGATGGCCCGCTCTTTCTGGGAATTGACACCCACGCGCTGTCGATCCCGGCCTGCGCCACCGCGATGGAGGTGCTGGCGGCAAACGGCGTCGAGGTGATGATCGCAGCCGGGGACGAATACACGCCGACCCCGGTGATTTCTCATGCGATCCTGACCTACAATCGCGGCCGGAAGAGCGGTCTGGCTGATGGCATTGTCGTCACGCCCTCGCATAATCCGCCGCCGGATGGAGGCTTTAAATATAACCCGCCCAACGGCGGCCCGGCGGACACGGTGGCCACCGGTTGGATCGAAAGGAGGGCCAATGAGCTGCTTGAATCCCGCCTGGGCGGCGTCAAGCGGATGGCGCTGGCAAAAGCTCTGACGGCCTCCACGACGCACCGGCACGACTATCTCAGCGCCTACATTGCCGATCTGGGGGACGTGGTTGAAATGGAGGTCATCCGCGGCGCGGCGCTTCGCATGGGCGTGGACCCCCTTGGAGGCGCCGGCGTCCATTATTGGGGACGAATTGCCGAGCGCTATGGTTTGAATCTTGCCGTGGTCAACGAAGCGGTCGATCCCACCTTCCGGTTTATGACTGTGGATTGGGACGGTCAGATACGGATGGACCCTTCCTCGGCCTATGCGATGGAGCGATTGATCGGGATGAAGGACCGCTTTGACCTCTCCTTCGCCTGCGACCCGGACCATGACCGGCACGGGATTGTGACCAGAAGCAAAGGATTGCTGCCGCCCAATCACTACTTGTGCGCGGCGATCTTCTATCTTTTTCTGAACAGGCCGAAGTGGCCCAAGGCGGCGGCTATCGGCAAGACGGTGGTGAGCAGCCAGATGATTGACCGAATAGCGGCCAAACTGGGCCGGAAGCTTTTTGAGGTTCCGGTTGGATTCAAGTGGTTCGTCGAAGGATTGCTCGACGGCTTTCTTGGCTTTGTCGGAGAGGAGAGCGCCGGCGCCACGTTCGCCCGCCTGGATGGCAGCGTTTGGACGACGGACAAGGACGGAATTGTCCCGGCTTTGCTGGCGGCGGAGATGACCGCCCGGATGGGCCGCGATCCCGGCGAAATCTACCACGAACTTACGCGGGAGTTCGGCGAGCCGGCCTACGACCGCGTGGAGGCGCCAGCCACTCCGGAGGAAAAAGCCCTGTTGGCGAAACTCTCACCGCAGCAGGTCAAGCTCACCGAGTTGGCGGGTGAAAAAATCCAAGCCGTCCTCACCCAGGCGCCGGGCAACGGCGCTCCCCTCGGCGGGTTGAAAGTGGCGGCCGAGAGCGGATGGTTCGCGGCGCGTCCATCAGGGACCGAGAATATCTACAAAATTTATGCGGAGAGTTTCCGGGGAGCGGATCATCTGCGCCGCATCCTGGAGGAAGCCCAAAGGATTGTCAGCGATGCTTTGGCGGCGGCGCCGCAGCCGCCAGCGATTCCCTCCGAGCCAAAACCGAAGGAGAAACCATGAGCAAACAAACACGTGTCAGCAACCCGATCTACAGCTTTTTGCCCACGGAAGTCGAGGGATTCGACTCCCTGGCGGAGTTGGCCCTGGATATGCGCTGGTCGTGGAACCATTGCGCCGACGAAGTGTGGCGGCAGCTTGATCCCGCGTTGTGGGAACTGACGCAGAACCCCTGGGTTGTCTTGCAGACGGTCTCGCGGGATCAACTCGAGCGCGTGCTGGCCGATTCCGCCTTCCGCAAGAAGGTGGACGACCTGCTGCGAGCCAAGCGTCAAACGGCGGAGGCGCCGGCGTGGTTTCAGCAACATCATCCGCGGGCTCCTTTGACCTGCGTGGCGTATTTCAGCATGGAATTCATGTTGAGCGAGGCGCTGCCCATTTACTCGGGCGGGCTAGGCAACGTGGCCGGCGATCAACTCAAAACCGCCAGCGACCTGGGCGTGCCGGTGGTCGGCGTGGGGCTGCTCTACCAACGAGGCTATTTCCGCCAAGTGATTGACAAGGACGGGGCGCAAGAGGCCCTTTACCCCTATAACGACCCCGGGCAGTTGCCGATCACGCCGGTGCGCCACCCGAACGGCGAGTGGCTGCGGTTGGAGATCGCCTTGCCCGGTTACTCGGTCTGGCTGCGCGCCTGGCAGGTCCAGGTTGGCCGAGTCAAGCTTTACCTGCTGGACAGCAATGACGCGGCGAATTTTCCGGCGCATCGAGGGATCACCAGCGAGCTGTATGGGGGCGGGCCGGAGTTGCGCCTCAAGCAAGAACTGCTTCTCGGGATCGGCGGATGGCGGCTGCTGGCCGCACTTGGCCTCCAACCCGAAGTGTGTCACTTGAACGAAGGACATGCGGCGTTCGCCGTGTTGGAACGCGCGCGCAGCTTCATGCAAGAGAACGCGCAGCCGTTCGCAGTCGCACTGGCCGTCACGCGAGCGGGCAACCTCTTTACCACCCACACGGCGGTGGCCGCCGGCTTTGATCGTTTTGCGCCGGCTCTCATCGAGCAATACCTGGGGGCGTATGCCGGGAAGAAGCTCGGTATTCCGCTCCATGATCTGCTGGCCCTGGGCCGCCAGAACCCGAATGACGCGTCGGAGAGTTTCAACATGGCCTATCTGGCCATCCGCGGCAGCGGGGCGGTCAATGGCGTCAGCCGCTTGCATGGGAAAGTCAGCCGGCATCTCTTTGAGCCTCTTTTCCCCAACTGGCCGGCGGACGAAGTGCCTGTGGGACACGTGACCAATGGAGTCCACATGCCGACCTGGGACTCGGCGGCGGCCGACGATCTTTGGACGGAAGCCTGTGGCAAAGACCGCTGGCTGGGGACGACAGAATGCCTGGAGCAGGACATCCGCCGCGTCTCCGATGCCAGACTCTGGCAATTCCGCACGGCCGCCAGCAAGGGGCTGATTGACTATGCCCGCCAACGCCTGGCCCGGCATTTTGCCGCCGCCGGCGCGTCGCCCGAGACGGTTGAGGAGGCGAGGCATCTCTTCGATCCCAACGCGTTGACCCTGGGCTTTGCGCGCCGCTTCGCCACCTACAAACGGCCGAACCTGCTGCTGCACGATCCGGAGCGGCTGCTGCGCCTGTTATCCAATCCTCAGCGCCCGGTGCAACTCGTCATCGCGGGCAAGGCCCATCCCGCAGACGCGGCGGGACAGGCCCTGATTCAGGAATGGATACACTTCATCCGCCAGCCCAAGGTCCGTCCTCATGCGATCTTTCTCAGTGATTACGATATGCTCCTGACGGACCACTTGGTGCAGGGGGTCGATGTCTGGCTGAACACGCCGCGGCGGCCTTGGGAGGCGTGTGGAACCAGCGGCATGAAGGTGCTTGTCAATGGAGGCATCAACCTCTCGGAATTGGACGGCTGGTGGGCCGAGGCCTACACGCCCGAGGTGGGGTGGGCGCTGGGGGACGGCCAGGAGCACGGCGACGATCCGGCCTGGGACGCGGCCGAAGCCGCCACGCTTTACGAGCGGCTCGAACGAGAGGTGATCCCGGAGTTTTATGCCCGCGACGCCAAGGGCATTTCCACCGCGTGGGTGGCGCGGATGCGCGAAAGCATGGCGCGGCTGACCCCGCGCTTCTCCGCCAACCGCGCGGTGCGTGAATACACCGAGCAACACTACCTCCCGGTGGCTGCCGCCTACCATTTGCGCATGGCCAATAAAGGCGCCGTCGGCAGGCAAATGATCGAGTGGCGGCGCACTCTGGACCAGAAATGGGCCACGCTGCGTTTCGGCGAAATGAAAGTGGAGACTCGCGTCGGGCAGCACGTCTTCGAGGTCCAGGTCTATCTCAATGGCCTCGACCCCAAGGCTGTGCGAGTTGAACTTTACGCCGACGCAGTCATGGGCGGCGATCGCGTGCGGCAGGAGATGAATCCCGACTCGTCGGGACAACAGGCCGGAGCGTCGGGCGGCTGCGTTTACCGCGCGGCTGTTTCCGCCGCCCGCCCGGCGGCGGACTACACGGCGCGAGTGATACCGCGCTGCGACGGCGTCGCGATCCCGCTGGAAGACGCGCGAATCCTATGGCAGCGTTGATCTTGTTGGATCCCATGCTCAAAATAACATGAAAACTCCGATTGAATACACCATCGTCGCGGTGCCTTTTCACGCCGATGCCGCCACCCACGACGAGCTGGCGCAGAAAGTGAACGAAAAACTAAGGGGCGGATACGAATTGTATGGCGCACCGTTCTTCAGCGAGGAAATGATGTACCAGGCCATGACAAAGCCGATCTTGGAAAACTGACTGGCGAACAACCAAAGGGAGGCCGAACGCCTGAGAATTGCGGCCGGTATCGCATGACTGATTTTTTCTTTGCTCGTTCACAAATGGCCATGTCGCTGGCCTTCCACATTATTTTCGCGGCCCTGGGCATCGGGATGCCGTTGTTCATGGCCATTGCGGAGGGGATGTATCTCCGCACCCGGCGCCCGGTTTATCTGGAGTTAAGCAAACGATGGGCGCGCGGCACAGCTATTCTCTTCGCGGTGGGCGCGGTGTCCGGCACCGTGCTGTCTTTCGAACTGGGTTTGTTATGGCCGGGCTTCATGGCAAAGGCCGGAGCGATCATCGGGATGCCATTTTCCCTGGAAGGTTTCGCCTTTTTCACCGAAGCGATTTTTATCGGCGTGTATCTCTATGGCTGGAACCGCCTGTCGCCCTTCCTGCACTGGCTTTCGGGATTGGTCGTCGCCGTCAGCGGTATCTTTTCCGGTATTTTCGTCGTGACGGCCAATGCGTGGATGAACTCGCCCGCGGGCTTCAAAATGGTTGATGGCCAGATCACCGATATTGACCCGATCGCGGCCATGGTGAATCAGGCCAGCTTCCATGAAGTCTTGCACATGACGCTGGCGGCTTTCGTTGCGACGGGCTTCGCGGTGGCGGCGGTCCATGCGTTCTTTCTGCTGCGAAATCCGAACAGCCTTTTCCATCGCAGCGCGCTGGGCATTGCGCTGGCGGTCGCCTGCCTCAGCATCCCGCTGCAGATTCTGAGCGGCGACCATAGCGCCCGCGTCGTGGGCCGGTTGCAACCGGCCAAACTGGCGGCGATGGAAGCGCATTACCGGACGCAAAATGGAGCGCCCTTGCTCATCGGGGGGATTCCTCACGATGAGACGCGCACGACCGACTATGCGATCAGCATCCCGCGCGGCCTGAGTCTGCTTCTCGCCGACAGCCCCAACGCCAGCGTCACCGGGTTGGAGGAGTTCCCGCAAAACAACTGGCCCAACGTGCGGATTGTTCATTGGTCGTTTGACCTCATGGTTGCCGCAGGAATGGCGATGCTGGCTTTGGCCGTGTGGTCGGGCTGGCTGTGGCGGCAGCGCCGGCCTCTGGCCGGCCACCCGCGCCTGCTGCGCGCCTTGGTTGCAGCCGGGCCGCTGGGGTTTGTGGCGATTGAAGCAGGCTGGGTCGTGACCGAAGCCGGGCGCCAGCCTTGGATCATTTACGGGGTGATGCGAACTGAAGACGCGGTCACGCCGATGCCTTGGATCGCGGCGCCCTTTGTCGTCTTCACGGGATTGTACGTTTTTCTCGCCTCCGTCGTTTTCTTCCTGTTGCGCCGCCAGTTTTTGGAGACGCCCGGGCCGGTTTCCGAGCCGTCACCGAATTGAACCCATGCTTGAACTCATCGTTGCCGTTTGCATTTTGCTGTCGCTGATCCTGTATGCCCTGATGGGCGGCGCGGATTTTGGCGGCGGCATGTGGGATTTGCTGGCGGCCGGGCCGCGCGCCGCGCGGCAAAGGAAAGCCATCGCCGAAGCGATCGGCCCCATCTGGGAGGCCAACCATGTCTGGCTCATCCTGGTGGTGGTGCTTTTGTTCACCGGTTTCCCCACGGGTTTCGCCGGGATGATGACCGCGCTGAACATCCCGTTCACCGCGATGCTCCTCGGCATCGTGCTGCGCGGCTCGGCTTTTATTTTCCGCCGATACGATTCCCGGTCGGACACGCCACAGCGCCGCTGGAGCCTGGTGTTTGGCACGGCCAGCTTTTTTACTCCGTTTTTCCAGGGCATGATACTCGGCGCGTTAACCACGGGTCAGATTCGCATCGTCAATGGCCAGGTCGTCACCGGTTTCTTCGCGGGCTGGTTGACGCTCTTCGCGCTGGCTTGCGGTGTCTTCGCGCTGGGGCTGTTTGCGTTTCTGGCGGCCACCTACCTGACGCTTGACACGAAGGATCAGCCTGATCTGCAAAATGATTTCCGGCGGCGGGCGCTTTGGTCCGGATTGACTTTGGCGCCCATTGCGGGAGTGGTTTTTCTCGCCTCCAAACAAGGCGCGCCGGAAATGTATAACGGATTGACTCACTGGTGGGCGCCGCTGCTTTTGGCATGGACGAGTTTGATGTTCATCGTCGCGCTGGCGGCCCTGTGGCGGCGGCGGTTTGCCCTGGCGCGAATGGCCGCCATCGGCGAGGTCACGCTCATCCTCGTGGGGTGGTGCCTGGCGCAATATCCCAATCTCATCACGCCGGACGTCAACGTGAACAATGCTCGCGCCCCTGAAATCACCTTGCGCTTGCTGGTGCTGGCCTTGGGCGCCGGCGCCATTGTCCTGCTGCCCTCTTTGGCTTTCCTGTTTCACATTTTCAAAGGCAGGGAAAGCCGTTGAGGAAGGAATCAGCCATCAAATATCCACAGTAGGGTTTTACCCCATAGGAAAGTCTCGGCCCGTCGCTTAACGTTGCTGCCATTGGCAGGCCTGCGCCGCTGATGTTTTTCGGGCGAAGGCCCTGCCAGAGCGGACGACTGAACAACTCAATGCCATTATGAAAACTAATTCTTACGCGGCACAAAACGCCACGACGCCGCTGGCGCCCTTCAGCTTTCAACGCCGTGATCCCGGCGCGCGCGACGTGCAAATCCAGATTCTATATTGCGGCGTCTGTCACACGGACGTGCATATCGTCCGCAATGAATGGCATGGCACCACCTACCCTTGCGTGCCCGGCCACGAAATCATCGGACGCGTCGTAAAAGCCGGCGCGCAGGTCAAGAAATTCAAGGAGGGCGACATCGCCGGCGTCGGTTGCATGGTGGATTCCTGCCGCGCATGTGAAAGCTGCAAGGACGGCCTCGAACAATTCTGCGAAAAAGGCACGACCTTTACCTACAACGCCCCGGACAAACACACCGGCGGCATGACCTACGGCGGCTACTCCGAGAGCGTCGTCGTGGATGAAGCCTTTGTGCTGCGCGTCCCAAAGAATTTGAATCTCGCCGCCGCCGCCCCGCTCCTGTGCGCGGGGATCACCACTTATTCCCCTTTGCGGCACAACAAAGTTGCCAAAGGCCAGAAAGTTGGCGTCGTGGGCCTGGGCGGACTGGGGCACATGGGGGTGAAATTGGCGAAGGCTTTCGGCGCGCACGTGGTTGTCATTACCCACTCGCCAAACAAAGTCAAAGATGCCTTGCGGCTTGGCGCGGATGAAGTCGTCAATTCCAGGAACGAAGACGAGATGAAGAAACATCTCAACAGCTTTCACTTCATCCTCGACACCGTGGCTGCGCAACATGACATCAACGCCTGCCTCGTGCTCTTGAGACGCGACGGCACCCTCACGCAAGTCGGCGTGCCCGCCGAGCCGCTTTCCATTCAGGTCGGCAGCCTCATCTTTGGCCGGCGCAACTTCAGCGGCTCGCTCATTGGCGGCATCAAGGAAACCCAGGAGATGCTGGACTTCTGTGGCAAGCACAATATCACTTCCGACATCGAACTCATCCCCATCCAGAAAATAAATGAGGCCTACGACCGGGTGGTGAAGAACGACGTGAAATACCGTTTCGTCATCGATATGGCATCGTTGAAAGAGGCGTTGTGAACCACCTCGGGTTTCACAGGCAGACGTAAAACAAATGTCATAGGCAACCCACCATGAAAGAATCAAAATATGAAAACATCCATTAAGAATCAAAACACGAAAAGATCCATCGCCAACCTCGCGGAAGCGCCCAAAACATATGAAACTGAAAACGACATCTCAGAAAAGCGCCGGACGGAACTGAACGCGCTCATGAACCAGCGGCTGGCGTCCGCCGTGGATCTGCAAACGCAGATGAAGCAGGCGCATTGGAACGTGAAAGGCCCGAGCTTCATCGGCCTGCACGAACTCTTTGACCAGGTGGACGAAGCCGTGGAGTCGTATGTGGACATGATTGCCGAACGCATCGTGCAACTGGGCGGCATCGCCCAGGGCACGGCGCGCGTGGCGGCGGCGCGCTCGCAGCTTGAGGAGTATCCGCTCACCATCGGCGACGGACTTGCCCATGTCGAAGCGGTCGCCAAGGCACTGTCCACTTTCGGAGAGGAAGCCCGCCACACGATCAATGAAGCAGGCGAACTGGATGATGCCGACACGGCGGATCTGTTCACCGAAATCTCGCGCGGAATAGATAAATGGCTGTGGTTTGTTGAAGCCCATTCCCAGGCGCCGAAATAAAAGACCCACCTTCCAGCACACAAACCGAACCGGAAAAACGATAAAAATCATGGCCAAACACATCATTGACCGGCCAAACCGGATTATTTCCATGCCAAAAACTGCGAACCCGGAGATTCGGCCGGCCTACCAAAGCGTCAACCCTTACGACGGCAGAATCCTGAAGACGTTCAGGGAACTCACCGACAAGCAGCTTGAGAAGGCGCTTAAAACCGCCGCGACCTGCTTTGAGACATGGCGGCGCACGACGTTCGCCGGGCGAGCGGTCATGGCCGCAAAGGCCGCCGCCATCATGCGCGCGCGCGTGGACGAGTTCGCCCGCCCGGTGACGCTCGAAATGGGCAAGCTCATCGAGCAGGCCCGGGGCGAAGTGGCGCTCAGCGCGGACACTGGAGATCGCTATCCGTGAGCTTGGCCCACTTCTGCTTCAACTTGCCTTTGGTGATGTTATCGGTCGCTTGCATGCTGACCGGCTGTCAATCGCCAAAGGGCGGGTCTCCGGCCGGGAGCGGTGCTGCGCCATCGACGCGAAACAATTGCTACAGTTTGCTCCATCAACTCCTGGACGAACAAAAGGACGTCAGCATCCTGCGCTTCATCAAGCGGGAACATTCCGATGTCAAGAACCTGGTGAAAAAGATTGCCGCTGCTTCCGGGGCCGGATCAAAGCTGTTGGAAGAATTCGCCAGACATGATCCTTCGATCGATCTGGACGACATCCGGCTTCCACCAGGGGAGGCAGCCACACGCGAAGCGATTGCTTCCACCGAAAAGAAGGAATTATTGGGTCAAACCGGCGACGAATTTGAGTTGAGCTTGCTTTTGACCCAGACCGAGGCGCTGAGTTATGCCTGGCATTTGGCGAAAGTCGCCGGCGAAAACGAGTCTCAACCCGATCGCGCCCGCGCGCTGGCAGGCGTGAGTGAGGATATGAAGAACCTTTATCAGGAAGTGTTCGCGCTGTTGCTTTCGAAAACAAAAACGCCGCAGACCTCGCTGCCTTGAGCGCCCGCCAAGGCTGGATTGATCATGTTTGGTAGGGTAACACCCCATAGCGCGAGCGCGGTTTTTCGGTTCTATTCTCATGTGACGAAAAGCAGACGACTCATCCAAAATGGAAAGTCAGACAGCGCACGACCGCTGCTGGCGGGCCGGCTGAACACATTTCGCACCTTGAAAGGACAATTATGTTAGGCACTGTCTTAGTGGTACTGCTCGTTCTCATGTTGCTCGGCGCCCTCCCTACCTGGCCGCACAGCCGGAAATGGGGTTATTATCCGAGCGGCGGACTGGGCTTGGTTCTGGTTCTCCTCGTGGTCCTGCTTCTGCTGGGCAGAATTTGAGCAGGATTCGCGTCAGAAGAGAAGGCCGGGATCGAGACGGGTGTCGTTAACTTTTGATTTACGTTTCGCGGCAGGGAGGCGAATATCAGGTTTCGGACACGACCGAAAAGGGATTGAACGATGAAAACAAAAGCACCGACTCTGACGCCGGAACTGCTCCACAAGATGGACGCCTACTGGCGGGCCGCCAACTATCTGTCGGTCGGCCAGATTTATCTTTACGACAATCCGCTGTTGAAGCGGCCGCTGACGCTGGCGGATGTCAAGCACATGCTGCTGGGACACTGGGGCACGACCCCGGGGCAGAACTTCATTTACGCCCACTTGAACCGGGTCATCAAGAAATACGACCTCGACATGATTTACGTCTCCGGCCCCGGGCACGGCGGCCCGGCCGTGGTGGGCAACACTTACCTGGAGGGCACTTACAGCGAGATTTATCCCAACATCAGCCAGGATGAGGCCGGGCTGCGAAAGCTCTTTCTTCAGTTTTCGTTTCCCGGCGGGATTCCCAGCCACGCCTCGCCGGAATGCCCAGGCTCGATTCACGAGGGCGGAGAACTGGGCTATTCGCTCAGCCATTCGTTCGGGGCGGTGTTCGACAATCCCGATCTCATCGTCGCCTGCGTCGTCGGCGATGGCGAGGCGGAAACCGGACCGCTGGCCACGGCGTGGCATTCCAACAAGTTCCTCAATCCGGGCACCGACGGCGCGGTGCTGCCGATCCTGCATCTCAACGGCTACAAGATTTCCAACCCGACCCTCCTGGCCCGCATCACCCGCGAGGAATTGGAGCAGTTGCTCCGCGGCTACGGGTGGACGCCTTACTTCGTCGAAGGTCACGAGCCGGCGCTGATGCACGAGGCCATGGCGGCGATGCTCGACACGGCGGTGGAGCAGATCAAACTAATCCAGCAAGACGCCCGCGTTCACGGACACAGCGAGCGTCCGCGCTGGCCGATGATCGTCCTCAATTCACCCAAGGGCTGGACGGGGCCGAAGATGGTCGATGGCCTGCAGGTGGAAGGCACGTTCCGTTCGCACCAAGTGCCGCTTTCCGACCCGGCCTCCCATCCCGAACACCTTAAACTGTTGGAGGATTGGCTCAGGAGCTACCGGCCGGAGGAACTCTTCGACGAGCAGGGCCGCCTGAAACCGGAATTGGCCGAACTGGCTCCCAAGGGCGAACGGCGCATGGGCGCCAATCCCCATGCCAACGGCGGCATCCTGCTCCGCGACTTGCGGATGCCGGATTTCCGCGACTACGCGGTCGAGGTGCCCTCGCCCGGGTCGCCTGGCATTGGCGACACGCACGTGCTTGGGCGGTTCCTGCGCGACGTGGCCAAGCTCAACAGCGAGCAGCGGAATTTCCGGGTCTTTGGCCCGGACGAGACGCTCTCCAACGGCCTGGAAGCGCTCTTTGAAGTGACCCAACGCCAGTGGGACGCCGCGACCGTGCCGAACGACGAGTTTCTCGCGCCCGCCGGCCGCGTGGTGGAAATGCTCAGCGAGCACCAATGCGAGGGCTGGCTGGAGGGCTACCTGCTCACCGGGCGGCATGGACTGTTCAACTGCTACGAAGCGTTCATCCACATCGTGGATTCGATGTTCAACCAGCACGCCAAGTGGCTGAAGGTCACATCGCATTTGCCGTGGCGGCGGAAGGTCGCCTCGTTAAACTACCTGCTGGCCTCGCATGTCTGGCGCCAGGACCACAACGGCTTCACCCACCAGGACCCCGGCTTCATCGACCACGTCATGAACAAGAAGGCCGAGGTCGTGCGGGTTTACCTTCCGCCGGACGCCAACTGCCTGCTCTCGGTGATGGACCATTGCCTGCGCAGCCGCCATTACGTCAACGTCGTGATCGCGGGCAAACACCCGGCGCCGCAGTGGCTGACGATGGACGCCGCCGTCAAGCATTGCACCAAGGGCATCGGCATCTGGCAATGGGCCAGCAACGACCAGGACGTGGCGCCCGACGTGGTCATGGCCTGCTGTGGCGACGTGCCCACGCTGGAGACGCTGGCCGCCGTTTCCATCCTGCGCGAGCATCTGCCCGACCTGAAAATCCGGGTGGTCAACGTCGTTGACCTGATGAAGCTCCAGCCGCAAACCGAGCATCCGCACGGGTTGAGCGACCTGGAATTCGACGAGCTTTTCACGAAGGACAAGCCGGTCATCTTCGCCTTCCATGCCTATCCGTGGTTGATCCACCGGCTCACCTACCGCCGCCGCAACCACGACAACATCCACGTCCGCGGCTACAAGGAAGAGGGCACCATCACCACGCCCTTTGACATGACGGTGCTCAACGATCTGGACCGCTTCCACCTGGTAATGGACACCATCGACCGCCTGCCGCGAACGGGCGACAAGGGCATCTACCTGAAGCAGCAGCTCAAGGACAAACTGATCGAGCACAAGGAATACATCGACAAATACGGCGAGGACCTGCCGGAGATTCGGAATTGGAAATGGGGCAAACGCGGCTGAACGGTTTTTTTGGAAGACCCCGCCAAGTTTCATTCCAAGAGGCTGCTCGCCCGATGGGACGCGCAGGATCGGACGGAAACCGCTGTTTGCGCCATCCGCCACGGCACCATCCAAGCCGCATAAATCCGGCCAAACCCCTTACCCGTACGGGTAGGTGACAGGGATGCGGCGCGTTTGTTAGGCTGCTGCAAGTCCCAAGGCGTGTTTGCTAAAGGGACGACCAATAACTCTGCTCTAGTTCATCAAGCCTTATGAAAAAAACATTGATTATGGCGCTGGCCACCGCTCTGGCAGGAGCCGCTTCAGCGCAATCCCTCGCGACACTTACGGACATCGGCGCCGTTGCGCCGACGGCTGGTTCCTACGACATTTACCAGACCAATTGGTCTGGCGGCACCGTCAACCCGGATGGTTTGAATTATTACTTCGACAACGGGTCGCCGCCCGGACAAACGTTCACCACCGGGAGCGATGCCAATGGGTACATCATCACCTCCCTGGCGCTTCAAACCGCTGGCGGCAGCGGCTCGATTCCGGCGGGAGGACAGGCCTATTTACTGCGTTTTTACGCCGTTTCCGGTGTATCCAACGCGACGTTTCTGACGTCCTACGTTTCCACGAACAATTTCATTTTTGTCGATACTGATTGGCTGCAGTGGACCAATCTTGGGCTGGCCCTGGCGCCGAATGCTGAATTTGCCTACTCCTTTGGCAGGATTTCCTCAGGCAATGGCTGGGAGAACATGGCCACGATGGGCAGCAGCCCGACAGTCTATGGCAGTCCGTCCAGCGGCGACGTGGCGCTGGTCCCGACAGGCGGGGGCGAGATGACTCTGGGCTCCAGCGCTACTTACGTCGCCACGTTCGACCTTGGCTTGGCGGACGCAGCGGGGGCGCCTGTGGTTGACCCTCCTGGCCTTTCACCGTCCATCTCCGTCGCAGCCGGGACGGCGGTTACGGTTTCGGCAGTAGCGGCGGGCACGCCCACGCTGTCTTACCAATGGCGCACAGACGGCGGCGGCACCGGCGCCTTGACCAATATCCCCGGCGCCACCGGCGCGACTTTGTCTCTGAACACCTCCAATTGGAATCCAGGCTCTTACGATTACGCCGTCGTGGTGAGCAACGCCTTAGGCGTGGTCACCAGCGCGGTGGCGGGGTTGGGCATTCCCTATCCCACCGTGGCCGCCACCTTGACGGATTCGGGGGACACCATCGTCACCGGCGCGTATGATATCAGTCAGTTCATTGGCGGCGGCTCCGGCAACGGGCTTAATTACTACGACGACAACGGCGCTAATCACGGCGGCAATTACACCGGTCAAACCTTCACCACCGGGACCAATTCCCAGGGTTATTATCTTGACTCGGTTGCCATTCAGACCGGCGGCACCGGCGGCGGCGGCGGCACCACGACCACGCAGGAGTACCATTTGTTTCTTTATACGATCCAGGGAAACAACGCCACGCTCATGGCGCATTTTACCAACGGAGCCTTTAGTTACGCGTTCGGCGATTGGCTGACCTGGAGCGGTTTCTCGGTAACCCTCAGGCCTAATACCACCTATGCTTACACGTTCGGGCGGGACTCCAGCGGCACGGGTTGGGCCGCGCTGAACTACAGCCCGACGAATGCCCCAGGCCCCTACACCAACGGAGTCATCTGCATCATCCCACAGGACGGCGGGCTGATTGGAGCCGGCGGGGGCTATTCGGCCGCCGTCTTCGATTTGGGGCTGCTGCCCATTGGAGTCGGACCCAGCCCGGTTCCGTATGCCAACCCGCTTTCCGCTTCCCCCGCGCGGTTGGTCACGGCGGGAACCCAAGTGACTCTCAACGAGAACGCCACGGGCCAGGCCCCGCTGCATTACCACTGGCAGACCGACGGTGGCAGTGGAACAATCACCAACATTCCAGGCAACGACAGCTCCAACCTGGTTGTCAACACGACGGGTTGGAATCCCGGCATTTATCAGTTCGACGTCACGGCCAGCAACTCTTTCGGCTCTTCAAAGAGCGCCGTTTTGGACTTGAATATCCTTTACGCGAATACCACTGCCACGCTTACGGATGTGGGCGCCGGCACGCCTTCTGTTGAAGCCAATGATCTTGCACAGCCGGTGATTGGGAACTCCCAGTCGGCGGGCGGCAGTCCCGACGGTTTGAACTACTACTTCGATAACGCCAGTCCTCCGGGCCAGGTCTTCACCACCGGGAGCAATCCGGGCGGATACGTGCTGAATTCGCTGGCTTTGAAAATGGGCGGCGGAAGCGGAGGGCTTCCCGCGGCCGGAACTGGACAGGAGTATCTATTGCGCCTGTACTCGGTCTCCGGATCGACGGCGATCGCGTACGCGGTTTACAGTTCTGAGACTAATTTCGGCTTCACCGACCTGGATTGGTTGCGGTGGACAGGCTTCTCGGTGCCCTTGGCGGCCAGCACCAGCTACGCCTTCACTTTCGGGAGAATCTCCTCGGGCGTGGGTTGGGACAGTCTCTCGTGCGTCAGCAACAGCCCGCCGGTTTACAACGGCGGCGCCTGTTTGGTTCCACCCAACGGCGGCCAGATTAAGTTCAGCAGAAGCGGCGACGAGGACGCGACATTCATCCTGGGTTTGACGCTCCCGGGATATCCCCTTGTCAGTCCACCCGTTTTTTCGCCGTCCAGCGCCGTCTATGCCGGCACGCTGGTTGGGGTCACGGCCAATGTCACCGGCCCCGGCCCGTTTACCTATCAGTGGCAGACGGATGGCGGCGGCGGCGGCGCTCTGACCAACATAACTGGAGCAACTAATCTGACGTTGACGGTAGATACGACGGAAATGGGTGGGATGACCGCAAATTATGATTTGGTGGCGACCAATGGTTCCGGCGCAACGACGAGCGAAGTGTCCCCGCTGATCATCAGTTCGGCGCAGGCGCCGTTTTTTGTTACTGACATCACCAATTCCTTGAACCAGAATTCATCGCAGTTGACGGCATTCGTCACCGGTTCAGTCACGCTGAGCGATACTTCGTTTCAGGGCACACTGCCGATCTATTATCAGTGGCAGTTCAGCGTGAACGGAACCACCTTCACCAGCTTGGCGGGTCAGACTAACGACACGCTGACTCTTGGTAATCTGGCAGTGACTAATTCAGGCTACTACCTGCTCGTTGCCTACAACTCGGTGGGCACGAACACGACCGGCACGGCGGTTTTGACGGTCATGGCTCAACCTGCTGCCGGGCCGTTCACCGTCAACTTCCAATGGCATTCCACAGTCGCCGCGAGCGGCTATGACGTGCTCCAGTACTTCGGTCATGGGGTTCCTGGATGTGGGACGGGAACTTGGTGGAATCAGGTGATCGGCCCCTCAACCTCGGCTGGCGGCACTTTCACCAGTTCCGGCGGCCTTTCGGATGACGGGAGCACTAATCGCGGCTTCACCTGGACTGTGGTTGCCCCTGAATGTTGGGATTGGGACAGCACACCTGTCATTGCTCTGCTCGATTCCGCCGTGACCATCCGTCCCACGGAATCCCCGGCGAGTTTCACATTCACCCTCCCCAACGGCTTTTACAATGTGGTTCTGTTTTCATGCAATGGCACGGAGTCTTTCACCACCAACGGAGGAGCCGTGATGACCCTCAATGGCGTCAGCCAGACGGTGTTGCCCACTCAAGACACGAACTTTGTTCAAGGCGTCAATTACGTCGTCTTCCCCAACGTTGTCGTCACCGGCGCGGCGTTGAGCGGGACATGCACGGCCGCCGCTGGAAAGAGTTACGGCAGCTTGAATGGCGCCCAGTTGCAGTACCTCGGCCCTGCCGTGACCATGAGCGCCCAGCGCCTGGCCAATGGGCAAGTGCAGTTGCAGTGGTCCGCGGGCACGCTCTTGCAGGCTCCCGCTGTCACTGGACCGTGGACGACCAATTCCGCCTCGTCGCCCTACACCGTGACGCCGACGCCGGCGGCGCCGCAAATGTTCTACAAGATTATTGCTCCGTAGGCGGATCAATTGAAGAGCGAACATTCTGTTGACCGCTGTCCGAGCATGGGCGCGGCGGCGTGCGTGGCGGTGTTTCTGCTGCTCGCACCCGCCGCGCCCGGCGGGCCAAGACAACGCCAGTTGCTGGACAGTGGCTGGCGTTTTCATCTGAATGAGGTGGATGGCAATTCAGAGATCGCGCCCCCGGGGATTCCGGTGACCCAATGGGTTTGGATCGCTGACGACAACGCTCCCAACGACGCTGCCACCATGGCGGCGCCGGGCCTGGATACCTCGGCGTGGACCGATGTGGCGATTGGAACCGACGTCTTTAACGGACGCATCGGCTACGCTTGGTTCCGCTCCACCATCGTCGCCTCCAGTTTGCCCCTGCAACCGGCGGCCATTTATTTCGAGGGCGTCGATGACAATGGGACGGTGTATCTGAACGGCTCGCTCATTGGGCAGCACCAGGGCTGGTCAGTGCCGTTCAGCGTTTCCCCCCTTAGCCCGGCCTGGATTGCCGGCGGCACAAACGTTCTCGCCGTGGCGGTGCAAAACACGGGAGGACCGGGAGGAATTTATGCGCCGGTTCTCTTGCAGTCGGGCGCGCCACAGCTTGAGCCTCCTGGGATTCCAATCACGCAATGGGTTTGGCTTGCCGATGACCACGCAACGAACGACGCGGCGGCCATGACCGCCACAAACCTGGACACATCCGGTTGGTCAAACGCCGCCGTCGGACAAGATGTCTTCAATGGGCGCGTCGGCTACGCCTGGTTTCGGGCGTCGTTGGACGCTCTGGCGTTGTCAGCCCGGCCGCTGTCGCTTCATTTCGTCGAGGTGGACGACAACGCGAGTGTTTATTTGAATGGCAATCTGATTGGACGACACGCCGGTGGTTCGGAGGCATTCGACATTGCGCCGCTGGATTACGCATGGTCGAGCAACGGCCCAAACGTTTTGGCGCTGGCAGTGCAAAACACCGGCGGCTCCGGGGGGATCATGGGGCCTGTGCTGTTGCAATCGGGCAACTCTGTGCCTCCGCCCGGCATTCCCTTGACGCAATGGGTCTGGCTCAATGACACTAATGCGCCCGGTGACGCGGCGGCCATGGCGGCCACAAATCTGAACACATCCGCCTGGGCGAAGGCGGCCGTGGGACAGGACGTGTTCCAGGGCGGCGCCGGCGCGGCCTGGTTTCGGACGACGCTGGATGCTGCCGCGACCGGCGGCAGGCCCCTGGCTCTTCACTTCCCGGGTTTTGGCTCGAACGACAGCGCCAGCGTTTATCTGAACGGCGCCCTTCTTGGAGAGTATTCCGGCGCGTTCGACATTCCTGCGCTGGACCCGTTTTGGTCGGGTTCCGGCCCAAATGTTCTGGCGGTCGCCGTGCGGAACACCAACGGAGGCGGCGGGATTCTCAAGCCGGTATTGCTGCAATCCGGGGACGATCTCCAGGACATCAGCCCGACGGACCCGGACTTCAATGACAGCTTGTGGCGCCTCGTGCAACTGCCGCACGATTACGTGGTCGAAGGAAGCTTCACCAACACCGCGGAAACGGGTCATGCCTCCCTGCCGCTGGCCAACGCGTGGTATCGCCAGACGTTCACCCTTCCTTCCTCCGCCGCCGGCCAAAGTGTCTGGATCGACTTCGACGGCGTGTACCATAATTCAACGGTGTGGATCAACAGCCACTGTCTGGGATACTGGCACAGTGGCTACGCGAGCTTTCGGTACGACATCACTCCTTACACGATTGCCGGTGGGACGAATCTTCTGGCCGTGCATGTGGACCCGCACGTCGATGAAGGCTGGTGGTATGAAGGCGCCGGCATTTACCGCCACGTCTGGCTCAATATGGCCAATCCTCTCCATGTCGCCCCTTCGGGCGCCTTCGTCACCGCCCAGGTGCAGGGGCCGGACAGCAACGGAAATGCCTCGGCGGGCCTGACGATAACCACCACCATCACCAACGCCTCCGCGCTGGCTCAAACCTTCACGCTGGTTTCGCAAGCCAGCGGGCCGGACGGACTTTCCGCCGGAACAGCCACCACGGCGGTGACGCTTCCCGCCGGCGCGGTCACCAACGTAATTCAGTCTCTCTCCATTGCCAACGCTCACCTCTGGTCGCTGGAAATGCCGCAGCTCTATCAGCTCCAGACCAGCATTCAACAGGGCACCCAACTGATTGACTCGTGCGTGACGCCTTTTGGGATTCGCTCGATCTATTACGACGTCAATAACGGCTTTTTCCTCAATGGCAAACGCGTGGAGTTGAAAGGAATGTGCAATCACCAGGACCTGGCGGGGGTGGGAATCGGGATTCCAGACAACCTGTTTTACTGGCGCGTGATGAAACTCAAAGAAAGGGGCGCCAACGCCTGGCGCTGCTCCCACAATCCGCCCTCTCCCGCCCTCCTCGACGCCTGCGACCGGCTCGGCATGTTGGTGATGGACGAGAATCGCAACCTCGGCGACGCGACCGGCGGCTATGCTCCAACCACGGCGCAGACCCCTTATTCAGACCTCTCCGCCCTCGCCAGCATGATCCTGCGCGACCGCAACCATCCGAGCGTCATCATGTGGTCGATGTGCAATGAAGAATCCATTTCAGGAACTCAAGCCGGCGCGGACATTTTCTATGCGATGAAGAAACGGGTGCTCGAATTTGACGCCAGCCGGCCGGTCACCTGCGCGATGAATGGCGGCTGGTTCGATCTGGGCATCACTTTGGTCGAGGACATCGAAGGCTTCAACTACAGTCCGGGCGAGTATGACGCCTTTCACCAAGACTATCCGTCGCAGCCGATGTATGGCAGCGAAACCTCCTCGGCCATGGCCGACCGTGGCGAGTACACCAACGACAACATGGCCTATCTCAGTTCCTATAGCAGTCCGGAAGGCGCCTGGCAGCCTGTGGTCGAACGCCCTTTTATGGCCGGCTCGTTTACCTGGACCGGTTTCGACTACAAGGGAGAGCCGACCCCGTATGGCTGGCCTTGCATCAGTTCTAAGTTTGGAATCCTGGACCTCTGCGGCCTGCCTAAAGATATGGCCTATTATTACCAGGCGTGGTGGGGCGGCCAGCCGCTGGTTCACATTTTGCCTCACTGGAATTGGTCCTCCGGCCAGACGATCAGTGTCTGGTGCTACGGCAACACCGCCAGCATCGAGCTGTTTCTTAACGGCGTCAGCCAGGGGGCGCAGACTATGCCCGCCTACGGACATCTCGAATGGTCTGTTCCGTACGCCGCCGGAATGTTGCTGGCAAAAGGCTATGACGCCAACGGAAACACTGTTGCCACAGACCAGGCCGCCACCGCGGGAGTCCCGGCGGCGCTCCGGTTGACGACCGACCGCACCACTGTCACCGCCGATGGCGAGGACCTCACGGTGGTGTACGCGTCTGTTTTGGACGCACAAGGGCGCGTCGTTCCGACCGCCTCCAATCTGGTGACTTTCAGCGTTTCGGCGGGGGGAATGGTCGCCGGCGTTGGCAATGGCGATCCCGCCAGCCATGAGCCGGACCGTTCATCCCAGCGGCACGCCTTCAATGGCTGGTGCATGGGCTTGATTGGAGCGCAAACGGGCGGGCCAATAACCCTCACGGCGTCGTCGCCGGGACTGGCTCCTGCAACCCAAACCTTTCAAGCTCTGTCAACTAACAGCCCGCCGGCGGC
Organism: Verrucomicrobiota bacterium; assembly: GCA_049510745.1. Taxonomy (GTDB): domain Bacteria; phylum Verrucomicrobiota; class Verrucomicrobiia; order Limisphaerales; family Palsa-1400; genus PLGF01. The sequence continues at coordinate 44,050 of JBEKYR010000021.1, read as the reverse complement.
GCCCTCGGCCCTTGCGGCCGCTCCCGGCCCCAGTCAAGTGGCCTTGAACTGGACCATCAACTTCAACGCCACCAGCTACAACGTCAAACGTTCGCAGGTTCAAGGCGGTCCTTATACAACCATCGCGAACTACACAGCCGTTGGTTACATCGACACCAATGTGACCGGCGGCGCGACCTACTACTATGTTGTCTCCGCCGTCAATGGCAATGGCGAGAGCGCCAATTCAATTGAAGCCAGCGCCACACCCGGCCTTTCCGCGTTGCCGCCGTCGATTATTTCGCAGCCGCAATCTTTTGCGGCTTCGACGCCCATCTATTCGAATGTTCCGATTACATTTTCCGTCCTGGCGACCAATGGGCAGCCGCTTTTTTACCAATGGCGGGAAATCAGCGGCGGAGCGACCAACATCATTCCCGGCGCCACAAACAGTTTTTATACTCATCTCACAACCGCAAGCGACGCCAGCAGTTCCGTCGGCTTTTGCGTGGTTGTTGGCAACGCCTATGGCAGCGTCACCAGCTCTGTGGCGTCAATGGCGATCTCGCAGGTCGTGGCCGGCTCGCCGGGCGCCGTCAGCGTCCAATGCGCGATCACCAATTACTTCGGCTACAGTGGATTCTTTCTCCGGCCCGGCGATAGGGCAGGGGCCTATGCCGCTTCCAATTGGAACGTCGTGCCTGTCACTCCCTCTTCCGTTCTCGCCGCCAGCGGCCTGACCGTAAATTACTTGAAGGACACCAACGGCACGGCGACTCCGCTTTCAATGACCGCTTGCGGCATCAGCGACGGCTGGCACAGCGGCAACGTCAGCGGATCAAGCCAGGCGAACACACGGATGATGAACACATTTTGGAAGGCAAGAACCGGAAGCCCCGCGACCCTGGGATCAGGGCTGATGCAAGTCACGTTCGCCAACCTGAACTCCAACCAAATCTATAATGTTTATTTGTATCTCAATGATAATACCGCCAACGTTGCGGATATCAGCGGAGGGGCCGGAGTGACCAATTACGCCGGACCGGAATGGCAGACGTTTTCGGACGCCAGCAACTTTGTCCAATCCGTTGACACCACGCCGGGAACTCCGGACCTCGGCAACTATGTCGAATTGTCCGGCCTGCCGCCCAACGCTTCCAACGCGCTCACAATTTACGTTCAGTGGGACAGCAGTTCCAGCGGCGATGGTGTCGGCGTGTGCGGATTCCAACTCGTGCCCGTCAATCTGCTTCAACCGCTCGTGTGGTACAAAGCCGACGCCATGGGCCTTCATAATGGCGCGCGCGTGGCGGTGTGGAGTGACTCGACCGGAGGGGGCCGCAACGCCACGAACGGCGTCGTCGCGCAGCAACCGGTCTTTGTCACCAATGCCATGAACGGTCTGCCTGTGGTTCGTTTCATTGCCGGATACAGCCTGTTCCTGGCCTTCCCTGACGTGATCTCGAATGACTTTACGGTGGCCTGTGTTTTCCAAAGCGCGCAAGGGCTGGGCACGGGCACCCAGTATTGGCAGGGCGCCGGATTGGTGAGCGGCGACGTTGCGGGCACGGCCAACAAATTTGCCAGTTCACTCAATGCCAGCGGACAAATTTTGTGCGGCGACGGCAGCCCGGACAATTCGGCTGTGTCTGCCACCGGCTACAACAACGGCGCTCCACACGTCTTTACGTTTGAGCGCGTTCAAAGCACGGGCCTGATTTCGCTCTACGTGGACGGCGTGCTGGCCTCCAGCGTGACAGGCGTCACCGCCTCGCTGACCTCGCCGCCGCGCCTGGTCCTGGGCGCGCAACAGGAGTTGAGCAATTTTTTCTCCGGCGATATTGCGGAAGTGAGAATATTCGGAGGCGCCTTGACAGATCCAAATCGTCAATACATGGAGAGCACGCTCAAGGCTAAGTACGGCATCGGTGGCAGTGCGTCCGGCTTGACTGTTCCCGCCGTCCCCGCTGGATTGACTGCCACGCCAGGCAACGGCGAAGTCGGGCTTTCGTGGGATGCAAGCTCACGCGCTTCGAGCTATAATATCAAACGCGCCTCAGTGCAGGGAGGACCCTATGCGCTCATCGCCAATCGTGCCGCCACGTTGCACATGGACCTCGGTCTCGCCGCCGGCAATTACTACTACGTCGTTTCCGCCACCAACGCCGCTGGAGAAAGCGCCAACTCCGGCGAAGCCGGCGCCACAGTTTCCTGCCAGACTCCTCCGGCGCCGGCCGGGCTGGCGTTTACGGCGGAAAATGGACAAATCATTCTCGCGTGGCCGCCTTCTCCGCCGTCGCCCGGCGCCACCGGTTACAACGTCCTTCGCTCCACCAACGCAGGGGGACCGTTTACGATGTTGGCGCTGAATGTCGCGGCCACAAACTACGCCGACGTCACAATTACAGACACGGCCACATACTATTATGAAGTCGAAGCTGTCAATAATTGTGGTTCCGGCCCCGGTTCCGCGGCCGTGGCCGCCTCGCTCGCCGACTTGAACATCCGACCGGCGCTGGCCGCTGTCGCCAATCAGACGATCCTCGCCGGCCGGACACTGCAAATCCAGAATGCAGCCACGGACGCCAATTCGCCGCCGCAACTGCTTCGTTACAGCCTGGCAATGGCGCCGCCCGGCGCTGTGATGGATTCGGCCGCCGGCCTGTTTAGTTGGCGGCCAACGATCGCCCAGGGCGGCGCCACGTATCCGGTGGCCGTCGCCGTGTTCGACAACGGCTTGCCCAGCCTGGGAGCCACCCAGTACTTCATGGTGTCCGTTATCCTGCCAATGCCGCCGACGTTCGGCGCGCTAAGCTGGAGCAACGGCGTCTTTGAGTCGTTCATCTCGGGCGATAGCGGCCCCGATTATTCCATTCTCGCGTCCACAAATCTGGCAACGTGGACCCCCATTTTCACAACCAACTCGCCAGACACGCCGTGGCTGTTCGAGGATTCCGGCGCCACAAACGGCAGCCAGCGGTTTTACCGCGTGCGTCTGGGGCCGTAATTTCCGCCGGCCACCTGCTCGGCATGTCCGGGCTGGGAAATTGACGCATCCGGAGGGACTTGAACTGCCACCCTTCTGATCCGAAGTCATTTCTCGAGGGTTGATGCAGACGTGCGACCTCCACCGCTCGCCGAGTGGATTTCAGTACCGGCAAAATTGTGGTTGATTATCATCCGTGTTGTGGTTGATTATACGACCATGATTCGTCGCCACATTACCAAGCCTCTTCTGCAAGCTTTGGCGGACACGCCGGTGGTTCTGGTCAACGGCGCCCGACAAACCGGCAAGAGCACTTTGGTGCAATCGGCGGAATTGACCAAGCACGACCGCCAGTATTTGACGCTCGATGATCCCGGCGTATTGGCAGCGGCCAAGCGCGACCCCAACGGCTTCATTGCCGGCTTGAACCCCCTGGTCACCCTGGATGAAGTGCAGCATGCGCCCGAACTCTTTCCCGCCATCAAAGTGTCCGTTGACCGGAAACGGGAGCCAGGACGGTTTTTGCTGACGGGTTCCGCGAACGTGATGCTTCTGCCGAAATTGTCCGAGTCCCTGGCGGGCCGCATGGAGATATTGACCCTCTGGCCGTTTTCGCAGGGCGAAATGAACAGCGTTAGCGAAGGCTTCATTGACGCCTTATTCTCCAAACAGCCGGTCTGGTCTTCAGGAAAATCAAGCGGCGTTGGGCGTGATGAATTGCTTGGGAAGGTCTTGGTTGGCGGCTATCCCCTGGTGGTTGCTCGAAACGTCGGCGCGCGTCGCACGGCTTGGTTTCGGTCCTACCTGACGACGATTCTTCAGCGTGATGTTCGTGACCTGGCAAATGTCGCCGACGTTACGGCTGTGCCCCGCCTGCTCTCAGTCGTGGCCGCCCGGTGCGGCGGACTGTTGAATTTCGCTGACTTGTCGCGAACTCTCGCGTTGCCGCAAACAACATTGAAACGCTACTTCGCCCTATTGGAAGCAACGTTCTTGGTGCAACTGTTGCGGCCTTGGTCGAGCAACCTTGGACAGCGGCTCATTCAAACGCCGAAGGCTTATTTGAATGACACCGGGCTCTTGGCCCATCTATTGGGATTGACGGCGGATCGGTTGAAGGTTGACGGGACACTGGCGGGCGGGGTGCTGGAGAATTTCGTGCTGATGGAACTGCGCAAGCAATCGGCTTGGAGCGAGATTCAGCCGGAGTTTTTCTATTGGCGCACGGCTTCCGGACAGGAGGTGGACATCGTGCTCGAAGATAGTGCCGGGCGGCTGGTCGGGGTGGAAATAAAAGCTGGCGCAACGTTGGGCGGAAGCGATGTTCGTGGTTTGCAGGCTATGGCCAACGCAGCGGGTAAAAGGTGGGTTCGTGGAGTGCTGCTTTATACCGGGACAGAAGTCATTCCATTTGCCGGCAACCTGCACGGCTTGCCATTGCCTCTCCTTTGGGCGGCAGGCAAATAAATGCAGATACTGGAATTACTTGCGTCTCGGGTGGTTCTCACGATAAATGAGAGCGGCCCAAATGGCATCCAAGACTTGGTCGAGGCGCTTGCCTGTGTCTTCCGTCAGGAATCGCAACACAAAATATCCATTTTGCTGCAGCAGGGCGTCTTTCCTCCGGTCCCGCCGATACGCGTCCATATTAGCGAAATGTTGCGCGCCATCCAACTCAATAACCACGCCGGCTTCCGCGCATAACAGGTCCACCTCCATTTTGCCATCGCCGTCAAACGAAATTGGCAACTCCACATTCAAGCGAAAACGACCGGACGTTGCGGGCAAGGTTTGCAGGCGGCGAAAAAGAAAGGCTTCGCTGGCGCTTCTGGCACGATCTTCTCCCTTGGCATTGGCGTCGGGAGTCCGGGCCACATGCACGAAAAGAGTCGCCAGGGGAACATCCACTCCGTCGCGGATGAGCCGGCGAACACTGGCGGCGTAATCCTTTTTCCATTCTGGATCAATCGGAAGTGGAACTTCGGCCGGCCAGCCCGGCAAGGCGCTGCCCGGAAGCAGGATGGTGTAGCCATTCGCTTCATATCCGCGGCACCGTTTGTCGAACATCCTGGAAAGCATCGGAACATCCAGGTCGGCGTAGTCATAAACGCGCACTTCGCGTTTGCCTTCGTGCAGACGATGAAGCCGCCCGACGTACTGCGCAATGGTTCCCCGCCATGAAACCGGTAACGCCAAAAACAACGTGTCCAATCGAGGGTCGTCGAAGCCTTCGCCGATGTATCCTCCCGTGGCCAGAACCGCCCGCCCTGCGGTCTCTGGGATCTGGGCCAATTGCGCGAGGGCGGCGGCCAATACTTTCTTGCTTTGACCTCCGCGCAACAGAATCAAGTGCGGAACATCCGTGGAAAGCAATTGAGCCAAATGTTCAAGGCGTTCTCTCCGTTCGGTCAGCACCAGAGGTGACCGCCCCTCCCTGATGGCACTTACGATGTCCGCACAAATCATTTGGTTCCGCTTCTCGTCATTCCGCAAGGCCTCATACAATTGGTGAAATTCCGCGCGCGGATCCGGGTCGGACGCCGCACTCGGCCGAAAACCGGTCGGACGGACCAGGACATGATGCGTGAACGGCCGCGCCGCCGCCTGGGTTTTCGCGTCCACACGATGGCGAACCGGGCCGCACTGCATGAAAATGATCGGGTGGTGCCCGTCCTTGCGAGTCACCGTGGCGGACAAACCGGTGATGAACTTCGCTTTGGCGCGGCGGACGGCCAATTCAAAGCTGCGCGCGGAAATATGATGGCACTCATCCGCAATTAGATGGCCGTAATCGGCCACGCGATCATCGACCACTTCTCTGCGAACAAGGCTTTGCATCAGGGCCACGTCCAGCGCGCCTGTCAGCTTGTTGCGTCCGCCGCCCAATCGCCCGATGTCCTTCGCTGGCAAATCCAGAAACGAGGATAATCGCTCGATCCACTGTTCGAGAAGTTGCTGGCGGTGAACCAATATCAGCGTGTTGACGCCGCGTTGGGCAATGAGCCAGGCCGCCACCACGGTTTTGCCAAAAGCCGTGGTCGCTGCCAGAACGCCCGTGTCATGTCCGAACAACGCTTCAGCCGCTGCTTGCTGCTCAGGCCGCAGGACGCCGCGGAAAGACAACTTGAGCGGAACGCCTCCGTAACGTTCATCGCGGATTTCCGGGCGGATGTGGAGAGCCTCAAGCATTTGCCGAACCTCATCCAGACACCCTCGCGGAAGGGCGAAGTGCTTTGGATGATCCTCGGCGCATGAAACGATTCTTGGCTTGTTGTAGGCCGGCAGGCGCATGGCTTGCGCGCGATAGAACTCGGGATTCTGAAACGCGGCCAAACGCAGCAGTCGGTTGCGCAGCCCGGGCACAAGGTTCTCTTTGGCGATATAGATTTGGTCTCCGAGGATTACCTCGATCTTTTCTGGAAAAGGCCCTGGAATGGGTGGTTCCTTGCGGCGGCGTGACGGGGGCGCCGTCCAGGGATCGTCATCGTCCTCATCCGCCAAGGCCATGCGCACTCCAACAACCCGTCCCTTGGATTCCGCGTCGCGCACCAGAGCCTCGATGCGCGTCCGGCTCATTCGCCGCACCGAGGCCAGGAACGCCCATTGATCGGCGTAAGGCCCGAACTGCCCGTCAAGAAAAACAGTGTGGCCGCGCTGCCTCGCCTGTTTCTGGAGCGGAAGGGCGATCAGATTCCCAAACCCGCCTTTGGGCAGCGTGTCCTGGTTGGGAAACAGCCGGTCGTAAGAATGGAAACCAATTTCCGGACGGTGCTCCATCGTCTCCGTGAGAATGTGCGAACCCAGTTTGCGCGCCAAGCCGGCGGGAATGGCTTCTTCAAAGAAAAACCAGACGTGGCCGCCATGGCCGGATCGCGAGCGCTCCAAGACGGCGGGCACCTCAAGCCGCCGGCACGTATCGAGAAACGCGGCCGCATCCCGCTGCCAATCTTCGTCATCGAAATCCACCGCCAGAAAGAAGCAAGTCTCGTCCTGCAACATGGCATAGACGCCCATGACAAAATCCAGGCCCCGGTCATTCCGGCCCGAAAGATGCCAGCCGGTTACTTCGGCAGTGATCGGAAAGAAACGGCGATCGGGACAATCGGCGCATTTAATTCGCGGTTTTTCACAGATACCGCGAATCCATTCATTGGCGCAGGCAGGCGCATAGCCGGATTTCCCGGTCCTCCGGCTCTCGAATCGCCGGGGATAAACATCCTCTCTGCCCCGGAAAAGAGATCGAAACAACTCTATCTTGGCAGCCGGTGGAGAATGATTCGTAACCGTGGGGCCTGGTTGCTCCGAAACGTCCGCATCCCGCATCAACGCCCGCGCTTCGTTGCCGACGCTTTTGTGAATCGTTTCCACGCGGCCATTATAAGACAACAGCAATCACGCTGGCGAATTCCTTTTGGCCCAATTCGCGCAGGCGCAACCCAGTGCCGCTTTTTGGAGTGGAATTGCTGTTCTGGTTATGGCATCGACTGCTTGACGCGGGCGACGAAGGCATCGCGTTCTTCGGCCGGAGCAAAAACGTGGAGACGTTGACGCCAGCCGGATGGTCACGACTCGCCCATCACCGTGATCGCAATCGTGCGCCGGCGCGGTTTGATGTCGCACTCGAGATGGAAGATTTGCTGCCATGTGCCCAGCAGGAGTTTGCGATCTTTGATGGGCACTGCGAGCGAAGGGCCAAGCATCGTCGCCTGCAAATGGGAATGGCCGTTGCCATCGTGCCAGGCGTGTTCGTGGCCGTAGTCACGGCTCGGCGGAATCAGTTTGTCCAATATACTTGGCAGGTCTTCCTGGAGACCCGGTTCGAATTCAATCGTGCCAATCGCGGCGGTGCTGCCGACGTTGAAAATATGCACCACACCGGACCGCACGCCTGATTCGTTCACGATCCGGGCCACCTCGCCGGTGAGGTCGTGCATTTCTTTATGGCCGGTGGTTTGAACCTGGATTTCTCGTTGATAGGTCATGCCCTTGTTTACACCGAAGCCGCCGTCCAGGCGAGGTTTTCCCTCCGGGCGTAAGTGTTGAGAGAAACACGCTGTTATTTCTGGATTGAGTCGTAGATTATTTTCTTCACGCCGCGTTCCGTGTCCCATTCGTAAGGCATGATTTGTTCCAGCGTCACCACGATGAGTTTGTCCGAAGGGCTGATCCAATAATGAGTGGAGGCGGCGCCGTCCCAGCCGAATTCGCCGGCGTGCGCCGCCGGATCCCAACTGGTGACTTCCGTGCAAACTGCAAAGCCCAGTCCAAAGCCGGCGCCCAGACGTTTTTCTTTTCCGAAATAAATCGGGAAGGCTTTTTCGGGAAGCAAATTGCTTGACATGAGTTTCACGGTCTTGGGTTGCAGGATGCGATGTCCGTCCAGTGTGCCGCCGCGCTCGATCATCGCCAGGAACCGCATGTAATCGTGAGCCGTACTGACCAGCCCGCCGCCGCCGGAGAAAAAGGTGACTTTCCCCGCGAACTTCGATTCAGCGGGAGCGTCAATCACTTTCAATCCGTTGGTCCGGCTGTAATTCGCCGCAAACCGGTCGAGTTTTTCCGGCGGCACGCTGAAGGCGGTGTCTTTCATGTCCAGCGGCCGGAAAATGGTTTGGGCCAGAAACTCATCGAGGCCCTTGCCGCTCACGACTTCGATCACGCGGCCCAAAACATCAATCCCGACGCCATAATTCCAGTCCATCCCGGGATCGAACGCCAGTGGCACTTGGGAAAGCTTCTCCGCCATCTCGGCGAGGTTGGTGGACTCCAACGGTTTCAAGCGTGAGTAAGCTTTCTTGAGCGCGTCGGGGCCGTCACCGTATGTCAGGCCGGAGATGTGCAGCATCAGATCGCGAATGGTCACCGATCGCGCCGGCGCGCGCAGCCCGTTCGTCGTCGCCACCATGAGATGCGCGAAGCTGGGAATGTATTTGGAAACCGGATCGTCCAAACCCATTTTGCCGGCATCATGAAGATTCAGCGCGGCGGCGGTGGTGATCGCCTTGCTCATCGAGTAGATGCGGAAGATCGTGTCGGGTCTCATCAGTTTCTGCGCCTCGCGATCCATCAGACCGTAAGTGTGGAAAAAGCCGATCTTGCCTCCGTGCGAAACCATCACGATGCCGCCGGCAAGTTTCTGCTCGCCGACCTGGCGATCCATGAACCGGTCCACCTCGGCGAGTTTGGCTTCGGACAATCCGGCCTTTTCCGGAGCCACCACGGGAATCTCGCGCGCGGACGAAGCCAGTGTGAGCGATGTCAAAATCAGGCCGAACAGAAACGCAGTTTTTTTCATAAGCAAATGGTCAACGAGGCAAAGTAGGCGTTTGTGGATTACGACATCAAGAAAAAACCTCCATTGTTGCTCCTGCGCGGCTACGGCTGGCAGGCCATTTCTGTCCCTGTGGTGTAGTCCAGCCAACAATCGGCGCCTATTTCGTCGTTAGCGAATTCAAATACACTTCCAATTCCGTGTAGCCATCGGCGTTGACGGATTTGCCCAAACCTGGATCGCTCACGGACAATCCGTGGCTCTTTTTCCACTGGTCCGGAATCCCATCATGGGTGCCGTCGGCCGGCGGTTCACCCGAAGCGTACACTGGCCAACCGCCGACCTGGTTCTCGTTGTTGATGATTTTGCCGGTGCGATTGCGCACATCGGAGACGTCACGGAGGTCCACTAAATCGCGCCGCGGCAACGTGGCGCCTGCGTTGCTGAGCACCAAGTCAAATGCGGCCTCCGCCGATTGCGTCTGCACCGGCGGAGCCGCGAAAGGCTGGCGGCTCTCGAAGGATCGAGCCGCGCTCACGCCTTTCCAATTGTCCCGGGAAACCTCCGGAAATCCTTCCATGATGTTGCCGTTGACATACAGCGACCCCGGAAGGATTACTTTCGGGTCGAGAACGAAAAGGGGCGGGTTCTGAGTCGTGGACGCGCCCTTGCGGAGGAAATTGTTGACGTAGTTTAACGACCGCAGATCTCCGTAACCGCAGTAAAATCCCCAGTCATAGATCACGTTATTCCGGAAATCGCATTGCACGGTGATGTCGCCCCAGCGCGGAACGCGGCTGAGCATGTGGGCAAAGAGATTATGGTGCCACGTGCTTCGGTTGCCGCCCGCAATGCTCGCAAACGCATGCCGCTGCTGGGCGTTGCCTTCCGAAATAATGTTCCACTGGACCGTGTAAAGGTCGGCCGTCCCTGATGCAGAAAGCGTTTCTGGATTGCCCCAACTACAGGAGCAATGATCGATGATGAAGTTGTCGCTGTCAGAGGCGCGGAAGCTCTCGCCCCGAAACTGGCCGGTGTTGTTGCCGGCGCGGATGCGGAGGTAGCGAATGACGACGTCGTGCGTTCCAACGAGCATGAGCGCACCCCCTCCACTCTCGACACGCTTGATGCAAATTCCATCCCCCGGAGCGGCTTGGCCTGCGATGGTGATGTACGGCTCGCGGATTTCCAGCCCCTTGGTCTCGATCACGCCCCCCACGCGGAAGAGGACCGTGCGGGGACCTTTTGTCTCAATCGCTTCGCGCAAGCTGCCGGGGCCCGAATCGTTGAGATTCGTGACAAAAAGAACCTGTCCGCCTCGCCCGCCGCGAGCGTAGGCGCCGTATCCTTCCGCGCCGGGAAACGCCGGCGTCGCGCCGCCAAAGGGAGGTTCCTCCGCATCAGATTGCCTATAGAACGTCCGATACGCGGATTCCACCAGGGTCCGATCGAACCGGAAAGCCTTCGCCGGTTTTCCGTCCACGTAAGAAACCATTTTGCCGTCGGCGGTGACAACGCGAGCGTCGGTCAACAGGATGTCATGTCCCGTTGGACCACCCCGATACGTCAGCTTCCACTCGTACGTTTTCCCGTTGAATTTCGCTCGCACAGGCCTGCCCTCGGCCAGGTCTGTGAATGTGCCGTGGCATGAATTTGCACACCCGATCAGCAGAATGTCGCCAGTCGGCGGCAGCGCGAGCAGATTCACCTCAAGCTGGCAACTGCCCAGGCCGTTGCCTTTTCCATCGGGAACCGGAAAGTTGACCCGTCCCTCCGTCTTGCCCCATGTAAAGATTGGCGTCACCCCGTCGGCATCGAGGTCGAAGATCAATTCGGTCGTGCTGGGCGGCGGTTCCTTCTCCAGGGTGAGATAGTTATAGACACCGATGTGCAATCCGTCCTCCGTGGCGATGCCGGAGCTCTTCGATCCGATGATGTGCAGTGTGGAATGGCAACCGGCGGACACGCCAAGTTCAATGTCTTTCGTGACGAGCGAACCACTGTCAATCGCAATCGTGCCGCGTCCGCGCATCCCCGGCCCGCCGCCGCCGGAGACGAATATCGTGCTGGCAAACACGCGACCTGCACGGAGAACGAAACGCCCTTCCGACCCGTTGTACTTGCCGACGTCAACGGTGCCGCTCACGGTCAAGGCGGGTCCATCCAGCACTAAAGAAGCGACGCTGTTGCCGCCGTCGGCGATGCTGAGATGGTTCACCAAGGCATCAGCCCCTGCCAACGTCACTTCACCGGGTTTCTCTTTCGTGCCGTTGATCCATGCTCCAGTAGTTCCCGAAGGAACGAGTCCGCCCCACATAGAAGCATCATTCCAACCGCCGGGGCCACCTTTCCAGTTAAAGGTCGATTCTGCCGGCAATGCCGGCGGACTGGCGAAGATGAAGAAACCGACGGCTAAGCCCGCTATTGTAGAATACCGGGCCACGACACGTGGATACTCAAAGCGCCTCATGCGGCGACTATATCAGCCGAATTGTGCCGGGCAAGTCACGGCAATTCGCTCGTGTAGTCAAAAAGGCAGAGACAGGACGTCGAGAGCGTCGGCAGTGTCCCCACGAGTCGGATTTACTTCCACGGGTGGATGCGGTATTGACGTCAAGATGGGTTTCACCTCGAAGGGGTGTTATGTTTGAAAGCAAATCGCTTAGGCCGACTAAGCCGGACCCGTTCTGTCGTAAATTGAAGATTGAGGCCGATGGTGATCCATGGAAGGGCCTCACAAAACCAAAAATTCGCCTCACGGGACGCTGGCTTGAGCGAGCCGGATTCAGTTCGGGCAGTCACGTTCACGTCACATGCGTTGCTCGAACCAATGAAGTGCAGACACTTCATCTCGCGTGAGGGGCGAGCAGATCAACCTCCCCACCGACGAGACCACCATGTCCGTCACGCGCCTCACATTGCGACTGCATTTGATCCCAAATCGTCTTCACAGAGCCGGGAGCGTGTTCCGGCGCAGAGTGGCTCACCCATGTAAAAATCTCGATGAAACGAGGTTTATCGCCACTTTCCTTGTCCTGAACGATAACGTGCGGTTGAGCGAATACCAAGTGCTCCTTCCGATAAATCTCCCAAGCACGCGACAGCAACTCTTGAAACTCTGCTTCCTTGCCGGACCTGACGTGGTAAGTCACCAACACTGTTTCAGGGTCGGTCTTCGACGAAGCCTGCTTCTCGTTGCTCGTCGTGGTCGAACAAGCGGTCAATGAAACGACCGACAAAGTACACAGGAAATGCGGGATTTTCATAAGGCAAATAAAACGTTCATGCGTCCGATAATGCAACCAAAATCTGGATCGCCGTTACCCTGGAGCTGGGGCTGCCGTCTTATGTGCAGATGCTCGGAAAAATCTTTTCAGCCAGGAGCTTTGGGACGGTTGTGTTCGGGCTGATCACTGCACATAAACCGGTGCTCCACATAACAAATCCAGCCCCGGCAGCCAATTTCCGCTCGGTGGTGAAATTGCATCACGTCTGGCCTACACCCAGAAATCGGAGGGGCAGAACCTTCCCGGGCGAGCCGCCTTCGCCAGTCGGCTACGGCGGCCAAGCCCGCCTTCGTTTTAACGCGGGCTTGGCCGCCGAAGCGCAACGCGCATAGGCGGAAGCGAAACCGGGCGAGGCAGCCAATTTCCAAAGGCTAAAGGCTGAAGGCTAAAGTCAGACAACAAAGAACAGACACCGGAAGAAAATGCAGAGTGGAAAGTGGGCGGCAGGGTTTTTACACTCATCACTCTCCACTCCCCACTCTCCACTGAATTTATTCCCGTTATTCCTCTGCCGCAAACGCCGCTGCCCTGCGCTCCGGCCCAAGAACAATGACGACGGCGCCGAGGCAGAAGGCGGTGAAGGCGGTCATCGCCATTGCGTTGGAATAGGTGCTGCCCTTGGACAGTTGCGCTTCGACGTGCGCCGCGTTCCCGGCCAGCAACACACCGCATTGGTAGGCGAATCCTGGCAGGAAGCCGCGCACAGCGTTGGGCGACACCTCGGTGATGTGCGCCGGGATCACCCCCCACGCCCCTTGCACCAGGAATTGAATCAGAAACGCCCCCGCTACCAATGACGTGGCCGTGGCGCCGGACGACCAGAGCGGGATCACGCCCACAGCCAGCAGCAATGCCAGCGCAATGCTCCGCCGCCGCCCAACCCGATCGGAAATAAGCCCGAAACACACGCCCCCGACTACCGCGCCCAGATTGTAAATGATGGCGGTGTTGCCGACCTGCGCCTTGCTGAAATGGCGCTCCTGCTCCAGAAAACTCGGATACAGGTCCTGCGTTCCGTGTGAGGCCAGATTCATCATCGTCATCAATACCGCCAAATACAGAAAAAGCTTCCAGTGACGCGCCGCTGCCCGGCCCAGGCCCGACCACGTCTCCGCCCGATTGTGCTGCCAGACATCGGACTCCTTGACCTTGTAGCACACGAACACGGCCAGCAACGCGGGCAGCCCGCCGATGAAAAAGAGCGCGCGCCAACTCCAGCTTTCCGGAAGGAAGCGGAAGCAGCACGCCGCCAGCAGGTAGCCGCACGGGTAGCCTTGTTGCAAGAGGCCGGAGAAAAAACCGCGCCATCGTGGCGGAACCTTCTCCATCGACAGCGCCGCGCCCACGCCCCATTCCCCGCCCATCCCGATGCCGAAGAGCGCCCGGCAGACCATGAACACGCCGAAACTTGGCGCCAAGCCGGAGAGCACCTCCATCACGGAGAAAAAGACCAGATTTGCCATCATCGGACGCCGCCGCCCGTAGTGGTCGGCGAGCAACCCGAAAATCACGGCTCCCAGCGGGCGAAAAGCCAGGGTCACGGTGATGGCCAGCGTCATCTGGTCCTTGAGGGAAACATGAAAATCCGCCGCCGCTTTCGAGAGGACAAAGACCAGGACAAAAAAGTCAAAAGCATCCAGCGTCCAGCCCAAAAAGCTGGCGATCACGGCATAAACGGCGTCGTTTTGTGATTTCAAGACCCGCGAAAGCTGAACCGACTCTGCGGTTTGCCGGGCCAAAGCGCAATTCTTCTGTGGGGGACAACGCCTCGCCCCGCCGGGAACATTTCACAGTTTTGGTGGCCATTTCTGATCTCGGTCACGGCAGTTATTTACGGAAAGGCCAAAGAAAAGCTGGAGAATTCGGAATCCTAGGCAAGCCTTCCGACCGGCACCTTGAGGAGCGGAACCTCCTCATGCAGACCATCATTGACCTCCAGTGCCGCCATGATGAGAGGATGATACCCGGGCGCTCATTCCAGACCACTCTGAGTCTTTGAGCGGCCAACCGCCGCCCAAGGCTTTGTAAAGTTGAACGACCGCCAGCCGGCGCCCGGCCTCGATCTGCGATAGCGCGTTTTCCGCGGGAAAGAGTTGCTGCTGCGCCTCGAGAACTTCGTAATAGCTCGCTCTACCTTCCTTGTAGCGGTCGGTCGCTACCGCCACGGCCTCGCGGCCAGCATTGACGGCCTCGGCTTCGCTCCATGACTGATTCCCGGTCCGGCACCGAGCGCGATTTCCTCAGCACTCTTGCCGCAGGCTTCCACCGCCTCCCCGACGAAGCTCAACGACCAATCGCCGAACAGCGTTGCATCCCCGACTTTTTCCATGCTCCAAACGTCTGCGTCCATTGTGACGGCTCAGTCCACGACCAACCAGACCAGGCCGCCCGCGACCGCGAACTTCGCTCCGAACTTGTCAATCGCGGCTGCCGAGTGATCCTCGTCCGCTACGACCGGCCAATTGTCGAGCAGCAGGCCCGTTACCCCGATCTGGTTGGAATTCGATTGGGGACATATTCAGGCGGATTTGCTTGAATCTCGAAGGCCTACGCGGAAGCCCTTCGTTCCGACGGATTCATGCAGGATGTCGCGTTTTGACCATTGAATGCTCCAAGGACGGCACTCCCTGAAACGCCCTGAAACGTGGAGGCACATTATACTACTTTTTATACTACTCCCGTCTTTCCAAAAAACCGAGTTTGCGTAAGTCGTTGATAATGTGGCGCATCCAGCAGGACTTGAACCTGCAACCTTCTGATCCGAAGTCAGAAGCCACAACAATTCTCCCTCGTAAAAATGGCCCTTCCGAGGGAGAGAAATCTATAGCGGTGTCATGCGGCATCATGCGCCCGCCAGGTGCGGGGGGAAAACGGGGGGAAAGAATTGGCACCCTTTTTCAGCTTTTTCCAGGGTAAAATCGTTGGACCCAAGAGCCGAACCTTGTTGATCATGTGTCAAGACGAATACCATCGCCGACGATTCACGCAGCTTCCCATTCCCTCACCCGTTTGAGGAAACTCCCGCTAGTACGCTTCTCACCTGCCCATCCATCAACTGCCCAGATTTAGCGGTGGCAGAATCGTGGTCAGCTTTTCGGCCCGAATCGACTGGCCTGTTTATTCCGGCCGGATCAGCAGCTCGCCCCAGCCTTGCGTTGGCGTCTATGAATTTGTTTTGGCAGCGAATCGGACGCGCAGTTCCTCGGCCTGCTGCGCGAACTTTTTCGGATTGGATGTTTTCAGGCGAGCGAGGTTGTGAAGTTTCCACTGAATAGCCGGCAATTTCTGGAGATGAGGGCATTTCATCAGTTGCCAGTCGGGCTCACCGGACACCAGGCCAAGTAAAAACTGCCGCTGATTGGCTGTCAATTTGGCGGGCAGTTCCTTTTTGAGCCTCGCCCGCACGTCCTGTAATTCGGCTAATGAAATCGGGCTTTGCGTCATGCCCTGGAATTCGTTCTCAAATGATGCCGACATATCCTGATCGCGTGAAAATAACACCTCGTGGACGGGGCGATTGTGGCCGGCGAGATAACAGACGGAACATTCGATCACGTCGTCGGTCAGTCCGGTTGTCTCATAGAGCCCGCGAACATCAAAAATGTCGCGTGGATGTTGGCGATCCATTGCGGCGACAAGTTTGCTGCCGTAAAGTTCGGCGGGGGCGAGAACCGGCGCTGATAACTCGGTTGTGAAAATGCGCCTGGCTTCGACATTCAACGCCCGCGTTTCAACTGGCAACACCGTGCCACGGAAGACGTGATTTACTTCCACTTTCACCTGAACGCGTCCCCGCCAGATGAAGAGTTTGGTTTCGTCCCCTTTCATCGTGGCCGAAATCTCAGCTTCCAATCCCAATTTTGCGAGTTGTTTGCACGCCTGAGCCAATCCGTCTGAGATGGCCTTTAAGGCTGCTGGGCGCGGCGTGCTGTGATCGGTATAAACCACATCAATATCCACCGACAGCCGGGGCATGTTTTGGACAAACAGATTGATCGCCGTGCCCCCTTTCATGGCAAAATACGTGATATCTGAAATGACTGGCACGCTCTCCAGCAAAAGACGGGCGGCATCGATGTAGAATTTGTCCATCATGGCTTGATATTCAGGATGGTTCCATTTTTGAGCCGCGCCGTCCACCGACTTTGATCACGCCGGGTGCCTGCGGCTTTTCGCGCGGCGGGTGCCCAGGACAGATTTAATTCCTCGGCCCAGCGGACGCACAGCAGGCGCACTTTGACCCGCTGGCAGTTTTTCAGCAACATTGCCAGCGTTTCCATTCTCAATGACCTGATCCCCTCCATGATATGACGGGCCTCCTCAACGCCCTGATGGACGCCAACTTCGCTCAACATTTCCAGCACGGCCCTTTCCGGCACCGAGACAAGAACGCCGTTGGGCGCTTCAGGCAATGGTTGCAAGCCAGAATTCCTTGGCAATTTGGAAGAGAACAAATTCCGCGCGGTGTATCGCGAGGGGAATCGTTCATGGAACCATGCCGGCAGAATGGCCTTCTCTTCGCCCCACAACGAAAGCGGTTCACGGGCGGGGAGATTGTGGCGGACGCCACGCCACGCCAAGGCGGTCTTGCCGCCGACATGAAAACCCTCAACGTGGCGGGACAGGAATTTCAGCGAGTCCTCCTGGCGCAAGGTGTCGTTGGGAAACATAAAGACGCCGCGCCCCAACCGTGCGAGCCAATCCGACTTAAGATAATGATGCGCCAACGCCGAGGACACTCCTAATTTCCGCAATTGCCGACTGTCAAAGGGAGCTCCCCTGGGGAAAGCTCCTTGCAGGGTCTTGATCAATTTGTGGCGAATAGTTAAAGCCATGCTTGAACTATTCGTCCTAAATCAATCCTGGGCAAGATTATTCTGAACGGAATTCACATAGATCACGTCACGAACAGGAGCGCGCTCAGAGTGGCCATCATTGAGTTGTTGGGGTTGGCAGTGACATTCTGGATTGCCCGCGCCCGTAGTTGGCCGCTTGCGGCGTGGGGTTTCCAGCCCTCTTGGAAGTCCACTGGAGCAGGCATTATCTTGTGTTTGGTTACGGTTTTGGCGCTGTCAGCTATTACCGCGCTTGCAAATGTCTTTTTTCCAGGAACAGTGCATCATCGTCATTCGGTCAGTCAGCTATCGTCATCTGTTCTTGTTTCCTTTGCAGTGATCAATCCAGTGTGTGAAGAGATTATTGAGGCTGGTTACTTTGTCCAATCGTTGCAAAGGTTTGGTATGTGGAGCGCAGTATTGGCGAGTGCCTTCTTTCGTGCTTTCCTGCACGCATATCAAGGTATTGATGCAGCGGTGTTGATTTTCCCGCTTGGGTTGATCTTCGGATTTGTTTATTGGAAATGGCGTCGCCTGTGGCCACTTTTTATTGCCCATGTGTTATTTGATTTGACTGCATATTTTCCAAGATAGCGGCGGCCTAACACAAATCGCTGCAGGCAACGCGGAATGAGGTCTCCAGTTCTGCTTTCGCGGCCTACGTCATCAGCCCCTCGTGCCTGAGTTCTGGAAGTTATGTTTCGAGCCTAGATGAGGGGTGGATTTATCGCT
Source organism: Verrucomicrobiota bacterium (assembly GCA_049510745.1). Lineage (GTDB taxonomy): Bacteria > Verrucomicrobiota > Verrucomicrobiia > Limisphaerales > Palsa-1400 > PLGF01. The sequence continues at coordinate 25,960 of JBEKYR010000021.1, read as the reverse complement.
TTTCAACTTGCTCCAGCAAGGGGTTAATCGGGCGGGCCATTGGCGGCCCGCCCGACCTTGCCGTTTGCAAGGCTCCAGATCGGCGCTCGGGTCGTTTCCCAGCGTTGCCCTATCCTCTGCTGGAGCAACCACCGGTGTATCGCCACTACTTCCACCTCCGCCACCAGGGCCATCGCCACCTCCGCTATTCGAGTGTTTTGGTCGTGCTTTTGATTTGATAACGACCACATCGTAAGCGCCTCCAGCCGGCCGAGGGCGGGCTGACGAAAATCCATTGACAAAATTGCTATCTATGTGTATATGCACATCATGGAGAAACGATTGGATATGACGTCGGTGGAAAACTGCACGTGTTTTAATGTGCGCCGGGTGGCGCGTGTTATAACCCAGTTCTTTGACGCGGAGGTGCGCCGGCACGGGATCCGCCCAACGCAAACGCCGATCCTGCGGGCATTACAGGCCAGGAACGGGTGGGGCATGGCAGAATTGAGTGAATGGCTCGGAATGGAGCGCACTTCGTTGTTGCGAAATCTTCGACCTTTGCAGCGGGACGGGTTGGTGCGGGCAAAAGGCGGCGGACGAGGTGGTCATGTGGAACTTGAGATTACCGTAAAGGGCCGCACGGCTTTGGCCAAGACGCTTCCGGCGTGGCGCTCCGCCCAAGACAAAGTGGTCGCGATCCTGGGCCAGGAGCGATGGTCAACCATTATCACCGATTTGGAGGACGTAGCGACTAAATTGAAGGGGAAATCATGACAAGATTAACAAAGAACCTTTTTAGCACACTAGAAGTGTATATACACACAACGTTACCGGAGAAGGTCGCAAATGAATCTGCCGAACGATAGCCGCATTGGACGGCATGTTGACAGCGGGACCATGGAAACAGAAGCAGATCCTAAATTGAGAACAACAAATCAAAAATGAAAGGAAACGAATATGAAAATGATAAATGCCAGCATGGGAAGCCTCGAAGAAAACGTGGCTTCGGAACTTAATGACAACCGTTCGACCGTGAGGTCGGTCGTTGCCGTGGCGGTGGCTTTGTGGTTTGGGCTTGTTTTGTTCCTTGGCGCCCAAGGGGCATTTGTGGGGAGCGCGGATTCGCCACCCTTGCCGATTTTTTTCGGCTTCGCAATTCCTTTGGTGGTGTTCTTTGCGGCATACTTCGGATGGAGCGAATTCCGGGCGTTTGTCCTCAGCACCGACCTCCGGCTTGTCGCAGCCATGCAGGCATGGCGTTGGGCCGGCTTTGGCTTCCTCGCGCTCTACGCCCATGGTGTTCTGCCTGGACTGTTCGCTTTCCCGGCTGGACTCGGGGACATGGCGATTGGGCTCACCGCGCCATGGATCTTGCTCGGACTTGCTCGCCACCCGTCATTCGCGGCCAGTCCACGGTATGTGCTTTGGAATATCATGGGGATCACTGACCTTGTTGTCGCGGTGTCACTGGGGGCAATCTGTTCGGGCTTCCTCCACGGACTCACGGGGAACGTCACCACGAGCCCGATGGCGAAATTGCCGCTGGTGCTCATCCCGGCGTATTTCGTCCCCATCTTCATTATGCTGCACTTCACTGCTCTTTCCCAGGCGCGACGATTAGCTCGTTCCGGGAAAACTGCACCCACACAAAACACACAAACATGAGGGTCCGTCAATGCGTTCTCACCGCCGGTCAAATTGGTAGCCGTCTGCCTGCTGGAACACACTCGGTGTCGGTATTCCTCGTGAACAACCGTCCGCTCAACGAGGAGACCCACACTAGAGCATCGCGACTTGCGGGCGAAGTCCCAGAAAATTGGAAAAACGAGTAGCTGTATCGGCAGTTTTTCCAATCCGGTTGGATATTCCCAGAATTTGCTGTGCGACGATCCCCTTTGTTGGTCCGATACCGCCAATCAGAGATCAGAGGCCGGGTCTCCCCATTGAGCGGGAGCCGGTTTCGCCCGCGCCAAAATAGTATGAGCGACACGATGAAAACGAAGATCACCGAGTGCGGTTCGTCCGTGTAATCGCGGATGCCGGAGGTGTGGGTTAGCAAATGGCGCAGGGTGACCTCGTCCCCGCGCGGAAAATCCGGGATGTATTTGGACAATTTATCGTTGACGCTCAGTTTTCCCTCCTCCTGCAGTTTCAAAATCGCCGACGCCGTGAATTGCTTGGTCATCGAGCCGATGCGGAAGGTGGTTTGTGGGATGACGGGCACATGATCTTCCCTGTCGGCCAGGCCGTAGCTCTTTTCAAACAAAATTTTTCCGTTTTGCGCCACCAGGACCGCGAGGCCGGGGTCGTTGGTTTTGATCAATCCATGCAGCAACGCGGCGGCCTTTTCCGACGGTGTTTCCGCCGCGGCCGGCCACGCCGCCGCGAGCAACGCGGCCAGCGCCATCAATGCCCCACCAATCAGTCCAAACAATTGTGTCAAACGTATAGTCATATCTCTCGGTTTGGTCGCCATTTCAGGATTATTCCGCCTCAATTCTTCTGTGCAACGCTTTTTATCCGCCTAAAAATGATCATTCTGTCGTTGGTTATATGCAATTGGTTAGGCGGTTTTGAACTCACTTTTCAATAGAAAAGCGGCATGAATTGTCCGATGGCGTAACTCGCAAAGACGGCCATCGCAATATCGCCATCCCGCCTCGACCCGCCGCGGGCGGCAATTTTGCCGACCACCACGCTCGGCAACAACAACAGCGTGCTGATCGCCAAGATGCACATGAGAATGTTAAAAAGAAAAATGCCTTTCACAAAGCCAAGTGGCAGGCAGCCAAGCGCCAATAACCCGGTAACCACAGGCAGGCTCCATCGTGGGATGCTCAGTCTGCTGAGGCCGGCGAGCGCCAGCCAGATGACAACCAGTAGAACAAGCTGTTGGGGGATGCGACGCAACTGCGGGGTCACGCCGACCCACGGCCCCAGAGTCAGGACGAGCGCGAGCAGCAGAACACCGGGAACAATAAACCCGCGAATCCGGGCGAGGCGGGGATGAAGTTCAGGCAGGTAAAGCATCAATCCCAACGCGCCCGCCATTCCCAGCACAATCCCGGCGAATCGCCACCGCCACGCGGTCGGAGCAGCGGGGACTGGTTTGCCAACAGCAGCGCACGCGGCTTTGACCGCCGCCCTCACGAGCACTGGATCGTAGGCTTCGGTGATGTGCTCGCACCAGGGAGAAATCACTACTTGCGCATTCGTTCGTGCTTTTAACTGTGCTGGACGAAAAAATTCCTCAAATAAACCTGCCAGCAAGAGCACCGGCGGCTCTTGCTCGCCCAACTCGACGGGGGCGCCGACCCCAATAAAGAGCTTTGGGCGAAATCCCGCTCGACGCACGCTCCAAGCGCCAACGACACCACCCATCGAATGGCCGATGAAGACGTCCACCACTCCAAGTGCCCGCTCAACCTCCTGGAAATTGAGCAGGATGTTGGTGAGGGACCAGGGCTGCGGCGATTCTCCATATCCCGCCTGATCCACTGAATAGCAATCAAAACCAGCGGCGGCGAGCGCCTCGCCAAAACGAAACAACATTTCTTTCGAGCCGCCGTTTCCATGAGCGAGCATTGCAATCGGATGCGGGCCGGGCGTCGCGGGGAAAATTCGAAGCGCGGGTGTGTTTGTAGCCAGCATTATATTTTCGACGCGGACGCCCGGCTCGATCATGTGTGAGAGTGCAGCCCCTGCACCCACGATGATGATCGCCGCCACAACAATCCACCGATGAGCAGATGTCTTCATTTGTTTATTTATCCAATCGCGGCGAGAGCCAGCGCAGGACGCGTTCCGGCAAACCTGGCACGAACCCGCAACAAACGCTGACATGTCCGCGCGGCAACCGCCAGATGTCGGGCTGTCCCCACGAGTGCCAGAGGTCTTCAATATCGTCCTTCGAACAGAGGAAATCATGGATCCCCTCTATCAATAATATCTTTTCCCTGGGGATGGCTGGCTGGGTCATCGTCAAATTCATCGCCGTCAGATTCATCCTCTCGCATACCTCGCGAGCGCTCTGCAATCTCCGGCGAATGCCAGATCGGACGGCCAGTTGTTGCACCACGGGTTTACAACGCACCGGAAAGCTTGCCATAACAACTGCGGCCAGCCGCGCATCGCGGCACACCGCCATCCCCACATCACTCGCTCCCCGCGAATATCCCCACAGTGCCACCGCAGGGCAACCTTCCCCCAGCAGCCACCCGGTCAGGACACGGATTTCGGCGATCGCTTGCGCCTGCCTTTCCACCCAAAAAAGGCAATCCTCGGTGTCAAACGCCGCGCGCTGGCGGGGACAGCGTTGAAAGTGGTAAGGCGGCACAAACGTAGCCACGTTAAATCCTGCGCGATTACAGAGGCGGGCAATCAACGGAAATCTGAGATTGTAACTGGCGGAGTCATTGTAGCCAGGCAGGAGAATAATCACCGGCCGCTCCTGCCATCGTTCACGGCAGCGGTAAAGCCGTCCATGGACGACATTGTTTTCCTTGAAATCGCATGGCCGGGGTGTGGGAAAGCGGAAATGCAGAGAGCCGTTGAATTCAATCTGTGCCGGTTGATTATCAGTGAAAACGAAGTCCGGGCCTTCCAGAAATCGAAGGGCTTGCTCCAGCCTCCAGTCAGATTTATCGGCAGGCATCATCAGTGTCGTAACCTGAATGGCCGACCAGTCCATCAATTTTTCCAAAGGCGCGATCATTCGTTTTTAAGTTTCTTCCCTTCGCTATCTGGTAATCCTTGACTACGGTGGAAAATTACCGCCGTCCCTTCACCTTTGTCATTTTTGATGAAGGTTAATTCTTGCGGACCACTGGTCTTGAAGAAAAAATTCGTTTCCGATTCGGGATAAATTTCGAAAGCGGCGAGGATTTTATTTTTCACCGTGCTCTCTTGCCCGAACAGTTGATCGCCTTGCCGCCGGATCGTCAGCTTCCATTCAATGGCAAATACGTTCTCCGATGGAAATTGGTATTGGCCCACACAGGCGTCAAGAAGCTTTGCGTCCAGCTTGATGGCTATATGCGGTGTTGACGCTTGAGGAGCCGTTCGTGGCAGTTCAAGGCATTGGAAGGGGACGCAACCCAGGAAGATGGCCATGTCGATGTCGCCTTGCAGCCGGGACCCGCGGCGAGACGCAAACCAGCCGATGACCACTCCTGCGATCAGGGCGGGCGTAAGGACCAGAGCAGAAACCATAACTATTCGGCGTATAAGCGCGGCCTGACTCAGGCTCGCCTTGAACCAGCATACCGCAATCACCGTCATAAGGACACTAAGCGCGGCGAAGCTCCATCGCGGGATGCGGAGTCTGCCGGCAATTATTGCCAGGAGGAAGATAACAGGCATGGCGATGACCTGTAATCGTAAGTGCGGTGTCGCTTCGAGCCACCGGCCGCCGATGGTGAGCATGAAGGCGGCGGTAATGAAGACACCGATCAACAGTCCGCGGCAGCGAGCCAATTGCGGAAACAAGTCCGTCAAACCACTTGCCAGCGCACCCGCTGCCAGCATTGCCAGAGCCGCGCCGAGGAGCCGCAAGCGCCATGCAGTGGGAGGCGCCGGTGGCGTCTTATGCACTGCACCGCACGCGGCCTTGACGGCTGCATTCACCAGCACAGGATCAAACCCCTCAAGCATGTGATCGGACCAGGGGGAAATCACCAGACGCGCATCCGTTCGGGTCTTGAGGAGGGCCGGTGGAAAGGCTTCCTCGAACCGGCCCGTCAGGAGAAGCAATGGAGGGGCATGGTCTCCCAGGACCGGGTCGTAACCAATGGCAATGAAAAGCCCCGGCCTCATTCCCCCTTCCCGCACTGCCTCGCCTCCCGTAAAGCCACCCATCGATTGACCTGCGAAAACATCTACCGGCCCGATCTCGCGTGCGACCGCCTCCAGCGTATGCACGGAGTCCAGGAGGGTAAACGTCCGCGGCGACGCTCCATGCCCCAGTTGGTCCACGCTGTAACACACAAACCCTGCCGCAGCGAGCGCCTCCCCGTAGCGAAAGAGCGTCTCCTTCGAGCCAGCGTATCCATGGGCAAGGAGTGCCACCGGATGCGGTCCCGGGCCTGCGGGAACGAACTTAAGCGCAGGCGTCTCTTCGGCGAGCGTTACTTTTTGGACGCGGACGCCCGGCTCAATCAGTTGTGAAAGCGCGATGCCGACACCCAAGCAAACGACGGCGACTCCGGCGATGATCCAGTTCCTACTCATTTCCAAACCTCCCACCATTAAGCGTCAACTCGATCAAATGCGCTTTGCGCGGGTCGAATGGCGATATTCCGAAAACGCCGAAGACCCCGGCGAATGTTCCGACGCACGTTCCAGGAGCACCGCGGAAATGCTTCCAAACAATTGGCAAACGTCATCGTTATCAAATCGTGAAACTGACCTTCGGTTAATGGAATCCATTCGCCCGTCAAGCGGTGCTGGATAGAGAGGTCTTTTTCCTTGTGGAGGTTTTGATCGAAGGTCTTTCGCCGCATCATGCAGAACAGCCAGACCAATGACTCTGCCTCGTCTCCAATCAAGTGCCGCAATTCGTCGCGCATGGAAAGTGGTATTGCTTTCAGTTCGTAACGCTCGGTGCTGTAAACAGAATGAAACAGGCCGGCATCACAGAGCGCAGGCCGCGCCTCCCACTCGACCAGCAACCGCAGGGTGCCAAGCAAGTGGTCGAACAAACCAACCTCAGATGGATGTGGCATTTGGTCGGTGCTCACTTTCCGCAGAAAGCGAAGGCGATTCTCTAATTGCTCGTCCATTTGTCCTTTAATTCCATTGCCGCAAAACTTCGTCCCACCGTCGTCCCGACGACGATGCCAAAGATGATTCCCGACGCAAAATCCGCAAACCAATGGACGGTCATGGAAACGCTGAGACCGACGTAAAAGGCGTAGAGCAGGGACGCAGCGCCAAGCCATTTTTTTTGCGGGAACAACCAAAACAGTGTGACAGACATGGCGAACGCAATGATCGTATGGCCTGAGGGCCAGCCAGATACAATTTCGCTACGCAGTAAACCGAAATAAAATATATGGCTGGTGTCCGGTCCCATAAACCGTGGGGGCTGAGGCCGCCCGGTGACAGCCTTGATGAGTTCGGTCAGAACGAAGCCAATCAGGGCTACCTGCGCCAGCGCCCATCCCGTTCGAGTTATCGGCGCTCTTTTGAAGGCCATGCCAGCTAAAAGAAGCGATGGCGGCAAAGCCAATGGAACCCATACTCCGAGATTGATCCCGGGAATCATCCATGCCAGAAGTTGCGGATTGCGCGTGACGCTCAAATAGAACCAATCGAATCCCGAAGTCACCAGGACAACGCCCAGACCGATGGCAACGAAATGCCAGGCAATATTCCAGCCCTTGAAGCAACCCGCGATGTTTCTCGGCAACGAATGAAAGAATTCGCGCATGATTCGAAATGGAACACGGTCGCGAATGGAAACGCCGATACCGATGTAAAAGGCGTAGAGCAGGGCCGCAGCACCAAACCATGTTCCATAAAAGGACAGCCAAAACCGTTCGAGAGAAGTGATTTTGCGCCCAACAATGGTCTTGCCGCCCTGATGGTAAACAGCTTTTATCACTTTTCCCCTGCCGTCCTTCACAAAAGTGACCTGCGCATCCATCACTTTCCAAAAATACTCAGTCTCCGACTTGGGAAAAATCTCGCAGTTCCGGTCGGCAAATTGCGCGAAGAGATGGTTTCCGTCGCGCGTCACCCTCAGCACGCGGAGTTTGCCATAGTCGTATCTGCCGACCAGGCTGTCGTAAACCGCCGGGTCCACCTTCGCCTCCACGACGTCTTTGAGGGCCTTGCAGTTGCTGTCCTTCACGACCGCATCGTTCGTTCCAGCCGCCAGGCCGGACACGGCTGCACCCACGCTGATGATCGCCGCCACAACAATCCACCGATGAGCATGTGTCTTCATTTGTTTATTTATCCAATCGCGGCGATAGCCACCGAAGCACGCGGCCCGTCAAGCCCGGCACGAACAGCCCGCTAATGTGGTCATGAGGCAATCGCCAGATTTCTGGCTGCTGCCACTTTTGCCAGAGTTCCTCGACCGGTTGCCTCTCCGCGAACAAATCATGGGTTCCTTCAATCAACAATATATTTTCTTTCGGGATGACTGGCGTGGATAAAATCAGATTTAACCGGGTCGTATCCATTGCTTCGTGTGCCGGCCTTAGAGCCTGGAGTGCTTCCCGAAGCCGCCGCCAGACGACTGGACGAGAAAAGAACATGCGGAAGAGCGGCCAGCATAACAAAAGAAAAAAACCTCCGGCGCATATTCTGCCGATTGTTGAGGCCCTGGTCTTCGAGTTTTTGCAAGCCCCTCTTTCATCGCCTTTGTGCGCCATGAGTTGCAATTGAGAATTCACCTTAACGATTTCGAGTCGTAGGCCGCGGCTCTGAACGTCTTGCGTCAACGATGGCAAGTGAGGCGGGAGTTGGTAGTCGAGTACTGTGCGCGACCGTTCCAATCCTACTTTGCCACTTTTTCAGGGGCGGGGGCCAGGCCCATCACGAGGAATAAGATTTGTATCCCAAGGAAAACCGCGAATGCAACGGGCCAGTAGCCCACTGTGCTGGTTTGCATTTTTCGGCTGGCGTCAAGAAAGTTGGCGCCGAACCAAGCCAGGCTGACCATGATATTGCCCCCGAGGCACATTAGCATCACGGCGCGTTCGCTCATGCGGCGTCGCTGCATGACCGACAGAACGACGAACCAGATCGCCACACCCAATCCTCCCGCTTCCTTGGGATCGCCTAACAAATATTTTCCATAGTGTTGATGGGACCACACCATCGCCAGCACAAAGCCCGCGATCACCAGTCCAGCCGAAAGCTGGCTGAATAAAAGCACGGCGCGGTGCAACGATTGTCGGCGGTCCAGAGACAAGGCGTGAAACAGTCTGTAGCAGACATAAAATATGCCGAATCCCCCGGCAAAAAAGCCCGCGCCGTAGCCGAGCGTTATAGTAAAGACATGCACTGCCAAAAGAAGGCTCAATCTTCCGGCCAGCATGCGTCGCGACAACCAGACCGCCATCACCATGACCAAAACCGCGAAAAGCCAGCGGCCGATTTTCTCCGGCCAGCACGCCGGACGCTTCAACTTGCGGAACTCCGTTCGCAAAGCTCCGGGAGTTCCCACGCGCGAAACCGCAAGATGGAACGCTTGCTCCTCCGAGTTGCCAGCAGAAATATGCGCGCGGATGTCCTCGCGCAGATGATTTTCCAATTCATCCAAGGTCATGGGAGGTTTGATGCCGGCGGCCAGCATTTGGCGCCGCCATTCCGTGATTTTCTGTTCGAGGTCAAGCATAGTTTATGTTTGTGGTTGCGTCTCAAGCCCCAGGCTGGCTCCGGCCCAGTTCCTTAAGAATCTCCGCGCGCGCGGTTTGCATATTGACGCCCAGAGATTTCAAAACGACCGCCGCCACGCCCCCTCCCTCGCGCAGCAATCCCAGAAAAATGTGCTCGGGGCCGACGTGAATTTGGCTCAACGCCTTTGCTTCTGAACCAGCCAGCACCAGGGCTCGTTTGACGCGCGGCGTATAGGGCGGAGTGCGCATAGTCTGGTGCATAGGCCACTGCCCCACGATCTTTTCGATTTCAGTCCGGACAGTTTTGTGATCCACGCCCATTCTTTGCAAGACCCCGCGCACAACGCCGGCCTTCAATTCCAATAGCCCCAGCAAAACATGTTCCGTCCCGATAAAATCGTGATGAAAACCAAGGGCCTCCTTGCCTCCGAGTTCCAGCGTTTCCCGCGCGCCGGCGGTCAAAGCGTTCGGAAACGGAAGCGGAAAGCCCAAGAAGACCAGCAGCGCCTCCTTCCAACGTTGCAGCCGCCTCCACTTGGTTGCCCCGGCTTTGGCGAATTCGTCCTGGAGCGCGGCAGGTCGCCCGATGCGCTGCACGGCGATTTCGAAAGCTTGCTCCGCGCTCACGCCGGATTGTAGCAGCCGTTCCACGTCCTCACGCAAATGGCTTTCCAGTTCGTCCAATATTTCCGGGCTTTTCACACCGGCGGCCTTCGTCTGCTGCCGCCATTCCGAGATTTTTTGTTCAAGGTTAAACATTTTGCCCTTTCCACAGACCGTTGAAAACGGACGAAAGCAGGGTCCATTGTTCGCGCTTTTCCTTGAGGGCCTGATGGCCGTCCTTCTTGATGGAATAATATTTGCGCTTGCGTCCGTTCTCGATTTCCACCCAGCGCGACTTGATCCAGCTGTTATCCTCCATCCGATGCAATACCGGATAAAGCATCCCGTCCGTCCATTGGATTTTGTCGCCGGAGAGTCGCTTGACCTCCTGAATCAGTTCATAACCGTAATTTTCGCCCCTGGTGAGCAAGGACAGAATCAACGGCTCCGTCGAGGCGGCCACGAGTTCTTTTTCAATCATGCCCGCACTCTACATTGTGTAGCTATGTATGTCAAGCGCCACAATTAAAAAAGACGCCGCCGTTCGAAGATGCTGCGCACGGCCACCAGGCCGGATGCCCGATTCGGTGTCAATGATCACGAATGGCCAATTCGCGATTTGATAATTTCACCCGACGATGCCGGAACTCAAATTTCCAGGGCAGATGGCGACTTGTTCGTCTGGGCTCGTGCCGAAAATCTTGACCACGGCCGAATTGATCGTTTGCTCGAAATACTGGCCTTTTTCATGATCGTGGGACCAATTGCCTCGAGGTGGGTATGTTGCCAGATCCGCCGAAAAAAGTCACCACCCACTAGGTTGTCGTCCGCAAATCCGGGGCGCCCAGGTCGCAAACGAAAAACAGAAGCCTGACCCTTATTTGGAATTCAGCCGCCTCTATCTCTATGATTCTGCACTTGGAATTCTGCGTTTAGCATTTCCATTGACTTGCCCCCTCGCTCTTTGCTTCAATGTCACCCGCGTTCAGGGCGCATCCGAGTCCGCGGAAAGGGCTGAGCCTTCCTGAAAATGTCAGACAAATTATTAACCTTGATGCTGCCTGCCAGCGGACTCCAGGCCATAGCAGAAAGGTCTCATGTCTAAATCGCTTCCGCCCAAGCCCAGTCTTGAGCAACTCAAGAAACAGGCCAAAGAATTCCTGCAATCCATCCGTTCGCGCGAGCCCGATGCCGTGCGTCGCCTTCGCGAATTCCATCCAGACTTTGCCAACGTCGCGGAGTCCGAATTGGCCCGCGCCAAGTTCTCGCTGGCTGCCGCCCAACTCATCGTGGCGCGAGAATACGGATTCGCCAGTTGGGCCAAACTCAAGGCCCGCGTCGCAACGCTCGCCGCTTCGCATGATCCCGCAGTCGCGTTGCAAGCCGCCATCCTTGCCAACGACACCGCCGGCGTGGCCGCATTGCTGGAGAAATTCCCGGCGTTGAAAGACCGGCTTAACGAACCGTTGCCTGACTACGGTTTTGGCGCGACGCCCTTGATCGCCGCGGTCCAACGGACCAATCGCGAGATGATCGATCTCCTGCTCCGCTCCGGAGCGGACATCAACGCGCGCAGCCACTGGTGGGCCGGCAGTTTCGGGGTGCTCGATAACGACCACGGTCTGGCGGACTTTTTGATCGCACGCGGCGCCCGCGTCGACGCGCACGCCGCCGCCCGGCTCGGAATGTTTGACAAGCTCCGCGAGCTCGTCGCCGCCGACCCTGGCGTCGTGGCCGCCCGCGGGGGAGACGGCCAGACGCCGTTGCACTTCGCCTGCTCGGTGGAAGTCGCGCGATTCCTCCTCGATCATGGCGCGGACATTGACGCGCTGGACGTCGACCACGAATCCACTCCGGCCCAATACATGATGCGCGAGCGCCGGGAGGTTGCGCGATACCTGGTTTCGCGCGGCTGCCGCACCGACCTGTTGATGGCCGCCGCGCTGGGCGACCTGGACCTGGTCCGCCGCCAACTCGACGAGGACCCCTCGCGCATTCACATGAGTGTGTCGCGCGAGCACTTTCCAATGAAAAACCCGCGCGCTGGCGGAAGCATTTATATTTGGACGCTCGGCCCGAACGAGACTCCACACGTGCTCGCCCACGAATCCGGCCACGGGGAGGTTCTGCGCTATTTGATGGAGCGCAGCTCCGATTCGCTAAAATTCTCGCTGGCGCTTGAACTCGGGGACAACGCGCTTTTCGACCGCCTGGTAGCCGCGGCGCCGGACCTCCCCAAATCACTCGCGCCTGCGGACGGACGCCGACTCCCGGACGCCGCGCAAAACCGCGATATCGAGACGGTCCGCCGGATGTTGGAAGCCGGCTGGCCCGTGGACGCTCGCGGCCAGCACGGCGGCACCGCGCTGCACTGGGCAGCCTTCCAAGGCCAAGTTGAAATGACGCGGCTGATCCTTGGTTCCCACCCGCCGCTTGAAGTCGTCGATTTCGATTTTGGGGGCGAGCCGCTCGGCTGGGCCATTCACGGTTCCCTGGGCGACGGTCTCAGGGACAACTCAGATTTTGCCGGGACGGTCGCGGCATTACTAAAGGCCGGGGCGACACCGCCGCGAACCATTTTCGGTTCCCCGGAGGTGCAGGCTGTGCTGCGGGAATTTGCAACGCCTCGATCTCGGAAAGACTAGACTGACGCAGTTCTGTGTAAACGAGTTCAACCAGCGTTTCCGCCGCCGCTGGTTCGCCTTGCCAACGGATCGGCAGCATCATCGATTTCGCCCTTCGGTATAGTCCAGGCACCGTGATCCTTGTTCCGCCAGAACGGTCACCTGGATGCGCCAACAAGGCATCCAGAACGGTCGCGAGCGAGAAACCGGCTGAAACCCGCGTCTATGTCACCGGCACGATGGATTGCCGCCCGGAAGAGGCAACCAATGGGACGTATCAGCAGATTCCAGAAGACCTGCTCTCAATCTTTAAGAAAATGGAATCCCCTCCGAGCCAGGTTCATGGGGACAATGATACCCATCCGACCAAGGACCAATAAGAAAATAGTCAACAGTTATGTTCCGTGTCCGCGACAGTCTCGTCAAGCCGAGCCAAGATCGCCCGTCCCGTCCAACCGCGAAATCACCGGATAATTGGAAAAATGAGTAGCTGGATCGGCTGTTTATCCAATCTGGTTGGATAATCTCGGAATTTGCTGTGCGACACCCCGCCTTGCTGGTCAGATAATCCCCGTCAAAGGCGGAGATCTCCCTTGAGCAGGAGCCCGTTCCGCCCGACCCAAAGCAAGGTGGGCAACATGAGTGAAAATAAGATACGGTCAAGCAAGGATTCAGATGATAACCAAAATCTTTGAAGTTGCATCGGGCGCCGGTGGGATGGAATTGCCCAGAATGCGATGCCGCCAATCCACCAAATGGCAGAGTTTTCTGTCTGAGAAGCTTGAGCCACATCCTTTCGGTCGGGGCAGAGTTTTGGCGGTTTTGGCAGGAAAATGCGCAAAAGACGGTTGTGCTTAACTAATTAACAATCAGGCACTTAGATGTCAATAACCCAGGAACAGGCGGTAATGAGATACAATGAGCATATTAAAAAGCCCAGACTCAGGCGCATGTAAACATTGTTTAATTTGTGGGGCCGCCCGTCAATGCGTCACGAACGTGATTTTCGCGATGCGCTCATCGATATCACTTCGCCGGCGGAACGCTGGCGCAGAAGGTCTTCTGGCCCCACAGACCAGCGGCCTGTCAGTCAACGCTGCTCACCCAACTGGTCGTGGGTGCCGCTCTGGCCCTGAGCCACGGCCGACGTGGTCATGGCCTGCTGTCGTGACGTGCCCATCCTGGAGACGCTGGCCTCGCCCACGATTATGCGCGAGCATCTGGCGGGCCGTTTCTTCGGCCGCGCTGCCCAGTGCAGCCAGGTTTTCGGCCAGAAGCACTTCCTCGGCCAGCGGGAAAAGTTGGCGCTCCTCGTGGTCGAAGTGCTGGCGCACCGCTTGGATGAGTTGGCCAAGCTGCTGCCGAGCGTTTTTTAGATCCCTGTTTTTGGCCACCTGGCGGATTTGTTGGTCGAGTTCGCCATGTTCCTGAGTCAATTCTTCCATTTGTCCTCGTTGGCCTTGCATTTGGTCCAAGGCTGGGCAAAGGATTTCCTCTTCTTTGTGACCGTGTTGTTGCAGAAACCCCGCGATTAGGTTGACGAGTATGCGAAGTTCGCCCAAAGTCGCGGCACTGGGCAAAGCGGTCTCGATTTCATCAAGAATGGCGTTAAAAGCTGCGTGTTCCGTCCGAAGCAACTCTGTAATTGTCATGGCTGGCTCAACTTAAATTCGGCCCGCTCCTTTCGCAAGTTGAAGGGCCCGGCGTTAGCCTGCTGAAGCAATCCTCTGTTGTCGGTAGGCCGCGTGAATGATCCGGATTGCTCGGTGACCCAGGGATTATTCCACGTCATGGATTTATGAAAGACCATCACTTTTTTATTCGGTTACGCCATCGGAAGAACGCCTTCGTTTGGCCGCATCTACTTAGTCAACGCCAATTCGCCCACCATGGTGAAATCCTCCAACTGATCGACCACGACTTGGTCGTTGGCCGAAGGCCTGCCGACGGAGAGGGTGAGATCTAAGCTTAGAGCAGCCATCTTAATATCCGCCGGCTCCGGACTGGTTTGAAGCGAGTCAAGTTTTTGCGGAGGGAGGGGCGTTGTTTCGCCCGCGAGGATTTTCTTCGCTGATGAGACACCGGTCGCGATGCGCTCTCCTGTCACGGGCGCCGAACCTTTGCGGATGCCGAGTTTGTGCAATTCGAGATGATCAAACTTTTTGAAACCAGCCAGTTCGAGCGTGCGCCGCGCGCAATTCAGCGGACAGCCGTCCACGACCAGGATCCGCTCCGCTTTTTCCGCCGTTAAAAGCAGGCTTTTGACGCGGCCACCGATGCCGGCGAGGCACGACATCTGCGCCACACCCTCCCGAGTGAGCTGGCGCGCGATACGGTCTGCGATCTCACCGGCGTCCGAGCAGCCGGAGCAGGCATAGACCACGGTGGACGGTTTGTTTGGGGCCGGAGAATTTGAATGGTCACTGTTCATAGAGCCTTAATTGTTTCTTAAAGTATAATTATCGCTCACTCCGGCCAACGGCATCTTGACCTAAGTCAACGAATTGCGCTTTCTTGCGCAGCCATGAAATGATCAAAACCTTGACCTGGATCAAAGGCCTTTGACGGCTAGTGTGCGAAGGTGACGGTATGAGAATGACTGCTGAACAAGCCGGATCGGACACTTTTGCTGACGTCACGCCCGAAACCAAAACCGTTGCTTTCCCCAGCAAGCGGTTGAACCGCGAATGGGTGACCATGGAGGCGATGATCAGAATCCATTGCCGGGATCATCATAAGGCGACAGCGGCCCTGTGCCCGGAATGCCAGCAGCTTTTGGATTACGCCAGTGTGCGCCTGGAACGCTGCCGGTTCGGCGCAGAAAAACCGACCTGCGCCAAGTGCCCGGTCCATTGTTATCAGCGAGCACGACGCGAGCAGGTCAAGGTGGTGATGCGTTACGCCGGACCGCGCATGCTCTGGGAACATCCGGTTATGAGCCTGCGGCACTGGCTGGACGGGTTCAGGCGTGCGCCGGCAGTGTAATTC
The DNA here is from genome assembly GCA_049510745.1 of Verrucomicrobiota bacterium. Taxonomy (GTDB): domain Bacteria; phylum Verrucomicrobiota; class Verrucomicrobiia; order Limisphaerales; family Palsa-1400; genus PLGF01. The sequence continues at coordinate 10,413 of JBEKYR010000021.1, read as the reverse complement.
CCGCTTTGTCAGGAGCTTGACGGCGCAATCCTGTTTGGATGTTTCTTAACTTGGGTTAATTTTTTACCAGTTGTTGCAGAAGGCGAACGGTTTCATGGATGTCCTGATTCAAGCCGATCTGTTGATGAACGATCTCGCCTTGCGCGTTGAGAATTGTGATGACATTGGAGTGCGCAAATTGGCCGTCCGCATTTTCTTTGAAGCTCAGGCCGAGCAGCGCCGACAACTCCAGCACGTCGTCCGGGCGGCCGCACATCAAGGTCCAGCTTTTCGCCGGCAAATCCCGGGTCTTCCTGTATTCGGCCAGCGCCGGGGGTGTGTCCCGCTTGGCGTCGAAGGAAACGAGGGTGAAACCGATTCGACCGGATACGTCCGTTGGCAACGCCGCCTCGATGCGTTTCATATCGCTGACAATAATCGGGCAGGCAAATTGGCAATGGGCGAAAAACATGGCGACGACTTGCGGCCGGCCAGCGAGAGCGCCCAACTTGATTTGCGTCCGCTGGTCCGTCATCCAGGCGGATTCAGTTTGGTAAATGGATTTATCGGTGAACGCGGCCGGCACTTCGGCCTTCGCGCAACAAGACGACTTGGCGGCACGAGAAGACGATTCAGCCGCGCAGCCCGCCAGAGACAGGATTGCGAGTGAAAGGAATATAGTTTTTGGCGTGGGTTTCATAAATCTTTCGCGCAACGGAAGCCGAGGTTGTGGACGGAGTAGTTCGCTTTGAGGCTACTGCGAAAACCGTAGCGCATGAAGGCGGGATAATTTTGAACGTCCGTGGCGCCTTGCGAGCCAGCGCCGCAAAAAAGCTGGCGATCCAGGCCGGTATCGCTGCGCGCGTCGCCGGTGACCAACGCAGTGTTGAAATCGGCGACCCACTCCCAGACCAGTCCGTGCAAATCGCGAACGCCCCAGAAATTGGCATGGCCCAATCCGGCCGCGGGAAGCTGCGCCGGCGCGGGGGTGGAATACCATTCGAGCACTTGGCGTGTGAAATTGGTGTCGTCCTTGCCATCCGCGCGTGTCGGGCTGGCTGCCGCGGCATATTCCCACTCAGCGACACTAGGCAATCGTTCTCCCTTCCATTGCGCGTAGGCTTTGGCGGCAAACCACGAAACCTCAGTCACTGGGACATTGGCGGGCGCATTGGTGCCGGGGTTGAGATCGGCTGCCCAATTCTTGAGATACGATTCGTCCGCGAAAATCCTTTTCACCTGCGAACGCCGCCAACGTGGATTGGCGCGAACGAATTCAAGGAAGCCGCCATTGACGACGGGAAGGATGTCCAAATAGAATGATTTGACAACAACTTCTTTGGGATCGGATTCAGCTCGAAACAGCGGGCGATAGACGCCGTTTGAAATCAAAGCCATCCCGCTGGGCGGTGATTGTCCGATGCTCTGGACCATCGCGCCAAGAAAGACAATTAACACGGCCGTCAAGTTTCGATTCCAAGCTTTCAAGGCGGCACCCGCCATTTGACTGTTTTCGCGTCTATTCATATTGATTGGCCGGCGGCGGAGCGGATTCGTGGCGAATCTTGGCGACTTCCGTTACACTCACGGCGTCGCCCGAATTGCCCCAATTATTGCGCACGTAGGTCAGCACGTTGGCAACTTGGTCGTCAGTAAGGTAGTTCAGGGGAATCATGGTGCCGTTGTAGGTTTTGCCGTTGACAGTGATCTTGCCGGTGCGGCCCATCAAAACGCCGCGAATAACGTTGTCTTTGTCCTGGGTCGCGAGAAAGTCCGAAAGCGCCAGTGGAGGAATCTGCTCCGGGATGCCCTGACCGGTGGGTTGATGGCAGACAAAGCACGTTTGCATATAAACCGTCTTGCCTTTCTGGAATTGAATCTGCTTGCTCAAATCGGCGATTTTTGGGTTGCTCTTAATCTCCCGGGCGACCTCAGCAGTCAACGCGACGACTTTCTTCTCGGCTGCCGAACCGGCGTCGGCCGCCTTGCCAATGTAGGTGGCATCCACCTCCTTGCCGGAGTAGACGAGCAGGTCTTGGGGGCCGTCCACTTTCAACATGCCGAGAGCGCCCTTGTTGAACGCGCGGAAGATCGCGTGATCAACCAGAACATACGTGCCTGGCGCCTTGAGCCTGAAATCCACCACGACCGCCGAGCCAGGGGGCACCGCCGTGGTTTGAACGTTATGCAATACGTTGGTCATCGTGCCGTCTTCGTAGAGCGTGTCGAATTGGCCACCGATGATGTGGAACGAGGAAGTAAGATTCGGCCCGCCGTTGCCGAAGAATAACCGGACGGTTTCGCCGGCTTTCGCCGTCATGGCTTGATCGCCGACGAGCGAGTCCACCGCGCCATTGAACACCACATACGGCGGTCTTTCGTCCACCGCTTTGTTCATGTCGAAACCCTGCAAGCCTTCCTCGCCATACTGGCCCGTGGTGTAAAACTCGCCCTGCATGGCGTAATACTCCCGATCCACCGGCGGCAAACCTCCCGTTGGCTCGACGAGAATCAAACCATACATGCCGCTGGCGATGTGCATGCCAACCGGCGCAGTCGCGCAGTGATAAACAAAAAGGCCGGAATGAAGAGCCTTGAACGAGAACTGCGACGAATGCCCCGGCGCGGTAAACGACGAAGCCGCGCCACCGCCCGGCCCGCTGACCGCGTGCAAGTCAATGCTGTGCGGCATCTTATTGTTCTGATGGTTGTTCAAGTGGAACTCCACCTGATCGCCTTCGCGGATGCGAATGAAACTACCCGGCACATCGCCACCAAACGTCCAGAAGACATAATCGACGCCATCGGCAAGCCGCTTGGTGACCTCTCTGACCTCCAGATTGACGATGACTTTCGTGGCAAATTTACGCTTGATGGGCGAAGGAACATTGGGCGCTTGCGCAAGGACGGCGGTCTCCACTCCGCTGACTTCCGGGTCAATCAGGTTTGCGAGGTTCGTCTGCGCGACAATTTCGTTTTGCGCATAAACAGATGACGGGCCGCTGATAAGGAATGCCAAGCCTGCTAGGACTGGGATAGATCGAATAATCATGGTCTTCACAAGGGAAACCTTACGGCAAGGCCGGCTGGAGTTCTTTGAGCCAAGTCAAGGAATTGGTGTTTTTTTTTGCCGGCTTCCTTTGCCAAAGCCGCAGAATCCGTCTCATACGCGCGGTCCTGCGAACTTGTTATTTGTATCGTATTGCGATTCATTGGATAACCATCAGGCAAGCCGAAGGATGCGACTACACCGATTTTGTCATTCATTGGACAAAAATTGGTTGTTCCTGTTGTCCGAGGGATCCTTCTTCGCGGCTGCGTCTCAGGCCGGTCAAGGCGAGATTGGGGAAATGAGGATTACTTGACGCAAGTCAAGGCATGAACTGCCGCGGTGGGTTAGGTTGGGCGCATGAATGAACAACCGCTCATTGATTCCGGGTGCGAGAAAATCCTTTCGCTGCCCGCTGAAACCCAATACGCGCCCAACGGCATTGTCAGCCGCACCCTGCTGCGCACCGCCAATTCGCGCACGGTGCTGTTCGGTTTCGCGGAGGGACAGGAACTGACCGAACATACTTCCACCCAATATGCGCTGATTCAGATTTTATCCGGCTCATGCGAATTCTCCCTGTCGGGCGTGCCTCGAACCCTGAAAACCGGCGATCTATTGTATATGCCGCCAAATCTCCCTCATGCGGTGAAGGCGACAGAGCAATTCTCCATGCTCCTAACCTTGTCCAAGCCCGCCCGGATTCCAGATCCCGCGCTGAAAACTCAAACCGCGTTGGCTGCCCAAGCCTGAACTGCTTTTTCGCCATGAACAACAAGACCGTAACCTTGGACGTGCGAGATGACATTCGCAGTGGACGCGAACCGTTTTCAAAAATCATGAATGCCGCCGCCGCGATGCAGGCAGATGAGCGGTTGCTGGTAATCGCTCCTTTTGAACCGGTGCCGTTGTTTCGGGTCATGGAAAAGCAGGGCTTCGTCCACAATGGGCAGGCCACCGGGTCTGGCGATTGGGAAATCCTGTTCACGCGTCCGTCGGGCGCAACACCGGCGGAAGCCGCGCTGGCGTCCTCTCCTGTTCGCGCGCGCGACGGAATTGCGCCCGCTCCCGCGGAAATCGTGGAGGTGGACGCCCGGGGTCTCGAGCCACCCCAGCCGATGGTCAAAATTCTGGAAGCCCTGGTGGCCCTTCCGGCGGGCGGGGGGCTCCGCGCCCTCACGGACCGCCGCCCAATGCATCTCTACCCACAGCTTGAAGAACGCGGCTTCACCGCAGCAACCGAACAGCAGCCCGATGGAAGTTTCCTTACCCATATCAGCCGTTAATCCGCCCACGTCTCGTCCGGCTGCCGCAGCACCGCTCTTGGGGACAAACGCGCCCTCAGTGATTTTACCGCTGATGTTCACCGTGACCGGTCTGCTCGCGCTATGCGCGGGCATTGCCTGGCTCGTGGTCCAACCCAGCATCCTTGCCACCTACCACTACAACCAAAATGTCATCGCTGCGACCCACCTGTTTGTGCTGGGCTGGATTTGCTCGGTCGTCATGGGGGCGATGTATCAACTGGTGCCGGTCGCTCTCGAAACCAAGCTCTACAGCGAAAAACTCGCGCGCTGGCAATTCGCTTTTCACGTTGTGGGCTTCATTGGAATGGTCTGGATGTTCCGGGTGTGGAATATGGAACAAGTGGGGCATTTCGGCTCCGTGCTGGCGGTGGGCGTCGTCCTCTTTGTCTATAACATCGCGCGAACCCTGTGGCGCGTGCCGAAATGGAACGTCACGGCCACGGCAGTGAGCGCGGCGCTCGCGTGGATTTCGCTGACAATAATCCTTGGCCTTTCCATCGCGGCGGCGAAATCAAGCAACGAATACGAATCCGGCCCCGATGGTTCCCCCACCGGGACCGTCGCCGCGCTCCTTCATGGATTGAAGTTGGGGACGGCGTTTCTAAGGCCTTCCGGGGGTATCAGCACGATGCATGCTCATGCGCATCTGGGTGGCGTGGGTTTCTTCACCATGCTGATCGTCGGGGTGTCTTACAAACTCATCCCGATGTTCACCCTGAGCGAATTGCAGAACAGAAGGCGCGCGGTTGGCAGCGTTATTCTGCTCAACGTCGGGCTCGCGGGTTCATTCGTGACGATTCTCCGGCAAAGTCCTTTGAAACCGGTTTTTGCCCTGATGGTCGTTGCGGCGCTGGCGGTTTACGGCTGGGAACTCAAGGCCATTCTGCGCGCCCGCAAACGCCGCGCACTGGATTGGGGCATCAAATACTTTCTGACGGCCATCGGGCTCCTGTTGCCGCTGTCCGTGCTGACGTTGGTGTTGTCCTGGTCCGGTTGGCCACAGAACACCTTCACCGGACAACTGGAGAATCTTTACGGCTTCCTCGGACTGATCGGAGTGGTCACGTTCGCCATCATGGGCATGCTCTACAAAATCATCCCGTTTCTCGTCTGGTTCGGCCGTTACAGCCGGCAAATCGGCCGCACCAAAGTTCCCGCGCTGGCGGACCTTTATTCAGCCCGGCTGCAAGCGCTGGGTTATTGGGCCTGGCTGGGCGGACTTGCCGTAACCGGCGTAGCCATCGTCCTGTCCAACGAAGCAGGCATCCGCATCGGTTGCGGTTTCCTGGCCCTGAGCGTGGGGACTCTCTCCCTGAACGTCGGCAAAATGCTCTCCCATTACTTCAAACCAAGTCCGTTCCCACTGCCAACTTCAACCTTGCCCAAAACAGCATGACGACCAACGAAATCACCGAAGAGGTCATCCTTGAAACCTTGCGCCAGGTTATTGACCCGGAACTGGGCTGTAACATCGTGGACCTGGGTTTGATTTACAGCGTCTCCATCACCGGCCAAAAAGTGATTGTGGTGATGACGCTCACAACCCCCGGCTGCCCGATGCATGAAAGCATCCGTTGGGGCGCGCAACAGGCGCTGCTCAACCTCGCAGGCGTGGCGGCAGCCGAAGTCGAAGTGGTCTGGGACCCACCGTGGCATCCTTCGATGATGACCGCATTTGGACGGGAGGCCACCGGCGCCGGAAATTTTTAACATCAACAAAAATCCATCACATATATGAACAAAACAATGCAAAGCGAAAATCTAATCGGACCGGATCGAATTATGGACGTGCGTCCCATTCCGTGCTCCGTCAAACACGGACTCATCATCCAAACATGGCTCGACCTTCCAATCGGGGACCATTTTATCCTGCTAAATGACCATGATCCCGTCCCGCTCTACTACCAATTCTCCGCCCAATGGCCGGGGGCCTTCACCTGGGACCACCGGGTCAAAGGTCCGGACGAATTTCGTGTCAAGATCACCAAACTCAAAGCCTTGGAGGCACCTGTTGCCGAAACGGAATCGGCCTGCGGTTGCCGCCACTGAGCATCGTTGCCGCAAAGGAGGTTTCCATGCCGGACCCTACTGTCAATCAATACTATACAGAGGACCACGAGCAGCTCCACGCGGCCTTGCACCGCTTCCAAAGCTTGAAAGCCGGCAAGCCGGGCGAGGCCGCGGAGGTGTTTCAGGCATTCAAATCCGATTTGGAACGGCACATTCTGTGGGAGGAAAGGATTCTCTTCCGATGGTATGATCAGCAATTGGGCCACCTCAGAAACTGCCTGACCGCGGTTCTGCGCAGGGAGCACGCGCAAATTCTGGTTTACTTGGATGAAATTTCCAGAATGCTCGCCCAGGGAAACATTGCGACCGGCGACGAAGAGGCCCGCCTGGAAACGGTCCTTCGCCTCCACAACCAAAAGGAAGAGGATTCGCTGTATCCCGCCATGGACCAAATCCTGAACGACGAACAACGGGCAGCGGTCTTTGTCGCCATGAAGAAAGCAAAATGAAATTGGGAACCAGTTCGGAATTGAAATTCAGCCGCGCTCATTCTCAAATGAGTCGAACGCAACCAACGCCATGATGCCGCCGATCAGCCAGTTTAAACGGTTTGATGTCCGCAATCTCATTCGCCGGGGCGTCGAACCGTTTCCCGAAATCCTCCAGCGCGTGGGCCGGCTCAAGCCGGCGGAAGGCTTGATCATTGTGGCGCCATTTCTGCCTTCGCCGTTGATTGAGAAACTTGGATCCGAGGGCTTCGCCTCCAAAGTGGAACGCGGTTCAGGCGCGGACTGGATGGTTTACTTCTGGCGTGAAGATGGTTGAATCATCCCCGCCATGCCGCCTATTCTAGGAGAACTGAAAAGGATCGGCCTCACAGCCGCGCTGCGAAGCGGCCGGCTATTTACTGGCTTGCCTTCGCAAGACCTCGAACACATTGCGGATGTCACCGTGGTAAAATCACTGGCCAAAGGGGATTACCTATTTCATGAAGGATCCCCGGCCGTCGGCTTTTATATTGTGCAGCGCGGTTCCGTCAACGTCCACCGGGTCAATGCAGCGGGCAAGGAGCAGATCATCCACGTCTTTCGCATGGGTGACTCCTTTGCCGAAGTGGCGCTGGCGTCGGACAAGGGCTACCCCGCTGATGCCCGTGCGCTGGAATCGACCCAGGTGTTGCTTGTGCAGAAGGATGGCATTTTGGCGTTGCTTCGGCGCCAACCCGAACTCGCGCTGCGCATGCTGGGTTCGATGAGCAGCCACTTGCGGGTGCTGGTCGGCCAACTCGAAGACCTGACTCTCAAAGATGTGGAAACTCGACTGGCGAACTGGCTCCTGAAAAAATGCCCAAATCTCCAAAGCGAACAGCCCGTCCGGATTGAGCTGGCCATGGCCAAACGTGTGCTGGCGGCGGAATTGAGCACAGTGAGTGAAACCTTATCGCGGACTCTGGCAAAATTCCGGGAACAGAAGCTTCTGACCGTCAAAGGCAAGACCATCATGGTCCTGTCACCGGCCAAGTTGAATGCTCTCTTGCGGCGGAATCTCGGGGAATAGCCTATCAGACGCCCGGCAATTATTCTTCCGTGCGGCCAAGTCGCCCAAGCAATTGGCTGATTTCAGGTCCGATTCGTTTCAGTTGTTCGCGGTGGACGGAAGCAAGTTTCTCGAGGACAGCTTCGCCGCGACTGGTGAGTTGAACGAGAACTTGGCGGCGATCCTCGGCGGACGGTTCACGAACGACCAATTTCTCCGCCACCAACCGATCAATCAATCCAACCGCGCTGTGGTGGCGAAGTTGCAATCGTTCGGCCAACTCGCCCACGGTGATCTTGTCGCGCGCGGGAAAGCCCTTAATGGCCAGCAAGGCCTGATGCTGTTGTGCCGTAATGCCAGCCGCCTCGGCGGCTCCTTCGCTAAAACGGAGGAACCGCCGGAGCGCGTAGCGAAACGCGGCCAGCGTTTCATACTGCGATTTGTCGATTCGCCTGGGTCTTTCCATCGGTCGTCAGTCTAACAGTTACGCATCCGAAACCAACCCTTGTTTGACATATATCTTAATACGATATACTATGCGGTTGCTTAATGCAAACTGAATCAGTAATCCCATCGGTCTTAACGGGCAAAACGGCCGTGTCTGACGCGGTCATGGAAGATGAACTGGCGGATTTCAGCACCGACCGCCGTGTGCTGCTGTTGTCTGCCATGGCCCTGGTGATTGGCGCCATCGGTGCTCTTGTCGCCTACGCTTTGCTTTGGCTGATTGCCGCGATCACAAACCTGGCCTTTTATCAGCGATGGTCCGCCGCCCCGGCCGTGCCGCAAGGAAATCATCTGGGATTATGGGTGGTTCTCGTGCCGGTGGCGGGAGCGCTCCTCATCGGACTGATGGCGCGGTTTGGTTCAGAGAAAATCCGCGGGCACGGCATTCCTGAAGCCCTGGAAGCCATTCTGCTCGGTCGCAGCCGCATTCAGCTTAAGGTCGCTCTGCTCAAACCGCTTTCGGCGGCCATTTCCATCGGCACGGGCGGACCCTTCGGCGCGGAAGGTCCGATCATTATGACGGGTGGCGCGTTCGGCTCAATCTTCGCGCAACAATTTCATCTGAGCGCGGCAGAGCGCAAAACGCTGCTCGTGGCCGGTGCGGCGGCGGGCATGTCTGCGGTCTTCGCCACGCCCGTGGCGGCGGTCTTGCTGGCGGTGGAACTATTGTTATTCGAATGGAAACCGCGCAGTTTCATTCCCGTGGCAGTGGCTTCGATTGTCGCCTCCGTGCTGCGCGTGCCGTTGCTCGGCGTCGGACCGATTTTCCCAGTGGTGGCGCATGCACCGCTTTCCGGCACGGAATTGGCGATTGCCGCCGGCCTTGGTGTGGCGGCGGGCTTCGGGTCCGGGCTGTTGACCATGCTCGTGTACGCCTGCGAAGATATTTTTCAAAAGCTGCCGTTTCACTGGATGTGGTGGCCGGCCATTGGCGCAGTCTTTGTCGGCGTGGGCGGCTTCATTGAACCGCGCGTGCTCGGCGTCGGTTACGATACCATCCACAGTTTGCTGCGCGGTGAACTAGTCGGGGCGGTGGTCATTGGGTTGCTGGTGGCCAAAGCGCTGGTGTGGTCGATCGCGTTGGGCTCCGGCACTTCCGGAGGCGTGCTGGCGCCTTTGCTCATTATGGGCGGAGCACTCGGAGCTTTTGCCGGTTCGTGGATTCCCGTGGGCGACCCGGGTCTGTGGGCGTTGATCGGCATGGCGGCGATGATGGGTGGCACGATGAGGTCGCCTTTGACTGCGATGGTTTTCGCCGTGGAATTGACGCGGGACTTCAACCTTTTTCCCGCCCTGTTGATCGGTTCAGTCGCAGCACTTGGTGTCACCGTGCTGATCATGCGCCGTTCCATCCTCACCGAAAAGCTGGCCCGGCGCGGTCACCACATCACGCGCGAATACAGCATTGACCCTTTCGAACTTGCCCGCGTGCGCGATGTGATGGACAAGGAAGTGCCCAGCGTCCCGGCGACCATGAAACTTTCAGAGCTTTCTGATCGGATCGCTCTCGGCGATTCCAACTTAAGTCGGCGACAGGGAACTTTGATTGTGGACGATCAGGATCGGCTCGTTGGCATCATCACGCGAGGGGACATTGTCCGGGCGCTCCGGCAAAAGCAGAATTCGGAGATGACCGTGGCCGAAGCTGGCAGCATTGATCTGGTCGTCGCGTATCCCGACGAACCGTTATACGCGGCGCTCACAAAAATGCTGGAGCGCGACGTGGGCAGGTTGCCAGTGGTGGATCGCAACAACCCGGGCTGCGTGGTGGGTTATCTTGGACGCGCGGCAATTCTTTCGGCGCGGATGAAATTCCACGAAGAGGAGAGCATCCGCCAGCGAGGTTCGTTCTCTGGAAAGACCAATTCGCGATATTAAGACAGTCTCGCCAAAAACTCATTGTGCAGATGCTGATCTTTTTGAAACGCTCCGTGCATCACGTTCACCTTCATGATGGAATGGGTGTCACGGACCCCGCGCGCCATGGCGCACATGTGCTGGCCATCAATCAGCACCGCCACTCCC
>JBEKYR010000020.1:0-87554 GCA_049510745.1 Verrucomicrobiota bacterium | reverse complement strand
ACAAGTTACAATTGTGTGACAATGGCGCGGCGTTTCTGTGTCAATCGAATTTCCTGGCGGCCCCGCGCCAACGGCGGCACGGAGCGGCTCAAAAGCATACCCCATGCCGAACACAGCTGATTCCAAATAAGTCCTTTTCATTCTCAGAGCAAAGCAGCGTAGCGGAGAGGGCGATGTGTTTGGCTGTGTGGAACGCAAGCATGGATGCCGTGCAAAGGGTGCCGGACTTCGTTATTTAGACTGTCAACAGGATCGGGCTGGATGCTTTCCGCGCCGGCCAGCTAAGTGAAGCCGAAGCGGATTTGTCCCAAAAGCGGCAAGTCTGGCGGCAGGCGGGCGGCCCGCAACCCTTCCCAGAGAGCCTGGGCCAAGCCCCGCTCGGTGGCCCGGCGGGCCCAGTCATAGAGTCGTTGCAAACAACCGCGGCAAGTGAAAGTCCAGAGCACCTGGGCGACCTGCATCATGGTGTAGTAGTTTTTGGAGGCCGTGGCATGGGCGCAGAAAACGTGTTCCAACCCGATCCCGTTGTTTTTTTGGGCGTTGAACGTGTCTTCGATCAGATGCCTTTCCCGCCCGCCCGACATGACCACCGCGGCCACGCGTTGGGGCGTGAGATTTGAAAAATTGGTGCTGTAAGCGTAAAGGGTGGCCGCCTCGGTGGTGATTTCGCCCACCAGCATGACCTGGGTTTGGTGGGATCACAGCATGACATTTTCGATCCAGCAAAAATCCCGCAACCCTTGCCGGCCATCTTGGCGCTGCTGGTCGAACCCGTGGCGCGAGCCCTTGCGGCAGAGGTAGGTGGCCAGGACCTGCCACCAGAGGTGGGCGGCGCTGTAGAGGCACATCTCTTGGACGCGCGGGTCGGGCAGGTCGTTGAGCCAGTCGTTGAGACACGGGAAAACGGCCCGGACCACCCGCACCAAGGCTTGGGCGGTTAGCGCTTCGTCAAGACCCCGGAGCGCTTTGCGGCCCGCTGGTTTGCGACATGGCCGCGAATCAGGCCCAAGGAGTGGCGGGTAACTTCCCGAATCAGTTTTTTGAGGTGTTTGTAGGTTCGAGTCCATGATTTGACATCGCTGACCAGGTCCATCGGCACATAGACGGTACGGGTGCGCCCTTTTTGCTTGAAGGTCAGGTGCCAGCCTGGTTGGGCGCAGCCGGGGCGCTGGAACTGGCAGAGGGCGCCCTCCAGGAACGGGCCGACTTGAGCGATTTTGCGCAGAGCCAGAGCGCGTGCTTTGGAGTGCCGGTGGGAGCGGGTTCGATTTTCAATTTTCGATTACGAGTTTTCAATGAAGTTCCCGGACACTGTGGTCAAGCCTGGTCAAGCTTGGTCAAGCCTGGTCAAGGCGAGTCAAGGTCGGCCAAGCCAAGTCAACCCCACTCGATGCCCGCCATCAGGTGCGGACATCATCCTTCATCCTTCATCCTTGTCCGCGCCGGCCGTTTGACGTTATCTTCGCCGCATGAGATCGCTTCCTTTGCTCCTTATGACAACTCTGGCCACTCCTGTGTTTTCGCAATCGCCCCCCGCTCCCGAGGTCCAGCCCGATGGCCGCGTGACTTTCCGGCTCAGCGCCCCCGGCGCGCGGGAGGTCCGGCTGCAATGCGAAAGCCTCCAACCCGCCACCATGCAAAAGGACGGCCAGGGCGTCTGGTCGTTCACCACCGAACCGCTGGAGCCGGATTTTTACGGGTATTCGTTTCTCGTCGATGGCTTGCGGGTCATGGACCCGAACAATCCGCTGATGAAATACAACCTGCTCAACTCCGAAAGCCAGGTGCATGTGCCCGGCCCGGCCTCGCTTCCCTGGGAGGTCAATGACGTTCCCCACGGCGTGGTCCATCGGCATCTTTACAAGTCCGCCGCGGCGGGCGATGAACGCGCCTATTTTGTTTATACTCCGCCCGGCTACAAGCCGTCGGCCCGCAAGCATTATCCGGTGCTCTATCTGTTGCACGGTTACAGCGACGACGCCACGGCCTGGTGGTCCGTCGGCCAGGCCAACGTCATCCTCGACAACCTGATCGCGCGCCGGCAGGCCAAGCCGATGATCGTCGTCATGCCCTTGGGCTACGGAACAATGGAAATTGTCCAGCGCGGCTGGGGGCGCGTTCGGGAAGGGGATTTGTGGCGGCGCAACGTGGAGCAATTCGGCGCGGCGCTGCTGGATGAAGTATTGCCGCAAGTGGAATCGGCCTACCGCGTTTCCAAAGACCGCAAGGCGCGCGCCATCGCCGGGCTGTCGATGGGCGGAACGGAATCGTTGACGGTCGGATTGAACCACCTGGACCGGTTCGCCTGGATTGGCGCCTTCAGCTCCGGCGGGCTGGACACCAATTTTGCCGGGCAGTTCCCCGCCCTCGACGCCCGGGCCAACAGCCAATTGCGCCGGCTCTGGATTTCCTGCGGAAAGGACGACCGGTTAATCGAGCCGAATCGGGCCTTTGTCCAATGGCTCAAAACCAAAGAGGTGCAATGCGACTGGACGGAGGTTCCGGGCGTGCATAGCTGGAGGGTTTGGCGGCGCAACCTGGCGGACTTTACGCCGTTGCTCTTCCGGTGAGGACACCACGGCAGTTCAATTCCGATCCCTTCCTCATGCGCCGGCGTTTTCTCAGGCTCGGGGCAATGGCGGCCGCCTTCGGGCTGTGGCTGGGGGGCGCCGGGCCGGCGGGCGGGGCGGCGCCGGGCGGGAATTATAGTATTGATACATGGGGCACCGAGCAGGGCTTGCTGCCCGACGGCTCGGTCATCGCCATGCTCCAAACCCGCGACGGCTATCTCTGGCTCGGCACTCTCAACGGCCTGGTCCGCTTTGACGGCGTTCGCTTCACCGTCTTCGACGAAAGCAACACGCCCAAACTCCAGAGCATCCGCATTGTCCGCCTCTTCGAGGACAGCCAGGGCAATCTCTGGGTCGGCACCGAAACGGCCGGCGTGGCTCTGATCGAGGAGGGGCGCGTGCAGTCTTTGAAGATTGGGCGCGGGCGGCGCCGCGGGCATCTGGCCTCGGTTTGCGAGGACTTCACCGGGGCGGTGTGGCTCTTGACGGAGGACGGCCAATTGGGACGAAGCGCGCACGGATCGGTCGATGTCTGGAATCTCAACAGCGGCGCGGGCCGCTCCGTCATCGCGGAGAAGGGCGGGAAGGTTTGGCTCGGCGCGGGCAACCGGATTGTCGGCTTGGACCCGGCGGCCGTGCGCTCCGAGGCGGCCTTGCCCACAACTCCCGGTCCGGCGGTAGAGCGCCAGTTGGACCTTTTGCTGGCCAGTCGTTCCGGCGGTTTCTGGTGCCTTGCGGATGGCTTCATCCGCAAGTATTCCGGCACCAATGTCGTTGGCGCCGCGATACCCTACCCGTGGACGGGCAAGGCCCTGGACATGGTCAAGGCGGCCTGCGAAGACCGCGATGGAAATCTGGTTGTCGCCACCGGCGGTTCCTCCGGCCAGGGCATTTTCTGGTTCGATGAGCGCGGGAATTTCACCCGGATTTGCGCCACCAACCGATTGCCCAACGACTCCGTCTATTGCCTCCACGTCGATGCGGACGGCGACCTTTGGGCCGGATTGGACGGCGGCGGCTTGAACCGGATCAAGCGCCGGGCCTTCAAACTGCTGGGCGAGACCTACGGCTCGGTCGTGCAATCTCTCTGCCCGGACGCCCAAGGGGGAGTTTGGATGAGCGCCAAGTCCCAGGATTTCAGTTATTGGAAGGACGGCCTGTTGCGGCCCGTCCCCTCTATTCCGGGGCCGATGAGCAAGTTCAATCCCACGGCCATCCTGGTGGACCGCCAGCAGCGGGTCTGGGCGGCGGCCAAGCCCGCCCTGGGCGCCGGCCTGTTTCGGCTGGAAAACGGCGTTTTCCGCCCGGTGCTGAACATGTCCACGCCCGAGATGTCCGCCCTGTTTGAAGATCGCTCCGGCGGCCTGTGGGTGGGAACGGAGGGCGGCCTGGGCCATTGGGACGGCAGCCGATGGCAAATGCTCACGACCAATAACGGCCTCTCCGCCAACAGCGTCCACGCCCTCGCCCAGGACCGCTCCGGCGATCTCTGGATCGGCACCGAATTGGGCGGCCTGGACCGGCTGCGCGACGGCCACATCGCTTCCTTTCAGCAAAACAACGGCTTTCCCAGCGACAACATCTCGGCCCTCTACGTCGATGCCGACGACGTCCTCTGGGCGGGCACCTTTGGCAACGGCCTGATCCGCCTGCGCGACGGCCATTGGACCCACTACACCACGGAAAACGGGCTGATTGGAAATAGTATTGATTACCTGATTGAGGACGGCGACGGCTTTCTGTGGATCGGCTCCAACGCCGGCCTGATGCGCGCCCGCCGCAAAGACTTGAACGCTTTCGCCGCCGGCGCAATCGATTTCATCTCCTGCCGCGCCTATGACAAGCGCGACGGGTTGCCCGCCACCGAATGCACCCTCGGCGCCCAACCGGCCGCCTGCCGGACGCCCGCCGGAGATTTGTGGTTTCCCACCATTGCCGGCGTCGTTTCTGTCAACCCCAAGGACATCCATTCCAACACCAATCCGCCCCCCGTCGTAATCGAATCGGCCCTCGTCGAGGGGCAGGATAACACCAATGGGCCGCACGCCGCCCCGCCGCCGTCGGTCGTCATCCCGGCCGGCCGGGAACATCTGGAAATTCAGTACACCAGCCTCAATCTGGGCGCGGCCGACCGCGCGCGCTTCCGCTACCGGCTGGAGGGACACGAAACCAAGTGGAACGAAGCCGGCAGCCGCCGCTTTGCCCGCTACGCCACGCTCCCGCCCGGCTCCTATCGTTTCCAGGTCCGGGCCTGCAATGAAGACGGCGTTTGGAACGAAACCGGCGCCAGCCTCGCCGTTCTGGTCCTGCCTCTTTTCTGGCAGACAGCCTGGTTTCGCGCCTTGCTGGCGGCCGCCCTCCTGGGCCTGGTCAGCGGGGCCGTTTATTACATTTCGACCCAAAAGCTGCAGCGGCAGGTCGCCGCGCTGCGTCAACAACAAGCCCTGGAAAAGGAGCGCGCCCGCATCGCCCGCGACATTCACGATCAGGTCGGCGCCAGCCTCACCCAGTTGGCCCTCCTGGGGGACATGGCCGAGGCGGACAAGGACAACCCGGAGGAGGCCGCCGCCCACGCCCGGCAGATTTCCCAGACCTCGCGCGAAACCTCCCGCGCCCTGGACGAAATCGTCTGGACGGTCAACCCGTCCAACGACACCCTGGACGGACTTGTCAATTATATTTGCAAGCAGGCCCAGGACTACCTGGGCACGGCCGGCGTGCGCTTCCGGCTGGATGTCCCCCCGCAACTGCCCCCGGCGGCCATTTCGCCCGAGACCCGGCACAACGTCTTCCTGGCCGCCCGCGAGGCGGTCACCAACGTCGTCAAACACGCCCGCGCCTCCGAAGCCTGCCTGCGCCTGCGCCTGGACCCGGACTCTTTCACCCTCGAAATCGAAGACAACGGCCGCGGCCCCGCCGGCCTCAACGAGAAGGCGGCGGCGTCAAGAAATGGATTGCGCAACATGCGCAAAAGGATGGAAGATATTGGCGGCGGCTTTCTCATCGGGCCGGGCGGCCAGGGCGGCACGCGGGTGCGCCTGACGGTCCCGCTGGCCCGAAGCTGAGTTTATGCCCATTCGCGTTTCCATCGTCGAAGACAACGAGCAGTTGCGCGGCACTCTGGCGCGCATGCTCAACCGCTCCGACGGCTTCCAATGCGTCAGCCAATACGGCACGGCCGAGGCGGCCTTGGAGGGGCTGCCCAGGGACAAGCCCGGCGTGGTGCTGATGGACATCAACCTGCCGGGCATCAACGGCGTCGAGTGCGTGCGCCGCTTGAAGCAGGCGGCCCCCGAAATTTCCGCCGTCATGCTGACCGCCTACGAGGACACGGAAAACATTTTCAACGCGCTGGCGGCGGGGGCCAACGGCTATCTGCTCAAACGCGCCCCGCGGGCCGAGTTGCTCGAGGCGATCCGCGAGGTTCACCGCGGCGGTTCCCCCATGACCACCCACATTGCCCGCAAAGTCGTGCAATCGTTCCAAAAAACCGGCCCCACCCCCCCGCCGGGCCAGGTCCTCTCCGCCCGCGAACAGGAGGTGCTGGATTTTCTCAGCCAGGGTTTTCTTTACAAGGAGATCGCCGAGAGAATGGGCATCAGTTACGAGACGGTGCATACCTACATCCGGCGCATTTACGAAAAGCTCCAGGTCCGCACCCGCACCGAGGCGGTGGCGAAGTTCCTCCGCCGCTGAAACTTAAAATGTCCCCGGTTCTCCGCATTTGTGTCTCGTATTTCGTAAATCGTAACTCGTAAACTGTCAGTGTGTCCGGCGCATTGGTCATCAGCGAAATCTACCTCAGCGTGCAAGGCGAGAGCACCCTGGCGGGGTTGCCCTGTGTTTTCGTGCGCCTGACCGCCTGCAATCTGCGCTGTTCCTATTGCGACACCGCCTACGCCTTCACCGGGGGAAAACGGATGACGCTGGCGGCGGTTTCCGCGCGAGTCCATGAACTGGCCAAACCTTTCGCCGCAACTTCCGCCTTGGGACGCCTGCCGTTGGTGGAACTGACCGGGGGCGAGCCGCTTCTGCAAAAAAACGCCCCGGCGCTGATGAAATCGCTGTGCGACGACGGCTTCACCGTCCTGCTCGAAACGAGCGGCGCGCTGGACATTGCTCCGGTCGATCCGCGGGTCCGGCGCATCATGGATTTGAAAGCCCCGAGCAGCGGCGAAGCGGCGCGCAACCGCTGGGAAAACCTCCAGCACTTGAAGGCCACCGACGAGGTCAAGTTCGTCATCGGCACGGCCCAGGATTACGCCTGGGCCAGGGAAATCGTCTTGACTCGGAATCTGGCCCGGGTTTGCCCGGTCCTCTTTTCCTGGGCGGCCCCGCTCCTGCCGCGCCAGCGGGACAAATCCCTCCGCCCCGTCCCGCCGGGCCAGGTCCCCATCTCCCGCCGCCAATTGGTCGAGAAGATCGTGGCCGACGCGTTGCCGGTGCGGTTTCAACTGCAAATGCACAAGTTCATCTGGCCGCCCGGCCGGAAGGGCGTTTAGCCGCATGAAGGCCGCGACAAAAAGCGTCCTGGACCTGCTCCGCGCCTTCGAATCGCGCAACATGCTCCGCATCGAAGCGGATGGATCGTGGCCGATTGTCTGGGAACGGGCCAGGGGCGCGCGCGTCTGGGACGCGGAGGGCCGGCAGTATCTCGATTTGACAGCGGCCTTTGGCGTGGCCGCGGCGGGGCACGCCAACCCGCGGGTGGTCGCGGCCGGCCAACGGCAGTTGCGCCGGTTGCCGCACGCCATGGGCGACGTCCATCCGCACGCCTTGAAGGCGCAACTGGCGCGCGAGTTGAGCCGGGTGACGTTCGGGCGCTGGGGCGGCGGACGCGGCAAGACCATTTTCAACAACTCCGGCTTCGAAGCGGTCGAGGCCGCGCTCAAGACCGCGATCCTGGCCACGGGCCGGAAGGAGATCGTGGCGTTCACCGGCGCCTACCACGGCTTGGGTTACGGCGCGCTCAACGCCACCCACCGCCCGTTCTTCCGCGCGCCCTTTCTGCCCCAGTTGCGCCGCTTCGGCCATTTTGTCCCCTTTCCGGCGCAGGCGGGTGATTTGCGGGACCTGGAGCGGCGCGTCAAAACACTTCTTGACAGCAAACGATGCGGCGCTGTCCTGGCCGAGCCGATCCAGGCGCGCGGCGGCATCCGCGTGCCGCCGGACGATTTTCTGCCGCTCTTGCGCGCCCTGTGCGACCGCCACGGCGCCTTGCTCATCCTGGATGAAATTTACACCGGCTTTGGCCGCACCGGAAAATGGTTCGCCTGCGAACAGAGCGGCACCGTGCCGGACTTGATCTGTCTCGGCAAGGCGCTGACGGGCGGATTCCCCCTTTCGGCTTGCGTGGGGCGGGCGGGCCTCATGGACGCCGCCTGGCCCCCTTCCACCGGCGAGGCCATTCATACCAGCACGTTTCAGGGCAACCCGGTGGGCTGCGCGATGGCTCTGGCGCAAATCGCCGAAATTCGCGCCCGGAAACTCCCGCGGCGCGCCGCCGCCTTGGGCCGCTTCCTGCTGGAGACCCTGCGCGCGGAAATCGCGCCGCCGCATTGTCAAATCGAAATCCGCGGACGCGGCCTGATGGCGGGCGTCGAATTGAGGAACGCCGACGGTTCGCCCGCCGCGGACCTGGCCGTGCGGGCCGTCAAGGAGATGTTGCGCCGCGGCTTCATTGTGCTGCCCGAAGGCGGGCACGCGAACGTCATCAGTTTTACCCCGCCGCTGACCATCACCCGTTCGGAACTCGCCGCGGCCGTCCATGCCTTGAAACTGGCGCTGTCGTGAAACTTTCCGAGATGAAGCAGGTCCTGGCGGAGCGCGGCTGGAAACTGACCAAGTCGCTCGGACAAAATTTCCTGCACGACCACAACCAGCTTCGGCGGATGATAGCGGCGGCCCAACTGGGGCCGGGCGACAAAGTCCTGGAAATCGGGCCGGGGCTGGGTCCGTTGACGGAGTTGCTCATCGCGCAAGCCGGCGAAGTGCTGGCCATCGAGAAAGACCAGCGTCTCTTTGATTTTCTCGCCCAAAAACTGGCCGGCGCTCCCAACCTCAAACTGCTGCGCGCCGACGCGGTGGAACATCTGAAAACCGGGCGACGCTGGGGTGGTTGGAAGCTCGTGGCCAATCTGCCCTACGCGGTCGCCTCGACCCTTTTGGTCGAACTGGCCGAAGCCGAGGCGCCGCCCGACCGCATGGTGGCGACGTTGCAACTGGAAGTCGCCCAGCGCCTCGACGCCCCGACCGGCAGCGGGCAATACGGCGTGTTTGGCCTGCTGCTCCGCCTGCGCTACCAGTTGCGGGGCTGGTTTAAGATTCCCGCCTCCTGCTTTTTTCCCGCGCCGGACGTGGACTCCGCCTGCGTGACGCTGGAGCGCCGGACGGAGCCATTGCTGCCCGCCGCGCTGGAAGCGCCGTTCACCAGAATCGTCAAGCGCGGCTTTTCGCAACGGCGCAAAATGATGCGCAAACTGCTCAAAGAGGACTTCCCGGAAGACAGAGTGTTGACAGCCTTTCAGCGCCTTGGACTGTCGCCGCAAATCCGCGCCGAGGAAGTCAGCCTGGAACAATTCGCGCGCCTGACGCAGATGCTGGCCCAATGAACGACGAGATTTTCGACATCGTCAACGAGCGCGACGAGGTCATCGGCCGGATGCCGCGCGCGCGGGTCCATCGCGAGGGCCGCAAACACCGGTCCGTCCACGTGCTGGTCTTCAACGCCCGCGGCGACCTCTTCCTGCAAAAGCGGTCGATGACCAAGGACACCTTCCCCGGCGCGTGGGACTCCTCCGCCTCCGGCCACCTTGACAGCGGCGAGGACTACGACGCCTGCGCCGTGCGCGAGTTGCGCGAGGAGATCGGCCTCATCCTCGCCGCGCCGCCGCGCCGCCTCTTCAAGATTGAGGCCTGCGCCGCGACCGGCCAGGAATTCGTCTGGGTCTATCGCCTGGAATCCGAAGGCCCGTTCACGCTGCATCCCGAAGAAATCGAGCGCGGCGAATGGTTCACCCCGGCCCGCCTCACCGAGTTGATCCGCCAACGCCCCCAAGACTTCGCCAGCGGCTTTGTGCTAATCTGGGAGCGGTTGGCAGTGGCAAGCCGGTGACAAAGGGCCGCCATGCAGTCACCCCGATCCTGAGCGACTTCTTCGGGAACCCATATTTGGTAGGGACGCCTCGCCGAGGCGTCCGGGGGCAGTTTAAGGGGGACTGGGGAAAAACACGTGCGGCCACTGGGAGATCTCTGCAACCAGTCCTTTGCGAACCGGATTGGCCAGAATGTAATCAGCTTTCTCACGCCAGCTTTCGTCTGAACGAAGGCGATGTTCGAAAAAATCACGCTGCCACTGGATTCCCATCTGCCGCGCCGTCCAGCGTTTCCAGAGGGTGACGGTCCGCTGCACGGTGTTTCGGGAAGGCGGGAATGAAAGCAACGCGTGGACGTGATCGGGCATGAGAAGAAATATGTGCGCGAACCAAATGAATCTATCATGGCGGAGTTTGACGGTGTCGAGCAGGGCGGCGGCGAGTTCGGGATGGATCAGTTGATTCAGGCCTCTGTGCTGGCAGTTAATCGTAATAAAATAAACTTCTTTCTTCGGGTCAACCCAAAGAGGCACCTGGTGCGGCAGAGAATGACGGATGGAAAATGTCAATGGCACAAGGATGGCCCGGCGGTGGTTTCTGTCAAGCCAGTCCCGCCCCTGTCTCGCCCCGGACGCCTCGGCGCGGCATCCCTGCCGCCGCACTCAAGCCAGTCCCGCCCCTGTCTCGCCCCGGACGCCTCGGCGCGGCATCCCTGCCGCCGCACTCGAGCGGTTTAAATAAACTTTTGCCCTCTGGAATTGACTTGGTAGGGACGGCTCGCCGAGCCGTCCGTGGGTGGTTCTTACCGAAGCGGTCGCCTCGGCGAGGCGACCCTACCTTGAGAGGGCCTTCGACAATTAACGTGGCTACAGTCTTATTTTAACCGCACTCGCCTGCACCGCGTCCAGCAGACCGTCCCAAAGCCTGGGGGTCAAATCCAAGCATTCGACGCTTGGCTTTGCCAGGAGAGGCAAGAGAACGGCCCAACCCAATTCTCACAATCGGAAGCCGGATTGTTGAATGTTTAGATGTGACACCGAACCTCGATTTGGGTGGAAGTGGAGCAGTCCATGTTCATAGCGCGATAGTGGCTTGAATGCGCCGTTTGAGGCGCTCGCGGAGTTCGGCGGGGGTTTCCCATTCGATGTGGTTGTATTGGCGGGTGTCGAAATGTGCCTTTTCCAGTTCATCTTTGCGGCAGGTGAAAATGACGGGACGGCCCAGGCCCAACATCATCCCAGCCTCAAAGTAAACGCCTTGGCGATGGAGTGAAAAATCCGCGACGAGGAATTTGCTCTTCCGAATCTCGGCAATAATGAAATCGCAAATCTTCTCGTTGTGTTCTTTGGCATCCACACGGAGCGCCTCGTAACCGCAATCCTCGATACCTGGTTTCAGGCCGTCCGCCCAAGCGGCATCCAAAGACGGGTGGAACGATATGGCGACAAAGACCTGTTTGTGCAATGGACCATACAGGCCGCGCTGCAAGTCCGCGACGCGGTTCAAGCCCTTGGCGGTAAGAGACACATCAGTCGGCATATCGCTCGTACACCCGATTAGGTAGCCCTCCCGCTCAAACTGTTGAAGGATGAATAACACCTCGGTGGGATTCTGAGCGTAAAGCAACGGATCACAACCTTCGGTGTCGATCCTGATGCCCTGGCCAAGGTGCTGGGTGATTGCCGACAGATTTACCAACGCGCGATCCAGTCGTTCCGCGACAGAGCTTGGGAAGGCTTGGATGGCAGCATCGATGCCCACGCTGCCGGGCGATGTAACCTCCGGGACAGAACTCTGGGTTGGAAAGAAAAACGGTGTGATGCCTCGGCGATTCATTTCCGAAACATAAGAACTAAGTTTCCATGCATCGTCTTTTAATGCGGCCAAGGCTTCGGCAGAAATATTGAATGTTCCACAGTTTTCACACTTCACTGGGACATGGCCTCCTGTGATGTAGATGGGCGCGCCCGGATGACAAAATGGACAGTTCATGTGATATTATAAGTATGGATTCCATTTGAATTTGACCGCCTTGGCAACTTCATTTCTCCACCAGTCGAACTCTGGATCGGGCCGGCCATGCGATTTGAAGTAAAGGGCTTCCTAGCGAGGTAATTGCAAAACCCCCCGGAAACGAGGCCAAACGACCGGTTGGCTGCTTGTTTCCAGCCCATATTCACGCTTTTTGCCACTTTTGCAATTACCTCTAGCATCTCAACATTTTATCTGTCAGCGTTCATAGAGCCTCCGATGGACGGATTTCCAGGATCCCATCTGTAGCCGGTCGCAAATCCATTTGAGCGGCATCGTCGTCTCCCGCCGCAACCGCCGCGCCAGGGCGATCCTCACCGCGTCGCCCTGGCGTTGCAAGGCCAGAAAAGACCGCTTCCCGGCGGTCGCCCCGGTGCATCAACTGACAAATGCCGTCCGGATCTTGCAGACGAACCTTTCGCGCCATGATCGGAGCCTGCCCCCTCCCTCCCGCCCTGTCAACCAACAATGCGGCAAGGGAAAACATCGTCTTTATCTTGCCTGCCCGCCATTCCGTCCGCCACAGCTCCGTCCCCTGGAGCGACGGCGGAAGCCGCGTCGGTGCCGGAGGGTTCATCGGTCCGTCTTTTTTTGGTTGCGGCGAGCCGCGCTGGGTTCTGCGTCATTCAGCGTGTTCTGCGGGCCTCAGAATCATATTCTTTTCACTGGTTCCCCTTTTTGGCTCGGCCAAAACATCCATAACCCTCTATCTACGTCTCAGCATCATTCATTTTCAGGAAAGTTTCTCACCACGGATTTCGCGGATTTTCACGGATGGAAAACCCGTCGCTTCCTATCCCCACCCGCCAGCCCACCCGCCAGCGTCAGCCCGACAATTTGTTCACTTGTCAGCCCGATAATTTGTTTTATCCGTGTTAATCCGTGTCCATCCGTGGTCGCCTTCCTTTGGTTTTCTAGTGTGATCCAGTAAAAAAATGCTTGCAATCATGTAAAAACATGAGACTATGAACCCAGGCGAGGACTCGCTGTTTGACATAAACTGGAGCCGCCGGGGAGCACCCTGTCCCTCGCCGCAGGGCCAGCCCCCATGCTGCCTCACCACGGGCGCAGGCACTCCAGGCAGTAAGGAACCTGCGTCACGCGCAGGCGGACGCCCCTTTGCGCGGCTCTCCCGAAAAGGTTTGCCGTGTTGAGAGGATTTTTGCCAAAAACGAACATAACGCGCACATAGTCAGCAACTTATCTTCTTTTCTTTGTGATCTCTGTGATCTTTTGCGGCAATCTCCTCTTTGGTTTCGCTTGAGGCCAAAACGGAACATGACGGACTAAAACCGAGTAAAACTGAGTAAAACCGAGTACTTTTTTTATTTTTCATGCCCGTCAAAGGAAAACGTCAGCAACCGATCATCGGTTTGAGGCTAAAACGGAGTAAGATGGACTAAAACGGAGCGAAACGGAGCGAAACGGAGTAAAAAAATAAGTTGGGGCGCAAAATCGTGCTGATTTTGACGACACTCCTCCCTTCCGTTCCGCGGCCGGCAAAAAAACCGGCCTGGAACGGCGGCGCGAAGGAGTTAAACGACGGAAATCAGCCTTGCGGCCTCTTACGCGAAGCTGGGGGCCACCTCTAATTTTTGGCCCGGAGCCACCGTCAGGTCCTTTCCGGCGGACCAGACTTTGTCGTTGAGGAGGATTTTGAACGTGATCGGGTCGGTCACAGCTTGCGACCAGCGCCAAGTCGTGCCATCCACGCACACCAGCGGGATGCCGCGGTCCCAGGTCAGGCCGGAGCCTTGCCCGCGCAGAAAGATGGCGTTGCCGAAGCCCACATCCATTTTGACATCGATGGTGGTCACAGCGGCGGAATTAGGGGTTTGAACGTTTTGAACGGTCGGTTTCAGGACGGCTTTCACCGTGCTTTTCTTCATTTTCATATTAAGTTTCACAGGTTTCAGGAAAAGGGACCGCTTGCGCGCCCCTTCTCGGAATGCATCATTAGCAAGCTGCATTCCACAGTATCCTAATGGACGCTTTTCCAGATGCAAGCGTTCATTTAACGGGCTCTTTTCTCTGTTTCGTTTGTGTTAAAACTTCTTCACGATGGACAAAGTTCGCCACGACAATGGAACCGGAGCCAAAGGTCAGATAGACAACCCTTTCCCGCTGGCTTACGTTGCTGTATGGTATCGCCCGTGCCGGAACCGACCAGCAAAACCCCGCGCGGCGTCAAGCGTTACGCCGGGCGCGCCATTTACATTTACGCCTTTGATGTCGCCTACGAGATGGCGCGCCAGCCGCTGACGCAGTTGCTCGGCCAGCCGGTGGCTCAATTCTCCGTCGATACCAGCCACCGCAATCCGCGCCACCTGTTTTTTTTCCGGCCGCAGATGGTGCGCCTGCCGCCGCTGGAGCGGATCGGCCCCAACGGCCCCGTGCGCATCGAGCGCACTCTCAAGTTCCTGCCGGTCGGGGCCTTGAGCATCACCGTCTCGGTGCCTTTCGAGGTGGCGTCCATTGAAGACCTGGTGGCGTATCACGACCTGGAATTCTCCAACGGCGTGCTCAGCCAGGAAGTGCGGCAATTGGCCGAGGAAGCCCGGCGCGAGCTGGCCCCGCTCCTGGTCAAACCGGCCCCGCACCTGGCGGAGGACGAGGCCTACACCGTCTTTTGTATTGACGCGCCGCTGATGGCCGAGGACGGGCGGCCCTTGAGCGCGGAAGACTGGCTGCACCAGCACCGGCGCGAAGTCGCCGCCCTGCTCACGCAGGAAACCGACGTCAACCAACTCTCGCGCCAGGAAGCGGACGAATCGACCGGCCGCTACCTGAGCTATTACGAAAACGACCTGGCGGTGTTGGACTGGGACGCGGCCCTGATCATCGAAGAGCCGGGGCAGATGGACGAAATCCTGTACGTTTTGGAACTGGCCAATCTGCAACTGGCCGAATTGGAGGCTTACGACCGCATCTTGGACGCCGCCCTGGAGCGTTCCTACCGCGACCTGACCCAGCGGCCGCGCCGCCGCAATGAAATCATGCGCGAACTGCGCGAAATCCGCATCGACCTGGCGCGCTTCAGCGACGAATTGTCCAACATCACCAAATTCTTCGGCGACTGGCACGTGGCGCGCATCTACGAGAACATTTCCGCCCGCTTCCACCTCGCCGACTGGCACCGGACCATTGACGAGAAACTCAAGACGCTGGACAACCTCTACCAACTGCTCAACCTGGACCGCACCAACCGCTGGATGCTGACGCTGGAAGTGACGATCGTCCTGTTGTTTATAATTGACTTGATCCTGCTGGTGCTGGGGCTGAAGAGGCCGTAATCCCGCCTGGCCGCCCCGCCTCTCCGGCTTCTGGCCGAAAGCATTCCCCTCTCAATTTTTGGAGAGAGGTTTATTCAGGTGCGAAATCCGGGCATGTTACGGGACTGCCTTCACCGCTTCCTTGAATTCGGGGGCTTGGCGAATCCGGTCGAAGTTGGGGTCGGTGCGAACGTAACTGGCCAGGTTCAGGGCGTTGCTATTGACCGCCAGTTCGGCGGCATTCAGGGCAAACGCCCGCTTGAGGGACTCGACTGCCGGAGCGGCTTTCCCCTCCGCAGCCTGAATGGTGGCCAGATTGTACCAGTTGGCCGGGGAAGACGGCTCCAGTTTGACAGTTTTCGCCATCGCTTCCTCCGCCTTGGCCAGGGCGCCCGCCTGCGCGTAAAGCTGCGCGACCTGCATCAACACCGCGCTGCCGGCCTGCGGCAGGTTCAGAAGCTGATCGAGCATTTGAACCGCCTGCTCGTTGTGGTGCGCGTCCAGGGCTTTTTGAATCTCGCCGACAAAGGCCTCCGCCGTCATCGTCACCCCCTTGCTGTTTTCCCGCAGATTCCGCAACAGCCCCGCCGTCTGGGCGTTGTAAGGGTCCAGCTTCAACGCCGTTTCGGCCAGACGGATGGCGTCGGCGGCGCGATTGGCGCGCAAAAGCAACTGCACGTAATGAAAGAGCGCTTCGCCGTTGTAGGGACAATAGGCAAAGGCCTGTTTGAACGCGAACTCGGCTTCCCGGATCATCCGCTGTTGTTGCGCCGGCGCGGTGGAGTGATCGATCCGCCATTGGTAAAGGCCGCCAATGGAGCTGCGCAACTTAGCAAACGATTTTTGCGCGTCGTCGTCCCGCAGAAACGCCGGGTCGCCGCCAAACCCCCGGGTGTCGTGCTGCAAATAGATTCTTTCGACAAAGGCGCACAGGTCCGTGACGCTGGTGTCGTAGGTGATCCAATCCCCGGTCAGCCGCGCCGAGTACCGGCACCAAAAAGCATGGTCCCTGTCCACCGTCTCCGGCGTGATCTCGGCCAGCGGCTGGCGGTTGACCTTCATGATGATGCCGAAAGGCGTCAGGTAGGGATACATCCAGACCAGCGGAAGACTTTCCTCGACGTAGAATTCGTGGTCCGGGTTTCGGTCAAATATAACCTTTGCCAGCAACCCGTTGATGGCAAAAATCGAAACCTGGCCCCCGACCTGCACCCGCCCTCCGGACTCCTGCACCATCTCGCCCGGCTGCACCTGGGGCGGCTCCTTGGGAAAGTTCCGGTCGTGCTGCAGGCGCCGCAGGGCGTCGGCGATGTATTGGTTATAGCAGGCTTGCGAGTCGTCGCCCGTCGGCGTGTGGATTTCGGTGTCGGGGAAAACCCCGCCCGGGCTGCGGGCGATCTCGGCGGGGTAAGCTTCCTCCAGCAGGCGCCGGTTGAGGCGGACGACCGTGCTCGGCAACTGCGTTTCCTGCGCCGCCGCCCGCAGCAAGACGGGCAGCCGGATGTTGACAAAGCGGTCCGCGGAAAAAACCGAGCTGCCGCGCAAAACGGCATTCAAATCGCGCGCCAGCGCGCGGCGCAGGGCGGCTTCAGAGGCGTTGCCGGAAAGGAGGGCCTGGGTTTGCGGACTGAGTTTGTTGTGGAGGAATCGGGCCAGCGCATCGCGCGGATCGTCGCCGCGCAATTTCGCCGCGAAGCTTTGCGCGCGCAGGAAATCGTCCTCGTGGAACCAGGACGTGCCGGTGCGGCGGGATCGTTCGACTTTGGCCCCGATCGTTTCAAAAATGGCGTCCAGCCAATTCAGCCAGGCTGTGGGCTGGTGAAAAACCGTCGGAAAAACATAGGGCAGAAAGTTCTGGAAGAAGGGCGGATCGGTCTGCGCGCTCCGGTTGTAATGCGCCCGGATGTAGTTCAGGTAGGCCCCGTCGGCCAGGGCGTTCTGGGTAATGAGATAGACATCGCGGCGGTCGAAATGGGATTCGAGGCGCTTTTGCGGCGGGATGAAACTCTCGCAGAAAATCATGTAGGTCGGGCAGAACCGGCCCGGATCGGTCCCGCCAAAGAGCACCGCGTCGCGCTCCATTTCCGGGTAGAGCCGGAAGGGGGGCGAAAACATGTCGTGCCCGAACCAAAAGCCAAAACGGTGGCCGCGCTGCTCATTGTCGGCCCAATGGGAAATGACCGACGCCAGCGGCGCCACGGCAAAGAGCGCCAGAATCCAGCCCAGGCACACCTTCTGCCGGGCGAAAAACAGCGTCACGAAAAAAGACAGCACCACCGCCAGGACCAGCAGCGAACCCCAAACGGGCAGCGAGCCAAGCCCGCGCTCGAGCAAATGCCGCCCCCCAAATGCCAGGACCGAAAACGCTCCGAAAACCCCTTCGCACCCCGGCACATCCTGGACATGCGCGTCCAGACCGACGAAGGCATGCAGGATGCTTTCCACCAATTCCACCAAGGCCACTGCCAGCAGCGCCCCGGCCCCGATCATCGCCCAGAAACGGCACCGCTGGTAATCGCACGCCAGCCACGCCCCGATCAAACTCAACCCGTATCCGATCCAGATCGCCACCGGCACGTAGGACGAGGTGAAGAAGACTTTGACCAGCGACTGGGTTTGGCGGTCGGGCGAGGGATTGAGCAGGATCATGAGCAGGAACGCCAGGCAGGCAAAAACCCCGGCCAACCCGATCATCCACGCCCGCTCCCGGTCCCGCATTTTGAGCAGGAAGCCGAACGGCGCCAGCGCCAGCAGCAGATAAACAAAAGTGAACTCGTCGGCCGCGCCGGAGAAATACATTATCGTCTGGTCCAGCAAACGGCCCGGGTCATGCAGGAAATTGGTCGGATCGATCTTGTTGTACTGGCCGCGCGAGAGGACATGGAAGAAGCCATCGACCGTGCGCGGATAGCCCCAATTCATCGGCGGATTGGTCATCGACGCCAGCGGCATGTAAAAATAAAGCCCCACTCCGGCCCCCCAGAGCGCCACCATCGCCAGCAGCGGTTTCCATTCCGTTAGAAGCCCGCGGGTTTTGAAGACCAGCGCCACCAGCCCGCCCAGGGAGAGCAGGCCGACGAGGTTGAAAATAACGAAGATGACGTTGACGCCGGCGCTGCCGGGCGCCGTCTCGAACGCCGCAATGGCGTGGTTGGCCTTGAGAAAAAGCCCCCCCAGCCAGCAAATCGTATTGACGGCCAGGAGGTCCCGGCCCAATTTCGGTTGTCCGGCGATGACGGCGATCTCCACCCCCATCGCCGCCACCAGCAGCGTCTGGTGGTTGGTGATGCAGACGCCGAAGAGAAACGCCGCCCAATAAAGCCAGCGCCGCTGGCCCGGCGCGTAAATCCACCGCAACAGGCACGAGAGCATGGCGACAAAAGACAAGACGCTCAGCGGATAAACCTCGACGATAACGGCCTGGCTCCACATGAACCCGTTGTAACCCAGCAGCATCGCCGAGACGAAGCCCGCCACGGCGCAGAGCGCGTTTTCCCGCCGCGGCTCAAGCTCTCGCAGGCCGGCCATGGCTTGCAGCATCAGGCTGCTGCCGCGCGAGACGATCATCGCCAGCAGGCCGCACGCCAGCGCGGCCGCAACGGCCGAGGCCAGGGCAACCCGGTAAGCAATGGTCGATACGGGAACCAGTTTGGTAAACAGCCAGGTCACCACCGTCCAAACCGGGTAACCCGGCGGATGCGGCACCCCGGCGTACATCGAGCCGGTGGCCAATTCGCCGGAATCCTCCAGCGTCACGTCCGGCGACATCGTCAGGAAATAGCCGATAAAGATCACCACCGCCGTGACTCCGCACGTCCACCAGTCAATCGGCCGGTAAAATCGCGCCACAAAGGAGGGCCGCTCCGGCTTCTGTGCCGGTTGTTCCGTATCGCCGTTCATGGGTGTGGCGGCTACCGGTTGGTGGGGATCACGTTGAAGACATCCAGGCGCGCAGGCGATTGCGCCCGGGGCATCCAGGACACGCGATGACTGGCGTGCGGCCAGACGTTCCATTCCATGTTCTCATCCATCTGGCTCAGGGAATAGGTGGCGAAGTTGGAGGACGTGGCCGCGTCCAGCATGAAGGTAAAAAGGGAGGCGCCGTTGTTCCGGCTGGCCAGGGGCGCGGAGGCGCGGCTGGCTGTGTGAACGGCCACGAGCATCGTCAAGGCGCAGGCGGCCAGGGGGGCCAGCCAATTCCAGGTGGCGGTCCGCTGCGGCAGCGTCGCCGCCTGTCCCGCCACGCCAAAGAGCCGCCGGGCCACCTTAGATGACGGGCGGCGGGGCGTCCAGGATTGCAATTGTTTCTCGAACTGGTTCATCTCGTCCATACGCGCTTCCTTTCATGGAAGATTTCAATTTATTGATGCCATAGCGGTAACGTCCGGCCACGGTGTTGGGCGACACTCCCAGCAAGCGTCCCAGGGTCTCAAACGTCATCCCGTTCCAAATTTTCAGCACAATCACCTCGCGCTGCTCCGGCGGGAGGTTCGCCAACTGGCGCATCGCCTCCGCTTCCGCCTCGTCCTGCGCCGAGCCGCGCTCGAACCAGCGGACCGACTCCCACTCGCGGACCAGACGCCGCCAGACGCCGCGGTGATGATTGAGCGCCCGATTGCGGAAGGCCCGCAGGCAGTAATGGCCGGGGTCCTCCGGTTTGGCCCGCAATTGCAGCAGGGCCAGAAATGTCTCTTGCAGGACATCTTCCGCTTCGCCGTGGCTCAGGCCCAGGGCGCGCCCATACAGGAGCAGCCCCGCCGCTTTCTCTTCGTAGAGCGGCTGGCACCAGGCGCCGTTGAGTTCCGGTGCGTTCACGCGAGTGTCAGCAACATTGCTTTGCTCCTGCCATTTCAACATATAGACACCCCGCAAGGCAAATCTGTATAAACAATTCTTCCCCTCCTGTTCATAGTCGTAATCCCCCCGAGGAAAAGGCCGGGACCAGGAAGAACAGGATTATTTGGGATTGGGCGGGTACCTCAACGTTGTGCCGGCCGGAAGCCAGCGAATCACCCTCGCAGTCCAAACACGGCCTGCTCTAAAACTCAGATCGCCGAGCAGCGGAATTCCCATTGTCGTATTCCCGCCGGGAGCAGGAAGAATATCCAATATGGCATCACCCCCGATTTTTGAGGCTTCCTGCCGCAAACGATCGACTGCTTCATGAAGCGTTGTTGTCTCGGCTTCCGCAAGACCAATCACAACGAATGGGCGGCTGGTATCGGAAATATCTATTACGTCAATGCCGTAGGGCGTTACGAATTCATGTTTTACGGACGAAACCTCCGGGGGCAGTTTAAACCGGATGCTGTCTGAACGGCCGATGACAATTCTTCCCTCACCCGAACGGCAACCCACAAGAATGCCGGTTAAGGCCAGCGCGGAAATGAATGAACAGCCTTTCATTGCTTGAGCTAATCAAACGCCATCCCGGTTTGTCAAGCCGTTTGCGGACCTGGGAGGGGGATCAAGCCGGTTGGCCAAGGGCGCGTCTTTTGGACACTCGTCAACGCTGCGGGAGCGCCAGCCTCAATCGACCGGGGAAAATGACGAATGACGAAGCGAATGCCTAAAGAATGCTCAAATGACTCAATGACTAATACGGCCCGACCGTTTTGGCTTCGTCATTGGACATTCCTTCGTCATTCGTGCTTAGACATTCGTCATTCGTCAGCCTGCGTGCGGCCAGCCATTATCTCTCATTCGCCATACTGTTGCCAAAACCGGGATGCGCCCCGCCTGCCCGCCGAACCCACCCCCGCTTTCAATCGCCCCCATTTTAAGCTGCCTTTTTGCCGGAGCTTGATTACATTGCCTCTATGGCTGAGGACATTCGTCCAGACCCGGATGCTTTGCTGGCGGCGATTCAGAAGAGTGAGGCGGCCACAAAGCGCGGCAAGTTCAAGGTTTTCCTTGGCATGGCCGCCGGTGTCGGCAAGACCTACGCCATGCTCCGCGCCGGCCAGCGCGCACGGCGCGAGGGCGTCGATGTCGTCATCGGCTACGTCGAAACCCACGGCCGCAAGGAAACCGACGCGCTGGTGGCCGACTTGCCCCTCATTCCCCGCCGTAAAGTGGAATACCGAGGCGTCACCCTCGAGGAAATGGACCTGGACGCCCTCCTGGCTCGCCGCCCCCAACTGGCCCTGGTCGATGAATTGCCCCACACCAACGCCCCCGGCTCCCGCCATGCCAAGCGTTTCCAGGACGTCATCGAGCTGCTCGACGCCGGCATCGACGTTTATACGACCATGAACGTGCAGCACGCCGAAAGCCGCGTCGATACCGTCCGCCAAATCACCGGCTCGACTGTCCAGGAAACCGTGCCCGACAGCGTGCTGGACGGCGCGGAAATGGAGCTGATCGACCTGCCGCCCGAAGACCTCCTCAAGCGGCTGGACGAGGGGAAGGTGTACATGCCCGAACGGGCCGAACAGGCGATGATGAATTTCTTCCGCGAGGGCAATCTCAACGCCCTGCGCGAGATGGCCCTGCGCCTGGCGGCCGATCACGTCGGCCAGGATGTGCATGACTACTTGCAGGCCATGCAAATCACCGGGCCGTGGCGCTCCGGCCATCGCCTGCTCGTCGCCGTCAGCGCCAGCCCGTTTTCCCCGCACATGGTGCGCTGGACCCGCCGCCTGGCGGACAATTTTGATTGCCCCTGGCTCGCCGTCTATGTCGAGCAGCCCCAGCCGCTGACGGCCGAGGCCCAGGAACGCCTCACCCGCCACCTGGCGCTGGCGCGCGAACTGGGGGCGGAAATCATCACCACGGCGGACACCGATGTTGCCCGCGGCCTGCTGCGGGTGGCCCGCCAGCAAAATGTCACTCAAATCGTGGTCGGCAAACCGGGCAGCGACCGGGCGATCGACTGGTTTCGCGGCGGACGCCTGCTCCGCCGCCTGGTGCGGGAAAGCGGCCATATCGAAGTCCATGTGGTGCGCCCCGAAAATGTCGAACGCACCCAGCCCGACAGCCGGGCGGCGTTCGCCCCCGATTCCCCTCTCTGGCAATATCTGGCCGGCCTGGGCGTGGCCGCGCTTTGCACCGCTTTGAACTTTCTGCTGGACCGCAAGGTGCCGCCGCACGCGCTGGCCTTGGTTTACCTGTTGGGGGTCGTGCTGGCGGCCCTGGCCATCGGGCGCGGCCCGATGCTGGCCACGGCCGCGGCCAGCGCCGTGCTGTGGGATTATTTTTTCCTCCCGCCCCGCTATACACTGTATTTGACAAATGTCGAGGACGTCATGATGTTCTGCATGTACTTCGTGGTCGCCCTGGTGCTGGGACAACTGGTCTCCCGCATTCGCTGGCAGGAGCGGGCCGAGCGGCGGCGCGAGGAGCGTTCGACGGCGCTCTATTTGTTGACGCGCGATTTGGCCGACGCCGCCGACGTCGATGACGTGGCGCAGCGGTTGGTGCGGCAGGTGGAGCAGGCCTTCCACGCCAAGGTCGCCATTCTCCTGCGGGAACCGGCGGGCGGCCTGGCCCGCAGCGCGCATCCGGCCAGCTCCTTCGCCGTCTCGGAAAAGGAGCAAAGCGTGGCCGCGTGGGCTTTTCGTTTTGGCAAGTCGGCCGGCCGGTTTACGGACAACCTGCCGGCCTCCTCTGCCATTTATCTGCCGCTCCAAACCAACCGCGGCGCCGTGGGCGTGCTGGGGGTGGCGCTGCAAGGGGATCATCAACCCACTTTGGAGCAGCGCGATCTCCTGGGCGCCTTCGCCCGGCAAGCCGCCCTGGTGCTCGACCGCCTCCGCCTGGATGCCGAGTCCCAACAGGCCCACCTCCTGGCCGAGTCGGAGAAATTGAGCAAGGCGCTGCTCAACTCCATTTCCCACGAATTGCGCACGCCCATTGCCGCCATCACCACCGCCGCCACCGCCCTGGCCGAACTCAAGGTCAGGGAACCGCTCCCCTTGCAACAGACCCTCACCCAGGAGATCCAGGAAAGCGCCGCCCGCCTCAACCGCCTCGTGGGCAATTTGCTTGACATGACCCGCCTCGAATCCGGCAACGTCAAGCCCCGCCTGGAATGGTGCGACGTGTCCGATCTCGTCAACGTCGCCCTGCGCCGCGACGAGCGCGAATTGGCCAGACATCACGTCACCCTCTCCCTGGCCCAGCCCCTGCCGCTCGTCAAGATGGATTTCGTGCTGGTCGAGCAGGCCCTCAGCAATCTTCTCCTGAACGCCGCCAACTACACCCCGCCGGGCACCACCGTCGAAGTCAAGGCGGCCGTCCTCAACGGCGAGATGGCGCTCTCGGTCGCGGACCGCGGGCCGGGTCTGCCCGAGGAAAGCCTGCCGCACGTCTTCGAGAAATTCTACCGCGTCCCCGGCGCTCCCGCCGGCGGCACCGGCCTGGGACTCTCCATTGTCAAGGGCCTGGTCGAGGCCCACGGGGGGCGCGTCGAGGCGCGCAACCGCCCCGGCGGCGGCGCGGAATTTGTCCTGTTCCTGCCGATCGTGGGCAGCCCCGAGCCGGCGGTGGACGCCATGCTATGAGCGAGACCCCTCCCCATCCCCCGATCGTCCTGATTATTGACGACGAAGTGCAAATCCGCCGCCTTTTGCGGGTGGCGCTGGAAGGCAACGGCTACCGTGTCTTCGAAGCCGCCACCGGCCAGGAAGGGCTGGTCGAGGCCGCCCAGCGGCGTCCCGACGCCGTTGTGCTTGACTTGGGTTTGCCCGACATGGACGGGGTGGCAGTGCTGCGGAGACTGCGGGAATGGAGCCAGGCGCCGGTGCTGGTCCTCTCCGTCCGCGAAGGCGAGGACGACAAAGTCGCTGCGCTGGACCACGGGGCGGACGATTTCGTCACCAAACCATTCAGCACGGCCGAACTGCTGGCCCGCCTGCGCGTGGCCCGGCGCCACGCCCTGCCCATTGCGGACAACGCGGTCTTTCATTCCGGCCGCCTGGAAGTCGATCTCTCCAGCCGCCAGGTCCGGGTGGAGGGGCGGGAAGTGAAGATGACGCCGACGGAATACGCGCTCCTGCGTTTGCTGGTGCGCAACGCGGGCAAAGTCGTCACGCACCGCCAGATTTTGAAGGAAGTGTGGGGCCCCAATTACGGCGAACAGACGCATTACCTGCGGGTTTACATCGGGCATCTGCGGGAAAAGCTGGAGGTGAACCCGGGCCGCCCGGAATTATTGGTGACAGAGCCGGGAGTGGGTTACCGCCTGCTGGCCCCCTGAAGCGGGGGAACCTATTCCCAGCCGCCGCCCAGCGCCCGGTATATGTTCACCAGGTCCGACGAAATGGCCTGCCGGCTCTGAGCCAGCGCCGTCTCGGAAGCCAGGAGCGAACGTTCCGCGTCCAGCACCGTCAGAAACTCCGTCGTGCCGGCCTGGTAAAGTTGCTGCGATAACTCCAAGGCGCGGCGGTTTTTAACCACGGCGTCGCTCAACGCCTTGCGATGGTCCCACTCCTTGGCAAACGCCACCAGGTTGCCCTCCACGTCGGCCAGCGCCGCCAGCACGGTTTTCTGATAGGTGATATAAGCCGCGTCCGTGGCCGCCTTCTGCAACCGCAGATTGGAAACGGTGCTTCCGCCGGAAAAAATCGGCCAGTTCACCTGCGGGCCGGCTGAATAAATTCCGTTGCCGCCCGCGAACAAATCCCGCGCCACCCTGTTCTGGTAATTAAGCGAGCCGGTCAGCGAGAATTGGGGATAAAAGTCGGCCACCGCCACGCCGATCAGCGCCGCCGCCGCGTGCAAATTCGCCTCCGCCGCGCGGATGTCCGGCCGCCGCCGCAACAGGTCCGAGGGCAACCCGACGGGCACTTCCGGCGGAGTGAGCGGGACGGAGCCGGGCCTGGACAAATCTTCCAACAGATCGGCCGGCGGACGGCCCAGCAAAATGCTTAGCGCAAAAATGTTCTGCTGGATGGTGGTTTCCAGCGGGGGAATGATCGCCGCCGTCGTCGCCACTTGCGCGTCGGCATTGGCCTCGTCCAGCGCGCTGACGAACCCGGCCGCCCCTTTCTGGCGCGTGACGCCCGCCGTATGCACTTCGGACTCCAGGTTGGTCTGCGCAATGGCGATTTGTTCCTGCGCCCCGCGCACTTGAATGTAGTCCAGCGCCACTTCCGACACCAGCGTCACCTGCGCGCCGTATAGATTCTCGCACGCGGCCTGGATGGCGGCGTCATCAGACTCAAGCTGCCGGCGCGTGGCGCCAAAAAAATCCAGATTCCACACCGCGCTCGCGCCCGCGCTGAAGGCGTTGTGAGAAGCGCCGCTGCCGGCGCCGTTGACCGTGCCGGTGCGGGTGGCCGATCCGGAAGCGGCCAGTGACGGCCAAAGGCCGCCCGCATCCCTGCCGCGGGCGGCGCGCGCCTGCCGCAGCAGCGCTTCGGCCAGTTGCACGTCCAGATTGGTGCGGAGAGCCGCATTCACCAGCTCGGTCAACTTGGGGTCCTGAAACCGGGTCCACCATTGCGCCAGAGCAACCGGGTTGGCCGTCAGCCGGGTGGCCGCCGTCGTGGCATTGGTCACCCCGGACCAGGCCGGCGGCGCCTGGGTTTTGGGCGGGTGGTAATCCGGGCCGGCCATGCAGCCGCTGATCATGGCCAGCGCCGCCAGGGAACCGGCCAGGGCCGTCCATGCCGTTGGAAAGGTTTTGTTCATGGCATTTCGATCATGGGTTATCCCGGCCCTTTATTCGTAACGCAGCGCGTCAATCGGGTCCAAGCGCGAGGCTTTCCAGGCCGGATAATATCCAAACACCACCCCCACCGTGGCCGAGACGACCACTGCGGAAATGATGGCCCCGAAGGAGACCGCCGTCGGCCACTTGAGCACCGCCCGCACCAGCCACGAACTGGCGCGCCCCAACCCGATGCCGACCGCGCCGCCGATCAGGCAGAGCACCACTGCTTCGGTGAGGAACTGGCGCAAAATATCCGTTGGCTGCGCCCCCACGGCCATGCGCAACCCGATTTCGCGGGTCCGTTCCGTCACGGAAACGAGCATGATGTTCATAATGCCCACCCCGCCCACCACCAGCGAAATGGTTGCGACAATGAGCAAGAGCTTCGTCATCAAGAGCGTGGTCGAACTGACCGTTCTGGTCATTTCCGTCATGTCCCGGATCGTAAAATCGTCCAGTGTGCCGGGCCGGAGGTGATGGCGCTCGCGCAACAGGGCGGTGATTTCGGCGATGGCCGTCGGAATCTGTTCGGCGGATTTGGCCGCCGCCACGATTTGATCGACGTTGGCAAACCGGATGGGCTGCGGCGTGTCGGCCGTTTGCACGGACGAGGGCACCGGGTAAAGGGCCACGCCCGTGCTCGGATAGACCTGGCTGGGCAGAACCGTGGTCGTTGACGCGGACGCGGATGCGGCGCTCTGGTTTTGGGTCGTGGCCGAACTGCCGGTGACGCGGTACTTGATCGTCGTCCACGGCGCCAGCACGATGTCGTCCTGATCTGATCCCATCATGTTGGCGCCTTTGGGGCGGAGGACGCCGATGACTTTGAAGGCGACGTTCTGCAGGCGGATTTCCTTGCCGATGGGCGATTCATCCTGGAAAAGTTCGCGGGCAATGGTCTGCCCAATCAAGCAAACCTTGCCCGAGTTGCGCACGTCCGCGTCGGTAAAGGCATCCCCCAGCGTCATGTCGGCCCAATCGCGCACCTCCAGAAACGCGGGGGTGGTGCCGGAAATGGTGTTCGGCACCCAGTTGCGGTTGCCATAGACGACCTGGGTGCGCGCCCGCACCACCGGGGCCGCCGCCGCCACCGACGGGCATTCCGTCAGGATCGCGTCGGCGTCCATCGGGGTGAGCGTCA
This sequence comes from Verrucomicrobiota bacterium, assembly GCA_049510745.1. Lineage (GTDB taxonomy): Bacteria > Verrucomicrobiota > Verrucomicrobiia > Limisphaerales > Palsa-1400 > PLGF01. Next base: position 60,789 of record JBEKYR010000020.1, on the reverse strand, counting down.
TGATGCTGCCGTTGCCCTGGCTGATGCCGCCGGCGAAGGCGTTGCCGGGAAAAATCATAAGATTGTTGGCGCCCAGGGTGGCAATCGTATGCTGAATCTGAAGCGAGGAACCGTTGCCGATCTCCATCATGGCGATGACGGCCGCCACGCCAATAATAATGCCCAGGGTGGTCAACCCCGCCCGCAGCATGTTCCGGCGCAAGGCGCGCATGGCGGTTTGAAATGTCCGGTAAAATCTCATGATCCTTTCACCTCTGTTTTTGGCTCCGCTCCACCCTCGATCAAGCCGTCGTGGATGCGGATGATTCGCCTGGCATGGTGGGCCACTTGCGGGTCGTGCGTCACCAGGATAATGGTCAGCCCTTCGGTTTCATTGAGCGCGCGCAACATTTGCAGAATCTCTTCGCTGGTGCGGGAGTCCAGATTGCCCGTCGGTTCATCGGCCAAAAGGAGGCGGGGCCGGTTGACCAGCGACCGGGCAATGGCCACCCGCTGCTGCTGGCCGCCGGAAAGTTGCGAGGGCTGGTGATCCATGCGGTCGTCCAAGCCGACTTTGCGGAGCAACTCGGTGGCGCGCTCCTTCATCTCGCGCTCCTGAATGTATTCGGCGCCATAAGTCAGCGGCATGCAAACATTGTCCAGCGCCGAGGTGCGCGAGAGCAGGTTAAAACTCTGAAAGACAAAGCCGATCAGCCGGTTGCGCAGCCTGGCCCGTTCGTTGGCCGATGCCCCGGATACTTCCTGTCCGTCCAGCCAATACTCGCCGGAGGTGGGGTGATCCAGGCAGCCGAGAATATTCATGAGCGTGCTTTTGCCCGAACCGCTGACTCCCATCAGCGCCACCAGTTCCCCTTTGGCAACGGAAAACGTCACTCCCTTGAGCACGGGCAAATCCAATTCGCCCAAGTGATAGGTCTTGCGAACGTCGCGCAATTCAAGCAATTCCATAACGATCGCCCGCCCTCATGGGCCGTTGCCCCGCCTTCCGCCGCCACCGCCTTGCCCGCCGCCTTGCCCGGCACCACCGGCTTGCCCCGCGCCACCGGCTTGCCCCGCGCCGCCGGCCTGCCCGGCGCCACCGCTGCCCTGCCCCGGACGCCGGCCAAACTGTGGGATGAACGGGCTTACGCCGGGAGCTTCCGCTGCGGCCATCTCCGGGCTTTGCACGCCGAGCACCACCGTCAGGCCCTCGCTCAGCCCTTCGCCTTGCACTTCCGTCCAGGTTCCATCAGAGAGTCCGATGTTGACACGAATCGGACGGACATAGGCTCCGTCCGGCGCCCACACGGTGCCGATTTGTTGGGCGGGCGGGTCGTCGCCGCCGCCGCCGCGCCGCCCTCTGCGCTGGGCGCCGTCGGGCGCTCCGCCGGGCGGTTTGTCCGCCGGGCGGGCGGCCGCCGCAATCAAGTCCGGGGCCGGACGCCAGCGCAGGGCGGAGTTCAAAACCAGAAACGCATCGTGGGCCTCGCCGGTGAGGAAGTGAACATTGGCTGTCAAGTATGGCAAGAGCCGGCCATTCGAGTTGTCGGTGTTGACCTCCACGGTGTAAGTGACCACGTTTTGCGTCATGGTGGCGTTGAGCCGGACCTTGTTCACCTTGCCGTGAAAGGTCCGGTTTGGAAAAGCGTCCACGGTGAAAGTCACATCCTGGTTGGTATGAATTTTCCCGATGTCCGCCTCATTGACCGAAACCCAGACCTGGATTCGGGTCAGGTCCTTGGCAATGAGGAACAGACTGGGCGTGTTGAGGCTCGACACGACCGTTTCGCCGATATTCACCCGGCGGTCAATGATGACGCCCTTGACCGGGGAGAAAATGGTGCAGTAATCGAGGTTCCGTTGGGCCTTGTCCCTGGTGGCTTCGGCCTGGACGGTTGTGGCTTTGGCCTGGGCCAGGGCGGCAATATCCAGATCGACGTTGGCTTTGGCAATTTCGTAATTGGCTTTGTAGGAATCATAGGTGGTCGGCGCCAGGGCTTCCGACGGGCCGAGCACCTGGGCCCGTTTCCAATCCGCTTCCGCCTGCGCCTCCTTGGCTTTCATCTGCTCCAAATTGGCCGCGGCCTGCAATTCCCCGGCCTTGTCAGAATCGACCGCCGCCTTTGCCAGGGCCAAATCCGCCGCGTAGAGACTGCCGTCAATCCTGGCCAGGAGCATGTTGGACTCGACGATGGAACCATAATCAATGGCCTTGCCATCCTTGTCCTTGCCAAACTGGAGCAACTGCCCGGCCACTTGCGCCCCGACGTCCACCACCTCCTCCGGTTCGACCGTGCCAGTGGCCGTGATGGTGGCCGTGAGGTCTCCTTTGCGCACCGTTCCGGTGCGCCAGGAAGCTTTATTGGCATGATGGGCGTGCCAGACCCAAACGCCCGCCGCGCCCGCCAGGGCCGCCACCGCCACCGCAACCATTATCAGTCTTGAAGATCCTCGCATATTCACATCCAGCCGTTCGTTATGATGCCGGCTGCATGGTTGCGCCAGCGCTGGAAAAAGGCAAGCCATACGCGCTGCCTGTCCAGGGCGATCCACAATTCGATGCCGCCGGGCGCAGGATTATTCAGGTGGGGATGCCGTTCATTTTCTTTCCCTAATACGGCCCGACAGCGCCATTTTGGCTTCATCATTCGTCATTCTTTTGCGCCTGAGTGCGGCCATCCACTATCCCTCATTCACCAGCGGGTTGCCAAAAACCGGGATGCGCCCGCCCTTGGCCGTGTACGCAAAAAACCCGCCCTTGCAAGCAAGGACGGGCTTGATTAAAGCACGTATCAGTTTGCGGTTGCGCTGATCGTTAGATCGCGGCGATTCCCTGTTTGCGGGAGGCCCAAGCCGCGCCAGCCAAACCCAGGGCAGCCAGCAGGTAAATGCTCGCTCCCGTATTGTCAGGAACATTGTTGCCAATTTGAGGATTCACCGAACCGAGGGTGACATCCGCAAAGGCGATGTAATTCGCCGTTCCAGAGAAATTCACGGATTCGGCAGTCCCCGCAAAACTCACTCCGACGGGCTCCCAAACGGAGTAATTCGCTGGAGATCCGGCGGGTGTCTCCGGCAAGTTAAGGGTAGCCAACAAGCTGCCAGTGCCGTCCAGACCGCTATAGACGGTGACTGAACCCGTATAGTACGGCGCCGAATAGTAGAACGAAAAACCGGTGGTGAAGCCAGCCGCCACATCCATAAGATCCCCACTGCCGCTCAGGAAGATCATGCTGGAGTTTCCGCCGTCGGGTTCGCTCGACACATTTGAGAGGGGATAGTTCAAGAGGGACAGGGCATCCGGTCCAAAGACGATTCCATAGTTCGGTCCGATCGCGCCGTGTCCATCAGCCCCACCGTTGTAGTAATTGAGAATATAATCTTCGTATGTGTTGTCAGGCAGATTGAAATTGAGCGAAACTGCTCCATAAGCGGACGTGAGGGACGCCAAAGGCAGTGCCACAGAAAGCGCCGCGACTTTCAAACGGTTCATCATGCGTGTGTTCATTTTATTGATTCTGGTTAATTTTGGTTTGATACATGCTCTTTTTATTTGCCATCGCGCCGCTTAGGATACACTCCACTCAGCAACCGCAAATAGCCGTGTCGCAACGAAAGTAGCTATTTCTGTGCCATCGTTTTCAACGTGCGATTTGCTTTTCACATAAGCTGTTTAATTGCAGATGGTTATGATTTTGATGTTAGTAGAATACCCCATAGTCTTTTTCGTGAAAACCGTAAACAATTCCGACATCGGAACATCCCAATCGGCCTTAATCCGTCTCATCTATCACTGTGGCTTATGCGACAAGTCATTGCGCCACAGGTATTTATGGCTGATTTATCCCGAATAATGCCCATGACTGCAAACTATTCCGACACAAATACACCGCACCGACGCAACCATGTGACCGCCAAAATGCGGAAACTGGTCCCGGTTGAAATGAACCTTTTTGGGGGAACCGGCACAGAGAGAACGAAACGGACATGAATTGCCAACGGTTTGAAAAGTCTGCGTGACAAGGCAGCAACAACAGATTTGCGACGCAAGTTGTCCGTTGCAAGACACTGAGAGATAAACACTTATCAGACATAAAAAATGAAATCATTGAAATCCCTTCCATCGCCCTCGGGCGGCAAGCAGGTGAGACTTTGGCTGCCTGGCGTTGCGGCTTTGGGTCTTTGCCTGCTCCAGCCTTTCTCCGCCTTGGCGGCCGATGACCTTTCAGCGGAGCAACACATCCAAGCGGTGTTCTCCGAACTCCGCAATTTGAAGTTCATGCAGCCCGGCAAGAGCTACACCGTGCGTGTGGCCGGGGCCGAGGAATCCGGTCTCAAGGAACAATTCCTCCGGCGACGCACCGCGCGCGAGATTAGTGAGAGCGGTTTGAGTTGCGGGTGCGGTGATTACGCGGTCCTGTTCATCGACCGCATTGAGCCGCGAGGATTCAACGCGTTGCTCGTGGATGGAGCGGAGATTTCCATGGAGTCACTGCAAAGGCATTTTTCCGGCCATGCGGTTGTCGCCATTCGCGGCAAGCAGGCCACTGAAGGCGCCCCCTGGTGGCTGGTGGATTCAACCAACCTGAAAATTCTCTCCCGAAAATGGTCGCCCGGGGAAAAGAGCTTTCAGGCGTTCGGCAAGTTGTTCTGCATCGGTTACTGCGGCCCGGTGGCGGATTATCCAGTGCATAACGCGGAGAGCTTGCGGGCATTCTATGCCAGGACACTTGCCAAGGCTCCACTGGATTTGCTCAACAGCGCCCTTTTCCGCCTCAAGTTTACCGTCGATCCGTCGCTTATCGGCAAAGATGGCAACTTTCTTAACCCCCGGATTGCGGACTTTTTGAAAATGCAGCCCGATATTTTCGCGCCTTACGGCATCACACCCAGGCGGGAAATACCCGTACTGCTCACGCGTGGGGACGACAATGAATCCAGCAAGCTGAGGTACTCGAAAGAAGCCGGTTGGGTCGGTCGTCTGGGGTTGCAATCCGGGTGTAGTCTCACCTTGCTGTTCTATTTCGAGCGGGAAATCCAAAGCAATGAGCAGGAGCAACCCAACTGACGGCATTCAAAACTGCGCAACTTTTCGATGATTTGCGAACAATGCCTTCCGCGTTGACACCGGCGGGCGCTCTCTCTACCCTCTGTCCGTAAAGACCCGTGCGTCTGCCCCGGAATTTACATTTCCGGGGTTTTTATTGGGGCGGCGCGCCGCCCCGTTGAGCTTGTCACACAGTTTATGGCCAATACGATTTTAGTCGGCGCCCAGTGGGGCGACGAAGGCAAAGGCAAAATCATCGACGTTCTGACCGGCGATGCCGATATTGTTGTCCGCACCCAGGGCGGGAACAATGCCGGACACACCGTTTTCATCGGCAAGAGAAAATTCGTGCTCCATCTCATTCCCTCCGGCATCTTGCGCCCGCGCAAGGTCTGCGTCATCGGCAACGGCGTCGTCGTCGATCCCGTCAGCCTGGTGGCGGAAATGGAGGAACTCACCCGCCTTGGCGTGCGGGTCAAAAACCTGTTCATCAGCGAATCGGCCCATTTGGTCCTCCCCTATCACCGCGAATTGGACGAGCAGCGCGAATCGCTCAAGGGCCAACACAAAATCGGCACCACCAAGCGCGGCATCGGCCCGGCCTATGGCGACAAGGCGGCCCGCACCGGCTTGCGCATGATCGACTTGATCAACCCAGACCGCTTCGAGGCCCTGCTCCGGTTCAAGATCAAGGAAAACAACGAGATTTTGAAGGCCCTGGGCGCCAAACCCCTCTCTTTCGCCAAAGTCCATGCCGCCTATCGCGCCGCGGGCGACCGGTTGAAACCCTTTGTCACCAATACCGTCGTCCTGCTGCACGAGGCCACGGGCCGCGGCCGGAACATTCTTTTTGAAGGCGCCCAAGGCACGTTTCTGGACATCGATCACGGCACCTATCCTTTTGTCACCTCCTCCAACACCACTGCGGGCGGCGCCTGCACCGGCTCGGGGGTCGCGCCCCACCGCATGGACAAAGTGGTGGGCGTGATGAAGGCCTACATCACCCGCGTCGGCGAAGGCCCCTTGCCCACCGAGAGCGCCGAGATCGCCGACATGCTGCACGCGATGGGACGCGAATTCGGGGCGACAACGGGCCGGCCGCGCCGCTGCGGCTGGTTTGACGCGGTCGCCACCCGATACGCCGCCATCATCAACGGCATCGACGATCTGGCGGTGACGAACCTGGACGGCCTGGACGGCCTGGAGACGATCAAAGTCTGCGTCGCCTACCGGGCGGGGCTGTCGCGGCTGGATTACGTGCCGGCGGACATTGAATTGCTGGCCAAGTGCGAACCGGTCTATGCGGAATTTCCCGGCTGGCGGACGCCGACGTCGCGTTGCGTCAAATGGAGCCAATTGCCGGCCAAGGCGCGAAGTTACTTGCGGGCGCTGGCCGAATTGACCGGCGCGCGGCTCAAAATTGTGTCCGTCGGCCCGGCCCGCGCGCAAACCATTTTTGTCTGAAGTGCGCAAGAGCCAAATCCCGCTGAATTGACGGCTTCCGGAGAGCCGGTTTGCGAGCGCCGGCTTTCAAAGAGCGGCGAAATGGCTTGCCCCCCTTTTTGAAAAGGCCGTAGTATCCTCCCGATGATTCGAGTCGGGATGGGTTTCTCTGCAAGTGGCATAGGGTGAACGGATCGGAGCGTAGCTCAGCCTGGTAGAGCACTTGGTTTGGGACCAAGACGCCGCAGGTTCAAATCCTGTCGCTCCGACCACTTGATTATCAAGGACGTACACCTGGTCTTACGAATTGCACTGAGATTTTGCTTTGCCACTTTTTAGGTCCCGGGTGGTTGCGTGCTTCAGGTGCGAGAGTCGAGCACAGCCCACGCCAGGGCCCCCTTTACCCGCGCCGCCAGCCGTGCCGTTCGTGGTGGTGCGGGACTATGCGGCCAAAAACAAGAAAGAGGAGTCCGTGCAACTGGTGCCGGAGATTGTCGAGGCGTTGACCCTTCACCGGCCACTAAACTGCGGTGCGACTGATCTGGTGTTCCCGAATGGCATTCCACGCGCTTTGCGGTTGAGGAAAGACCTGGAGCGCAACGGAATTCCCTGCCAGGATGAGTTGGGGCGGTACGCCGATTTCCACGCGCTGCGTTACACCTGGCCGACTTTTCTGCAACGCAATGGCGTGGCGCAACGGTTCGCAATGAAATTGATGCGCCACAGCGACATCAAGTTGACGGCGAAGGTTTACACCGACGAAATGCAGGTGCCGATTTACGATGCAATCAAGAACTTGTCGCGGTTGGATGCAGCGCCGGGCTATACACAAATACGCGCACAGAATTTAGGCGGAAATGGTCAAACGGTGTCGCATCCTGACGCAAACAGTGGAGGGTCAAACACTCACGAAACCCTTGCAAACATGGGTGTTTATCACGGTTTGGCGGAACCTGTCGCAACCTGTCAAATGGAGCGGGTGAAGGGAATCGAACCCTCGTTTCGTTGACAATCAAATGTTCAGTTGTTGCGTTCAACCATTACAGTTCGCCGCACGAATTGACACTCATTGGGCGCGCCCTTCGAGAATCAAAGTATCCCACTGCCCGCGTTTGTGCGGCTTGCGTGAGCTTGGTCCTTGGCGTTTACTCTCTGCAAGATGACGAAAGAAATACCACGCCGGAAAAGGACTGGATTAGCGAACTTTCCCCGGTTCGTCACCTGGGCGGCGCTCGCCGCGGGCTGCGTCATGCTCTGTCCCGGCGATGCGCGCGCCGGTGGAGTTGTGGCGAAATTGCCCAGCGACATGCCGGAGACTTTTAAGCCCAGGACCAACGACTTCGATTACGTGAAGCGCGAGGAAATGGTCGCCATGCGCGACGGCGTGAAACTGAAGACCTTCATTCTCGTCCCGAAAGTCGCCGCCCGCGCGCCGATGTTGCTCACCCGCACGCCGTACAGCGCGTCCGCCCGGGTGCTGCGCTTTAACAGTCCGCATCTGGCCGCCGTGGTTCCGCAAATGGATGAAACCGCGGTAGCCGCCGACTACATCATTGTCTTTCAGGACGTCCGCGGCAAATACGGGTCCGAAGGCGATTATGTGATGACCCGGCCGCTCCGGGGTCCGCTCAACTCCACCGACGTTGACCACGCCACGGATACTTACGACACAATTGACTGGCTGGTGAAGAATGTGCCCGAATCCAACGGACGCGTGGGCACGATCGGCGGCTCGTACGAGGGTTACACCACCGTCATGTCCACGGTGCATCCGCATCCGGCGCTCAAGGCCGTGGTGCCCTTCGCGCCGATGGTTGACGGCTGGATGGGGGATGACTGGTTTCACAACGGCGCCTTTCGGCAGGAAGGCACGCTCACATACACTTACGCCCAGGAGGCGACGCGCGGCAATGACCAAACCTGGTGGTCCGGGGTTCGCGACACTTACGATGAGTTCCTGAGAGGCGGCTCGGCGGGCGCGATGGCCGCGTCCCGCGGGCTTGAGCAACTCGGTTTCTGGCGCGCCATCGCGGATCACCCCGCCTACGATTCGTTCTGGCAGGACCAGGCGGTGGATAAGCTGCTGGCCAAAGAGCCGCTGAAGGTGCCCATGCTGATCGTCTCCGGCCTTTTCGATCAGGAAGATATTTACGGCGGCCCTGCCCTTTACAGAGCATTATCGGGCAAGGACCCATCGGGCGGGATCGTGCATCTGGTCTTGGGGCCGTGGAACCACGGCCAGGGACGGGGCGAAGGCCGCGATATTGGCCAGCTTCAGTTCGAAGGCGACACGGCGGCCTGGTTTCGACGCACGGTGATGCAGCCTTTCCTCGACCATTACCTGAAGGACGCGCCCATGCCCGATACCCCGCGCGTGCTCGTGTATGAAACGGGCGCCGACCAGTGGCATCGCTACGACGCCTGGCCGCGCTCATGCGCTGAAGGATGCCCCGAGCAGGCACGAAACCTTTATCTCCTTCCCGGCAACCGGCTCGGATTTGAACGGCCGGAATTATCCCAGCAGGAATACGATGAATATGTTTCCGACCCTGCAAAACCGGTTCCGTATCGGCAGCGGCCGACGCAGGACTTGACCTGGAACGAATGGCTGGTTGATGACCAGCGCCATGCCGCCTGCCGTCCGGACGTTTTGGTCTATGAGACCGAAGTGCTCAAAGAGCCTCTGCGAGTCGCTGGCGAGCCGATTGCCCGGCTGTCTGCGTCCACCAGCGGAACCGACTCCGATTGGGTGGTGAAGATCATAGACGTTTGGCCCGATGAAGTTCCCGACCACCCCAAACTCGGAGGCTATCAACAGATGCTCTCCGCCGACATTCTGCGCGGCCGTTACCGGCTGGACCCGGCGAACCCGCAGCCGATCGAGTCCAACAAGGTTCTGCCCTATCGGCTCCGGCTGCCCAATGTGTGCCACATGTTCCTGCCGGGGCACCGGATCATGGTGCAGATCCAGTCCACCTGGTTTCCGCTCTACGACCGCAACCCTCAAACCTACGTGCCGAACATTATGTTCGCCAAACCCGAAAGCTTCGTCAAAGCCACCCAACGCATCTGGTACACGCCGCAGAATGCGAGCTTTATTGAGCTTCCGGTAATTGCCCGGGATGCAAAATGACGACGTGCCGTCGTCTGGTCTCAATGGCGGCTAATCGCTCGATCACGTTGTTCTCGCCCCTCACGTCATGGGGTTAATGAAGCCTGGTATCGGGGGCGGCGCATTGGCGGGAACTGATCTTCAAGAGTTGCGCCACCAAGGGCTTGCTCCTATTTGGCATTGAGTAAACCTCTCATTTCTTGCTACCCATTGCCGACTTGGGATACTCTGGCGTTGAAACGTATGAAGGCTATCCGCCGGGCGCTGATTTTCCTGACCGTCCCCGCCTTGGTGACCTCGGCCAAGGCGCAACCAGCCGTCAGTCCCGACCTGCCGGTGATGGATCTCGATGAGCTGGGAATTTACGCCGTCGGATATGCCTTCCGCGGCCAGGCCGAGCAGCAGTTTCCACTGGGATGGTCGGGGTTTTTCGAGGACCGCACGGGCGTGGCCTGCGAGGCCAGGTTCGTGCAAAGTTACACGAACACATGCCCCTATGTTCGCGCCGCAGGTTACTCAGAAATGACGGACCACCGTTTCCTGACTGCGGATCGGAACGTCCAGCAGACAGTCTTCGCCAACGGGGTCACGATCACCGCCAATTTTGGAACCACGCCCTGTCGTCTCGCGTCCGGAGAGATGCTGCCGCCGGGCGGGTTTCGCGCCGATGGAATGCCCAAGTGAGAAAGAAATGAAATCCCTGACCTTTTGTTCTTATTTGAAGCACCTTTCGCTTGGGCTCTGCCTGCTCGGCGGACTCCTCCCGGCCAATTCGCCGGCCCAGCCCCCTTCCTGGCAACCCATTGGCATCTCCGGTGGCGGCGCCATGTTCAGTCCCTCGATTTCTCCGGCGGACCCGAACTTGATGATGTTGAATTGCGACATGAGCGCCGCCTACATCTCGGAAGACGGCGGCCGCAACTGGCGCATGATCACCCACGCGCAACTTCACAGCGATACGGCCTGCCGTCCGGCTTTTCACCCAACCGACCCGAACATCATCTACGCCTCCTCCGGGGGACGACTCAAGATCAGCCGTGACCGGGGCAAGACGTTCGCGTCCATCGGCAATCTCAGGGATTCGCTGGCCGGAGAAATCGCGATCAATCCGTCGGATGCCAAGATCATGTTGGCCGGCTCGCGCAACGGCCGCTGCTGGCTCTCGCGCGATGCGGGGGAAACGTGGGCCGCGTGCCAGGGGCCGGCGGGCCAGGTGATCACCTTTCATTTTGACCGCACCCGGCAGGGCCAAGCGCTGTTCGCTGCCACAGACCGGGGCATCTGGCGATCCGACGACGGCGGCCAAACGTGGTTGGAGAAAACCAAGGGACTGCCGTGGAAGGAGCTTCAGGGTTTCGCCGGCGGTTCTGACGCGGCGGGGAAGATGGTGATGCTGTACTGCTCCATCCGCAGCAAGGACGAGAACGGCGCCTTCAAGGGCGGCCTCTACCGCTCGCGGGATCGGGGCGAAACCTGGGAATCTGCGATGGGCCAGGGACTAAACACTGAAACGAAGAAGGCCGACCAGTGGGCCTACGGTTCCATTTCGCAATACAACCAATTGCTGGCGACCGACGCCAAACCTCTCACCGTCTATGCCTTCAACACCAGCACCGGCTTCCACCCGCCGCACAGCGACACGGTGTACCGCAGCGACGACGGCGGCGAAACATGGCGCGCGACTTACTTTGAGGATCCGCGTTTCCAGCGCTACAATGTCGCGCCGAATTGGGAAACTGCCTCGTGCGGGCAATCCTTTAAGGGCGGCGAGAGGCCCTTCGGCGTGGCCATCTGCAACACCGATCCCAACCGGGTCATCCTGGTGCGCAACGAGCCGCACATCACCCATGATGGAGGCGCGACGTGGTTCGGCGGACACACTTATCCGGCGCCCGGCCAGAAGCCCGGTCCGGGCTCCGCCTGGGTTTGCAACGGCTTGGTCGTTACGACCACTTGGCATTTCTACATTGATCCGTTGGAACCCAACCGCCAATACATCTGCTATACCGACATCGGGATGGCCCGCTCCACCGACGACGGCAAGAGCTGGATTTGGTGGGACCCCAAGTCATGGTCGCCGTGGCGGAACACCTGTTACGAGATGGCGTTTGACCCCGAAACGCCCGGCAAGATATGGGGTGCATTCTCCGACGTGCATGACATCCCCAACGACAACATTATTTCCGAGCGCCACGGGCATGAGCGTCCCGGCGGTGTCTGCCTCTCGACGGACTTCGCCGTGTCGTGGAAAAGCCAGACGGAAGGACTTCCGCGCAAACCGGTGACTTCCATCGTGCTTGACCCCGCCAGTCCGAAGAAAGCACGCACGCTCTATGCCGGCGTGTTTGACGAAGGCGTCTTCAAGTCCACCGACGACGGCAAGACTTGGACACTCAAGAAAAGCGGCCTGGGCCATCCCGACAACATGCGCGTGTATCGTGTAATTCTCCACCACGACGGCACACTGTTCGCCGTCATCTGCGCCAAGCGGCCCGCGTCCGGCCAGCCTCTTATGTCCGAAGGCACCGGCCTCTATCGTTCCAAAGACGGGGCGGAAACCTGGGAAAAGATCAATGCCTCCAAGCCCTTGCTTTATCCCAAGGACTTTTCCGTAGATCCCCATAACAGCCGGCGAATCCTGCTGGGCGCGGCGGACGCCGGCCGGGGCGACCAATCCGGCGGCCTCTATCTCACCGAGGACGGCGGCCAAACCTGGCAGCGCATAGGGCGCGAAGGCCCGCAGACTTTTGGCGGCTATTTCCACCCGAATCACGATGGCTGGATTTACATGACCCTGACCGAAGACGCTCCCGGCGCCGGCCTCTGGCTCTCACGCGACAACGGGAAGACCTGGCGGGCCTTCGATGAGTTGCCTTTCTCGAACATCCAGCGAGTCGAGTTCGATCCCGCCAACGACGCCGTGATCCATGTCACGACTTTCGGCGGAAGCGTGTGGCGCGGGCCGGCCACGCCGCCTGGACCATAAACGAGTCCGGCCGAAAATCTCCAGCGGATCATCTCACCTGATTGACTTCAAGCCGGGCAACCGGGCTTTGTGCATTTCTTTTTGCGCCATTATGAAGCCGCGGGGATTCTTCTGATGTGCGAAACTCTCCTTGTTCTCGACGCGGAGGCGTGCGCCTGCCGGAGAGCGGGAATATCTTTCCCAAACGATCACCACCACCCCGGGCGCGGGTTATTGGCTCTCTTTGTGGCTCAACAATTACCATGGCTCCACGCCGAACGAGTTTCTGGTTTCGTGGAACGGCAGCGTTCTTTCTGACGGCTCAAACAGGTCCGCTTTTGGTTGGACAAACTTGCTGTTCAACGTCACCGCCTCCGGCACAACCGCTTCGCTTCAATTGGGATTTGATAACGACGGAGAATTTGGTCTTGACAATGATACGTCGGTGTATTTAAGAAGTCACCTGATTAGTAAAAGTAAACCGGAGCAGTCGAATCGCCCGCCCGAGGCTGAATTAACGGGGAATTAAAAGGGCGCCATTCGACGTGGGCGTCTATCATTCCAATATTGACGCCAGCGGGCCTTACCGGACTCGACATGTGGGAAGTGGTATAGGTGTACTCCCCCCCGATCAGCCCATTCCACTTATATCCATCCCGCAGGCTAATGGTCATGGGAGCGGGGGGAGCAGACGTGAGCGCAGTAAGCAGTTCGCATGCCAACTGCGGACGGGTGGCGAGGCTAATCTGCAAGCTTTGGCCCTGGTAAGATACCGTACTCTCGCTCAGTTTGGCATTAAGGTTGGTTTGAAATGGCCATGACCCGTATGTGCTGTAGGAAGCCGTGCCGGGAAAAGTTTGAGCATAGCCCACTTGCGAATAACCGAGGAAATTCCAGTTGGTCCATTCTTTCAGGAGATTGACGGACGAATTCCCGATGTCGCCGGGATCATACCAGATTTTGTAAGCGGCGCCATTGGCGGTCATGGCCTGGCAGACATTGGCGGACATGTCATGCGCCCAATAGCCACTGAAGCTGGTCGGAAGATTGTCCTTGTTTTCGCCCGCGTACATGGCCAGCGCCACGAGTTGTTGCTTCTCGTTGCTCTTGCACGTGGCGCGATTCGCCTCGGATTTGGTCTTGGCCAGGGCGGGCAACAGCAGGGCCGCCAGAATCGCGATGATGGCAATGACCACCAGCAATTCGATCAGGGTAAATCCGCCTTTGCGCCGGCCCGACGCTTCGTTTTCCGGCATTGGAGAACTCCTGAATTTCCCGCCGGCCTCATGCACCCGGTTGAGTCGTGGCCTATTCATAATTTTTGTGAGACTGCGATAATTTATCCGTTTTCCTGCGTGCTTTCAAGTTCAAAAACACATCAATTTTGCCAATTCCAGCCTATGGGCTGTCTCCTTGCCGAGCCAAGAAAAGCTCTCAAATAATATCTAATCTTTTCTGCCTCGCACTCGCGCTGGCAATCCTCCAACCAATTCCGAAGTTCAACGTGATAATTCCAGCATTTTAGCCGCCCGTTTACTTCATACATTCTTAGCGTCACCTCGTCGAGCGAATTAGGCTTGCGACCGTTTGGCGTCAGGTAAATGAGGGCGCTCTTTGTGGGACGGCCGCTTATGTTCCATTTCCGGCATGTCCTGTTCTTTGGCGACGTATCGCTTGGCGGCGTACGCGTAGGCCCCGCAAGATTTTATCATGGAACTGCAAACGACCGGCCACCGACCGATGCGCCCCGTAAGAACGTAAGAACGTAAAAACGCCTGTCCTGAGAACGCCTTGCCAATTCTGGAGGCGGACATACAATCCACCGCGCATCTTATGTCTATTCAACTGCGTGACTCCGCGAAGTGCAAATTCGACATCCTGGCTCTCGGCGAGTGCATGGTTCGCCTGGCGCCGCCCGGCCATGGCCGCATCGAGTTTGCCAGGGTGTTGGAAGTCGATGTCGGCGGCGGCGAATTCAATGTGGCTTACGCTTGCGCGCGCCTGGGGTTGCGCGCCGGGTTCGTCAGCAAGCTGCCCGATAACCCGGTGGCGCGCATCATTCTCAATCATGCCCGCGCCGTCGGCCTGGATGTTTCCAATGTGTTGCTGGAGAAATTTGACGGCGTCGGCTGCGCCGGCCGGGTCGGGCTGAATTTCACCGAGGTCGGCACCGGCGTGCGGGCCAGCGTGACGATGTACGACCGGGGCCATTCCTCGATCAGCCTGATGCGGCCGGATGAAATCAATTTCCCGAAAATTTTCCAGGAACAGGGCGCTGTCTGGCTGCACACCGGCGGCATTCTGGCGTCGCTGTCGGAGCACAGCGCGGCGGTGACGAAGGCGGCGTTGCAGGCGGCGCGCGCGGCGGGGACGGTGACGAGTTACGACCTGAATTTCCGCGGCAAACTGTGGAGCAGCCAGAAGGCCATCGCGGTGACGCGCGAGATCATCCCGCACGTGCAGGTGTTGATCGGCAACGAGGAGGATTTTCAAAAGGCGCTCGGCTTTGAAGTCGAAGGCACGACGGCGGATTTGCGCGAATTGCCGGTGGAGGCTTACAAACGGATGGTGCTGCGCGTGGTGAAAACGTTCCCCAACATCCAGGCCGTCTGCACGACGCTGCGGGAGGTCAAGAGCGGGCTGGTCAACAATTGGGGCGGCATCCTGTGGCACGACGGGCAGTTTTACGAGGCGCGGCCGTTCAAGGACCTGGAAATCGAGGACCGGGTCGGGGGCGGGGACGGTTTTTCCAGCGGCATCGCCTACGGCTTCAGCAAAGGGATGGAGCCGGAGCAGATCGTCAATTTTGCCGCGGCGCACGGGGCGTTGCTGCAAAGCACGCGCGGCGACACTTCACAGGTGGGGCTGGAGGAAGTGATGCACGTGATGAAGGGCGGCTCGGCGCGCATCCAACGATAATGGCTTCCGCCTACCGCGGCCGATTGGCGCCTTCCCCCACCGGTTTCCTCCATGCGGGCCATGCGCGGACTTTTTGGACGGCGTCGGAGCGCGCGCGGGCGGCGGGCGGGACGCTGATTCTGCGCAACGAAGACCTGGACGCCAGCCGGTCGCGCCCGGAATTCGCCGCGGCGATGCTCGAGGATTTGCGGTGGTTCGGGCTGCGCTGGCAGGAAGGGCCGGATTGCGGGGGGCCGCGCGGCCCCTACGCGCAAAGCGAACGGCGAGAGTTTTATTTGACAGGATTTGAACGGTTGCGGGCGGGCGGCTGGGTGTATCCGTGTCACTGCTCGCGCCGGGATGTGCGGCGGGCGTTGCAGGCGCCCCACGCGGGCGAGGAGGAACCCCTTTATCCCGGAACCTGCCGGCCCGCGCCCGGAGCGTCCGGGCGGACGGCGCCGCGCGGCGGGAAGCGTCCGCCGAATTGGCGGTTTCGCGTGCCGGAGGGCGCGGCGATTGAGTTTGAAGACGGCGGTTTCGGAGCGCAGCGATTCGTGGCGGGGAAGGACTTTGGCGATTTTGTGGTCTGGCGGCACGACGCTGTGCCGTCATATCAACTGGCGGTCGTGCTCGACGACGCGGCGATGGGGATTACGGAAGTGGTGCGGGGGGCGGATTTGCTGCTCTCGACGGCGCGGCAGTTGTTGCTATATCGGGCGCTGAGTTTGGAGCCGCCGGCATTTTATCATTGTCCCCTGGTCACCAATGAGGCCGGAGTGCGCCTGGCCAAGCGCGAGGACGCCGCCAGCCTGCGAACGTTGCGGGAAAAAGGGCTGACGCCCGAGGCGATCCGGCAAGGGTGGCGGGGATCGAACCCACCGCAAATCCAATGAAATCAAGGGAAATGATGAGTTCACAGGCCGAGGGGCAATTCACCTGGCTGAAAACCGGCCGGGATGCGCTGGACAGGATGCTGGCCGCGATTGCGAACGCGCGCGAATCGGTGCGGCTGGAAGTGTATTTTTTTGACGCCAGCCCGGCCACCGAACCATGCCGCCAAGCCTTGATTGAGGCTCGTCGGCGCGGCGTGCGCGTGCAAGTGCTGGTCGATGCCGGGGGTTCGCTGACTTTGCCGGAGTCTTACTGGGAGGGATTGCGCGCCTGTGGCGGAGAATTCCGGTGGTTTAATCCGATGAGTTTGCATCGCTGGAGCATCCGGGACCATAGGAAGCTCCTGGTCTGCGATCGGACGGCCGGATTCATCGGAAGCTTCAATATCGCGGTGGAGCATCACGGAGATGGCGTGACGGGCGGCTGGCGCGAATTGGGGCTGGAGGTGCGCGGGCCGATGGCGCAGGAACTGGCGGCGGCGTTCGACGACATGTTCGCCCAGGCGGATTTCAGGCAGCGCCTGTTTTCAAGGCGGCGGAAACCGGTGGGAGCGGTGGGAGGGCCGAAGGCGCAATTGCTCCTGGGCGGCCCCGGCCGCAACAACCCGATCAAGCGGGCCTTGCGCGACGACCTGAAGCAAGCGCGGCAGGTCCGCATCATGTCGCCCTATTTTCTGCCGCCGTGGGAAATCCGGCGGGAGCTGGCGCGGCTGGCGCGGCGGGACGGGCGGGTGCAATTGATCCTGCCGGGCAAATCGGACGTGCCGTTGGCGCGGCTGGCGGCGCAGAGTTTTTACCGGCGGCTCTTGCGGGCCGGGGTGGAGATTCACGAGTACGAGCCGCAAATCCTGCACGCGAAGATGTTTTTAATTGACAATATCGTCTATGCCGGCTCGGCCAACCTGGACCGGCGCAGTTTGGGAATTAATTACGAGTTGATGGCGCGGCTGGCCGATGCCGGGCTGGCGCGGGAGGCGGGCGAAATCTTCGACGGGGACCTGGCGCATTGCCGGCGGATCGACCAGGCGAGTTGGCTGAAGTCGAGGACTTTTTGGGACCGTTTCCAGGCCAAACTGGCCCGTTTCATTCTCGGATGGGCGGACCCGTTCGTGGCGCAGCAGCAATGGCGGAGGGCCGGGTTGACGGGCCGCCGCCGCGCCTATTTGGCCAGGGCAACCAAATAACGCTGCAAGCGTTCGACTTGGACGGGCGACTTTTGCTGGTTGTAGATTTGATGGAGCTGGGCGCAGATGCGCAGGAGGATGCGCCGGGCGCTGACCGGCGCCAGGCAACTGTCATCGAAACGCTGGCCCAATTGCAGGACGTGCCTGATGCAATCCGCCTTGGCCAGCAGCCGTCCGCCGTGAAAGGCGTCCACGTAAATCTCCGCCCGGCTGGATTGGTAGCGGCAAAGAAAATTCCCCGGCAAACCGACGCCCGCGACGGGCAGACGCAGCCGGCGGCCCACCAATAAAAAAAGCAGGCTCAAGCTGATGGAATTGCCGAGGCGGCGGTCGAGCACGCAGTTGAAATAGCTGTTTTCCGGATCGCAGGGATTCTGTTCGTCGCCGGCGAACTTCAATTCACGGAACAGGTAATCGTTGATGGTGCGCAGGATTTGATCGGCGGAGCCGTGCAAATCCAGCCGCTCCCGCAATTGGCCGGCAAAATCATCGAGCAGGGCGGAATAGGCTTCCGGATTGATGGCCGGGTATTGGGTGCGGGCCAGGAGCAGGACGCCTTGTTCGAGGTCGAAATCTTCGCCTTGATTGAGGCAAAAGGCCAAAAACTGCGTGTCCGCATCCTGCCGGGCGAAGTGATGGACAATTTCGTTGGCGCGGCGGCGGAGGACCGGATCGTTGCTCAGGGTGTGCTGGCGCATCCAGTCGGAGCAGGCGGGGCCGTAGGCAAGGATGGTTTCGCGGACGGTCTGATAGACCCTGGCATCGTCATCGGCCAGCAAGCTGATCAAGGCTTTTCTGTGCTTCTCCTCCAGTTCCCCGGCTGAATTGGCTGACGGCAAACTCATAGGACAAAAAGAGGATGGCAGAAACTTTGGAGGACGACAATAAAAATGAAAAGGAAAGCGGAACTGGCAAATCGGCCAGGGCGTGTTATGGTTCGAGCAACGCCAGTTTCCGCGACGGGGCGGCTCTAAAGTATGCAAATAACAAAACAATTGGCTCTGTTCCTCGAAAATCGGCCCGGCACGCTCGCGCGGGTGTGCGACGCTCTGGCCGCCGCCCAGATCAACATCTACGCCATTTCCATCAGCGACACGGTCGATCACAGCGTCATCCGCCTGGTCGTGAGCGACCCGGCCAAGGCGCTGTTCGTCTTTGAAGAGCACGGGACGCTGGTGGTGGAGGACGACGTGTTGATGATTACCGGCGACAACAAGCCCGGTTCGCTGGCCACATTGGCGCACAAGCTGGCCGCGGCCAAAATCAACATCGTGTACGCCTATTGCGCCACGTCGCCCGACGCCAAACGCGGGCTGATGATCCTCCGCGTGTCGGATGCCAAAAAAGCGATGAAGGTCCTCAATACTTGAGGGAGCATCCGCTGGTCTTTGGGGTCAAGACCCGCTGCTGTCGCTGTCCGGTTCGTCCTCGATTCCCTGGAGCAAGCGCCGTTTTTTGGGCGAGAGAAGCGGAATGAAATCGGGATGGTTGAACATTTCCGGGCGCAGCACGCCGACGAAGGGCAGGTTGCGATAGCGCTCGGCGTAATCCAGCCCGTAGCCAACGACGAAGTGATTGGGGATGGTGAACCCGACGTAATCGGCGGTGATCTTCTCCAGGCGGCGCGAGGGTTTGTCCAGGAGGACGCAGATTTTAATCAGGCTCGGGCGCAGCTTGCTCAACTTGGCGGTGACGCGGGAAAGGGTTTTGCCCGTGTCCAAAATATCATCGACCACCAGAACATCGCGACCGCTGACGTCCAGGCGGAGTTCCTTGGTGAAAACAAGCTCGGCCGATTCGGTTCCGCCGCCGTAGCTGGAGACGCCGATGAAATCCAGGCGCAAGGGCAGGGAAAGCCGGCGCAGGAGGTCCGCCAGAAAAACAACCGTGCCGTTCAACAGGGCGACGATGACGAGGTCGCGTCCGGCAAAATCATTTTGAATCTGGGCAGCCAGGCGGCGGACGCGGCGGGCCAGGCGCTCTTGGGAGATCAAAACCGATTCGATCTCGTTGCGCCAGGGGTGGGGCGGCTCTGTGCGGCGACGGGGCGTATCCATGGGAAAGACCTTACGGGGAAAGTTTAAGGTTTAAAGTTCAAAGTTGACCCGCTATAAAGTGGGCATGCCTCATTTTTTGGCGGAGGGCGGGCTGATGATTTGGGTGATCGTGGCGACGAGCGCGGTGGCGCTGGCCGTCTTTTGCGAACGGCTTTTGCAATATCACCGCGATCAGATCAACTCGACCGAGTTTCTCAACGGCGTGCGCAACGTCCTCAAGCGCGATAACATCGTCGAAGCGCTGGCGATCTGCGACGCCACGCCGGGACCGGTGCCGCGCCTGGTCAAGATCGCGATCCTCAACCGGGACCGCGGGCGGGAGGCGGTGCGGGAGGCGCTGGAAGACGCCGGCTCGTGGGAGGTGCCGCGGCTGGAACAGAACTTGAGCCTGCTGGCGACCGTGGCGCAAATCGCGCCGCTGCTGGGGCTGCTGGGCACGGTGCTGGGATTCATCAGCGTGTTTCGCGTCGTGCAGGAGGCGGGGTTGAACGCGCACGTGGCGCAGCTTTCCGCGGGCATCTGGAAGGCCCTGATTTGCACCGCCGCCGGGCTGGCCGTCGCCATTCCCAGTTACGCCGGTTACAATTACCTGGTGAGCCGGGTCAACAACATCGTTTTGGACATGGAGCAGGCCTCCAGCGAGATTCTGAGCATTGTTTCCGGCCCGGCGGCGGGGCCGGAGAATTCAAAGCCGGCATGAGATTCGAGCGTCACGCCAGGATTTTCCGCGGGCCGCTGGACCCGGCGCCCATGGCAGGGGTCCTGATGTTGCTGATGATCTTCTTGCTGCTCGGCTCCTTGCTCTATACGCCCGGCGTCACGATCAAGCTGCCGGACGGGGCGGATTGGCCGGGGACGGACAACCCGACGGTGGTGGTGGCGGTGGATTCCCGCGGGCAATGTTTTTTTGAGAACCGGGCGGTGCCGGAGGCGGAGTTGCGGGCCGCGCTGCAGAGCCGCGCGCAAAACACGCGGCGCCAGTCGAAACACCTGACGCTGGTGTTGTGGGCCGACAAGGCGGCGGAACTCGAAGTGATCACACACTTGGAATTGCTGGCGCGCCAGGCCGGCATCACCGAAGTCTTGCTGGCGGAACGTCCCACTGTTTTTGGCCCGCGGCCATGAACGCGCCCGGCACAGAATCCGGGGTCTGGACGCGCGGACGTGTTCTGAGTGTGGCCGTCGGTTTGTTCGTCTTGCAGGTCGCCTTGATTTTGGTTTTTGCCGACCGGGCGGCCCGTCCGGCGGCGTCCGCCCCGCCGCCCATCCGTTTTGTGGCGCTGGGCGCGCCGGTGCGGGAGGACCAGTTATCGAGGAGATTCTTTGCGGGGGACCCGGCGGTGTTTCAATGGCCGGGTGTTCACGGGTTTTCCGGCCGGGCCTGGTTCTCGCAGCAACCCGCCCAGTACCGCCCCACCAACCGCCTCGAACCCCCCTCCTGGCTGGACTTGGACGTATCCAGGCTCGGAACCATTTCTCCCGTCGGGCCACTCAGCGCGACGCCGCCGCCGCTGGACCTGGCCGGCCAGGGTGCGGCGCCGCTGGAACCGCTGCCGGTCTTCCTGCCGCCCGAAATGATTCAGACCCAATCGGTCTTCCGTCTCCAGGGCGAGGCGCGGCAGCGTTGGACGGGCGAAACGCCGCTGCTGCCGGCGTGGCCCAGTCCGCAATTATTGACCAACTCGGTGGTGGAAATCGGCGTCAGCCCGGCGGGCGACGTGCTGGCGCATCGCCTGCTGGCGCGCAGCGGATCGCCGGCGGCTGACGCCAGCGCGCTGGCGGCGGCGAGGGCGTTGCGGTTCGTGCCGTCCAACAGGGCGGGGACCGTCTGGGGGCAGGCCGTCTTTGAATGGCACACGAGCGAAGCGACCAACGGCGCCGCGCCCAAATGAGAGAGGATTGAAATGTCATTGGAGAAGCTGATAGACGCGTATGTTTTTTCTTTGCTTGCGGCGCTCTCCGTCCTGGTTCTATATTCGGAAATTCGCAGCCGGCGCTTTGGGCCGGCGCGGAAGCAGGACCGCATCTTTCGCTGCGAACGGTGCGGTTCGGTTTATACGGACGACGCGGACGTGGCCCGTTCGCGTTGCGCGCAGTGCGGGACGCTCAACGAACCGTTTGAATTTTGAGGCGCGCCGGACATCTTCAACCGTGAATTTTTGGAATTGACCTATGGGAATGTGGATTGGACGAAATCGAAAAGCACGCGTCACCTATGGTTTTGACGAAATCGCCCTTGTGCCGGGCGACATCACCATCAACCCCAACGAGGTGGACACGTCGTTCAAGATTCCGCGCCCGGACGGCAGTTGCATCACGCTGAAAATCCCCGTCATTGCCAGCGCCATGGATGGCGTGACCGACGTGCGCTTCTGCATCGAGATGGGCAAGCTGGGCGGCTTGGGCGTCATCAACCTGGAAGGCGTGCAAACCCGCTACGCCAACCCCTCCGAGGTCCTCGATCAAATTGTCAAAGCCGGCAAAGACGAAGTCACCACCCTGATCCAAAAGGTTTACACCGAGCCGATCAAGGAGGAATTGATCGCCCGGCGGGTGGAGGAATTGAAGGCCGCCGGGGTGCTGGCCGCCGTCAGTTCCATCCCGCAGAAGGCGGAACGGTTCGGCTGCATCGCCCAGGCGTCCGGCGCGGACCTGTTCGTGGTGCAATCGACCGTCTCGACGGTCAAACATATTTCCACCGAATACAAATCGCTCGACCTGCCTGATTTTTGCCGGAAGATGCGCATCCCGGTCATCATCGGCAACGCCGTCACCTACAACGTCACGCGGGAGTTGATGGAGTGCGGGGTGGCCGGCGTGCTGATCGGCGTCGGGCCGGGCGCCGCCTGCACCAGCCGCGGGGTGCTGGGCCTGGGCGTGCCGCAGGTCACCGCCACGGTCGATTGCGCCGCGGCGCGCGATTATCATCACAAGAACACGGGCCGCTACATCCCCATCATCACCGACGGCGGGATGAGCAAGGGAGGGGATGTTTGCAAGGCGCTGGCGTGCGGGTCGGACGCCGTCATGGTGGGCAGCGCGTTTGCGCGGGCCCAGGAAGCGCCGGGCAAAGGCAACCATTGGGGCATGGCCACGCCGCACGCCAACCTGCCGCGCGGCACGCGCATCAAAGTCGGCGTGACCGGCTCGCTCAAGCAAATCCTTTACGGCCCGGCGACAGTCGATGACGGCTCGCAAAATCTGGTGGGCGCGATTACGACGTGCATGGGCAACGTGGGGGCGGCCACGATCCGGGAATTTCAGGAAACCGAGATCATCATCGCCCCGAGCATCAAGACCGAAGGCAAACTTTTCCAAACCGTGCAAAGCGTGGGGATGGGGACGCGGTGAGGCGGGCGAGTCGTTTTGCGCGCAAATCCCCTCATGGGGCGGCGGGCGCGGCGGAGGAAGTCCCCGCGACGGTTTTCAGTTCCGTTCCCAGGAGATTTCGGACGAAGAATTCCTCCAGGCGGCGGGCGCCATAGGGGGTTCGGGCGACGCCATGGCCGGCGCCGGGCATGGCCAGCAGATCGAAATCCTTGTCCGCCTTGATCAGGGCGTTGACGACCTGCATGGTGCTGGAGGGGTCAACGTTGCGATCCATTTCGCCGACCATCAGCAAGAGCTTGCCTTGGAGGCGAGGGGCGTCCTGGACATTGGAGCTATGCACGTAGCTTTCGTCCACGGGCCAGCCCATCCATTGTTCGTTCCACCAGATTTTGTCCATCCGGTTGTCGTGGCAGCCGGAGTCGGACACGCACACTTTGTAGAAATCGCCGTGAGCGAGCATGGCGCGCAGGGCGTTCTGCCCGCCGGCCGACGTGCCGTAGATGCCCACGCGCGACAGGTCCATGAAGGGATGCCTGGCCGCCGCCGCCTTGATCCAGAGAATGCGGTCCGGGAGGCCGGCGTCGCCGAGGTTTTTCCAGCAGACGTCGTGGAATTTTTTCGAGCGGCCCGACGTGCCCATGCCATCCATCTGCACGACGATAAACCCGTGATCGGCCAGCTTCTGTTGCTGGTAGGAGGCGCGGAAACTCTTGGGCGTGAAGAAGTCCTGCGGCCCGGCATAGATGTTTTCGATGACCGGATACTTTTTTTGCGGGTCAAAATCCTTGGGCCGCCAGAGGACACCGTAGATGTCCGTGACGCCATCGCGACCTTTGGCGACGAAACGTTCCGGCGCTTTCCAGCCGGTGGCGCAGAGTTTGCCGGCGTCGGCTTCCTCCAGTCGGCAGACGATCTGGCCGTCGCTGCTGCGCCGCAATTCGGTGATGGGCGGCAGGTCAACGCGCGACCAGGAGTCAATGAAGTAACGGCGGTCGGGCGAGAATTGCGTCTGGTGGGTGCCGTCGCCCTCGGAGAGAATCGCCAGCCCGGTGCCGTCAAAATTAACGCGGCAGAACTGGACGTAATAGGGGTCCTGTTCCGGGTGGATGCCGGCGGCCTGAAACCAGATTTGCCGCTTTGATTTATCCACGTAGTCCACGCCGCGCACGAGCCAATCGCCCCGGGTGATCTGGTTTTTGACCTGGCCGGTATTGGCGTCGTAGAGATAGAGGTGATTCCATCCGTCGCGCTCGGAGGCCCAGATGATTTCGCCCGTGTCGTCGAGGTAGTTGAAGAATGTTTTGCCGGAGTAATCAATGAACGTGTCGCTGTGTTCGTCCACGATGGTCCTGGCGGCGCCGGTCCGGGCGTCCACGGCGACGATGCGCAGCGCCTGATGGCCGCGTTGGTTGTAAAGGAAGCCGAAACGCGTGGAGTTGGAAGCCCAATGCACCTCGCTGATGGACCACGGATTGGAAAAGAGCGTGTCGCTGACGGGGATTTCCTTCTTCGCCTCGATGTCGAAAAGGTGCGGTTTGCGAACAGGAATCTGATCGCCGGGCTTGAGGTAGGGGTAGGAATCGAGTTTGGGCTGAAGCTGGTCTTCGGGCGAGGACTCGATGAGAAAAACGCGGCGCTGTGTTCCGGGCTGCAAACGCATCGCGACGAAATGTTTTGAGTCGGGCGCCCAATAGACTTCCGGAGTCGGGGTTTCGGAATCAGGGGTGTCATAGTTCATTTCGATGGCGCGGTCGGATTCCGCGTTGCGGGCGTAGGTGCTGTTTGGATTGGCGTCGTAGGTCAGTTGATGTTCCCGGTCCTTGTCAGCCTTGAGGTCGCGGCAGAAGAGGTTATCCCCGCGCACGAGGACTTCCCAATTGCCATCCGGCGATCTGTCACCGGCCTCGGCGGGAGGGCGGGCGCCGCCGCGGCGGCGCGACGGGCCGGAATCACGCCCGTCAATCACCGCGAGAGCCGGTTTGGCGGTGGCCTCAAAGACAGCCAGCACATCGCCGCGAGGGGAGGTGACCAGCCAGACGTGCCCGGCGTAAGTGTGTTGTTGGCGGCGTTCGCCGGCGCGAATGGCGCCGTAAGGCAGGCGTTTCCCATCCGGATCAATCCAGAACAGGTTCACGTCCACGCCCAAGCGGTTGACCAGGGTGAGTTCGGTTTCCGGTCCTGTGGTGAGGGAGGGATGGGGCACGCGCCCGGCAGGCAATCGGTTTTCGCCCGAGGCGTCCTCCTTGATGGCAGTGAGCGCATACGAATCCAAATCCAGTTTCCAGCTTGAACCCGAAGCTCGAAGCACGACGGATTTGCCGTCGCGAGCGAACTCGAGGTCGTCGATGGGAAGGTTTTTGGGATCGGCCGGGTGGGCCGTTATTTTGGCCAGGGCCTCGGCCAGCCGCGCGTGATCGAGCGCCGGAGAGCGTTTCCCCCCGGCAGCATCGACAAGGATGAATTGATGCTCATCTTTGCCCACATCCACGCGATACCAGAACTTGTTCGTCTGGCCATCCGCGCCGGCGAACCAGTGAGGATCGACGCGGTCGCGAAACACGAGGCTGGGCGCATTGGTGGGCAGGTCCTGGGCCGTGGCGGCCGCGGCGAACGCGAGAACGGAAAGCAGCGGGAGAAGGCGCGGCCTCTTCACGGGAGCCTTGAGATTGTATATCATAAATTCAAGTGTCTGGATGAATTGAGGCGACATTCACACGGCTGCGCTCCGGTTCGTCAACTCCGAATTGCCAGACGATCAGGGACGGGGCGGGGGGGAAGGCAGAAGGAAGAAGTCCAGGATGAAGCTTGACTGACCTTGACCGATAGAGCGAAGACATGAATCAGTGAATGAGTGAATCAGTGAATGAAATGCAGGGACTGGCACGGACTGGGCAACCCCGGGGCCTTGATTTGACCAGGCTTGACCAACCTTGACCGACCTTGACTGGCCTTGACCGGCTCGGCCGAGCTTGGTTTTTTTGGGGGGTATATAGGGGTACCCCCCTCCCCCCCATTGTTTTTGGTTTGATTTAGTCTGATTTACTTTGATTTGGTTTGATTTTTGGCTCGATTTGGCTTGACCGAAATCTGTTGGAAGGGGCTGGACCGGCAAATTTTGCCGGTTGAACGCCGTCCGGGATGCCGGCCGGCGGGTTGCCAGCGGATTGCCTGGAACCGAACCGCGTCCCACCCAACTTGATGATTCTCAGTTTCATCGGATGGGGTATTATCACGTTGTTATGGAATATGCAAGGATTTTTTTCAGGAGAAGAGGATTCTCGCGCAGAGGCCCGGCGCGGCCAGCCGCAACCAAATTTTCAACCACGGATGGACACGGCTTAACACGGATAAAACCATCCAGATGGGCCTATTCAAAACTTCGTGTTCTTCGCGCGCTTCGTGGTGAGAAAGTTTCACCAGAAATGAGCGATTTTGGGATATTGCACTGCGGAGGCCGCGGAGAGGACCAGAAAATTCTTTGAGACAGATGATAAAGAATGGATTGGAATGGATCCAGCCGGGCGAGGATTGGAAAACTGATGGTTTGAGCCGCCGCCGCGTTGGCTGAAATCAACGAGAAAAGTTAAGAGGCTTGGAGGTGATGCCTAAACATTCGATATTTTGCTTCAGAGGCCAAACCGGACAGGAAACCGGCCCGGCCCACTTCTCGAAATTGGCAGCCGAAATGTAGATTCTTTAGATGTGAGACCGATTCGCCCGATTCGGTGCCGACTAAATCCTTTCCCATAACCAGTGCATCTTTACCTTACCGTGTGCCGCGTCAATCAAAAACGGCGCGAACCAAAAATGCAGGACCGGTCCATAAGCCGAACCATCCATCTTACGGAGATATGACATGGTGTAGCCAAATCCAACATACTCAGCCGAACCACCGTCAGTAATCCTGAACTCGCACTTGCTAAATAGAGTATCGCGGCGCGCGGTGCTTGCAGACCAAAAATCGCAAATCGCCAAAATCACGGAAATGTAAACAACGCGAAATCCCCACTTTGCCATTTTGCCGAACCGTTGTTTGCGTGATTTCATAGGGTCGCAGGGCTTAACTTGCTGAATATACAATCACCGATTCGTATGTGGAAATACAAAATTCGGTTCCTCCACGCGTCGTACTCCCTTTGCTCCAGCCACAGGTTGGGCAACGATCGGGAGCGACCTGATCAACAGCCAACTCTGCCGGGAACAATCTCAAGGCGATAAATCCATTCTCTCGTTTACCACGAAACGACCGCCATCAATCATGGTGAACGCTCTCCATCATCTGATGCCAATTCTCACGGAGAATCAGCACATTCGGGTTGGAGGCCAAAGAAAAGCAGTCGGCGGGACGCCGACTGCAACGGGCGAGACGCCCGCGTTCCTCGAAAACAGGGAATGTGCCGGTTATCTCTGGGAAATGGTTTGATATGCCGGGAAAGGGGGCGATATAAAGAGAAAAAGCCACGCTCGCGCGTGGCGTGCAAACTCGTTTGGCGGACTTTTTTTGTTAAACTTCGGCTTCGCCGGTCCAATCGCCCAGACGCAGGAACTCCCGAATTTTGCGGCGTTCGTAGCGATTTTTTTGGGCTTTGGCCGGTCTGCTATCGACTTGGCGGAAGGGATGTTTGGTATTGCGGACGGTTTCCTGAATCAAGTTCAACGTCTTTATCATACTCAATTCCTTCGTTCCTTGGCGGCGCAACCCCGCACTGCGGAGCACGCCGGCAACCGTGTGCCTGAATTATGGCGGTCGCGTTCTCCTCTAATCACACCGCCCGGGCCACACGAATCGCTAAACCAGGGCAAATCGCCCCGATTTCCATTCTTTATCTACTCTCGATTTCTCCAATGTCAAGTGACATCGGTCAAACTTCTTCCGGATTTTTTGGAATTCCCGCCCCAGTACCCCGGCAACGACCAGTTTTCCCGCGGGGTTGAGCAGGCGGCGGATGGGGTTCGCCTGGGCCAGAAGCAATTCGCAAGTCAAATTGGCGCAGACCACGTCGTAGCGCCGCCGCGCCAGCCGCGGTGCCCGCGCCACGTCTCCCCGTCCCAATCGGACCCGGACTCTGTTTCTCCTGAGGTTTTGGCGGCTGACCCGCACGGCTTCCGGATCGCAATCGAAGGCGGCGACGGGGTCATAGCCGAGCTTGGCGGCGGCGATGGCCAGGATGCCCGAGCCTGTGCCGATGTCCAAAAACGACTGCCGCGCGCCGGGCCGGCGGCAACGGGCCAGTTGTTCGAGGCAGAACAAAGTGGTCGGGTGATGCCCTGTCCCAAAACTCAGGCCGGGGTCCAGGATGACGACCCGCTGGCCGGGGCGGGCGCGACGCCGGCTCCAACCCGGTTTGACCAGCAATTTTCCGCCAATATCAATCGGCCGGAAATGGCGTTTCCATGATTGCGCCCAATTTTTCCGCGGGAGCCGTTTAATCGTAATCCTGGCTGGACGCGGGTCCAGCCCGAATTGGCGCAACCGCGCCAGGCCCTCTTTCAACTCCGCAGCCAGCGCCCGCCGAGTCCGGGGCAATCGTTTCACGTATGACGTGACGGCCACGGCGGCGGTCCTCTCGTTGCGGAATACCGACGGCGGCGGGTGGACGGTCCGCTCCAGGAGCTGGGCCACAGCCTCTTCGCCCTCCGCGCCCGTCAAAATGGACACCTGCCACATCCGTGGCCCGGCTTACGCCAGCTTGGCGAGCGCGGCCTGGACGGCCTGGAAGTTGGGCAGGTCCTTCGGCGTGGGCGTTTGCTCGGCGTATTGCACCACGCCGTGTTTGTCGATGACAAACGCCGCGCGGGCGGCGGTGTCGCCAATGCCGGCCAGGTTGGGGAAAAGCACGTCGTAATCGCGCGTCACCTTTTTGTTCAGGTCGCTGGCCAGGGTGATGCCGATCTTTTCCTGTTTGGCCCAGGCCTCCTGGGCGAAGGGAGTATCGACGCTGACGCCGATGACCGCGGCGTTCAAACTGGAGTAATGGCCCAGCCCCGCAGTGATGTCGCACAGTTCCTTGGTGCAAACGCCGGTGAAGGCGGCGGGAAAGAAGAGCAGGACGGTGTTTTTTTTGCCGAAATTCTCGCTTAATTTCACGTCCACCAATCCGGCGGCGTTTTTGGACTTAAGCGTGAAATCCGGCGCTTTTGAACCAACTTTGATGGCCATAGAATTATGTGTTTTTGTTTGGGATTATTAATCCGATCCGATCCACCGCCTTTATACGAGACAAAGGCGGTGGTGTCAAATTGCGATTTTCTGCCGCGTCGCTTTGCCGCGGGTTCAAGGCCCCAGTTCGACGGCTTCGCCGTTGGTAAGGGTCAGGAAATAGCCGCCGCCAAAGGCGGCGTTCTGCAAGATCGCGCCGAAGCCATTGGTCGTCTTGGCTGGCTTGCTGCCGAAGGTCACTTTCAACAGGCCGGTCTTGGGATTGATCGAGCCGGTCACGACTCCCGTGCCGGACACTTTGCTCAAGGTCAAGTTCTTGCCGCTGAAACTCACTCCGAAGTCGAACAGGTCGGCGGGGGCGGAGTTGGTGACGGAGATGACCAGATTTGTCAGCGTGCCAAGGTCCGTCGGCGGGTTGGTCCACGGCGAAAGCAAAAGCGGAAGCGGAACCTGGCCGCCAAGTTCGACACCGGGGACGATATTGGTAAAGCCGGTCTTGTATCGGCCGCCGGTGGTTTTGGGATGAATCCAAATCAGGCCGGTGGTGTTGGTGTTGGGGACCTCCAGGTTAATCCAACCCAGCAGCAGGCCCTTGTTGCCGTAAAGAGAGTCGTAGAAGGGCACGTAGCCGTCTTCGGAAACGGGCACCGATTGACTAAAGGTTGTGCCGTCGGCCAAGGCGCCGGTGATCCGGGCCGTGTTCACAGTCTTGGCGCCGCCCGCGGAATTGGTAATCAAGGCGTAGCCGAAGCCGCCGGGCGAACTGGTGGGCGGCGCATTGGTTCCGGGCGGGATGAGCATCGTGTACTCGGCTGCGGGCAGGTTGTTGGCGGCGCGGTCGGCCACCAGGTCGGCCGTCCAGGCCGCTCCGTTATTGCTTCCGGAAACCGTGCCGAAAACCTGCGGCGGATTCGTGCTCGTATCCAACGTCATCTGGAGCAGCACATGTCCGCCTGGGATCGTCACCTTATTGGTGGCGTCGCCATAGGCGTCAAAGACTCCGCCGATGGGGTGGCTGCCGCCGTCAATCCACAATTTGCCGCTGAAATTGCCGTTGGTGTGGATGAGCAATCCGCCGAGCAAGCCGGCGGTGGCCTCGGTCACGTCGTTGAGGTTGTTGCTGACCACAAAAAGGCCGTTGTAGGTGCCGAAGGCCCCGAAGTAGATGTTGGTCTCGAAGTCGGCGCTGATTCTCAGGCTGGATTCCATGATAAATCTGATGGCCGCGCGATTGGTCGAGAGCGAACTGTTGGTCGTCGTCACCGTCCAGCCGCCAAAGAGCGAATGGCCGTCCGGTTTGGCGGTAATCTGGTATGGTTCGCCGATATTCAGCGGCGTGTTGGTCGCCAGGTTTTTCTCGCCGGAGACGAATGATTTCAGCGCGAAGCTGCCGCTGCCGGTGCCCTGGGCCAGCAGGTTGAGGGGCGCGGTCACTTCGTAAAAGAACTTGCGCGTCACCACCGGCGAGTGGTTCGAGGCCAGGTCGATGGCCTGGACCGCGATGATGTTCGTGCCGGGAAGAAGATTATTGGTGACAAACCAGTTGGTGGCGGCCGCGCCGGAGGCCAGGACGGCCTGGCCGCTGGTGATATTCGTCCCCTTGTTGTAGTTGGTGACCCGGTAAAAGACGTTCCAGACCGGCAGCTTCCCGGAGGCCTTGCCCTCGACGCCGCTGGCGGTGCGGCCACCGGCGGCCGGCGAGGTGATCGATATGGTGAGGGACGGATGACCAGTGCTGGCGGTTTCAACGTCCAACCCCGCGACGCTGCTGGTGACCGACCCATAGGCGTTGGTCACAACGACCGCATAGGACCCCGCGTTCGCGGCTGAAACGGAGGCGTTGGTCGCGCCGGAGATGTTTGTGCCGTCGAATTGCCATTGGTAACTCAGCGGCTGCGTCCCGCCCGCCGTCACGGTGAACGTCGCCGACTCGCCGGCGGCAATGAGCTGGTCCAAAGGCTCCGCCGTAATCGACGGAGGCAGCAACACGACAAGCGAGGCGGCGGAGCTGGTGGCCGAGCCAAGCGAGTTGGAGACGACGACCGAATAAACGCCGATGTCACCGGACGAGATACGCGTCAGTGTCAACACGTTGCTTTGCGCGCCGGAAACGTCCCCGGCGTTGAACAGCGGCTTTCCATCGAGGAACCATCGATAAATCAAGGGCGCCGAGCCAATCGCCGACACCTCGAAGCTGACGGTCGAGCCGGCAAGGTTGGTCTGGCTCACGGGCTGGGTAACGATGCCGGGCGGGGAACTGATGCTCAGGCGGAAGACGGTTCCGCTCCCGTTGCTGCCGTCGTCGGTCGTGGTTCCGTAGTAGTTGCCATCGGCGCCCAAAACCAGCGGCGAAGGGATCGGATTGTAGGCGTAAGAAAAATTGAAATAGGAATGGAGGTTGTTGCCGTAACCGCCGAAACTTTTGCCGAACCAGAAGATATTGGTTTGCGCGCGGCTCGAATTGAGCGCAAATAAGGCGCCCACGTTGTTCGCGCCCCCGGCGGAAGCGGTGCCATAGAAAACTCCGTTGGCCCCGGCCACCAGCGATCCCAAGGGCGAATAACCATCAAGAAACTCCCGGTCGAAGGAGAGCAGGTTCGAGAAGGCGCCGGCGGGCGAAATCCGAAAGGCCGTTCCATCGCCCTCGTACCATACGTCGTTGGTCCCGCCGGATTGAGTGGTCCCGTAGAAATTGCCATCGGCCCCCTGGACCAAGGCATTGGGGTAGGCGCCGTCGAGCGGGAAGGTATTCGTCTTGTAATAAACATTGGTCACGAGAACGTATCCACTGCCATTATAATTATAATAAACATTCGTGTAGGGGCCGCTGATGTTGGTCAGTTGCACCGCGCCAAATGAGTATAGAGTGCTGAAGTGTCCGGACGGCGTTATCTTGAAAATGTTGCCCTCGTAGTTGGTTCCGCCGCCGGAGGTCGTTCCATAAAAGTTTCCGTCAACGCCTTGCGCCAGCGGCGCGCTCGGATAACCGCCGTCGTAGTGGTTGGTGAACACGTAGAGCAGCGTGATCGCGCCGTTGGTGGTCACGGCGAAAACCGTCCCGGCGCCATTGTTGGTGCCGCCGAATTCGGTCGTGCCATAGAACCGGCCATCGCTGCCTTGCGCCAGCGCGGCGGCGGGTGTGTTGGCATATTGGTCAGCCGCCGTTCCAAAGTTGTAGAGCGTGGTCAGATGGCCGGAAGGAGTGATCTTGAAGAGGGTGCCATTGTAGGAATTGGTCGTGATGGAGGGGAGGTTCGTGCCATTGTAGTTGGTTTGATAGGACAACCCGCCGGACTGGGTGGCGCCGTAAAAATCGCCATCCGCGCCCAGGACCAGGGCGCCGGGATAGGTGCCATCGAGTTGGTATATGTTCGTGTTGTAGTAAGTGAAGTAAAAAACATTGGTCCCCTTATAATAAACATTCGTGTAGGGGCCGCTGATGTTGGTCAATTGCACCGAGCCAAATGTGTATAGGGTGCTGTACTGGCCGGACGGCGTTATCTTGAAGACCGTGCCATAGCCCTGATTCTGCTGGACATTGGTATAGGTTGTGATGTTGGTGATGACATAGCCGTTGGTGCCGGGAAACGTGTTGGTGGAATAAGAATAGTTGGTCGTGTAGGCGATGGGGCCGAACTGCGTCGTGCCGTAGAGATTGCCATCAAGACCCTGCACCACGCCGTTTTGTTCGAGAAAGTTCGGAAAGTTGCAGAGGACGTCAACCGAAACGCCGGGGACAGCCAGGACGCTCTTGATCTTGAAATGCTTGAGTAATCCGCTGGCAGCCTCTGTCTCCGTCAGCCCTTTGATCACGCCCCCAAAGGTCGGGTCCGGGATCGTGTTCCAGACGAATTCGCTGCCTTGAAACTGCGGGAAATAGGCGCGCGGATCGAAATGGCCGCCAAAGAACGCCGCCGCCGACACCGCGATGTTGGTGCTGTCCGTCAGCGTCACCGGCGAGCCGCTGCTGAGCGAGGCGAGGAGGTTGGTCAACGTCTGGCGAAACTTCAGTTCCTTGGCCATCTCGTTGGTGGATGTCAGGTTAAAGAGGCGCGTCAGGTTTGTCCGGCCGCGAATGAATTGCGAGGCGGCAAAATACTCATTGATGCCGTTGGTGAAGGCGCCCTTGGCCAAAGGCAGATCGCTGGTCGAGGTGGTGGTCAGCAGGTTGGGATAATCCGCCAGCAACGTCCCGATCGATTTGTCCGTGGCCAGGATGTTGGAAACGTCCGTGAGCTGCGCGTTGAGGTTCCACGAATAGGTCGTGTAAATGAACACTTCCGCCGCGTCGCACAGCGCCCGCAGCAATTGCACGTCGCCCCAGTCCACCGTCACCGCGCCCGCATGCGTCTCGCTGGCGGTCAACGGGAGAGTGAAATCGGTGTTGGTGATGGCAGCCAGGTCGGCCTCGGCGGCAATGATCGCGGCCAAAACATTGGTGCGAAGTTGGGCGGTGAATTCATCGGCGTTGACGCCGATGGGGATCTTGTACGCCAGTTTGGCCTTCCATTTGAAAACGTCGCGCCCGGTGGTGCTGACACCCAGGCGGTTGAGGAAATTGCTTCCCGCCGGCTCTTCCGGCAGGCTCAACAACTCCGTCGCCGCCAGGAAGAAATAATTACTGCTGTTGGCGCCCGCACTCGGGTTCGCCGAGAGGCTGATCGCGTTGGCAAAGCTCAGATTGGCCGCGGCCAAGTCCGCTTCGGCCAGGTAATTGGTGCCATCCGTGTAAGCCTCCCCCGAGTTGGTGGCGGAATAAAGGGACAAGACCGCGTTGGAACTGGCGACGGAGCCGTAGGAATTGAAAACCGTCACCGAATACGTGCCGGCATCGCCCGCGAACGCCGGGTCCACCGTCAAGGAGGGAAGCGTCGTGCCGAAGAATTCCCCGCCTGTGGAAAGATCGACGCCATTGTGCTGCCACTGAAAGTGCAACGGTTGGCCTCCAACAGCCGT
This sequence comes from Verrucomicrobiota bacterium, assembly GCA_049510745.1. Classification (GTDB taxonomy): domain Bacteria; phylum Verrucomicrobiota; class Verrucomicrobiia; order Limisphaerales; family Palsa-1400; genus PLGF01. The sequence continues at coordinate 26,768 of JBEKYR010000020.1, read as the reverse complement.
AACGGTGAAGCTGGCGGAAAGGCCGGCAAGAACGTTGGACACGCTGGCCGGTTGCCCGGTAATCATCGGCAAGGGCGACGGAAGAGTCGCGCCGCTCAGGCGGAAGACGCCTCCATATCCGCCAACGGCGCCGCTGGAGGTCGTTCCATAAAGGCTGCCGTCGCCGCCCTGCGCCAGTGAAGTGTAGGGAGCGCCGCCGTCCGCTGTGCCGCCGCTGAATGAATACAAGGTTCTCAGAACGCCGCCTGAAGTTATCTCGAAGACCGATCCGGAGTAATTGTATCCGCCGCCGGCCGTTGTGCCGTAGAAATTTCCATCCGTGCCGGCCAGCAAACCGCTCGGGCTGCCGCCGTTTGTGTCGTTGCTGAACGAATACAAAGTGGTCAACGAGCCATTGGGCGTGATCTTGAACACGGTGCCGTTGCCGCCGCCGGTCCCGCCGTATTGAGTGGTGCCGTAGAAATTGCCATCGCCGCCTTGCACGAGCGGACTCATGGGAGACCCGCCATCATTGGTTCCGGTGAAGAAATACAACGGGTTGAGGTTGCCATCGGTCGTGACCTGAAAAACGCTGCCGTTGTTGAAGAAGCCGCCACTGGAGGCAGTCCCATAAAAAGCGCCGTCGCTCCCCAGAACCAGACCGTTGGGATAGGCGCCATCGTTGTAGCCGGTGAACGAATACAAACTGGTCAGCAAACCGTCCGCCGTGATCTTGAAGACGTTGCCGTTGCCGTAGAAGCCGCCATCGGATGTCGTCCCATAAAAATTGCCATCGCTGCCCTGCACCAGTGCGGAGTTGGGAGTGTTTCCGTCATAGCCGCCCGTGAAGGCGTACAAAGTGTCCAGGGTCCCGCCGGGGGAAATCTCGAAGACGGTGCCACTGTAGTTGGAGCCGTCGCCTTGAGTGGTCCCATAAAAGTCGCCGTCGCTCCCCTGCACCAGCGCGGTCGCGGGATTTGCCCCATCATAGCTGCCGGCGAACGAATACAAGCTGGCAAAGGCGCCGCTGGCCGCCACTTTGAACACGGTGCCGTTGCCGCCGTTGGTGCCGCCGTATTGGGTGGTCCCATAAAAATTGCCGTCACTGCCATGCACCAGGGCCGCCGCAGATTGGCCATCATTCACTCCCGGAAACGCATACAACGCGGCAAACGTCCCATTGCCGGCGATTTTGAAGACGGTGCCATTGCCCCCCCGACTGTAACCCACTCCGCCGTATTGAGCGGTCCCATAGAAACTGCCGTCGCTTCCCTGCGCCAGCGCGGCGGACGGATTCGCTCCGTCAGAACCGCCGGTGAAGGTATACAAACTGGTCAGCACGCCGTTGGTCGTGATCTTGAAGACGGTTCCATTGCCCGGATATTCGTTGCCGTTCGAATAATCGACGACCATCCCGCCGGATGACGCAGTCCCATAGAAACTGCCGTCGTTGGTGTTCAGCACAAGCGCGGCTTGGGGATTCGCGCCATCGGCGCCGCCGGTGAAGGAATACAAAACGGTCAGCACGCCGTTGGTTGTGACTTTGAAAACGTTGCCCGCGCCGTTGGCGCCGCCTCGGGATGTCGTTCCATAAGCATAAAAATCGCCATTCATGCCCCGCACCAGCGCGGCCAGGGGACGCGCTCCATCAATGCCGCCGGTGAAGCGCAGGCTCTGCAGCGCCCCGTTGGTCGAAATTTTGAAAACGGAGCCGTAGCTGCCGTTGGTTCCTTTCCCGCCAACTGTTGTGCCGGCTGTCGTTCCACCAAAATACCCGTCGCTGCCCTCCAGCAACGCGGCTTGGGGACGCGCTCCATCAGTGCCGTTGGTGAAGGCATACAAACGGGTCAGCGCGCCGTTGGTCGTGATTTTGAAGACCGTGCCGTAGCCGGCGCCGGCGCCGCCTTGCGCTGTCGTCCCATAAAAATACCCGTCGCTCCCCTGCACCAGCGCGGCTTGGGGATTCGCTCCATTGGCGCCGCCAGTGAACGAATACAAACTGGTCAGCGTGCCGTCAGTCGCGATTTTGAAAATGCTGCCCGCGCCGTAAGCGCCGCCTTGGGATGTCGTTCCATAAAAAGCGCCATCGCTGCCCGGAACCAGGCCGTTGGGCGAGGCGCCATCGGCGGCGCCGGTGAACTCGTACAACACAGTCGCCGCGCCGCCGGGCGTCACCTTAAAGACGGTGCCGTAGCCGCCGTTGGTGCCGCCGCCGGTGGTCGTGCCATAGAAATTCCCATCGCTGCCCTGCGCCAGCGCCGCCGCGGGGACCGCGCCGCCCGGAAAGACCGAGAACGAATGGAGGTTGGTGAACGTCAACGGCGGCGGCGGCAACGGCGGCGCCGGCGGCGAGGCTTCGGCCAAGCCCGGAAGCAGCGCAAGAAAAGCGGTGGCGGTCGCAATCGCGGCGGCCTGTTTCAACGTGAGCAGTCTTTGGATTGTTTTCATTTGGATAAATGCGGGTTAACGAGAGTTGCACTGGTCGAATCATTGAGCGTCAACGCAGACGCAAGAAAAGTGTTGGTGGAAGGCGGCACGGTTTCGAGGATCACCTGCCCGGCTCGCGGCCCGGCCATTTCCAGGATGGCCCGCGGCGCCCGCGCTTCGCTGGCGCCGGAGATGACTCGGACGCCGTTGAGCAGTTCCCAGCGATCCTCGGCCGCGCACCGCGCCAGGCCGGCTTCCAGGCGGTTGGTCGAAGAGAAGAGGAATTTGACCCGGCGCATTTCAATCCGCTGGCCGGCCTTGGCGCCCAGCCAGCGCCGCACGCAGGCCAGGCTGGCCGACGGGCTGGCGGTGTCCCGCGCCTCGAACGTCACGTCTTCCAGCGCCACGACGGGAAACAATCCGATGTGAAAAAATCCTTTGCGCTCGTAATCCAGGTAGGCCCGGTCCACCCGCACCACCGCGGCCAGTTTCCGGGGCGGGTCGGTGTAAAGGGGAATGACGGCGTGCGGCACGGACAACCCCTCTTGCAGCAAATCGGAGACACTCTGCGCACCCGCGTGCCCCGACAGAAGGCCGGTCAGACATGCCATGGTGATTGCGGCAGTCGTTTTCACTCGTATCAGTGTCCCGTCCATGCTTCATCACGGCATCTTCGGCCCGCCATGTCAAGCCCGAAGTGTGTTGCGCTCCAACCGGATGCGGTTTCACTTTTTTGGGTAGTTCCTCCTGATCGTAATGCCGGTCTTGCCCTCCGAAACGTGGAGAAGGATTAAGATTTAAGCTGAGGAGGAATCGAAAGAGGCCACCCAAGAAAATGAAATGCGCCCTGACAAAGACACCCCCGCAAGCCGCGGTTGAATCGCCGGGCGCTATTTGTTAGCCTGCCGGCATGGGACGACAATGGCTCCACGCCAAACGACTGGTCGCCGGACTCAAAAAGGGCCGGGCGACGGCCAAACTGGTGCGCGAAATCTCCGTCGCCGCCAAAATGGGCGGGCCGGATCCGGCAATGAACCCCCGCCTTTTTGCCGCGGTGGAGAAGGCGAAAAAGGAGAGTGTCAATCGCGAGGCCATCGAGCGCGCCATCAAGAAGGGCGCGGGCATCGGCCCGGAAAAACTGGCCGTCGAACACGTCCTCTTCGAGGGGTACGCCCCGCACAAAGTGCCGGTCATCGTCGAGGTCTATACCGACAACGTCAATCGGACGGCGCCGGAGGTACGGATGCTTTTCAAAAAAGGCCAGCTCGGCCCGGCGGGCGGGAACAAGTTTCTCTTCGACCACGCCGGCCTGGTCGAGGCCCATCACCCGGACGCCCAGACCGACCGCGAAGCCGCCGCCATCGAAGCGGGCGCCAATGAAGTCGAAACCCTCACCCAGCAGCAGAATGACGACATCCCGGACGGGGCCGCCGGGGCGCGGTTCCTCTGCGATCGCGCGGCGCTCCAGGCCGTCTCCAAATGGCTCACCGCCAACGGCTGGACGGTGGTGACGAGCGAATTGGGTTATGTTCCCAAGCATCTTCCCGACCTGACCGAGGCGCAACGCATGGAAGTGGGCGAATTCCTCCAGGCCCTGGAGGAACACGACGACGTCCACCGGGTCTGGGCGGCGGTCAAATAATAGTCAAGACGATTATTGGGCGCCGGTCTTGAACTTGTAGCGCACCGGCTCCAGCGGCACTCCCGCCTCGCTCTGAAAGTTCCGGTGCGACGGGCTGTTGAGGCCCAGTTCATACTCCGAACCCGGTTTCAGCTCCACCGGCAACACACAGGTTTTGCCGCCATCGGTCCAGTAAGCTTTCTTCCCCTCGGGCATTGTGGGAAAGCCGGGACCGCCGCCCGTCCAGGACATCCCCCCGCCCATTGGGACGCTGAAGGTGACACGCAACTCGGTCAGCGCAGGGCTGACATCGCGCGCTCCGTTGGGCGGGTTGAGGCTGACAATCTCCGGCACCTTTGTCTTGAGCTGCAGGGCCTCGCTCGCGCCCTGAGTGGTGAAGTAAATGGCCGAGGGTTTCGCCGGAACGCCGTTGGCGCCGCGAAAATTCTGGTAGCTCGTCGAATTGATGCCGACGCGATAGTAACGCGCGGCTTGGAGCGTTACGGGAAGGGCGCAGGTGCGCTTGTTGATCCAATAGGCCTTGGCGCCCTCCGGCGATTTTGGAAAGTCCGGCCCGCCCCCGGTCCAGGACATGCCGCCGCCCATGTCGCGGTCAAAGGTGACCGTGATCTCCGTCAGCGCCGGGTCAACGTCCGTGGCCCCGGTTTTCGGCGAGGTGGCGATAATGCGCGGCGCGCCGCCCGCATCGGCGGAGGTCGCGGGGGAGGGGTTGGCGCCGGATTGCGCGTCGGTCAGCGTCACCAGTCCGAGGCCCGCCAGGAGCGAGGCCGCCAGGGCGAGGCCGCGGTTTGATCTATGGAAGTTCGCGATCATAAGGATTCTTTCTCTGATTTGTTGTTTGTCTTCAACGATTCCCGCCAGGCTCGGCGCCCGGACGGAATCGCCAAAATTCTCCAGCAGTTTCACAATGGTGCGGCCGTAGGGCTTGTTTTCCCGGTCCTCCGCGTGCGAAAGGGCCAGCGCGTCGCACGCCAGCTCGCGATCCACGCGCATCCGGGAAAACGCCAGCCAGACCAGCGGATTGAACCAGTGCAGGATTTGCAGGACCGCCATCAGCCACCCCAAAGGAATGTCGTGGCGCTGGACATGGCCCAGTTCATGCAGGAACACGTAACGCAGTTCGTCGGGGGAAAACTCGCGCGTGAACCCCGGCGGCAGAAGAAGCCGCGGCCGCAAAACCCCGAACAAACACGGGCCGTCCACCGCCGCCGTCTCCACCAGCGTGATGGGCGCGCGCACGCCCATTCGTTGTTTGCAGTCCTCCAGCAAATTCAGCACCGGGGCGTCGATCAACGGACGGCGCCCCGCCACCCGCCGGTGGATGCGGAAATGATTTGTCCCCAGGCAAACCGCCATGAAAAGCGCGCCCGCCGCCCACAACCACAGCCACGGCGAAACCCCTGCGCCCGTAGGCGGCGCGCCGGCGGGATTGGCGGACGCGCGTTCAACGGGCGCTTGGATTTGCGCGGGGCTGGGAGAGGCGCCGGCATCCGCGACGCGCGCGGCTCCGCCGAAAATGGGCAGGACATTGAACAGACTGACGGGCGAGGGAATGGTCGCGGGCAAAGCCAGCCGGGCCACGACCAGCCACCAAAGGGCGTGCCGCCAGCGCGGGTTTCAGCGCCGCCCCAAGGCGTATTGCGCCGCCAGCACCAACACGATTATGACCGCCCCCTGCCAGGAAGCCTTGAGCAATAATGGCAAAGACCGGTCGGTGATGAAATTTTGCATGAAATCTCCTTACTTCTGGCTGTCAAGCAGTTTTTTCAGTTCGCGGATTTCCTCCCGCGAAAGCCTCTTGCGCGCGACAAAATGCGCCAGCATCGGTGTGAAGGACCCTTCGAACACCCGCTCCAGGAACGACTGGCTCGCGGCCTCGGCGCACTCGCTTTGCCGGACCAGCGGATGGTAGAGATAAGCCCGCCCGTCCAATTTGAAGCCGAGGGCCTTTTTCCTGACCAGCCGGTTCAGAAAGGCCTTGACCGTTTTGGGATGCCAGGCGGCGTCGCGCTGGTGGAGGGCGTCGATGATTTGGCTGGCGGAACAGGGCGCTTTTGCCCACACGACTTTCATCACCTCCCACTCCGATTCGGAGATTCGCGGAATTTTTTTCATTCGTTGCCTTGCGCGATTACATTTGCAATCGTGAATAGATTACATCCGTAATCGCAGCCGTCAATGGAAATTTCATTGCATTTTTTGGCCAGCCGGCCGGCAAGATTGGTTGCGCCGGCCGTTCGCTCTCCCGGCGGGCGACGGGCGCGCCGCTGACAATTACAAATTACAGTTTCTCAATTCCCAATTTTCAATTCCCGCCCCCTGGCGGTCATTTGCACCGATCAGGGCGAGCGGATGCGGTAGTAGCGGCTGGCGCTGTTGGTTTGCAGTGGTTCGCTGAAATAAAACAAACCGTTGGTGAGCGTGAGGGTCTGTAGCGGAGACCAAACAGGGTTGTCCAGAGTTGTGCAGGCTTCCACCACGATGGGGATATTGGTTGTGCCGGCGATGTCGAACCCAAATTGATTGTTCCGCACGCCGAAACTGCCATCGCCAGTGACGATCAGCGGGTTCCACAACACAGCAGGACGACCGCCAAATGGCGAGCTCCAGCCCGTAGTTCCCAGCAGGTAATAGACAGTCGCATTGTTGTCACCTGAGAACACAGACGAATCAATGCCGATGGCATTGCCTTTGAAATAGACGCTTTTCAGACCGGTGCAGTTTGCGAACGCAGACTGCCCGATGGTAGTGACGCTGTCGGGGATCGTCACGCTGGTCAGGCCGCAGGAATAGAACGCATACTCCCCGATGATCTGGACGCTGGTGCCAATCGTGACGCTTTTCAAGCCGGTGCAGCCATTGAATGCCGAGTTCCCGATGCTGGTGACGCCGTTGCCGATGATGGCGTTGGTCAGGCTGGTGCAGCCTTCGAACGCTCCGTAACTCTGAGGATAGTAGTACGAATCGCCCCCACCAATGCTGATGACGCTGTCGGGGATCGTCACGCTTTTCAGGGCGGTGCAGTTTTGGAACGCCGAGAGCCCGATGCTGATGACGCTGCTGCCAATCGTGACGCTTTTCAGGGCGGTGCAGCCAGAGAACGCAGAGCTTCCGATGCTGGTGACGCTGTCGGGGATCGTGACGTTGGTCAGGATGGTGCAGTCATAGAACGCATAGTCCGGGATGCTGGTGACGCCGTTGGGGATCGTGGCATTGTTCGTGCAAGTGTATTGGGCTTGCACCGCTGCCGGCGCGGCCAACAGCAGCAAGCCAAAAAGGGCGGGGATTGTCCCTTTCATACTTGGACTATGCTGGGGGAATTTCGCGGTTAAGTCAAGAAAAACATGTTGGAAAGAATTGACAGGATGAACAGGATGAACAGGATTCGGAAATGGAAAAACAAGAAGACCTTATCCTGTAAATCCTGTTTATCCTGTCAAAACGTCTTTTTTGGTTGCGGCTTTGACGCGCTGCGGATCGGTGCTTTTCAGATGCGCTCCGTTCTGGTAGAACGGCGGGGTGAAAACACTGACAGAATATCTGTGGTTCGAGGTTCCGGGCCGGCGCGGGTTTGTCAACATCACGGACACCGTGGAAAAGCTGGTGCGGAAAAGCGGGGTTCAAGAGGGCCTGTGCCTGGTCAACGCCATGCATATCACCGCCTCGGTTTTCATCAACGATGACGAGGGCGGGTTGCACCATGATTACGAGGTCTGGCTGGAAAAACTGGCCCCGCATGAACCCGTCGCCGCCTATCATCACAACCGCACCGGCGAGGACAACGCCGACGCCCATCTCAAACGCCAGGTCATGGGACGCGAGGTGGTCGTGGCCGTCACCAAGGGCAAACTGGATTTCGGGCCGTGGGAGCAGATTTTCTACGGCGAATTCGACGGACAACGCCGCAAACGGGTGCTGGTCAAAATCATCGGCGAATGAAGCGCGATTCTTACTTGGTGGTCCTGGTTCTGTCTATGGCGATTGGCTCGAAAGCGGCGACGGCCTTTCCCCCCGCCGCGCAACTGCCGCCCCAGCCGGACCCGCCGGACCCGCTGGTCCTGTTCAACGACCAACGGGTCGCGACCCGCCAGCAATGGTTCGAGCGGCGGCGGCCGGAATTGAAATCGCTCTTTCAACATTACATGTACGGCTGGTTCCCTCCCCCGGCGGAAGTGCGCGGCACGGTCACTTACCGCGACACGAATTTCTTCGCCGGCAAGGCCACGCTCAAGCTGGTCAGTTTGAAGTTCGGCCCGCCGGAAGCGCCCGAAATCCACCTGATGATGGTCGCGCCCAACCGGCGCCGCGGCCCGGCGCCTGTTTTCCTTGGCATGAATTTCAGCGGCAATCACACGCTGGTGGCCGACACCAACGTCCCTTTGACCGCTTCGTGGATGGAGGGGCGCCCGCCCGATGTCACCAACAACCACGCGACCGAAGCGGGGCGCGGCACGCAGACCCACGTCTGGGAACTGGAACAGTCCATCGACCGCGGCTACGCCGTTGCGACCTATTACTACGGCGATGTCGAGCCGGACACGACCAACGCCCAGGGCGGCGTGCGCGAAACCGTCCGCGCGCCGCGCGCCGCCGACGATTGGGGAGCGCTGGCCGCCTGGGCGTGGGGGATGCAGCGCGCCGTCGATTACCTGGCGCGGGACGGGGACATCGACCCGCAACGGATCGCGGTGGTGGGGCATTCCCGCCTGGGCAAAGCGAGCCTCCTGGCGGGGGCGTTGGACGAGCGGATCGCGCTGGTCATTCCGCTGCAAGCCGGTTGCGGCGGCACGGCGCCGAGCCGCGGCCGCGTCGGCGAATCTGTCAAGAGGATTAATACGTCCTTCCCCCATTGGTTCTGCGATGTCTTCAAGGAATTCAACGACCAACCCGAACGCCTGCCCATTGATCAAAACTGTCTCATTGCCCTGTGCGCGCCGCGTCCCGTCCTGCTGGGCGCGGCGGTCGAGGACACCTGGGCCAACCCGGCGGGCGCGTTCGACATGCTGCGCGGCGCGGACAAGGTCTATCGTCTCCTCGGCGCCGAAGGGCTTTCCGCGGCCGCCATGCCCGCCACCAACACGCTGGCCGATGGCACCCTCGGTTATTTCATCCGTCCCGGCCAACACTCGATGACGAAGGAGGACTGGAAGTACTTCCTGGATTTTGCCGACAAGCACCTGGGAAAGCAGGATTAAATGAATCAACCTGAAATGCTCTGAGGCGCTTTTAACCGTTTGGCTCATTGAGCCGCCAGTTGCAAAAGTGCGGCTGAGAAACACATGAAAACCGTCGTCATCGCCATTGGCGGCAACTCGCTCATCCAGGACGCGCGCCATCAAAGCGTGCCGGACCAATACGCCGCCGTGGTCGATACGGTGCGGCACATCACCGATTTGTTGCAGCGGCGGTGCCGGGTTGTCATCACCCACGGCAACGGGCCGCAAGTGGGTTTCATTCTCTTGCGCAGCGAACACTCGCGCGGCGTGCTCCACCAGGTGCCCCTTGATTCCATCGTGGCCGACACCCAGGGCGCCCTGGGGTATCAATTGCAGCAGGCCCTGGAGAATGAATTCCGCCGGCGCGGACTCAAAAAGTCGGTCGCGACCGTCGTCACGCAAACGCTCGTGGACGAAAGCGATCCGGCTTTCGCCAAACCCACCAAACCGATTGGCGAGTTCTACACCCGCGAGCAAGCCGCAGAACGGATGCGGGTCGAGCAGTGGACGATGGCCGAGGACTCCGGGCGCGGCTGGCGGCGGGTGGTGGCTTCGCCCAAGCCGGTGCGCATCATCGAAGCCCAAGTCGTGCGCCACCTGGTCAAGGCTGGCTACGTCGTGGTGGCCGCGGGCGGGGGCGGGATTCCGGTTGTAGCCGACGAGCGGGGCCTGTTGCGCGGCGTGCCGGCTGTGATTGACAAGGACCTCGCCTCCGCGGTCCTCGCCCGCCAGATCGGCGCCGACCTGCTCATGATCTCGACTTCGGTTGAAAAAGTCTGCCTGAACTTTGGCCGGCCGGACCAGCAGGAACTCGATTCAATGACCGTGGCCCAGGCAAAGGAATTTGCCGCTCAAGGCCATTTTCCGCCGGGGTCAATGCTGCCAAAGGTGGAAGCGTGCGTGCATTTCCTCCAGAGCGGCGGACGCGAAGCCGTCATCACCTGCCCGTCCAAGCTTTCCCTCGCCCTGGACGGAGGCGGCGGCACGCGCCTCATGCCCTGATCAGAATCTAATCCACACCAGCGCCAGGCCGTCCCGGGCGGATCATGGATAAACCAGCCGGAAAAACACGCTGCCGCCGGCGGGACTGACGGGAATGACGACTTGGTTGGTGGCGCTGGTTCCGGACACGGTGACCCAGTTGGAGCCGATGCCGGCATTGGGCGGATTGGTCTGGGCCTGCAATTCCCAGCCGGTGTGGTCCGATGGCCAGCCAAACTGGATGCCGTTGCCTGCCGTCCCGATGCTCAGTCGCGGCGGGCTGAGCGAGACCGGCAGCGCGCTGATCTCCACCGAGTAGGAGGATTCTTGTCCGAGGATGTTCAATCCCGTGACGACATAGTAATAGGAGACGCCATCGACCACGGCACTGTCGGTGAAGGCGGTGCTCGTCAGGATGCCGGCCACTTGCGTGTAGGGGCCGCCGGGGACGGTCGCGCGATAGACGTTGTAGAAACGGTCGGAGCCGGTCCATCCCAGGGCAACGGTCCCGTCGCCGGGAGCGGCGGAGAGGCCGCCGGGCGCCGCCGCCGCAGGGATGGAGACGGGTTTGTAGGGTTTGACCAGCCGCCAGCGGGTGTTGTTGTTTTCCGTCGCGGAACTTATCGTGCCGAAGCTGATGGCAGGCGCCGTGCCGGAGGCGTACAGGTTCAGCGCCGCCGCCGGGTTGGCGATGAAATAGTAGCCGCTGCTGTCCGGGCCGGTGAAAGTCCATTGCACCGCCGTTCCCACAGTTCCAAACGGGGCCAGGCTCAATGTTCCATTCGCGCAGCGCAAGCGGCGGCCATCGTTCAACGAAATGACATACCAATTATTGAGGGTCGGTGAAGTCAGCAAAGCCCATTCGGTGGTGGCGTTCCGGACGTAGATGGTGGACGCCAGCGGCGTGCTTATGCCATTGGTCGCGGTCAAGCGGAAACTGGTGGCCAGATTGTGGATGAGGTAAGGGGTCACCGCCTCAAGCGAGGTATCGGCATCCCAGGTCGCGTATAGCTCACCGTATGGGGAAAGCGTTTGGCCGTCGGACAGGAAAACGCTGCCTGTAAAGCCGTTGTCAACCCATGGGCTGTCGGGGTTCGTATTGCTGAATGGGAAAACCGCATACCGCCTGAGCCAGTTCTGCCCTTCCGCCTGCCACATGAACTCGGCCAGGAAGTTGTAGTCGTCGTCCTCCGACCAGCACCGGCAGCCGCTCCAATCCACCGGTGAAAACTCTGTCAGCCAGACGGGATGGCCATAGGTGGTATAGACAGAATACAGGTCACTGATGAGTGACGCGGCGTTCGGGGGGACATACTCATGCACGGCGGTGTAGTCCACGCGATAGTTATTGCTGGCGATCAGGTCGAAAAAGCCATTTTCCCAGGCGTCCTCGGTATTTTGGGTTGCCGGGCTGACCAGTGGCACGTTTAAGGCCTGAAGCTGCGGCCACAGGCTGATCGCTTGATCGGTGGTCATGTTCGCCTGGCTGCTGTTGTCGGGTTCATTAAACGTAAGGAGGAAGGAGGGCTTCGGAGTGGAAAGCCATCCCGGATCACGCGACTGGAGATCGCTCACAGACTCCCAATACTGTCCCCAGACCATCGGCACAAAATCAAAAGATGACGGCTCCAAAACTCCAGTGTTGTCATCGTAGTTATACGCCCAAGACGTTGTCAACTCCGTCGAATAAGGCGGACCCTCATAACCCGCGCTTCCCTTCTTTGGGAAATGCGTCTGGTAATTGAACTGCCAGAGTTGATACGGACTGGTCGAAGACGCGGCCAGGGTGACATTGGCCGGGCTGCCGTTGTCGGTCTGTAGAACCAGGTTGCTGGCCGCGTTGAAGATGCGGTAGTAACCGCCGCCGGCATTGACCAGGTACCATTGCTGGGCGCCGGCGCCCGTGTAGCTGGCGGCCCAGGAAACCGCCGCGCCCGGCGCGGCGTGGTTGCCCAGGGGAGCGATACAATACCAACTGGACCGCTGGCGCAGGCGGAAGGTGGAGTTCTGGAGGTTGTAGAGGACTTCGAACTGCTGCTCGGTCGCGCCATTGGTGAACGGCTCCTGGGTGGAGCGGAGGGAATTGGCCACAAGGGCGTTGTTGTTGCCCTGGTTGATGATCGTCCAAAAACCGTCGCCAAAGCTGTCGAACACGAACTGGTTGGTCGCAAAGCCAGCCACCGTGACGCTGTTGGTCACGCTCAAACCGCCATAGGCCGCGACGACCGTTGCCGAGCCAGGCCCGACAGCGCTGACGAGGCCGGAGGAGGAGATGTTGAGCACGGCCGAATTGGTGGAAACGACAGTTGGCTGACCATAGGTGAAAAGGTTCACGTTGGTCAGATTGGCGAAGTTGCCCCACACCACCGCCTGCAGAGTCGCGCCGATAAGCATCTGATTCGTCAGCGCCAACTGGATCGACTGCAACGCGCCCGGGTTGGTGACGATTTGAGCGGGGCCGGAAGCGGCGTCGATCGCAATCTGCTGCGGGCTTAACGGCCCGTTGTAGATGCGGAACTCCTGGACGCTCAACGGGGGATAGGGATCGGCCGTGTAGAGCGACTTGCCGATGTAGCTGTAAACGTCGTTGACGGAGGAAAGAGGGATGGTGACGGAGCTGTTGATCGCCGCCAGAAAGCCGTTGGTGTAGAGAGCCACATAACCCGCCGGCGGTTCATAGACCGCCACGACGTGCAGGTTGGTCTGCCCGCTCCAATTGACGCCGCTGGCCGCGTTTTGTTCGCCTGGGTAGCCGGGGTCGGCGGCGGTGATGGCGATGCGCCCGGCCTGCGGCGCGCAAAAGATGTAGTCCTCGCCGGCGCCGCTGCCATCGGTGTTGCCGAAGCCGAAGAAGAAACAGTTCAAGGGAAGCGTTCCAAAGCTGGCCCACGCCTCGATGGTCGCCCCGGAGTAAGCGCTGGTGATGATGGCCGCCGGCAACGCGACGTAAGTTCCCGTGGCGCCGTTCAACACCAGTTGGCCGCCGGTGATGGCGGCGGCGCCATTGAGCGTGCCGTTGGCGGAGGCGACGGAGTCGATGGCGGTCGTGCTGCCGTTGGTTTCGTTGAAGAAACTGTAGCGATGGGTCAGAACCGCCGGAGGCACGGTGACGGTGACGAATTGCGTGGCTGAAAGGCCGGCGTATTGGGCGACGATGTTGGTGGTCCCCGGACCGAGGGCCGTGATGAGGCCGTTGCTGGCGACGGTGAAGATGTTGGTATTGCCGGACGAATAAGAGCAGAGCCGCGTGATGTCGGGCGCGATGGCAAGGCCGGAGGCCCGGGCGGTGACGGCGGCATTTTGTTTGGCGCCTTGGATCATGGTGGAGGCGACCTGCAACTGGATATTGGTGACCGTTCCGGGACTGGCGTTGGTGACGGTCTGCCCGGCCACGTAATCGGCGGCCGCTTGCAGGCCGTTGAGGGCGCCATTCCAGATGCGGAACTCGGAGACTTTTATCGGGGCATAGGGATCGGCGGTGTAAAGCGACCTGCCAATATAGCTGTCCACGTCATTCACGGAGCTGAGGGCGATCGTGACGGCATTGTTGACGCCGGCCAGGACGCCGTTGGTATAAAGGGCCTCGTAACCCGCCGGCGGATTAAAGACGGCAACGACATGAAGGTTGGCCCGGCTGGACCACCCGGCACAGAAGGCGTTCTGTTCGCCATTGTAGCCGGGGTCCACACCGCTGATCGTGAGCCGCGCGGCCTGGGGCGCGCAGAAGATGTAGTCTTCTCCCGCGCCGCCGCTGTCGGTGTTGCCGAAGGAGAACAAGTAGCAGTTGGCGGGGAGCGTTCCATAAGTGGCCCAAGCCTCGATGGTCACGGCGGAGTCGCCGGTGATCAGTCTGGCGGGCAGATTGGCGTAGCATCCGCTGGCGCCGCTTAACACCAGTTGGCCGCCGGTGATGGCGGCGGCGCCCGCAAGCGTGCCGTTGGCGGCGCCGACTGAATCGACCGCAGTCGTGCTGCCGTTGGCTTCGCTGTAGAAACTATAACGATGGGTCAGCGTTTGCGCGGACGCGGCCGGCAGCATGAACAAGAGAGCAAGGCAAGCAGACCAGGAGGCCAACTTTCGCTTCGCTGGAACGCCCGCGCTCATGGCAATCAATTATGCGCGCCGATGCGCAACACGGTGAGCGAGTTGCCGGGAAAGACGCGCTGGAAATCGGGGCCGTCCAGGCTGAGGGTTTCCGTCTTCGGGGAGACTTTGGCGGGCGCGTCCAAGGAGTTCTCGTCGGTCGGATTATCCGAAGACAGCACGATGGCCCGGCCGGAGCGGGCCAGTTCTTTTGCGCCTTTGAGATGAACGGCGGTGTCGATCTTCTCCGCGCTGGCATTGACAACTTTCAGAATCACGTCGCCAGTGTTATTGTCATGCGACGCCGAGGCGTATAGCGCCTTGATCGGGCCGCCGTTTTCGTAATCCACGTCATGGATCAACTGGCCGTCGAGGAAGCACTTGGCTCTTTTGCCACTGATCTCGAGGCGGATGTCATACCAGCGTCCGGTTTCAATCCGGCCGGGTTTCGGGTCAATCACCCCGCCATTTTCAATGGCGTCCTGCGTGTTGCCCCAGCCGCCGAGATTCCACCAGGTCCGGCCGTCGTCATTGGCGATGTGAAACAGAATCAGGAAGCCTTCCCTGCCGCCAATTTTGCGCGCCTTGAGCGTCAGCGTGTAATCCGTCCACGACTTGTCCCCGGCAAGCGCGCGGACGAATTCGCTTTCTGTGTTTTGCCGCAACGCGCCGTCTTTGACGGCCCAATCGCCGTCGCCGAGTTTCTTCCAGCCGCTTGAATTATTTGAAAAATCGGAAGTGAACAAAACTCCGCCGTCTGGCGCCGTGACTTTGACGTCCTTGAATTCCGATTTCGTGTTCCAGGTGCCGACGCCGATCCTGCCTGCGACCGTGCGCGCGACTTCCTCCTCCACCGGTGACTCCACTTGGACAGGCAGCACGACATCGCCGCGATTCTCGCTGAACATCTTCTGCACATAATAACCCGGCAGGCCATACCACTTGGAACTGTCGAAATTGATCAGGTCCGGGTTCCAGGCCCGATGGTTGAGGTTGACGAAAAGCGGCGCGTAGCTGGCCATGGCCACAACATCGGAGTTGCGCTCCAAGCCGGTCATGAAGGCGGCCTCGCCGATGGCGGCGCGAAGATTGCCTTTGCCGGCATGCTGGGTGACGGCGTATTCGCCGACAAAAATCTTCGGGCCATTGCGGTCGTAGGTGTCGTAACGACTGGCCTGGCGCATGAAGAATTCCGGGGTGTCGTAGTAGTGCTCGTCGATCAAATCGGGCGGGGGAGTTCTTGGGTAGCCGCCCCAGACATCGGCCACGAGTTGCATGTCGGGGTATTTATCCTTGATGGCATGATAAAGGAGAGGCCAGCGCTGGCCGTAATCGGCCCCGCCGTTCTCGTTGCCGATTTCCATGTATTTCAAACCGAAGGGTGCGGGATGGCCGTTTTGGGCGCGGATGCCGCCCCAAACGGAATTGGTCGGACCGTTGGCGTATTCGATGGCATCAAGGGCGTCCTGGATCCACTGGCCCATCTGGCTCATGGGCACGCTGTCGCGCAAGGACATGCCGGCGCAGATGCAGAACAGGGGGGTGGCGCCAAGGTCTTCGCACAGTTGCAGGTATTCGTGGAAGCCGAGACCCTGGGTGGTGTTGTAGCCCCAAGTATTCCACAGAGGCGTGCGGGCGTCGAGGTCGCCAATGGTGTTCTTCCAATGATACATGTGCGCTATGTCGTCGCCTTCCACCCAGTTGCCGCCGGGGAACCGCAGGAAGGAGGGATGAAGGGCGTCGAGGGATTGCGCCAGGTCGGCGCGCAGGCCGTGATCTTTCCATGTTTTGGCGGGCAGGAGCGAGACCATGTCAAGAAAGATCGAGCCTTTGCCGGCAGCGCTGATTTGCAGGCGCGCCTTGGGATCGCCGGCGGCGGCGGTCAGTTCGAGCGTGTGGTAGCGCCATTCGCGACCGAGGCCGGTGACTTCGCCTTTGGCCAGTTCATTGCCGGCGGCGCCGAGCAGCCGCACGGTCAGCGGCCCGGAAAAGCCTTCGGCGGCGCGCGCCGCCAGACGGAAGGCATAGGTTTCGCCTTCGACCAGGTTCATCCCCCAGTAGCCTTCGTTTTCCAAGGCGGCCGAACCGTCCAGGGTGAGGCGCAGGCAATGGCGGTTGAAAGTGTTGAGGGGCAGGCTTGAATCAATGGCGATTTTGCTTTTGCCGCCGTTGGAATCGGAAAGGGTCCAGAAGTTGGGCTGGTCGGAATCCTCGAACGACCGGTTGCGGACCAGTTCGGGATAGAGGCCGCCGTCGGCGGAGAGGTTGATGTCCTCGAAGAAAATACCCCACAAAGTGGGTGAGACAGGGTGCCCCGGTTTGTCAATATCAACCGTCAAGCTGGCCTGGGCGAAGGCGCTGTGGGCGAAGGCGCCAAAGATCAAAACCAGAAGGATGAATTTGCTGTGGGAGTCGTGCTTTGAATGATTCATAGTTCGTTACTTGGTTAAACGGAAAAACTGCGCGTTGCCGGACTGCGGCGCGCTTGCCTGCCACTGGCCGGCGACAATCTGCGGGGTGACGGGGACGGCTGTCCAGCCATTTGCCGCCAGGTTCGTGGCCGATTGGAGGGCGAATCCGGCGGCGGCGAGCGGCCAGGTGAGCGTGAGGTTGCCGCCCGCAGTCCAACCGCTGATGACCGGGCTGGCGGCGCTCAAGAGCTGGTTCGGTCCAAGGGCCTGCGTGGCGGCGATTTCGGCGGAGTCCAAAGCGCCGCTGTAGATGCGGAATTCGTCAAGACTAATGTCTGGATACGGATCCACGTTGTAGAGCGACCTGCCGATGTAGTTGAGCAGCGGGCTGACGGCGCTGAGCGGCACGGAGACAGCGGTGTTGATGGCGGCCAGCGCGCCGTTGGTGTAGAGGGCGAGGAAGCCTGCCGGCGGATCATAGACCGCCACGAAGTGCAAGTTGGTGTTATAGCTGAGGTCGCCGGCGCCGGTGGCGTTTTGTTCGCCGGTGTAGCCCGGATCCGCGGCGGTGACGGCGATGCGTCCTCCTTGGGGCGCGCAGAAAATGTAATTCTCCCCGTTGCCGCTGCCGTCGGTGTTGCCGAATCCGTAGAAGAAGCAGTTGACCGGAAGCTGGTCCGGGAAGGTCACCCAGGCCTCAATGGTCACGGCGGTGTAGTTGCTAAGGATTCCGGCGGGCAACTGGACATATTGCTGGCTGGCCGAAGCCAGGGTCAATTGGCCGCTGCCGAAGGTCCCGCCATTGGGCAACGTGCCGTTCCAGGCAGAACCGCCCACCGAATCGGCGACGGTGTTGCTGCCAGGGAAATCACTGAAGCTGTAACGGTGGACCAGGGTGTTGGGCAGGCCGACGACCCGCACGGATTGCGAGGCGGAAAGGCCCAGGCTGCCGTAGTTGGCGGTGATGGAGGTTGTGCCCGGACCCACCCCGGTGACGTTGCCGTAGGCGTCCACCACCGCGACGTTCGCGTCGGCCGAGGAGTAGGTGATGGCGTGGTTGGTGTTGGCGGTCAGATTGACGGGATTGGCCTGGCCGGATTCCCACCCCCACAACACGGCGGCGACCGTTTGACGGGCGTTGATGGGAGAGCTGACCTGGAGTTGCAGGTTGGTGAACGTGTGGATGCCGCCGGCGTTCAGGCGGAGGATGGAAAGCGAGTAGGCGGGAAGAGTGAGGGTGAAATTGGTTCCCGCGTTGGTGATTGAATTCGTGACCGGGAAAACATACGTCGGCGACGACAAGGAATTCTCATCCGCGGGGTTTCCCGAGGTCAGTTGGATCAGGGTAGCGGTGGGAGAGACCGAGTCAAGCCCATTGACGTTGAACGTCGTGGGCAACGACGTGCTGTAAGGATTGACGGCCTTGACGATGATCTGTCCGGCGGCTTTGGAATAGCTGGTGGAGGCAATGAGGCCGCTGGGGTAGGTGATGTCGTGAATCAAAACGCCGTTGAGATAGCACTGGACACGCGGGCCGGACAGGACGACGCGGATGGTGTACCATTGGTTGGCGTTGACGCTTTCACTGATCTGGGAACTGATGAGAGATTTGCCGCCGCCGGACATTTGCTCGATGCCGTCGAGGGTGTTGCCCCAACCGGCGATGTTCCACCAGGTCCAGTTGTTGTCATCCAGGAAGTTGAACAGGATGAGGAAGCCTTCGTCGCCGCTGACTTTGAGGGCTTGGAGGGTGAGGGTGTAGTTGGCCCAGTTGGTGTTGCCGGAGGTAGAGTAGCAATCGGTGGTGATGGCGGTTTGCTGGTAAACACCGTTGGCGGCGCTCCAGGTCCCGTTGAAGACGCGCCAGCCACTGGTTCCGTTATCGACAAAGTCGCTTTGGTAGAGTGTGACACCATTGCTGGTGACAACGATATTGGTGTATTGAACCGAAGTGTTCCAGGAACCGAGGCCAATCGCGCCGCGCATCCCGCCGTTGGTGCTGTTGTTTGTGGCGGCGACGGTTGCGGGCAACACGTAGTCGCCGCGATTCCGGGAAAACATTTGCTGCACATAATAGGAGGGCGTTCCATAAACCTGCGTTCCGGTGAAGTAAATCATGTCGGGGTTCCAATCCTTGTTGTTCAAGTTGGCGAACAGCGGGGCGTAGGAGGCCAGTTCCACGAGGTCGGAGTTGCGCTCCATGCCGGTCATGAAGGCGGCTTCGCCCAAGGCCCCGGCCAGGTTGCCATTGCCGCTGCCGGAGGTGACGGCGTATTCGCCCACAAAAACCTTCGGGCCGGCGCGGCTGTAGGAGTCGTACTTGGTGGCATAGGAAATAAACGTGCCCTGGTCGGTATAGTAGTGCTCATCGACAATCTCCACCGGGCTGGAAGTCGGGATGGTGCCTTGGGAATTGGCGATGAGATGCATGAACGGGTAGTTGGATTTGATGGCGGTGTAAAACATCGAGTAATTGGCGTTGTAGGCTGAACCGTTGTTCTCGTTGCCGATTTCCATGAACTGCAAATTGAACGGCGCGGGATGGCCGTTGGCGGCCCGTTGCGCGCCCCAGGGGGTGTTGGTCGGGCCGGTGGCGTATTGGATGGCATCGACGGCTTCCTGCACCCACGGGCCTAGCTGGCTGGTCGGGACGGCATTCTGGTTTACGTCCATTCCGCAGTTGACGGCAAACAGCGGCAGGGCGCCGATGTCCTCGCACATTTGCAGGTACTCATGGTAGCCCAGGCCGTTATCGACCATGTAACCCCAAAGATTGGCGCGCGGAACGCGATTGGCCGGATCACCCACGGTCGGTTCCCAATGGTAGGCGTCGGCAATGGAGATGCCGTCCACCCAACTGCCGCCGGGGAAGCGGACGAAGGAGGGTTTCAAATTGACGAGCATCGCCGCCAAGTCGGGCCGCAGGCCATTGGCGCGGCTGTTGAACGTCTGCTGCGGAAAGAGCGAGACGAAGTCGAGATAAACCGTGCCCGTCCGCGCGATTTCCAGGACCAATTGCGCCGCCGGGTCGGTTTGGTTGGGAACCAGGGAGAGGGTGAAATGCTGCCAACTGGTGGTCAAGCCGCTGACGGCAGTTTGAGCGTAAATCGTCCCGCCGCCGCTTTCGAGCAAGACGGTGATCGACCCGCTGAACCCGCCGGCGCCGCGCGCGTAAAAGCCCAGATTGTAGGTCGCGCCCGAAGTCAGCGGGATGCCCCAGTAACCGCCGTTGGCCGCGCCGAGGCTGCCCGTGCCGCTGGACTTGGTCAGCTTGAGGGCGTGGAGATTGGTCGCGCTCAAGGGGAGGGAGGTGTCGAGGCTCATTTGTCCCGCGGCCGAGCCGTTGGTCACGAGCGTCCAGTATGGGATCGAGTTGGTTGAATCCTCAAACGAGCGATTACGCACCAGTTCGGCGTAGATGCCGCCGTCGCCCGCCGAGTTGATTTCCTCAAAAAAAATCCCGAAGAGATTGGAACTGATCGAAGCGCCCGCCTGGTCAGCCTGAATGGCAATGGCGCCGGTTTGAGCCGGAGCGGGCGCCGTCGAGAGCGCCAGGCAGGCGCAGGCCAGGCTGATTTTGCAAGCCTGTCGGAAAATCCTTTTCACAGTCATAATGTTCGCGAGAGACACTCCTGCCCCAGCGCAGCCGGACAAGGCTACAATAGCCTCGCCCTTCCCGCAAAACAAAAAGTAAGGAAACAAAACTAAGGAACAAAAGGGGCCATTCTCGAAGAGCGGCGGCGGGATCATTTTGGGCTTTGAACCCGCCGCCCTCCGCCCTAAGCTCCGCACGCGAAATTCTGAATTCATACTAAAATGAGTGTTCTGATTGTTGGCTCGACGGCGCTGGATTCCATCAAGACCCCCGCGGCGGAGAATTCCCGCCTGCTCGGCGGCTCCGCCAGCCATGCGGCGGTCGCCGCCAGTTTCTTCGCGCCCGTCCGGCTCGTCGGAGTGGTGGGCGAGGATTTCCCGCGGCGTTACTTGAGCCTTTACCGCAAGCACCACATCGACCTGGCGGGGCTGCAAATCCTGCGCGGAAAAACCTTCCATTGGTCCGGCGAATATGAAGTTAATATGAATAACCGGCGGACCTTGAGGACGGAGTTGGGGGTCTTCGAGAGTTTCACGCCGCGTTTGCCCGCCGCGTGGCGGAACACCCCGTTCGTCCTTTTGGCCAACATTGCCCCCGGCCTGCAGCATCATGTGCTGGACCAGATGCGCCGGCCCAGATTTGTCGTGGCCGACACGATGGACCTGTGGCTGAACATCGCGCTGCCGGAATTGTTGAAACTGCTCCGGCGCGTGGACGGCTTCGTTTTGAACGAAAGCGAGGCCCGGCAGTTGACCCACGAGGACAATCTGTTTCGCGCCGCCAAAAAAATCCACCGGCTGGGTCCCAAATACGTTATTGTCAAAAAAGGCGAGCACGGCGCCGTCCTCTCCTCGGGGAGCGGATTGTTCGTTTCGCCCGCGTTTCCCCTGCCGCGCGTGGTCGATCCCACCGGGGCGGGCGATTCGTTTGTCGGCGGCCTGATGGGGTATTTGGCCGCCGCGCAAGGGCCGGTGGAAAAGAATCTGCGCCGCGCCATGATTTACGGAAGTGTCGTGGCCTCCTACTGTTGCGAAGGATTTGGACTGGAAACCACCACGCGGCTCACAGGGGCGGCCATTGAAAGGCGCGTTCGGGCGCTGGAGGAACTGGTCCGTTTTTAGAATCTCGTTAATGCGTCTGGCGTGTTTTTTTTCCCGGAATTGTCATTGAACATTTCGCCGCTCTTCGTAGGATGGCTGGGAATTCTTTGAGTCCGCCCCGTCTTTTGCCGGGACGAACCTGGAAATGAAAACCAGTTATTTTTACTGCCTGGCCGCTGTGGCTGTGGTTCTGGCCGGCGTGGGGATTTACCGATGGGCCTGCCGCTGGCGCCAGCGGGCCTTGAAACAGCGCGACGCCGAAGTGTTCCAATTGGTTGACCAATGGACCCGGAGCCTTAAGCAGGAGGTGGCCGAAAGGAAGGAAGCCGAGCGCGCCCTTCAGGCCAGCCAGGAATTTGTCATGCGCCAGGAGCGTTTGGCCGCGGTCGGCCAACTGGCCGCCGGCCTGGCCCACGAATTCAACAACATCATGACCATCATCCAGGGCCACACGGCTTTGTTGATGGAGAATCCCAACCTCGACGAGGACTCCATCAGGTCTCTGGCCATCATCAACGACGGCGTCGAGCGAACGGCCCGGCTCGTCAAACAGATGCTGGCTTTCAGCCGCAAGCAGGTCATGCAGCGGAAACCCCTGGACGTGAAGGCAACTTTGGGACAGACAGCGGAGATGCTCGGCCGTTTGCTGGGGGAACACGTCAGGCTGGATTTTGAAATCGCTCCCCAGCTCCCGGCCATTCTGGCCGATCCGGAAATGTTTCAGCAGATCGTCGTCAACCTCGTCGTCAACGCCCGCGACGCCATGAGCAGCGGCGGCCAATTGACCATTCGCGCCGACCTGGCCCGGTTTACCGCCGCCGACATCCCCGCCCACTCGGACCGCCGGGTCGGGCCGTTCGTGCGCCTGAGCGTGAGCGACACCGGTTCGGGCATGGAGACGGCCATTATCAATCGTTTGTTCGAACCGTTTTTTACGACCAAAGAGATCGGCAAAGGATCGGGCCTGGGCCTGGCGACCGTTCATGGCATGGTCAACCAGCACGAGGGCTGGATCGAAGTCGAAAGCCAGGTCGGCAAAGGCACGACCTTCGACATTTATTTCCCAGTGACCGGCCAGGTTCCGCAAGAAGCCGCGGAACCATCGACCGCTCCCGAGGTTCGCGGCGGCAAAGAAACGGTGCTGGTGGTCGAGGACGAATTGGTGCTGCGGGAATTGGTGCGCGAAATCCTTCAAAGCCACGGCTACCGAGTGATCGAGGCCGCCAGCGGCCTTCAGGCCCTCCAGGTCTGGGACCAAAACCGCGACCGGATAAATCTGCTGCTGACCGACGTTGCCATGCCCGACGGGATGTCCGGCCGCGACCTCGCCTCCAAGCTGCGCCAGGAGCAGCCGCGCCTGCCCGTCATCTTCAGCAGTGGTTACAGCCAGGAAATGCTGCAAAAAAACGAAGCCGCCGGCCCCGGCGTCACCTTCCTCTCCAAACCCTATCGCCCGCTGCAACTGGCCCAAGCCGTGCGCGACGCGCTCGACGCCGCCGAACAGGCCGATTCGCCGCTGGCAACTCCCGCCCAAAGAATGTAAACTGTTGTCATGAGTCCCGAGGAACAAATTCACAAGCTGGCCGCCTTTCCCCGCACCAATCCCAACCCGGTGCTGGAATTGGCCGCCGATGGCGCCATGACTTATTGCAACGATGCCGCCCGCCAACTGGCCGCCTCGTTCGGGGCCGACTCCCCCGCCGCCATTCTTCCGCCGGGGACCAAAGCCCTGATTGGAGATTGCCTGTCCACCGGCGAGAACATCATGAATCTCCAGACCAAGATGCAACAACGGACCCTCTCCTGGTCTTTCATTCCCGTCGTCGAAAGCAAGCTCGTCCACTGCTACGCGACCGACATCACCGAGCGGCTCAATCTGGAGGCGCAACTGCGCTATTCGGTGAAAATGGAGGCCGTCGGCCAACTGGCCGCCGGTGTGGCGCACGATTTCAACAATATCCTGACGATAATTCAGGGCCATGCCGATTTGTTGCACCAGTTCCCCGGCCTCCCGGCGGCGTGCGAAAAATCGGCCCGGCAGATAGCCGCCGCCGCCGAGCGCGCCAGCCAGCTTATCAAGCAGTTGCTCATGTTCAGCCGCAAACAGGTCATGCAGCAGCGCTGCTTCGACTTGAATGAGATCATCCAGAATCTCAGTCCGATGCTGCGCGGCCTGGCCGGGGAACACATCAACTTCCTGTTTGATGCCGCCCCGAACCTGCCCGCCCTCTACCTGGATGTCGGCATGATTGAGCAGGTCCTGGTCAATCTGGTCCTCAACGCGCGCGACGCCATGCGGAGTGGCGGACAACTGACGCTGAGCACGTCCCAGCAGACGCTCGAACCGGTATCGTCGGTCCTCAATCCCGAAGCCCGGCCGGGGCATTTCGTTTGTTTGAAGGTGGCCGATAGCGGGTGCGGCATGGACGCGCAGACGTTGAGCCATTTGTTCGAGCCGTTTTTCACCACCAAGGGACCCGGCAAGGGCACCGGGCTGGGCCTGGCCACCGTCTATGGCATTGTCAAGCAACATCAGGGGTGGGTCGTGGTGGACAGCCAGGTGGGCGTCGGTTCGATTTTCACCCTTTTCTTTCCCAGCGCCGCCATCCCGGCCAATGCGGTCACGCGAGCTCCCGTCCAGGAGCAGGGCATGGCCCAAGGCCCGCCCGTGCTGGCGCGGGGCGACGAGACCATCCTGGTGGTCGAGGACGAACCGGCCTTGCGCGAGCTGGTGGTCAACATCCTCGAGCTGTGCGGCTACCGCATCTGCCAGGCGCGCACGGGGGTGGAAGCGCTGGGGGTCTGGGAACGGCACAAGGGCGAGATAGATTTATTATTGACTGATATGGTGATGCCCGAGGGGATGTCCGGCCGGCAGTTGGCGGAGCGGTTGCAGGCGGAACGCCCCGGATTAAAAGTCATCTACACCAGCGGCTACAGCCCCGGCATGGCGGGCAAGGACATTGCCTTGCTGGAGGGTTTCAATTTCCTGGCCAAGCCCTATCCGCCCAGCCGCCTGGCGCAGGTCGTGCGCGAATGCCTGGACGGCAAACGCGGGCCGGCCGCCGGCAAGAAGTGAGGGGGCGGGGGCAGTGTTGTCAATTACAAATTGAAGATTTTCAATTTTCAATGTTTGTTGAATTGAATCCGGGTCCTGAGGCGGGGCTTGAAAGGCATTGAAAATCGGGAATTGAAAATTGAAAATTGGCAATTGAAGATGCCGGGGCATGATACCCCAGGAACTTTCACAATGCGCGCGGCGGTAACAGGAGCTTTCGGCTATTCGGGACGCTACATCGCCCGGCGCCTGCTGGAGGCGGGACACAAGGTCCTGACGCTGACAAACTCGCTCAAGCGGCCCAACCCTTTTGGGGAGGCCGTGACAGCGTTTCCATTGCAATTTGATCAACCGGCCCGTTTGACCGAAGCGTTGCGAGGAACGGACGTGCTCATCAACACCTACTGGGTGCGCTTCAATCACAAACTCTTTACCCACGGCGAGGCGGTGGCCAACACGAAGGTTCTGTTCCAGGCCGCCAAAGACGCCGGGGTGCGCCGGATTGTTCACGTGAGCATCACCAACCCCGACATTGACTCCGATTTGCCCTATTTTCGCGGCAAGGCGGAACTGGAGGCGGCGCTGACTTCCCTCGGCGTCTCCTACTGCATTTTGCGGCCGGCTGTTTTGTTCGGAAAAGAGGACGTGCTCATCAATAACATTGCCTGGTCGCTGCGCCACCTTCCGATGTTCGGCCTGTTTGGGGCGGGCGACTACAAGCTTCAACCCATTTACGTGGATGACCTGGCCTCCGCCGCCGTCGAGAAGGCCGCCGACACCCGGAATGAAATCCTCAACGCCATCGGGCCGGAGACGTTCACCTATCGGGGACTGGTGGAAACCATCAGGCGGTCGTTGGGCGTGAGACGCCCCATCATCAGCGTTCCGCCCGAGGTGGGTTACTGGGGCTGTAAGATTGTCGGCCTGCTGGTGCATGATGTCACGATCACCCGTCACGAGATACGAGGGCTGATGGAAGGCCGGCTCTACGTGGATGCTCCTCCATTGGGCGCGACACGATTGACCGAGTGGATTGATCGGCACAAGGAGACACTTGGCCGCCGCTACACCAGTGAAATGGCGCGGCGGGTTGACCGCTTTTCGGAGTATCCATCGAACTGAAAGGAAAGGATGCATCCATGAGCAAGGCGGCCAAGGCATTCGCGGGAGCTTCATTTTGAGTGGAGGCGGCCTTTGTGAGGTTTTTCGTCACCGGTCGCTGTCGCCGAATCCGGGTATTTTATGGATTTTCATTTTTCGGGCCGATTTGGCCGGATTTACCCGGATTTGGCCGGATTTTTCCGGATTTGTCCGGGTTTTGGGGTTCGTTTTCCGGGTTGAATCCGGCTTCTTTGGCAGCCTTTCGAAGTAGTTTCCGGCGCTGGAGATGCATCATGTCTGCGCTTGAACCGCTCCAGATTTGAGTTTTTGCGTCAAAGCCGTCACCTGCAAATGACTGCATAGGTCGCCCCTGAGGGCGAACGTCCAAGGTTTGACTGGCTTGATTGGCGAGCCAATGGGATCCAGGCGACGAATCCGACGAATGGCTGATCCGATGGGAGAGGTCTCCGATCCACGGGCTGGTGTTGACCGGGCCGCACTCTGCACTTTGCCTTTTGCATGTATCATTCATGCTGGCTCGATTAGAACACAGGTCTATCAAGACGAAAAACCTATGGAAGGAGAAAAAAGAGGATTTGACCGCATCCTCCTTCGCTGAAGCTATGGAGGACGGGGAGAGCGCAAAGACCACAGAGATAATGACTTGCAACGGATAGAATCTCCAAAAACCGACAAAATGCGAAAACAAATGTGGAATATTTTCCGCGCCGACGCGAATTTTCTGCCAAAGAGGGGCGTTTTTTGAAGGTGCAATTTGTAAGCGGCTCTCGTTGTGGGAGTTGGAAGCGAATGAGTGAGTAGAAGAATCAGTGAGTCAGTGAGTGGGGCGAGGAAGGGGGATGGACTGATGGAATAGTCAAGCCAATGGCCCGGCGAGAATTCGCATTTCATCGCGCAAGGGTTCAAACCCCGCGAGGTCATCATCAATTGGACAAAACCATGGCAGGGCAACACTAGCCAGCTTTGAGCGGCGGTCGAAAAGTGACGCCACCTCGATTGGCCCTGATCCTCGCGTAACGAAAGGACGGCTGAGGATCGGGGAGAACACGCGCCCTTATAGGTCTTCCAAAGTTATTCATCGGCGGCAAGGTGAGCGCAGCGAATTTAGCACCGCAGCCGACGGTGAATAACTTTGCCGCGGCGGCAAAAATGAC
>JBEKYR010000019.1:0-90696 GCA_049510745.1 Verrucomicrobiota bacterium | reverse complement strand
GAATGGCCCCCTTGTGGGCGCGCGCGTAGTTTTCATCGAGCGTGGCATCGTTTGTGGCGATGGTGAGCCTGCCGCCGTTGGGCATGGCGTCGCGGGCATTGACCACCAGGTTCATCAGCACCTGTCCGACGTAGCCGGAGTCGGCCTTGACGTGGCCGATTTGTTTTCCGGGAACAACCGTCAGTTCGATGTTCTCGTCAATGAGCCGCCGCAGCATTTTGTCCAGGCCAGTCACCACCTCGTTGAGGTCCAGGACCACGAGTTGCACGGCCTGTTTGCGGCTGAAGATGAGCAGTTGCCGGGTCAACCCGGCCGCGCGCTCGGCCGCCGCCCGAATCGTCTCCAGATGGCCCCTGAGCACCGTCTCCGGGCCGAGATGCTCCATCGTCAAATCGCTGTAACCCATGATGACGGCAAGGATGTTGTTAAAGTCATGGGCCACGCCGCCGGCAAGCTGGCCGATCACTTCCATCTTTTGCACTTCGATAAACTGCGCCACCAAATGCAGGTGCTCGGCCCGATCTTCGACTTCCTGCATGGCGCGGCGCACTGCGGGGACAAGACGCGAGAGACGTCCCTTGAGGACATAATCTGTCGCGCCGCTCTTGAGCGAATCAATGGCCCGTTCCTCGCCCAGCGTCCCGGACACAAAAATTAAAGGAATAGCCGGCCATTTGGCGCGCACGATTTTCAAGGCGGACATTCCGTCGAAGGCGGGCAGGGAGCAGTCCGAAAGGATCAAGTCAACGCCGCCGCGTTCGAGCGCCGCCACAAAATCATCGCGATTTTCCACGCGGGTGCCCGCACAAGCGATGCCCTCGGCTTCCAAAATGGAAAGAATGAGCGCGGCATCGTTTGCATTATCCTCCAAAAGCAGGATGTGGAGCGGGCATTTCATGGATGACTTCTTCCTTTCCGAGAAAAACCTTTCGGCCATTTTGAACCGCGCCATCTTCCCCCGAGGCGCCGGGGGGCGGCTCGTTGATGGCGGCCCAAAAGATCCCGAGTTGTTTGACCGCCTTCATGAAGTCGGCAAAATTGACGGGCTTTACCACGTAGGCGTTGACGCCGTGCCGGTAACACCCGACCAAGTCCGGCGTTTCCCGCGAGGACGAAAGCACGACGACAGGTATGACCTTCAAACACTCGTCGGCCTTGATGGTCTTCAACACGTCCAGTCCGTTGACCTTCGGCATCTTGAGATCCAGCAGGACCACGACGGGATGGCCGCCGGTGCGGGATTTGAATTTCCCACGGCAGTAGAGATAATCCAGGGCCTCCGCGCCGTCGTGGACGACCAGAACCTTGTTGGCCAGATTATGCTCGTCCAACGCGGCCAGTGTCAGATCCACGTCGCGCGGATCGTCTTCCACAAGCAGGATGTTTCGCACGTTCATTCAGGCCTCCGTTTATTTTGGGATTGAAAAATAGAATGTCGCGCCGCCCTCCACCGCGCCTTCCGCCCAGGCCCGTCCCCCGTGCCGGCGAATGATGCGCTGGACATTGGCCAGGCCGATGCCCGTGCCCTCGAACTCGACGGTGTTGTGCAGGCGTTGAAAGACGCCAAAGAGCTTGTCCGCGTAACGCGGATCAAACCCGGCCCCGTTGTCGCGAACGAGAATCACCGTTCCCCCGTTGGCGTCGGCGCTGCAACCGATTTCGATCGTGGCCTGGGTGCGACGGCTGGTGAACTTGACCGCATTGGAGATCAGATTGGCCAGCACCTGGCGCAGCAGGTTATGGTCGGCCCGCACCGTCGGCAGCGGGTGGATGTGCCAGACGATGTTTCGTTCCGTTGTGTCCGCCTGAAACTCCCTCATTATCTCCCGCGCCAACTCGTCGAGATTGACGTCCGTTTTTTGCAGGACCACGCGCCCGGCGCGGGAGAACGCCAGCAGGTCGTCAATCAAATCCCCCATCCGTTCCGCCGCTTGGGCAATCGTCCGCAGATGAGAGAGGCCCTTTTCGGAAAGGGATGGCCCGGCCTCGTTTCGCAACAAATCCGCGAAGCCCGTGACATGGCGCAGCGGCGCGCGCAAATCGTGGGAGACGGAGTAGCTGAACGCTTCCAGTTCCTCGTTGGTGGCTTGCAGTTGGGCGGTGCGTTCGGCCACGCGCTGTTCCAGGTCGGCGTTGAGAACGCGGAGCTGTTCCTCCAGCCGTTTGCGCTCCGTGATGTCGCGGATGTTGCATTGAATCACTCTCTTTTCACCGTCCTGATACACGTTGCTGACAAACTCCACGGCAATGTGGCGGCCATCCCTCGTTTCCAGCGGCAGGTTCTCATGGCGGACATATCCGTCCTTTTGTAACTGCCCAAGCATGACCTTGTTCGACTCCATGTCCTTGAACGGACTCAGTTCCGCGACGGTCTTGCCGATCATTTCGTTGCGGGAAAATCCCAATAGTTCAACCAGGTAAGGGTTCACATCGTTGATGCGTCCCGTCTCAACGTCCAGAATCAGGATGCCATCCTTGGCCGCTTCGAAAAGCCGCCGATAACTCAGTTCTGAGGCGTGTATCGCCTGCTCACCCCGCGTCTCGGCTTGCTCTGTCCGCGCCTCAGCCTGCTCTGTCCGCGCCTCAGCCTGCTCCGTCCGCGTCTCAGCCTGCTCCGTCCGCGTCTCGGCTTGCTCTGTCCGCGTCTCGGCTTGCTCTGTCCGCGTCTCGGCTTGCTTCGTCCGCGTCTCGGCTTGCTTCGTCCGCGCCTCGGCTTGCTTCGTCCGCGCCTCCGCCCGCTCAATGCCCATGTCGTGGCCGGGCCTGTGCGCGTCTTGATTCTTCTTTTTTATCCCGCCTTCATCACGAGCCGCGGTTTGGGTTGAATCCCCGGCCGGCGATGGCTCGCGCATTGGTATTAAGAGATCCTGGGAATTCATGGGAGACAACTGATGTTTCGCTCACTCATGATCCTTTCAGAACATCTGGACAACTCCTGGATGGCGAGTCCGCCGGCTACTGCGCCACTGCGCGGTAGAACCGGTGCGGATAGTCCTTCGCAGCGGCATCCAGAAATTCGATGATGCCCGCCGGGTCAGCCGTGACGGTGCTCAGGGTTGTCCAAACCACGAGGTTCGTGGACGCCTGGATTTGATAAACTCGATTGGGAATTCCGGCCATGGTGAGTTTGGCGCCCGTGCTCTCGCCGGCCGACATATTGATGTTCAGGCTGTTGGTGGGCCTGAAGTTGATGATGATGACGCCCACGCACTCTCCACCCCGGCCATCCGCAACGATGCAGGCAAACCGGTCCTGGCCGGTCAACCCCTGCGGCGGAGCGTAGGTGAAGGCCAGGTTGTTGGTGGTCACCCATCCGCCGTTGGCGGACAGGTCGCTGAAGTCGCCAATCGTGAGGGTGTCGCCATCAGCATCGGAGGCGTTAGTCAAGACCTGGCTGAATGAAAACTGGATGGTTGCGCCTTGCGCGGCGGTGATCACGGTGTTGCCGGCCACAGGCGGCCTGTCCAGCGTGAATTCGTACCGAGCCGTCACTGTGTTTCCGGCGACGGTCAGGGCCGTCTGGATCACGCGGTAGTTGGTGTTTGTATTGTCGGTGGCAAAGGTCAACTGCCGCATCAGGGCGGTGACGGACTCCGCGGTGGCGTTTGTGTTGAACAGGAACACCAGCGGGTTGAGGTCCTGGCCGCCGGAGAAGGTGGCGAACGCCGCGCCGCCGTAAGTGACATTGAGGGATTGCACACCGATCTGGCCGGCGCCAGTCCCTTGCGGTTCGATGTCGAGCGCGTCCTGGGCAGTGGCATTGGTCAGGATCGTTATCGTGAGCGATCCACCGTTGAAGTTGAGGTTGCCGCCATCGGTGACGGAGGCGTTGGTATCGACGAAGACCGGCGCGCTGCCGACGACATAGAAGCCGGGCGTCGCGGTCGGTATCAGGGCCACGGTGATAGTGAGCGAGCCGTTGACGAGCGTTACGGCGTAGTTCTCCGGATCATCGAGGCTGGCCACGATGGTATAGACGCCAGCGGGGCTGGACTGAATCGCCGAGCAGGTGAAACTGGCGGTGATCACATCGCCGTTGAGCAGCCCGCTGATAGTTCCGCCGAACACCGGGTTGGGAGTGCCATACTGGCGGACGGCGCAGTTGGCAGTGATAGTCAACGGGGCCTGTGTGACGGTGAGGGCGCCGTTGATGAAGTCGAGGGTGTAATTGCTTGACGTCCAGCCGGCCGGGACGATGGCATAGGCGCCAACGTCGCTGGTCGGATCGGT
This sequence comes from Verrucomicrobiota bacterium, assembly GCA_049510745.1. GTDB lineage: Bacteria > Verrucomicrobiota > Verrucomicrobiia > Limisphaerales > Palsa-1400 > PLGF01. Next base: position 86,466 of record JBEKYR010000019.1, on the reverse strand, counting down.
CGAACTGGTGATGGTCAGCGTTCCAGCCAGCGCATTGGTGGTCTCACCATTCACAAAGCCCTGGATCGTGACCGTGAAGGCCGGATTGGTCATGCCGTATTGGCGAGTGGCGTCATTGGCGGTGATGGTCAGTGGCGCCGGGTTGATCGTCAACGTGCCGTTGACGAAGCTGAGCGCATAGTTGGTCGCCGTCAGGTTTCCATGGGTCGCCACGATGTCGTAGGTTCCAACCGGGGTGTTGGTGTCGGCCACGGTGGTGAGGGCTGGAGCGCCGCTCAACACGTTTTCCTGATCGCCGTCCACGAATCCGCTGTAGTGAACGGTGAAAGCGGGGTTGGACTGGCCATAGAGGCGGACCTGGTTGTCGGCCGTTACCGTCAAGAGGGCTTTGCCCACGGTCAAGGTGCCGTTGGTCAGGCTGAAGGAGTAATTGGTGGCGCTGAGGCTGCCCAGCCCAACCACGATGTCGTAGTTGCCGGCGGGGCTGGCGTCATAGGCCGCGGTGCTGAGATCGGGCTGGCCGCTGATGACATTGGTGCCGTCGGCGTTGAGGAACCCGCTGTAGGTGACGCTCAAGGTCTGGTTGGTGGCGCCATAGAGACGGCTCTGATTGTCGGCGGTCACGAGTAACACGGCCTGCGTGACGGTGAGTGTTCCGTCCACATAGGTGATCGTGTAGTTGGGCGCCGTCTGGGGAGTGGTCACATGGATGGGGTACGCTCCGACGGGGGTGTTGGTATCGACAGCAGCGCTGTTTGTGTCCAGGCAACTGAATCCCAGCGAACCGGAGGCGACGCTGCTATCCTGGCTGTTGACGAAACCCGAGTAGCTGATACTGAACACGGGATTGGTCTGGCCGTAGGCGCGCTCGACACTTGCCACGGCGCCGGTCAACAACGCCGGTGTCACCGTCAACGTGCCGTTGTGGAAGTTCACAGCGTAATTTCCCGATGTCAAACCGCTGGGAATGATCGAATAAGCGCCTGTCGGGCTGTTGTGGTCTGCGGGGCTTGTAACCGACAAAGCTCCGCCCAAAACACTTGCGGTTTCCCCATTGACGAAGCCGCTGATCGTGGCCGTGAAGGTGGGATTGTTGGCGCCGTAAGTCCGTTGCGCGCTGGCTGCGGTGACGTTCAGAGTTGCTCTGCCAATCGACAGCGTTCCTGGAACGTATTGGATGGTGTAATTGGTGGCGGTCAGTCCGGCGGCGGTGATGGGATAGGAACCCACTGCCGTGTTAGTGCCGGCCGGGTTGTTCAAGCTGTCGCGGCAGGAGAAGGTCAATGCACCCCGGAGAGTATTGGTGCCCTGGCCATTGACGAACCCGTTGTACTGCACTGTAAACGGCGGGTTGGGCTGGCCATACAATCGGTTCTGATTGTCCACCGTAACAACCAAGGCAGCATTGGTGACCGTCAGCGTCCCGCTCACGAGCGTCAGGTTGTACTCGCCCAGCTTGCCATCAGGATCGTTCATCACAAGTTCAATGACGTAACCTCCCGGATGGCTGGCCGGAACTGCAATTGTTGAGTAACCGACCGTGATGTTATCACCATTGGCCACACCCGTGATCGTGGAGGTGAAAACGGGGTTGCTCTGGCCATAGGCCCGCGCGGCGTCATCGCCAATGACGGTCAAATCCGCTTGCGTCACGGTCAGTGCGCCGGCGATGTAGCTGAACGTGTAGTTGGACGAAGCCCCGCCGCCGGCGGTGATCGGGTATTGGCCGAGGAAATTCGTCGGGCTGGCCTGGGTGCTGGCAATGGGTTGTTCGTTCAGATTCGTGGGACCGTCTTCGTTTGCGAATCCGCTGTAATGGACGGTCAGTGACGGGTTTGGCTGGCCGTAAGCGCGGGTCTGGTCGTCAGCCGTAACCGTCAGCAACGCGGGTGACACCGTCAACGTGCCCGTGTTGGTCGTGACCAGGTAATTGCCGAGCTTGTCCTGCGGATCGGCGAAGATGGGGAAAACCGCATACGGTCCGACCGGGCTGCCCGCAGTGGCGGCGGTGCCGAAACTGAGTGTCAGCTCGTCATCGTATATGATGCCACTGCGAGTGCCGGTCAATGCCGGGTTAGCTTGGCCGTAAATGCGGTTCGTATTGTTGGCAGTGACCGTCAACGGGGCCTGCGAGACGGTCAGGGTGCCGTTGGTGAAGTTCAGGGTGTAATTGCTCGAGGTCCATCCACCCGGCACGATGGCATAGGCGCCGACATTGCTGTGCGCATTGGCCGAAGTGGTGATGGTCAGCGTCCCGGCGAGCGCATTGGTGGTCTGTCCATTGACAAGACCCTGCGGCGTGACCGTGAACGGCGGATTGGTCATGCCGTATTGGCGAGTGGCGTCATTGGCGGTGATGGTCAGCGGCGCCGGGTTGATCGTCAACGTGCCATTGACGAAGCTGAGCGCATAGTCGGTCGCCGTCAGGTTTCCGTTGGTCGCCACGATGTCGTAGGTTCCAACCGGGGTGTTGGTGTCGGCCGAGGTGCTCAGGGTTGGAGCGCCGCTCAACACGCTCGCATTGTCGCCTTCCACAAATCCGCTGTACTGGACGGTGAAGACGGGGTTGGTCTGGCCGTAGAGGCGGGTCTGGTTGTCGGCCGTGACCGTCAAGAGGGCTTTGCCCACGGTCAAGGTGCCGTTGGTCAGGCTGAAGGAGTAATTGGTGGCGCTGAGGCTGCCCAGCCCAACCACGATGGCATAACTGCCAACAGGGCTGGCGTCATAGGCCGCGGTGCTGAGATCAGGCTGACCGCTGATGACATTGGTGCCGTCGGCGTTGAGGAACCCGCTGTAGGTGACAGTGAGGGCCGGGTTGGTTGTGCCGTAGAGACGGCTCTGAGGATCGGCCGAGACCGTCAACACCGCCTGGGTGACAGCCAGCGTTCCGTCCACATAACCAATGGTGTAGTTGGGCGCGGTCTGCGGAGTAATCACGTCGATGGGATACACGCCGACCGGCGTGTTGGTATCGACTGGGGCGTTGTTGGTGTCCAGGCAACTGAACGCGATCGGACCAGAGACGACGCCGCTGTCCTGGCTGTTGACAAAACCCGAGTAGCTGACGCTGAACACGGGGTTGGTCTGGCCATAGGCGCGCGCGGCATTCTGCACGCTGCCCGTCAATGACGCCGGCGTCACCGTCAAGGTCCCGTTATTGAAACTGAAAGTATAGTTGACCGCGCTCAAGTTTCCTTGCGCCGCGAGGATGCCGTAGGTTCCAACCGGGCTGGAGACGCCCGCCGATGTGCTCAGAGCCGCCTGGCCGCTGATCACATTGGTGTTGTCTCCATTAACGAAACCCGAGATCGTGGCGCTGAATACCGGGTTTGTGGCTCCATAGCTGCGAGCCGCCGGATTGGCCGTTACCGTCAAGGCCGCCTGCGAAACGGTCAGGGTTCCATTCGCATAGCTAATCAAGTAATTGGAGGCTGACAATCCGCCGGGGATGATCGGATAGGTTCCGGTCGGGCTGGCGGGATCGGCCGGGCTTGTGACGGACAAGGTGCCGCCCAAAACACTGGAAGTCTGGCCATTCACGAAACCGTTGAACGTGGCCGTGAATGTGGGATTGGTCGCTCCGTAAACCCGGGTCTGATAGCTGGCTGTGACCACCAACGACGCGGTTGTGACCGCAAGCGTTCCATCGGTCGAACTGACGGCGTAATTGGCCAGTTTGCTTTGTGGATCGTTGACCAACGGCACGATGCTATACGATCCAACCGGACTCTCCGCCGTGGCGGTCGTGCTGTAGCTTGCGGTGATATTGTCGCCATTCACCACGCCGCTGACCGTGCCGGTCAACGTGGGATTGGACTGTCCATAAATCCGCGTTTGATTGGCGGCGACAACGGTCAGGGGCGCCTGGCCCACCGTCAGAGTCCCGTTGTTGTTGGTGAGTTGGTAATTGCTCAGTTTGCTGTCAGGATCGCCGAACGCGGGAGCTATATCATAGTTCCCGACCGGGCTTGCCGGTGTGGCCGCGGTGACGAAAGTCAGGCCCAGATTGTCATTATTGGCCAAGCCCGTCACAGAGCCGGTCAACGTGGGATTGGACTGTCCATAGAGCCGGCTGGCGTTGCTGGCGGAAACAAACAGCGGCGCCTGCGTCACGGTCAATTCGCCATTGGAGAACTTGATGGAATAGTTGGTGGCCGACACGCCGCTCGGGATGATCGAATACGTGCCCACAGGGCTGGTGGCGTCCGACGGGCTGGCAATGTTCAACGTGCCACTCAGGACGTTGGAATCCTCGCCGTTGACATAGCCGGTGATGATGCTGGTGAAGGACGGGTTGGCGGCGCCATACACGCGGTTGGTGGCATTCGCCGCCACCGTCAATACCGCCTGCGTCACGGTGAGCGTGCCGTTTGTGTACTGGATGATGTAGTTGGGCGCGGTTTGGCCGCCGGCCACAAGGATGGGATAGGTTCCAACGGGCGAGTTGGTGTCCACGCTGACTCCATTGGTGTCGGTGCAGGCGAAGATCAGGTCCCCGGTGACCAGGCTTGCGTCCTGGCTGTTGACAAACCCGCCGTAAGTGACGGTGAACACAGGGTTGGTTTGGCCGTAAGCCCGGCTGACATTCTCCACAGTGCCAATCAAAGACGCTCCGGATACGGTCAAGATTCCGCTGTTCAGTGTGGTGTCGTACTGGCCGAGCTTGCCACCGGGATCACTTACTGAAAGCTGAATGATATAGTCTCCGGGCGCGCTGTTCGTAGTTGCCGAAGTGGAAAACCGCGCGGTGATATTGTCGTTGTTCATGGCGCCGGTGATGGTCGCTGAGAAGGCCGGGTTGGCCCCGCCGTAGGGACGGCTGGCGTTGTTGCCCACGATGGTCAGCGGCGCCTTGGTGACTGTCAGTGAGCCGTTGACGTAAGTAAAGGTGTAGTTGCCGGACACGCCGCCACCAACGGAAATGGGATACAGGCCCCGAAGAGATGTCAGCGTGGCGCTCGTCGTGGCAATGGGCGCCACGTCCAGTTTGGTGGCGTCATCGCCGGCCGCAAATCCACTATAAGTAATCGTAAGCGTTGGGTTGGCGTAGCCGTAGGCCCGGGTTTGATTGTCGGCGGTCACGAGCAGGGGCGCCGGGGTTACGGTGAACGTCCCCACATTGGTGGTGACTGTATAATTGGCCAGCAGGCTCGGGTCGTTGAACAGGGGCAGTATGTCGTAAGCGCCGGCGTTGCTGCTCCGGGTTGCGACGGTGGTGAAGGAGACCGACAATGGATCGTTGTTCGTGACGCCCGCCATTGAACCGGTCAGCGCCGGCAGGGGCGATCCATACACATTGGTCACGCTGTTGGCGTTCACGCCAAGGGCAGCCGGCAGGACGGTGAAAGTTCCGCAATTGAAGAGGAACACGTAGTTGCTGGCGCTCAGCGTCCCGTTGGTGATGGTAATCGCATAAGGACTGCCCGCGACCGGGCTGCCGGAGGAGAGATTGGTGCTCAGGCTCGGCGCGCCGGAGAGCACATTGGTGCCTTCGCCATTCGTAAATCCCTGGTAGCTCCAGGTCAGAGCCGGCATGGGCGACCCATAGACGTTGGTCAAGCTATCCGCCGTCACCGTCAAGATTGCGGGAAGTATCGTCAAGGCGCCGTTGGTATAGGTGATCGTGTAGTCGCTCGAGGCCAAGCCGCCGGGAATGATCGTGTAGGTCCCCGCCGGGGTGTTGGTGTCCACGGAGATCACGGTGTTGTTGGTGTCCTCAACGGTGAAGGTCAAGCTGCCGGAGAGGGCGTTCAGCGTCTCGCCGTTCGTGAATCCATTGGCGACGACCGTGAAGGGAGCATTAGTCGCGCCGTAGCCATTGGTCGCATTCTGAGCGGCCACAAGCAGTGGGATTTTGCCTACAAGGAGCGTGCCGGTGGCGGCGCCCGCGTAGTTCGTGTCGTTGACGGTGGCGACCACCGCGTAGGAGCCGGCCGTCACGGGCGGGATGCTGGAACCATTGTAAGTCACATCGACCTCCAAACCAGCCGGCGTGGGGGTGGCGGTGACGCTCGTGGCCGTGCCGGAGTAGTTCTGGTTGGTGCCGCTCAACACGACCGTGGCCGTCGCCTTGTTCACCGTGACCGCGATATTGGTCGTAAAGACCGAGTAGTTGGTGTTCGTGGCCGTGAACAATACCACCGCGCTGTAACTCCCCGCGCCGGCCGGCGTCACGCTGTTGTTGGCAAAAGTGAAGTTGCCGTCCACCGTCGCGCTGCCATTGGTCAAGCTCGAGGAGGCCAGGCTCTGGCCGAAGGTGATGGGCGAAGCGGTCGGCAGGGCCGTGATTCCCACCACGCCTTGCGCCACGGAGATGGCCACGGCGCCGTTGACTGTGGCGTAGTCGGCTGCGTCATTCGGCGTGAACACAACCGAAACAAGGTTCGTGCCCACATTCAGAATCGCCGCGGGGTTGGCGAAGACGAACGTGCCGTCCACACTGCCGCTGCCGCCGAGCAAGGCGGAAGCCGACAGGGTCTGCGGGTAGATAATGCCGCTGGCGACAGGCCAGGCGCTGACCGCTGGGGTGGTTTGATTCACCGTCAAGGCCGCCACGCTGCTGGTCACACTGCCATAGGCGTTGCTCACCACCACGGTATAGCTGCCGGCATCGCTCATCAGGGCGCCGGCCAGGCTGAAGCTCGCGTTGGTGGCGCCGCTGATCTCGGCCTCATTGGCCCACCACTGGTAACTGAGCGGGACCGCCCCAGTCGCCGTCACGCTGAAAGAGGCGTTGCTGGAGCTGAACACGGTCAGGTTTGTCGGCTCGCTGGTGATCACTGGAGCCGTCAAAAGCACGGACACCGTGGTCGGCGTGCTGATGGCGACCGGAAAAATCTCTTCGCCCCAATAAGAATAGAGGTAAGTCTCAATCTGAACCGTCCAGACCTCGCCATTCGTGTAGCCGGTTCCGCGATCGAGCGTGGAGTTATAAACACCATTGCCCAAGGAGTTCACCGTGGGTTCGTTGTAATAGTTGCCGTTGCAATACCAAGCAATGTATTCAACTGTGTCCTGGGTAAAGATCTGCGCGGTCAACGACAAGCTCTGGCCGGACAGAACGCCGATGTTTGTGCCCGGCATCGAGATCAAGGCCAGAGGCGCCGGACGAAAGGCGCACATCGCCGAGCTTTGTGCGTCACTGGCGTAGTTGTAATTCCAAGGGTTGCCCGGTGGCACGATATTGTCCGGTTGAAACGAATAGCCGCCCGATCCGCCGCCGCCAACAGTGTCACCGTTGCCAAACCCACCGCCCCAAGATGGGTCCCATATTCCGCCGCCGCCGCCGCCGCCGCCGCCGCCATCGCCAAATGAAGTGGCCCCTTGGCCGCCATTATAGGCGTCGTTGGGATAATACCCATCAGAACTGGGCAAAGGATAACTCGCTTCGCCCTGGCCAGTCCCGCATCGACCTTGACTGCCGCCACCGCCGCCGCCACCCGCTCCACCCAAAACCAAGTCTGGATTGGACAAGCTTGAAGGAAATATAATTAAGCTAACCGGGCCGCCGCCGCCGCCGCCGCCAGATGAGCCGGAGGCACCGGCAGCGCCACCGTTGCCGCCGTTCCAACCACCGGTCCAGGCAGACCATCCACCCTGTCCGCCGCCGGTACCGGTAACTTGGTTTTCGCCGTTGCCGCCATAGCCACCCAGGTACATTGAGACGGTGCCGCCGTCGTTCACTCCCACAACGCCCCAGAACCAAATGCGCGGGCCGCCCACGCCGCCACAGACACCGGCGTCGCTGCCGCCGCTTCCGGCGCCCGATCCTATGGCATCCACCGCGAGGTTGGTGACGCCGGGCGGAACGGTATAGCCCTCATAATATCCAGTGTAGTTAAAGCTGGTCCACCCGTATTGAACGTCCAACGTAACGACCGAACTAGTCGTCGCGCCGTAGGAATTGCTGGCCACGCAGAAATAATTTCCCTGGTTTATGTAGTTGCCCGGCACGTTTAGAGAAGTGTCCGTCGCTCCCGCGATCAGGTTGGTCACTCCGTTGAACGCGAAGTACCACTGGTAAACGGGGCTGCCCGACGCGCCCGCCGTGAAAGTTGCCGTGTTACCCGCGCTCACCGCGTGGCTCGCCGGCTGCGTGGTGAAGGTGGGCGACTGATAATAGGGAGCTGCCAGGCCGGTCTCCGGGAGGCAAAGCGCGCCTGCCGCCACGAGCGCCGCCAGGCTGCCGCGGATAATCAGCAGCGCCAGGTGTAACGCTTTAGGCGGGTCCGGCCATTCGGTCGGCACTTGGCGCCGGTCAGCGTGGACGGGTTCCGGTCTTCCTGCCGGCAATTCAATCTGGTTGAGCGCATATCGACGCGTTTGTCTTTTTAGGGCGGTAATTTTCATACGTGTGGTTAATGTTCTCTTAGCAGTCGTTATACGAACAGGCGGGTGCGGCATGGGCGGAAGAATGCAGCTTGGTTGAACCGGGCGTTTCACATTCTTTGATTTTGATGTTTCGCTCACTTATGACCCTTCAAGGAAACCTGGAATCGTTCTCGCCCGTTGCTTGCGCATAGGTCATGCCATGTCGGGGGGAGACTGCCGCCGCCTGGCGATGCCGTTCCATTCATTGGGCTTTCCGCCGGTTTTCAGATTCAGCCGCGGCCCGCCGGCGGCCTTCTAGGGAATTGGTTCCCTGGCCGGCGCTCCCTATATTAGCCCGCATTTCTCATCAGTGGTTTCTTGAGAAGGAAACGGCAAAAGGGCAGGGGAGAACAACGGCAAGCGCGGCGGCAAATAGCCGGCCCGGGCTTTTGAAAAAATGACAAGAAGAAAAAATCTCCGGCGCCGGTGGCGGCATCATGGCGCCTTGGGAGAACCGGCTGGAGCCGGGGCGGGCAAGCGCGTCTCGATCCGGGCCAGCCGTTCTTCGAGCTTGAAAACGGAGTCCGAGAGCTGCTCTTGCTGGTGACGGCTGAAAGCGGGGTGATTGACCCACCAATCCACGCCGATCTCCTTGGCCTTGTCAACCGAACAGACCAGCAGCCGAATCTGGATGGTCAGCAACTCGATGTCCACGATCTTCACCTTGATGTCGCCGGCGATGACGATGCCTTTATCCAGGATTCGTTCGAGCAGGTCGGCCAAGGTGGCGCCGCTGGTGGAATGTTCGATGTGTCGTTGCGAGGTCATGGTGTCAGAGCAGTTTGCCCAGCGGGCCGAGGTCGAGGTTCAGGTCTTCTTCCGGCAGGCCGAAATCTTTCCGCAGCCTCTCAATCTCGCGGGCTTGGTTCATGAGCGTCACGCCCATCCGCTCGATCTGGGCCGCGGTGAGGGCGCCGCCTTCGATGCGCCGGAGGGCCTGGCGTTTGAGCAGCTCGTGAAGGAGTTTCATCAAGGTCAAAACCAATTGCCCCAGCCCATTCTTTTTCCGGTCGGAATCGGCGCTGGCAATGGCGTCGGCAATGAGTTCGGTTTCTTCGCCAGTGGCACCGGAAACAGACGAGCCGGGGGGCCGCTCTACTACAGGAATGGCTGGCCTTTCCTCTCTTGGCATCAGTCGCGGGCCGCCGCGCGAATCGGGGCCAAGTTGCGGCCCGGCGGTTGCCGGAGCGAGTTCCCGGCCGCTTTCAATGGAAGTGACGACCAGTTGCAGCCCCAGGTAAATCAGGTCCACGTCGGCCACCGACAACGTCACGTCGCCGAGCGCCACGACGCCGGTGTTCAGGACGCGATCCAAGGCTTCGCACAAGGAAATGTGCCGGGTTCGCTGGGGGGGGAAATCACGCATGGTTCGCCTCCGTTGTGACTGGGGCGGCATAGAGTTCCTGGCCGAGTTCGCCCAAACGCTCCAAACCGCGAGGCTCCCCGCGCCGATAAACCACGACTTGCGCCGCGGCGGGGAACGCCCGCCGGAATTTTTGTCCGATAACAGATTCCTGGCGCCGGAGCGCGGAGCACAAACGGCAGTCGCCCGGCGGCGTGGCCAGATTGAGGAAGAGCAACGGCGCGTTGACCTGCATCCGCTGGCAGGCCGCCCACAGGTCTTTCGTTTCTTCAAAGGCCATCTCCGTGAGGATGGCCACGCCGTAAAGGGCGCACTGGGCCGGATCGGCCAGCAGCGCCCGCAGGCGTTTGAGGGCTTTCGATATTTCCACCAGCCGTTGCGACACCTTGGGCAGGCGAAAAATCTGTTTGTATTTGAGGAACAGGCCAAAAAAGACCTTCAACCAGCAATCAACCAACTCCGGCGTTTCCAGCAGCCGGATCAGATGCCCGGTGGGCGCGGAGTCCAGCACCAGGGTGCGGTAATGGTGTTGGTCGCAGAGGTCCATCACGCGGGCCAGGGCCATGACTTCGTCCAGCCCTGGCGGCGAAAGGTCCACAATCCGTTCCATCGCTTCCCTGTCAAAGGCCAGGTCCATTTCCGGCAAGAGCGAGCTGAGGAAGGACTGCAACTCCTCGCTGTAAAGTTGCTTCAGGGCGCGAAATTCGGCTTCGGCGTCAATCTCCAGCGCCGTCAGCCCGGGACAAATCCGTTTTGGCGCGGGGCCGACCGGCGCTCCCAGGCAGTCGGCCAGCGAGTGGGCGGGGTCGGTGGAAAAAAGCAGCACCTCGCGGGCGGGCGAGTCCTGGGCCAAACGCACACTGGTGGCGCAGGCCAGGGTGGTCTTGCCCACGCCGCCTTTGCCGGCGAAGAGCAGCAACGATTGTTCGCCGGGCGGGCGGGCCGCCCTTTCCACCCGCGGACGGTTCGGGGGAATTGGCGTTTCAGGACAAACCGGCATCCGGGTCAGGCGCGTCAATCCTCCCCAAAACGCAAGCAGGCCGTCGGCGCCGCAAACTTCTTTCGGATACAGGGGCACGCCCCACCAGGCGTACGGGGACAAATCGCGGCTGCTGAGTATCTCATTCAAGATGCGGCTTTGCTGGACGCGCCCGTCCGCGCAAACCGGGCATTCATTCTCCGGCAACAGCCGGTTGACGACAATATCGTTGACCGGCACCTGCGCGCGTTGCAGTTCCGCCAGCAGGGCGCGGGTTTCGCCGAGGCTCATCTGTTCGGCCAGCATCACGGGCACAAACCGGCTCTGCCTGGAATCCCGGAGCAAGGCTTCCATCTGTTTGACAGAGCCGGCCAGTTCCTCCAGGAAGACATCAATCTCGTCGCGATTAACCGCGCCGCTGAAGAGCTGTCTCATGTAGCGGTGTTTGGCCAGCAAAGCGTCCAGGGCTCCGAGCCAGTTGTGGAGCAACGCGGGCATGGCCAGCAATCGGAGCGTGTGGCCGGTGGGCGCGGTGTCCACCACGATGGTTTGGTAACGCCGGGCGGCGACCCAGCCGGCGATTTCCAGCGAAGCCATCAGTTCGTCCAACCCCGGCAGGGAAAGGTCCAAAAAGCGGCTGATGTCGTAGTGGTCGAGAAAGGTCCCCCGCGAGGCAATGGCGTAGAGCTTGGGGCCGTGCCGGCACTTGAAGGCGGCCAGACATTCCCGGGCGTCCAATTCAATGACCTGCAAATTGGACGGCGGCACTGCCCCCGCCAGACTGTCCATCACCGAGTGGGCCGGGTCGGTGGAGGCCAGAAGAAAAGCCGTTCCGGGAGAGTCTCTGGCCAGTTGCAGCGCCGTCGCCGTGGCGCACGAGGTTTTTCCCACTCCTCCCTTGCCGCCGAAGAGCAGGAGTCTGATCCCCTGGTCCGCCAGGAAGGATGGAGCCGGCGCGCTCATCTCCCTTCTCTGGTCTTGTTGGAGCCGTTCTCCCGCTCCTCAATCCGGTCCAACTGGTCGAGCAGCTCCTTTTCGCGGGCAATGAATTCCGCTTCGGCCAGCCGGCCTGTTTCCAGCATCATGTAAAGCTCGCTCAAGTCGGCGGTAATGCGCTCCGGTTCCGCCGCCTGCTCTTGTTGGATGGCGTAATGGACCTGGCGGGCCGCCCAGACGGTGGCGTAAAGGGGAGAGAGCAGGAGTTTGTCCAGGAGCAGCATCGGGCATCCGGTTCATTTGCGGCCGTTGAGTTTGAGGTCCATCTCCACGAAATTGTGGGGCGCCCACGGTCCGTTCAGATCGAAGGCGTAGTTGTTGTCAAACAGGCTGGCGGCCTGGAAAACCGCCTCTTCCAGTTGCTTTTGCTCGTGGCGCGCGACCAGGCAATTAAGATTGGCCACCTCGTTGACGTTGCGGAGCGGCGACCGCTTGATTTCGGCGCAGCAGGGCGCCAGCGCCTCCTCCAGCTTTTCAGAATGGGCGGCGCGGTCTTCGTTGAGGATGCGGTCGAACAATTGCCCCAGTTCGATCTTGTCCTCGGGGCGCGGTTCGCGCTGGTTCCCCAGCAAACGGTCGCGCGCGGCGCGCAATTCGGCGTGAATATCAATGAAATACTCGAAGATATTCGGCACGTCCCACTTCACGCGCAGACCCATCTCGACCTTGCCCGCCACGCGCTCGAGTTGTTCCATAAAAACTTCCTGGTTGAGCGCCAGCAGCCGCCGCACCGCTTTCACATCGTCGGCAATGGTGCCGAAGGCCATCGGCAGCACGGTGCCGTCCAGCATCAGCCGCTGGAGGACTTCTTTGTGGGCCGCCAGGTGGGCGCGTTCCGGGCGGAGTTTTTGCCGGGCGCAATCACTGACCACCGCCGCCACGGGGCCATGGCGGACACTATAAACGGCGCCGCCGTCAATGCCCGCCACATCGTAGGCGCGGTCCTTGCCGAGGGCCGCGATGGCATAAAGGTATTCTCCGCCCTTGAGCGGGCCGGATTCGGAAGTCGTGTTCATGGCTCTGACTCCGTGGCAACAGTGTCAATACTGGAATTTGAATCCGCCGGCAGTGCCCGCCGCAAGACAATCCCGGATTGGCCGGGAAGATTTGATCGGCCGCCGCAGGGGCCGGCCGCCTGTTTCCTTGCCCAGGCGCTGCAACAGGGCCGCTTTTTCCGACTCCACCGTCTGGAGCCGGGCGTTGACGTTGTTCAAGCGGAGCGTCAGGTTTTCGCGTTCCGTTTCGCGACGGAATTTTTCCATCTCCAGGGCGGTGATCGCCATGTAGGCCTTGTAAGGCACAATCACCTGGTCCGGCGTGCCGGAACGGGTGCGGATGTCTTTGACGCCGCGAATTATTCGTTTTGGAGGAGGCATTGGCCGTTTCCTTTCTTGGTGGCAGGGCGCGGGGCAGGGGATATGGGCGGGATGGCAGCCGCCGGGGCGCGCAGACCGCCGAGCAAGGCTTCCTCCACCTTCTGGGGCATGATGGAGCGGCCGTCACGAGTGACCTTGGCCGTTTCCGAATTCAGCACATCGCGGCAGACCCATTGAAAGATGGAATCCTCCGGCTGGGCATGCACGCCGCGCAAAGTCAGCACGCGGGCGATGGCGATGCAGGCGCGGATGGTTGGCCGGCTGTTGCTCACGCCGACGCGCCGCAGCTTGCGCACCAGGTCCACGATGATGGCGGCGTCGTCCGGGCCGATGCCGGAGCGGGCGATGGTGATCTCAACCTCCGTCTCCCGGTCGTAGTGTTCCAGTTGAATGGTAATCAGCCGGTCCATCAAAGCGTCCTGGGTTTTATGGACCCCGGCGTATTCTTCCGGATTGGAGGTAAAAATGGCGCGGAACTCCGGATGCACCTGCAAGTAGCCGCCGCCGGAGCGGCGCAGCTTGGGCAGGTTCAGGATGCGCTCGGAAAAGATGCTCAGAAACGGATTGTTGGCTTCAGGCCGCGAGCGGTTGAATTCGTCGTAGATGAGCGTGTCCCCGTTTTGGCAGGCGGTCGTGAGCCGGTTTTCCAGCCACAGCGACTTCATCTCCTCCTCGGTTTTGACAACCGAATGGATGTAGTTGTCAATGACCTTGTGCCTGCGGTAGCCGCTGTCCTGGCCGACGAGGTCCGAACTGCCGAAGTCATCGTCCCCGTGGATGAGCGACACCGGCCGGCCCAGTTGCGCGGCCACGTGAAACGCCACCGTGGTTTTGCCCGTGCCGGCGGCGCCGGCGAAATGGATCGGATAGCCCGCCTGCAAATAGGTCAGCGCCCGCTTTGCGATCTGCTCCACAAACGGCGTCGTCACAAACCCGTTGCTCGGTTCGGGCAAAAAGGTGTCGGGGGCGCTTTCCACCCTTTCTTTTCCGGGCGCTTTGGAGTTGCGAACATTCATGCGGAAGCGTCAGTGTTTTTATCGTTGATTAAGGGGCCGGGGGCATCCGGGTCGGAGCAGCCCCAATGACCGATAGTCTCCCAACCGCTTTCGTGCGGAGCCATTCCATGCAACCCATCCCATTCCAAAACCCGGTCATTGGGGCCGAACTGTCCCGAGAAACGGCGGCGGCGCGCCGCTCCTACCGTTTCTTCCTCTTTGCTTTGGGCGCCGACTCGTCGGACGGTTCCTCAGCCCGAAACGACGTCTTTAAGACCGTTGGCGCCGGACGGTGCCCGGCGCTGGCGCCATGCCACGCCCGGTGGGCGCCCGCCAGGTCATCCCGGAACTCCTCCTGCAACTTGGCGACCGTTTGCCGCAGCTCGGTCACCGTTTCCTTGACGCGCGCGACAAATCCGCCCAGTTCGGCTCTGGTTTGTTTGGCCATCTCGGATCGGGCCTCTCCGAAGCCGCCCACCATCTGGCTGACCGCCGCCTGCATTTCCACGCGGGCTTCCGCGAGGTGGCTCATCAGGTCCGCGCGGCTGTCCCGCAACGCCGCGATTTGGCCGCACAACCGCTCCATGTCATTGGTTAAATTACTTGTCATGCAAAAACCTTTCCTGGTTCGAGGATTCCCGGTTGCGCCGTGGCGTCAGGCGGAGAAGGGAATCAATTCCCCGCCCGACACTTTCCGCCTCCGCCTTGTTTAGGCAGGGGCTGCCGCGGTCGCCGTCAGGCCGATGGCCTCGGCATACTTCAAGTACGTCTCAACGGAGGCGATGACGACGCGGGCTTCAATGGAAACCAGCTCGATTCCGACCAGTGAAACCTTGGCCCAGACATCAATCACGATGCCCTTGTCAAGAATTCGATCCACCACTTCCGCCAGACTCGAGGAGTCTGTTGCTTTTGTGACTTTTGCCATATTCGTTCTTCTTTTTAATGTTTCGCTTACTTATGACCCTTCCAGAACACCTGGAATCGTTCTCGCCGACAACCCCTGCATAGGTCATGCCATGTCCGGGGGAGGAGTTGCCGCCGCCTGCGGGCCGTCCCATTCACCGGGCTTTCCGCCGGTTCCTGGATTCAGCCACGGCCCGCCGGACGCCTTCTAGGGAATGGGTTCCCTGGCGCGCACTCCCTACTGGCGTGGCGGCCTCTCCTCACGGCGCCCCGTCCTCGGCCGCCAAGTCCTCGATGACGCTGAGGATTTCTTCGTGCAGGAAAGGTTTGTTGATGCAGGCGCAAATCAGCCCTTCGGCCTGGGCCTGGGCCACGGCCACCGCTTCATTGTTAAGGTACCCGGAGACGATTACGAAGCGCAGCGAGGGGTCCAGCTTGCGCAAACGCCTGGCCAATTCCAGCCCGTCCATATCCGGCAGGGTGACATCCAGGAACGCGAGTTGGAACCGGTGCGCCTTCATCAAGTCCAGCGCCGCCTGGGCGGTCTGGGCTTTTTGACAAGGCAGCCCTTTGGAGGCCAAAAGATTCTCCAAGGCCCAGCATAGGTCCGGCTCGTCATCCACAATGAGGTATTCGCGGCTCATCGCTCCGCTTCAGGAATCAGTCCGCGCTCAGGTCCAATCGCACCGTGAAGGTGCTGCCTTGTCCGGTCGCGCTGTCCACCTCAATGGTGCCGGCGTGCTGTTTGACAACGGCGTAGCAAAGCGGCAGACCCAGGCCGGTGCCTCTTCTGCCGTTGGACTTCGAGTAGAACGGATCGAAAATGTTGCCCAGGTCCGCCGCCGCGATGCCGTGCCCGGTGTCGGTCACCCGGACGCTGACCTGGTGGAGGGCCGTCTCGACGACCACCCCAAGTTGGCCCCCGGTGGGCATGGCGTGGATGGCGTTCAAGAACAGGTTCATGAATACCTGTTGGAGCAGGTGAGCGTCCCCATCCACGAACGCGGGCGCATCGGGCAGTTGTGCCCGGACGTTTATATTTTGAATCTTGGCCTGGTCGGCCACCAACGCCAGCGTTTCTTTCAGGACGGTCACCAGGTCCAACTTGACCCGGTCGCCCCGCTCGGAAGGCCGCGTGAATTTCAAGAGGTGTTCGATGATGCCGGAGGCCCGTTGCATTCCCTGTTGCATCTTTTGGGCGCACTGGCGGCGGAACTCCGGCGTGATTTCCTCCTGCATCAGGAACTGGGCGGCGGAGGAACAGATCGCCAGGGGATTGCGCAACTCATGCGCAATGCCGCCGGCCATCACCCCGAGGGCCGCCAGCTTTTGGGCCTGCAACAATTGCGCTTCGAGCTTGAAGCTTTCCGTCAGGTTCCGCCCGACCGCCACAATGCCGATGGTTTCGCCCCGGTCGTCCATCATGGGCGAACAAATCCAGGACACGGGAACCTCTTTGCCGCTTTTCGTCACCAAATTCCATTCCGGCCGTTGCGAGCTTTTCGCCGCTTGCGGTTCGGAAAACAACCGGCGCACGCCGGCCTGATGCTCCGGGGCGCAAAACTCCCAAAAGTGCTTCCCTTCCACTTCCTGCGGGGTGTAGCCGGAAATCTGCTCGGCGGATTGGTTCCAACTGAGTATCCGGCCCTCGGTGTCGGTCGATAGAATGATTTCGCTGGTGCTCTCCACCACGATCCTCAGGTGCCGCTCCATCCGCCGGATGTCCTCGCTCAAACGCTCCCGTTCCGTCACGTCCTCCATCACCAGGATGGCAAACTCCACATTGTCCCGGTCCGGCAAGGGGAGGACCCGGTAGTAGTAAATCCGCATCAGTCCGCCCGGCGCGCGGTAGGTGATTCTCTCGCCGGTGGTTGGCGTGTTGGTCGCAAAAACGCTTTGAATGCGCCGCACAATCTCCGTGTGATCCAAAATCGCGGGCGGAAAAACCTCCGGCAACCGCCGATCCAGCGTCTCTTCCTTGGTGCGCCGGCACCTTTCCAGAAAATTGCGGTTCGCCAACGTGATCCGCAAATCCCGCCCGATCAGCAATACCGACGATGGAATCGCATTCAACAGCATCTCGTAGAGGCTGTCATCCCGCTTTGTATCCGCATTCTCTCCGCTCATGGCTTTCCTTCTCCACTATGGCCCCTTCCGACGCCGACTCCGCTTCCAGGACCGGACAGAAACTGTAGGGGGGCCAGGGACCAGACACTTCCAAAGCCAGTCCGCCGGAATTTTGTTCCGCGTTCACGCGTTCGATCCGGCCGCGAAAATCCCCCACCGCCGCTGACGGCAACAGCACCGCCCAATTCAGCACCATCTCCCGCGCCGTGTCCGGTGTTTCGCGCGCCAGAATCCGGCGCGGGACAATTTCAGAAGCCAGGCGATTTAACTCGTCCAAGAGGTCGCCGCACGCCTCCGCGAGCCGGTCGTCCAATTCCTGCCTGGCTTGCATCCGCAGGCTTTGTTCCCGCAAGTAGGCCGCGCCGGGCGGCCCATCCGACCGGCATGACTCCTCTGACCGCCGGCGAGCCAGCCACTCCGCCTCCGCGCGCCCCTGATCCAGGAAGCCCTTCACCGCCCATTCCTCCTGGCCGCGCACGCGCTCCAGAAACCGGGCCATGGCGGCTTCATGTCGCCGCATAAAACTTTCCAGGCTTGCCGTCGAGGAAAAAAGCGTGCCGAACCGCGCCGGCAACACCGCGCCCAGGCGCATCACCTGCTCCAGCACGGCCTGGTGCCGGTAGGCGCGCGAGGCCAGCCAGGCCAGGTCTTGCAGATTCTTTTCACCGGTTGGCCCGCAGAATTCAGATTGCGAAACCCGGCTCAAGACCGCCGCCACTCTCCCGTTGCGCCGGAAAAATGGCGCGTGCGGCTCATCAATCCCGGCGCTGGCAAGGCTTGCGGAAACCCCGCCCTCACTCATCGCCGCCTCCGCGGCTTCCGGCACGAGGCCGGCCTGCGTGAACCCGTAAACGTAAAACGCGCCGTTGGATTCTTCGTTCATGGCTTGGGAGAAACTTCCGCCAGCGCGGCTTCCAAATCATCCGCCTCGATCAGCGCCTTGGCCTGAGGCGCCGCGGGCGCTTTGCCAGTGTCCCCGCCGCCGGCCAGCGCCACCGCCCGGCGCACCGCCCGGAGCGCCGCCAGATTGCAGACCGACGCGATTTGCGCCCCGCTGAAGCCCTCGCTCCTGGCCGCCAAGTCGCTGATTTTGACGTTCCGCGCCACCGGTTTGCCGCGCAGATGGACTTCAAAAATTTCGCGCCGCTCCGGTTCCTCCGACAGCGGGATTTCCACCACTTCGTCAAAACGGCCGGGCCGGAGCAGCGCCGGATCCAGCCGATCCAGCCGGTTGGTGGCCCCGAGCACCAAAACGCCTTTGAGTTCTTCGATGCCGTCCAACTCCGCCAGGAATTGGCTCAACACACGGTCCGTCACCGGCGTGTCCGAAACCGCGCCGCCGCGCGCCGGCATCAAAGCGTCCAGTTCGTCAAAGAAAATGATGCACGGCGCCGCCTGCCGGGCCTTGCGAAACACGTCGCGCACCTGCCGCTCCGATTCGCCGACATATTTTGAGAGCAGCGCCGGGCCTTTGACCGAAATGAAATTCACCTGGCTTTCGTTGGCGATGGCTTTGGCCAAAAGCGTCTTCCCGCAGCCGGGCGGGCCGGAGAGCAGGAGGCCCTTGGGCGGGCGCACTCCCGCCTGCTCAAAGAGCGGCGCGTAACGCAACGGCCACTCGACGGCTTCCATCAGCCGTTGTTTCAGCCGGGCCAGCCCGCCGACATCGCTCCACCGCACATTGGGCACTTCGACAAACACCTCCCGGATGGCCGACGGTTCGACCTCCCGCAGGGCGGTCAGGAAATGGTCCATGCGCACTTCCAGTTTGGCCAGACGCTCGTAGGGAATTTTGGCCAGGGAAAAATCCAGGTCGGCCAGAATGTCCCGCAGGCAAATCATCGCCGCCTCCCGGCAGAGCGCCTCCAGGTCCGCGCCGACAAATCCATGCGTGATCTCCGCCAGACGGCTCATATCCACATCCGGCTTCAATGGCATGCCCCGGCTGTGGATCTCCAGGATGTCCAGCCGCCCGTGGCGGTCCGGAATCGGAATCGCGATCTCCCGGTCAAATCGGCCGGGCCGCCGCAACGCCGGGTCCAAGGCGTTGGGAATGTTGGTGGCGCCGATGACAATGACATTCTGCCGTTTGTTCAGCCCGTCCATCAGCGCCAGGAGTTGGGCGACCACCCGTTTTTCCACCTCGCCGACCACCTGCTCCCGCCGCGGCGCAATGGCGTCTATCTCATCCAGAAAAATGATACTCGGCCCCTGGCGCGTCGCCTCGTCGAAGACCTTGCGCAAATGCGCCTCGCTCTCGCCGTAGAATTTGTGGATGATCTCCGGCCCGCTCACGGCAAAGAATTGGGCTTCGGTTTCATGCGCGATGGCCCGCGCGATGAGCGTCTTGCCGCAACCGGGCGGGCCGTGCAGAAGCACGCCTTTGGGCGCGTCGATGCCCAGCCGCTCGAACACTTCCGGGTAACGCAGCGGCAGTTCAATCATCTCCCGGATGCGGTGCATCTGCGGCTTGAGGCCGCCGATGTCTTCATAGGGCACAGCCATCCGGGCGCGCTCCTTGACCTCCGCCTTGCCGATCACCAGTTCGGTTGTCGGAACAATCAGCACCGGCCCGCGCGGCAGCGTGTTTTCCACCTTGAAATCGGCGGAACGGCTGCCAAACAACGCCGCCCGAATCCGGTCTCCCGCCTGCACCGGCAGGCCGTCCAACAGTCTGCCGATGTATTGCAGGTCCCGGCCGTCGGGCGCGATCGTCAGCGGCGCCAGCCCGATGCGCTGGGCCGGGCGCACGGCCATTTTGCGCATCTGGACAAACTCATCGAGCGCGGCCCCGGCGTTCTCACGGGTCAGGCCGTCCAGTTGCACGCGCGATTGGCCCCGCAGTTCCTTGTAGGCGGGCATCACTTTGCAAACGGTGGCCCGTTTGCCGGCCACTTCGACGGTGTCCCCAATGGCCACTTGCAGCCGCTCCATGTCTTCCGGCCCGATGCGCGCCAGAGCACGCCCCACGTCTTTGACGATGGCCTCCGTCACTTTGAGTTTGAGGGGCGCGGATTCCGTTTTATCCATAGGTCAGACTCCCTTCATTTGACACACTTGATTTCCAGCACCCCGTTGTTGCACGAGAGGCCCATTTTTTCCCTGGGATAACTGCCGGGCAGGAGCATCTCTTTGCGGTACTTCTTGTCGCCTTTGGTTGCCGTGATCGTCAGCACGTCGTCCTTGACCTCCAGCCGCACGTCCGCGGCCCCGATCCCCGGCATCTCGGCCACAATCAGCAGGTGGTCTTTCTCCTCGAACAGGTCCACAACCGGTTCCCGGATTTCCTCCACCACCGGCTGGCCGGTGGCCTTGTCGGTGCGAATGTTTCCGAACGGCTCGACGTGCGCCCCCTCTTCGCCCAAGCCGACCTTCACCGTAAATCCGTAGATGCCTTTCAGCCCCTTGCCGGCGCCGTGAATCTCGCCGCCGCGCCGCAGTTCGCCGCCCGTTTCCGCCAGCTCGTTGAGCCTTTCCACCAAGCCGGTCAGTCCCGACAGGATGCCTCCAATACTGCCGCCGGCTTCGCCCGCGGGTTCATTTTTGCCTGGGTTCTTTTTTTTCATTGTGTTTCCTCATTTGTGTCTATCCCGTAACGTTTGATCTTCGATTGAATCGTTTTGTAGTCCACTCGAAGCAGGCGTGCGGCCTTGGCTTTGTTGCCGCCTGTTTGACGCAATGTCTGTGACAGGACCTCCCGCTCCACGAGCATCCTGCTTTGGGCCACGATTTCCTTGAGCGAAAGCTCGCCGGCGGACGCGCCTTGCGCCTTGACGGGTGAGGCCGCGCGCCGCCAAGCCTCATTGTTCTCGCGAAGAACATCCAAATGCTGTTCGGTCACCACCTCGCCGGCCAGCAACACGGCCCGCCGGATGGTCGAGCGCAATTGGCGCACATTCCCCGGCCACGGGTGATCGAGCAGCACCCGGATGGCCGGCTCGGAAAACCCTTGCACCGCTTTTTTCAATTCCTGGTTGGTCAAATCCAGGAACCGCTTCGCCAGGTAGAGCAAGTCCTCCTTGCGCTCTCGCAACGGCGGAATCCGCAGCGTGAACTCGTTCAACCGATAGAAGAGGTCCGCCCGCAACCGTCCCGCCGCCACGGCCGCATCCAAATCCTGGTTGCCCGCCGCCAGCACCCGCACGTCAATCTTGATTGGCTGTGTGCCGCCGACCCGGCAAAAGGACTTCTCTTGCAGCGCCCGGAGCACTTTCGCCTGCGCGGCCAGCGGCATGTTCAAGACCTCGTCCAGGAAGAGCGTGCCCCCGTTGGCCTGCTCAAAACGGCCCGGCCTGCGGCCGACCGCGCCGGTAAAGGCCCCTTTTTCGTGCCCGAACAATTCCGCCTCAAAAAGCGTCTCCGGAATTGCGCCGGCATCCACCGGCACAAACGGGCCTTTGGCCCGCGGGCCGCTCCCGTGAATGGCTTGCGCCACGATTTCTTTGCCCGAGCCGGTTTCCCCGATGATGACGACGCTGAAGTTGGATTTGGCGACGCAGTTCAGGTCCTCGATCAGCCGCCCGATGGCCGCGCTGGGACCCATGATCTCCGTCAGATCATGGCTGGTGTTGTTCTGGCGGGCCAGCCGTTTGACCTTCAGGCTCAGGTGCCGTTGGGCCAGGGCGCGGCGGACGACCTGTAGCAGTTCCTGATGGTCGTAGGGTTTGGCCAGATAATCGAAAGCGGCCGCCCGCATCGCCTCCACTGCCCCGTGGACTTTCGCATGGGCGGTCAAAATCACCACCGGCAGGTCCTCATCCAGGGCTTTGGCCTGCCGAAGGATTTCCAGCCCGTCCAAATCCGGCAGCTTCAGGTCCACGATCATCATGTCGGGCGACGCCGTGCGCACTTGTTGCAGCGCCGTCTTTCCGTCCAGCGCCACCAGCGGGGCAAACCCCTCCTGCTCCAGCAAATGGGAGATCAACTTGCAGATCGCCTCCTCGTCGTCCACAATCAGAACCTGGCTTTTCTCCTTGCTAGTGGTCATGAGTGTCCCCCCAAAGATGGCGGATAAAGCGGATGGGTGACCTGGATGTCCTGAGCCAGCCAGCGCTCCAAGGAATGTAACATCCCCAAAAACAACAGGCCGATTTCACCCCGGCAGAGCGTGTGGTTGATCCGTTCGGCGATGGCTTGGTCGCGGCGTTTGAGCAAGGAACGGCTGCTCTCCTGGTGGCGGGACTCCCAGCGCGCAGCCGTCGCCGAGTCGTTGGCTGCCAGCATTTGTTTGCTCAGATTATACTCCTGCACCAGCAGGCCGGCCGATTCGGTTCCCATCAGGGTGGCGCCGCGTTCCTTGAGGCGCAGCAGCAGTTGGTGGTTGCGGCTGCCGGCCTTGGCCAGTTCCGAGACAATCTCCAGTTCCCGCCCGCATACCGGCAACCCATCCTGGTAGAGGCGCACTTTCTCGTAGGGCAGCGACCAGCGGTCAATCGTTTGCTCGATTTGCGTCCAGATGCCATCAATCAAGCTCACGTTGCGCTCCCATCCTTTGGCGCCCAGCTTCCGCACCGTGATTGCCTGGATTGTGGGACTGAGGCTGCCCATCTCCGCCTGGCTGTGAATGACCGGAATGTGAAGCAAACGCCGCCCTGCCGCGTTCGAATCCCCGGACCCGGTCGGACGCGCTGAAGTTAAACCCGCCATACTGTCATGTGCCTTTCGCACTTCAAAACCCGATTCCCAAAAGCACCTTAAAGGAATTCCACGGCAAACGCAAGGAAAATCAAAAAAATTCATCCATAACCCGAACGCGCGCCGGTCAAATTGCTTCTCTGTGGGCACAGCTTCACACTCCTCTGACAACGCCGCCCATGAAACCCCAATCTTCGACCGACAACGGGCGCATCCCGATTTTTAGCAACCCTATTGGCAATGAGTGTTTATGACTGGCCGCCGACAGGCCCGCAAGAATGACGAATGTCTAAGCTCTAATGACGAAGGAATGACGAAGCCCCAATGACGAAATTCAGGCGGGCCGACTTTTCGTCATTGAGTCATTTGAGCATTCTTTAGACATTCGGGTTTCGTCATTCGTCATTTTCCAGGGTGGATCGAGGCGCTGGCTCCCGAAGTCCTGACGGGTGACTGAGTTGCTGAGATGCGCCCACCCAGGTCTCAAGCGGTTGTCTGCCCTTGACAGATGGACAATTTGGCGTATCCTGACTGACAGAATGGCAAACGAAATTGCAGACAAAAGCGTGGAGACGCTCACGGAGCTTGAAGAACTCCCCCAAGCGCAACTCATTGAGGCCATTACCAACGGCTTGCCGGCATCGCTGGCGCGCGAGTTGGCCCACAAATTTGAAGTCACTCTGGAGGATATGGCCGGATTGCTGCGTCTGAATCCGCGGACCTTTCAGCGCCGTCTGGATGAGGGATTGCTCAACTTGAACGAGTCTGAGCGGCTTTGGGAGCTTTCCCGGCTGTTTTATCGCGCGGTGAATGTGCTCGAAAGCGAACCCGCCGCCATTCACTGGTTTAAGAATCCCATTCAGGCTCTGGGTTGGGCAACCCCGCTGGCGTACGCGCGAACGGCGGTCGGCCTGCGGGAGTTGGATAACATTTTGGGTCGAATCGAGCACGGCGTCTATTCATGAACCGCGTTGCCTCAGGGGTGCGAATTCAAGCTTACCGCATCCTGAAACGTCAATTCGTTGGCGCCGCGTTTTCAGGCGACGGGGCTTGGCAGTATAGCGGCCGTTGGAATTCCACGGGAGTCGCTGTTGTTTACACATCCAGTGCGATCTCATTGGCGATCCTCGAATGGAGGGCTAATTTGACCCAGTGGCCGGCGCCTCGGTCGGTCATTATTGAAATCGAGTTCGATGCCGCCCTGGTCTGGTCACCCCCGAAACTGCCCGCGGGCTGGAAGCGGTGGCCTTACCCGAAAACCAACGCGGCTGTTGGCGACAATTGGGTGCGCTCCGGGAGATCCGCCGTGCTGAAACTGCCCAGTGCGGTCGTGCCGGAAGAGTTCAACTATATCCTGAATCCCGCGCATCCGGACTTTAAAAAGATCAGCATCGGCAAGCACCGGGTGTTCAAGGCTGATCCGCGGCTCGGCCCATTGCCTTGAGAGGGCTTGGTCAACTTCCCGCCAATTTTGTTTGGTGCCCTCCGCAAAAAAGGGTAGTCTTCCCCTCGCAGGATGAAGCGCGAAACGGATTTCGTTCTCGAACAAGCGGCCTGGCCGGCCATGCTCCTGGAGGAAAACGGCAGCATTCGCCGGATCAATCAGGCGGCGCGCCGCGTCTTTGACTTCTCCAGCCGCCCGGACCGCCCCGACCTGGCTTCGATCTGGGACCAGGCAAACCAGACGCCGCTGGACAGTCTGCTGCGCGATCCGTCCAATGGCGGAACAACCCGGGTCAAACTGCGCGTCGCGGGCGGCGGCACGGCGGAGTTCGTCGCTCATCTGGTCAAGGTGGTGCGGGAGGGTCATCCATATTTGGTTTTGCAATTGTTCAAGGATTCCGGCGCGGCTTTTCCGGAATTGTCGTATGCGCCGCCGCCCAAAGAGGCTCTTCCGCCGCCTGTCCCATCCGCCGCCGCGGAGAAGGGCAGCCTGCCGTTTGGCCTGGCTAACGCAAGCTGGGCGGTCTTGCTGGTGGACGCGCGCGCCGGCATTGTCCGCGCCAACCAGGCGGCGGAGCGTCTCTTTGGCGCAAAGGCGACGGCCGCAGGCGCCGCTTTGACGGCGCTGTGTGCTTGCGAAGACGCGGAATCCCTGGAGAAGTTGTTGTCCGAGCCGCGGAAGGAATCCACGGCTTCTCTGAAATTCCGGGTGGAGCAGGGGACGATGGCGCCTTTCCGGCTGCAATTATGTCCCGCCGCCGGCGCGGGCGGCGCGCTGTTACAGATGTTCCCCGCCGAGGTTCGGAGTGAGGCGCCGGCGCCGGCATCCCCTCCGCCCGTTGCGACCGGGAACGGCGAGGATGAGTTTGTCCTGCAAAATGCGGATTGGCCTGCGGTGCTGGTGACGAAGACCGGGAAGGTGTTGCGCGCCAATCGCGCGGCCGTGCGCGCCTTCGGAGCCGGGATCGAAAAGGAGGATGGAAATCTGGCCATGATTTGGTCGTTCCAAAACCAGGACTCGCCCCAGCAGTTTCTCAGCCTGCCCCCGCGCGAGGAGCCGCCCGCCTTGAAGTTCGGACTCAAGAGCGGGTTGCCGGCGGTGTTTGTGGCGCAGTTGTGCGGGACGGCGCGCGAGGATGTTTGTTTGCTCCAATTGCTCAAGGAGCCGGCGCCCGCCGCGCCCGCGGCCCCGCCGCCCAAACTGGAAGCTCCACCCGCCGCGGCCGCCGGCGGTTCGGCCGCCGTGGAAGCCAGCCTGGCGCACAAGCAAAAACTCGATTGCGCCCTGCAACTGGCGCGCTCGGTGGCGCTGGATTTCAACAACGCCCTGACCAGCATTCTGGGGCATGCTTCGCTTTTGTTGAGCAAGACCGAAAGCAGCCATCCCTGGCGCAATTCACTGGTGGAGATCGAGAAATCCGCCGCCAAAGCGGCCGAGATCGCCAACGACCTGGCCGCGTTCAGCCGCCAGGAAAAAGACGCGCGGGTGCAGGTGGCCGGCAACCTGAACAATCTGCTGGAACGGACCATCGAGGCCTTCCAGGGTTCGCTGCAAAAACCGATCACCCTCTCGCGCCAGTTGGAGCGGAAACTTTTTACCGCCAGTTTTGACGAAGCCAAAATGCAGCAGGCCATCGTCAAGCTCTTGGAAAACGCCGTCGAAGCGATCAAAGCCGAGGGAAAAATCAACGTCCAGACGCGCAATCTCCAATTGTCCGAGCCGACCCAGGATCACACCGCGAAATTGAACGCGGGCAACTACGTCTGCGTGGAACTCTCCGACACGGGCGCAGGCATCGCGCCGGAGGTGATGCCGCGCATTTTCGAGCCGTTCTTTACCACCAAAGGCTCGCGCCATCGCGGGCTGGGCCTGGCCTGGGTCTATGGCATCGTCACCAATCACGGCGGCGGCGTGGCGGTCTCCAGCCAGCCGGAGGTCGGCACCACCGTGCGCCTCTATCTGCCGGCCAGCAGGCGGATCGTGCGCGAGGCCCCCGTTTCGCCCACCGACCTGACCGGCACCCAGACGGTGCTCTTTGTCGATGACGAAGACCTCTTGTTGACGATGGGGCAGATGGTCCTCTCCTCCTACGGTTACACCGTCCTGACCGCGAACAGCGGGCAGAAGGCGCTGGAAATATTCTCCGGCTCGAAGAAAAAGATCGACCTGGTGATCACCGACCTGGTCATGCCGAGCATGAGCGGACGGGAACTGACTGAGCATATCCTGCGCCTGAAGCCGGGGACGCGCATTCTCTGGTCCAGCGGCTACGTGCGTTCCGCCGACTCTCCGGAGCAGGAGGGGTATCTGCAAAAGCCCTTCACCAGCCAGGACCTCTTGCGCAAGGTCAAACAGGTCCTTTCGGAATAAGCCTCCCCGCTCCCTGGACCGGGCGCCGCGGAGGCGCGTCCAGTGGGGGGCGGTGAGGTCTTCAGAGGCCGGTTTTTGCAAAAAAACACTTGTGCCATATCATAAGTTGACATTATCCTGGCGCGGATGTTGAATTAACGCATGCAGATCGAGAGCTTAAAAGTTTATTGTGATCTGGCCGACACGGAGAGCTTCACCAAGGCGGCCCAGATCAATAACGTCACCCAATCGGCCGTCAGCCAGCAGATCAGCTCGCTGGAACGCCAGTTCAAGTCGCTCCTCATCGAGCGGAGCAAGAAGAAATTCCGCCTCACGCGCGAGGGCCAGGTGCTCTACACCTACAGCAAGCAGATCATCCAAATCTACGACTCGCTCGAAAACCGCCTGCAGGAGATCAAGGACATCATTTCGGGCACCATTCGCGTGGCCACCATTTACAGCATCGGCCTGCACGAGCTGCCGCCCTATTTGAAAAAGTTTCTCAAGACCTATCCCACTGTCAACGTCCACATCGAATACCGCCGGGCCAACCAGGTCTATGAGGACGTGCTGGGCAACGTGGTCGATGTGGGCTTGGTGGCGTATCCGACGCGCGACCCCAAGATCGAGTTGGTCCCCTTGCGCAAGGACACGCTGGTGCTCATCTGCCATCCCACCCATCCGCTGGCCAAGGCAAAGTCGATCAAGCTCTCGCAATTGGCCGGGCAAAAATTCATCAGTTTCGAGCCGGACATTCCGACGCGCAAAGCGATCGACCGGGTGCTCCGGGACCACAATGTGCAAGTGGAGACGGTGATGGAGTTCGACAACATTGAGACGGTCAAACGCGCGGTGGAGATCGATGCCGGCATCTCGCTTGTGCCGCAGGGGACGATCACGCAGGAAATCGCCAAACAAACCCTGGCGGAAGCGAGGATCGAGGGGGTGGACTTGGTGCGGCCGCTGGCGGCGATTTACAAAAAGAACAAGGTGCTCTCCCCGGCCATGAAGCAGTTCCTGGTCATCCTCAAGGGCTGAACGGCTTATTTCAGATTCTTCGGATTCAGCGGCTGCAAATCCCGCGGCACGAACAGGCCGTCCCGGCGGATCAGTTCGCCGTCGAACCAGACTTCCCCGCCGCCCCACTCCCGGCGCTGGATCAGCACCATGTCCCAATGCACGGCCGAGCGGTTGCCGTTGTCCGCCTGCTGGTAGGCCTGGCCGGGGGTGAAGTGGAGCGAGCCGGCGATCTTTTCGTCAAACAAAATATCGCACATCGGGTTGAGAATGTAGGGATTGAAGCCGAGGGAAAACTCCCCCACGTAACGCGCGCCGGCGTCGGTGTCCAGGATTTCGTTCAGGCGCTTGGTGTTGTTCGCCGTCGCCTGGATGATCCGCCCCTCCTTGAACTCCAGCCGGACATTCTCAAACTTCGTCCCCGCATAAAGCGTCGGCGTGTTGTATTGAATGACGCCCTCCACCGAGTCCTTCACCGGGCACGAGAACACCTCGCCGTCGGGGATGTTGCGTTTGCCCTCCGCCAGCAGCGCGCCGATGCCCTTGATGCTGAAGCGCAGGTCCGTGCCGGGGGCTTTTATGTGGACGCGGTCGGCGCGGTTCATGCGCTTCTGCAAAGGGATCATGGCCCGCGCCATTTTGGGGTAATTCATGGTGCAAACGTCGAAATAAAAATCCTCGAAGGCCTCGGTGCTCATGTTCGCCGCCTGGGCCATGCTCGCGCTCGGCCAGCGCAGGACGCACCAGCGCGTTTTATTGACACGGTAATCATGCACCGGCCGGGTGGCCTTGGAATAGAGCGCCATCAGGTCGCTCGGGACATCGGCCGATTCGCTCGCGTTGCCGGCCCCGCGCACCGCGATGTAGGCCTGCACGCGTTTCATGCGGAACAGTTCCACCTCCCGCACCAGGGCGGCGTGCGGGCCGGTGGCGCCGCGGAGGACTTCGCGGGTGACGCGGGTATGGCGGGTTTCCACCAGCGGGATGGCGCCGGCCCGCCGCGCCGCGCGCATCAACTGGACGGTGAACTCATCCGGCACGTCGGTCATCTCCAGCAGAATGCGTTCGTTTTTCTTCAGGCCAAGGGAATACTTGACCAGCAAATCGGACAACTTGGCGTAGCGAGGATCCGTCATAGACTGGAGCTTAACTAACCCCGGCCCGCCCCGCCGACAAGGAATTTCTCAGGTTGAAACTTGTCTGCGCTCGCGCCTCCGCAACGCCCGTTCCTGTTTCCCGACTTCGCGGCGCAACAAATCCTCCGCGGACCAGCCGCGGGCCTGGGCCTGGCGCGCCAGTTCAAAGAGGCGCCGGGCCAGCGCGCCTTTGGCCGGCCGCGGGCCTTTGGCGGGTTCGAGCAGCTTCGCCTTCCGCGCCTTTTTCAGCAGTTTTTCCGCGCGCATCAAGGCCGGCAGATGTTTGGGAATTCCGTCCAGCGCCGACGCCCGCGCGTGCCGCGTGCCGTGCTTCTCCGCCGCCTTGATCTTTTCCCAGTTGGCCCAGACCTCATCCACATTCTTGACTTTGACTGCGCCAAAAACGTGCGGATGCCGCCGCAAAAGTTTGTCGGTGATGCGCCGCGCCACCTGCTCGAAGTCAAACGCCCCCCGTTCGCGGGCCAACTGGCAGTGGAACACCACCTGCAAAAGCAAATCGCCCAATTCCTCCGCCATCTCGTGATCGTCCCCCGCCTCGATGGCGTCGAGCAGTTCATAGACCTCCTCGACCGCGTGGTAGCGCAAGGTTTCATGGTTTTGTTCGCGGTCCCAGGGACAGCCTCGCGGCGAGCGCAATCTGGCCATGACCTTCAGCAAATCGCCGATGGCGGAATTCTCTTTCATCACAAGATGACGAGGTTGTCCCGATGCACCAAAACTTCCCGGGTCTGGCGCGCGCTGACGACACCGGAATCAAAATCGCAAATGCCCCGCGCAAACTCGGTGCCGTCGAGATCGCAGATGCGCACCACCTCGCCGGCGGCGAAATCCCCCTCGCACCGCGCCACGCCCGGCGGCAGCAGGCTCCTGCCGTTCTCGCGCAACGCCTTTTTCGCGCCGTCATCCACAAACAGCGCGCCTTTGGTATGATGGAAAAAAGCAATCCAGCGCTTGCGCCCCGCCAACTTCGCCGGGTGGGCGACAAACATCGTCCCCTCATCCTGGCCCTCCAAAATCCGCGCCAGCACGCTCTTCTTTTTGCCCGAAGCGATGATCAGCGGAATCCCGGCGCGCACCACCATCTTGGCCGCCTGCAATTTCGACGCCATCCCGCCCACCGCCGTCGCGCTGTCGGTTCCCCGGGCCATCTTTTCCACTGTCGCGTCCAGGTTTTGGACGACGCTGATGGTGCGGGGATTGGCTTTCCCGAAATTCTCGATCAACCCATCGACGGTCGTCAAAATAATCAGCGCGTCAGCGGGCAAAAGGCACGCGACCAACGCGGACAGTTTGTCATTGTCGCCGAATTTCAATTCCGTAAATGAGATCGCGTCATTTTCATTGATGATCGGCACGACTCCGTGACGCAGGAGCGTGACCAGGGTGTTGCGGGCGTTGAGATGGCACTCGTGATGCTCGAGATCGTTATGCGTCAACAAAACCTGCGCCACCCCGCACCCCGCCTCGCCAAAGAGCTTTTCGTACATCCCCATCAACCGCGGCTGTCCGACCGCCGCGCAGGCCTGCAAGGCGGAAAGGTCCGCCGGCCGTTTCTCAAAGCCCAGGACCCCCATTCCCGCGCCCACAGCGCCCGAGCTGACGATGACCACCTGTTTCCCCTGGGCGCGAACGCCGGCGATCTGCGCGACCAACTGGGTCAATTGGTTCAAATCCGGCTGCTTCCGGCTGTCGGTCAGGACGCCGGTGCCGAGTTTGACCACGATGCGAGTGGCATTTTTTAGCGAAGCACGGTGCATTGCGTTTCGGGGAAAGGATGCCGTGAACGGGCCAAAGTTACAAGTTTGGGAATGAGCAAATGAATGGACTGGATGGACGGGCACGGATTGGACCACCCCTGTGGCTTGATTTGACCAGGCTTGACCGCTGGGTTTGGCCCCCCCCTCCCCCTGTTGTTCTGGGGTTTGATTTAGTCTGATTTAGTCTGATTTGGTTTGATTTTCCTTGACCGAGGCTTGGTCGGACGCGATCCGAACCGGCAATTTTTGCCGCTTCGCGGTTCGGCTGAATGCCGGTCGGCGGGGCGCCAGCGCATCACACCGGCACCCTCCGTTCCTTTGGACATTGAACGTATCATGGCCCGATTTCAGCACAGTTCAGTCAAGTCGCAAAACCTACGGAAGGAAAAGCGCGATGTTTTTTTGGCGTGAGATTTGGCGGGGTCGTAATGAAATTGCGGCGAAAAAGGACTGCTGCAGGCCCGGCTGATGATGAAAAAGCTACCCCAATGTCGCTTGAACGATTCGGGAGGCTGAGATTCGCACCTCGAGCCATTTTCGGCAATGGCAATTTGCTCGCAGAACGGAGAATTGCTGCGTAAGCTTGTTTCATATGGCGAACCAGATAAAGGCCAAAAAGAGGTCGGAAGTGACAGGTCTCGCTGATTGTCAGCGCGAGTTCTCGTTAATGTTAAAACGCTCAAAGACAAAGGTCATCGCGCCAACACTGACTCTCGGCCTCCTCCAAGTTCATCAAGCTACGGGAAAGACCAAGTTCTCAGAAGCGGAGACGCAGTCAGCTTACGCGGATGCAGTCCGCTACTTGAAGAACTTCATGGGACATTCGCTCCATTTCGGCGCGAAATGGGAGGATGCGTATTCAAGGCGCACCCTTCCAAAGTATCGAGTTCTCAAGCCTCTCGACGAAGGCTACGAGTTGCTCGCTCCTTACACACTATTTGCCCGTGAATTGATTCCCTGGATGGAATCAAACATCCAAAAATACATCGCCGGCCGTCTCGGAGAGATTCCGAAGCTTGAGGACAAGAAGTTCCGCGCGCAACTTGCCGCAGACCGGGATGCGTTCCTGAAGCTTTTGGAGCAGAATATTGAGATCAATCCCGCTAACTTCGAGTACATCTGTTTCGCAGTCTTACGCGTTCACCTTGAAAAGTTTGCCTGCAAAATTTATCGAGATTCACGAGCCGCGGCCCATGACAAGGGAGTGGACATTTCCACCAATTTTGGGGTGGTTTATCAAATCAAGAAATTGCGTGTCGAAAGCCAGAAGACGTGCAATGCCATCGTGTCAGAACTTCAGGCCAATTTCGACCGGCAGCGACTTGAGGATGGAAACGTCATTCTCGTCATTGATGACATCAGGCAAGAGTTCAAGGAATTCCTCATCAACATGAAGATTCAGTCGATTTCGAAAGCTGAATTGATGAAGCTCGGCCAGCAATTTGACGACGAAGAAGACCGCGAAAAGGTGCTGCGCATAGTATATGATGAGTTTCGGCGAGAGTATGCGAGCGTCCTCAAATAACGGACTCTGCAAGAGCGCCGAGGACCTGGCTTGCGCTGGCGCCTTGGAAGGCCAGAGCTTCGGCGGTCGCGACAGCTTCTTCCTCAGTCGGGAAAGTCCTCTCAAACTTCGTAACGTAATCCACTGGGTAGTTGCCCTCAACAACGCTTGTTGTTGCGCCACCAAATCCGTCGGGTTCAACGACAACCACGTCGGCGGAGATGGCATCTGGAGTTGCCAGAAATAGCAATTGGCCCCGCGGACTGATTCCGAGTTCTTGGCGGATGACGTCAGCTTTGGCTTGGAGTGCCCGGAGTTCAGCGAGTTTTTCGGTGCTGTTCATATTCATTTATTTATATTCGTGGTTTGAGTTTTGATCCATTTGGAAAGTGCCTTACCGACGAGCACCTTGTCCAGCTCGGCATGTTTTGCTGCCCGGCTGGCCATTGCTTGGGTCACGAAATTGAACTCGGAGGCAAGTGAGGATTACCGCAAAGATCAAGGAGCGCAAAGAAAGAGAGAATGGGCGCAACAGCAGGACAAATTTCTTCGTGTTGTGCCGACCAGGGAATGAAGCGTCCCCGGTGCGTGACAACGCTCCGAGTGGGAATACTCGCACAGAGGCCCAGCGCGGCAGCCGCAACCAAAAAAAGACGGACAGGATGAACAGGATGAACAGGATTGAGAACAGATTCAGAAAAGAGAATTTCCATCTTCATCCTGTTCATCTTGTTCATCCTGTCGGAAAATTTTGTTAAAAAAGCAAAACTCCCCGACATAGCACTGCAAAGGGCGCAGAGAGGGAGTAAGAAAACAGTTTTTCTCTGCGCGCTCTGCGCCTCTGCGCGAAAAGGCTGGTTTCCTCTATTAGGTTGGCCGTCCAAGGGGGAGTATATTTGGACCGCATACACTATTCTGCCAAATCCCCAATGAATTCGGCCAAGCGAAGTTTTTTGTCGTGCTCCCGAGCAGCAACTCCGCCCTACCGAAGAATTAACCGACAGGGATGATCGTGCCGAAAGATCAGACAATTTGCTGGCCCACAAATTCTGCAACTGCTTGTCTATGTGTTCATTGCGCCCAAGGTGGCTAAATCACTTTAGCCTGAACGTTTTCTGTTCGCCGTTGCAGGCCAGGACCACGTTGGAGGGTTCTATCGAGATGACTTGCACGCCGTTGATGCGCTCTCCGACATCGAGGGCCTGGCCGTTGATCAGCGCGACCGGGTGCCCGGCACTATAAAGAATACTTTGGACGGTGATCGAATTAAACGGTGACGCGTCCGTGGACGGTTTGGTCGGTTCGGTTCCTCCCGGCGATGCCGAAAGTTCCGCCGCGACCGCGGGAGCGGCTGGCTGCGGGACGGGAACGACATTCCGCCTTAGCGCCACGCCAGCCACAAGGATCGCGGCGATCCCCGCAACCACGAGGAGCTTGCCGGCCGGGCGCGCGCCCTCTTTTTGCGCGGGCGCCGCTGCGGGCGCGCGGCGCGCGGCGCGAGTCTCCCCACCGGACTCGTTGAGCGGCGGGGCGGCGGCGAGGAGTTTGCGCCAGGCGTCGGTCTTTTTTGGCAATTCCAGCGTGGCCAGGTAATCGGCGTCCAGTTTCGGAAGGGGCAGTCCGTTGACGCGCCCGTTTTCCTCGTGGGCCAGGACATTGGCGACATGGACGACGGTGACCATCGAGAATTCAATTGACAGTGCCGAAGCGGGGGCATGATGGAGGGCCGTGGCTTCCACCAGCGGCAGAGGCATGCCCCACAAACCCAGCAGATAGGCTCCGACCTGATTGCTGGTCACGCCCAGTTGTTCCAATTCCGCTTCCTGCAACGGGCACTGTCGGTTGCGGGCGGCTTCGACCACGGCGGAGTATTCGCGGGAAAGATTCGTGGCCAGAACGATTTGCCCGATGTTGTGGAGCAGACCGGCCGTGTAGGCGTCGCTGGCCATGCGCTCGCTGGCGATGCAGCGCAGGACGATCTTGGAGGCGAGTTTGGCCACGCGGAAACTGTGGCGCCAAAGTTGGTCCAGCGAAAGGCTCGCCCCCTGCGCCGGAGCGGAGTAGGCGAACAACTGCAAACAGAGGACAAGGGATTTGACCGTTTCCAATCCCAACATGGAAACCGCCTCGGCCGGACTGGTGATGATTTCGGTCAAGCCGCAAGCGGGGGAGTTGACCATTTGCAGCAGCCGCGCCGTCAGGGCCGGATCGCGGGCGATGACTTCGGCGATGCTCTCGACGCTGGAATGGGGGGACTCGGCTCGTTTGAGGACCTCAAAGTAGGTGGCCGGCAGGCCGGGAAGCTTTCCCAGCCGCGGCACAAACGAACGCAATTTGTCGTTGGAGAGCCAGGCATCCAGGGCCAGGCTGCGCTCAATGATGGAAACCAGCTCCGCGGGCTTCCAGGGCCTGGAAATGAACTGATGGGCGGCGCCCATGCAATTGACAATGAGTTCCCGATCCGCAACGTTTCCCAGCACAAACCGCAACGTGCGCGGATGCCGGACGGCGGCCTGCTGCAGGAGTTCCGCATCGTTGATTCCGCCCTGGCTCAAGTTGGCCACCGCCGCGTCGAAGTGAGCCGCCGCCAGCGCCGCCAGCGCCGAGGCCGCGTCGGGTGAAAACACGCACTCCCACGCGCCCCCCAGCGCCGCGAGCGCAGGCTGCAACGCGGCCACTTCCGCCTCGGCAAAGCCGGCGAAACAAATCTGTTTCTTCATTCGGTAAACCCCCGCTTCGTGTCATGCCGGACGGCGCGAGAGCATCACCGTCCCGCTTTGGCATCGGACGGGCGGCGGAAAAACTTTAGGAAACACAGCCGGGACTTTAATTCAACACACGCGCACCGATTCAATGCCCAGGAGCGAGGCGAGTTTGTCGATCTTGTCCCCAATGTGCCCGACTCCCACCGCGCAATGATGGGCCGGGCCGTGCGAGTTCCAGCGATTGACAAATTCCCGCGCCCCCGGCGGAAAGCGATAACGGCTGTTGGTGTTGCCGATTTCCAGGATCGGACCCGGCACCGATTCGGCGTGGGCGGACAAGAGTTTCAGCCGCCCATCCCCGCTTTGCACCACCGAAAGGAGCGTGACCGGCCCGTGTTTGACCGACATTTCCACGGACAGTCCCCGGCCCACTTTGCCATGGAAAATCCCCAGGGGGCGCACTTTGGTCTTGCCCTCGGCGATGGCGATGTGGCCGGGTCCGTCGTGCCCCATCAAAACCACGTCGTCGGTGAAATCCAGGGCGTAGTATTCGGTGAAGGACCCGCCCGCGCCAAAGCTGTCCATGATCTTCATCGCCTGCGCGTTTTTGATTTCGTACTCGCCGGCCACCGGGATGCCGCGCGCCGTCAGGAGCGAGTTGCCGAGGATGATGGAGCTGATCGCATCCTCGTTCTCCGCGTTGCCCTCGCCCATGTAGTAGTAGGCCAGGGAACCCAGATCATGCGCCTGCACCAGCCGATCCAATGCGACCGACGTGCGGGCTGCCCGCCGCAATTCCTCGGCCGGACAATCCGGTTGAACGTCAAACAGCCGGTGAAACTTCGCCACCCGCGCCGCGATCTGGCTTCCGCTGACCTTGCGCCGCAAGGCCGCCAATTCGTCCACCTCGATCATTTCGATGTGCCCGCCAAAAACGGCGCATTGCTGAGTCAAGTCGGAATAAAGATCGAGCATGCCGCCGTAGTAGTGCCCCATCACCCCCAGGCGATTGTGGGCCATGACGCGGGCCGTCTGCGCGGCGTCGATCCAGCTTGCGATTTCGTTCCAGCAGGCCGGGTCGTCGCGCAACATTCCGGTCACCTGGTGAAAACGGATGCCGCAGCGTTGGAAGACGTTGGCGATTTCCGGCACGGGGCAGGCGGCGCAGTGGGCCAGCCATTCGGCGGTCATGGCCGCGCGGTCGCCCATTTTGTTGAACGCGGCGTAGTCAATGGCCGCCGCCGGCTGCAAATTGAGAACAATCACGGGCACTTTGGCCCGTTGCACCACCGGCAGCACTGTGGCCGAAAGCGCGTAAGTGGTCACGTGCAGGAAAATCAAATCCACGTCCTCCCGCCGGAACCGGTGCCCGGCCTCCAGGGCTTTGGCCGGCGTATCGATCAGACCGAGATTGATCAGCTTGACGCCGGGCCGCTTTAATTGATTCTCCACCACGGCCAGATAGCTCTCCAGCCGCCGCTTTAACCCGGGGAACTGCGGCCAGTAAGCGTCCAGCCCAATACCGAAAAGGCCGACTCGCACCGCGGGCGTGACGCTCCGGTGCAGGTCGGCGCCAACTTTGCGTCGAACGGAGTTTTTCATATTTGACTGCTTCTTGATCCCGGATTTCAAAGGCCGGGCCACATCTAGTGAATCCGAAAATACTCCGGTGCGGACTGCGCCGGAGAATTCGCCTGGAGCAACCAGGCATTGCCCGGGTCGGAAACATTTGTCACCGACAGCGGCGCGAGGATGCTCCAACTGGTGAGATTGGTCGAGTTCTCAATGACGCCGGTGTGAAGCCGGCTTCGCTCCTTCTACTTTTCCGAGAGCAGCCGGACGGGGCCGAGCAGGCCGGACTCCATCAGGGGCGTGGTTTTCCTTAATCGCCGGATGTTCGTCCGGGTGAACCGCGCGTTTGGCGGCAGGGATTGATCGCCAATGATCCGGTTGGGCCAAAAGTTCACCGCCTCGATTTCCAGCGCGTTCTCCCCCGGCTTGACCGCGCCGGTGATGTCCACCCGGAACGGCGGCGTCCAGACGATGCCGCAGGAGCGGCCGTTGACTTTGACCCCGGCCAGTTCGCGCACGTCGCCCAAGTCCAAAAACAATTTTGAGTTTTGAGTTTTGAGTTTTGAATCAGGCAGATTGAAAGTTTTCACATAAACCGCCGTGCCGGAATAATACTTGATGCCGGGTTCGGCGCGCGCCGTCCAACTCTCCAGTTTGTCAAATTGCGCCGACTCCGGCCCGCCCCAATGCGCGTCAAAGTGGACCGTCCACGGGCCGGAAAGCTCGCTCATCACCGCCAGTTCGGGCCAGTTGCCGGACGCCGCGGGCGGGGCCTGCGCCGCCGCTTGGCGGAAAACGACGAACATCGAGCCGCACGGATCCAAATGGAGCGGCAGCGTCGTGCGTCCGGCCTTTTCGGCGTAAGCCGCCGCGAAATGGTGTTCGCCGCTGACTGCGTCCCACAATTCCGGCGCCAGGCCATGCAGGCGGAAGGAGCAGTCCAGCGCCACCGCGTTGCTGGAACGATTGGCCACAAAATAAATCTCCGCCCCGGCGGCCGTGCGATGGATGAAATCGATTTCCGGCTTCGCGCCGGTCTCGCTGCTGGCCGTCCATTCAAAATCCGGCGCCAGGCCCTTGGCCAGCAGGACCTGCCGCGCGGTTTGATTGGTGATGATGCCGCTGCCGCCATACAACTCGCCCGCCAGCCCCTTCAACGTTTCATCGCTCTTTGGATAATTCTGCAGTCCGCTGGCTTCGGCGGGCAGCGGGCCGATGACCGTGGCCCCCGCCGCCACCAGTTCCTTCAACTTCCGCAGCACCGGCAGCGAGAGCGAGTTCCTGTTTGGCAGCGCCAGAATGCGGTAGCTCATGCCGTCGGGCAGGACGATTTGTCCGTCGCGCGCGCCGGCGCGCGTCAGCAGCGCCTCCTCGGTGATCACGTCGTAGTCGTAGCCGGGCAGAATTTTCGCAGGATCGGATTTTTTCAACTGGGCGAAATTCGGGACGTGGTCGCCATAATAATAAAGCACGTCGGCGAAGGGCAGGCCCTGTTGCAACAGGGCCTGGCAGCGGTTGATGTAGCTGAAAAAGGCCTGCGACTTCCCCCACCACGTCACCTTGGGATTGAGGTGCGTGCCGGCAAAATACTGCTGGCCGGGGATGCCGGTGTCGTCCGGCGAACAAACAAAGGCGTGCCACACCAGCACGTTCAAACCTTCGCACAACGCCTTGTCAAACGACGGCTTGAGATTGGACCAGATCGATTCCTGCCAGTGCGGCCCGATGTCGGTGAATCCCTCGGCGAAGACCAGCCTGTGCCCGTAAGTGTGCGCCGCGCTGGCCGGTTGCTTGATGAAAAAGCGGTTCTCGTCGCCAATGCGGTGCTCCCACGACCACGCCCAGAATTCGCTCATCGGCGCGTCGTCCCAGCCCAGGCATCGTTGCGCGTCGATGGGCACCGCGTGCGGCCCGCCGGATTCGGGATGAATCAGCAGGCCGTGCTGGTGGGCCTTGTCGCAGAACAAACGGTAATGATTGTCGATGGCCAGGTCGCCCAGCGTCTTGCGGTAATCGGCCAGGAAACGGTCGCTCTCATCGCGGCTGTTGACAATCCGCCCCGCCAGCGCCGGCAGCCACGGCGCCAGGTCATAACCGCGCCGCTTCTGAAATTCCCCGCGCAACGCCGGCGTCCAGTTGGCCAGTTCGATTTCCCAACTGTCCGTGTGCAGATACTTCAAAGTGCGGCCCGCCAGCGGCCCGGCATCGGCAATGAGCGGCTCGACAATCGCCTCCCAGTAACGCTCAAACGCGCCCGCGTCATAGACATCGAGGGCGTAGCCATTCCACCCCTCGCTGGAAGTCGAAACCTCAGCATGGGCGCCTATCGTGTAGCCGAAACGCAAGACCTGCCATTGGCCCGGCGGCGCGTCCCAGCGCAACACGCCATCGGCGCCGAGCTTTCCGGTCAAATCAACCACACCCACCGTGCGCGCGTCTTCCTCGCCCGGCGTGGCCGCGATTTCGGCAAACAACGGCGACGAATCCGGCGTCGAAAACGGCTGGAGCGGCGCCTGCAACGCCTTCTGCTTCCAATTCTGCAACGGCTTGGCCGCAATCGCGCCGGCCTTGAGGGAATAAGCGACGACAAAAGTGTCCCGGTAAAAATGTTGCCGCGCCCTGGGCGAAGGCAGAGGCTGCTCGATCCGCGCGCCGCCCGTGAGCTTCGTTTCGGACCAGACATATTCCTTGGCGGCATCCTCGCGCTTGACGATGGGACCCCCAAGATTCCAGCCGCTTTGGATATTGAGGCTGATTTCCAGGCCAAGCCGATCGGCCTCGCGCAGGGTATGCTTGTAAAGTTCGCGCCAGTCCGGGGTAAAAAAAGTCGGGCCATGCGGCACGGGGCCGTTGCCTTCCTGGCTCGCGCCATTGGCGTCAAAGATGACGGCGCCGCCGAACCCCTTGGCCTTCATCTCCTCCAGATCATGGGTGATGGATTCCCTGGTCACATTGCCGTTGAGCCACCACCAATAAGCCCGGAGGCGCGCTTCGACGGGGGGATTATTCCAGCAATCTTCCAGCGAACTTTGGGCCGGAGCCGCGGTTACCGAGGCGGCCACCGCCGCCAAAAACGCGGCAGCCAAAGCGGGGCAGGGTTTCACTGGCCGGCAACGGCTACGATCGTCGTGGTGGCAACAAACCGATGGGCGATGTTGTCCACCATGACGCCAAAGCCCTCCAAAGTTCTCACGCCGAGCAGGGTCATGTCGCCCGACTCCGCGAAAACCACTTCGTCCACCGTTTCAAAACCCTCGGCGCTGACAATGGCGTAGCCGGTCTCGCGCGTCACCTGTTGTTTCGTGGCGGTGGTAAAACCGCGTTTGCGCACCGGCGACACCTTGATGCCAGACAGCAGGTCCTTGGGCAGCCAGGTCAATTCGGAGCCGGTGTCCACCGGCACCTCGACGGGCGGAGCGATCAAACTTTCGTCTTTGGTGTTGCGCGCGACGACGCTCACTTTGAACATGCTCATCGCGGAAAGATTACCGCATTCTCCCGCTGTGGCAAGCCGGGAGGAACAGATCGGCGAACCCGGGGCGCATCCCGGTTTTCTGGAACGGAAAAAATCCCGGCTCCGGCCCACCCGCGATGATTATTCAAAACAGATTTTTCAAAATAGTTTGCAACAAAACACCATCGGCGGTATCTGTTGCCCGATGAACAACCGTATCAAACTTATGAAAAATGCCCTCTTCTTAGTGGCGGCGTTGAGCGCCGGAACCGTCCTGGCCGCTGATCCTTCCGCCGGCGACGCCGTCAAGGACGCCATCGCCAAACTCAAAAGCTCGACCAATTACAGTTGGACCATGACCCTGAAGATGCCCGGCGCGCCCTTCGAGCCGGGGCCGCTCAAAGGGCGAACCGAAAAAGACGGCTATGCGGTGATTTCCCAGGAAATGGGCGACAACACCCTGGACGCCGTGTTCAAAGGCAACAAAGTCGCCCTCAAGATCGAGGGCGAATGGCGCGTGCCCGACGCATCCGATGGCATGTCCATGATGATGGCCGGGTGGATCACCCGTTACGGCACGGCCGCCGATGAAGCCGAAAGCACGCGGCTGAAGGCGAAAGAACTCAAAGCGGGCGAAGCCGGAGCCTTCAGCGCCGACCTGACCGACCAGGGAGCCAAGGATTCGCTGACGTTTGGCCCAAGCCAAGGCACCAATGGGCCGCCGCCCCCCAAAAACGCCAAGGGTTCCGTCAAGTATTGGGTCAAGGATGGGGTGCTGACCAAGTTCGAATCGCACCTCCAGGGCAAGATCACTATGGGCCCCGACCAGGAAGAGCAGGACTTTGATATGACCCGCACATTTGAGATCAAGGACATTGGGTCAACCAAACTCGACGCTCCGGCGGAGGCACTCAAGAAACTGCAGGGCAAATGAGGCCGTCCCGCCCGTAACGGTGCCGCTCACGGCACATATTGCAGGCGGAAAAACGCTGTCGTATTCGTGACTAAAAGGTATTGTGAATTCGTCACGTCCGTCGGGCTGAATAATCCGCCATCCCAATTCCGCCAAGCTCCGCCGAGGGCAGGTGTGAATTGAATCTGATAATTGTCATACGGAGCCAGATCGGCGGAATCCATCCGCATCACCATTTGGATGGTGGGTGACACGACGATGGCGGGCGGCGGGTCGATTTCAACTATCGGCGTGTTGGTGTAACCGATGCCTGCGTTGGTGATGGTGATGCTCGTCACCACGCCACCGGAGATTTGGGAAACCGCCCCGGCATTGATGCCCCCGCCACCAACAAAGCTGACCGTCGGGTTGGTGACATAGCCGGAGCCGCCGCTCGTCACGGTTGCGCCGACGACAAAGCCATTGACCACCTCCGGCACAGCGAATGCCTGGGCCGGAACTG
The DNA here is from genome assembly GCA_049510745.1 of Verrucomicrobiota bacterium. Taxonomy (GTDB): domain Bacteria; phylum Verrucomicrobiota; class Verrucomicrobiia; order Limisphaerales; family Palsa-1400; genus PLGF01. The sequence goes on along the minus strand of JBEKYR010000019.1, from coordinate 45,346 downwards.
GACTGAGCACCAGGCGGTATTCTCCGCTGTCCATCGTGCCAGAAACCACTTGCGTATAGACAGAGTTTGTAGCCGTGAAGTTGACCGGCTGGTTTGTCCAATAATACCCCCCGGCGAACTGCTGCAATTGATAAACACCTCCAAGGGTCAGGTTGGAAAACGCAAGGGACGACATGCGTTCAACGACGCCCAAAACTGGATTGGGAATAAAAGGCGGGTCGATGACGACCAGTGGTGTGTTGGTGTAGTCGGAACCCGCATCCAAAACGTCGATGGCCACGACGCACCCATTGCTGACCACGGCCACGCCCTGCGCCCCACTGCCGCCGCCACCGATGATTTTCACGGTGGGCGTGTTCGTGTAGCGAGAACCGCCATAGAGAATGGTGGCGCCGACCACAAACCCGTTGACAACGTTGGCGGCGGCTGTGGCTGGATAAGGATACAAAGGCGGGTCGATGACGATTAGTGGCGTGTTGGTGTAGCCGGCGCCCGCATCCAAAACGTCGATGGCCACGACGAACCCGTTGCTGACCACGGCCACGGCCTGCGCCCCACTGCCGCCACCACCGGTGATTGTCACGGTCGGCGTGTTCGTGTAGCCATAACCGGGATAGGTAATGGTTACACCCGTCACAAACCCGTTGATTACCTCTGCGGTGGCAGTGGCCTGATAAGATTTGAGCACCGACTCGTATTGGTAAAGTTCCTGAACTTCTGAAGCCGAGAGGGCACGGTTGTAAATGCGAACGTCGTCAATTGCTCCGTTAAAAAACCGAATGCCAGTGGCTGAACCGATTTCAAAGGAAGTTGGCGTTCCCGGCGTATTTAGAATGCCGTTTGTTGTCAAAACTCCATTTACATAGAACATTGTTGATCCAGAACTTCGCAACATCACAACCTGATACCATTGGTTGGTGGAGGGAAACACATATCCGCCGGGAAAACCGCCTACGCCGCCAAAAAACGCGCCCAACTGGTTTCCTCCCGCGACACCCAAAGCATATCCATTGCCACTACCGCCATCATCATAACCCATACAGACAACATACGCTTCCACTTGATTGAGCGATGCCAGATTTATCCATGCAACCACAGTCCAGTTGTCAATTTGGCTTAACGGCACAGTTGAAGACCCAAGATAACTGCTCCCATTGAAACTGTATGCTTGATTTGGGTTGCCGAATCGGTCCGCGCATAGCGTTGCGCCATGGTTGGCAAGGTTATTGCCATTGCCGCTCGCATCATTCGCATTCCCGTTGAAAGGGTAATACGCCACCAGACCGTTGGTGAGAAAAGTTTGGGCCTGGGTCTGAATCGCGAGAGCCGCCATAATGGCGAAAATTCCAAATAATGCTTTTGTTGTTTTCATAGACGTTTTCATTTCGTCGGGAAGGCAACGTGTCCCTCTTCACCCCGGCAAGCCTAAAAACCAACCGGGACTGGACGCCTGTCCGCGGCAACAAAATGGACCTTCATTCCCGGCCACCCTTTTGGCCGTTTTTCCGAAGGAACACAAGCGAAATGCGTCAAAACAGACGGCGCGTAAGGACGGCTTGCAAGATTTCCGCTGTTCTGCCGTAATGGAGGGCATGAAGAAAGCCATCATTGCCGGAATTGTCTTCGTCATTGCACTGGCCGCTCTGGCCGGCGGTTGCAAGCCAAAGCAGGATTTGCCCGTCTCCGTGTCATTCCGCAAAGCGGCGGTTGGCAGCAGCATAGTCGCGCAGATTCACAACAACTCCGACGCAACCATAAAGGTCCTTGTCGAGGCGAGAAGCCCGACGACCGGGGAAGCCAAGAAGGCGGAATTCGTCATCGGGGCGAAGAAGATGAGGGAGTTTGGCTGGGCACAGGGATGGCAGTTTGTTTCCGGCGAGAGTCTTCGGATACATGAGGCGGATTACGCGGATTTGACGGTCAAAGTTCCGTGATAGCGTCGGGAGTTTTCCGCCGGCGAGACGGCGGCGGAGGCGAACGGGACGGTCGCGCTCCCAAGACGTCGCCAAGTTGGGGCGATCACTTGGCCAGGGTTTTGATCTGCGCGTCCAGGTCGTCGAGCGGGAAGCCTTCGGCGATGATGCGATGATGGGCGTCGGCCAGGATCAGCCACGGCAAGGCCGGAACGGCCAAGGCCCATTTTGATTTTTCGGATTTCTCCGCCACGCGTCCGAGCGGGAATGAAACCGGACTGGCGCTTTTCCATTCGTTGAGTATGTCATCGCTGGTGACCGCGGCTTGAACGCCCAGCACCGTGACGCCTTGCTGCCGCAGCGCGGGGGCCTGTCCATCCAACTGGTGGACGACGTGTCGCGACGAACGCTGGCCCGCGTCGAACAGGCATAACAACACCGGCTGGCCGGCGGGGGCGGCGTCGCCGGCGAGATTGACGGCCGCCAAGTCCGGCAGCGGACTGCCTTTGAGCGAGGCGCGGTGCGGTGTCTCGCGGATATTCCCCGCCTGGGAACTCAAAGTCATCACGACGTTGGTGTCGCCCGCTTCGGCGGTGGCTTGCGCGAATTCACCGCCTTGGGGGGAATTGGCGAAGAGGCGGACCTGCCCTTCGCAAACCTGGAAGTGAAAGCGGCCCTTGCTGTCGGTGGTCATGCTGGCTTGGGGCTGGTCTTCGCCATTCAACGACACGTTCGCGCCGGAAACGGGCTTGTCATTTTCGTTGAGCACCTGGCCGGCCAAAAAACGGTCGGCCAGCTTGAGGACGAAGGGCGATAGTTCCACGCGGTTTGTTTCGGAATCGTTCTGAACTTGCTGCTGGCTTCGACCGTGGCCGCTGGCGGTGGCGAAAACAATGTATGACGCATCCGGCGGCAGGCACTTGATTTCGTAGCGGCCTTGGGCGTCGGTCCCAGCCATTTGTTGGTTCAACTGGTCGTACATGTTGCCCGCCTTGAGCCAGACACCGACCTGCGCGCCCGCGAGTGGAGAGTCGTCATCTTTTTCAACCAGTCCGGTGACGGTCAGGGCCGGTTTCAATTTCACGTCGAGGTTGGTGGTTTCCTCCGGCAACTCTTCGGTGGCGGCCAGATTGCGGGCCGGGTCGCGGGCCACCAGCAGCGCGGCGCCGCCTGACTGCTGCATTTGCCAGGGCTGGAGCGACCAAGTGAGGCTGAAGGCGCCGTTGGTCGCGGTCTTTGTCCAACTCACATCAAAGGACGGAAACACCGCCAACTGCGCGCCGGCGGCGGGTTTGCCGTCGGGGTCGGTCACAGTGCCTTTGAGTTTATGGGCGGTGGAACCCGGGGAGTTGTTGAGGGTTTGACCGAGCCGCAGAACGACGTTGGTGTCGCCGCCTTCCGCCGACATATTGCCGAATGAATTCTGCTTGTTGGCCGAGATTCGAGCCGGGCCTTCGCAGACATGCTCGAAGCGGAAGCGACCCTCGCGGTCCGTGCGCGCGTTTGCACTGGGCTGGCCCTCTCCGTAAAGATTCACATAGGCGCCTGCGACCGGCTTGTCGTCCGCGTCGAGCAACTGGCCGGCGAGTTTGAGGTTGGCAGGTTTAAGCTCAAAGGGATCCAGTTCCATGCGGCCACCTTCGGCGGCGGCATTCACATCGTAATTCGCCTTCTGTCCGTAACCCGGAGCGGAGACCAGGACGCCGTATTTTCGTCCGGGCGGAATGGCGGGAATTTCAAACCGGCCCGGCGTGTTGGTTTCGCGGCTCAATCCGGCGAGGTGCATGCCCCTTCTGCCGGTAAAGAAAATCAGCGCGGCGGCCGCGTTCGTGAGGGGTTTGCCGTCGGATTCCGCCCGGCCCGCCAGCGTCAGCCCCGGCGCGAGTTTCAGGTCGAGCGGGCCGGTGTCTTCGTCAATGTCCTGCGCCACGGCCAGATTGTGTTCCGCGTCCCGCACGAGAACGCAGGCAGTCGTGTCGTTCTGTCCGAATCGGCGCTGATTCCATTCCAAACTAAACTGGCCGCCGGGATCGGTCTTGACTTCGCCCGCCCCGGGGCCAAACCCACCCACCAATCTCACCCGCAACCCCGCCGCCAGCTGGCCGTCCGGTTGGCGGACGATGCCGGTGATTTTTCTCGGCGGGGCGATTTCAATCTCCACGCGGTTGGTTTTGCCGGCTTCCACGCTGGCGGGAGTCTGGCTCGCGGGCATGGATTCACGAAACGCCGCCACCTGATAATCTCCAGGCGGCAGCCGCAGGAGAGCGATGCCGTTGCTGTCCGAACTGGCGGCGGATTGAAAATTCTCCTTGACGGCATTGACCATAATTTGCGCCAGTGGTTTGCGATCATTTTGACCCAGCACGGCCACTTCCAGCACGCCGCCGCGCACCGCAGTCACCTGCACGCCGCGCGTGGGTTGGCCGGACTCAACCGAAACTGGAACCATGTCTGCGACCCATTCCGGAACGGCATTGGTTCCAAAGACGGCATGAATGTGATAAGAACCGGCGGGCACGTCGCTGAGTTGGAACGCGCCGTCCGCGCCGGATGGCGCCGGCTCGCGCTCGTCAAGCGCGGCAAAGCCCGGCCCATCGGGCTGCAACGTCAGCCGCGCGACGGGCGGCGGTTGATTGCTGCCCTCGACGATAATCCTTCCTTCGACGCTGCCGGCCGGTTCCACGACCAATTTGATGTCTTGCTGGCCCGCGCGCCAAGGCAGCGAGTCCATGCCGCCGGCTTCCTGCGGTGATTGGCGCAGAGCTTTTCCCGGCGCCTGAACGGTCAGGGCGGCCGTGCCATTGGTCGGAAAATTCTCGATGCGGAAACGGCCGGCGGCATCCGTGCGGGCGGCAAAACAATCGCGCGCGGGTTTGCCAGTGAAATAATTAAGACTTCGCGCTCCCTCCTCCTGCGACATTTCGGAGATGGCAATGGCCACGGAAACCCGGGCGTTTGGAACAGGTTTGTCCGCTTCGTCCACCACCACGCCCGCCAGCGCCGCGGGCGGAGTCAGCATCAAATTCTCTCCCCTGTCACCGACGGAAGGATACGGCTGGCCCAATTGTATCCAGGCCGGGGCCAGGCCCGGCTTTCGTGCCAGGAGGAATCCGGCCGCCCGCGAGAGTTGGAATTCAAAAGCGCCGTTCGTTTCCGTAGTGATTTGCCCGATCAATTCCAAGGGACTCGCCAGGAGCCGATTTCCCTCGTAACGCCAATACTCCACCGTCGCGCCGGCCAGGGGATGGCCGGCGGCGTCGGTGACCGTTCCGGTAAGTTTTTGCGCGCCAGCGTTCGTGGCTGTGTCCGCCACTTTTTGAACCCCCACCCGCTCCAGCGTCTGGGCGTGCGTGCTGACGCCCAGGAGCGCCCAAGCGGCAGAGACCAGAAGGAATTGCCGTGTCGTTTTCATGCGATGATCAGTTTATTTTTTTGGCGCGAGCGTCAACGGACTCGTCAGCACCTGGAACGGGCTGAAAATTTTGACGCCGCCAACCAACGGACGCCGCACATTTTTAGGCTCCCGCCATGAGAGCGAGCAAACGCCGCCTCATCCAAACTCGAAAGTGTTCGTATAACACAGCGTCCCGTCGCTGTTGGCCAACGTCAATTTCGGCCCGCGCGGGCGCTGGCCGTCGCACAGCATCTCGATGGATTCCTTTTGCCGGCCCACGAAGCTGAGGCTGAAATCGACTTGACGCTTGGCGCCCTCCGCCGCCTTGAGCACGGCTTGCACCGGCTCACCGATTTGCACCAAGGCGGTCTTATCGGCGGCGACCTCGAAGGTGGCGGTTTTGGGAAAATTATAGCCTGAGAGCGTCCACGGCGCGCCCTTTTCATCCTTGCGGCTGATCGTCCAGTGGAAAATCCGGTAATGGCCCGCCGGCAAGGTGAATTGGCCGTCCGCCGGTGTGCGCACGAAATGGCCGTTCGGGCCGAAGGCGGCGAATTCGGAAATGTTTTCCGGCACACGCACCTGGCCGAGGGTGACGTTCTCCGCCTTCTGCACTTTGACGAACGCGCCGTCGCGGGCGGCTTCGATCCGGTAAAACTTCCCGTCCACTTCCAGCATCCGGCCCAAAAACCGTTCGCTGGTCTTGTCGCCCTCGACTTGGACGCGGTCGCAGTCATACGGGTCCGGGGCGACGTCGTTGAACGTGCCGTTGACGTTGCCGTCGATGAGTTGAATGCGCTTTTTCGCGCCGTCGAAATTGACCAGACCTTCATACCAGCCGGCGGAGGAGGCCAGCAATTGCGGGGGATTCTTTTCGTATTGATAGAAGCGGAAGACAAGATGATAGGTGATCGGCCCGTCCTCGCCCTTGAACACAACGCGGGCTGGCGGAAAATAGGCGAAGGAGGAATCCAGCCGCGCCGGGAGGGGCGATTTGTCGTCCAGCCGGCCATTGCCGTTGTTGTCAAAGAACAGCCGGTCATAGGGTCCGGACTTGCGCGTGCGGTCCAGGCAGAGCCAGCGCCCGCCGGCGGGGTCCATCGGCGTGAGCCAGCGGGCGAAATAGGGCGGCGCATTGAACTTCGGCAGAGCGACGCCGGGGGGCGGATTGGTGGTCAGTTCCACCTGCTGGTAGGCGCGGCCCTCGGCGCCGGTGTGGTATTCCAGCCATTGCTCGGATTGCGCGAAGGCGGCGCCGGCGAGAACCATTCCGGCCAGGAACAGTTGTTTGGAAAGTTTCATAACATCATGGTTGGCTTGGTGTTCATCGAGTTCAAGTTTTTAAACCGGCATCCGGCAAAGGCGCCAGCACGGGCGGCGCTTCCGGTGTGACGTGCAGCAGGGCCTTGAGCCGTTGGCGGTAAAACGGGCTGGCCGAGGACAGGATCAGGAACGGCAGCAGGGTGGCGAAATGGAGCGTCACCAACGCAAAAACGGGAACAAAGAATCCGCCCCAAGACACTCTTCCGCCTGAAGCGATGAGCGCGAACAAAAAGAAAGGCCCGGTGATCACCAGCCAGATGACGGCCAGCAAGAGGAGCAGCCACCCATAAAGGCCGACGCGACGATAACGGCCGCGGCAGATCAGCCCGGCCAGACTCAACGCCACCGCACTGACCACCACGCCCACGGCCAGAACGATGCCGGCCACAAATGTTTCCGACGTGAAACTCCAGCTTTGTGCGGACACAAAGGCCAGCGCGCTGAAACCGGCCAAGGCGAGCAGGAGGCACAGAAACGTAACGAACCGATGTGGCCGCCGGAGATAATCTGTCAGGAGCCAGACCGCGCCCAGCCCCGCCGCCAGCGCCGCGATGACATCCAGGAAAAAATCTGTTCCCGCGGGCATGATGTCCAGCGGCGCCAACGTAAACGCGATCACATATCCGAGCGGCAGCCAAATCCACCACGCGGCCGCGCAACGATTCCGTTTCAAGGTGAGCAATCCCAGAATGACCAGCCACGGCAGCAACAGCGGCGCCAGGCTGGGCAACACCCAGTCGTAGATGACCGCCGGACCTTCCTTCGCACCGAGCGCTCCGAGGTCGGACGAAGCCACAAGGGACAGTTTGCCGCCGGCGGTGAGAGGCACTCGCCATGAGTGCGAGCAGGTGTTGCCTCAGCCAAACTCAAATCTGCCGGACGCGATTTTTTTTCCGCCCTTGTAAACCGCGAACTCCGGCGGCTTGGAGCGATCTTGCCTGGCCAGTTGGTAAGTTTCGCCGCCCACGCCGAGCAGGCAATAATCCAGACGCAAATCCTGACCGTGGCGGCCGGTGGCGACGGAATTGGTCAACGGCCCGCCCGCGTTCAATGCCACCTGTGCCTTGTCGCGCACGGAAATCTGCCGGCCAATTTGCCACTGGCCGGAATTGCGGGAGAAGGCCGCGACGCCGTCTTGTTCGAGCAGGATCTCGGGCTGGTGATAGCTGCCGGCCGGGATTTTCACGACGCCTGCCGGCTGATCGAGCACCACCAGGAACGCCTCGCCCTGCAGAACAAGGCGGCGGATGAATTGGCCGGTGATTTTCACTTCGCCCAGCGCGACGGATTGTTCCGTGAATTGGAGCGCGGGCCTGGCTTCGCCGTCTTGCGAACGGGCGACGCACTCCAGTTGATAGGCGTGGCCATCCACAAAAAGTTTCCGCGAGAAGGGAACAGTGGCGAGCAACCCATCATCCGCGTTGAACGGCTGGCTTCGTTTATCCCAGGGACGCAGCAGCAACCGGCTGTTCTCGAACAAGCCCGATCGGTCCAGGATATTCGGGACGATGCCCACCTGCCAATCCCGCCCTTGCAACCTCAGTTTGCCTTGCCAGAACGAGCGCACCGCGAAGCTGCAAATTGGCGGCGCACTGTAGTCCCAGAAGGAGAGGTCCGCCAGCACCCGGCACCTGCCGGAAGCGGTGTTGAAAAGCAGGTGGACGTTCGCAAAGGTCTGGTAATTATCCGGCTTCGCGGCGCGCGCCAAGAACAGGCCGGAGGGATCGTCGGTCAAATCCTGGTTGCGATTGAGGTCGAGGTAAAGTTTTCCCGCCTGGCACTGCCAGAGAAAGGGAATGGAGTTGCTGGAATCGGCGCCGAAATTCAAAACGCCGCGAATGATTTTGCCCGAAGCCGCCGCCGGCTCTTTTTTGAAAGGACTGGTCCGCGGCGTCAGGGAAACGCCCCAGTTGATGACGCCAGAGTCTGTTTCCTGATACTCCAGCGCAGCCATGACGGCGTTTGAGGACGGAGAACCGGAAAGAAGAGAATCAGCCGCGCGAAGCCTGTTTTCCGAGCAAAGCACAACCAACAGCGCACACGTCCAGCAAGCCACCCCGGCGGTTCCCAGCCAGCGCCATGATAAGCCACCAGTCTTTTGCTTTGCCATTAGACAGGCTATTAGCAAATCGAAGGGCTTACTGCAATATCAATCCGTATTCACGGCCAGGCACAAAGCTGGTTGACGAAATCGGCCGAGCCATCGCGCAGCCAGCCGTCCAGTTGCGCCTGGTCCTTGAGCTGTTGTCCCCGCAGGCGCGGCACCACGACAAAGCGCGTTTTCACTTCCGGCAACGCGGTCATGTTCACCCACAGTTTCTCAAACTGGCTGACCGGGAACACGTCTTCCTGGCCGTGGCCCCAGCGCTTCTTGACATCCTTGATCGTGATGTAGGTCGGCATGCGCGCGGCCAGCGCGCGCACGGCGGCGGCGACGTGTTCCGCCTTGGAAAGGTCGGCCCGGCTCAAGCCGAAAACCGCCAGCAGTTTGTCGATGTCGATCCAGCAGGTGTTTGAATTGTAGAAGCGGAGTTGGAACTCATCCTCCTCGCGCGGCATGGCCAGTCCTTCCACCAGCCGCACCTGGCCATTAACGCGGGCCAGGCCGCCGCCGCGGTCCTCCAGCCGGCGCGTGATGACCTCGAACGTCAGGCAGCCCTCCTGCGCCAGATGCAAACCGAAGAGCGCCGGGTCCGCGTCCGCCCCGAGCGTGTCGATGTTGTGCAACATCAGGTGCCGCAACTGCGGACGTTCGGCGAGCAAGCGCGCCAGCACGCCGTTGCGCAGCAGGTTCGGCACCTCGAACCAGTGTCCCACCGGGTGCAGGCATTGGGCCGGGAGATTGTCGGTGTAATCGCCGCCCTCGCCCGCCGAACGGGCCCAGTTGAGGAGCGCGGCCCGCAGGCTGTCGCGCACTTTTTGCTGCTGCTCGTCGAGCCGTTGCTGCGGCATCTCCTCCCAGAGAAAGCGCAGGTCGCGCACCATCGGGATCATCCGCAGCCCGATGGACCTGCCGGGCGACAGGAGCAGCGGTCCGGGATAATGATGATTTTTCTTCCGGCGCAGGAATTCCTCGGTGGCCGCGTGGGTCAGGTAGCTGGTGGTGAAGAAGTGCGGCAGCGTCTGGCCGGCCAGTTGGCCGATACGGCGGCTCTTGGCCAGGTGCGTTTCGATGAACGTCCGGTGCAGGCCGTTGAATTTGCAGAACGGATGCAGCGCCTTGACCACACCAGCGCCTTCCGTCCAGCGGCTGCCCGCGCCGGCGGCCAGCGTGACCACCGCCAGTTCGCCGCGGGCGAGGGCGGCCAGGCCGGCCTGGCGCAATTCCTCCGCCAACGGCCCGGTGGCATTGAACACATCGGCATCCTGCACGTCCTTGATGTCGGCGCTGGCGGGCAGGCGGTTTTGGGCCAAGCCGATGCGGCCGTCTTTCAAATCGTCGCGAATCTGCTCATGCTGCACGCGGTCGAAGCCGTTTTGTTCGAGCAATTCCGCCAGGCTTTGCTGGGAGCCGCCCTCGGATTTGAGCCGGGGCAGCAGGCGGTCGAAGAGCGTCTGCATCATGCCGGACAATTCCGTTCGCGTGCGGCAGGCGGCGCCGAACTTGTCCAGTTCGGCGCGCTGCGCCCTGGTCAGCGCCTGCGGATCGGCCCGCAGCCAGCGCGGAACATGCAGCGCGTAGTAGCCGCGCGGCAGCAACGCCTCGTCGCCGCGCAGCAGGTCCGCCCAGGTGCCGCGCTCGTTGATGGCGAAATCATAGACCACCGGCTCCATGGCAAAGGGCAGCGCGTGTTGCAGTTCGCGCTTGGTTTGCGACATGATTTCCTGCAACCGCTGCTGCGCCCGCGCCTTGCGTTGCGGCTCAAAGATGAAACCCATCCCGCCGCCGGACATGCCGCCGAGCATCCAGAACCCCCAGAAATCCGCGCCAAACTCGTCCCGCACGGACGCGATGACCGATTCGGTGAAGGCGTTGCTGGCCCACGGAATGATGGTTTGGATCGGCTCGCAAAAATTGCGCGTGGTCAGGGCGCCCACCCCGCGCACATCTCCGGCGCGCAGCGCCGACACGATTTCATCGAGCAACCCGATGGCCTGCTGCCGTCCGGCCCATTCGGCGGCGGAACGGAGCAGATACTTTTCCGTCACCATTTCGAGGATCGGCCCGACGTTTTGCGCCATGCCGCCGTGGACGAGCACGAGGCTTTGCTGCAAACGCTCGCGCGTCTCGGACGAAACGTCGTGGCGATCCAGAATGCGGTGCGCCGGCATGAGCCGGCCCCGGCTGATGCCAAATTCGGGATCGCCTTCCGTCGCGGTCACGCCACAAATGAGTTTCATGCCCGGCCACACGCCGCCGGAATCCTGCCAGCCGCCGCCCGAGCCGCCGAGCCATTCGCCCAGCAACGCGCGCGCCAGCACCAGGCGCCGTTCCTCCTCGGCCAGCGCGCCAGTCAGCGACTTGGCCTGGCCGGTGGCCCTCATGCAGACGGAAATCAGCGAGGCGAGCAGGTTGGTCGAGACCGCCAGGCGCGAGCCTTTCGGAATATCGTTGACGTGGCTGACCAATTCCAGGCCGCGCCCGGCCCCGGCGACCCGCGCGAGCAAGTCGGCCAGATTGAGTCCCGAACCTTCAATGCCCGGCGGCACAATGCCGGCAGCGATGACGGCCGCTTTGAGCAATCCGAGGTAGTCGCGGGCGAAATCAAAAACCTCGGCCAGATTGTTGATCTCCGCCGTGGCGCCGAGGTCCACGCTGGTCAGGCGCAAAACCGGTTCGTCAATCACCCGCAAGCAGGCCTCCACCGGCGGCTGCGCCGCCTGGTCGCGCCCGTGAACGCCCAGGTCAATGGAGACGTTGAGCACGCGGGCGCCTTCGGGAAAATCCATGCCGAGAAAGAAAATGTCGCTCCAGCCCGAATGGCTCAAATCCATCCGCACCGGGGTGCGTTCGCGCAGCACGGGGAAGGCGCCGTCCGCGCCGCGTTGCAGCAGTTCCGGGCGCACGCGCAACGGATGATCCTCCGGATGGCCCATGCGGAACATCCATTGGTTGCCGCGCACCGAACGGACGCTGCGCCGCACCTGGTCGGCCAGCGTCTGAAAGCCGATGCGTTGATACACGGCGGCCAGCGCGCTGCAAAGGGCGTCGCTGGGGCCGCCGCTTTTTTGCGCGGAAAGAAACTGGTCGAGCGCCTCTTCAAACCGGCGGTGCAGCAGATGTTCGAATCCTTTGAAGGGAATCATGCCGTCCGCGCCCGCGGGCAGTTTCCCCGGCAGATGAAAACGGTGAATCGCGTAAAGGAAGAACAACGCGCGGACGCGCTCGTAAAGATTGTCGCTGCGGCGGCGGAAGCCCTCCAGTTCCGCGCAGGCCGCCAGCAGTTCATCTGCCGGGGCGCGGGCGCAAAAGGCGTCGAGCGGCTGGTTGCGAATTCTCGCGTCCGCCGAGGTGATGATGTCGAGGAGCGGGCTGGCCATGCGCGTGATCAATGGGGTTCCTGGGCGAGGAGTTCGACGAGTCCGGCGAGCACTTCGGAGCGGGCCGGGCTGCTCAGGGCCAGCGCCAGTTGCGCGGTCAGCAGGCCGTATTTCAAACCGATGTCAAACCGGCGTCCCTGTAATTCGCAGGCCAGATAGCGCTCGCGGCTGGCCAGCTTGGCGAGTGTTTGACTCAGGCTGGCCGCCTGGCCGGCGGCCATTTCCGCCCCCAGCAAATCCATCACCGCCGGCGTCAGAACGTGCATCCCGAAAAAACAAAGATAATGGCCCGCGCGCAATCCGGGAACGATGAGGCGTTGTTCGGCGACGGTCGGGGTCGGTTTCTCCAGCACCTCGGAAATGAGGTAAAGGCCTTTGCGGTTCTCCGCCAGCCGCCCGCCCGCCACGCCGTAATAGGGCAGTTTGCTTTCGTGCGTGGCCTGCACGGCGGAAACGGCGCAGGCCTCGGCCGCGGCGACCTCGACCAATTGCCGCGCGCAACTGCGTTTCTCCCGGCTCAGATAAAGATGATCGCCGACCAGGAGCAGAAACGGCTCCGATCCGGTGAAGGCGCGGGCGCACCAGACGGCGTGGCCGTAGCCCAGCGCCTTCTCCTGCTCCACGAACTGCAATCGCTTGCCGTGCGGCCCGGCGGCGGCGCGGTAGGCCTCGGCGTCGCCCGGATGGACCACCACGCAGGTTTCCTCCGCGCCGCAATTGAGCGCCTCCTCCACGATGATGCCGAGCGCGGTCTTGGTTTTGCCGTCGCGGTCAACCAGCGTTTGCAGCGGCAGCGTCCGCTGGCCCGGACCGGCGGCGGTGATGACGGCTTTTCGAATGTCCATAAATTCTTTCCTGACGTGCAAACAGTCTGCCATTTATGGCGCGGCTGGCGACTAAATTCGGATTGAGTTATCCGCTCCAATCTGTCAATATACCTGTGTGATGCGGCCCGCCGGAAATCAATCACGCCTGCCATTGGCCAGCGGCGCGGCGGTCCGCCGGGGAGGTGTGGGGCGACCTGGTGGCGCTCCTGGTCTTCAAAACCAGCGTGGGACTCAACAAAGTCCCAGGTGGGTTCGATTCCCATCCACCTCCGCCATTTTCCCCAATCCGTAGCATGTTCAAGCGAGTCCCCCAGCCACCGGTCAATCGCGCGTCGCGCGCGCGGGAAGACCACGATTTCTGGTCCGGCTTGGTTGTCGCGCTGACCGGCGCGGCGCTGCTGTTTAGCGGCGCGCGGCATCTGACCAACGTGGACACCACGGACGGAAACACGGCGTGGGAAACGCAGTTGGTCAAAGCCTTCTCCTCCGGCGGTTTGCAATACCCGGACCAAGTCGCGCCGCCGCCGCCGCCGAAACTCGATGCCGTGGCCAATCCCGGCGAGGCGCTTGACCGCTGGGCCAAACAACAGGCCCATACCCAGCCGCCGGCGTGGAAAATCCGCGTGGACCTCGGCGCAAAAACGCCCTGTCCCACCTGAATAAGATGAATTCCGGCCACGTGGCGTGGCCGACCTGTTCCCATGGAATGTCCCGTTCCCAATTGCCCTGAATGGAAGCCGGCGGCGCTCGGACGAAAACTCTCGCGCTGGCGTCCCTGGGTGCAAACCGGTTTTCTCGGCCTGTGGCTCGCGCCGCTGGGCCGGTGGCTGCACGGCATTCCCGGCTGCGTGTTCCACTGTTACTCGTGCCCGCTCTCGGCCTTCGCCTGCCCGGTGGGTGTGATGGCCAACTACGCGGCGCTGCTGCCAGTGGCGGGGGAAGTGCCGTATTTATTGATCGGCGTGCTCGTGCTCGTCGGCGCGGCCGGCGGTTCCATCGTTTGCGGCTGGGCTTGTCCGTTCGGTTTTCTCCAGGACTTGCTCGGCAAAATCACCACCCGGAAAATCATCCTGCCGTCCTGGACCGGTTACGGCCGTTACTTCGTTCTGGTAGGATTGGTGATTCTTCTGCCGCTGATTCTGGGTTTCAACGGCATTCCATTTGAAAGGCAGGTCATTTCCATTTGCCGGCTTTGTCCGGCCGGCGCGCTGGAAGCCGGCGTGCCTTACTCCGTGCAAAGCCTGCTTGCCGGCAACGGTTGGCTGATGAGCGGGTTGAAGAGCGGCATTTTGCTCTCCTTTCTTGCGGCCGCGCTTTTCATTCACCGGCCGTGGTGCCGCGTGTTTTGTCCGCTCGGCGGGTTGCTCGCGCTCTTCAACCGGTTGAGCCTGTTTCATCTCCGGTTCAATCCGCAGCAATGCGTCGAATGCAACCTCTGCCGCAGCCGCTGCCCGATGGGTGTGAAAGTGGATCAGGCCGTCAACGTTTCCGGCTGCATCCGCTGCCTGGAATGCGCCACCTGCGGCGCCATTGAACCGTGCTTTGCCCTGCCGCAAACCACGTCTAATGAGGAGTGTCAAAAGTGAGGATCCGCTTTAGGGTGGCTAAAACTCAAGGTGAAGGTTGAAAGTGGGTGAAGATTGTTTAACAACCCAGGCTTGTGTTTAGTTCGATGTTCCCAATGCCCCTCAACGTGGGACAGCGCTTCCAGCCTGTCTCTCAATTCCGCAGCTTCTGTAAGGCGCGGAGACGCGGACTTGAACTACCCTTGCTCTAATTCAGCCAACTTGCTCCCTAGTGAATCAACCAAAGGAAGCAGAAGCCGGCCAAGTGAGTTACTCACCGATCTTCGGTTTTCCTCCTGGAGACCACCTTTATCAACCTGTTCGAGCAGCCAAAGCCCCATGATTGTTGATGAGATCTTGTAGAGGTTTCTAATCTCCTGCTCTCGCTTGGGGTTGGCGTAAACATAGCGGCGGTAGTGGCGATTATCCATGTTCACGAGAGAAGTCGTCCCTTGGTTGTCCTTCATTATCTTCACGACATCATCGTCGGAAGTAATTTCGATAGCCTCGGCCCATTGATCCTTTTTGATTTCTTTGATTTCAGGCAGGGCCACGGTCGTTACTTTTGGCGGCTTGGGCGGGCTGGGAGGACTCTTCTTTGGCTGCACTGGCGAATCGATCTCCAGCCAAAACCGAACTGAAAAGTAGCCCTCGGTCGAGTTCGGGCTGGTTAACATTACCTTTACTTCAATACGGTGACCAACATCGTACATTTTTTCCGGGGCTAGTTGCAGTTCCAACCGGCCATTGTAGAGGCTAGTACTCTTGACCAATGCTTCCGGTCTGATGATAAGTTTCCCCGGCTCAATCGCTCGGACCAAATAATCGTTTTCCGCATCGGTTAATAAAGTAACGCGACAATAGGAATTCTGGGGACACTTTTTGACGAAATCGTCGTTGTTATGGGCGTCTTCGAGTTTCAAAAACGTTGGGAATCTTTGGCCTTCGAACTTTGAAGTCGGCTGTTCGCCGGGCTTTGGGACTTTGATTTTGAGACCAACACCGAGAATCTCAGCGAGTGCTGGATTCTGCGCTACTAATTTTTCAAATAGTTCGATCGTTTCTGATTCCTCCACGAACTGTTCCTCGACCGTTTCTCTGTGGCGTCGCTCGTTCCACTCCCGAAGCCCCGGATGCTTGCGAACAAATTCGGCCAGGGCAGACTCTAGGAAGTCTTTTTCCTGAACATCGCGCTGCCTGTCGCGACTGGTCATAAACATTCTGTTGATCAATTGCTGGTCGAGGCGCGAACAATCAATGTTGATCAAGAGTTGTTTCTGTATCCACGGGAGATTGACTGACTGGCGTCGGAAAAAATCATTCGGCAGCGCGCCGTGAGACTGGCCGTTAATAGTGTAAATGATCGCCTCTCGTGAACTTACCCAACGTGAGATTTCGGCGTCCTTTTTGAATAGGCAAATGCGCCCATCAACCATTCCGACCTTCGGAATATTAAGAGTAAAATTGCATGGAAACCCTTCCTCCAGGACGTCACCTTTGTCATCTTCAAGCCGGATGTTCATCCCAGAAAACGTGCTCTCAAGAGTGTGACCTTTGTAACCCCGCGCCTCATAAATTCGCATCGGAACGACCACCGTCCAGAGCTTGGTTGATAAAGCCCGGTAGAAATCTGCGGTCGCCATCGTCTTTATACTTCTCGGAAGGTCATACTCGTAAAGCTTTACGATCGTCCCGCATTTGATTGGGCGTTTGTAGGGCACATTTTCGGCGTCTGGAAAAATTGGGATTTCATCAAGATCGAGTTCACAGATCTTCCCTTTCGGCGCGAGATATTCATAACGCTCATTCTTCTCATTCTTCATTGGAGGACGCTTCCTGATTAAAGTGAATCCCCATTTTGAATTTCGGGCTGTAGGAATTGCCGCGTTACGTCGTGAAATGATCAACTGGTAATTCTTGTTCGGGCTACAAAACACTAGGCTGCCAGTACTGCCCATGTTGAATTTGCCCTGAACAAACGGGACAGAACATTTGTTGCTGCGAAGCAATGAAACAAGGGTGTCTTTGAAGTCTTCGGGCCTCTGTCCCTCTCCGGTGTCAGCAACTATGATGCATGGGTTGCCTTCGTCAGGCTTCTGCCCTGTCACGATGATGCTGATATTCTTTTCGGCCAGTTCTGTCCGTTGTGTTGGAGACAGCTTGGCTAAATTGCCTTCTGGAATGTTCAAGAACTGTTCAGCCGCTTCGTTCATCGTTCGCGGCACAAGATTACTTCTGGGATCGAGGTTTCTCGCTAGACATTCCCGCATCAGAACTGCATCAATCGAATTCACGACCTTTTCGACTAGAGCGCCAAGCGAATCAGCCTGTTGCGTCCCTATCAATCCGTAATTATTTTCAAAAAGCGTTCCCCCATATGGAATCCAATTCGAATCAGTGAATTTCTCCAAGCCATAGACTGTGAGCGCGGCAGTAACGTCTTCCTCACGCTCCGCCTTCAGTAGATCAATGACCAGTTCTTCGTATGCCATAGTTTTCTCGGGCTGCGATTATTTCAGCCAGTTGATTTTTATTTCCTTCTCAACTTCTTTGAATTCCGGGTCGCCGGTGACGAACTCTGCGTTTTTGATCTTGGCCAGGGCCGCGCCAAAGCAGTCGGCGTAGGACATTCTGCACGCGGCCTTGTAAATCGCAGCCTGGTGAGTCTGGTGAAGATCGGCAGGCACAATCTCAAGGGGCATGGCGGCAATTTCTTTGGCTTTTTGTTCCGCCATTTCGCGGGAAGCTCCGCGTGCCACGGAATAATAAATTTCACCCCAGTTCACCACACTCATCAAAAGTTTGTG
Organism: Verrucomicrobiota bacterium; assembly: GCA_049510745.1. Lineage (GTDB taxonomy): Bacteria > Verrucomicrobiota > Verrucomicrobiia > Limisphaerales > Palsa-1400 > PLGF01. The sequence continues at coordinate 28,036 of JBEKYR010000019.1, read as the reverse complement.
CCGGTCAGCAGCGGCTTGGGCCAGAAGTTTTTCCACCGCGCTGGCGGCGGGTTCTTCATTGAAGAGCGCCATGAGTGCCCAACTGTCCAGAACCTTGGTGGCCATTATAATTCCCTTTCCCGCTTCCGTTCCGCCATGAAGGTTTCCATCGCCTTGGTGCCCTTCAAGGAGCCGCGCAAACTTCTGATGAATTTCGACGTGATCGGTTTGAGCACAATCTGGCCGTTCTCAACATACACCTGCGCCTTCGTCCCCTCCTCAATTTCAAATTCCCTGCGCAGACGGCGGGGGATGACCACCTGGCCTTTGGCGCCAAAATTAACCGTGTCGGTTTTAAATGTTGTAATCACGGCATAAAGTTATACCATTTTAGTGAAGTACGTCAACGTTTATTTTATATAACTTTATACAAAAGTATTCTCGCATGAAGTTATTCCAAGATTGGAGTCGAAAGACGTGCTTTTATTGGTGATTTGGCAAGTTATGCAGATCTCCAGCGGAAAACGCCGCATTTGCGCTCAAGGTCGCGCCCGGTCCGCCTTGCCCGATTGAATCCGCTCCAGGCATTCCTGATAAAACATCATGACCGGCGCGCCGCCCAGGGCGATGGCGCACCACGCCGCCTCGTCCAGTTCCGCCTGCGAGAGGCCCAGTTCGCGCGCCTTGCGCAGATGCGCCTCAAAACATGGTTGACAACGGCTGCCCACGACCAGGCTGAACAGAATAAGTTCCTTCGTCTTTTCATCCAGCGCGCCCGCCGATCGCACCGACCGGATCAGCGCGTCAAAGGCCTTTTCTGATTCGGCGGCGGAACCGGCTGCGGTTTCGCCCGCGCCCGCGCAGCAATCGCCGTGGCGGGGCGGGGAATTTTTCTTTGGTGTTGTCATGGAATCAATGTTCCGCGGTTGAAGGGTTGAATTCAATCTTGAAATTTCCGCCGTGTTGTTGCCGGCCGCTGAAAGATAAATCTGTCCGGCTTCAGCAACGATTTTGCCGATGACAAAATGGCCGGCGCCGCGCCGGGCCAGAGATTGCCGCAACCGTTCCAGCCGCTCCGGCGGAACGGCGATCAGCAAGCCGCCGGAAGTCTGCGCGTCGAATCCCAGGTTCACCGCGGCCTCGTTTACGCCCGGCGCAACGTGAAGCGCGTCGCCGGCATACTCGCGGTTGCGCTCAATCGCGCCCGGAATCACGCCTTGCCGCAGGGCGTCCATCGCGCCGTCGAAGGCCGGCAGCGTCTCCGCGAAAATTTCCGCGCCCAGTCCGCCCGGCCGCAGCATCCGCAGCAGATGGGCGAAGAGGCCGAAGCCCGTGACGTCCGTGCAGGCCGACGCGCCCGCTTCTTTCATCGCCTCCGCTGCCGCCTGGTTCAGCGCGGACATGGAAAGTTCGGCCGCCGCGATGCCTGCCGGATGCTCGCGCCCGATTTGGCGGCAAAACGCCAGCACACCCGTGCCGAGCGGTTTGGTCAGGACCAGCGCGTCGCCGGCATTGGGCTTATCCAGGGCGGCGGCCACGGCGGGATCGATCAGGCCCGTGATGGCAAAGCCGAGTTTGATTTCATCATCCTTGATGCTGTGCCCGCCGACGAGCGCGACGCCGGCTTGCTTGAAAACCTCCATTGCGCCGTCGAGCATTTGAAAAATAATTTCGCCCGGCAGTTTTTCGGAAGGAAACGCCAGCACGCTCAAAGCCGTGCGCGGTTCGCCGCCCATGGCGTAGATGTCCGAGAGACAATTGGCCGCGCAGATTTTGCCGAAGAGCCGCGGGTCGTCCACGCAAGGCGTGAACACGTCCACCGTCTGCACCAGGCAAAGGTTCTCCGCCATTCGGTAAATCGCCGCGTCATCGGCGGCGGCCAGGCCGGAAATCACCGCCGGGTCCTCCACCGCCGGCAGCCGGCCCAGCAGCGCGTCCAAATCGGCGGGTGCGAGCTTGGAGGCGCACCCGGCATTGCGCGCCAGTTGCGTCAATTTCACCTGCGAAATGTCAACCGTGTCAGGCCGCTCTCCGGCGCAGGGACAAAGATTCTGTTCACGAAGCACATCGCACGGACAGGGCCGTTGCACGTCGCAGATGCAATGCCCCAGAAGCTGCGACCGCTCCATCACGCGGCGGCGTTTGGCAAAATCAATTTTCATGGAAAGAGTTTTCTGGCTTCCGCTCCCGGCGTGCGATTGTTGCCGGAGCGGACGGTGAAGCGGATTTTGTCCAGGTAATCCGCCAGCGGCACGGCGAATTTGCGGCTGACGCCGAGGGCGTCGCGGAATTCCATCGTGGAAAAGGCCGGCGCGCGCGTGAAAAGTCTTAGGGCCGTTTCCCGGCCGGCCGCCACGGCGTCGCGGTGCATCCAAATCTGGTCGTCCAACCGCACCACCACGCCGCGTTCCGCCAGCAGTTGCGCCAGCGCGAGGACGCGCGGGAGCGGCTCGTTGGCCGACGCGGCCAGTTCGGCCAAGCCCGGAGGGGAGCAGCCGCCTTGCTGCAATTTCGCGGCGATCTGGTCGCACAAGCGCTGGTCGCGCTCTGGAATCCGCGCGTTCCAACCGGCCCGCGCCAAGAGCGCGCCGTTGCGTTCGATCTGCTTCGAGTCCAGCAGCGATTCCGCCGCCGCCTCCAGAAAAACGGGATCGGCTTTGAGCGCCGCCTGCAGTTCTTCGCGGCTGATGCCGGCGCGTTGCGGGTTGGCCGCGTGAAAAGTCTGGACGGCGGCGAGAATGTTCTCCGCCATCTTTTGCATCGCGGCGCGATGAATCCATCCGCCGCCAGGCGCCTGAACCACCCGGTTTTCGGCGTGCAACCGTTCGAGCGCTTCGGCGATTTCCTCCGGGCGGTTCCAGCATTTTTTTTGGAGGCTGGCCACGGTGGCGGGCGATTCGCTTTCGCGCACCATCTGTTCGCACCAGCGCAGCGGAAGCTGGACGGCTTCGCGCCGGGTGGCGAGCAGGTCGAGCGTCCATGGTTTTTTCCGGCGCAACCGCGCGTTGCTCAAGCCGAGAATTTGTCCGCCGCCGATGGTCGTCAGCCCGCTGAGGCCCGCGCCGGCAACATTGGCCCGCGCCACAAACCGCTCCCCGGGCACGAGCGGCAGCGGTGAGGCGAGGCGAAGCTGGACGAATTGTCTTTGACCGCCGGTCATGGCGGTGTTTTCCAGCATCGCCAGGCGCGCCGGGACCGAGGCGGTTCCAACATGAAGTTGCACTTCGAGGTAGTCCTCGATGTTGGTTTGGATGGATTTCAAAATTTGCAATTCCGCCTCGGCCATCATGCTCGGCTCGAACATATTTGAAGCGCAGAGAGCCAGGCCGCGCCGGACGGCTTCGTGCTCCAGTTCCGGTATGTTCAGCGCGACACATTCCCCGGCGCTTCCTTCCGCGGCGTCCTCGCCATAAACCTGCATCCGGCGGACGTGCCCGGCCAGACCGGCGGGCAAGAGATGAAGCTCGTCGCCAGGGCGAACCCGGCCATGGGTGGGAATGCCGGTGACGACTGTGCCCGTGCCGCGGATGCTGAACGCATCCTCGACCCACAGCCGGAACGGCCCGGCGCAAGGCCGGTCGCCGCACGCGTCCACGGTCCGGTTCAACGCGTCAAAAAAATCGTCGAGGCCTTCGCCGGTGACGTTGGAGACCGGACAAATGGGCGCGCCGGCCAAAAAGGTTTCCGCCAGCAGCCGCCGCAAATCCTGGATCACAAAATCCCGCCGGGCGGCGTCCACGAGATCAATTTTCGTCAGCGCCACCAGCCCGTGGCGCAACCCCATCAGCGTGAGAATGTGCAGGTGCTCGTGCGTTTGCGGCATGATGCCATCGTCCGCCGCGACGACAAAGATGACCACGTCGATGCCGTGCGCGCCGGCGACCATGTTGCGGATGAAATCCACGTGGCCGGGAACGTCCACCACCCCGACCACCCGTTTGTCCGCGAGCTGGCAGGGCGCGAAGCCGAGGTCAATCGTGAGGCCGCGCTGTTTTTCCTCCGCCAGCGTGTCGGTTTCGCAGCCGGTGAGCAGCTTGACCAGCGCGCTCTTGCCGTGGTCCACGTGCCCGGCGGTGCCGAGCATGATGTGGCGGCGCAGCGCGGTCATGCGACGAGACGGCCAAAGGCCGCGGCGACGGCCGGCACTTGTTCGCCGGTCAACGTGCGCACATCCAGGCAGACCCGGTCGTTTTCGATGCGTCCAAAAACGCAGGCGCGATCCAACCGCAGCCTCCGCGCCAGTTCGGCGGCGCTCATTTCCGGCAGGGAAACCGTCACGACAAAACTGGGAATCGCCTCCGTCGGCAACGAGCCGCTGCCGAGGAAGGCCTCGCTTTCGGCGATTTCAATTCCGGCCTTGGGAGCTTCGGCGGAAATCAGGCGCGCGAGTTCCTGGGCGCGCGATTTCAACTCTTCCGGCGGCGTGCTGATCATGCGGTAGATCGGATGCTCGCGTGCCAGCCGCGCCGGGTCGCGGAACAGGTGCAGCGTCCGCTCCAGAACCATCAGGCAGATTTTGTCCACGCGGACGGCGCGCATGAGCGGATGTTGGCGGAGTCTTTCAATCAACGCCTTTCGCCCCACGATCACGCCGCACTGGCCGGCGCCGATGAGTTTGTCCCCGCTGAACAGGACCACGTCCGCGCCGGCTTCGATGGATTCGCGCGCGGTCGGCTCGTGGGGCAGGCCGAAGCGTTTCAAATCCACCAACGCGCCCGCGCCGAGATCATCCATCAGAATCAAATTGCGGCCGTGGGCCAGTTCGGCCAGATCGCGCAGCGCGACTTCGCTGGTGAAACCGACGACGCGATAATTGCTGGGATGCGCCCGCAGGATTGCCGCCGTATTTTCCGTGACGGCTCTTTGGTAATCCTTGAGATGCGTGCGGTTGGTCGCGCCCACTTCGACGAGCCGCGCGCCGCTTTGCGCCATCACTTCCGGCAGGCGGAAGGAGCCGCCGATTTCAATGAGCTGTCCGCGCGACACGATGACTTCCTTGGGCGCCGCCAGCGCCGCCAGCGCCAGCAGGGTGGCAGCGGCGTTATTGTTGACGACCGTGGCCGCCTCGGCGCCGGTCAGTTCCGTCAAGATGTATTCCACCAATTCATCGCGCCCGGCGCGTTCGCCGGAGGCGCGGTCCACGGCCAGCGTGCAATAACCCTTCAACTCGTCCATCATCGAATCCACCACGCCCGCCGACAGAACCGCCCGGCCCAGGCCGGTGTGCAGGATGATGCCGGTGGCGTTGATGGCTTCGCGCAGGCGCGGTTCGGTGGCGTCCTGGAGAAATTTTTCCGCCTGTGCCAGCACCGTCTCAACGCTGAGGTGCTCCGTGCCGCCAGGGCTGGCGGCGTCATCGAGGATTTGCCGCCGCCATCCGGCCAGCGCGCGGCGCAGACATTCGGTCACAAGCGGCTGCGGATGTTGCCGGAGCCAGCCGGCGGCGGTTTCGCTTTTCAGCAAGTCAGTGATGGCTGGCAGCGCTCGCAGCAATTCCTGTTTTTGATCCGGCATGAACCAAGACAGGGTACCGCTTCACCAGCGGCAACGCCAGACCTAAACCCTCGCCGATTTCACAAAATTTGTTCATAGGCCGCCGCCGGGCGGCTCGGCCGCGCGGGCGGACAGCGCGGCGCCGAGCGCGCCGGTGAATTGCGGCCGCGGCGCGACCCGGACCGGACAAGCCAAAACCTCCTCCAGCGCGCGGGCCATGCCGGCCAGCAACGCGACGCCGCCGGTGAAATAAACCGGCGGCGAAACGAACCGCCCGGCCAGCGCCCCCACGCGGGTGGCAATGGCGTTTTGCACGCCGGCCACCACGTCCGCCAACGGCTGGCCGTCCGCCAGCAGGCCGATGATTTCCGTCTCGGCGAAGACCACGCACATGTTGCTGATGAGCGCGGGCTTTTTGCTCTGGCGCGCCAGTTCCGACAGCTTTTCCCAATTCATGTCCAGCCGCGCCGCGACCATCTCCAGGAAGCGTCCCGTGCCCGCCGCGCAGCGGTCGTTCATCGCAAAATCGCGCACGCGCCCGCCGTCTTCGAGGCAGATGACCTTGCTGTCCTGTCCGCCGATCTCGACAATCGTGCGCGCGTCCGGCGCCAGCCGGTGGACGCCGCGCGCGTGGCAGGTGATCTCGGTGATGGTGGTGTCGGCGAAACGGATGGCATGGCGTCCGTAGCCGGTGGCCACCACGCCGGAAACGCGCGACCGCTCCAGTCCCGCCTCCCGCAAAAGCGCCGCGAAAAGTTCCGCTGCCAGGCGTTCTTGTTCCACGCCCTGGTCGGCCAGGCCGGAGGCAAGAACTTGCGCCCGGTCGGTGTCGAACAGCAGCGCCTTGATGGAGCGCGAACCCGCGTCGATGCCGGCGCAAATCATTTTGTCCTCCTGGCCTGGGCGGTTTCAACCAGGGCCTGCAACCGCGAGGCGAGGCTCGGCCGCAGGGCATCGCACACCGGCGGAATTTCAAGTTCGAGGGCGGGAATCCCGATCTTTCGCCGCACAATTTCGAGGATGATTTTTCCCTCGCGCGCGCAGTGGCTCGCGCCGGGAATGCGCGACACGACCACGGCCTCGGCGCGGTTGGCCTGACATTCGCGGACGATGCGCGCCGCGCGCTCGGCTGTCGGGCCGACCATCAAATCGGCCAGCGCGGTGCGGGCCAGCGCTTCCAGCGGCGGCAGATTCTCGGGAATCAAATCCAAGGCGTGGGTGAACATGTAATCCGAACCGCAAATGCGTCCGCCAATTTCTTCCAGCAAGTTCATGGCGCGCAAATCCGCCACCGGATTCACCCAGAAAATCCGTACCGCCTTGGCGCTGACCACAAACTGGTTCCGCCGCGCGCGCCCTTCAACCTCGGCCAGCAAGGCGTCGAGCACGGCGATGGTTTCCTCGCGGTCGGAGCAGAAATGAAGCGCGAGCATTTCCGCGACGAGCATTTCCAGGGCGGGCAGCGGCGCGGCGGCGGCGGAATAAACGGTCCGGCGCAACGAGTCCAGCCGCCGGCGCACTTGGTTGGCCGCGCGAATCGCAGCTGCCAAACAGTCGTTGTCCAGGGTTTTTCCGGCCAGTTCACCCAGCGCCTTGCCCACGCGCTGCAATTCCGTCCGCACGCAGTCCACTTGAATTTTCGGCGCGGCGAGATCGCCCGGCAGCGCGCAGGCCGTTTCGCCCAAAGCAGGGGGGCGGCGGCGCGGGATTTCCCACCAAAGAATGGAATGGCCCAGATGTTCCAGACGTTGCGCGATGGCGGAAAAATCATCGCAGATTGCGCCGGCGCTGCAAACCAGCAAATCCGGCCGCGGGAAATGCCCGCCATTCACCAAGGCCGGCAGCATCGCGCGCACCGGACAAAACGAGGCGTCAATGCCCATTTTTTCCGCCTGTTGCAACAGCATGTCGCTGCATTCCATCAGGCAGGGCGTCCACCACGCGCCGTCCGGATAAAACGCCCGCATGCCCGGCAGCGCGTACGCCATGACCGGCACGGTGCCGAGGTCTTTCATCGTGCCGACAAGTTTGTGGCCGTTGGCGCGGGCCTGGTGCAGCCGCTCGTTTTCCGTCAGCAGAAAATTCCAGAGCCGCAGCGCGGCGGGCGAGTTGTCGAACTGCAAATGTTGCAGCCGGAAATCCTTCTCGCGGGCGACATGACGGCGCAACGGGCCGCCGTAGCCGGGTTCGCGCAGGCCGTCCCGCCGAAGTTGCTCGTAGCGGTCGTCCCACTGGTCCAGGTTCAATTTGCGCGGCGGAGCGTTCATTTGAGCGTTTCCACAAAAGCCTGGAGGCGGTTGATTTCGCGCGGCGCGGCGCCCGGTTCTCCGCCGGCTTCGAGCAGCAAGACCGGCAGGCCAAAAGTCTCCCGCAACGTCTGCGCCTCCGCCCGCCAAAGATCGCAGCCGGTGAAATGCCAGAGCACGATGCCGCGCACGCGGCGGGATGCCAGCCGCGGCTTCAGCCAGGAATAAAGCCGCGTGTTCGGCCGCTGGAACACGTCAATAATGTGGTCGCAGTAGCCGCGGACCAGCGCGTCGAACGGATGGTTTGCGCCGCCCTCAAATTCAAACGCCGGCGACAGGCTGCGTTCGCCTGTTTCGGTGGCGTTCAGCGCGACGCGTCCGCCGGCGGCTTCCAATTCGTCCAGCAATTTCCAGTGCGGCGCCGGAAACGGGCCGCCGACAAGGGCGAGCGGAATTTGAGTTGTCGGCGCGTCCGGCGGCGGCGGCGAAAAAGAGCCGTCGCCATGAAATCGCGCCACGGCTTCGGCAAACCCGCGCGGAGAACTGGCCGGCGCTGATTCGAGCAAACGCGTGCGTGTCCGGCTGGAACGCAACATGTCCTGCCGCAACGCCTCCGCCGGCGGCGCGCGGCCGCCGATGGACAAAAGAAATTGTCCCAGCCGCTCCAGCTCCGAGCGGAAAATTTGCCCGGCCGCTGCCGTCTGCCACGTGGCCGGCAGGTTGAACAAAAACGCGCGGCCCTGTCCGTGGAGAACGACGGCGTCAAAGCCGCGCCGGAGCTGGTCGCAGGCCGTCGAAAAAATCACGGCGGAATCCGTGCGCGCCTCGGCAAACCGCACCACGGCCTCCGCAAACGCGCAGTCGCCGGCGGAAAGCGGCCACGCGCCGCCCTGGAGATTTTCCGCCGCCCAGAGGCCCCGCGGCTGCAAGCCGTGCGCCCGGATCCATTCGGCGGGAATCCACGGGCTGGTGAGGAACACGTCCATTTTCCGCGCTGGTTTTACCGGGGTTCGTCCGCGACGATAAGGCCCTGGATGATTTTTCCAGCCTCGGCGAGCGATTGAATAAAACGCATTTCACCGGCGAGACTTTGCGCCAGCGCGAGGTCGAAGCCGATGATCTTCAGCGCGTCGTAGGTCAATTGTTTTTCGATCATGTCGAGGTAAAGCGACACGCTGGCGGCAAAGCGGCCGGTATCCTGCGCAAGATGCACCGCGCACCCGTTGGCCTGGAGCAGCGACTGGTATTCGCCGAGAGTGAGCACGTTGGGAAATTTCATGAAACCGAGATAGCGGCCGGCTTCGGCCCCGGTCAATCCGGCCGGGCCTTCCATCCAGTCGGTGAAAACGATTTTGCCGCGCGGTTTGAGCAGCCGGGCCGCTTCGGCGATTAACTTCGCCTTGTCCTCGACGTAGCACCAGGCGTCTTCGCCCCACACGAAATCGAACTGGCCGGAAGGCAGGCCAGTCGCGCAGGCGTTGCCTTCGACGAACGAGATTTTTTCCGCCAGGCCTTCCTCGGCGCAGCGGCGGCGGCCCAGCGCCAGCACGGCGGGCGTGGCGTCCACGCCGGTCATGCGCGCCACGTTGAGGAAGCGCGCCAAAAACCTCATGCCGGCGCCGGTGCAGCAGCAGAGGTCAACGCCCTCCCAGCCGGCGGTGATGCCGGCGCGCTGCGCCAGGTCCATCGAGGACTGGAAACCGCCGAGGTGAATCTGTTCGCCCATGAGCAGTTCCCAGAGCCGGCCTTCCGGCCCGGAATAAACGGCCTGGACATCGGAGAGATGAATTTGCGGTGCTGATTTCATAATGATTCTTTGGCGCGGATCGTTTCAAACAGGGCTTCGACGCGCGCCGAAATTCGAGCCGAGTCCGACGGCGAATAATCCGTCGTGATTTTCAGGTAAGGCAGCCGGAGTTCTTCCTCAGCCAGTTTGCGGACGTGGAACGACTCAATGTCGTAGGTGAGGCACGCCTGCCAAATCAGCTCGATGACGCAATGCGGACGGAATTTCGCCGCCAGCGAGCGAAGCATGTCGAAGCGCCGGGTGTTCGGCGTCATAACGGAGCAGGGGAGGTGGTAGTATTTCCGGGCAATGGCGCGAAGAGGCTCCGGCCCGTCCAATTCCACATCGTCAAGTATCGGTTTGAGGCCGGTACAGTTCTCCATGGCGACCACGACCGCGCCGGCGTCTTCGATCAGTTCCAAAACCCGCTCCGCGCCGCGGACAATCGGCACACCCGTCAGCAGAACACGAATTTTCCCGGCGCCGGGCGGGGGAGAACCGGGGTTGTCGCCGAACCACTGGACGGCCCGCTCATACTGCTGAAGGTCCGCTTCGATGCCGGAAATAATGCTTTTGAACTCAATCAATTGCCGTCCCGTCAGCGGCGGCGGCTCGCGCGCCAGCAGGGCGGCCAGTTGCCGGCGCAATCCACGCTCGCGGTTCATCAGCCGGGCGGCGTCGCGAAGTTTTTCGTCCGTGACGCGCGTTTGAAACCGTTGCTCGATATGCTCCTTGAACTTGCGCACCTCCTGCGTCCAATGTTCCAGGGCGTCGGCGTCATCGGCCTTTTGCGGCAGTTCGAGCACATACATCGGTTTGGTGGCGCTCATCAACTCGAACATTTTCTTTTTCCCGTCACAGGCCGTCTCGGCCACGACCAAATCCGCCCAATTCAGAAACGGATTTTTTCCGGTGACGTGATAACCGAAGGTGGACTTGATCAGCGGACAGAGATTGGCCGGCAGGAATTGCTCCGCCGGCGGGATGGTCGCGGCGGAGCCGCCGCAAAGGCAGACCGGCACGGCGCCGGCGGCCAGAATGATTTCGCGCGGCGTAAATTCGCACATCATGCCCACGATGGGCCGGCCTTGCGCCTTGGCCGCTTCCGCCAATTCATGACAACGATCCATCATGCCGGCGAACCAAGCTAACGCGGGGGGCGTCATTTCGGTTTCTCCGGCTCGTTGACTGGCGCGATGCGGACGTTGTCGAACCATGAGACGCCCGCGGGATAATAAGCAAAGAGCATCACCCGCATTTCGGTGACTTCCGGGCGCGCCCGCGTGGGATGGAAGACCTGGGTGCAGGTCGTCCACGTGCCATTCGTACAATGGCAGGTGACGGTGGTTTCCCAGCGCCGCCGTTTTTCGCCTTGGAACACGCCCCAGCCGCGCACCCAGACCTTGGCCCCGCGGTCGGGACCCTGGTAATCAAACGTAATTCGATAGGCCTGGCCGGGTTTGACGGGGATCGGGTCGGAATAGAGCGAGAGGCCGTAGGTTTCGGCAATCGCATTTTTCTCCGGCTTGGGGATGTTCCACAAATTGGTCAGACCCCGCTTGACCCATTGCGCCTGCATGGCCTGCTCACTGACGCGGGTATCCATGCGGATGGCCTTTCCGTGGGCGGCGTCGGGGGCCTCGATCCACTGAACGCCCAGGCCATCGACGCGATCCCATCCGGCCGGCTTGGCGGGGTCCCGCGGGTCGGGCTGCTCGAAGTCGCCGTGAGGCAAAACCGAATTCGCCTGGGCGGGGCAGGGGACGGATGTCAACAATAGAACTAGAAAAGCGGCAACGAGGGCGGGGTTCATTGGCTTCTTCCTTCGGCCAGCGCGCGATAGTACTCGGCGACCATTTCCTCATAGCCTTTAGGCACGCCGTCCTGGACGCCGACGCGCATTTGCTCGCGCACCCAGGGCGGCAGCTTGTCCTGCTCGCGCCGAACGGCGGCCTGGCTTTGCACGGTATTTTTGGCGGCGCCGAGGGAGTTCACCGCCTGGCTGAAAGCCCGGCGCACGCCCAGGCCGTCCTCCTTGTGCGCGGCTTGTTCGAGCCGGTTCATGGCGTTGACAGACGTTTCCAATTCGCCGCCGGAGAGGTGATAGCGGCGCAATTGCAGCGCCAGGGCTTCGGCCTGCTGCCGGATTTTGGCCTGCTGCTCGGCCAGCCGCGGCAGTTTTTGGCTCGACGGCGGCGGGGCGGGACCACGCAGCCCCTCGCCTCCAAAGCCGGACAATTTGCCGCCGCCGGTCGCGCCGCCGGAATCGTTTTTCGCGGAGTCCTTGACGCTGCCTTGTTCGAAAGGCTCCGGCTCCAAACGTGTCGGCGTTTCGCGCCCGCCTTTGCCTTCGGCGGTGTCGCCAACCATCTGGCCGTGACTGCGGCCGGTGCGGCCTTCGCCGGAACGTCCGCCGACTTCGTTCTGATTGGGCAGGCGATTTCCGGTGACGCCTTTGGTGCTCATGTCGGAAATCGGCCCATCGATCGCGTCCCAGCCGGCTTCTTTGTCGGCGGAATCCAACCAGGAACTGGTGACGTCTTCGACCTCGGGCGTCATTTGCTCCTCCTTATCGAGCAATTCGCCCACAATATCTTCAAGCTCCTTCGGCAATTCGGCCAGGGCGATGTCCGTCGGAGCGAGAGGTTCCTCCATGCTCCACTTGATATTGTCCGGCGTGTCGGGCAGCCAGCGTTCGAGATTGTTGACAAGCTCCTTGGCATTTTCGAGGCCCGATTGTTCGTGGGGCACGGCCAATTCGATATTCTTTTGGGTCAACGCCTCGGCGGCCTCCTGCACCTCCTGGAAGACCGAGTTGCCCTCCCGCGCCAGGGACGCATCGGCGAAATCCTGCTGCGGCAGTTTGCTGAAATCGGTCAGTTTCTCCTCCAGAAACTTGGCCCACTTGTCCTCGTCGCGCGACAATTCGCCCAGAACCGCCTCGTCGGCCTGAGTCAAATCCTCCGGCTCCTTGGCCGCCAGCGTGCGGCTCTTCTCCAGAAGGCGCTCCTGCTCGGCCACGAAATTCTTCATCTCCTCCATCCATTCGCGCGCCCGGGCCTCGTCCGTGGCCGGGGTTTGATTGGAGTTCTTGCCTTCGGCGACGGCGTTGAGCGGGGTGGTTCGCGCGTCGGCAATCTGGCCCAGCAAACTGAGCAAACCGGTAAGAATCCGCCCCTGGCGTGTTTCAAGGCCGGCAAGCAGGCCGGGCAGTCCACTCTCAGCCGCCCCGTAGAGGGAACGAAGGTCGTCCTGCGCCGCCGCCATGTCGTGATGGACCAGCCCGGACAAAGTCTCGGCGTAAGGCTTGCCGTCGGTTTGCTGGCTGAAGAGTGACAGGGCTTCGGAAGCATGACCGCGCGCTTCGTTCTGTGGCGCGCTCACGGCATTGACCTGGCTGGCCAGGCTGTTCTTTTGGAGGACGTCGTGAAGGTACGTGCGCAGGTTCGCCGTCAGGCGAGTGGCTCTTTCCTGAGCGGCACTGGCGCGTTTGAGCGCGTCGAAAGCGGGCTTCAGCGGATCGTCGTCGCGCAAGGCAAGGTCATCCGAGGATTTCAGGCGCAACACAATCGGCCGCGAACGGGACGGAAGGCCGCCCGGGCGGAAATCATTGGCCAAGGCCTCCAGATAGTAAGAGGCGCCGGACTCGAACAGGCGCGGATCAACGACCCACGAGAACGACTCGCGGAGAGGCCCCGGATTGCCCGGCGGACCCAGATAGGTCCAGCGTTTGATCACGCGGCCCGGCTCGTCCTTTTCCGTTGGCCGCGCGACCACCGCAATCTCGGCCAGGCCGAAATCATCGCGGGCCAGAATCTCGAGCTGGAGGGTCTGTCCGAACTGCACGAGCCGATTGCGGTCTTCGGTGACAAAATCGACTTCCGGCGGATTGTCAGGAATGATCTGGACGTCGCCGCGCGCAACGGCCAGGGGTTTGCCGCCGAGTTGGTAGGCCGCCTCAATTTCGTAAGCGCCCGAGTTGGTGACGGCGGCCACCGCCTTCCAGTGCGAACTGTTGCCGCCGAAGGCCACCGAATTTCCGCCGAGCTTCCAGGTCGCTGACTGCACCGGCGGCTGGATGGCAAAGGAGATTTCCACCTGTGACCCCGCCAGCACGGCCAGCGGAGCGGGCGGGCCGGAGACGCTTTGCGGCTTCAGCCCGCAGTAAGCGGGCGGCGTCACGCGGAAGGCCGCGTCCTGGAGGCGCGGCGCGGGCCACACTTTCACCGCGACGCTGCGCGTGAAGGTGTCGCCGGCGAAGACGCGGAACGCGAAAGGCGTCTGGATGTTGGCAAAGACATGCACAAACTTGCCCGGCGACGGCGGTTGCCCCCCGGACGGCGCCAGCGGCTCCATCGCGGAATGTTCGCCGCCGTTTTGCGCCGGCTGAATGAAATCGGATTTCTCCCGCCAGACAATCAAGGGCGGCGCCGGCGCTGTCGGGCGCGGGGTTTTTTCGATTGCAACGCCTACTTCGAGGTTCTCGCCTTCCGCGACCGTGACATCGCTGCCAGGGGTCAGTCTGAGCACCAAGTCGCCCGGGGGCGGGACATCGCTCAGAGGCAGGGCGTAGCGCGCGGCCGTGGCGGCGAACTGGCGGGGAAAGAACGCGATGACAGCCGCCCAGACCAGCACGACGGCCATCGCCGCGCCGCCCCAGACCCGCAGCTTGGGCCAGTCCCAAAGCTCGCTGACGCGCAGGCCACTGGTGATATTCTCGGAGGCGGCCACCGTGCGCGCGGCGAAAGGCAGCTCCTGCGCGTTGATGGATTGGCGCTGGAACTGGATCGCGTTAATGAGGAGGTTGTCGCGGATGCCATAGCGCGCTTCGAGCATGAGGGCCGTGCGTTCGGGCGTTTGCCTGCGCCAGGCCACCCGCAGCACCTTTTGAAACAAAAAAACGCCGCTGAAAAAAGCCCCGCCCAGCGCCAGCGGCAGACGCAACCCGGCGGGCAGACTGAGCAAATCGTCAAATAGAAACAACACCAGCCCCGCCCCCAAACAGACCGCCAGCCACCCGCACGCGCCCGCCAGGAGCAGCGACCCTTTCAGCCGCGCCCCGGCGGCGCGCAGCGTGCTGGACAAGTTGGTCTGTTCCTGGCGCATCGATTCGACCGGTTTCATTCCCCTGCGGTCCATGTCGCTCCGTCATGGCGAATATGCCACAGCTTGTCGGACAACTCCACCACTGGGACAGTTTCGTTTTTCGCGTCGATGCCGCGGAACAAGTAACCTTGCCCGGCGAGCATCAGCCGGTCGCTTCCTTCCTCCGTTTTCCACCGGTAAATCTCCAGGCGCCACGGCTGGCTTCGGGTTTCCTCAAGGGTCGTCTGGCCTTTCCGCGCGGCCAGCAGCAGCGCATAGATTTCGTCCGCCGCCGAATCCCGGACCACGCCCAGGACGCGGCGTTCATCGAAGAAATCCTCGGAATTGGTCAGCGCCTTTTGCACCTGCGCCAGGGTTTTCCCATCCTTTTCCGCAGGCCAGCCGGCGACAATTCTTCCGCCGGCCTTGATCGCCAGGAACAATTCCTTGCCCGAAGGCGAGGGCATTTTGAATTCGCCCGCCGGACCCGTCGGCGTCGGCGCCAGCCGCACGAGGTCGCCTCGGGTGAGGGCGGCGATTTCGGAGCGCGGCCCCAACCCCGGCCATTTCAGACGCAACGTGGCCGTCGCGGTGTCTGCCACGGGCGCGCCCGCAAATGAAATGCGGGTGGGATAGACGAGGGACTTCAAGGATTGGCCCTCCGCGCCGCGTTGTTTGGCCGGCAGAAGCACTTTTTGCGTGCTCTCTTCGCCCTCGACGTAGAGGACGGTCGAGTAAAGATGGCCGGTGAACGATTCACCGCCGGCCAGGAGGACGGTCGCTTGCAAAAAGCGAACCGGATACGGTTCTCCGAAAAATTCCTTGGCGGTCTGCCCCGCCTCCTTGAACCGCCAGTTGCGATCCATCTCTTCCTTCTCGGGAGAAAGGCGGATTTCCCGCACGCGGTCCAGGTCCAGGACGCGGATTTGAGAGCCGGATTGAATCTTCAACGCGCCGCCCGGCGTCAACGAGATTTTGCCTTCGACCCGGTGGCCGTCGGAGAATTCGATCCGGCCGTCGCGCGGCACCTCCGCGCCCGGAGCGGGAAAAACGGCCCAAGCGAGGAAGGCAACGGCCAGCACCGCGGCGCGGCGCCCGCGCTGCCGGGCGAATCCGGGGAAAGTGTGCTTCAAATCCATTTTCAGAACAAGTTGACTTTGCGCCGCAGGGTCCATTCCAACACCAGGACTGCCAGGAACACCAGAACAAACCAAGGCCCGGCCTCGACCAGCGAGGATTCCTCGACCGCCACCTTGCGCAGAGGGCGGCTGGCGACGCGCTCCAGGAATTGTCCCGCCTCGTCTTCGCGGTAATAGACGCCTCCGCCCAGGCCGGCGACCCGTTTCAGAAACACCTCGTCCAGCTCGAGCCGCGATCCCTCGTCCACCCGCGGCGCAATGGGAAAGGTTTTCTCGTAGGCCTCCAGAACGCGATCTCCCTGATAAGCGACCAGCCGAAAACCATAATCACCCCGGTCGCGAAAGCGCGGTTTGACTTGGAAGGTCTGCGGCTGCGCCGGCAGCGGCGTCACCTCCAGCGCCATGCTTTGGTCCTTTCTTGACAGGGACGCGGTAAAGCGCAGCACACCCGCGCCGGCGCCGAGCACCCGAATCTCGCCCGTTGCCTGATCGCCGGGCCGGTAAAAGTCCTTGTCCCACCGCACGGCGAGGTTCTGGCCGCCTTCGGTTTTGCCGGTCAGATTCCGCACCGCCTGCCGCCAGAAGAGTCCGTAGGCCGAGCGGAGGGGTTCGGGCTGCAAGGCCCATTTCCAGAAGGTGTCGGTCGCAATTCCCATGACTTTGCCTTTGCCAAAGGGCTGCACCGCGACCACCGCGACGGCGCGGTCACCCATCTGCGCCGTCAACAGGGCCGTGGCGTTGGGCTTCAGTTCGCCCACCTGGTTGAGACTGTCGAGGCGGGCCGGCGCGTGCGTCACCGTGTCTTCGACGGTCGCCAGCATGGGGTGGCCGGAGGCCATGGGCGGGACGCGCACGGTGAACGAGCCTTGAGCCGGCGCCGGTTCTTGCGGCGAAAGTCGCCAGGGAAAGAGAACGTCCAGCAAGCTCCCGGCATAACCGCCGCGGCCGAACGACTTGTCGCCACCGAGAAAAATCAACGTCCCGCCCTCTTCGACAAATTGAATCAACGCCTGCATCTGCCGCGGCGCGCAATCCTCGGCCGGAAAGGAACCGATGACGATCACGTCGTAGCCCTGGAGCGCGGCTTTGGTGGACGGAAATCCCGCCGCCAGCGCGTCATCGCCGGGCACGCGGTCGCCTTGCAGCGTGAATCGCTCGCCGGCGCTGCGGAACAAGGCAGTGAAAGCGAGGCCCGGATCGCGCCCCAACTCGTTGCGCAACACCTTGAACTCCTGTCCCAAGTCGAGCGTGAAATAGAGCACGCGCAGCGCCTTCTTTTGCACGTTCACGGTGACGGTGCGCGAATTGTTGAGCGTGGAAAGCTCGCCGCTGGCCGGCTGGACTGTGACCCGGTAGCGTTGCAAGCCCAGTTGGCTGCTGCGGGCGGAAAGGCGCGCGCGGGCGTTCAAATGGGACAAATCCACGCTGGTGTCGCTGACTTTTTCCCAACCGCCGCCCGCCGCGTGCTCCAATGAAACACGAGCGCGCGCAAGGGCCTGGCTGAAACCAGCGCCATGACCGGCGCGCGCCTGGAGGTCCGCGCTGATCTCAAAATCGGTGTCTTTCTCGGCGGTCGCCGGCGCCTGCGCGTCGGTGATGGCCAAATCGTTCCAAGTCGCCGGGTCCGTTCCGATGCCCACGATCGAAAGAGGGATGGGGGGCAGCGTCGGGTCTTCGATGGCTTCATCTCCGCCGTCGGTGAGCAAGACGACACCGAGATAGGACGCCACGTCGCCGCGCTCGGAAAGCGCCAGCAAACAACCGCCCAGGTCCGTGCCGCGAACGGTGGCAGCCGGCGCCGCGCCGGGTTTGTGAATCGTGGTGTCGAACGCCAACTCGTCGAGCGCGACACCGGCGGGGAGCGATTTCTTCCACTTCTCGACAATGGCTTGAGCACGGGCCGCGCGCGACTGGCGGTAATCATCCGCCACGTCCATCGAAGAAGACGAATCGACTAGGGCGAGCAGTCTGCCTTTGGCCGGCTCGGATTTTTGGAGCGTGGAGACGGGATCGAAGAGCGCCAGCAACAGCAGCAGCAACGTGAGCCATTTTGGGAGCGCAATCCAAGGCGCGGCAACGGGCGCCCGCCGGCGGATACGCCGCCAGAGCAGCCATCCCCACGCGGCAGCGGCCAGGAGCAACCCGGCGCACCACAGCGGCGCCAGGCGCGGATGCCATTGGATGGCGGCAAGTAGGATCACTTTTTTGGGTGTCCGGTCTTAATCCTGATCTTAATCCTTCTTAATCTTAATCCTAATCCTAATCTCTCGTGCAACCGGTAATCAGAATTGGCTCTGGTTAAACCCACGAGCATCGAAACCGATTCGGATTAAGATCAAGAGCAAGATTAAGATTAGGAACCAGAAACCGCCACCCAAAAAATGCGCCCGAGACAAACAGACTTTTTCGTGACGCATAAAACGGGAGGGCCAAAAACCGTGCCGATATAGAAAACCGAGTCAACCGCGAAATACCCATTAGAAAAATCGAATCGCTTAAGCCGCCTGCAATTTCTTGCGGAGTTGCCGAACGGCACTCGCTCCTAAAGGAAGGAGCATAAAAGCGTCAGTGAGCATTGTTGTGGGCTCAGGGGCCGGTGTCACGCTCACATCATCGAGATACAGTGTCTGAGAGTTAGCCGGAGGGTAAATGTCATTCCAATTGAAGAACAACCCCGTCGAGTCTGTTGGCGTCACCGTGTACCTATATTGTGTCCACCCACTGGTTCCAATGTCAAGAGAAACCTCTGAGCCCCCGAGTCCTAAAAATAGAACCCCTACGGTCGGTGTAGCCTCAACCTCTGCCTCAAAACTAATGACACATTTTGTATTGGGTGTGACAGTAAGATTCTGATAGATCTCGGCACCGAAAGAGGACATCCATGATGACGTCAGTTCCGCAACATTTTCCCCGTCATAGGCACCGTCAGGAATGCCGGCGGAAATGATGGAAACATTGTTCCACAATGAGGCAGGCGAGCCCTCTAGCGAGGACCCCGGCCAAGACCACGCGACAGCACTGTCAGACTGAGTGGCCGGAACAGTATATGGTGTGCCCGCCGGTGTCGTTTCAAAGCCCGGATTGGTGACCAAGTCGGCTTGGACGGATAATGTTGCAAACATGCAGGCCGATGCCGCTGTGAATTTTAATGTCTTTTTCATATTTTCTTTCTTTAATTAAACTCGCGGAAAGCGACTTCCGGCTTGACGTTCAAGTCAAAAAACGGGTCAACCCATAGTTTGGTTCGTTTTGGCATGGTTTCTTAATCATTTATCGCCGCCGGCACGGCAGTAACTCTACAGGTTCCCCCGGCGAACACAAGCAAAATGAACCAAACTATGCGTTGACCCCTTCTCCTTCTCACTGCGCATTTTCAAATCAGGGCACTGCGGCCGGGCGGGGCTTCAGGGGCGGGGGATTGGCCAGCCAGCCTTCCAGCGCCAGGCACGCAAACGCCAGCAGCAGCGCGGGCAAACTTAAATCCAACGACCGTTCCTGCCGGCGAAAACTCGACCGCACACTCTCGCTTCCAGATACAGTGTCCACGGAATAGGGCAGGTTGCCCAACGCCGGCAGGGTGTCGCCGGCAATGAATTTCCGGCGGCCTTCCTTTTCCGAAGACCGCACAGCCACCCACCGGGTTTCCTTGCCCAGGCGCAGGGCATACACGCCGACGCGCGGGAATGTGGTGAATTGGCCGGCGGGGCCTTTCCAGTCCAGCGGGCTGCCCCCGAGCGATTGCACCACCAGCAAATCAGCGTCGCCGGGCATCCCGGTCAACTGATCGCCGGCCACCAGCGACGTGATGCTGGCCGGCCCGCCCGCATGGTTCAGGACCATGCCTTGGGCGAGCGCGACGAAGGCGGGCTTCAGCGGCAAGGTGCTCCAGGCCGGATCAAACGCCAGGCCGCTGGCCAGCACCAGGCCCTGGCCCACCTTCTGCGCCGCGAGCGTGATCGTGCCGTCTTCCAATCCGAGAAGCGGCGCGCCTTGAGCCGGAACGCGCAGCGGCAGAAACCGAAACACCTTCACGTTGCGCAACGCAATTTCGCCCTTTTCGTCGCGCAGATCGTCGAAGATGGCGTTGGCTTTGTCGAGGACCGTCAGCGCCAGGCCGTTGGACGAGCCTTGAAGGCTCTCAGGGGCAATGGCCAGCCAATCCGGTTTTGTTCCACCGCCCGCCAAACCTCCCGCAGACGGCACCAGCAACGCTGTTCCTCCCTTCATCAGGAATTGGCGCAACGCCTCGAGCCGCGCGGAAGCATCCGTGCCAGTCTGTAAAACCGCGTCCCACGGCAGGACAACAAAGCCCGCGCGTGTGTCGGCGGCAAACGACTCGAAACTGGAAAATGAAGTGGCCAATCCCGACGAACGGCCATTGCCGCTCGGCGACAGCGCCAGCGGCAAGTAGCCGAAGTCCGCCGGGCGCCCGAGAAAAAGCACCGATTGTTGTTCAACGCCGACGAAGGCCGTCGCCGCGCGGTTGTCGGCGGGAAAATCATCGCCGTCGAGCGAGAACAGCACCCAGCGAAGGCCGGGGTTGGGCGCCACCAGAGCGACCGATGTCTCCTTCTCCTCTTGCGGCGCAACGGCGACATCAACGCCGCCGCGATTCCCAGTGTCGTCGAGCCAGTTCAATCGCACCTGCGCCTGGCTCGGCCCGGAATTGGCCATCCGCACTTGAACTGGGAAGCGGCGGCCGGCGACCACAGGCCGGGCCGGCATCTCCACGCGCGTCAGCGAGACGTTGGGCAGCCCGGAAGACGGCGACGCGACGCGGTGAACGGCCAGGCCGAGGCCGCGTGGCGGCGCGAGCAGACCGACCGGAGGCTGGCCCCATTTCTCTTGTTGCAAATCCGAGAATATCTGGATTTCCCGATGGGCGGCGGCGCCGGCCTCCAGACTTCTCATCGCCCGGTCGATGGCGCCGGCCACGCTCCCGCTCGCTTCGGTCTCGGCGATGCCGTCGAGGGCAAGTTTAAGGGCGGCCTTGTCCTGCGTCAGGCCGGCCGGCAACGGTGCCGCCGGGTCCGGCACCAGGAGCACGATGGCGGCGCGGTCGGAAGCGCGAAGTTCGGCGAGGATGTCGCGCGCGCCATCGACCGCCTGCTTGAGTTTGGTGCGTCCGCCTTCGCCGGGGCCGCTCATCGAACCGGAATTGTCAATCAGCAGCACGAGGGCGACGTCCCCCTCCTGGCCGTGGCCAAACCAGACCGGCCGCGCCAGCGCCAGCAACACGAACAAAATGAGCAGGGTGCGCAAGAGCAGGATCAGCCATTGGCGCAGGCGCCGGCGGGCGTTGAGCTTGGGATCGAGGCGATGAAAAAACATCAGGGTCGGAAACGGGCGCGCTTGCCTTTTCAGCCGAAAGAAGAAATGAAACGCGATCGGCAGCGCGGCCAGCGGCAGCAACGAAAGGAAGAACGGATTTAAAGCGGTGAGGCCGGTCATAGCTGGCCGAATTTCGCGTGCAACGTCACCTCCACCGGCGTCCGCGTGTCGATGAGGTGATAATCCGCCAGGCTCCCCACGCAGCCGCGCCGGATTTCCTCGAGATACTTCCCCACCTCATTGGCATAGGCCTCGCGGAGTTGGTCGGCTTCCACCGGCAGGCGCGCGCCGGTTTCCAGTTCGCGCAATTCGGCCAGGCCGCCGAAGTTGAGGCTCAACTCCCCCGCGTCGAGGGGCTGCAAAATCAGGACTTCGTGTTTGTTGTGGCGCAGATGCTGAATGCCGCGAATGATGCCAGCCGGCTCCTGCAAAAGGTCGGAAATCAGAATCACCAGGCTGCGCCGCCGGATTTTTTCCGCCGTTTGGTGGAGGGCCTGTTCAATTTGGCTGCGGCCGGACGGCTTGATTTCTTCGAGCGCCAGCAGCATGGGCCGCAGGCCCTCCAGCGAACCCACGGGCGGGAAGGTCCGCCGGATTTCATCGTTGAAAAGCGTCAGCCCGGCCGAATCGGACTGGCCGAGCAACACCATCATCAGCGCGGCGGCCAGATAGCAGGCGTAATCCATTTTCGAGTGCAGCCCGGCCTCGCGGAAGAACATGCTTTCGGAAATGTCCAGCAGGAAGTGGGCGCGCAGATTGGTTTCTTCCTGGTAGCGGCGGATGACATAGCGGTCGCTGCGGGCGTAGATCGCCCAGTCAATCAGGCTCGGCGGGTCTCCCCGCGTATATTCGCGGTAATCGGCGAACTCCACCGATGAACCGTGGTGCGGCGAGCGATGCAACCCCTGCACCGTGCCCTCCACCGGCCGCCGCACCGTCAGGCCCAGACCGCGCAAACGGCCGGCCAGTTCGGGCGGGAGAAATTTGTAGGCGGGCGCGTTCACCGAACGGCTAGTACTGCGGCTCTTTGACCGCCGCCACGATTTTTTTCACAATCTGGTCCGTGTTCACCGCCTCGCTGGCGGCGGTAAAGGTGGGGAAAATGCGGTGCCGCAACACGGGCAGGGCGTACTCCCGCACGTCGGCGCACGAGACACTGAAGCGGCCCTGCAAGAGGACGTGCGTCTTGGCGGCCAGGAGCAAATACTGGCCCGCGCGCGTGCCCGCACCCCAGTTCACCCAGCGGTTGACAAAATCCAGGGACCCTTCGCAGTTGGGCCGCGTGGCGCGAACCAGGCTCAGGGCGTAGAGGGCGACGTGCTGACTGACGGGCACCTGGCGGACCAGTTGCTGGAGTTCGAGCACCTGGGCGGCGTTGAGCACGCGGCTGACGGCGGCGGGCGCCTGGCGGGTTGTGTCAAGTATCACTTGCTGCTCCTCCGGCGCGCTGGGGTAGGCCAGGTGAACGCAAAACATGAAGCGGTCCAGTTGCGCTTCCGGCAGCGGGTAGGTGCCCTCCTGCTCGATCGGATTCTGCGTCGCCAGCACCATGAACGGACTGGGCAGATCGTAACTCGTGCCGGAAATGGTCACGCGCTGCTCCTGCATGGCTTCCAGCAACGCCGCCTGCGTCTTGGGCGGCGTCCGGTTGATCTCGTCGGCCAGCAGCAGGTTGCAGAAGATCGGCCCGCGATGGAACCGGAAGGCGCGTTTGCCGGTGACGGAATCCTCCTCCAGAATGTCGGTGCCCGTAATGTCGGACGGCATCAAGTCGGGCGTGAATTGGATGCGGCAGGATTGGAGGTCAACCGCGCTGCCCAGCGTTCTGACCATGAGCGTCTTGGCCAGGCCGGGCACGCCGATCAGCAGGCAATGACCGCGCGCGAACAGGGCGACCAGTATCTGGTTGAGCACCTCGCGCTGACCCACGATCACCCGGCCAATCTCCCCAAGCACCCGGTCGCGGGCTTTCTCGAACCGGGCGATGACTTCATCCGGGGGCGCGGGCGGCGGCGTTGCCGCGGGAGCTTCCGCCCCGGCCGTCTCCGGGACATCCAGGATAAAGGCAAACTCGACATCTCCCAGGGCGAACACGTCCCCGTTGTGCAGCAGGCAGGAGAGAACGCGCCGCCCGGCCACCACAATTCCATTGCTGCTCCCCGCGTCTTCCAACTGGTAGCCGTTGCCGTCCCGCGT
Source organism: Verrucomicrobiota bacterium (assembly GCA_049510745.1). GTDB lineage: Bacteria > Verrucomicrobiota > Verrucomicrobiia > Limisphaerales > Palsa-1400 > PLGF01. Next base: position 4,781 of record JBEKYR010000019.1, on the reverse strand, counting down.
GATGACCGCGTGCCGCGCGGAGATGGAATCGCACGGAACGCACAGGTCGTTGGCGCGGTCGCGCCCAATGGCGGTGCGGTCTTGAAGCGGGAAGCGCTGTTCCTGTTCCTGGAATCTATAAACGAGCGTGGGCATGGGAGTGTCAGTGGGTCATGGCGTACATTATTATGTTGACTCCGAGTTTGAGGGCGCCCTCCGTCTGGTAGGCGCGCGCCAGGGGTGGATTCAAGCCCTGCCAGCCCGTTTCCAAATCAATCGGGCTGTAAATCACTTTGACATCGCCGTGGAGCGAAATGCCTTCCAGATAAGGCTCCGTCAGGCCGGGCCGGGCGGCGGCGGCGGCCGGAGTGTAAGCGGCCCCGGTCAGCTTGAACACCGAGTTGAACACCGGGTGCCCCAGGGGCAGGGGAGCCAGATTGGCCTGCGGCAGCAACTTCTTCAACTCCCGCCGCACGGCCGCGTCGAACGTCTGCAATCCCAGCCCGTTATTGATGAGCAGCGTCCCGCCCGCATCCAAAAACCGCCGCAGCGCGGCCACCGCTGTCGCGTCCCAATGAAAATCGTCCAGGCCGGACATGTAGAGAAACGTGAACGAGGACAAATCATCATGCCCGGGCTGCACCGGCACCCGCTTGAGGCTCACCCGCAGCGACGTGTTCCGGCGCAGTTCCTGCAACAGCCGGCTGGCCCCGCCCGAGGCGACGTTCCATGCTCCGTCGTGTTTGATCTGCGCGAAGACAAACTCATCGGTCGGATGCTTCTCGTCCAGGGCGCCGTAGAGTTCGGGCTTGGCCTCGGCCCGCCCAATGCGCGCGTAGCCGACGGCGTAGGCGGCAATGTTGAGGCCAATCTTGTTGGCGGAAGGGACGTCGTAGTAAACGGCCTGTTTCAGCAGCGGCACTTCATGGCCATCCCAGCCGCAGCCCAGGCCGTACTTCGAGAGCAGGACGCCGACGCGGGAATAGACGTAAAGGCCTTCCAGCAAAGGCTGATGCGATCTCTGGTTCTTCGGGTAACTGACTTCATTGACGTCCACCATAATGTGATAGAGCGGATGGTCTGGCGGGAGGACGCGAAAACTCAACTCGGGAAAAGCCTTTTCCATCGCCTGGCGGAAGGATTGGTAAAAATAGGGGCCGCCTGCGATGTTGTCCGCCACAATCATCCCGCCGCGCAAGACGTAGCGCCGCAGCAATTCCAATTCGGACGGGGAAAATTTGATGGTGCGCACACCGCTGAAAAAAAGGATCGGTGTTTTGGCCGGATCGCCGTCGAAAGCGGCCAGGCTGAAATTGTCGGCCCCGTAAGCGACGCCCAGGCGGTCGCTGGCGGCCCGCATCAGTTGCTGGAGGTCTCCCGGACAAAGGTTCCAATCCGCGATCCGGGTTTGCGTGCCGGAGCCGTAGGTGTAGGAGGCGTCTTCACCCCAGACGATTTTGGCGGCCAGCTTGGGCGCGCTCGGCTCGCGCTTGCGTTCGGTGCGCCGCAACGGCGTGGCGGGCAGCGGCAGCGGGGGAAAGGATTCGCCGCCGGAAATCCGGCGTTTTGCCGCCTCGGGCGGCGGCCCCAGCGGCACAAACCACTCGTTCTCGTCCGCCCGGCAAAAGAGCGTGCCGCCCAGGAGCAGGGCCAGGCCCCAAGTGGACCGCCCCCGCGTGGCGCGGCGGAAACGAAATTGAACCCAGTCTGGCGCTTTCATTTTTTGCTCCATCTGTCCTTGGCCTTGGCGGCGGCTTCGCTGTAGGGGAAATCCTTGAGCAAACGGCCCAGGGCCTTTTGCGCCTCTTCCGGTTTGCCCAACGCCAGGCCCGCCTCGACCACCGCGTAGAGAACTTCCGACTGGCGCGGGTCGTCGCCGGCCACCGCCAGCAACATTTGTCCGTCGCTGAACGCGCGCCGGAATTCCTTGCGCCCCACTTCGAGGGTAAGGGCCAGCAACCCGGTGTCAAGTGACATTCGCTCCAGCGGCCTCTCCACTTGCAGCCGGTCCAACGCCTCCTGCGCGTCCTGCCAGTGGTTGTTCTCGAACAAATTGGCGGCGCTCTCCAGGCGGGCGGCCCGCCCGAAGTTGAATTGTCCCCCGGCCTGCTTTTCGCCGACGGCCGCATACTGCTGGCGCGCCTCCTCGTTCTTGCCGCGGGCCAGCAGCAGGTCCCCCTGGAGCAATCGCCAGAGCCGCCGCTCATCGGCTCCCGGCAAGCCGCCAGTCATGCCGCCGAGCAGCTTCCCCGCCTCGTCGAGTTCGCCGGAGCAGTGAATGAGAAGCGCGGCCAGATGAAATTTCGCCTGGTCGCTTATCGCCGGCACGACCCGTTGCGGCGCCAGCGCGAGCCGAAAAGCCTTCTCGGCCAGCGCGTCGCCCGCGTCGCCCTGGTGCTCAAAGACAAGGCCCACCTTGTAAAACATCCAGGCATACGCCGACGCATTGAAGTCGTTCTGCCGTTGAATCAGAGCTTCGCCGAACCGCATGAGCAATTCCTGGTCGTCCGCCCGGTCCGCCAATTCCAACACCGCAATGAGGTCGCGCGCCGGCATCGAAGCCGGGTCGCGGCGCAGCAAATCGCTTTTGGCCTGATCAAACACGTCGTCGCGCCACCAGTCGCGCTGTTGCCATTGCGGGTTGACCCGCAGCCGCACCGAATTTGTGGCCACCACTACGCCGTTCCGCAAGGCCTCGACGCCGACCTGCCGCAAGCCCGGTTCCGGAAAGAAATGCCGGGGATTGGCGCCGTCCTCCTCCGTGCCATCGTCGAAATGCCAGCGATAGCTCCGGCGCTGGCCGTTGTCCACAACGCGGAATTGGACGCGGACGAACATGGCTTCGCCCAACGCGCAGTGATCCACCGGCCGCCAGTCGAAGTAAAGCCGCTCCCCGCCGCGCGCCGCGCACTCGAAGCGGGTCGCATGAAAACGCGCGACGGGCGCAAAGGCCGACGGCGGCATCAGTTCGATATGGTCCTGCCCCGGCGGTTTCCAAGCCGCGACCGCGGCCGAGCCGCCGCCGAACTGGATTTGAACGTAGTTCAAGCGATGCACGCCGGAGGAGAGCATAACCGTTCCGTTGTGTTCGCCGTGGGTGCCGTCGCCCGCGCCATGCACACCGAACCACGTCGCCACAGTGTGGTTGTCCACCTCGAGGTAGGAGGCGTCGTCCGAAGCCGTCGCAAAGGTGTAGCGGGCCGTGTTCGGCGCCGTGAACCACCCGTCGAAGGTCGCGATATAGTAAATGCTCGGCCCAAAAGGGTTGGCGCCCAGGAAAATGTTCGGGACATAGTCGCAGCCCGACGGCGGGCCGGCGGTGCTCAGCACCCGCACCACTTGTGCCGCGGTGTCGATCGGCAGATCGGCGCGGCAGGGACGTGTTTCCAGCAGGACGCCCGCTTCCGGTTTCCAGCCGCCGCCCGCCGCCGGCAGATCAGTATCGAAGCAGACAACGTAGGCCGTGTCCTCGCTGGAGGTATCGAAACAAACCCGGGTTGCTTCCCCTGGGGCGGACCAAATGGTGAGGAACCCCACCGGTTTGCCGTCGGCCGTAAAGAGGCCGAACTTGCCCGGCGAACCCAGGCAAGGCGCAATGTCCACCACGCCCACCTTCGCCGGCCAGTCCGTTCGGGCGATTCGCTCGATCCGCAGACGCGCCGGGGCAGTCGTCACGGGGGAGTTCTGAGCGCCAACGAGGGCTTCCGCCAGAACGGCCGCCAGAAACGCCAGCAGCGCCCTGGCCAGTCGCGCCCGGAACGTCGTTCTTGAAGAAGTCATATGCGGATAAATCGCCCGCCGGTTACTCTCAACGCACGTCGTCGAACCTTTTTCAGTTCGCCCGCACCAGACCAACCTGCTCCCGTTGGACGCCGATTGCAGCACAAATCAGCGCGTCCCGGTCATCCGGCGGAGTCCCGCTGCCCGGCAAGGCATCACGCGCTCATGCCAGCCAAGTCATTCTTATGTCACCATTTCGGCGCATTTGCGATTTGCTGAATTTCACCAGATGGAAGCCGATTATGCACTTGCATACCCTTGGGATCGGAAACAGCCGTCACACCGTCACAACCGTTGATAATTAGGGACTTAGACCGTCACATCTGCCGTCACAAGCCGTCATCCAATGCCGTCACAACGCAAGAGATGGCCCAAGGTGAACAGGGCGGGCCGGGGAATGAGGCGCGCTGCGTGAAAGCGGTGTTGACACAACGCCCTGCTGGGCGACCCCTTTAGATTCTTTCCGTTAGACTGGCCTCCGAGACTTGACCAGTGACGATTTGGCCCTGAGCCGAATTTGGCCTCAGCCAAGCAAATAATGTGGATTGACAACCCAGACCGTCAAACTACGCTATATCTTGTGGGAAAAGGTATTCTATCGGGCATGATGAGTACAGAAAAGGAAGTGGGTGGGCGACAGTTCGCAACTAGAACCACCGCCCCGGCCTCAAAGAATTGGGGCGGCCTCACGCTCGTAGAATTGCCGGTGTTTATCACGATTGTCCAAATCTTATGAAAAAAATCCTCTGTTGTTGCGTGTTGTTAGCCGCGGCGATATCGTCCTTCGGGCAGAGCGGCGGAACGAATATCACGATTACCGTCCAGCCGCAAGACCAGACGGTTGCGGTAGGGGGCAATGTGACTTTTAGCGTGGGGGTGTCCGGCACCGCGCCTTTTACGTATCAATGGCAATTTGACGGCACGAACCTGGCCAATAGCGTTATTACGACCCTTGCGGGCAACGGCACGCCGACGTACTCCGGAGACGGTGGCGCGGCCTCCAACGCAGCCGTCAATACTGT
>JBEKYR010000018.1:0-91583 GCA_049510745.1 Verrucomicrobiota bacterium | reverse complement strand
CGTCAATACCATCCCGAAGCCGGAGAAGACGGCGCCGGCGACGAAATAAGGCGGAAAGATGGTCGTGTGCCAGCCCGGCAGTTGGGAGACCGAGAAGTCCAGGGACACAATCGAATGGACCGAGAGGACCAGCGGGGTGGACAGGCCGGCCAGGATCAAGTAGGCCTTCTCGTAATTGCTCCAGTGGCGGTTGGAGCCGGTCCAGCCCAGGGCGAACAAACCGTAGAGGAACTGGCGCAGGCGGGTCTTGGCTCGGTCCCGGAGGACGGCCAGGTCCGGAATCAACCCCATGTACCAGAACAACACCGAAACGGTAAAGTAGGTGGAGACGGCGAAGACGTCCCACATCAAGGGCGAGCGGAACTGGGGCCAGATCGAGTTCGAGTTGGGGATTGGCAACAGCCACCAGTCGTACCAGGCGCGTCCGACGTGGAGGGCCGGATAGATGCCGGCGCATAGGACGGCGAAGATGGTCATGGCCTCGGCGGCGCGGTTGACTGCCGTCCGCCATCGCTGGCGCAGGAGGAACAGAATTGCCGAGATGAGCGTGCCGGCGTGGCCGATGCCGATCCACCAGACGAAATTGATGATCGCCCATCCCCACATGACCGGATGTTGCAGGCCCCAGATGCCCACCCCGGTTGACATGAGGTAAAGGATCATCGAAAAGCAAACCGTTAGCATCGTCACGCTGATGGCGAAGGAAATCTTCCACCAGGCGGGCGTTTCGCCTTCGATCACGCCCGCGATCCGGTCGGAAAGCCAGCCCGGACCGTGTTGCTGGCCCACCAGCGGCTCGCGCTCCAGGGCGGCGGGCGGCGCCTGCACCTTGATCATCGAATGCTCGTCGAGAACCGGCTGGGCAGCCATTAAAGCGCTCCTTTCTCGGAAGGTTCTCCTTCGCTTTCAGGCGGGGAAAAAGCCCCCTTGTTGAACTCCTCCGTCGTGTAAGGCATCGGATGTTCCTTGTAGTCCGGCATGAGCGGGCTGGGATTGCGCACCCGCGCCAGGTAGGTGCAGCGCGGTTTTGTCAAGAGGAACTCCAACACCGCGTAGGCGCGCTCCTGCTCTTTCGCCTGGCTCACGCGGCTTTCCTTGTCGGAAATGTCGCCGAAAACAATCGCTTCCGCCGGGCAGGCCTGCTGGCAGGCGGTCTTGGGCGCCGTGTTCTCCTTCTCCGAGAGCCGGATATGGCCGCTGTCCCGCGCCTTGACCTTGGCCGCGATCTTGGCCTGCTCGATGCGCTGGAGGCAGAAGCTGCATTTTTCCATGACGCCCCTCATGCGCACCGACACGTCCGGGTTCTTGACCAGGCGCGCCAGTTGCCATTGGTCCTCGGGCAAATTCCCTTTGTCCGGGTTTTTGAGCCAGCGCAACAATTCCCATTCGCCTTCCGTTTCCGTCACCAGCGGGCTTTGGTAAAGATGATTGAGCGGACGGCGGTTGTAATCGAAAAAGTTGAAGCGGCGCACCTTGTAAGGGCAGTTGTTCGAGCAATAACGGGTGCCCACGCACCGGTTGTAAGTCATCACGTTCAACCCTTCGTCATCGTGCGACGTGGCGTTGACCGGGCAAACGCTTTCGCACGGCGCCGCCTCGCAATGCTGGCAAAGCATCGGCTGCGCCACCGCCTGCGGGTCCTCGACCGGGCCGGCGTAATAGCGGTCGATGCGAATCCAGTGCATTTCGCGGCTCTTGCCCACCATCTCCTTGCCCACGATCGGGATGTTGTTTTCGCTTTGACAGGCCACCATGCAGGCCGAACAGCCCACGCACCGGTTCAAGTCGATCGACATGCCCCACTGATGCAGGCCGTTGGCCTTGGTCGTGTCCAGCGGATTTGGGTAAAGCGGCGAGACCACCGGCGGCTCTTCCGGTTTCATCTTTTTCGCGAAAGCCGGATTCTTGCGGTACTGCTCCAGGTTCGCCTCCCGCACGACGGGCCGGCCTTCCATGCTCCAATGGCTTTGCGTCGTGGCCAGCTCGTAGCTCGTGTCGCCGGTGTCAGTGATCTCCGCGCCCGAGGCGTAATACCCAATTTCGCTGGTTCGTAGTTTGTAGGCATTGAAACCGGTGCCGCGCCCGACGCGCCCCGTCCTGTCGCGCCCGTAGCCGAGAGCCAGGCCAATGGTGTCGTCGGCCATTCCCGGCTGGACCCACACCGGCCCCTTGATGGTGCGATTGCCCAGTTTGACCTGGACGGTGTGCTCGAAAAACTTCTGATTCTGTCCGTTGCGCTTCCTGGTATCGACGCCCAAACGCCTGGCCGTCGCCGGGCTGAGCAAAACCGCATTGTCCCACGTCAATTTCGTGATCGGATCGGGCAGCTCCTGCAGCCAGCCGTTGTTGTTGTAACGGCCGTCATCCACTTTCGCGTCCCGATAGAAAACGACCTCCAGCGCGCCTGGCGTCGGCGCGTGTTCCAATTCCTTCAGCGCCGTGGCCAACATCGCCCCGTCGTGCTGCACGGTGGCCGCCGGGGCGGCGCTGCCGGCCAAATAGCCGTCGTGCAAAAATTTTCTCCAATTATTTTCGCTGTCGCCGCCGATGGCGCGAAACGTTTCCCGCGCAATTTCGTACGAAGTGTTGGGCGTCAACCCGCCAATCAAGGCGAGAACTTCCAGCTCCGTCATCCCGCCGAAGATCGGGTCGATCAGCGGCTGAATCGGCGCCAAGGTCCCATCCGCCGTGCGCGCGTCGCCCCAGGATTCGAGAAAATGCGCCTGCGGCAGGTCCCATTGCGTGTCGGCGTGCAACGCCGGGTTCCAGGCTGTTTCGTCCTCATAGTAGCCCAGGCGGACGACCGTCTTTGCCTTCGCCTGCGCCTGCGGCCAATTCAGGTCGGCGGGCGCGTTGTAGGCGGGGTTGCCGCCCAGAATCACCAGTGTCCGCACTTGGCCGCCGTTGAGCGCGGCCGCCAGATCGGCCAGCGTGCCTTCCTTGGAAGCCGGCGCGGCATGATATTCGATTGTGTGATTGACCGCGCCCAGCGCTTCGTTGATGGCGATGACCAGCAGATGCGCGGCCAGCGGCAAACGATACCCGGCCAGCACCAGGCTCTTGCCCTTATTTGCGATGAGATCATCGGCGCATGGACCAATCCAATTGTCGTGCGCCTGGGCCGGCGCGCCAAGCTCGTCCAATTTGGCGCTGATGTCCGAGGAGCCGAGAACTCTCCGGGCCAGCCGGGCCAGCACCGCAACGATCTGGCTCGGCGGCACGCGCAGCCGATGGTCCGCGTTCAGGCCCGTCAGGGTGAACAGGCTCTCGACCGCGTAAAGCCGGCTCATCGCATCTTCCTTGCCGTTCAACGCCCGCCCCTGCGCGAAGCGGCGGATGTTGTCGTGCGCGTTTTCCTCGCTGCCGATGAAATCGCAATCCAGCGACACAATCACACGGGCCTGGTCCAGCTTGTAAAACGGCTCGACCGGCGCGTTGTAGGCCAGCGACGCGGCCTGACGGCCCAAATCCAGATCGACCGGCTCGTAAACAGCCCAGCGCGCCTTGGGAAATTTTCCGGCAATGGCCTCTTGCAGACGGTCGCGCGACGGCGAACTGCTTTGTTCGAGCAAAAACGCCAGCCCGCTGCCGTCACCCGCCGTCTTGCTCAACGCCGTCAGGGCGTCCAGCGCCGCCTGGCGGCTGGCGTCCGAGCCGTTGCGGGCGAAGCGCATGGCGCGGTCCGGGTCGTAAAGGCCCAGCACCGCGGCCTGGGCCAGCGCATCCGTGCCGCCGTTGCCGCCGGGCAGGTCCGGGTTGCCCTCGATCTTGGTCGGGCGCCCATCGTTCGACTTGACGATTAACGGCACCGCGCTACGCCGCGTCGGCATGGCGGTGGCAAAGTATTGCGGCACGCCATGCACATAATTCTCCGGCATCTTCGCAAACGGATAAATCTTCTCCACGGGCCGTCGGCAGCCCGTCGCGCCCAAGCCGGCCAAAAGGAACGAGGCTGACATGATCTTGACGAAATTGCGGCGGGACACCGGGTCGGTCCACTCGCTGGCCCCGGCGGGAAATTCGCGCTCCACCCACTGGCGGAATTCCGCGGTCTCGGCCACTTGCTCCAGGCTCCGCCAATACTTGGGGCCTGTCTCCGGTTCGGGACAAGATGGGGGAATTGTTTTCATCGATGACACGTCGAACAATTCTGCAACGACTGCACCCCCCAGTCGTGAACAAATCTCTTGCCCAGGGCCAACTGCTGGTCGGCGCTCGCCGCCTTCCAATCCAGGTCGGTGATCTTCTCCAGGGGCCGCAGCCGCGCCGCGGGGTTGCGGTGGCAATCCAGGCAATACGACATGCTCAACGGCTTGGCGTGGTAAACCTCGTCCATCTGGTTGATCTGCCCGTGGCACTCCACACAACTGACCCCCCGGTTGACGTGGACCGAATGGTTGAAATAGACGTAATCGGGCATTTTGTGGATTTGCACCCACGGGATGGGGCGGCCGTCGGCGGCGCTCTCCCGCACCACCGCCAGGCGCGGATCATCCTTCAACACCTGGTTATGGCAATTCATGCAAGTGGACGTCGCCGGGATGTTGGAATACCACGATTTCTCGACCCCGTTATGGCAATAGCGGCAGTCCAGCCCCAGTTGCTCCACGTGGACGCTGTGCGGAAAGGCCACCGGCTGAATCGGTTGGTAACCGACCCGCGTGTATTTGGGCGTGAAATAATAGGTGACCGCGCCCGTCACAGCGGTGCCCGCCAGCAGCGCGCCAATAATGATCTGGCGCGGCAGATGGTTGGTCCACTTTGGAAAAATGTCCGACATCTCAGCCTGTTTTTCTGCGTCTCAAACCGTTCTGAAAATAAAAACGCCCTCGATTCTTCTTGCCGGGCCGAATCCCGTCAACCCCATTTCCCATCGCTGTCGCAACGAACGGCAGCATCAACGAACCGGGCCACACGACAACCCAGCTTTTTCGCCGCCGGTTTTCTTTAAGCCGTTCCGCCGCAACTGGCAAGGGACTTTATGAAATTTTTCACGAATTGGGAGAGCCTAATCTTCGGCATTAGCACAATTGGGGGCCTCTGACTTCAGATCGGTTTTGCCCTCGAGTAGAGCCCGGTCATTTACGCCGCCTGCAGGTTTTCGACTCGCACGATATGCAGCGGAGAAACCCGCACAATCTGATCATAAACGCCGTGGTCCGGATGGCTGGAGACGCCGATGTCTATGACTGCGCGCGCGATCATCAGAAAGTCCCGGTGCGGCACATCGTAGCTCTTGCCGTCTGTCAAACAAATGCGGAACGGCACAAATGGCTGGGCATCGCGTAATTCCCGTATGTCTTCAGGTCGCATGGGGCCACTCTACATCCTGGAGGCGGCCAAATCAACTCCGCTGAACGCCTTTCGATGAGGCGAAAATGCGGTTGGCCTCTTCCAGGCTTTCCTTCGAGCCGATGTCAAACCAAATTCCGGGGACGCGCCAGGTATAGACCGGCGTGCGCTTGTAAAGCCATTGCACCAGCCGGCCCGGCTGGTCGGGATTGTTTTTTTCGGCGATGTATTGGCGGATGAAGGGCAGGGCCGATTTGGGATAGTAGTAAAGCGCGATGCCGGTGAGCGTGCTGGCGGGCTTTTTGGGCTTTTCCTCGAAGAAGGTGATTTTGCCCTGGGCGTCCAGCGTGATGGAATTGTATTTCTTGATCTCCTCCAGGCTGCCGACATCAAAGACGGCCAGGACGGGCGCTTTCTTTTCGCGGCAAACGGCGCCAAAACCTTCCACGCTTTGGCCGAAAAGGTTGTCGCCCGCCACCACAATCAGGTCATCGTCGATCTTCTCCCTGGTGATCACCAGGTTCATGTCTCCGATGGCGCCGAGCTTGTTGCTGTCGTCGGTCGAGCCGTCGTTGACGATGGTGAAATCGAGTTTCGATTTGGTGGCGCGATAGTGGTCGGCCCATTTCTGGAAATGGCCGGCGAATTTCGCGTTGGTCACCACATAGACGCGGTCGATGCCGCCGATGGGGGCGATGTTGTCCAGCACGTAGTCAATCATCGGTTTCCCGGCCACGGGGAGCAGGGGCTTGGGTTGGGTCAGGGTCAGAGGGTAGAGGCGGGTGGCGTAGCCAGCGGCCAGGATAAGCACTTTCATAGTTCAAGGCGTTTGATTCTCAAAGAGGCTTGGGGCAATCCGGCGGGCCAGCGCCTGGGAACGTTCCAGGATTTCCTTGCCCGATTCGCATTGCAAGGCAAAGGCGGCTAGTTCGCGGGCATCGTCCAACTTGAGGCGGCGGATGAGGTATTTGACCGCGGGCACGAGCGGGGCGGCGAGGCTCAACTCGGTGACGCCCAAACCGAGCAAGAGGGGGGTGAGAAGGGGATCGCCCGCCATTTCGCCGCATAGGCCGCACCAGATGCCGTGCCGCTCGGCGGCCGCGGTGGTCGATTTGATCAAGCGCAAGACGGCCGGATGGGTCGGTTCATAGAGTTGGGCGATGCGCTCGTTGAGGCGATCGACGGCCAGCGAGTACTGGATGAGGTCGTTGGTCCCGATGCTGAAAAACTTGACGCGTTTGGCCAGGGTGTCCGCCGCCACGGCGGCGGAGGGGATTTCAATCATGACGCCGACTTCGATGTTTTCATCAAAGGGTATCTTCTCGGCGCGCAGTTCGTTCTTGTATTCTTCGAGAAAGGCGTTGGCCTTTTCCACCTCGGAGTAGGAGGAAATCATGGGGTACATGATTTTGACGTTGCCCTCCGCGCTGGCCCGCAGGATGGCGCGCAACTGCGCCCGGAAGACCTCGCGCTGCTCGAGGCAAAAGCGGATGGCGCGCCAGCCCAAAAACGGATTCATTTCCTGCGGAAGCTGGAGGTGCGACATGAATTTGTCGCCGCCCAGGTCCAGGGTGCGGATAATAACCGGGCTGGGTTTCAACTCGGCGGCGACGCGGTGGTAAGCCTGGTATTGTTCCTCCTCGGTGGGCAGGGATTCGCGGTTGATGAAAAGGTATTCGGTGCGAAAGAGGCCCACGCCTTGGGCGCCGAAAGCCTTGACCGCCGCGATGTCGCCGGTCTGTTCGATGTTGGCGGAAAGAGTGATGGATTTCCCACAGAGGGTGATGGCGGACAGACTCTGGATGGCCTGGAGCTTTTCTTCGATGGAGGCGTGCCGGCGAATCAACTGGCCGTATTCGAAGAGGGATTGGTCGGTGGGATTGACAATGAGGGAGCCGTTATAGCCGTCCAGCAGCACGTGGGTGCCGCTCTTGATTTTGGTGCTGGCGTCCTTGAGTCCGACGATGGCCGGAATCTGGAGGGAGCGGGCCATGATGGCGGTGTGGGAGGTCTTGCTGCCGGCCTCGGTGGCAAAGCCCAGCACCACTTTCCGATCCAGGAGGGACGCTTCGGAGGGGGACAAATCCTCGCTGATGACAATGCACGGTTCGCGCAAGTTTTGCAGCTCGGAATGTTCGTGGCAGCCCAGCAGGTTATTCATCAGGCGCGAACTGACGTCGCGCAGGTCGGCCGCCCGCTCGCGCAAATAGGCGTCGTCAATCGCGCTCAAGGTGGCGGTGTATTTCTCGGTGAATTCGTGGAAGGCGGCCTCGACATTGATCTTGCGGGATTGGATCATCTCGGTGACCGAGTCAATGAGGGTGGGGTCTTCCAGGACGAGCAAATGGGCGTCGAAGATGCGGGCTTCCTGGGCGTTGAGGGCCTGGCTGACTTTGCGCTGCACCTCCAGGATTTGCTGGCGGGTCAGAAGGAGGGCCTGCTGGAAGCGCTGGATTTCGCGCGGCAGGTCCGCCTCGGCGACATCGTACTTGGGAATCTGGCTCTGCGCCCTGTGGAGCACAAAGACTTTGCCCTGGCAGATGCCGGCGGAAACAGGAATTCCCTTATAGACGCGCTCCCCCGTTTGCGCTTGGTCTGTCATAAAAAATAGATACTGCCATCGAGCATGATTGAAAAGTTAGTCCGCCCCCCGCCCGGAATTCAACTGTTTTTTCCCGCGCCTTCCAATTTGGGGCAGGCTCGGCGCGGGAGGGCATCATAAGTTGGATTTCCTCCCTTGCTCTGGCGAGGCTCGAAAAACCGATTGATTGAGCCAGCGCCGCGTTTGCTGAAATCCACGAGAAAACTCAAAAACCGGGCGACACCAAGGGTGACTCCTGCGACGAAATCGAACCAAACTATAGGTTGAGCCGATTTCCTGACGGTCGGCGTGCCGGCGGACCGTAATCGAGCAATTCGATGCCTGAACAGAACGAGGCCGTCACGCTTTTGGGGGAATCGCTGGCGGTTTGGTGTCCTGTTGAAACGCCCATTTCCGATGCGCTTTGATGACGCTCTTGCGCAGGATATTGCGTGACAGGTTCGGCTGCCGCTCCATTACTTTGTCAACCAGGGACTCGAAGGCAAGCCGGTAATGCTCAGCCGGTAATGCTCCGCCTCTTTGTCCTTCGATGCGGAGACCTTTTCGTAAGCGAGGATGAGCGCTTCGAGTTCCCTGTTCATTCCGGAAAGACTTGCTTCAACACCTCTTCCGCTTGCGCGTCTGAAAGAGTGGTGTCGTGGAAGGTGTCGTAAGCGTCCTGTAGTTGCCGAATGCGCACCTTTAGCCGGGAAACCAGATCCGGTTCATTGAACCCAGGATCGTCGATTAGGTTGTTTATAAAACGGCAGTATTCGATGGCCAACTCCAGGCCTTTCTTGTGTTCTGCGAGTTGCGCCGGCGTCGGTTCACGGAACACGCAACTGCTCCGGTGAACCGCCAGGATTCCGTCCATCCAGTCAAACCATTGCTCCAATTGCCGTTTGGTCAAGTCACGGGCTTGGGCTTCAATTTCAGGAATCAGGTCAAGCCATTGTTCCATTTGCGGTTTGATCGAGTCGCGGACTTGGGTTTGAATGTGAGGAACTCTGTTCTCGGAGATAACCGCCAGCCCGTGAACCATTTCCACACCTGCTCGTAAAAGTTGAATGTTAGGAGCTCCGGAAACGTGAATTTCAGAGTCTCTGCGTTCGGCGATTGCCGCGTTCATGCCATAAAGAAACACCTTCCGGAGGCTTTTGGCAAGGCTCAAGCCAACGGATTCGCCTGCCTTTACGCGCCGCTGGCTCTGCCGCACGCGATTGGACGCCCGGACGGCGGGTTAGCGCAAGGCACTTATCCAAGAATCGAATGGCTTGCCGCAGGCTTGCGGGCGCGGGCAGGCGGGGTCCATTCCCGGCTGTGACCGATGCCGGCGGCGGTCGAGACGCCGGCTCCCAGGAAATCGCTAAGGATTGGGGCGCGCCATTGGAGCGCATTTCATCCGTTGATTTCCGCGCGCCCGCCCGTTAGACTGGCGGCCGCTTTCAACCAAACATGAAAAAAGGCGATTCATCCTCTCGTCGCGGGCTGCTGGCGGCGGGCAATTGGATCATTGATCAGGTCAAAATGATCGACGTTTACCCCCAGCGCGATCAGTTGGCCAACATCCGCGCCCAATCCCAGGGCACGGGCGGTTCCCCCTACAACGTCCTCATCAACCTGGCCCGTTTGCAGGCCCCGTTTCCTCTCATGGCCGCCGGCTTGGTGGGCGATGACGACCTGGGCCGCGTCATCCTGGCCGATTGCCAGCGCCATGGCATCGACACCCGCGGCCTCCGCTCCACCCCGCTGGCGCCCACTTCCTACACCGATGTCATGACCGAGGAGGGCAACGGCCACCGCACTTTTTTCCATCATCGCGGCGCCAACGCCCTCTGGGACGGCGCGGGCCTCAATTTCAATAAGATCAAGGCCCGCATCTTCCATCTTGGCTACCTGCTATTGCTCGATTCCTTGGACGCGCCCGACGCCCAAGCCGGCACCAAAGCCGCCGCCTTGTTGCGCCAGGCCCAGCAAGCCGGCCTCAAGACCAGTGTTGATGTCGTCAGCGAGGACAGCGACCGTTTCGCGCGCACCGTGCTGCCCGCCCTCAAGTTTGCCGACTACTGCTTCCTGAACGAAATCGAAGCCGGCAAGACGACCGGGTTCGAAATCCGCGAGGCCGGCGGCGCGCTGAACGCCGTGTCGCTGCGTCACGCGGCCGGCGTGCTGCTGCAAAGCGGCGTGCGCGAACTGGTGGTCATCCACTTTCCCGAAGGGGCGTTTGCCCGCACCCGCAAGGGGGAGGACTACTGGCAGTCGTCGTTGAGCCTGCCGGCCAAATATATCACCGGCACGGCGGGGGCGGGGGATGCTTTTGCGGCGGGCGTGCTGCTGGGCTTGCACGAAGAATGGGAATTGCCGCGCTGCCTGCTGACCGGAGTGTGCGTCGCGGCGGCCTCGTTGTCGCATCCGACCTGCACCGGCGGAGTCAAATCGCTGCCGGCCGCTCTCAAGCTGGCCCGCAAGTACGGCCATCGCGCCGCGCTCGCCCCGTCGTGACGGCCCGGCGCGTCAAGCCCGCTCCATATACTTGCCGGTGCGCGTATCCACTTTGATCTTCTCGCCGGTCTTAATGAACAACGGGGCCTGCACCGTGATGCCTGTTTCCAAAATAATGGGCTTTTGCACGTTGTTCGAGGAATCTCCGCGGATGCCTTCCGGGGCGTCCTTGACCGTCAACGCGACACTGGAGGGCAGTTCAATCGTCACGGCTTTGTCCTGGACAAACGTCACGGTGACCGAGCCGTTTTCCACCAGGTAATTCTTGGCGTCGCCCACCAGTTCGGCGGCCAGAGTGGTGGTCTCGAAGGTTTCCGGGTCCGAAAACACGAAATCGTCCCCATCTTTGTAACTGAAATCCATCTTCCGCGTCATCATCGGCACGACGTCAATCTTCTCGGTGGAACTGAAGCGGACATCGGAGGTTTTGCCCGATTTAATGCTGCGGAGGGTGGCCTGCACAAAAGCGCGCAGGTTGCCGGGCGTGCGATGCTGGGTATCCAGGACCACGGTAATATCGCCGTTGTAATTGATGGCCATGCCCTTGCGTAAATCGTTTGCTGATCCCATAAATGTATGTTTTTCGGCCCGCCGTCCTGTCATTGGAACGGCAGAGGGTGGGAAGGTAGCGAAGAATTTGCCAAAGTCAAGCCCCAACAGCCGCTTTTTTCACGGCGCCTTGGAGGATGCGGTCGCGCACGAAGCTGATGTGCCCGCGCAGTCCGTAAAACTGATCGGCGAAGTAGGCGGGCACCTTCATCTTGTTGACGGCGCTCTCGATTTGATCGAGGCGGGCGAGGAGTTTTTCAGGATGGGTTTGAGCGTCCGGCGTTTCCAGTTCGCGTTCGAGCGCCAGCAGGGAACGGTAGCGGTGGAAGATGAGCATTTGGATGCGCCAGCGGTAGAGGGCGGGTATGAGGCGCAAGCCCGGCACCAAAACCAAGACCATCGGCACAAAAGCCACCAGGGTGCGGTTGATCAGGCTGGCCAGCCAGAAGGGAAGGTAACGGTAGAAAAACCCTTTGCCGGATTTGTAATAGCGAAGGGCATCGGCGCTGAGAGGAAAGTCATGTTCCAGCGGGGCGGGGAACTGGCCCTGGCGCCGGAGCAGTCCGGCCGCGCCGTGGACTTGTTGGGCCGTTTCCAGCAGCAGATCAGACAAGGCGGGGTGCAGATCGGAGCGCGCCAGCAATTCCACCGTCGGGCCGATGAGCGAGACGTCGTGGTCGGGAATGTCATTGCCGAAGTCCATCGACCCTTTGGGCAGTTCGAGCTTGCTCAAATAGGTGATCCGCCGGACGTAGCCGTCGGCCTGGGTCACATCGAAAAGGTGAATGCTTGGGCTGTGCAGAAGCTCGCGCATGACTTCGGACGAGGCCGAATCGCCCATGAGGAAAATGGCATCGACCGAGCCTTCGGCCAGGGCCTTGGCGGCGGCGGCGGCATCCAAATCGACGAAGGTGGCGGCGGCGTTGTTGGAAATGCCGTTGAGTGCCAGCAGGGTCAGGGCCAGCGCCCTGTCGCCGCTACCCGGCGGGCCAATGACCAGGCGCTTGCCCTTGAGTTGGGAGAGCAGTTGAAGCGGGGCCGCGCCGCGATAGAAGATCATGATCGGCTGGAAGGCCAGGCTGCCGAGGGAGACGATCTGATTTGAATTGGGGCCATTGGTGGCCCCGCCCTGGACGAAGCCGATGTCAACCCCGCTGGCGGGAGTTTCCAGGCGCTGGAGGTTCTCCTGCGAGCCGGCGGATGGGAGGATTCTCAAGGTGACGCCCTTTTGTTTTAAGATGGCCTGGTATTTGAGGGCGATCAGATTGAAGCCGCTGCCCGGCGGTCCGCTGGTGATGGTGATGACATGCGGCGGCGCGGAATGGAAGAACCAGAAGACGGCAAAAACCACCACCAGTCCGGTCACCAGACTGGCCAGCAACGACACCCCAGGGCCTAGGCCGAAGGTTTCCATGAAGAGGGCCTGAATCGGATTAGATCGCTTCTTTGGATTTTCCTGCATAACTATGGCTTTTCATAATACCACGGCGCCACCCCGCCAGACCAGCGCCATTTCCATCCCAGCGCGGAGTTTCCGCTTGAATGGAGGCCGGTTCGACCTAAACTTTGGCTCGAACGCAACCTAAGAACAGCAGTCCAAGAAAGGGAAAGCTATGCGGCCACGCCCCATGTCGGTGACGATCTTCGGGATTTTGAACATCGGCTTCGCCGTGTTCGGATTTGGCAGCCTGCTGCTCACCCATATTTTGCGCCACGCCAAGCTGCCGGGGAATTCCCTCGTCGAGACCATGCAATCGGACCCGTCTTACGTGGCCTGGGCCAACTTCTCCACGTACGTTGGGCTGGCCGGCGGGCTGGCGCTGCTGACGGCCGGAATCGGGCTGTTGCTGATGCAAAACTGGGCGCGCCTCCTTTCCATCATTTATTCTGTAATTCAGATCATCTATATCCTGGTCGGGGCCGTCGTCAATTACCATGTCATCCTGGCGTTCAGCGGGCAAATGCGGGGCGTGCCCCCCGGTCTCATGGCGGTGGTGACCCTGTTGGGCTTTGCCCTCGGCATCGTTTTCAGCCTGGCCTATCCGGTTTTGCTGCTGATTTTCATGTCCCTGCCGAAGGTGATCGCGGCCTTTGGACCGGAACCGCCCATGGGGGGCGGAACGGAATCGGGAATTGCAAATTGAAGCTTCAATTTGCACTTGCGCGTTTGCGGGCGCGGTGAATCTTAACAGTAGAGTCAGGGGTGAAGACAGAGTGGAGCGCGGGGCAGACCTCCGCGCCTTGAAATGTGAGCTTTCGATTCCATAACCGGGCGGAAGCGGGCCGCCTCCTGGCCGCCAAACTGGAAGGTTATGCCGGGCGCGCGGACGTTGTTGTTCTCGGCCTGCCGCGAGGCGGCGTCCCGGTGGCGTGGGAAGTGGCGAACCGGCTGCACGCGCCGCTGGACGTTTTTTTGGTGCGCAAATTGGGAACGCCGGGGCAGGAGGAATTGGCGATGGGCGCGATCGCCAGCGGCGGCATTTGTTTTCTTAATGACAGGGTGGTGGACTCGCTGTGCATTTCGCGGCAGGTCATCGACAAGGCCATCGCCCGCGAGCGGAGCGAATTGGCGCGGCGCGAACAGGCTTACCGGACCGGGCCGCCGGCCGAGCTGCGGGACCGGGTGGTGATCCTGGTCGATGACGGCCTGGCCACGGGAGCGTCCATGAGGGCCGCGGTCATGGCCGTGCGGCAGCGCCGCCCGGCCCGGGTGGTGGTGGCCGCGCCGGTTGCGGACCGCGAGACGTTCGAGGAGTTTCAGCGCGACGTGGACGAAATCGTCTGCGTGCAAACGCCGGACGACTTCCAAGGGGTGGGGCAATGGTACGAAGATTTCGAGCAAACCAGCGACGAGGAAGTGCGCCAATTGCTGGTCCAGGCGGAAAAACCGCGGGAGGCTTTATGAGAGAACCACATCCTGTTCCGGAGGCAGTCGTCCAATTGGCGGCTGGAAACGTGCTGCTGGAAGGCAACCTGGTGATGCCCGAGGGCGCCGTGGGAATGGTGCTCTTCGCCCACGGCAGCGGGAGCAGCCGCCACAGCCCGCGCAACCGCGTCGTCGCCCAGGCCCTGCGCCGGGCCGGCCTGGGCACCTTGCTCTTCGATCTGCTCTCGGCCGAGGAGGAGTCGATTGACCTGCGGACGACGCATTTTCGATTTGACATCGCGCTGCTGGCGGAACGGCTCGTTTATGCGGTGGACTGGATGGCGAAGCGGGGGGAGGCGGGCAAACTGCCGATGGGCTTGTTTGGCGCCAGCACGGGCGCGGCCGCGGCGCTGCTGGCGGCGGCGCGGCGGCCCGAATTGGTGCGCGCCGTGGTTTCCCGCGGCGGCCGGCCGGACCTGGCGGGGCAGGCGCTGGCGGAGGTGCGGGCGCCGACGTTGCTGATCGTCGGCGGGGACGACAGCCCGACGCTGGAATTAAACCAGCAGGCGCTGGGGCGATTGCGCTTCGAGAAGAGGTTGGAAATCGTGCCGGGGGCGACGCATTTGTTTGAAGAGCCGGGAGCGTTGGACGAAGTGTCGCGCCTGGCGGGAGAATGGTTTCAGCAGAAACTGAAAACGGAGCGGTGAAGCGCTGGATGGGCAACGCCGGACCGCTCCGTCAGAGTCTGTCAGTGATTCCGGCCGAGCTGTAAGCCGAATTTTGTCTGCCCCGAAAGATCGGGGGAGAGAATCATTTGTCTCAGCAGCCGTACCCGAAACCCGTCCCGCGGGGCGGGACCTGGAGCGGGCCGCTCCGGGGTTTCCTATTTGGCCTTGCACCCGACGGGGTTTTCCGTGCCTTGCCGATTACTCGGCAAGCGGTGAGCTTTTACCTCGCCTTTTCACCCTTGCCTCGCTCTTGCGAGCGGGGCGGTTTATTTTCTGTGGCACTGTCCGTGGCAACGCTTGCGCATTGTCCCCGCGTCTATCGCCGCAGCGGCGCCGGGCGCCCCTGCGAGGTTACGCGGCATCGCGCCCTCTGGTGTTCGGACTTTCCTCCCCCGGCCCGCGAGGGCCGGAAGCGATCCTCCGCTCTTCCGGAATCAAGGTAAATGTAGCCCTTCGCGGCCAATCCGCAACGGCGATTTGCCGGGTCGGTTGACGGACCCCGGCAAGGGTGATATTAAGAGCAGAGTAAATGCCGCGAAAAATTCGCCAATTGGTTTCGGATTTGACGAAATCGGGGTTTGTCCTGGTGCCTGGCGGCAAAGGTTCGCATCGGAAGTTTCGCCATCCCCGGATTCCAGGCGCGGTGATATTGAGCGGCGGCGATGGGGATGACGCTCGCCACTACCAGGAACAGCAGGTGCGCCATGCAATTCGTGAGGCAGCCAAATGAAAACTGAAGATCAGTATTTAAAGTTCGTCCGGTGGAATGACGAGGACAGCCTCTATGTGGGCTATTGTCCGGACCTCTTTCCGTGGGGCGGTGTCTGTCACGGAGACAGCGAGGAGACAACCTACCACCAATTGTGCGTGCTCGTTCGTGAAGAGGTCGAGCAATTGCTGAAGGAGGGAAAAGAATTACCCGTTCCCGGCACGCGGCCGATGCGGGAAGCCGTGCTGGCGTAAAGCGCATCTTTTTGCCTGCTGCCTTCGACGTTAAGTGCCCCCGCTTCGAGAAACGGCACGTTCAGTTCAACTTGAAATCAAAGCCCGCTACTCCGCCACGGCCAAATCCATGTCCGGCGTGTAGTAAAGGATCCGTCCGCAGTTGGGGCAGGTGACCAAATCCTTGGCCGCCTGGCACGTCACCATGAGTTGAACGGGAAATTTCATGTGGCAACCCCCGCAGACTCCGTGCTGGATGCCGACGACGACGTTGTCCCCCTTGTTGCGCAGAATCCGTTCGTAATGCCGCAAGGCCCGCTCTTCGATGGCGTCGGTGAGTTGATCGCGGTTGCTTTCCAGTTCGGCCAACTCGCCGCGCAGGCTCTGTTCACGGTCGGCCAGTTCTTTCAACTGGTCTTGGGCCAGTTTCCTGGCTTCGTCGGCCTCGCGGCTGGCGCCGGCGGCTTGCTTTTGCAGGCTCTCGGCCTGTTCCATCAACGTCAATTGCTGGTCTTCCAACTCGGTGATCTTGCCCTTGCAAGTGTCGATTTCGTGGGCGAGGGCGCGGTATTCCTCGTTTTTCTTGGTCTCGAATTGCTGAAGGGAGTAACGCTCGATTTGCTGCTTTTTGGACTCGGCTTCCAGTTCCAGCTTTTTGCGGTCGGTTTCGACTTGTTTGAGCTTGGTTTTGGCGGCGTCCATGCCTGCCTGGGTGGCGGCGACTCTGGCCTGGAGCGCCTGGCGTTCCGGCTCGATGCGCGCCAATTGGTCTTTGGTGCGCAAAATCCGCTGATCCCTGTCTTGCAAAATGAGCAGTTTTTCGATTACTTCTTGCATTGGGCCACTTTCATTCCGTCGTTGGCCGTAGAAGTTAGCGGCCCCTGTGGCCCAAGTCAATGGGGATGCTGGGGCGCGGTTTGAACATTTTGATGTATATTAACTCCAATTTGCCGGACGTTCCGGTTGCCATGATGATGCCGATGAGATTTTTCGCCGTTTGTTTGCCGCTCGTTGCCGCCCTGCTTTTCAGCGGCCCGCCCGCCGCGGCCAGGGACGCCTCGCCGCTGGACCTGGCCCGCCAGCTTAATGAAGCTTTCATCGAAGTGGCGGACACCGCTTCCGCCGCCGTGGTCGTGATCGAAGTCACCGAAAAAGCCGGCGACCGAAGCGACGGGGACGACGAGTCGTTTTGGGACCTGCTGCCGCCAGAGATTCGGCGGCGCTTTGGAGACCGGGAGGACACTCCGCGCAGTCGCAAACGCTATCACCCCCGCAAAGTCCAGGGCGAGGGGTCGGGCATCGTCGTCTCGGCCGACGGCTACATTCTGACCAACAATCACGTCGTGGAAAACGCCGACAAAATCACCGTCCGGCTCAAGGACGGCACGGTGTACGAGGGCGAAGTGAAGGGAACGGACCCGGAATCGGACCTCGCGGTGGTCAAGATCAACGCGACCGGCTTGACCGCCGCCAAACTGGGGGACTCCGACGCCACGCGGGTGGGGGAGTTTGTCTTGGCCATTGGCGCGCCTTTCACGCTCAGTTACAGCGTGACGGTCGGGCACGTCAGCGCCAAGGGACGCTCCTTTGAAGGGGAAATGGGCGGCGCGTACGCCGACCAGGATTTCATTCAGACCGACGCCAGCATCAACCCCGGCAACAGCGGCGGCCCGCTGGTCAACCTCTACGGCGAAGTCATCGCCGTCAACGCCATGATCGAGGGGATGCGCACCGGCATCGGCTTTGCCATTCCCATCAATCTGGCCAAGCGGGTCATGCGTCATTTGATTGACGAAGGCAAATACACCCGCGCGTGGATCGGCATCGAGATTATCCCGTTGAAGGAGGATCGGGATTATTTGGGGCTGGACCGCAAGCTCGCCCCGGACACGCAGGAGGGCGTGGTGGTCGATCAAATCATGCCGGACGGCCCGGCCGCCAAATCCGATTTGCGCGCCGGCGACGTGATTACGGCCGTGGACGGCAAGAGTGTCAAGTCGGCCCGCCAGCTCAAGGATGAAATCGCCGCCAAGATTCCCGGCCACGCGACGGTGCTGGATGTGGTGCGCGGGAAGGAACACCTTTCCGTCAAAGTCACCCCCGAGGCGCTGCCGGCGGGGCAGGAACTGGCCGCCAAAGCCCGTTCCGGCAACGGCGAAGCGGAGGAGACAACATTGGGGCTGGGCGTGCAGGCGCTGACCAAGGAGCTGGCCGAACAATACGGGGTCGAAGCCGCTTCCGGCGTCATCGTCACGGCGGTCGAGCAGGATTCGCCGGCGGATGAGCACGGCATCAAGCCAGGGGACGTGATCACCGAAATCAACCGCAAGCGCATCTCCAACCCGCGCCAATTCCGCGAGGCGCTCAAGCTGGCGGACAGCAAGAGTGGCATCATGTTCAACTTGATCAGCAACGGCGCCAGCCGGTTCGTGGTCTTGAAGGACACCGGCCGATAAGCCCCGCCGCCGGAGGCAAAGGGCCAGCCCGCGTGAAAGCCGACATCCGCTCCCAAACCCAGGAGGAACTGCTGCGCCAGTTCGCGCTCTGGCGGGAGCCGTCCTATCGCGTCGCGCAATTGTTGACATGGCTTTACGCCCGGCGCGCCGTCGCGTGGGACGAAATGACCAACCTGCCCAAGGCCCTGCGCGGACGCTTGCGGGAGACCTACGCCCTCGACTGGCCGGAATTGGCGCGCAAACAGGGCGCGCGCGAGACGACGCAAAAATTCCTCTGGCGCCTGGCGGACGGCGCCTTGATTGAGAGCGTCCTGATCCCCGCCAGCCCCGGCCTTTACGGCGAGGCGAGCGACCGCCATACGTTATGCGTTTCCACGCAAGTCGGCTGCGCCTACGGCTGCAAGTTTTGCGCCAGCGGCCTGGACGGCTGGAAACGCCATTTGCGCCCCGAGGAAATCGTCAACCAGGTTTTGGCGGTGGAACGGGCTGCGGGGAAGGGCGGGGAGCGGTTGATTAACAACATTGTGGTGATGGGGATGGGCGAGCCGCTGGCCAATTACGAGAACCTGCTGCGGGCGCTGCGCCTGCTCAACGCGCCCTGGGGCGGCCAGATCGGCGCGCGCAAAATCACCGTCTCGACCAGCGGTTTGGCGCCGCAAATCCGCCAACTGGCCGCCGAACCGCCGCAATTCCGCCTGGCCGTTTCGCTGCACGGCGCGACCGACGCGATCCGCGCCAAACTGATGCCGATCAACAAGAAGTATCCGTTGCGCGAATTGACCGCCGCCTGCGAGTATTACTTGGAGAAAAAAGGCCGGATGATCACGCTGGAATACATTTTGATCGCCGGGGTGAACGACGCCTTGGACCAGGCGCCGCCCCTGGCCCGGCTGGCCCGTCATTTGCGCGCCAAGGTGAATTTAATCCCCTACAACAAAGTCGAGGGTCTGCCGTGGAGCCGGCCCGGCGAAGCGGTCCAGGAAGCCTTCCTCGCCGCGTTGGAGCGGGAGGGGGTATCGGCCACGTTGCGCCGGGAAAAAGGCCAGGACATCGACGCCGCCTGCGGCCAGCTTCGGCTGAAAACCGAGCGGGACGTGGCGGCCGGGGCCGGAGTCACATAGAATGCCGGCGGCCGAACCCGGAAAGTGGTTGTTGATTTGTGCTTAAAATCTGATAATCTGATTCTTGTGAAGGAAACGACGATCAGCGTGACTGAGGCGGCCCGGAAGTTCGCGGAGTGCGTCAATCAGACCCGCTATCAAGACCGGACGTTCGTGTTGTTGAAGAACGGCAAGCCTGTAGCCCGGATCGTGCCGGCCAACGGGAAGGTCTGCAAAGGCAGGGATTTGGCCGAGGCGCTGGCAAAAACGGAACTGCCAGACGACGAAGCACGCGCGTGGCGGCGGGACCTCATCAAGGGACGCAAGGGCCAACCATAGGACTGAAGGTCATCGAGCCGCGCTGAGTTCCCGCGCTGAATACTCTGTCAAATCAATCACGACTTGATGCCCGCAGCAGCCTTGGTTTTTCGCGCCGTTGCTGCTCCGGCGAATTTCCGGGCTTCTTTCGCGCCCCGCAGCAAACCGTCCGAACCAATGTCGCAGTCCAGCTTCGGCCAATGGACGGAAGAATGGCAGATCTCGAATTCAGCCCGCTCCTCGGGCGTCGCCAGCAGCAGCGTCGGGTAAAACGCCAGCGGTACGCTCACGCTGCGTCCGTCTTCGAGGTCAAACGCCAGACGGTCGTCAGTGATCTGCACCGCCAGGACATCGGGCGGCGGAGTGTTATTCAACGGAAGTATAAAGATAACGCAAGTGCGCATGGTTTAGGGGTGACACGCTTCCATCCGTTGTTTTCGCCCGCTGCGGAATTGACCGCGCTTGACGGCGGCGCTTTATACCGCAAGAATCGCCGCACATATATGCAACCAAATCCACCAAAAATAACGCTTCTCACGATTCAAAAAGAGGACGAAATGAAGTTTAAACAAGCTGAGTTTGAACTTGTTGTGACATATTACCGCCTGTTGACGAAGCCGGAACGGGCCGAGGTAGAAGCGACTGTATGTAAACAGCTTGGCCAAAGACGGCTGAAAGCCAACACACAACTTCAACTGGCACAGGGAGATTTTCAGCAAGCTCTGAAACTGCTGGTAGGTTCTTTAAGTCGATTATCTGCCTCCTGAACGCGCCGAAAAGTTTACCGTCCTTTGCCATGTCAAGCAGTTCAATGCGCGACGCGCCGGACGGCGGCTCTTGGCTTTGGCCAGGAAGCGGGACAACGACGAGTTGACGACCATAAACTTCTACTTCAATAGTTTTCATTTATTTTGAGCCGTTTTTATAGTCGGTTTTGGCTATTAATACGCGGCTGTTTCGGCCTGATAATTCCACTTGCGCCAGCATCCGAAAACGATAGGTTGATATGAAAGAATGGCCACCCCGTGTAATGTGCATGGGGGCCGGTTCTGGACAAGAAAGTTTGAAGACAAACATGAAGACAAACAATCCTGCCCAAAAGGCAGAGCCGCAACAAGCGGCAGACGAAACGCAACCAATTGCACAGCAAAAGGATGCGCATACACCTAAAAAAGCCGACGGCGCGTTTGACGAGAACTCGACGATCTACATACCACAGCCAAAGCCTTGGCTGCGGATGCCACGGTTCGTCTCCCCCCGCCCGCCGTTCAAGCCACGCTGGTAGGTTGGCAGCAATTGGCAAAAATCCGCGCCGCAAACTCTTGAGTTGGTGGAGCGGATTTTTCATTTCAAGGGTGCTTTGAGCCATTTTTATAGTCGGTTTCCGCCGTTGACGGGGCGCCTTGGGCGTGATTCAATGCCCGACAATCGACTGGAATTATGAATGCTCCGCTCACGCCAAAATTCGTCAAACTGGAAACGCTGTCGTTAAAATCCTCGCAGGAGGTCAACGAGCGGTGGGTGCAACAGGTGATTGAAAACGACCCGACGGTGCTTGGCCTTGGCGACGTGATTATCATTGGCCGCGAACGAATCCAACCCGGCGGTGGACGGCTCGACTTGCTTCTGCAAGACGACGATGGCACAGGACGATACGAAGTTGAATTGCAACTTGGCTCCACAGATGAGTCACACATAATCCGCACAATTGAGTACTGGGATACTGAACGGAAACGGTATCCGCAACTTCGCCATACCGCCGTCATTATTGCCGAGGACATTACATCGCGATTTTTCAACGTGATTGGCTTGTTCAACGGTGTTATTCCGCTCATGGCAATTCAGATGACTGTAATCCGGCAGGCGGATGGGATTGGCATAATCTTCACTCGCGTTCTTGATACGATGGCTTCGGGTGTAATAGACGATGGTGACGAACCACCCACAGATCGGAGCTATTGGGAAACCGAGCAAGGCACACCCAAGACAGTGCAACTTGTGGACAAAGTGCTTGAGATTATTCATACCTTTAAAACCGACGCGGTTCTAAGTTACAACAAGTATTACATAGGAATATGGATCGACGGCAGGGCGTGCAATTTTGCAAGCTTTAGACCTCGAAAGAACGCGATGCTGCTCTCGATTTGCCTGCCAAAGACGCCAGAATTAGACGCGCAGCTTAACGCCATTGGGTTGGATGTGTTGGAGTATGACAAGCAATGGAAACAATACCGCATAAAACTGAAAGAATCAGACATCACCGCCCAGCGTGAACTCTTGAGCAACCTGCTCAACAAGGCTTACAACCTTCGGAAGAAGGAATAGAAACACCGTGCCGTGCGTGATGGTTATGTGTTGCTTTTTCATGGACTAATCTAGTGTTGTTTCCTCTTCTTTTCTCATCTTTATTTCAGATTCCTTTCTCCCTAGCAGCACTCAGTTCCTCATTGTTTAAAATATCTAGCAGTTTTTGAGCTGGCGTTACAATTGAAACTCCAACGTTTGTTGCAGAGTTAAGGGCAATGCGCTCGATTTGCTCGCCAGATTTCAGTTTATAGTGTCCGTGGATTATTCCCAAAAAATGCCAACGAAAAGCAATCATTTTAGTTACTGGGTCTATCCCTTGTTCTGCTAAAAACACAGGAGAGCCGCTTAACCCGCCCATCGACCTGGCTTCGATTAGATACGCCTCCATTGGGCCAATGTCTTTGATTTCAATGCGTCTGCTTGGCAACATTGCAATGTTTCCAATTCTTAATACCGGCTCGTTTTTGAAATCACCGCTGTAAAGTCTAAATAGTCCGACCATGCAAACTTCATCACCAATACCTATTCCCTGTTCTGTAAAGCTATTTGAATTTAGGAACGAACTTGTAGGGATATGAAGGTGGTCGAATTTTTCCGGGTTTGGAGGCAGCCAATTTATCACGGCCAAATCCACAGACTTGTCTTCATGGTAGTGCCATTTTGCATCAATGCCATCGAATGTTTTGGAATTGCCGTCCTTCGTATTCAACCTTATAGCCCACTCCTTGCAGTCCTGCTGCATTTCAACAACATTGTGTTTAGCGGTTACAAAGTAAACGCTGCAAGCACCAGGGAGGTCTGACGGGACGCTGGCAAAAAACCCCGTTCCTGAAAAATCATAGGAAAAATTACCATTTGGTTCGTATATTTTTACACCAATGAATGCAACGCATTTTTTTATGTGGTCTGGCACGCGCATATTAACGTCTTCTTTCGGCATTATGGTGTAATGTTCCATATTCGCAAGCCGATAATCTACCGCCCCGTCTGTGCGATAACGCTTCATGCTTCACTCCCAGCGATACGCCTCTACCGACGTCTTGCCGGCGATGCGAGCGCCGTCGTAAGCGAAATGTTGCGTCCATTTGTCCCGTCGCGGATCGAAAAGGCGCACCACTTTTCCTCGATCCGGTTCGATCCCTGTGAGGTTGGGGCCCTTTGCCAGGTTGCACTCGGGACAGGCCAAGGCGAGGTTCCTGGAATCCTCTGTGCCGCCGTGCTGGCGTGGAATAATGTGTTCGACATGAAAGTGGAGTTCGGAGAATTCCTGGGGAAGATGGCAATACTCACAGCGGTCCCCGGCGCGTTGGCGAACGAATTCGCGGAGCGCGGCGTCCATCAGGCAGCCTTTGGCTGCAGCAGCAAGGCGCGCGCCTCCGCCTTCAGAACGGTCAGGAAGGAATTGGCGCGAACCAGCGATTCCAACTCCGCCCGTTGTCCCGGCGTCAGCGTGCCTTCGGTGTTCTTGCTCGCCAGTTCGTCGTAACGAGCCTGCACCTTCGCATCTGCTTTCAGGCGAAGCAGGGCCGCCGCCAGTTCGGCTCTCAACTCCCGGCGCAGAGGGCGCAGGAGCCGCTCCAAACTGCTCAAATCGTTCCGGTTCGCCATGTCCAAACTTTAACTCAACCCATCTCAAAGACAAGCTCAAATCAACGCCTTCTGCCTCACCGCCGGCGTTGACCGCCCGCCATTTGATGCTACCTTCCCACGCGGTGATTGCCTTGATTGACTATGATTCGGGGAATTTGCGCAGCGTGCAGAAGGCGCTGCTCAAGGTCGGCGCGGAGGTGCGCGTCGTCAAACGGCCCGCGGAGATGGCGGACGCACGCGCGGTCGTCCTGCCGGGCGTCGGCGCGTTTGATGATTGCGTCAACGCCATGCGCAATCAGGATTTGCTCGGTGCCATTAAGGATTTCATCCAGAGCGGGAGGCCCTTCCTGGGAATATGCGTCGGCTACCAGGCGCTCTTCGAGCGGAGCGAGGAGTTCAACAGTTGCGCGGCGGGCCTGGGCGTTTTCCGCGGCAAGGTCGTCCGCTTCTCGGACAAGAGCGGCCTCAAAGTGCCGCAAATTGGCTGGAACCAATTGAACATCGTCCGGCCCGAATGCCCGATTTTTCAGGGGATTCCCTCCGGCAGCTACGTCTATTTTGTCCACAGCTTTTTTCCCAAGCCCGACGACGCGACGCTGCCCGCCACTGAGACCACTTACGGCGAGACTTTCGCGTCGTCCGTCTGGCGCGACAATGTCTATGCCACGCAATTTCACCCGGAAAAAAGCCAGGCGGTGGGCCTGCGATTGCTGAAAAACTTTGCCGCGTTAAGCGGGTAAATCATTTCGCAACCAATGACCGCAGCGTGGCGAGGTTTTCGGCGTCCTCGTGCAGGTCGTCGGATTTGTAGGTTTCCAGGCAGCCGGGAGAGTTGCGGAAACGCGCGTCGTTGACGATGTGGCGAAAGGCCTTCAAACCGATTTTTCCCTTGCCGATGTGCTCGTGCCGGTCCACGCGCGAATTCAATTCGGTTTTGGAATCGTTCAGATGAAAGGCGGCGATTTGCTCGCGCCCAATCAAGGAATGGAAGCGGCGGATGGTTTTATCCCACCCTTTGGGCTGGCGGATGTCGTAGCCGGCGGCGAAAAGATGGGCGGTGTCAAGGCAAACGGCCAGGCGCTCCGGTTTTTGCGCGCCTTCATAAATCGCGGCCAGGTGCTCGAACTGATTCCCCAGGCAAGTGCCTTGTCCGGCGGTGTTTTCCAGCGCGATGCGCACGGCCGAGTCTTTGGTCGCGCGAAAAACTTCATCCAGCCCGGCGATGATCCGGCGCAGCCCCACCGCTTCCCCCGCGCCCAGATGGGCGCCGGGATGCAGGACCAGGAACGGCAGGCCAAGCGCGCCGGCGAAGGTGATTTCCTGAACGAGCGACTGCACGGATTTGGCGCGATTAGGCGAGGGCGGAGCGCCGAGGTTGATGAGGTAGCCCGCGTGCCCGAAAACGGCGGCGATTTTGAGCCGGGTCTTTTCCTCGTTAAACCGGGCAATATCGGCGGGTGAAGGGGGCCGCCCAAACCACTGCATATTATTCTTAACGAAGATTTGGACACAGTCCGCCATGATCTTCTCCGCCCGCTTTAAAGCCATGAAGACCCCGCCAGCCGTGGAACAATGAGCGCCAAAAATCATGCCGAAATGCTGATTGAAAAGCCTAAAGTTTTTCCGGCGTTTGCAAGAGCGACGCCACGCGGGCCAGCAAACGGCCGGCCGCGCCGCCGTCCAGCACGCGATGATCGAAGCTCAGGGTCAGATTGGCTTCCATGACGGGCACAAACTGATTCTTCCGCTCGTCCCAGGAGGGCACTTTGCGGCCCGCCCCCAAGCCGAGCACGAGGGTCTGTTCGGGCAGGGGAATGGGAGTCGCCCATGTCAAACCAAAAGTCCCGAAATTCGTCACGGTGGCAATCGAGCCGCCCGTGGCCTCCGGCGGCAGGCGGCGCTGCCGCGCCAATTCCACCAATTCGTTGTAGCGGACGACCAGGTCGCTCAAGGGGCGGACGTCGGCGTTGCGCAGGACGGGCACCAGCACGCCCTCCTCCGCTTCGACGGCAAAACCGACGTCGATGGACGGCGGATGCACAATTTTATTTCCGATCAGGCGCCCGGCGGGGGCGCTGTTTTCGACCAGCGCGACGGCCAGCGCGCGCAAGGCGTAGAGCGCCGGGCCGATCTTTGGCCGGCTCACCTTGCGATGCGCCAGCATCGCTTCCAACGAACAGGGGAGCGAGACGGTGGCCAGCGGCCGCGTCCAGCTTCGCCGCATGGCGTCGGCCACGGCGACGCGCATGCTGGAGGCGGTGGTTAATTTGTGTTTTTCCAGGTTGGCGAGGAATTTTTCGAAGTCCTGGATGGTGACGCGCCCGGCCGCGCCGCTGCCGGGCACGCCGGCCAGGTCCGCCGCGTGCAGGCCCAACTCGTTCATGCGCGCTTTCATGCGGGGAGACATGTAGCTGGCGCCGGCCGCGTGGGCGGGAACGGGCAACCCGCGCACCGTCGGCTCAACCCCGCGCCTGGTTTCAGGTTCGGCCTTGGAAAGGGCGTCGGCGCCGTTGGCGGGCGGGCGGGCTTCTTCCGGTTCCGTCCCGTCCAATCCCAGGCGCTTGGCTTCTTCGGCCGACAGCTCGACGCTCCCCAGGACGGCGCCGATCGGGTAGCTTTCGCCGAGCTTGGCTGTAAGCTTGACAATTTTCCCGCTGCCCGGCGACGAAACAATCATCGTCGCCTTGTTCGTTTCCACTTCGATGATGTCCTGGCCCGCCACGACTTCATCGCCGGGCTTGACCAGGTAATTGACGATGGTCGCCTCGGCGATGGACTCGCCCAATTGGGGCATGACGATGGAGAGTTGTTTCATTTCACATTCGCAACAGGTTGCGCGCGGCGGCGCTGATGCTGCGCGCGGTGGGCCGGTGAACGGACCAAAGATTGGGATGGTAGGGAATGGGCGTGTCTTTGGCGTTGAGGCGCTGCGGCGGGGCGTCCAACAGGTCAAATCCCTCGGCGGCGACGCGCGCGATGACTTCCGCGGTCACCCCGCCCCAGGGGAAGGCTTCCCCGACGCACAGCAGCCGCCCGGTGCGCGCCACCGAGGCGACCACCGTGTCGGTATCCAGCGGCTTGATCGAGCGCAAGTCCACCACTTCGATTTCCGCGCCCTCGCCGGCAATCTCCTCGGCGGCGGCCAGCGCTTCGTGCAGCATGGCGCTGTAAGCCACAATCGTCAGGTCCCGGCCCTCGCGCGCGACCCTGGCCTTGCCCACCGGCATCGCGTCGGTCGGCAGGGCGGGCGCCTTGAGGTGATAGTAAAGATGTTTGTGTTCGCAAAAAATGACCGGGTCGTCGATGGCCACGGCTTCCAGCAACATGCTGTAAGCATCCTCGACCGTGGCGGGCGTCATCACGATCAAGCCCGGATAATGCGCGTAAAGCGCCTCCAGGCATTGGCTGTGAAAGGGCCCGCCGCCGGAAAGGCCGCCCGATGGCATCCGAATCGTGATCGGGCAGGGCACCCGCGTGCGCCAATAGAGCGTGGCCGCATGGTTGATGATTTGATTGAAACCCGGCGTGGAAAAATCGGCGTACTGCATCTCGATGATCGGGCGCATTCCTTCGATGGCCGCGCCAATGGCCGCGCCGACGATGGCGTCCTCGCTGATCGGCGCGTCGAGCACCCGGCCGGGAAATTCCTGCGCCAGCTTCTTGGTCGCTTTGAACGCGCCGCCGAAAGCGCCCACGTCCTGTCCGTAAATAAAGACACGCGGATCGTCGGCCAGCGCCTTGGCTTGCGCCTCGCGAATCGCCTCCAGGTAGGTGATGCTCATGGCGGGCCGGGGGGTGGCGGAGTTTCGAACCTCTCGCTCAGGTGGCGCGAGGCCAGCGCGCACCAGTTTTCCTTGAACGGGTCCGGCGCCGGCTCCCGTTGAACCTGGACCACGGCGTCCTCGACCTCTTGCATCGCCTGTTGGCGCAGCGCGCGGAGCGCTTTGGCATCGGCCCATCCTTCGCGCAACAACCGCTCCTCGGCCACTTTCAAACAATCCCGTCCCAGGGCCGATTGCTTGAGCTTTGGATCGACGTAATGGGCGTCGTCGTGCTCGCCGTGTCCGCAGAGGCGAAGCAACTGCGCGACGACCAGTTGAGGGCCGCCCCCGTCGCGCGCCTGGGCCACCGCCGTGGTCAGCACGCGCAAACAATCCTCCAACTCCGTCCCGTCCACCGTGTGCGGCGTGACGCCGTAACCGATGGCTCTATCGGAGAGGTCCCGGCAGGCAAACTGGCGGCTGTTGGGGGTGGAATAGGCGTATTGATTGTTGGCCACCACCAGCACCAGGGGCAGATGTTCCACAGCCGCCTGATTCAAGGCCTCGTGAAACGCGCCGGTGGACGTGCCGCCGTCGCCCAGGCAGGCCGCTCCCACCACGCCCTCGATCTTTTTGAACCGCCGCACCATCAACGCGCCGTTTACCACCGAAATCATCGCCCCCAAATGGCTGATCATCGGCAACAATCCTTCCCTGGGGCGGCCGTGATGCACGTTGCCGTCCCGTCCGCGCATCGGGCCCAGAGCGGAGCCGAGATAAGTGCGGACGGAGTCGAGCAGCGGCTCGCCGAAAGCCAGGCGTCCGGCGCCATCGCGGATGAGCGGCGCGAAAATATCGCCGCGGCGCAGGGCCATTCCGACCGACGCGCTCAAGGCCTCCTGCCCGCGTCCGAGAAAAACGCCGCCGTGAATCTTGCCCGCCCGGCCCAAACTGGCGATTTTATCGTCCAGCACGCGGGCCAGGAGCATGAAGCGAAAAGCCTTCAAAAATTGCGCGGGAAAAGACGGGGGCGTTTCCGAGGCCCGCGGGTTCTCCACAGTTTGCAGCATGGGGCGTAATCTATCGCGGTTTGGCGTTGCGGCGCAACGGTTTCTTTGCCGCCGCCTGACGGCGGCCAGTCATGATCTCTCATCGACCATAGGATTGCCAGAAACCGGGATGCGCCCTCAGCGCCCCTGTCGCTCGCCGTGGGTTTGACAGTGCATTTCGCTGAAAGGTATATTGGGCCTTATGACAGTCCGTTTGGACATGGCCTCCGGCGTCAGGGGCGCGTTATGAAAGGGACTCTCCTTGTCGCGTGGGCGTTGGTTGTGCCTTCCCCGGTTTGTTTCGGACAGACGAATTCATCGGCCGCCCCCGCCCAATCGCTTCCCCGCCCGGCGCTGAAGTCGCCCGCGAAGCCGGAGCAAAACTCCCCGGCCATTTCCGTGCAGGCAAACGCCCATTCGTCGATTGGGGAGTCTTTTGTGGCGCATTCCGGCAACCGGGCAGAGGCCTCCCGCCCGCCGGGGCGCGCTAGCGGCTGGTGGGAGGATGCCGCGAATGCTTATCCGGTGGAAGCCTCCCGCCCGCTGGAGCGCGCCGGCGATGGCGCGCCACAGGCGGATGTTTCCAGTCAAATGAGTTTGGAGGGGGATGCGGCAAAAAACACCCTGTTTCAACGGATTGAACGGGAGGGCCTTTTGCAAACCCGGCAATCAATCCGGAAGTCAAGATATAACCGTGATTTAGAGAGCAAGATGGACGCCTCATCTCACCATCCCGAATCATTCATCTGGGACTCACCCGTCAATGCGGCTCGAGCGCTCGGCACGTGCCCCGGAGTGCCCTGACCGAAAAGATGAATTTAACCGCAGAGAGCGCAAAGAACGCAGAGACAAGGAGTTATGGTTTTTTTGGCCGGCAAATCTTTCTTGCTCTGCGATCTCTGCGAACTTTGCGGTTCATTCCAAACCAGAGGCTGCGCCGGTTCAGACGGGGCCGCGAATTGCTTGCCAAGTGGGTTCCTGGCCTTAATATCAAATCGTGTCCGCGGAATTCCAGTACGATGTTTTCCTGAGCCACAGTTCGAAGGACAAGGTAATCGTTCGCACTATCGCGGAGCGGTTGCGTTCGGACGGCCTGCGCGTGTGGTTCGATGACTGGGAAATCCGCCCTGGCGACAGCATTCCGGCAAAAATCGAGGAAGGGTTGGAGCACTCCCGTGTTCTTGTGCTCTGCATGTCGGCGAGTGCATTCGGATCTGAGTGGGCGCAATTGGAGAGCCACACGTTTCGTTTCCGCGACCCGTTGAACAAGGAGCGTCGGTTCATTCCCCTGCGACTCGACGGCACCCCCGTCAAAGGCTCTCTGGCGCAATTCCTTCACATCAACTGGCTCCAAGAAGAGAGCAAGCAAGAGTACGGGAGACTCATCGAGGCTTGCCGACCGGTCGCCACAGAGGCGGTGGCTGCAAATCTGTTACCCGAAACACTCTCTCCACTCGGAGCCAACTCAGCGCAAGATACCTCGGTCGAAATAAGCGAGCCTTCTGTTCAATCAATCCCAATGATTCCACGCACCCAGAGCGAACCCGCAAGGTGTACGATTGAGCCGAGCACCGATTCCAATCGGGGATTGACGAAGTTGGAAATCAACAAGGTCGTAAATCGTTACATCGGCGTGAGTGCTGGCTACCTTTGTGACTTCAGCTACCAGAAGCACCGCGACTTCTACCTTGATCTCGATCTGGACATCGATCCAGACAGCTACACTGGAACAACACGCGCGCGCTTCATCCAGATTCTCTCGCAGAGCAGACCAGATGTGCAGGCTCGGATTCTGAGCGGAATCCTAGACAAGTATCCAGTTGGTTCTTCGGAGCTTCGGACACAAGAGCGGCACGACGAAATCGCTGCGTGGATTGCGCGGTTAAATGCATAAACTGCCGTCAGCTATGAAACGATGCAAGGGGACAATCGGAGGTGGCAAGCGGTGCAGGAACAATGCAGTGGACAAAACAGGATTCCGGTGCCGCGCGGTTGCACGACGTTCCAGGCCCACACGAACATTATCATCGACGCTTTTGTCGGAATGCGTGGTCCAGCCAAAAAAGGCGATTCGAGCCCGGCGAAAAAGGCTTGCCGCCACTTGGTCGTAATCTTATTTTTTACGGCATGAATTTCCCGGAATTTTGGGCCAGGGGAAAGAGTGGAAGTTTTTCTTGCTGGCGCTGGTCTTCCGCAAGCATCGCCGACGCGCAATCGCTCGCGAATCAAGCCGCCCAACAGCTTGCGGATCGTTTTCGAGCCGGGGACTATCCACCCAAACACGGGGGTTATTATCCGGACCGCCCGTTTCGCGAGCAGGTGTTGCAGGAGATCAAGAACGAGGCGGGTGAAATCGCCGGGGTGGTGACGCGCAATTCCTACGGCTGCTCGGTGCTCAACACCGCCCGCGTGATGTTTGTCGATATTGATTTGCCTGAACCAAAAGGCTTCGGCGGGTTTTTCAAAAGATTTTTTGGGAAACCAGACTTTAAGCCGCCAGTTGACGCGCAAAACGTGGCGATGACACAAATCGAGAGCTGGACGCGCAACAATCCCCAATGGGGATGGCGGATTTACCGAACCCGCGCCGGATTGCGTTTGTTGGCGACGCAAGGCTTGGTGGAGGCGGCCTCGGATGTCGCCGACGGGGTGTTTGAGGCGCTGGGGGCTGACCCGCTTTACCGGAAACTTTGCAAGACCCAGAAATGTTTCCGCGCCCGGCTCACCCCAAAACCGTGGCGCTGCGGCGTCCGCAGCAAACCCGATCGCTGGCCGTGGCTGGATCCCAAAGCGGAACAGAGATTTCAAAAATGGGAGGCGCAATATCAGTCTTTCTCCTTCAACTGGGCGACCTGCGAATTCCGCAGCCAAATCGGGAATGCCACCGTCCATCCGCAAGTTCAATCCATTCTAAAGCTTCACGACGACACCACGCGAGCAGGGTCAAAATTGCAGCTTGCGTGAACTAATATTGGGCGGATTTACGATTTACGAGCGGATGCCGAAGCAGGGTGAGTTAC
This sequence comes from Verrucomicrobiota bacterium, assembly GCA_049510745.1. GTDB lineage: Bacteria > Verrucomicrobiota > Verrucomicrobiia > Limisphaerales > Palsa-1400 > PLGF01. The sequence goes on along the minus strand of JBEKYR010000018.1, from coordinate 60,522 downwards.
GCCGCCGCCAGGTCTTGCAGGTCCGTATAAACTCGCGTCTCCGCCCGCTCCCGCAGCACGCGCGCGAAGGGCGTTTTCCCGCCGGGCCGCATCGACTCGCGCAAGGCCGTCTCCTTGCCCGCGCCCGAAACCAGCGTCCAAACCTCCCGCGCGGCGGCCAGCATCGGGTAGGTCAGGCTGATGCGATGGGGCGGCGGCTTGGGCGAGTTGGCCACGTGGACGTATGGCTCGCGGCATTCCCGCACTGCCGCCGGCGCGTTGGCCATGAGCGATGCCGTGTGGCCGTCCTCGCCCAGACCGAGAAACACGATGTCCAGAATGGGAATGCCTTCCGCGCTCCTGGGCGCCAGCCGCCGCAGGCCGGCGTTGCCTTCCGCGACCGCTTCGGCGGGCGGCAATTCTCCCTTGAGCCGGTGAATTTTATCCGCCGCGATGCCCAGCGGCCGCAACAGGTTTTCGTTCGCCAGCAGAAAATTGCTGTCGGGATGGCTGGGCGGGACGCAACGTTCGTCGGCCCAGAAAAAGTGAACGTCCTGGAGCGGCGCGCCCGATTTCCCGGCCAGCGCGGTCACCGCGGCGAAAAAATCTCGGGCGATGCCGCCGCCGGAAAGGGCGGCCAGACACGGGCCGGAAGATCTCTCCAACAAGCCCAGCCAATCCCCGGCGGCCGCCCTGGCCAGCGCCTGTCCGTCGGGAAAGGAGAAAAGGCGCGGCATCGGCGTTCACAGCCCCAATTTCTGCAACTCGTTTTGCAGCGCGCGCTGGAACTCCTGCAAATCGGCCGGGGCCGGCTTGTAACCCTTCTGGGCGGGAGCCAGGCCAAGGCGGCCCGTTTGATCCAGAAACCAATCCGCCGTTTTTCCGTCGCTGAACTTGACCTTGCCGCTGACCAGCGCGCCGGGTTGCGTCAGTTGGTCCACCGTGACGCTGACTTTGCCCGCTGTGGGGGAGGCGAGCGGAGAAAGGTCCTCCGATTCGTCTGGCGGCGGCGGGGGCGGCTTGGGCGGGGGCGGGGGGTCCTTGGGTTTGAGCTTCAAATCATCCACCAGCAACCGCACGTCCAGGTAAGTCACGCGCAACCCGAACTCGGTTTCCAGCCGCTTTTGAATCTCGGCCAGCTTGAGGCCCTCATTGATCCAGGCGGCCACCCTCTGCCGTTGAGTTTCATTCAAATTCATATCAATTGATTACACCATGTTTAGTCCCGCCGGGCCGGAGTCAATCGCAAACTGGGAAATTCGGTGCTTTTCGCAATGGCGCCGACCGTTCGATTTCAGATAGGATCGCCCGCGCGCGTGAGCTTGATTGACATTTTGTTTGACGATTTCAACCGGCCCGATGTCCCCGGCGCCGCCGTCCTGGTGGCGCGGGACGGAGAGGTCCGCCTGGCCAGGGGCTACGGCCTGGCCAATCTGGAAACCAGGGCGCCCTGCGCGCCCGAAACGAACTTCCGCCTGGCCTCTGTCACCAAACAATTCACCGCCCTCTGCGTTTTGCTCCTGGCCGCTCGCGGAAAACTCTCGCTGGACGACGAATTGCCGCGGTTTTTTCCCGGCTTCCACCGGGTGACGATCCGCCAATTGTTGACGCATACCTCCGGTTTGCCGGACTACGAGGAGCTGATTCCCGCGGACACGACCGCGCCGGTGAAGGACCGGGATGTCCTGGAACTTTTGCGCGGGCGGGAGAGGACGTATTTTCCGCCCGGCGCCCGGTTCCGCTACAGCAACAGCGGCTACGCCCTGCTGGCGCTGGTGGTCGAAGCCGTCTCGGGAATGACCTTCGCCGAATTCCTGCGGCGGCATGTTTTTGCGCCGCTGCAAATGAACAACACGGTGGCTTACGAAGCGGGCGTTTCCGACGTGCCCCGCCGCGCGATGGGTTACACCAGGCGCGGCGATGTTTTCGAGTTGACAGACCAAAGCCTGACCAGCGCGGTGCTGGGCGACGGCGGCATTTATTCGTCGGTCGCCGATCTTTTCAAATGGGACCAGGCCCTCTACACGGAAAAACTGATCGGCCAGTCGTGGTTGCGGCAGGCCTTCACTGACTGGGGCCACGGTTACGGTTTCGGTTGGTTTGTTGAGGCGGGACGTCTTTGGCATCATGGCGAGACGTGTGGGTTTACCACGCGGATCGAACGTTTTCCCGACAAGAGGCTGAGCGTCATCATCCTGGCCAACCGCCGTGAGGCGCAGCTTTCCGGGATCGCGCGCAAGCTGGCGAATTTCGCGCCGTGAGCCAGCCGCCCCAACCGCAGTTGGCGCGCCGCCGCCCGGCCGTTCGCGCGCGGCCGTTACCCGTTCAATTGCACAAAACCTGGTAAAAACGCGCCGACTGATGGGTGTTGTCTTGCAGCAGGATGGCCCCGCCCGTGCCCGTCACCGTCGAGGCGGGCAGCGTTGTCCAATGGGCGTCGGTGAGGAAGTTCTTGTATTGGAGGGTGTAATTCAGGCCCGCCACGCTTTGGAACGAAATGGAAAACCCGGCGCCGGTGACGACAATGCCGGCCGGGTCAAGGGAGGGCGGGATCAGTTCGCTGCAACAGGCGTAAGAAGCGTCCCGGAGGGAAATCGTGTCCACATACCAGCCGGTCACCGATGTCGCGTTGAGTTCGTCCGTGCCGCATCCCCAGCGCAGTTGGATGCTCTGGCCCGCGGCCGCCGCCGGGAGGTTGACCGTGGTGGTGATCCATCCGCCGGAATCGCCACCCCAGGCCGAGCGCCCTCCCAATGGGTTGCCCGACCCGCTGTAGAGCGTGCAATTGTATCCGCCCGTCACAAAGCTGCCGCCGGCGGACAGAATATCGGCGAAACCGCCCGCTCCGATGGCCATCTCCAGAACGCCGCCGTCGTAGAAAGTCGTCACGATCCCATGATGGCGCGAAGTCGTCGTCACAACCTCCAAGTTGTAATTCTGCCGGAACGTCACTTGGGCATTTGAAGAAAGGATCGAAATGGCCGGCGCGGTCAGGTAAGCCAGCCCGGAGGCCCCGACATCGGTCGCAAAAGCCGAGTTGGGCGCGCTATCGGCGCTGGCGGTGGTCGTGACCCAATTGACCTGCGCGCCGGACGCGGTAGTGCTCCAACCGGCTGGCAGCGCGGGTGCAGTGAGGCCGTCAAAATTCTGTGAAAAAATGGTGGCGGGAACCAGCGCGCCAAGCGCGAAGTTGACCGTGACGGTTCGCAGACTGGCTGTCCCGTCCTGAAGCTGCCACACCGCCGGGATGGTTTGGCCGCAGACTCCGCTGGCGGTGAAAGTGAACGGCCGGCTCACCGCCGCCCCGCCGCCTGGGACGAAGCCGTAAGACTGCGGGCCGCTGGGGTCGAGCACTCCGGCGCTGGCCAGCAACGTGGCGACCAGGTTGGTGGTGCTGGCCGCCGCCAGGTCCGTCAGCGCCAGGTTGACCGTGACCGTTTCGCCGGGATCGACCGCCCCATTGGTGGGCAGGCAGCTTTCCGCCAGCAGTGTTGCCGCGCCGATCAGATTCGGCGTGGTGCCCGGAGGCGCCAGCAGGTTGATCAGGTTGGTGCCCGTGGGCGTTCCCCAGCCGGTGCAGAGGTCGTAACCAGGCACGGCAAAAAATTGGGTATGGGTGGCCGTATTGGTGTTGTTGCCCGTGGTGATGTCATGGAAGGCCGATCCGTAATTGGCGCCCAAGCCGATTGCGTAAAGGGCCGGATTCAAGAATCCGACGGGCGCCCGCAAATTGTTGGTACGGTCTTGGTTGACCAGCGCGGTGAACGCCGCCCAGAGCGGGGCCGCGCAACTGGTCCCGCCAAAGTCGCCCGTCTGCCCGCCGCCATAAATCACCCGGATGTTGTCCCCAACCATCGCCACATCGGGGAGATTGCGGTAAGTGGTGGAGCCTTGATTGGACGCCATGCTGACGGGCGCCTGCCAGCTCGGAATCAAATAGCTCGTGCTGATGCCGCCGCTGCTGGCCCCGCCGCTTCCTTGTCTGGTCGTAAACCAATTCCACACCGTTTCCGAGTCCCAGGTTCCACCCGGCCCGCTCGTGCTCAAGGTCGTCGCCCCTACCACCGTGATGTACGGATCGTCCGACGGCGGGCTGAGGCTGACCGGGTTGCCCGACGCCGTGAACGCCCCGCTGTCGCCCGACGCCAGGAAAAACGATTGCCCCTGCGTGGCGTATTGCTGGAAAATCTGTTCGGTGTTCGAATCGATGTCGAACCCCCACGAACAACTCAATTGTTCGGCCAGGTTATCCGTCGCCATGCGGTTTAAGATGTCGTTGGGGATTGTTATATTATTGACGTTCGGCCCTTCATAGACAATGACGCGCGACAGGCCCGGCGCCATGGAAATGGCCATCTCGATGTCCAGCGACACTTCGGAAGCGCCGGAGCCGGCGCTGCCAGTGGCGCTGTCGATCAACACCGTGGTCAGCGGGACGTTCGGCAGGCCGGCCTGGCTTTCATACGAAGTAATGTCCGAGGTGACGTAGCCGTCCCCTTCCCACAGGCCGACCGATTGCCCCGCGCCGGTCAGCGAGGTGCCGGGGACGTACGCCGCCCGGAAATCGTTCCCCATATACGTCCCGCCCGAGCCCGACCCCAGGCGCGGCGCGAGCGGATCGCGCGCGCCGGCCCTGGCGAGTCGCGGATGCGGAATGATATAACTGTCCAATCCGCTGATCGCCAGCACCGGGACGGCCAGGTCCAATGACGGTTCGACATCCGGCGCGAAAAACGAGCGCGCCTCCACCGGATGCCGGTACGTCCGCAGATGCAGATGGAGCGCCTTCTGGATGTCGGCCACCGTCCCGCTGACATCGAGCAGCGTGCGATTGGGATGCGTGCCGGTGACGCGCAAGCCGTTGGACGCGGCGAAGTCCATCACGGCCTGATAATCCTCCGCGCTTGGCCCGAACCGTTCCGCGAACTGTTCCGGCGCCAGGTATCGGTGGAAATTGGGGCTGGCGGGATCGTAAAGCTGATTGAGCAAATTGGTGAGCGCCTCCCTGTTGCGCAACGGCAGGCCGATGACCAACTCCATCCGATTTGAGTCCGCCAGCCCACCGATGGCCCGAAGGCCGGCCGCGGCAGCCGGGACGTGCCCGTGGACCACCTGTCTTTGGGCCAGCGCGGCGGAGTTGCTGAAAATCAAGACCGCGCCGACCGCGGCCAGAAATCCGCGCAATTTTCCCCTGCGCCGTGAGGGCGCTTCACACCGAATCGGAACATGGCATTTCATGGTAAAGAATCGTCCCGCCGCCAGACAACGCAAGGCAGCGGTGCCTGATTCGAACTCCACCCTGATTCTACCCTTTCGCCGGAAAGATTCAAGCCGGACAAAGTGAATAAACGAATAAATGAATGAGCGAATCAGTGAATCAGTGAATGGGTGAATGAGTGAATTGATGAGTGGCCCCCACCTTTTGGAACCAAGGCAAAGCATTTTTCCATTCATTAATTCACTGATTCACTGATTCAAACCTCATCCATTCCCCTATGTTTCCTGTTCCCGGGGGTCGAAAAATACGCGCTTTTCTGTTGACGCCGGGTGGGGGATTGTGTCGAGATTAAGGTGTACCGGTTTAGTCCAGTTTCAATTGTTGCATGACTAAAACTTCGCGCAAAACCAATGCCACGGCCTCGGGCAATACGACCAAGTATGACGCCCACCATACCGTGCTGGCCAAGGCCTACGGGCCGCAGGCCGAGTTGCGCCGCGAACTCTCCGACTCCAAGGCGACCGTGGCCGAGCGCACCGAGTTGCTCAACATCTTCGCCAATTGCGGCGACCCCCAGCGCGCCTGGCTGCTGCTGGAGGATTATTTCGAGAAGTTGTCCTTGTCGCGCAAGGACTTCGGCTCGCACGAATGGTGGTCCCGCCTCGTTTCCACCCAGGGCAAAAAACGCCTGGAGGAGACGGCCATCCTTTTCCTGCGCTTCAACCGGCCGCTGCCGACGGAATTGCAGCCCCACGCCAATTTGAAGCGGTTTGCGGAAATCGAGCAGGCGGAGAAAGACCAGCAGTTCGTCCGCCAACTCGAACAGTGGCACTTCCCCTCCTCGCCGGCGCGCCTGGACGCGCCCCGCGCCGCCATCCGCGTGGCCTGCGAACCCAGGCCGGTCAGCGAAGACTCGGCTTTGCACGGGCTTTCGGTCGCCTTTTTTGTCTCGCGGCAGCGCACGGGCGAAAAGCTCAGAACGGTCCATGAAGTGGCCGATCTGGCCGCGCGCGCCACGCACGAGGAGGAACTCTTCTCCGCCGAGGACTGGGAATTCATCCAATGGCTGGCCCAGAACCACGCCGATCCGGAGGGGTTGTGGGAATCGCTTGTTTTGACCGGAACGGAGTTGTTCCAGTGGCTGGTGCGCTGGGGCGGCAAAGGCCGCCTGCGCATGGCCCAGGGCGGCGAGCCGATTGTCTTTGACGGCCACTTGACGGAGTTGAAGCCGCACCTGCAAACGATCAACACCGAGTTGTTTTTTACGCACCAGTTGACCTTGCCCGGCGGGGAAGGGCATCCGCTCAGCGCGGTCAAATTCTTCGCCGGGCGTCCGGCGATCGCGCTGGTGGGGAGCACTTTTTATTTGTTGCGCAGCGCGCCCCCGGACGAGTTGCTCAACTCGTGGGTGAAAAGACAGACGCTGCCGGTCAGCAGATTGAGCCATCGTCTCTTGACCCAATTGCGCAAGACCCAGGTCGCGCCGGCGGTGGATTGGGACCAATTATGTGTCGTCCACACCGCCCAGCCGCGCTTCGTTTTCGAGTTGGTCGATGACGTGGTGCGCTTGCGCCTGCAGGCGCGGGCGGACGGCGACGGCGGCGCCTGGCATTGGACCGGGCAGGAGTGGGAATGCGACGATCCGCAGGTCGATATGAAGGGCAGGCCGAGAATTCTGGATGATCCGCGGCTGGAGCGCGCGGTGCAATGGTTGCACCGCCTGGACTGGTTTACGCCTGAACCCGGCGTGTGGGTCGGTGACGCCAATGACAATTTTCCGGCCCAATTGGCGGCCGTCTGGCCCGACCGCCCCGAGGAGGCCGAGTTCCTGGGCAACCCGGCCTTTCATCGCTTGTTCCTTGCGCCGCGCCCGTTGCGTCCGCGCCTGGTCCTGCAGGGCAGCGGCATCGACTGGTTTTCGGTTTCCGCCCAATGGGAAGCCGAGGGCGTCAAGTTGACCGCGGCGGATTTGCAGCGGCTGGCGACGGCCACGGGGCGGTTTGTCAAATTGCCCGATGCCGGCTGGCTGCAATTGGACGCCGCCGCCGTGCAAGAGGCGCACGAAACCTTCGCCGATCTGGGCGTCGATGGCCTGATCCCGGTGCCGCAACGCTTGGGCCTGGAACAAGCGGCCCATCTTGACGAAGAAGGACTCAAGCGGTTCGGCGACTCGCCTGAAGGGCAGGCCCTGCGCCGCCATCTGGCCGAATTCAGCGGCATTCCGGTGACGCCTCTGCCCGAAGGCATTAACGCCGAGCTGCGGCCGTATCAGCGGGCCGGTTTCAATTTCCTGTGCCACCTGACCCGGCACAAATTGGGCGGAATTCTGGCCGATGACATGGGGCTGGGCAAGACGCTGCAAGCGTTGCTCTGGGTGGCGTGGATGAAGGCGGCCAATCGCCACAGCAAGCCGGTTCTGGTCATCTGCCCGGCCTCGGTGCTGCACAATTGGCGGCGGGAAGCCAGCCGGTTCACGCCCATGCTCAAAGTGCTGGTGCTGGAGAGCGGGGCCGCGCGGCACAATTTGCGCAGACAAATCCCCGAACACGACTTGATCGTCACCAATTACGCCTTGTTGCGGCGCGACCTCGAGGCCCTGCAACGATTTCACTTTCGCGTCGTCATCCTCGACGAGGCGCAGTTCATCAAAAATCCCGACGCCCAGATCAGCGTCTCGGTCAAACAACTCCAGGCCGGCCAGCGTTTGGCGCTGACGGGCACCCCGCTGGAGAATCGCCTGCTCGACCTCTGGAGCATCGTCGATTTCGTCCAGCCCGGCTACCTGGGCACCCAGGCCAAGTTCCGCGAAAAATACGAACCGCGCGGCGAAAACGCGGGCGACGAGCAACGCATCGCCTGCCGCCGTCTGGCCGCCAAACTCCGCCCCCTCATGTTGCGCCGCCTCAAAAGCGAAGTGGCCCAGGACCTGCCCGACCGCATCGAGCTGCGGCGCGATTGCGAACTGGGCGAGGCCCAACGCAAGCTCTACCTGGCCGAATTGCGCCGCAGCCGCGAACAGGTCATGAACACCGTCGCCGAGCGCGGCGTCCGCGCCAGCACCATCCACGTCCTGGCCGCTTTGACCCGCCTGCGCCAGATTTGCTGTCATCCCGACCTGGTGGGCAACGACGCCGCTTCCGGCAAAACGGAGACGTTGTTTGAACTGCTCGAGCCGTTGCTGGCCGGGAACCGGAAGGTGCTGCTCTTCAGCCAGTTTGTGCGGATGCTCAGGCTCTTGGAGAAGGAATGCGCCGCCCGCCAGATTCGCACCCATATCCTGACGGGCGACACCAAAGACCGCCAGCAGGTCATGCAAGCGTTCCAAAACGATCCCGACCCGGCGGTTTTTCTGCTCAGCTTGCGCGCCGCCGGCACGGGCCTCAACCTCACCACGGCCAGCACTGTGATTTTGTACGATCCCTGGTGGAACCCCGCCGTCGAGGCGCAAGCCATCGACCGCTCGCATCGGATTGGCCAGACCGTGACCGTCAACGCCTACCGCTTGATCGCTCCGGGGACGGTCGAGGAAAAAATCTGGGAATTGCAGCAGCGCAAAGCCCAGACCATCGCCGACGTTCTCGGCGAACAGGGCTTCGCCCGCAATCTCTCAAAGTCCGACCTGGAGTATCTCTTCGCCGAAGATTGAATTGGGAGCGCGGTCGTCTCGACCGCCTCCGCCGGCGTCCCGCCGGCGGAATACGTCCGGCGAACAGGGCTTCGCCCGCAACTTGTCAAAGTCCGACCTGGAGTATCTTTTTACGGAAGATTGAGAGCATTGAGTCCTACTCCTAATCCGAAACATTCAGGGTACGGGAATATTTTGACTTTCAGACTCAAAAGACGCACAATCAATTGTAATCGTGAGCGCCGAGACGGACATTTTAATCAAGCGCGCCGCGGCCGAACTCAAGTCTGCCGGCGCACGGGAGATTTACGTCTTTGGCTCCGCTGCCAAAGGGTCGGGTGATGCCGCTTCCGATCTCGACTTGGCGGTTTCCGGCCTGCCCCCGTCGGTTTTCTATCGCATGGGCGCGCGCGTCAGCGATTTGACCGGCCGTTCGGTGGATTTGATTGATCTGGACATCGACACGCCGTTCACCCGCCACCTCCGCACGGAGAATGAACTCGTCCGAGTGGGATAAATTTCGCAAACAGCAGGCACGTCCCGCTGCACTCCCTGTGCCACGCCGAACCCTCCGCGGCTGAAACAAATCAGTGGCGGGGGTGGGGATCATCCCGCTTCGCTTCATAAGACCAGAGAAATATAATTGAATTTTTCCCTTGACTTCGCTGTCTTATTGGTTACGATTTATACACTGAAAGAAGTGTTTTATTGGCAATTGTATGGGCAAATTGCCTGTGTGATGTGGTTTAAGAAAAATATATGAAACGAGAAACAAAATTCGGCTTTCTGATGTCACTCTCCGTGGCCAGCGCCGCGCTGCTCAACACGGTTCCAGTCAATGCGCTCACAACACAAGGCTCAGACGCCTCTCCGGCAGTTGCCCAACAATTGACTCTGCCGCAAAAATTCGTCATTGTGCCATCGGTTCCTGTAGCGGCAAGTGCAGGTATGCGCGATCACGATTCACACTCTTCGCACGATTCGCACTCCTCGCACGATTCGCACTCTTCGGGACTTTGACCCTGTTGTGGTCATGAATGGGATTTCTCGGGATCCATCGGGATACGTTCTTTCGTTGGATACGTCGATCTATTCGATGGAAGCCATAAAGAAGGCTGCGTACAGGTTCGCTGACAGAACATCCGTCATCATCAATCCGGGCCGGGACTCGACTCTCTCGGTTATTTTTAATTTCGTCGGCAAACACGATAAGAACAATCCGGAGCAGGTCATCTCTGACTTCTGCAACGAGCTTTTGGATCAAGACCTCCGTGAGATCATTCGACGCGAAGCAGGACCGCTCAGGAACTTGATCCTTGCGCACGCATTCTCCGGCACATCGCTTGCAGAGGAAGATTGATTGGGATGCCTGCCGTTTTCAAAGAGCAAGCGCATTACTTGCCAGCAGAAAAAGGCTATCGTTTGCTTCCTTTCCGCTTCATTCGTCTCGACGGAACGCGTTATGTGGCTGTCAATGAGGTGGGAGAATGGCAGGTATTGAAGCGGCCTGAGTTGGAGGCGACCGTTAACAAGACTCTCGCGCAAAATACTCCGCTCTACTATTCACTTAAATCGAAGCACTTCATTCAGGACGCCGATTCCAATGTCGCGATGGATTTGGTCACGCTTAAAGCGCGCACGAAGCGAAAGCGCATTGCGGATTTCACTGGTTTGCACATGTTCGTGGTCACCCTGAGGTGCAATCATTCTTGCAAGTACTGCCAAGTCTCCAGACAGAGCGAGGATCGAACCGCTTTCGACATGACTGTCCTTATGGCAGACAAGGCAATCGACTTCACTTTCAAGAGCCCGGCACCGGCGATCAAGATCGAGTTCCAAGGCGGAGAGCCCCTTCTCAATTTTGGGCTAATTAAGCACATCGTCCTTGCTGCAAATAAGCGCAACATCACCGAGCGGCGGAACCTTGCGTTTGTGATTGCGACCAACCTTTCGGTACTTGACAATGATATTTTGAACTTCTGTCGTGATGAAAACGTGTTGATTTCTACTTCCTTGGACGGTCCAAAGGATCTCCACAATACCAACAGGCCCAACGCTGGTAACAAAAGTTACGAGATCACCATAGAAGGCATAAGGCGGGCACGGGAGGCATTGGGGAAGTACCGGGTCAATGCTTTGATGACAACAACCAAAGCGAGTCTGACCAGAGTAACCGACATTGTCGATGAGTATGTGAGGCAAGATTTCCGGGGCATATTTCTTCGCAGTCTGAGTCCTTTTGGGTTTGCCATAAAGACTAAGTGCTTTGATGAGTACGATGCCCGCGAGTGGCAAACATTCTATCGCACCGGCCTCGATTACATCATTGAACTCAACAAGCAGGGGCTTTTCTTTGTCGAATACTACACGGTTTTGGCTCTTCAGAAAATGCTCACGCCTTATGGAACGGGGTTTGTGAACCTCCAATCGCCAGCGGGCATCGGCATAGCAGGGGTCATTTTTAACTACAACGGTGAAGTGTATCCTTCTGACGAGGCTCGCATGAAGGCGGAGATGGGAGACAAAATCTTCTGCATGGGGAACTTGCTTAAAGATAGCTATGAGCAGATGATGACTTCTCCTGCGTTACTTACGCCGTTAGAGGAATCTGTCGCGGAATCGGTTCCTATGTGCGAGGAGTGCGCCTTCTTACCATACTGTGGTTGCGACCCCGACTATCATTATGCCACGCAACACGATTTTGTCGGGCACAAAGCCCTCAGTGGATTTTGCACGAAGAACATGGGTGTCTTCCGGTACATAATCCAGAAGATGGAGGATGATCCCGAAGCGAGAAGGGTGCTGGAAGGCTGGGTACGATGGTGATGTCATGTTGAAATTGTCATCTACATGCGTTTCTCCGCTGAGCCAGGTCACTGAGCCGGAAGTGACCGTTCGCAGGGTCACGGTGAACCCGAATTTTGTGCGCCCCCTTCGTTCGAATGAATTTCTACTTTTCCGGAAGGCACCAGAAAACATCCCGCCAGGTTTTGCGGGTTACCTCTTCTTTGAAAAGCCTTCCGGAGCCGTGCCTAGAAACTCATTTTTGTTGGAGCAGGAGTTGTCGTACTTGGATGAGGGGGACATTGTAAGACTCAATCAAAAGCGGAACAGCCTTCGCACGCTGTATCGCAGGAATTCCCCACATAACTTCTTCCTTACAACCGAGCGATGCAACAACTTCTGTTTGATGTGTTCGCAACCGCCAAAGGACAACGAAGACTCCTATCTCGCGGACGAGATTCTGACGATGATTCCTCTCGTTTCTCCTGAGACCAAAGCAATTGGCCTCACCGGTGGTGAGCCAACGCTCCTAGGGCAGAAACTCATCGACATTGTTCGACACTTCAAGAGTTATCTCCCTTCGACGGCGCTCCATATTCTCTCAAACGGCAGGCAATTCAAGGACTTGAACTACGCCAAGTCTCTTGCTGCCGTTGCGCACCCGGACCTCATGATAGGAACACCCGTTTATTCTGACATTTCTTCGATTCACGACTACGTTGTTCAGGCTGACGGGGCGTTCGATGACACTATCCGCGGCATAATCAACTTGAAAAGCGCGGGCGTGCGAGTGGAAATCCGCGTCGTCATTCACAAGGCCACATACGAACGTCTGCCCGACTTGGCCCTCTTTATCCGCCGAAACCTGACGTTTTGCGACCATGTCGCTCTTATGGGGCTTGAGATTACAGGATTTACAAAAATCAACCTGAATGATCTCTGGATTGACCCCAAGGATTATCAGCCTCAATTGCGAGAAGCCGTCGAACTGCTCCATCGGGCGAGAATGGCCGTTTCAGTATACAATCATCAACTGTGCGTCCTGGACCCGGCGCTCACACAGTTCAGCCGCAAGAGCATTTCGGACTGGAAAAATGAATATATGCCAGAATGCGAGGGCTGCACGCGCCGGAGTCAATGTGGCGGGTTTTTTAGCTCGGCCAAACTCCGCTACAGCGCCCATATCGCTCCATTCCGCGATTGACCATTGTCTTTTCCATGTAAATGGTTGGTGTGGACTGCAAATTTGATCGCTGGTTATTCATCGAACAAAACATCACCTGCCGGAAAACAGGTCAGTCCCGCATAATCGCATATTTTATCGCGACATCGAATTCGCCGCCCTAATCACCAGGGAAATAAAGGCAAAATGAAATGTTTATCAACCCATAGTTTGGTTCGCTTTTGTCGCAGGAGGCACCCATAGGCTCGCCCGGTTTTTAACTTTTCTCGTTGATTTCAGCGAACGCGGCGGCGGCTCAAACAATCGTTTTTTCAATCCTTCCGACAGCACCGGCGGAAAACCATCGAGCGGCCGGCGGGAAATTCAGAAACTCCCGGTCAATCCCTTCGGCCAACTCCCCGCCCGCTCTTTTTGTGCCCTATCGTGGCAATTCCCAGCCTCCATCGCCCCACTCACTGATTCACTGATTCTGACTTCACAACTTTTCGATAGATTGCTCTTGCATATTCCAAAAAAACGTGATAATTCCTCATTTGATGAAACTGGTAATCATCACATGGGGGAGGACGGGCTTCGGCTCCAGCCGATCCGCCGGCAACCCGTCGCCCGCCATCCGGCCCGGCGTTCCACCGGCAAAATTTGCCGGTCCGGCCCCTTCCAGCAGGTTTCCATCAAGCCGAATCAAGCCAAAAATCAAACTAAATCAGACTAAATCAGACTAAATCAAACCCCACAACAACAGGGGGAGGGGGGGTATCCACTGCCCGCAGATGGCCAACTACGAAATACGTAATGCGTCAGTGATGGATGGTAGGGACGGCTCGCCGAGCCGTCCGAGGGTGGTTCTTGCCGGGTGGTCGCCTCGGCGAGGCGACCCTACCATTCCCAGGCCCGCCGTCACTGACGCATTACCGAAATACCTCGAAATCGTCCCCCGGGCGCATTAGCCTGACACCTGTCATGCGGCGCGCAAAAGTCACACTGGCGGTTTTTTTGATGGGTTGCGGAATGGCCCGCGCGGCGTCCAGCGCCGGGCCGGCCCTCCAGCAAGCCGCCGACCTGCGCGAGCGCGGCGATTTCAAACGCGCGGCGGCCGTCCTGGACCGCGCGCTCGCCGCGCCGGATTTGGCGGCGGCCGACCAGAAACAACTCGCCTTCCAGCGCGACGTTCTCCGGCGCATCAAGCACGATTACTCGCTCACCCGGGATGGACTGTTCAAAAAACTGGGTGCTTCCGTCAAAAACTTGCGCCGGCGGGAGTTCAAGCAATGGCTGGCCGCCGGCTGGTTCGACGGCAGGGTCATCGACGGCCAGACGTTTTTTGTTGACACGAGTGTCAAAAATTTATATTTCCGTCATCCGGAGTTGAAGGCCCGCCTGCTGGATGGCAGGGATGATTCGCCCGAGCCGAAAGGACGGCTGGAAATCAGCCGGGCGATCAAACAGGCCGCGCGCGCGCAGGGGACTCCCTATGTGCTGCCGCATCGTTTTGTTTGCACGATGACCGTCACGGCGGCGCACGAAGCGGCGCCGGCCGGGGAGACGGTCCGCGCCTGGCTGCCGATCCCGCGCCAGTATCCATTTCAGGATGAATTCAGGCTCTTGAGCAATTCCGCGCCGGTCCTGGCGTTGGCGGCCGAAACCAGCCCCATCCGGTCGGTTTTCCTGGAGCAGCCGGCCTCGCCGGACGGGCCGACGCAGTTCCAGATCATTTACAGCTACACGGCTCGCGGCGTGTTTTTTGACCTCAAGCCGGAAAAGGTGCGCCGGGCGGATTTGAGCGACCCGGTCCTGGCGAAATACACGCGGGAAGCGCCGCATGTCGTGTTCACCGACAAAATTAAAAAACTGGCGGGCGAGATCGTTGGAACGGAAACCAACCCGATGTTGCAGGCGAAGGCCTTTTACGACTGGATCAGCGGGAACATTCAATACAGCTTTGCCCGCGAGTATTCGACGTTGACCAACCTCGGCGATTATTGCCTGGAGCACCGTTACGGGGATTGCGGCCAGGAGGCCTTGCTTTTTATCACGCTTTGCCGCGCCCAAGGCATCCCGGCCCGGTGGCAGAGCGGCTGGAACATTTTCCCCGGCGCCAAGGACATTCATGATTGGACGGAAATCTGGCTCGATCCCTACGGCTGGGTGCCGGTGGACCCGTGGGCGGGTATCTACGCCGCGCAATACTGCGCCGCATTGACAGCGCCGGAGCGGGTGGAACTGCGCGATTTCTATTTCGGCGGCCTCGATTACTTCCGCATGGCCGCCAACAGCGACCATTGCCAGGAGCTGGACCCGCCCAAGAAAACGATGCGCTCGGACGATGTCGATTTTCAGCGCGGTGAATTGGAGTGGACGGGCGGCAACATCTATTTTGACCATTTCTCCTACAGCTTGAGCGTGGAGGAAGCCAAATGAACCCCAACCCATCCAAGGCGCTCAAGTGCGCCACCCGCGCCGCCCGCGCCGCCGGCCGCCTGATGCGGCGCAACCGGGCCTCGCCCAAAAAGATCAACCAGCAATCCCAGCACGACATCAAGCTGGAATTGGACGTGCGCTGCCAGAAGGTGATCGAGAAAATCTTGTTGTCAGCTTTTCCAGACTCGGCCGTGCTGGGCGAGGAAGGCGCGGCTGGAAATGAAAACGCCAATGCGCGCTGGGTCGTCGATCCGATTGACGGCACCGTCAACTTCACTTACGGCGTGCCTCACGCCTGCGTCTCCATTGCCTTGCAGACCCGGCCCGGCCCGGACGCCGAATTCTCGACCGTGGCCGGGGTGGTCTATGATCCGTTTTGCGACGAACTCTGGACCGGCCTCCGCGGCGGGCCGGCCCGCTTGAACGGCCGGATCATCCACGCCAGCCGCCGGACGAAATTGGCCGAAGCGATTGTCGCCATCGGCTTTTCCAAGAGCGAGAAAAGCGTCAACGACAATCTGCCCGTCTTCAACCTCCTGGTCCGGCGCGTGCGCAAAATCCGCATGATGGGCGCGGCCGCCCTTTCGCTCGCCTACGTGGCCAGCGGCCGGTTTGACGCCTACATTGAATCGGGCGTTTCGTTATGGGACATCGCCGCCGCCGGTTTGATTCTGGAATGCGCGGGCGGCGAGTTCTGGCATCGTCCGCTGCCCGTGGCCAGCCAGTACCGCATGCTGGCCAGCAACGGCCTGTTGCGCGCAAAACTGGAGCGCATCGCCCGCGCCGCGCGAAGGGCCGGACACGATTAGAGTTTTCTCAAAGCTTCATTCTGGAGGAGTGAATATGCCAAAAAAGAGAAACGCAACATCGAACGCGGTGCAAATTCTGCATCGCCGCTATTATGACGGCAAACCAGACCGCACGGCACAACTCGAGCAAGCCAGAGCCGAGGATGAGCTTGCACGGAAGATTTACGAGCTAAGAGAGCAAGCGGGCTTGACGCAAGAGCGGCTTGCCAAGTTGATCGGAACAACCGCCTCGGTGATTAGCCGCCTCGAAGATTCCGATTACGAAGGGCACTCTCTTACGATGCTCAAACGAATCGCGGCAGCGGTGAATAAGCGCGTTGAAATCCGCTTCCTGCCACGGAAAGAGAAATTGCAGACAGCCTGAATGATATGTTGGTCACGTGAAGCTGCAAACAAATCGCCCGCCGGCGGCCGGAACGAGCGCGTTTTCTCACGCCTCGATGCCGTACATTTTGATCTTATTGTAAAGCGTCTGGCGGCCGATGCCCAGGCGCTTGGCCGTTTCCAGTTTGTTGCCGCCGGTGTCCTTGAGCATTTGCAGGATGGCGTTGCGCTCCATCGCCTCCATCAGCGTCAGGTCCGGGTTGGCCTTGGCGCTGGCCTGGGCGGCGATGGAGAGGTCGCTCTCGTTAATGGTAGTTCCTTCCGACATCAACACGGCGCGCTGGATTTCGTTCTGCAATTGGCGCACGTTGCCCGGCCAATCGAAGGCCCGCAGCGCCTCGCTCGCCGGCGGGCTGAAGCCGCTGAGGTTGCGGCCCGCCTGCGCGTCGAACCGCTTCAGGAACGCCGTCGCCAGCGGCAGGATGTCCTCGCGCCGCTCGCGCAAGGGCGGCAGATGGACGGAGATGGCGCTGATGCGGTAATAAAGGTCCTCGCGCAATTTGCCCGCCTTGATCGCATCCTCGGTCTGGCGGTTGGTGGCGGCGATAATGCGGCAATCGCTTTTGTAGCTGGAGCGACCGCCGACGGGCCGGACTTCCTTCTCCTGCAAGACGCGCAGGAGTTTGCTCTGGGTGTCGATGGGCATCTCGGAAATCTCGTCCAGCAGGAGCGTGCCGCCCTCGGCCTGGCGGAACAACCCTTCCCGGTCCACGTTCGCGCCCGTAAAGGCGCCCTTGACCGAGCCGAACAGCTCGCTCTCGATCAATTCCCGCGGCAACGCCGCGCAATTGATCTTGATCAACGGCCCTTTGTTGCGCGGGCTGAGGTTATGGATCAGGTCGGCAATGACTTCCTTGCCCGTGCCGCTTTCGCCCGTGATCAAAATGGAAACGTCGCTCGGCGCGATCCGTTCGATGGTGCGCACCACCTCCTTCATGGACGGGCTTTGAAAGACCGGCGCGGCGCCGCCGCTCATGGTCGCCAGCGCCTTGCGCAGCGAACTGGTTTGGAGACTCAACTGCCGGTGCTCGATTGCCCGTTCCAAGGAAACGAGCAGTATTTTCGTATCGAACGGTTTACTTTGGAAATGATACGCCCCGCGTTTGGTTGCTTCCACCGCCACGTCGAAGGTGGCGTGCCCCGTAAGCATGATGACTTCGGTGTCGGGCCATTGCTTCTTGATTTGCGGCAACAACTCGAGTCCGTCGCCATCCGGCAATTTCAGGTCCAGCAGGATGACATCCGGCTGAGGCTCGGAGAAGGAGGCGAGCAATTGCGCCGCGTTGGCTTTCGGAAGTGGTTCGTAGTCATTATGCTCCAAAAGGGTGACAAGGAGGTCTCGCACCCCTTCGGTATCATCGACCACCATGATCTTTGCTTTCATAGGCTTTTCTGGCGCCGAACGCAGGCTTCGACGAAGCTCCTGAATAATTGCAGGAACACCCCGTTGCCGTCAATCAATCGCTCCGGATGAAACTGCACGGTCAGCAGAAACGGCTGCCGCCCCGGCTCCTTCAATTCCAACGCCTCGACGATCCCGTCGGCGCTCTCGGCCACGGCGCGCAACGGCGGGGCGAGTGCGCCGACGGCTTGGTGGTGGGTGCTGTTGACCGCCAGGGTTTGGCGGCCGGTGATTTTGCCCAGGAGCGATTCCGGCGTGATGGTCACTTCATGCACCGGCTCCATTTTGCGGTCCATGCGGTGGTGGTTCAAGGCGTCGGGCCTCTGCGACCGAATATCCACCAGCAAGGTGCCGCCCAGGGCGACGTTAAGCATTTGGTGGCCCCGGCAAATGCCAAAGAGCGGCTTTTGTTGCCGGAAAACTTCGGCGATCAGGTCCTTTTCCCAGACGTCGCGCTCCGGTTCCAGCGGCCCGACCGTTTTGGCCAGCGCCTCCGGCAAATCCGGGGCATAGAGCTTCGGGTCAATGTCATCTCCACCGGTCATCAGCACGCCATCGCATCTTCGCACCGCTTCTTCGATGACGGATTTGGAAGTGGTGGCGGGAAACACCTGCGGCAAACCCCCGGCGGCAATGACCGCGTCGGTGTAGCGATTGGAGAGGCTGATGGACGCGTCGGCGAACTCGGCGCCTTTGTGTTCGGTGCTGGGCGTGACCAAAATGACGGGCCGTTGTTTCATGGCAGGGCGGGGCGGTGCTTCAGATTTCTGTTCCGGGAAAACGTTCGAGAATGGTTTTGCGCACGCGCCCTTCTTCTTCCGGGCGCAAGAGCCGGCGGTGGATGCGCCGCCGCACGGCGTCCAGCAAGGCCAGCCAATCCTCCAGCGGGGGACGGGCCGTTTCCTGCCAGCAGTCGAAGCGTTTTTCGCGGCGGAAAAAGACCCACTGCCGGCCGACGTGTTGGGCGTAACATTGCAGCGTGGCGCCGTCGGTCGTGGTGCGTTTCCAACTGATTTCGGCTTTGGGCATTAGGTTTCATCCGGCAAATCCACGCTGGCCACGGCCATGGCGGCGATGCCTTCCTCGCGGCCAATAAACCCCAAAAATTCATTCGTGGTGGCTTTGATGCCGACCTTCTTCGGCTGGATGCCCAGGGCCTGGGCGATGTTCAATTTCATCGCGGCGGCGTGGGGCATCAATCTGGGTTGTTGCGCGATCACGGTGGCATCGACGTTGATGATCCTGCCGTTGCGGAAGTTAACCTGCCGGGCGACCTCCTGCAAAAAGACCTTGCTTGCCGCCCCCCGCCAGCGTGGATCGGTATTGGGGAAAAACGTCCCGATGTCCTGCTCTCCCAGAGCGCCCAACACCGCGTCGCACAAAGCATGCATTAAGACATCGGCATCCGAATGCCCGTCCAGACCTTTGCTGTACGGGATTTCCACACCGCCCAGGACCAGTTTGCGCCCCTGCACCAGCGGATGCACATCATAACCGATGCCGACATGAACCATGGGCACGGACTATAAGGTTGTCCGAGCCGGCAACCAAGCAATTTGTCACGGAACGATTCAGCCCTGGCCGATCCAGGCCGCCGCCCCTTGTCAACAGCGGGAACAGGGGTGGCTGGCCGCTGCTTCGTTCAGTTGCCTGGGAAGCGCTGCTCAGGATCGGGGGGGAAGACCGTCGCCGTTCATCTGTTGCCGTTCGCGTTGAAACTCTTTTATCATGCGCCGCTTATTTCTCCAAGCGAGGCACGTGTCCACCAGCAGGAAGAGCGCGAAGAGGATGGCGAGACCGGCCACCACCTCCAGCAAAATGAATCCCCACTGCTGGTTGACAAACGAACTCCAAGCGGGGCGCAGTGAATTCATGCTGAAACTCATTTTCTCATGAGGCCGGTTCTCCGGCGCTGGGCGACGTTCTGGGGGAACGCCGCATAAATGTCAAGTTGGGACTTGTCTCAAACCTTGCCGATCCAGTGGCGGTTTTCCCAAACGGCGCGGAGCGAGACCAGGTTGCGGGAGTCCAGGATGTTTTTGGCGGCGGCGGTCAGCCTGCCCTTCTTCAGGTTCTGAAAGGCGTCGCTGGCGCTGACGGCCACAAATTGCAGGACGCTCGGGTCCCGGTAGCAGTCAATCATGCACTTGGTGCAGCCGTCCCGGATCAGTTTCGTCTTGTCGAACTGGTAGATGTTGCACATCGGCTTGTCCCAGGCGTGGCAGCGGTAGAGATTGAGGTTCCAATCGAGGTAAAAATACTTGTGGCCGCCCAGGCAGCCAAAGCGCTCCGGTTCTTTGCGCAGGTGCCGTTGCATCTCCGTGAGGGATTCGCGCGGATTGACCACGGGGTAGCCGCTGCGTTCTTTCATCCGTTTGATCTTTTCAAAGACCTCGATCAATTCATCCGTCTTGTAACTGACGAGCGAGGAATCGCTGAAACTCAAATAACTGGAGGCCAGGCTGGTCAGCGGATAGCTGAAAGTGCAACTGGCAAACCCCAGGGCGCGCAGAAAATCGGGCAGTTTCCCATAGTGGTCAATCAGGCGGCTGGCCGTGACGCTGGCGGTGGTTTGCACGCCAAGCTGCGCAAAAAGCGCGTTGGCCCGCTGTATCTTCCGGCAAACATCGGGCAATCCCCGGTTTTTCTCGTGCCGCGCCACGTCGTGGGCGTCGATGGACATGATGACGCTGCTCAAGCCGTCGGCGACCAGGGCGCGCACGTTCTGCCGGGTCCAGAGGGAGCCGTTGGTGCAGATCATGGGATGAATGCCTCGTTCGGCCGCGTAGCGCGTCATTTGGCCGAGCTCCCTGTGGACCAGCGGCTCGCCGCCGACAAAAAGGAGGTAGCCGATGTGGTTTTTGACGCAGATGTCGATGACATCGCGCGCCTGCCGGAGGGTGACGCTGCGGCGCCGGCGGGGATCGAACCGATCGACGGCGAATCCGCAGAAATCGCATTTGGCATTGCAGATATTGGTGATGGCAAACTGTAAATAACCCGGCCCGCCGTGAGCCAGGATTTCGCCCAAAAGCCTTGGGAGACTCTTCCTCGGTTTCACCACTGGCGGCGGGGGGGCGGCAGGGCTGCGGGCCGGCAGATAACCGGTGGGGGTTTCTTCACGAACAACTGTCGCAACTGTCTGGCTCTCCATTGAAAACTCTCCGTGCAAAGGACTTACAAGGGGGACCCCACTTGTCATCATCCTGGAAAATGCAGTGGATTGTGAAAAAAGTCAAGGCGGCGGGGTGCGCAAACCCGGCCTGTACCGCATCGAGCGAGGAAAACGGGAAAAGCTGGGGCGAAATCCATCCGCCTCAAGTGGCGCCGGACACCAGGACCTTGGGATGATCGGTCGGAATCCTGTCCGCGTGATCCGCTGGCGAATCAATCCACTTCATGGAAGCAAGGGGTCTAAACTTCCCGCCGCAGGCGCACTCGCCTTTGCCATCGGAGCTGTTGACCTTGTTGCATTGGTCGCAGATTTGGACGGTCGATCGCACCCGGTTCCAGCGCGCGCGCTGATACCACGCCAGCAGGAGAAAGCCCGCAAAGAGGGCTGCGGAGATTCGGATCGCGGGGTTATGGCTCCAACCGGGGCGGGAGGAGACGATGGCGCACAACAAGAGTAGCACGCCCAGCCCTGCCAAGAGATTTCGCCGCCGCGTCGCGTCACGGTCCGCTTGGACTTCATTGGCTGACTTTCTGATCCACATATTGTTCGGGGTTGAACGCTGCCAACGTGCCTGACTTTAATTCGGATTAGAGAAGGTGTCTGTGAGGTGTTTTATGGTTTTCGCGGTAAGGTATTCCATCGCAAACTTGCCCGGTTCGGTTCGTGCCCGGTCCCGGTTGCGGCCGGGTTCACGTTTGGCGGGCGGCCAGTTGGCGCAGAAGAGCACACAAGGCGGCAAGGCGCGGGCAGGGGACTCCGGCTCGAACGGCCTGGCGCAACGGTTCCAGGAAGAGGTTTTCCAATTCCAGTTCCCGTCCGCATTCGAAGTCGATCAAGGTCGAGGCCTTGTAGGCACCCATTTGGCGCGTGCGCTCGATCTGCCGGTCAGCGGTGAATTGGGGCACCTCCAGGCCCAAGGCCCGCGCGGCGGCGATGATTTCCAGCATCAATTGGCGCACCAGTTGTTCCCAGCGCGGGTCGGAGAGCAGGTCCTTCGTTGTCAAACAGGTTCGCAAGGCCGTGCCCGCCTCCAGCCGCCCTTGCGTGACGGCCTGCAAACCGGCGGCCCCGGCGACACCCAGGCCGTTGAAGGGGATATTCCAGACCAGTTTCTCCCAGTGGGCTTGTTCGAGGTTGGCCGCCACGGTGCAGGGGACGCCCGCCGCGGCGAACATGGCGGCAATCCTTTCCGTGCGCGCTTGCGGGGGACGCCCATATTCGCCCATGACCACGGCCCCATGGGCCAAATGCCGGATTTTGCCCGGAGCAACACGGTTCAAGCAAACGAAGCACAGTCCGCCCAGGGTGCGCTCCGCGCCGACGGCGGCGGCGACGGCGGCTTCGTTGCCCAAACCGTTTTGCAACGTCAGAAAAGCGGTGTCAGGCCCGGCCAGCGGGGGCAGAAGGTGGGGCAAAGCGTGGTTGGCGGTCGTTTTCAGGCAGATCAACACCAAGTCGGACGGGCCAATCTCCCCCGGCTGCCGCGCGCACTCGGGCCGGACGTGGAGGGATTCTTCCGCGCTCTCGATGCGGACGCCGTCGCGGCGCACAGCCTCAAAATCCGAGCGGAGCAGAAAATGAACCTGACGGCCCGGCTGGCACAGCTTGGCGCCGTAGTAACTTCCCAATGCTCCGCATCCGACGACCGCGATTTTCATGCCGCCAGCAAGCTCTCCGGGCGTCTCATTGACAACAAAAAAGGCACTCCGAGAAGATCAGAGTGCCTGAAGGGACGGGGAAGAATCAACGGGCGCCAAGAATGGCGTCTTTGGCGGCCTTGGCCACGCGGAATTTGACGACTTTCTTGGCTGGAATTTGAATGGTGGCGCCGGTGGCCGGGTTGCGGCCGACACGGGCCTTGCGGTTTTGCAGAACCAGTTTGCCGATGCCGGGCAGGGTGAAGGTGTTCTTGGCGTGTTTGTAAGCCAGCGCCGCCAGATGGTCCAGGATTTCGACGCCGGCCTTTTTGGTCAATCCAGACTTGGCCGCCAGTTCCGACGCTAATTGTGATTTTGAGAGTGCTTTAGCCATATGTGTGTGTGTCTATATCGGGTTTACTCGTTGAAGTCGATAACGCTTTCGACTTCGCGTGCTATTAAAACGCTTTGGGCACGCCCTGCAAGGATAAAATGGCGTTTTTGGGCAAAAAATTCCCTTGTTTTTTTCAAGATTGCTCAGCGGAGGCTTGACTTGGGCGCGCAATTGAACAACATCGTCGGCGTGGCAGGCCTGTTTACCATACAGAGTGAATTCCGCTACGAAATCGTGCGCAAGATTTTCGAGGGCGGAATGGGCATCGTGTACGAGGCGGAGCAGCAGGGGGCGCGCAACTTCGTCAAGCGGGTGGCCATGAAAGTCATCCGCCAGAACTACGCCAACCAGAAGCAGTTCATCGAGAATTTCATCGGCGAAGCCAAGCTGGTGGCCGACTTGATCCACACCAATATCGTGCAGACCTATCACCTGGGGGAGGCGCGCGGTCTTTATTTCATCTGCATGGAATTGATCCACGGGGTCAACCTGGAGCAATTCGCCCAGCAGTTGCACGAGAGGCAGCGGGTGTTGCCCGCCGAACTGGCCGTCTTTATCACCAGCCGGGTGGCGCGCGGCCTGGCCTACGCCCATGCCAAGACCGACGACGCCGGCAAGACGCTGGGCATCGTCCATCGCGATGTCAGCTTCAAGAACATCATGATCGCGTTTGCCGGCGACGTGAAACTGACCGATTTCGGCATCGCCAAGGCGCGGGGGTTTTTGCAGGACAATGAAGGGGAAGTGGTGGCGGGGAAGGCCGATTACATGAGTCCCGAGCAGGCCGATTTTCAAATCACGGACAAGCGGTCGGATATCTTTTCCACGGGCGTGGTGTTGGGGAACCTGCTGCTGGGCTACAATATTTTCAAAGGATCGAGCGTGGAGGAATCGCGCGAGCGCATCATGACGCTGCCCCTGCCCAACTTCTCGCAGCTCAATGCGCGCATCGACGAGCGGCTCAACGAAATCCTGCACCGCACCCTGGCGCGCGATCTGCAGAAGCGCTACGCCAACGCCGATGAATTGCTCTACGACCTGGAGTATTACATTTACCACAAGGGCTACGGGCCGACCAACGAGACGCTGGGCAAATTCATCCAAGAGTTGTTCGGCCAGAAATTCCCCAACTCCGAAGACCGCGGCCACACCACGGTGATCGAGCCGCCCACGGCGCCGGCGTTGCGCTCGACCTGACAAGCCCGCCCGCGTTGGCGGGCGGCCCGGCCAGAATTTGAAGACGAAGCATACCAGCAGAAGCCAGAGCGCGCGGGTCGTCCTTGGATTGATTCAAACGCGCTGTGCGGCGGATCCGGCGGAGAATTTCGCGCGCACCGCCGGGCTGATCGCGGAGGCGGCGGGGCGGGGGGCGCGCCTCATCTGCACGCAGGAACTGTTCCGTTCGCAATACTTTTGCCAAAGCGAAAACCACGACTGTTTCAAACTGGCCGAAAGCATCCCGGGACCCGGCACCGAGGCGCTGGGCAAACTGGCGCGGCGCCACCGGGCGGTCATCATCGCCTCGCTCTTTGAGAAGCGGGCCGCCGGCGTCTATCACAACACGGCCGCCATCCTCGGCCCCGACGGCCGGTTGCTGGGCCGCTACCGGAAGATGCACGTTCCGGACGATCCGCTGTTTCACGAAAAGTTCTACTTTACGCCGGGCGACCTGGGCTTTCGCGCCTGGCCGACCCCTTACGGGAAAATCGGGGTCTGCATTTGCTGGGACCAGTGGTACCCGGAAGCGGCCCGGCTGACGGCGCTGCAGGGGGCGGAGATTTTGTTTTATCCGACGGCCATCGGCTGGCATCCGAGTGAAAAGGCCGAACACGGCGCCGAGCAGCACGCCGCCTGGGAAACGATCCAGCGCAGCCACGCCGTGGCCAACGGCTGCTTCGTGGCGGCGGTCAATCGCATCGGACTGGAGAAGCCGGCGGGAGGCGACGGCATCGAATTCTGGGGGCAGAGCTTTGTCGCGGGGCCATCGGGCCGGGTCCTGGCCAGGGCCAGCGTTGACCAGGAGGAAACGCTGGTGGTGCCGGTGGATTTGGGGGAGGTCGATCTGACGCGCACGCAGTGGCCGTTCCTGCGCGACCGGCGGATCGACGCTTACGGCGACTTGAGCAGGCGCCTGATCGATTGAGCCGCGGCCCAACAGAAGCGGAGGGGCGCGCCTGGATAACCGGGGCGGGGGGCTTGATCGGGAGTTACCTCGCCCGCGCCGCCGGCGAACACGCGCCGCAGTTTGAGATCACGGCGCCGGCCCGTTCCGATTTAGACTTGACAGACTTCTCCGCGGTCGAGCGGCGCTTTCGCGCGGACGCGCCGCGCCTGATTTTTCATTGCGCCGCCCTGTCAAGAAGTCCCGATTGCCGGGCCGATCCCGCGCTGGCCAGGAAGATCAACGTCGAGGCGACGGCCCATCTCGCCGCCCTGGCGCGGGAGGCCGATTTCATCTTTTTCTCCTCGGACCTTGTTTTCGACGGACGGAGGGGAAACTACTCCGAGAGCGATGCCGTCAACCCTCTGAGCGTTTATGGTGAGACAAAAGCGGCGGCGGAGGAAATCGTCTTGCGGAACCCCCGCCACACGGTGGTGCGCACCTCGCTCAACAGCGGGGCGACGCCCAAGGGGAACAGCGCCTACAACGAGCAAATGCGCCAGAGTTGGCGGAAGGGAAAAACCGTCAAACTGTTTCTGGACGAGTTTCGCTGTCCGATACCCGCCGCCGTCACGGCGCGGGCGGTATGGGAGTTGGCCGCGCGCCGGCGGCCGGGCCTGTATCATCTGGCGGGGGCGGAACGATTGTCGCGCGCGCAAATCGGCCAATTGGTTGCCGCCCGCCATCCCGAATTGGAGGCGCGCATCGAAAGCTGCTCGTTGCGGGAATTCAGCGGCGAAGCCCGTCCGGCGGACGTGTCCTTGAACTGCGCCAAAATTCAGCCGTTGCTCTCGTTCGTCCTGCCGGGACTGACAGAATGGCTCAGGGATCATCCGGAAGATTTGTTTTGACAATGCTTGACGGCATTGCCGACCGGGCTTCGCAAGGAAAGGAAGAAGGAAGAAGGAAGAAGGAGGAAGTCCGCACAGGAGACCTGATGGCGGGCGTCCGCTGGGCTTGACTGGCCTTGACTGGGATCTCTGGAACGCCATTGAAAATTGGTAATTGAAGAGGGCTTGATCCCTCTGACAGCAGTGGCACTTGTGAGGTTTTTCGTCACCGTTGGCAGTTGGCTGATCCGGTATTTTTTGAAATTTCATTTTTTGGCCGGTTTTACCCGGATTTAGCCGGATTTGGCCGGATATTTCCGGATTTGTCCGGGTTCTTGGATTCGTTTTCCGGGTTGAATCCGGCATTTTTTGCCACCTCTAGGGGTCGTTTCCGATGCTGGCGGTGCATGGCGTCTGCGTTTGAACCGGCGCAGGATTGAGTTTTTGCGTCAAGTTTTTCACCTGCAAATGACGGCAAATGTTGCCGATGGGGGCGAACGACCAAGGTTTGACTGGCTTGATCGAGGAGCCAATGGGAGCAAGGCGACGAATGGGACGAATGGCAGATCCGATGGGAGAGGTCTCCGATCCACGGGCCGGTGTTGACCGGGCCGCACTGAGCACTCTGCCTTTTGCATGTGTCATTCACGCTGGCCCGATTTAAGCACAGGTCTATCAAGACGAAAAACCTACGGAAGGAAAAATGCAAAAATATTTTCCGGCCGCGAAAGAAGGCATCCGCCGTCGCAGGGCTATGGCGGACAAGAGGATAGACAGGAGTGGCAACGGACAGAATCCCAAAGAACCGACAAACTGCAAAAAAAGGTGTAGCATATCGTCCGCGCCAGCGCGTTTTTTCCGCCAAAGAAAGCCCTTTTTAAGCGACGCAATTTGCAAGTTGTTTTCGTTGTGAAAGTTGGAAGCGAATGAGTGAGCAAAGGAACCAGTGAGTCAGAATTAACACTGGCTTAACAATTTTCACGTGTTTTGCAAATCATGCCTTAACAGAGGGGTGGTCTATTGAGGTGAATGGGAGACAAAAGCGACAACGGGCCGGGCCGTGTTGGCAGCCGGCTTTTGTTTCCGCAACAACAGGACAAGCATTACGAAGAAATCATCATTGATGGCGGCGGCGCTCCTCGCCACGGCCTGCTGCTCTTCTACGAGGCCCGGACGCCGTGCGACAAAATGGACCGCGTCGCCCCCGGCTTGCGGGCGCTCATGGGCAACGGCCGCCAGGGTGTGCTGGCGGAAGTCCTCCGTCCGGGCCGCATCCGCGTCGGGGACGCCCTCCGGCTGGTCAAACCAGGCGGGTAAGTGGCGGGGGAGACCGCTCATAATATGTCCGATGGGAGTGCTGGGGACCGAGTGTTGAGCGAGGGTACCAAACAGAGGAAACCAGGCTTTTCTCACGCAAAGACGCAGCGCGGCAAGCCGCAACCAAACGAATGCAACCACGGATTTCACGGATTTCACGGATAAGAAGCGGTGGGTTTCCCATCCGTGAAATCCGTGAAATCCGTGGTCAGAAATCTTTCCGAAAATGAATGATTCGTGCATATTGCATTGCAGAGAAAAACTGTTTTCTTCCTCCCTCTCTGCGCCCTTTGCGCCTCTGCGCGAGTATTCCCACTCGGAGCGTTTTCACGCAGCGGGACCGCTTCATTTCCTGATCGGCACAAGACGAAGAGTTTTGTCCCGCGCCCAGCTTTGGCTCCCGGCTTCAAATCCTGCGGCTTTTGGCTCATCGTGTTTCAGCCTTTGGCATTTCGCCTTCAGCATTTGTTTCGGTGTCTCGCGCGGATTTCAGGAGGGTGCCAAAGGATTGAGCGGTGGTGGGGTGGGTAATGGATTTGGGCATCGGCAAGAACTTTGGAAATTACTAAGGGATTCGAGCCTTGATTGCAGTTTCGACCGCAACAATCTGGTCGTAACGAGTCTGGAACATCGCTTTGTCAGTATTGACGTAGAAGTTTCGGGGATCATCGTGTTCAACAGGGCTCAACTTCGCGTACAGCTCGCGCAGTGTGGTCGCTTCCGCTGGGAGCAGAGCGACAATCTTGGTGAAGCTTTGAAACGCCGTGATTTCTTGGCTCTTCTGCTTGTATTGATGCCGCTGGTGATTGAAGACGTGCGTGTTCACCACCGCCTCAATCAGTCGCCGCATCTTTCCGGCAGTCTCCTCCTTCTTTGCTTTCGATGGCTCACCCGCCGCTGCGAGCACGGCTTCGATGTTCTTCTTCAAGTCGTCAATCTTCTCGCTGTAATCTGCGACGACCGCACAGTTCTCAAGGATTTGGACTGACAGATGCGGGTCAAGACCGGCTTGGTTCAGTGTCGTTTGAAGCTGGACAAAAAACTCCCAGTTGTGGGTCAGGACAATAATCTGCCAGACCGGATGCTTCAGCGTGAAGTCTCGTAATCTGGCGCAGTAGTTCGCGATGTAGTTATAGTCGAAGCTGGAGACGGGGTCGTCGAACACCAAGACCGATTGCGGGCACGTTTCCAGTTCGGCGAAGAACAGCGCGAGGGCGTGAACGCGCTGCTCCCCTTCGCTCAACACGCCTTCGATGTCCTTGCCGCCTATCTGCGGCAATACCGTCACAGCGGCATCAGTCCCCTTCCGGGCGAGCATCACACCAAATGCCGCCATATTTTTTTCTGCAAGAGCTTTGTATTCCGTGTCCAACCGTGCCTCAAAGTCCATTACAACCAACTCCTCGTGAGCGTCCTTTGCTTTCTCCGTTATCCTTTTCAGCACCTGTGTAAACGCGGGAAGCTTGGCGCTCCAAAATTTTGACTCATCCGCCATCCGGTGCGCCTCTCTCAGCTTTTCCAAGTTCTCGGCGATGGCTTGCGCATACTCCCGCGGCTCGATTTCACCGCGCAGCTTCGCCAACTGCTTGACCAACTCCTGTCTCCCTTTGGCGGCTGCCTCGATGGCATTCTTCTTCGACTCCAGTTGTCCTGCCCATGCCGCCGCCGAAATTTTGAGCGATTCAAGCGCGGCTTTTGCCTCAGTCGTCGGCTCTTTGGATACGTCGCAACTGGCAACAATGAGGTCTGAGCCAGCCTTTGCGGCTGTCAGGACTTCCCCTTGGATGGTTGGGAATTTTTCCCACGCCTCCCGGTCCACGTTGACGACAGCGGTTGCGA
Source organism: Verrucomicrobiota bacterium (assembly GCA_049510745.1). Taxonomy (GTDB): domain Bacteria; phylum Verrucomicrobiota; class Verrucomicrobiia; order Limisphaerales; family Palsa-1400; genus PLGF01. Next base: position 31,367 of record JBEKYR010000018.1, on the reverse strand, counting down.
TCTCAAGAGCCTTGGCGATGTCGCCCTTGAGGGCCGCAATGTCCTTCTCCAGCTCGCCGGCGAGCAGGTCGTGATACTGCTTGAACAACTCAACCTCTGGAACGCCCAAGTCGCGTTTGCAGAGCGGGCACGCACGACCCGCTGCCTCGTCCATTTTGCACAGTGGCGACGCGGCGCGCAGCAGATCTAGCAAGCCGTCGAGCGTCCCGTCTATCGGGATGAGCGCCTTTGCCAGCAGTTCCTGCTCTGTTTGTTTCTTGGCGAGAAGTTTCTCTTTGCTCGCGGGTTCAAGCGCCCACAGCCCGGCCGCTGAAGTAAGTAGCGTGCTGAGGGAAGTCAGAAAGGTTTCCAACTCACGATGCTCTGCTCTGAGCAGCTTCAGGCCTTCTTCAGACGCTGCCTTCTCCATCTCGGCTGCAGCAGCCTGCTTTTGACTCAGCAGCTTTTGGTCTGTGAACCCCTCGCCGAGTTTGATTTGGGCCGGAAGCACAGCGACCGTTATGTCGTCGATGACTGACAAAGGGCGGCCGTTGAACTTAGCGAAGTCCGTGCGAATTGCATCCAACGCTTGGGTCAGCTTTACCGAGTTGTCCCGTTGCGCCCGTTGGAGCGCCTCGCGGAATTTCGTTGTCAGTGACTTTGCCCACTCGAAGACGTGAAGTCTGAATGGGGTCAGGACAATGACTCGCCCTGGTTCAACCGCGTTCTTCACGTTCCTAGTCGCAATCGCGGTGTCGAAGTATTTGACCGTCGTTCGCCTCGGACCGTAGCCAACGGCAGGCGTCCACGCCTGCTGCGCTGCATCGCTTTTGAACTTGTAACAGAACGTCGGCGTCGCTGCGCCTGCCGCTCGGACATTCTGGAGTGGCCGGTTCGGTGGCTCAGGAGTCGCGAGAACCTTCAGCGATTCGCAAAGGCTGGATTTGCCGCTGCTGTTCGCTCCAAAAATTAGGGTGATTCGTTTCTTGAAACTAATTTCGAGTGTGTCCCCAAGGAGCTTGAAATTCGTGAAGCCCGAAAGCTGCTCGAGAAAGTCCGCTGGAGCGGCGGCGGCAGCCGCAGCAGGCACGGCGGCGGCAGGCTTGATGCCAATGTAGCTCGCCCTTCTGATATATAGGGCAAAGAGTGTTTCGAGCATCAGCCGGTCCAAGATTGACACGCCGCTCACAGCCGCAAGGTCACAGACCATCTTAAACCAAGGTTCGTTGACCTCCTTGGCCAAGTCGTTCAAATAGCCAACTGCGTCCGGGTGGATTGGCATGTCTCAGTTCTCGGGCTCAATCGTCATGCCGCATACAGCAACGATTGCAGTTGGTTCACGGCGTTGCGATAATGGTCTGCGCCGCAAGCAGAAAAGGCTAAAGGCTGAAGGCTCGGGGCTAAAGTCGTTTTCAGACGCATCCTTTTCATTATTATGTTTTTAGCATTTAGCATTTGGCCTTCAGCCCTTTAACTCCCTGGTTCGGTAGGGCGCCGGCGTTTCACGCAGGGCGGCGGGGGTTTCCACAGACATCCAGACGGCTTCGCCATTCCGCCAGACGGCGAGCGGACGACCGTGCTGCTGATGGTCGGCGACGACTTTGGCCACGGCGTCAGCCAGGGCCCGCATCGCCTTTTGCGTCAGAGATAAATCGGTTCGCTTTTTCATGGTGCAGACTGCTGCCGCAATTGCTCGAAAAGCGTGACATCGCTGATTAATGCAGAAAACAGGCCAAGTGGCCAGTCCAAACTCATTCATTTGTCCCCAAGCCCCAAGCTGGAACGATGCAGAAGGATTGGGGAGGGCACGCGCTATCGCGTACATCCAACCGGCGCCCTCGCTGGTTGGCGTGGCATGACCTGCTTCACCGGAAAGTGAAAAGGATCTCAGAGGCAGGATGTGGTTGGCGAGGCGCCAACCACGGCACGCGAGGGCGCGCGCGCTCCCCACGTAACTGCATGGTTCCGGCTATGGAGTGGGGCGGACGGGGTCGAGGCGGATTTTGGCGGGGTCGGCGACGCCGAGTTCGAGCAGGGCGGCGTTTTGAAAGAGCGCGGCGTTGCCGCCCAACGAGAGGATGTTGCGGGCCTGCCGTTCCCGGTCCAATTCCTGCACGGCAAGGACATCGGAGGCGACCGGGTCTTTGCTCAACCATATCTGGTTCAATTCGGTGGAGTAATGGAGGAGGCTCAGTTGTTCGCCCTGGTATTGGCCAATCAGGGCGTCGGTGATGCACAGGACGACGTGGTCGCCCACGGCGGGCAGGGCATAGACCTCCGGCACGGCCCGGGCCAAGGGTTCGGCGGCGGCTTCGAAGCGGATGGTGTTGTCGATGCTCCCCATCGAGACGCTGTAAAGATGGCCGCAGACGCCCGCAACGTTGTGGTTGAGCAGGGGCGCAACGCTGATGATTTTGGTGAGCGTGCGGGTGAGGAGTTGGCTGACGTAGGATTTGCGGCCGGTTTTCGCGCCATCGCGGTCGAATTCCAGGTCGCCCGCGACCAGGGAGCCGACGACGGGGTTGTCGTAGAAGACCTTGTCGTCGTAGCCGGAATTGAAGCTGCCGGCGAGGCGGACGTTGTAGCGGTCGGCCAGGGAGTTGAAGCCGGCCAGGCGCAAATCGACCAGGCGCTTGTCCCAAATGATGATGTTGGTCGGCGGAAGGCCCGATTGCAGGAGACCCTGCAAGACGGCTTCGACGACGGCGGGGCGGGTGCCGCTGTTTGCCCCCGGTTCGGAATAGACCTTGAGGCCGACGACGTCCTTGGGGGAAAGCAACGATTGCCAGGCGGCGGCCACGTTGGTCTTGCCGGTGAACTTCAAAATCGCGCGCCGGAGCATCTCGTGGACGATCTGGGGCCGGGCCGCGAAGGCGTCGGTCGCGCGGGAGTCTTCCACCGTGACGACGCGGGCGCGGGCCGGCGGTCCGCCGGGCGGGACATCCTGCGCGGGGCAAAGAACGGCGGCGCCCACCCCGAGGGCGAAGACGCCACAAAGAAGGAGGTTGGCCCGAAAACCAAAATGACCGTCGCTTGACACCGTCAGCGGCGGATGCTACCACCCTCGACAATGATGACGACAAAAAAAAGGTTGAGGGCCATCGGCACCCTCGGCGTCATCGCCGCCGCCGGGACACTTTTGACGGGTTGCGGCCCGCCCGGCGAGAAGGAAGCGCGGCAAGGGGAGCAATTGGTGCAGGCGGGCCAGTTTGCCGACGCGCTTGGCCCGCTGAAAGAGGCGGCGCAAATACTGACGGCCGCGCCCGGCCCGCAGCAATCGAAGGTTTGGAACCTTCTCGGTCTGGCGCATCACGGCGCAAAACAATTCGACGCCGCTTCGGAGGCTTATGCGCGGGCGCTCAAGCTGGACCGCAACAACGTGGCCGCCGATTACAATCTGGGCTGCCTGCGCATGGACCAGGGCAATCTTCCTGGGGCGATTGATTACCTGACCACGTATGTCGCGCTGCGCGCCCGGGACGTCAACGGCTACCTGCGATTGGGCGCGGCGCACTATCACCTGGCCCTGGAACGGGGCGGGATGCAGCACAACGTGCTGATGGAGGCCGCCCGGCACGATTATGAGATGGCCGAAAGGGTGGGCGTGTCGGCGCAAGGCCCCAACGCCTTGGGAGTGATCGAACTGCAACGGCGGTATCCCAACGCGGATTCGATCAAAACCGCCGCGCGGGATTTCCAACTGGCGTTGGAGCGAGATCCGCACTTTTGGCCCGCGTTGCTCAACCTGGCCATTGTGGAGCAGCAATACCTGAATCAGCCGCGACAAGCGCTGGAGAACTACCGCAAGTATCTGGCGATCGACCCGGCCCTGCCGCACGCGAAGGAGGTTGAGAAGACGGCGCGTCAATTGGACTTGCAGCTCAGGATCACCATCACGCCCGAGCCGCGGGAACATCAAGCGGCGCCGCCGGCCCAGAATGTCGCCCCCCCCACCAACGCGCCGCCTTCGCGGCCCAAGCCCGTCACCGTGGAACCGCCGCCGGTGAAAGCGCCGGTGGTGGCCACCGGCCCGCCGCCGCCGGAGGAAGCCGCGGTTTCCGTGCCCGCGCCAACGCCCGCGCCGCCACCGACGCCGCCGCCCAAAGCAGCGGAACCTTCGCCGGCGCCCGCGCCGGCGGCCCGCGCGCCCGTCGTTTTCCCCGCCCCGCAATCCCCTCCTGTCAATACTTCCAATTCAAACAAAGCCCCGGTCGAAATGGCAGTGGCTGCGCCGCCCCTCGCGCCCCCGCAAAAAAGCTTCGCGCAGGCAATCAACCCGCTCCACTGGTTTTCAGGCAAGTCAAAGACGGTCGAGCCGCCCGGCGGCGGGACGCCCGGGGCGGAGCCGCCTTTGGCGCCCAAGGGCGCCCGCTACAAGTATCCCTTGCCGGTGATCCTCATTCCCGGCGACCGCCCGCAAGCGCGGCGTTGGACCGAGGAAGGGGCGCAAGCACGCCAGGAAGGGCGTTTGAGCGAGGCCGTGCGCGATTACCAGCAGGCCGTCCGGGCCGATCCGACGTATTTTGAGGCCAACCAGGCGCTTGGGCTGGCGGCGCTGGACGCGGGGGATAGCAGGACGGCGCTGGAAGCGTTGCACCGGGCGCTGACGCTGCGGAGCGACTCGGCCGACGCGCGGTACGCGTTTGCCTGGGTGCTGCAAAAACGCGGCTACTACGAGGACGCGGCCAAGGAGTTGGACAAATTGCTGGCCGCGCACCCGGAGGAAGTCCGGGGCCACCTGCTGCTGGGGAAGTTGTACGCGGAAAAGCTGAACAAGGCAAAACTGGCGCGCCAACATTACGCCAAAGCGCTGGAGCTGGACCCGCAGAACGCCGAAGCCGGGGCCATCCGCGCATGGATGGGGGAGAGCCGTTGAAGAGGTGCTGACGGGGGCGAGTGTCACTTTTTTGGGCAGTTCCTGATCGGAATCGTGATCGTAATCCTGGTCTTGGCCTGGGAAAGGGGGGGCAGGATTAGGATTAGGATTAAGATTAGGATTAGGAATGGTAATCCGAAGGGGGAGAAAGACGCCCGGTTGGGGGAGCGGGTGAAAAAGGACTCGCCAACGGCAAGGAAACTGCTAGGATACGGTTCAATATGTGTTTGGCTGCATTGCCGCCGCAGTTGGCCCGGGTGAAGTTCGATTATTTCGATATCATCGTCGTGGTGTGGCTCATTATTGGACTGTTGCGGGGGCGCAAGCGCGGGATGTCGCAGGAACTATTGCCGGTGCTGCAATGGGTGGCCATTGTGGTTGTGGCGGGCATGTATTACCGTCCGGTAAGCGTGCAGGTGCGTCAATACTGCCAGTTTGACCTGCTATGGTCGAATATCTTTGCGTATATATTGATCGGCTTCGGGGTGCATCTGGTCTATTTGTTCCTCAAACACCTGTTTGGCGAAAAGCTCAGCGGCACGGATCTATTTGGCCGGTGGGAGTATTATCTGGGCATGGTGGCGGGGACGGTGCGCTTCGCGTGCATGATGTTGGTGGTGATCGCTCTGATGCACGCCCGCATCATCTCCAAAGCCGAAATGGCGCAGACGGAAAAGATGCAGGCGACCAATTTCTCCGATATTCGCTTTCCGACCTACGGCTCCATCCAGCAGTCGGTGCTCTTCGAGTCGTTTACGGGCAGCTTGATTGAATCCAATCTCCAATCCATACTGATCTATCCGATCACGCCCGCGCAAGCCCAAAAAAGAGAGACCCTTGCCCACCAGAAAGAGCAATTGCTGAATGAAGTCATGGGCGGGGGCAAAAAATAAACCGGCTCCACTCCATGGGCGGCATGTTTTCTCCCGCAACGCTCGAACAAATCCGGGCCGCCAGCGACATTGTGGAGGTGATCGGAAGCTATGTGCCGCTCAAACGGGCGGGGGCCAATTTCACCGCCCTGTGCCCGTTCCACAAGGAAAAGACCCCCAGCTTCAACGTCAACCCGAACAAGCAGATTTTTCATTGCTTCGGCTGCCACAAGGGGGGCGACGTGTTCACGTTCGTCAAGGAGTACGAGAACATCGGTTTTCCGGACGCGGTGCGGCGGCTGGCCGAGCGGGCGCGGATTCCGATTGAATTGGATGAGCGGGCCGGCGGCGCGGACACCCGGCACCTCAAGGAGCGGTTGTTCCAAATCCACGAGCAGATCACCCAGCGGTGGCAGAGCGCGCTGGCCGCGGGCGAGGGCGGCGGCATCGCGCGCGATTACTTGGGCCGCCGCGGCGTCGCGGCCGAGGCGGCGCAACTCTTTCGGCTCGGTTACGCGCCCGACGCGTGGGACGACACGGTCAACTGGGCCAAAGGCAAACATTACGAATTGGCGTTGATGGAGCAGGCCGGGCTGATCCTCCGCAAGGAGGGGGCGGAGCATTTTTACGACCGTTTTCGCGGCCGGCTCATTTTTCCGATCTGCGACGAACAGGGGCGGGTGTGCGCTTTCAGCGGGCGGGTGCTGGCGGGCGACGAGAAGACGGCCAAGTACGTCAATTCGCCGGAGACGCCGATTTTCACCAAGGGCAAGGTGATGTTCGGATTGGACAAATCGAAACGGGCTTTGCTTGACACCCATTGCGCCGTCGTCTGCGAAGGGCAGTTGGACCTGATCGCCTGTTTCATGGGCGGTGTCAAGAATGTGGTCGCGCCGCAAGGCACGGCGCTGACCGCCGAGCACGCGCGCATTCTCAAGCGGTACGTCGATGAAGTGGTCCTGTGCTTCGATTCCGACAACGCCGGGCAAAACGCCGCCGTGCGGTCACTGGACAGCCTGCTGGCGTCGGGCCTGGCCATCCGGGTGGCGAGCGTGCCGGCGCCGCACGATCCGGACAGTTTCATCAAGGAATCGGGCGGGGCGGCCTTCGCGCGGTTGATCGAAAAGGCGCCCGGCTTTTTCGATTATTACCTGGACCGGTTGTGCGCGACCAACGACACGGCCAGCGACCGGGGCCGGAGCGCCATTGTGCGGGCGATGGGCGAAGCCGTCCAAAAATCCGGCAACGAAGTCCTGCGCGACACTTGCGCGCAAAAGACCGCGCTGCGGCTGGGGGTGGCGGCGGAGGCGGTGCGGAACGAGTTTAGAAAAACATCCCGCCCGTCCAGCGCCGAGCCTGCGGAAGCCGGCGAGTCTCCCGCCCCGCCGATCGAGCGTCCGTCCCAACAGGAGTGGTGGCTGCTGCGTCTGATTCTGGAGAGCGGCGAACACGTCGAATGGGTGGCGGCTCATTTGGAATTGGAATGGCTGCCGCATCCGGTCGCGCGCGAGATCGTGGCGCGGCGATTGCGCGCGGCCGATTCGTGGCCCGGCGCGGCCGCCTGGCTGACGCAACTGGAGGACCCCGCCTGGCAAAGCCTGGTGACCGAAATCCTGGCCGACAGCCGGCCCATCCCCGATGCCGCCAGCGTGTTGAAAGGCTCGCCGACGCGGGAGGGCGCGATAAAAATTCTTCGTGACAAACACATCGAGCGCCAACTGGCATCCATCGGCCGGCGCCTGGCGGCGCCGGATTTGGACGAGGCCGCGCAAAACGAATTGTTGACGCAATCGCAACACCTGCGCCGCCTGAAAAAAGAGCCGCTCACCGCCCGAAGCGACCAGGCCTGACATGCCCGACGAATTGCAAAAGGCCGCCGAGGTATTGGGGTTATCCCGCTATGCGTGCCACATTTTTCTCTGCGCCGACCAGACGGAGCCGAAGTGTTGCGCCAAGGAAGCCGGGCTGGAGTCGTGGGAGTATTTGAAACGGCGCCTGAAGGAACTCGACCTGGCCGGCCCGCGACGGCTCGTCTATCGCACCAAAGCCAACTGCCTGCGCGTGTGCGTGCGGGGGCCGATCGCGGTGGTCTATCCCGGGGGCGTCTGGTATCATTCGTGCGCGCCCGCGGTTTTGGAACGAATCATCCAGGAGCACCTGAGAGGTGGCCGGGTCGTCGCGGAATACGTGCTGGCGCGGAATCCAGGAGTGATTTGACGGGACCAGATAAAACATGCTGGTGGTCTGTGCCAGCGCAGGCTTGCCTGAATCCCATTGTGGCATACGATGCCGGTGAATCTGCGATGCTGGGGGAAGCCGACACCCGCGCTCAATGTTGAGTTCGACTCCTTTTCGCGATCAAGAAACTGCTTGCGGCCTTGCTGCGGGAGGCGTTTGCAGGTAATGTCTGAGGCCAGATTATTATGACGAAAAAACGATCCAACGGCCCGGCTGCGCCAGTGAATTTGACCGGGGAAATCCGCGCGGCGGATTTGGACGATGGGACTTTCATCTTGCGCTTGTCTGACGGGACACGGGTGCGTGGAACATTTTCGCCCGTCCAGGAGGGGATGATTACCGAAGCGCTGCGAGAGCACGCCAGCCGGCGATTGCATTTGCGCGGGCGCGGCGAGTTTCAACGGGGCGGCAAGCTCAGGCGGATCGTTTCGGTGAAACAACTGCGGGTGAGGCCGGCGGGGGAAAAGCGCCCGCGAAAGGAATCGAAGCCCTTCTGGAAACGGGTTGTTGAATTAGGCGAGTCCATTCCGAAGGAAGAGTGGGACAAGGTGCCGACGGATCTGGCCAAGAATCTCGATCACTATCTGTACGGCACGCCGAAGGTCAAAGAATGAAACGAATCTTCGCGGATGCAGGATACTGGATCGCACTGGTTCATCCGCGTGATCCGCTGCATACGAGAGCACAGGAAGAATCGGCATCCATCGCCGACGCACAAGTGGTCACGAGCCAAATGGTGCTGGTGGAGGTGGTGAACGCTTTTGCAGGACAAGGCGCTGTGTTTCGCCAGGCCGCCAGCAAACTTGCTCAGGCGTTGAAATCCAGCCCTTCCGTTTCCATTGTTCAGCAAACGAGTGGGCAATTTCATCAAGCCGTTGCTTTTTACGAGCATCGTGCCGATAAGGGCTGGAGTCTGACGGATTGCGCGTCCTTTATCATCATGCAGCAGCAGAAGATTTCGGATGCGTTGACGGAAGACCGGCACTTCGAACAAGCGGGATTCAAAGCGCTCTTGCGAGCCAGATGATGAACAAAGCCAACAATAAACGCCACGCCGCGGAGCAGTTGGTCAACAGCGCGGAGACAATGAGCGGAGTTAAAGGTGTGGGTTTTGGCGCTTGATAGGGGGGCGGCCTGGCGGTTAGACTGGGCGGCATGAAGAGAGTCGTTTTCCTGCTGGCCTTGCTTGCTGGCGTCGCCGGGACGGCGCGGGGGCAAGTCAGCGGCGTGACGGCGGAGTTGCGGCTGGAACAGGACCAATACCTGCCGGGCGAGGATTTGCAGTTGAAAGTGCGCATCACCAACCGCTCCGGCCAGCCGCTGACCCTGGGCCAGGACGACGCGTGGATCAGTTTTGACATTGGCGGGGAGCACAATTTCATTGCCTCCAAGCTGGGCGCCATGCCCGTCCGCGGCCCGTTCACGTTGCTCTCCGGCCAAAGCGGTTCGCGCGAGTTGAACCCGACGCCTTATTTTGATTTCCGGCGTCCGGGCCGTTACCGGATCGGAGCGACGATAAAACTGGCGCAGTGGGGCGAGGAAATCACGTGCAAACCGGCCTTCTTCACGGTGGCCAACGGCACGGCGCTGCCGAATCTGGGCAACCTGCAAATCGGCGTGCCGCCGGCTCCTGGCGTGACCAACGCCCGGCCGGAGATACGCCGCTACAGCCTGCTTAAGGTCCCTTATCTGGACGAGTTGAAACTGTACTTCCGTTTGACCGACGACAACGGAAACACTTTGCGGGTCTTCCCGCTGGCGCCGATGCTTTCCTTCAGCGACCCCGAGGCGCAAATCGACCGGGCCAACAATTTACACGTGCTTCTCCAGACCGGGGCCAGGGCCTTCAGCTACTCGGTCATCAGCCCGGAAGGGCGCCTTCTGGCGCGCCAGACGCATGATTACGCCCAGACGCGCCCGAGGCTGCGCGCGAGCGACGATGGACGGATTTTTGTCGCCGGCGGCATGCGCCGCCCGATGGCAAGCGACGTGCCGCCGCTGGAGCCGGCGAAAAGCCAATAGGGAGTCAATACGAACTCACGCCGGCCGCCGCCAGGGTGCGGTGGCCGGAGTGAAGGCGCGCGACCATTTGCGCCGCTTCCGCCAGCGTCGGCAGGACGATGTCGTGGTGGCCCTGGCCGATCCAGGGCGAGGCGATCAACAGGGAAGTGCATCCGGCGTTATGCGCCGCTTCGGCATCCTGCCATTTATTGCCCAGGACAAACGATTGGTCCAGGTTGACGTGCCACTTGAAGGCGGCTTCCATTAAGAGGCCCGGTTTGGGTTTGCGGCACGGGCAAAAATCGGCGGCATCGTGCGGGCAGATGAAAATGTCGTCCAGGCGGAAAATGCGCCGGAGCGCGTCATGCATCCGGTCCAACTCGCGCCGGGACAATTCGCCGCGGGAAAGTTTGGGCTGGTTGGTGGTGGCAATGAGCAGATAGCCCGCCGAGCTGAGTTGGCGCAGCGGTTCGATGGCCTCGGTCCTGGGGGCCAATTGTTCCAGGGACAACGGCGAAACGGGCTTGTTCCCAACCACGCAGTCGTGGTTCAGAATCCCATCCCTTTCGACGAATACAGCGGCTCTCATCATAGAAAAGGTAGCACAACCCCACCGGACACCGCAACCCCCGAAACAGGGCGGGGAACGCTTCAAGCGGCCGGCTTGACGGCGTTGAGGCGGAGGCGGAGGCGCGACTTGGTGCGGTTGGCGCGGGCGCGATGGATGACGCCGGTTTTGGCGGCCTTGTCCAGGGCGGAACTGAGCCGGGGCAGCGCCTTGAGGGCTTCGTCTTTCTTGCCGGCGCTCAAGAGGGCGGCGTAACCGGTTTCCAGAGTGTGGAGGCGGGCCTTGACGCTGTGGTTTTGCAAATGCTTGCGCGCGCTGTTGCGCATGCGTCGCTCGGCTGATTTTGTATTCGGCATAATCAATTCAAAAGCTCAGTTTCTTTTTCGGAACGGTTACGGTAGCGGAAGCGGCCGCATTGTCAACGACGGGATTTTTCCCGCCGATCTCCACTGCCTGCAGCAGGGGCGCCACCCGGTTCCAGATTTCCTGGCTGACGGCCGTCGGGCTGGCGGTGGCGTCGATGGTCCGCACCCGGTCCGGTTCGGCGGCGGCCAGGCTTCGGTAGCCTTGTTCGACCCGCTGAAAGAAGGCGCGGTCGGCTTCTTCCATGCGGTCGCGGACCATTTCCAGACCGGGCAGAAGGCGGGCGCGACGGCGCATTTCGCTGACTTCCACCGGCACCATCAACAACAGGGTCAAATCCGGCCGGGTGTCGCCGACGGCGCAAGCGATGGTTTGGCGCACGGTGGCGGAATCCAGCCCGCGGCCAAATCCCTGGTAGGCGACGGTGGAATCGTAGAAGCGATCGCACAAGATGATGGCGCCGCTTTGGAGGGCGGGCCGGATGACTTCGCGGACCAACTGCGCCCGGCTGGCGTTCATGAGGAGCAATTCGGTCTCGGCCATCATGGCGTGGTTGGCGTTGCTGTGCTTGAGGGTGTGGCGGATTTCCTCGCCAATGGGCGTGCCGCCCGGCTCGCGCAATAGCAGCACGGCATGGCCCAGGTCCCGCAGCCGTCCGGCCAGAAGGGCGATCTGGGTGGATTTTCCGCTGCCTTCGGTTCCCTCGAACGTGATGAACAATCCTTTCATAAGGGTTTTAATCGGGCGCCCTTGGGCGTGTCTTCAATCGTCCAGCCTTTGCGCTTGAGTTCGTCGCGGATGGCGTCGGCGCGCTTGAAGTCCTTCGCTTTGCGGGCGGCCTGGCGCTGCTCCAGCAGGGCCTGCAAGGGCGCGGGCGCCGCCGACTCGTCCGCTCGCTTCAGTCCCAAAACAACGTCAATTTTATCCCACGCCGCCAGGGCCGCCGCAGCCTTGGGGGCGGTAACCTGGCCGGCGGCCAGCAAACGGTTGTTCTCGCGCACCCATTCAAAGATCGCGCCCCAGGCGGCGGAAATGTTCAAGTCATCGTCCATCGCGGCGGTAAACTGGCCGATGAGGTTTTCGTCCGGCGCCGCCGTTGCGCCCCTGGCTGTTTCGCGCAATTTGGCCAGGCATTCGTCCAAACGCGCCAGCGCCTCGCGCGCCGCCCGCAGACCGTCGAGGGTGAAGTTGAAGGGCAGCCGGTAATGGGCCGTGAGGAGCAAATAGCGGATTTCCCGGCCGGTGAAACCTTTGACCAACAGATCGCGCAGGGTGAAATAGTTGCCGAGGCTTTTGCTCATTTTTTTGCCTTCGACCAGCAGGTGGGCGCCGTGCAACCAATACTTGACGAAAGGCCGCCCCTCCGTTTGCAGGCCCGCCCCCTGGCTTTGCGCGATTTCGTCCTCGTGATGCGGGAAAATCAAATCCTCGCCGCCGAGATGGAGGTCAAAGCTCGGCCCGAGCAGGTTCATGCTCATGGCGCTGCACTCGATGTGCCAGCCGGGCCGGCCCTCGCCCCACGGGCTGGGCCAGAAGACGGCGCCGTCCGCCGGCGCGCGCGCCTTCCACAGGGCGAAGTCGGCCACCGCGTCCTTGGCGTAGTCGTCGCTGGCCACCCGCTGGCCGGGGCGCATCTGATCGAAGTTCAGGTTGAGCAACTGGCCGTAGCGTCCGCCGCCGGCCTGGTATTTCTCGATGCTGAAATAAACCGACCCATCCGCGGCGCGATAGGCGATGCCGCGGTCAACCAGCCTTTGAATGAGCGCGATGATGTCCGCCATGTGTTCGGTGGCGCGCGGCGTTTCGTGCGGGCGCAGGCAGCCGAGCGTGTCGAAATCCTCGAAAAACGCCGCTTCGTATTTGGCCGTATTCTCCCGCAACGGCGTGTGGCTCTCGTTGACGCGCTTGATGATCTTGTCTTCGACATCGGTGATGTTCATGACGTGGCGGACGTCAAAGCCCTTGAATTGGAGATAGCGCCGGACCAGGTCAGCGAAGACAAAGGTGCGGAAATTGCCGATATGGGCGAAATCATGCACCGTCGGCCCGCAGCAATAGAGGCCGACGCGCCTGCCGGCCGGGTCCAGCGGGACAAAATCCTGCGTCGAGCGCGACAGAGTGTTGAACAATTTCAAAGGCACCGGGGCATTGGTATCCTTGCGGGGGGAGAAATTCAATCCTGCAATGCGATGGGATTGGGATTGGGCGCATCTCAATAATTGGACACCGGTCAGCGCGGCTGGAGGGCCAACCTTGTGTGGACAAGGAAGAAGGATGAAGGAAGAAGGATGAAGACCCATTTCCTTTTGCACTTGTGAGGTTTTTCGTCATCGGTCGCCGTCGCCGGCTCCGGGTATTTTTTGGATTTTCATTTTTTGGCCCGATTTGGCCGGATTTACCCGGATTTGGCCGGAAATTTCCGGATTTGTCCGGGTTTTTCGATTCGTTTTCCGGGTTGAATCCGGCATTTTTTGCCGCTTCTTGGGGTAGTTCCCGGTGCTGGCGGTGGATGGCGTCTGCGCTTGAAGCGGTGCAGGATTGAGTTTTTGCGCCAAGTCTGTCGCCTGCAAATGACGGCAAATGTTGCATACGAGGGCGAACGTCCAAGGTTTGACTGGCTTGATTGGTGAGACAATGGGACCAAAGGGACCAAAGGGACCAAGGCGACGAATGGCAGATGCGATGGGAGAGGTCTGCGAGCCACGGTCCGGTGTTGAGCGGGCCGCACTGAGCACTTTGCCTGTTGCATGTCTCATTCATGCTGGCTCGATTTCAGCACAGGTCTATCAAGACGAAAAACCTACGGAAGGAAAAAAAGCGAATTTAAGAATGAGTGAATCAGTGAATTGGAGGAGAATGAGCGAGTCAGTGAATCAGTGAATGAGTGAGTTGGGCAAAAGGGGGGCGGAATTGCCACGAGAGGGCGCAGCGCGGTAAGCCGCAACCCAAAATGAATTGCTGGAAATTCTCACGCTCAAAGATGGCCGGTACGAACTCCATTGCGCGGCGGAGGGGAAGGGCAGGCTCCATTCCGTTGTTTTGACAGGGTTGGAGTTTGATCTGGCTGAAATCCAAGGGTGAGCGCGTCCCGCGTGCGGCGCGCGGTCTCCAATGTTTGAAGACCGAAAGACCTTCTGGCAGAACGCATGATAATGATTGCGGAAGGAGTGGGGTTGCTTTTTACTGCTTGCTGGTGTGACAAAATGGGGTCATGGGTCGTTAGATTGTGGCTGACTTGGCATACTTTAGGATGAATAAAAATCATGGAAATCCGAGCGCCAAACCGGCGGAGACCCTTTTGCCACTTCCAAAAGATACATGGCGTAGGGCAATCCTGGTAAAAAATCCGATTGTTTTGGTGATGCAGCGAATGCACTTTCTAATGTCCGTATCTTATAATCGTCGGAAACCTCTAATGTTAATGCTACTAATACTAGCAGCGTTGCTTTATCCTCCTTCATTTTTTCCACTGCACTATCCAAGTCCGCGCAAAGCATTAAATCTCCGGCAATGGATCGCAATAAAACTTGTGTCGCTCGCCAATCTGCCGGGACCGGATACGCCTTCATTTCAGGGTGTTTCTCGATTAAATCAAGAATTCTCTCGTTTGTTTTCCGAATCGAGAAGGCGAATGCGCGGTATAATGCTTCGTCATCCATGCTTAAAAACCGGGGTTGCAGATTTCATGGTGAGGCTGGCACATAATCGTGGGTAGTAGGCTACTTTGAATTTCGATGCCGGTTTAGGGCGCAATCGGCAATATCGAAAATGGCTTGGAGGGCCTCCCTCACAAGGATGATAAAAACCAGGCTGGAAACCGCGCCACATACGATAACGATTCCGGCCCATATTTGATCACAGAGAATCGCCACTACAGCAATAATGACGGCAATTACCGTGCCTATGTATGAGAGGGTGCGCACTCCGTCAATAATCGCTCGCGCCCTTTCGTATTCGGTTTCCTTTCTTATTCTCTCTTTTTCACACATTTGCGCTGGGGCGGCGGGAATTGCTTTGAGGGGCAGCGCGGCGGACGGCTGGATCGGAATGAAAAGCGCGGTTTCCATTCCGCATTCGGGACACGTCACCGTTTTTCCGGTGTCTTTAGCGTCAAATTCCAGGTGATTATTGCAATTTTGGCATGGGCATTTCACGGCCATAGAGGCTTGTTTTGCCTCACGTCGTTTTGAAAGTCCAACCGAATTTGCCCCAACCGAATTTGCCCTTGCTTTCAATGATGGATACAGACAGAATTGATTAAATATGAACTCTCAGAACACAAAGAAACTGAGTGATTTAGCGTTACCAGAGCGGTTTGCAACGACGGTGCTGCTTGAACTTGCAATAATTCAGGCAAGGGTGGACGGGATTGCGGACTTTGTGATTTCCGATTACGCAATCCAGTTGAAGCGAGCCAAAGGGCTTGCTGGTAAAGAGGCTAGAGCAGAAGCAATTCAGATGTTCGATAAAAAGGTCAACGAGCGCACAAGAAAGAACGCCGCTCAATTACGAAAAGCATCAGGTCTTTAATGCTTGGCACTAATCGTTTTTACCTATTTCCAACTCTTCCTTGATAAGCCGTCGTATCGACTCCTCTTCTGGCTTTACGTCACGTCCCCTGTGGGTTATCTGGCAGGGTTTATCCTTGGCTATTTTGCCAAGCCAAGCCGCAAACAGACTGATGAATAATGGGGTTGCGGCGCTTTTGATAAACTCCAACGAAACGATAAACACGTCGGACACCTTCGCGCCCCGATGGCTTCGATGCCGGATCGTGACCGAAACGCCAAACGGCGCAGAGCTTTCAAACGCATCGGCCAATTCTTCATCCTGCGTTCTAATTTCAAGTTTCATGGTGTTTTTCAAGCGAATCAAACGCCTTCCAATCGCCGCTTGCAAGCCTTTGTGCGTCCGTTAATATGCCCCGTCGGCCATTGGGTACGGGTGAAATCCAGCCACAATCTAACGACCCATGACCCAAAATGGCGCTGATGGAGTGGCGATGATGCAATAGTATTATGGCGGCGGTGAAATCCAGTTTTCTTGATCGGGTGCTGGGCCGCATTGCGCGGCTGGATGCCGAGGGGCTGCAATCGGTGGTGCAACGGCTGGCGCGGGAGCGGAGTTTCCTGGAGACGGTTTTCAACGCCATCGAAGACGGCGTGCTGGTGGTCGATGAGCATGGCCGCATCATTTACTTCAATCAGGCGGTGACCGGGTTGCTCAATTGGACGGCGGAGCAGGCGGAGGGGCGGTTGGTGACGGATTACCTGCCGGAGCTGGATTGGGCCAGCTTGAGCGCGCCCGGTCCGGGCGGGCGGCAGCAGACGAGCCGGCACGAGTTCGAGATCACTTACCCGCGCCCGCGTTTCCTAAGGGTGTATGCCGCGCCGGTGGAGGGGGAGGCCAAGGGGAGTTCGGGCATGGCGCTGATTCTGCACGACGCGACGGAGGCGCGGCAAAAGACCTTTGAAGCCATCGAGAGCGAGCGGCTCCATTCGCTGACGCTGCTGGCGGCGAGCGTGGCGCACGAGATCGGCAACCCGCTCAATGCGCTGCACATCCATTTGCAGTTGATGTCGCGCCAGGTCAGCAAACTGCGGCAGCCGGGGGCGGGACGGGGATTCGGGCGGAAAGAGGCGAAGGAGGAGGGCGAGACGGAGGAGATAGCGCAGCGGCTGGAGCATTACCTGGAGGTGGCCAAGGGGGAGATCACGCGGCTGGATTACATCGTCACGCAGTTTTTGCAGGCGCTGCGGCCGACGCCGCCGCAATTGGCGCCGGGGTCGCTCAACGACGCGGCGCGGGCGACGCTGGACCTGCTCCAGCCCGAGCTGGAAAACCGGGGTCTGAGCGTGAAGGACAAGCTGGCGCGGCGGCTGCCGCTGGCGCCAATGGATTCCGGGCAGATCAAGCAGGCGCTGGTCAACCTGATCAAGAACGCCATGCAGGCCATGACGCGGGACGGGGTCCTGACCCTCGAGAGCGGCAGCACGGCCGAATCGGTCTGGATCAGCGTGGGGGACACGGGGGGCGGCATACCGCCGGACAAGATCAACCATATTTTCGAGCCGTTTTACACGACGAAGAAGAAAGGGACGGGCCTGGGGCTGATGATCGTGCAGCGGATCGTGCGGCAGCACGGCGGGCACATCGAGTTGGAAAGCCGGGTGGGGCAGGGGACGACCTTCCGGCTCCGGCTGCCGTTGCGGGAGCGGCAGCCGCGGCTGCTGGAAGAAGCAAGAAGCGAGACAACAGGCAATGAACACCGAGAGCAAGAACAAGCCAACGCTGCTGATCGTGGATGACGAGAAGCCGACGCGCGACGGATTGAGGGCGGCGCTGGAGGACCATTACGAGGTCTGGGCGGCGGAGGACGCGCGGGCGGCGACGACCCTGCTGGAGGAGCAGAATTTCGACGTATTATTGACAGATTTCCGGCTGCCGCAGGAGGACGGGATGAAACTGATCGGGCGGGCCAAATCGCTGGCGCGGCCGCCGGTATGCATTTTGATGACGGCCTACGGCTCGGAGGAACTGGCGGTCGAAGCGATGAAACAAGGGGCCGACGATTACATCGCCAAAGGGCGGCTGCAGATCGATGAATTGGAGATGCGGATTGGGCGGGCATTGCGGCGGCGGCACCTGGAGGCGGAGAACGCGGCGTTGCGGCAGCAGTTGCAGACCAAATTCGGGCTGGAAAACATAATCGGGGAATCGCCGGGGATGCGGGAGGTGTTCGAGGTGGTGCAGCAGGTGGCGCCGACGCGGGCGACGGTGCTGTTGCTGGGGGAGAGCGGGACGGGCAAGGAATTGATCGCCAAGGCGATCCACCAACTGAGTCCGCGCGCCCAATTGCCGCTGGTGACGGTGCATTGCGCGGCGCTGGCGCCGACGCTGCTGGAGAGCGAACTGTTCGGGCACGAGAAGGGGGCGTTCACCGGGGCGCACGAAAGGCGGATCGGACGATTCGAGCAGGCGCAGGGCGGGTCGCTATTTCTGGATGAGATCGGGGAGATCGATCAGACGTTGCAGGTAAAACTGCTGCGTTTTCTGGGCGAGCGCACCTTCGAGCGGGTCGGCTCGAACAAGACGTTGACGGCCGATGTGCGGTTGATGACGGCGACGAACAAGAATCTGGAGGAGCAGATCAAGGCGGGGAAATTCCGGGAGGACCTGTATTTCCGCCTGGCGGTGGTGCAGATCACGCTGCCGCCGCTGCGGGAGCGGACGGGGGACATCCCGTTGCTGGCGCGGGTGTTTCTGAAAGAATTTGCGGACGAGAACAAGCGAAATGTGAACGAATTCACCCCGGACGCGCTCGAAGCCCTGATGAATTACGCCTGGCCCGGCAACGTGCGGGAACTGCGCACCGCCGTCGAGCACGCGGTGGTGCTCTCGCGCGGCGAGAAGATCGGGGTGCGGGACCTGCCGGGGGCGTTGCGCGGGGCCAAGCTGCGGGCGGGGGCGCCGGCGCAGGGAGATTTGACGGTGGCGGAAGCGGAAAAACAATTGATCGCAAAAGCCCTCAAGGAAAGCGGCGCCAACCGGACGGTCGCGGCGCAAAAACTGGGGATCAGCCGGCGGACATTGCACCGGAAGCTGCACCTTTACCAATTGGAGGGCGTGTAAGTGCCGCTACAGGATTGGATTCACCATTGGGAAGAAGGGGCCGGGGCGCGGATGCTCCGGGTGGCCGCGGCCATCCTGGGATTCATCGCCATGGCCTGCCTCTACGACCTGCTGGCCTTCCAGAATTTCACCAATGAAGAGGCGATGGAGACGGCGCAACTGGCCCGCAACCTGTCCGAGGGCAGGGGCTATGTCACGAAGTCGATCCGTCCGCTGTCGGTCTATTTGTTGCAGCGGGCCGGCGCGGCGGGGCAGGGGGCCGCGGAGGTCCGTCTGCCTGCGCCGGACCTGAACAACCCGCCGGTCTATCCGCTGTTGCTGGCGGGGTTGATGAAGGTTTTGCCCTTCCCGTTCACGGCCACCCAGTATTGGTTTTACCAGCCGGAACGGTGGATCGCGGTGTTCAATCAGGCGCTTTTCTTTGGGGCGGTGGTGCTGCTATTTCGGATAGCGCGGCGGCTGTTTGATGCGCGGGTGGCGTGGCTGGCGGCGATTATCTTCGCCGGGACGAACCTGTTCTGGAAATTCAGCGTTTCGGGATTATCAACGGTGTTGTTGCTGGTGGTTTTTTTGGCGGTGGTGTGGTGCCTGGTCGGGATCGAGGAGCGGGAACGGGCGGCCTCCACCGGCGGCGGAGGGGTGGGGCTGGCCCTGCTGGCGGGGGCGCTGGTGGGGATCGGCGGGCTGACGCGCTACGCGTTCGCCTGGATGATTGTGCCGGTGGTTCTGTTTGTGGCCTGGGTCGCGCCGCGGGTCCGGGCCAGGCTGTGCCTGGCGTCGGTGGCATCGTTTCTCGTGGTGATGAGTCCCTGGCTGGCCCGGAATTACGCGGTGAGCGGGGCCTGTTTTGGGGTGGCGGGCTACGCGCTGGCGGAGGGGACGCCGGCCTTGGAGGGGGATCGGTTGGAGCGTTCGCTCAACCCCGAGACCGATCTGAAGCGGGTGTCGCCGCTGGAGGTGGCCAACAAGTTTCTGTCCAACGCGCGCGAGATGTGGCGGGACGAATTGCCCCGGTTTGGCGGCAATTGGGTGTCGGCGTTTTTCCTGGTCGGATTGCTCATCCCCTTTCACAGCGCCGCGTTGGGGCGGGTGCGGGCGTTTTTGGTGTTTTCGCTGGTCTTGTTGTTTGTGGTGCAGGCGTTGGGCCAAACCCACTTGAGCGCGGAGTCGCCCGAGATCAATTCGGAGAATTTGCTGGTGCTGCTGGCGCCGCTGGCCTTTGTCTATGGCGTCGCCCTTTTTTATATCTTGCTCGATCAGTTGAATTTGGGCACGGTGGACGCGCGCGGGGCGGCCGTCGGGGGCTTTATCGTGGTGCTGAGCGTGCCTTTTGTGACGTCACTGCTTCTGGGGCGCGGTTCGGCGCCCAATTCGCCCTATTCGCCGCTGCACGTTCAGCGCACGGCGCGGCTGGTGCGGCCGGGGGAGTGGATGATGAGCGATATTCCCGGGGCGGTGGCCTGGTATGGGGACCGCACCTGCGTCTGGCTGACTTTGGATGCCGACCGGGAATTTTTGAACGTCAACCGGTTGAAGCCGGTCAAAGGGGTGTTTTTGACTCAGCGGACGACGGACGAGCCATTTCTGTCGGAAATGATGCTCAAAACGAACAGTTGGGGACATTTTGTGATGGAATGCCAGGCGCATGGGGAGGTGCCCCCCGGCTTTCCTTTAACCAAGGCGCCGGCGGGGTTTTTGCCGTATCAGATATTTCTGAGCGACCAGCCGCGGTGGCGGATGCCCCCTTAAAAAGGGGGGGTGGGGGGGTCGAAAAATAGGCAAAATTTTCTTTTGACAAAATTTGGAAATGCCTATAGAACTCGTTGCAGTTGAACGGAACTGCATAAATGATGCCTCGGCATCGGGGACTACATTGATTGAGCTTTATGAAAAAAATTATTACTTCTGTCGGACTGATAGCGGTGGGAGCGGCCTCAGTGCAGGCCCAGTACGCCCCCGGTTTAACGTCTCAGGAATTGGCCAAGCCATGGTCGTTGTCGGCATCCCTGCGCGGTTTTTATGACGACAACTACCTGACGCTGCCGAGCACCTACCCGGTTTATAATGCCAACGGGACCCTCAAAGGGTACGCGCATCCGTTGACCAGTTACGGCACGGAGGTCACCCCTTCGGCGTCGATGTACCATTCCGCCGGGGACACGCTGGTGTCGGCCAGTTATATTTACGATCTCAAGTACTACGGAAACGGCAGCCACACCGACCAGTCCCACCAGTTGAACGGGCGGTTCGAGCACGCGTTCAGCGAGAAATACAAGATGGCGCTCAGCGACTCGTTCGTGGTCGCGCAGGAGCCGACGATTATTGATCCGGCGATTGTGGGGACGCCGTTGCGCACGGAGGGCAACAACATTCACAATACCGGCACGGCGGATTTCACGGCGGAGTTGACCAAACTGTTCGATCTGCATCTTGGGTACGCCAATAACGTTTACGCCTACCGGCAATTGGGGGGCGACGAGGCGCCGCCTTACAGCTACGCCAGCCGATCGGCCTCGTTGGACCGGATGGAGCAACTGGCCACGGTGGATTTGCGATGGAAGGCGTTGCCGGACACGACGGGCGTTTTGGGGTATGAATACGGGAATGTCGGTTATACCAGCCCGGAAAAGATCATTTATGCCGCGCCGGTGACGAAATACGATTACAGCAACATCCGCGACACCGATGAAGATTTTGTCTATGTCGGAGCGGACCACAGCTTCACGCCGGATGTGAATGGTTCGGCCAGGGTGGGAGCGGAATACCTGGATTATTACAAGTTCCACACCTCGAAACTGTCGCCGTACGTGGACGTTAGTTTGACGGACCAGTACCTGCCAAGATGCTCGGCCCAAGTGGGAGTGAAACACACTCACAGTTCGACGGACGTGGTCGGTCTGACGGGCAATACCCCCGTGCTGGACAGCGACACGACGGCGGCGTATGCGTCGGTCAATCATGCGGTGTCAGACAAGTTGATGGCCACGCTGTTGGGACAGGCCCAATTCTCGACCTTCAACGGAGGCGGGCCGGGATACAACGGCAAAGGTGAAGCTTTCTTCATCCTCGGATTGAATGCCACGTATCACTTCACTCCGTGGTTTTTGGGGGAGGGTGGGTATAATTACAGCAAGTTGAACTCGGACCTGGCAGACCGCGGTTACACGCGCAACTTTGTCTATTTGGGCATCCGGGCGACCTATTAAATAAAAAGAAAAAAATTGACCTTTGGCGCAGAAGGCTGGAACGTATCTCCCGCATACGATCTGGCTTTCTTTTTTTTAAACTATGGATGCCGTAACACAAAGCGAAGCGACCGAGACAAAACTGCATTTTCTGGACTATTGGCGGGTGATCCGTTTGCGGCGGAGCCTGATTCTGGTGGTGTTTCTGCTCTGTTTGATGACGAGCACCCTGCTGACGATCTGGCTGCCCAAACAGTATTCGAGCATGGTGCGGATTCAGGTGGAAAAGGACACGCCGGAGGTGCCGATCGCCGAGGGCCGGCAACTGACGATCGGCACGGACCCTTATTTTCTGACCACCCAGTTTAAGATCATTGAGTCCTGGTCCATCCTCACCAATGTGATCGTCAGCCTGCATTTGGACGAGAAATTGGCCCAGCAAAACGGCTACAGCCGGTGGACCCTGGATGACACCTACGAATATCTCTCCCACAAGATCTCGGTCGAACAAACCCGCATGACCAGCCTGATTGAGGTTTCGGTGAAGAATCCGGACGCGCAACTGGCGGCCAACATTGTCAATGGCATCGCCGAGTCGTACCGGCGCTCGCGCCTGGACCAATGGAAAGGCACCCGCGGCCGGGGCATCGAGTCTCTCCAGAGAATGTTGGACGAAACCCAGCACAGTGTGGATCTGGCGGAAAGCAATCTGAATCAGTTGCGGGTGGATTTGAACATCGGCGAGTTCTTCGACCAAAGCCCGATCAGCGATACGATTGAATCCGAGAGCCTCAGGGAATGGGCGCACGATGAAGTGACGGCGGCGGCCGATTATGGTCAGTACAGCAATATTCTTGCCAAGCTGGAAGCCATCCCGCGCGAGAAGTTGGGAGTGGCAATCGCCACAGCCTACCCGAATCATAACGACCCCGAATTGACGGAGTATGCGTATCGTCTGGCGCAAGCCAAAGACAAGATGTCCCAGGCCATGACCGATTACGGCGAGCAAAACCCCCTTTACCAGACAGCCCGCAAGCAACTTGATCAATCCCAGCGGGATTATGACGCGAAAGTCGAGGGCATTGTCAATGGCATCAGGACCCGGGTGGAGGAAGACAAGGCGTATCTTGAGATCATTCAGCGCAACGAAGACGCGATCAAACAGCAGCGGAACCAGTCGGCCAAGCAACGCCAGCCCTATTACAGCGAGAAAGCCAAGGCGGAAAACCTCAAACGGATTCGGGACTTGCTGCAAACGCGGCTGATTGAGGAAGTGACGGAAGAGAACCAGCCGATGGGGAGCATCGTGGTGGTGCGCGATCCGGGCCGGCCGGAAAAGAAGGCCGTCAGCCCAAAGAGCACGGTGATAATTCCCCTGGGCATCATTGTGGGCCTGATCGTCGGCCTGGGCCTGGCCTTCTTCATTGAGTACCTGGACACCAGCGTCAAGACGATTGACGACGTGGAGCGGGCGTTGCAGGCGCCCGTGCTGGGTGTCATCCCCCAGAACGTGGGCGTGATCCTGGAGGAGGGGACGGAAAGTCCGCATGCCGAAGCCTACCGGGTCTTGCGCACCAACCTGCTCTTTTCGCGCAAGAACGAGAGCTGGAACACCATTTCCGTGCTGAGCGGCGGCGCGGGCGAGGGCAAATCCACCACGCTGTTCAATTTGGCCACGGTTTTCGCCCAGAACGGCCAGCGCACTTTGGTGGTGGATTCGGATTTGCGGCGCCCGACGCTGCACAAGGTTCTGCACGTTTCCAACACGGTGGGACTGACCGACTTTCTGCTCAAGCAGCGGTCGTTGGACGAGGTGATTCAAAAAACCAAAGTGCCGACCCTGGATTTTATGGCGAGCGGGAAATTGCCCAGCAGTTCCATGAGCATTTTGGGGTCGCCGCAAATGAAGGAAACGATCCAGGAACTCAAACGCCGCTATGATTTCATCTTCTTTGATTCGCCGCCGCTGCTGGGCGTGAGCGACGCGTCCATCCTGGCCAGCGAAATGGACATGGTGCTGCAAGTCATCCAGTACCGCCGCTACCCGCAGCCGATGACCTTGCGGGCCAAACAGATGATTCTCAAAGTGGGCGGCAACCTGATCGGCATCGTGTTGAACAACATCAACATGAGCCAGGATGAGAATTACTACTATTACAGCGGTTATTACGAGTATCAGTCTCAACATAAAGACCAGACAGTTGTCCAACTCAGTGAGGCCGCAAAAGAGGCCAAAATCGAAATCAAGCAGAAGTATTGATTCGGTTTAATTGCAAGGCTTTGAATATGAGACTCTTACGCGATAATCTTCGGCGCTGTCTTTATCCGTTGTGCGGCCTGGCGGTGGCGGCGTGCTTGGCCGGGTGCGACACCAGTCAGCCGCAGGCCGACCAGCCGTACCATTCCGCCACGCCGAAAGCCACGCCCACAAACAATCTGGGTCCTTTGCGCGTGGGCGACAGGGTCAGAGTGGAACTCAGCGGGACACCGGACCCCATTCAACCCATTGAGCAGGACATCGCGGCGGACGGGTCCATCAATCTGCCTTTCATCGGCCACGTCCCTGCTGAGGGCAAGACGCCCGGGCAGGTTCAGAATGACATCCAGGCGCTCTACGTGCCGGCCTGGTACAAGCATATCAACGTCACGGTCACGCCGCCGATGCGCTTTTTCTTTGTCGGAGGCCAGGTCAATAACAGCGGCAGCGGTGGCGGGCGGATTCTCTACTCAGGCCCCATCACGGTGACCGGCGCCATTCAGGCCGCCGGCGATTTCACCCCGTTTGCCAACAAGAAAAAGGTGCAGTTGACACGGGTGGACGGCACGATGTTCATTATTGATTGCGTCAAGGCGTTGAAGCGCCCGGAACTGGATTTGCCCGTTTATCCGGGGGACAAAATTTATGTTCCGCGCCGTTTCTGGTAAATGGTTCAACTGCAAATCCAGTCCGGGAACCGAACGGGCACGACCTTCCAAAGCGCCCGCTTTCCCATTCGGGCGGGCCGGTCACAAGACTCCGATCTGGCGTTGGACGATGCCGGCGTCTGGCCCCGGCATTTTCAGATCGACTGGCGGCAGGACGGCTTGATCGTTGAAGTCGAACCGGATGCTTTGCTCAGCGTCAACGGCACCCCGGTGCGGCGCGCTCTCCTGCGCAACGGGGACGTGCTGACTCTGGGAGCGGTGAAAATCCGCTTCGGCCTCAGCCCGGTCCGCCTCTCCTCGCTGGCGGCGCGGGAATGGCTGACCTGGATTGCTTTGGGCGCGCTCTGCCTCGGCCAGGTGGCCCTGGTCTATGCTCTGCTTCCCTGAACCAGCCAACGCGGGAAGGAAGAAGGGCGCTCTCAGTGCCGGAAATGGCGCACGCCGGTGAACGCCATCGCCATGCCGTGCTCATCGGCCGCCGCAATGACTTCCGCGTCGCGGACCGATCCGCCGGGTTGAATGGCGGCGGTCGCACCGGCTTTGGCCGCCGCGATCAGGCCGTCGGCAAACGGGAAAAACGCGTCGCTGCAAACCGCGCTGCCGGAGAGCGACAGTCCGGCTTCCTGCGCCTTCCAAATGGCGATGCGGCAGGCATCCACCCGGCTCATCTGGCCCGCGCCAATGGCCAGGGTGCGGTCGGCCCCGGCGAACACGATGGCGTTGGATTTGACGTGTTTGACCAGTTTCCAGCCAAAGATCATCGCCTGAAGTTCCGCCTCCGTCGGGGGCCGTTTTGTGACGATCCGCAGTTGCTCCGCCGGAATTTTCCCGCCGTCCGGTTCCTGGGCCAGAAGCGAATCGGCCCCCACGCTGCGGAATTCCACCGACTGGCCGCTGCCCGGCCACTTGAGCGCCCTGAGCAAGCGCAGGTTCCGTTTCTTTTGCAGCAGTTCGAGGGCGTCGGGGGCGAAATCGGGCGCGACGATGACCTCGCTGAAAATCTCCGCCACCGCCTCGGCGCAGGGCAGGTCGAGGGTCCGGCTGGCGGCGATGATGCCGCCAAAGGGGGCCTGGCGGTCCGTGGCGAGGGCTTTTTCCCAGGCCTCCCGCAGGGTGGCGCCTTGGGCGGCGCCGCAGGGGTTGGTATGCTTGACAATGACCAGGGCCGGGGCTTCGCCGGCGAATTCCGCCGCCAGGGCCGCCGCCGCCGTCAAGTCCAGGATATTGTTGTAGGAAAGCTCCTTGCCGTGCAATTGGCGGAAGAAATCGGAAAAAGGGCCGTAGAGGGCGGCGCGCTGGTGGGGGTTCTCGCCGTAGCGCAATTCCAGGGCGCGGTTGAGAGTCAACTGCAATACCGGCGGCCAGGGCCGGCCCGCCGGCGGCGGGGAGGGGAGTCCGGCGGCCGGGACGCCGAAGGTTTGGCCGAGGTAGGCGGCGATCTGCCCGTCGTAAGCGGCCGTGTGCGCGAAGACTTTGACCGCCAGGGCGCGCCGCAGTTCGGGGGTGGTGTTGCCGCCGGCCAGGATTTGATCGGCCACCGCGGCGTAATCCGCCGGGTCCATCACCACCGTCACGCTCTCGTGGTTCTTGGCCGCGCTGCGCAGCATCGACGGCCCGCCAATGTCGATGTTCTCGATCGCCTCGGCCAGGGTCGCGTCCGGCCGGGCGACGGTCTGGGCGAAGGGGTAAAGGTTGACCGCCACCAGATCGATCGGTTTGATGTCATGCTTGCGCGCGGCGGCTTCATGGCTGGGGTTGCCGCGCACATAGAGCAGGCCGCCGTGGATTTTGGGATGGAGGGTTTTGACGCGGCCATCGAGCATTTCGGGGAATTCGGTGTAGGCGCTCAGGTCGCTGACCATGAGGCCGTGCTCGCGCAGGGCCTTGGCCGTGCCGCCGGTGGAGATGATCTCGATGCCGGCGGCGGTCAGGGCCTGGGCGAAGGCAATCAAGCCCGTCTTGTCAAAGACAGAAATCAGCGCGCGTTGGATTTTGGCCATACAAACGCGGCTAATCTCCCAAAAGCCGCCCAAGAGTCAACCTGTTTTGCGATTTTTGGACGGAAGGGTGGGGGAAACCCCTCGCGCCGCGATCGGACTTGCGGCAAAAAAGAAGGCGGATTCTCCCGGAGCGGCAAGCGGTTTGCTTTATTACTTCGACGAAATGATGGATGGGGCGGGCGAGACTCAACCGCAGAACTGGAGAGCTGAATGGCTCACTTTCCGGCTCTGCTTGTTTTACTTCGCTGTTTACAGATTATGGAAAATGCTCGATTTTCGCCGAGAATTGGGCATACTGGCCACATGGTATTAGCAATGGCAGGTTTGGCAGAGGCGGCGTTCTTTTACGGATTGCTCCTTATCGCTGCTGTTCTTCTGGTCGTTGCTGGATTGCTTGCGCTGGCATGGTGGAAGCAATCGACGATTGCTGCCACGATTGCTTGCGTGCTCGTGCTGCTCGTCGGCCTGCTGTTGCAGCCGTGGACTGCATTTGCTCCGCCCACATCCAACGATCCAGATGAGGCATATTGGCTGGTTTGGATTCGCGTTGCTTCGGCGATTTGGGCGCTTCTGGTTGTCGCCGGAGCGGCTTGTCTAACTAAGGTGATTCGTCGTCGGAGATTACGGACACATGAAAACACGGCCTAACCTTTGCTCCAGCGAGCGCGCGGATTGCGCCCTGGTTTCAATTCAGGGCCTTTGGCGGCGCTTCGGTGAGCATTTTCGTTGACCACTCGACGCGCATGGACACAGTTTTCCAGTCAATTCCATTTGTAGCGGCAATTACACTTTTGGTCATTGGTGTTCTCAGGCTCAGGCGATTTCTTTTCATCGCTTCGTTCGCCGTGCTTCTCATGGCTTGTATTTTCGCCCTCGCCAGCGACGGCAGTTCTGCGGCTTTCAGTTTTATCGGTGGTTTCGTCTTACTTTTTGGCCTCGCTTGTGCTGGATTGAGTTCTCGACTGAAGCCAGGCAGCTTCATTTCGCGTACCGGTCTTGGAGCGATTGGAGCACTTTTATTTCTTCTCGGTTCTTTTGGCATGATGCTTGTATGAGAGGCGCGTCAAACGTTAACCGGGTCCCGCGTAATCGCATTCTTCCACCCACTGATTCGCCTCCAACCCTCACAACGAAAGCAAGTTAGAAATCGCGCATCTAAACCGGCATGAGGCTCGCGCAGAGATGCAGAGGGCGCGGAGAAAAGACAACTCTTATTCTTTTCCTTTCTCACTGCGGGCTTCGTCTTCCAATCCGTCTTCGCCAGCACGAGAGATCAATGCAAAATGCAGAGGACAGAAAAACGCAAAGGGCCAAAGACGCCAAAGCGCCAAGGGAAGCCCAGAACTCTTGTTGGCTGACATCTCCAGGAATCCGCTTTTTCCGGGCATCGTTACGGAACGAGCAGTTTCAGGCCGAGGTTCTTGGGCGCCACGGCTTCAAAATGCTTTAAATTCAGCGTGTAGATTCGATCGACCCCCGCTTTTCTTGCGCTCTTCAGCAAAACAGCGTCGTAAATGGTGCCGCCCTGAATGCCGGCCAGGGCCGCTTCGCGAATCAGCGCGCTGTAATCACTGCCCACAAGGCTTGAGATTTTAAAGTACGGGAGAACGTTCTCTTCAATGCTGAGCAAGGCCTGCTCCGGTGAATGGCGAAACGGCGGCGGAAGTTTTGTCAGATTTGCATAAAGCTCGGCCAGGCTGTGGGAAGAAACAAAGCCCTCATCCTTTCCGTTTTGGACGCGCTCAAGCGCGGCAAAAGCCCGTTCGTGCGCCGCGTGCTTTTCAATCACAGCGGCAACGAGCACACTGGTGTCAAGGAAGACTTTCATTCCCGGCGCTTTTGACCGCCGAGACCTTCGACGCTTCGGGAATCGTGTTCCGCCCGGCCAGTTTCCAGGATTTCCCGCGCTGTTTCCGCGCTCAATCTCTCGTCGCCAACGGTTGAAAAAACAAGCGCTTTCCCCTTCCGCACAAATCCCGCGCTTTCCTTGCTCGGCGTCAACGTGACCGCCACGCCCTCAATTGAGACCTTGAATGTGTCTCCGGGCTTGATGGCAAGTTCCTGGCGCACGTTCTTTGGAAGAACAATCCGGCCTGCCTGATCGATGGGCACAAGATCATGTTTCATACCATATTACAATACCATTGCCATTGATTGATGGCAACAGCCATTCGGACATGACTTAAGTTCCGATCAGGACGAAAGCACTTCCAACCAAGCCTCCAGATCCACGGCCCTTGTTGGGCGGCTGGCCAGGCCCCGGTGGTCCGTTCAACGGTGGCTCAGGAAATTGAGTCGGCCGGCGATGCGGAACCGGGCGCTTCTCCGGCATTCGAAGGTGGACCCGTCGGTGTTGAGGGGGAACGGTTCGTCGTTGCCGGGCCGGAGAACCAGCGATTGGGTGATGCGGAACGATTCCAATCCCCAGCGGGCGGGGTCTTGGAGGATGGACGCGTTCCAGGCGGCCCGCAACTGCCCCGGGAGCCGGGCCGGCCCCAGGTTGCGGATGGCGAAGAGGTGGAAGTCGCCGGAACCCAAGGGGACGCCTTTGGCCAGGGGCAGGTTCGGCCCCAGGTCGCCGTTGACGATGATCATGGCTTGGAACTGTCCGCGGGCCACGGATTGGCCATCGACCACCACCTCCCAAACCCGGCGCGAGCGATAGCGCGGCGCCAACAACCGCCGCAGGATGACCAGGTTGGTCCCGACAAAGAACGGTCCCAGATCACCGAACAACTCGCTGAGGATTCCCTTGTAGTATTTGATGAATCGGTTTTCCGTGAAGTGCGGGATTTCGCCGAAAATTTCCGCGCCGCCGTATCCGACGAAATGCCGGGCCGCGCCCTGGCCCAGCTCACTGGTGGCCTGGAGGATGTCGCAGGGCGTGATCCGGTCATGACGGATGGAATCGACAAACACGGCCACGGCCTCTTCGATGTTGTCGGGCATGCCCAGCACTTTGCCGATCAGGTCGGCCGAGCCTTTGCGCAGGAAACCCAAACGCAACGGGCTTAACTCGACCCCGGCATCCAGGCAGCCTTCGACGACGCTGTTGAAGGTGCCCGAACCACCGGCCGAAATAAGGAGGGTGGAGCCGGCTCGGGCCAGTTCGCAGGCCTTGGCGCGGGCGTCGCGGTGGGAGTCGAGCACGGCCAATTGCACATTCTCTTCCCCGTGCTTCCGGAACAGAGGCACGATGCGGTCCACCTTGCGCCAGTCGCTGACCGAGCCGGAAATCGAGGTGGCAATGACGTCAATGCGGCGGCTGGTGGCCATGGCTTTGTTCCTGTTCGAGATTTTCTGCGGCGAAACGCAAGACTTCATCCAGAGCGTAGTCGAGGGGGCGGGCGCCGTCAACCACCAGCGCCGGGACGTTCCATTTCCGGGCCGTGATGCGGACGACCCTCCGGTAAGCTTCGCGGAGGCGGCCGAGCTGTTCTTCGGTTTCGTGGGGTTGGCGCGGCCCGCCGCGGCTGGCGATGCGGGCGCAGGCCAGATCGGCCGGGAGATCGAGCAAGACCAACAGCCTGGGGAGTTGCAGGTGGGTCAAGCCCAGACGGCGCATCAGGGCCAGTTCAGGAATCTGATCAAACAGAGGATCGGATCGAGACAGGCGGGAAGCATCTCCGGCCAGGACGGCTATGGCTTTGGCCAAGGAGTCGTCATCGAGGTCTTCGCGGCCGTAGAGAGCCGCCCAGGCCGCCATGTTCAGGAGGGGCGATCCGTCCATGACAACCCACTGCGGGGCGTACCACCGGTTCACGTCGGAGAGCAATCGATCGCGCAGCACCAGTTCGGCCAGCTTGGGGATCTTGTAGGTGGCCAGGGATTGGGCGCGCTTGGCGTAGCGACCGATCATCCCGCGCGCTTCTTCCAGGCCGAGCGGCTGAAGCGGTTTGAGTTCGCCCCGCTCGAAAAATTCCAGGCGGTCACTGACCAGGCAGGCGCTGCCCTGGGCGGAGAGGCGCTGGGCCAGCCACCGCGAGACGGTGCTCTTGCCCGAGCCGTCGATGCCTAAAACCGCCAGGGCCGGCGCCGGCGCGGGGCGACGGCGTTTGCGCGGGCTGCGCCGGGCGGCCCCGGAGCGGGACAGTTCGAGGAGGGTGTTTTCCAGATGCCTTGTCGTGTCGCGGGGCGAGCCAGCGCAGAACTGGGGCGGCCCCACCAGCACCTGGCTCCAGAAGGGCAGCGGCACCAAGCTCCCCTTGGGCAGGACCCGCTCAGGGCCGGAGAGGAAGACGGGGACGATCGGAATGCCGGGAAGCTGACTGACCAGCCGCCCCAGCCCGCTCTTGAAGGCCTGCAGTTCACCGGGGCGCCCCCGGGTGCCTTCGGGAAAAAGGATGATGTTATGGCCGCGCTCAAGCAGGTTCTGAATTCCCCGCAAGGGATCGTCGTGCCGGCCAGCCTGTCCGCGGCGAATCCAAACCGGCTGAAAAAGGAAGTTCACAAGGGCAAAGACAATGGGGTGGCGGACGAAATAGAGTTCGTCGGCCACGGGGTGGGTCCGGGCGATATCGGGGGCCGAGAGCAGGGAATAGAGCAGGAGCACATCGAGGTGGCTGTTGTGATTGGCAATGAGGATGAAGCGCGGCAAATCATGGAGGTGAGCCGAACCGGTCACATGCACGCCGCAATAGAGCCTGACCAGCGGACGCAGCACCGCCAGATGAAGGAGAAGCCGCGCCAATGTGCCCAGACGCTCCGCGTTCATGGCAGGTCCAGGTA
>JBEKYR010000017.1:0-91872 GCA_049510745.1 Verrucomicrobiota bacterium | reverse complement strand
ATCAAAAACATCAGCGCCGCCGGCAGCAGCGTCACCGCCACGACCTGCACAAAGATGGTGATGATGTTCTGCATGTCGATGCTGGCGACGAGCGAGACGACGCCGGCCGACATCAGCATCAGCACGTAGGCGACATAGAACCACGGCGCTTCCCGAACGCCGCGGTTCAGGGAATGCGCCCAGCCGAAGACTTCACCCAGCGCCCAGCTTGTCGCCAGGGAAATGCACAGCGCGCCGAGCAACCCGGCGTCGAACAAGCCGATGGCGAAGAGCAGCCTGGCCCACTGGCCCAAGTGGGAACCGCCGGGCATGACCGCCGGCATGGCGGCGGCGGTTTTGGCGGCCGAATCCATGTCCTGCCAACTGTGGAACGAGGGATCAATCTTCGACCAAGGACCGGTGGTGGCATGATTGGCCGCGGTGTCCGCCGCCAGGGTGGCGGAGTTGGGATTGGACGGGTTGTAGTAGAAGACGCCGGCCGTTGCAATGATGATGAACGCCGCCACCACGCAGGTCATGAAGGAACCGAAGAAGGTGTCGAATTGTCCGAATTTGATCTGCTTCACATCCATGCCCTTGTCCACCACGGCGGATTGTTGAAAGAAGATTTGCCACGGCGTAATGGTCGTGCCGATGTTGGCCATGATCAGGGTCAGCAAGGCCACGCCTGACATGCCGAGCTTGAAACTGGGATTGTAGAAACCCTGCCCCACAGCACTCCAGCCTTCCCGGACGTTGCCGGTGTGCATCGCCCAGATTGCGGCGGGGATATAGACCAGGTTGAAGAGGCAGAA
This sequence comes from Verrucomicrobiota bacterium, assembly GCA_049510745.1. Taxonomy (GTDB): domain Bacteria; phylum Verrucomicrobiota; class Verrucomicrobiia; order Limisphaerales; family Palsa-1400; genus PLGF01. Next base: position 91,078 of record JBEKYR010000017.1, on the reverse strand, counting down.
AAAGAGCGTGATTTTCTCGAACGTCCAGTAACGCCCGGTGATGACGATGCCGGTGAGCAGGAAGGTGACACTGAAGAACGTGACCCACGGCGGGATGTTGAACAGGCTCATGGCCTGCGTCATGCCGATGTATTCGGTGACGAGCGTGAGCCAGTTGATGACCGCCAAATCGAAAATGGAAAACCATCCCCAGAACTTTCCGAAACCATCGAAGATGGCTTCGGCGTGGCCGCGCTTGGTGACGGCCCCCAAGCGCACCGTCATCTCCTGCACATAATACGCCATGGGCACCAGGATGACCATGGCCCAAAGCAAGTTAAACCCCGTCTTGGCTCCGGTCTGCGCGTAGGTGGAGATGCCGCCGGCGTCATTGTCGGCGATCATGGTGATAATGCCGGGGCCAAGAGCGGCAAGGAAGATCAATGTCCGGCGGTTTAAACGGCGGACCTGGTGCAGACATTTGCTGAGCCAATACATGCCTTGAATGTGCCGCCTCAGATATACGCGAGGGAAGGCGCGGCGCGTTACTGAAGATTCTCTGAAGAATTCTTAAGGATTCCGATCCGGGAAAACGGTCCGGAACCCGGTTCAACTGCGTATCCTGCGCAATCGGATGCGAAACACGCTGCCGCGTCCCACTTCGCTGTCCAGTTCCACCGTGCCGCCCATCCGTTCGACCGACCACTTGACGATCGCCAAGCCCAAACCCACGCCCCCCTCCGCGCGCGAGCGGGCTTTGTCCACCCGGTAGAACCGCTCGAAGATTTTCTGTTGATGCTCCGGCGCAATGCCAGGGCCCTCGTCGGCGACCTCGACTACGGCGTCATCCTGTTCAGCGAAGGCGCGCAGCTTGATGGGTTTTCCGGCCGGGCTGTAACGAATGGCGTTCTGCGTCAGGTTCAACAGGGCCAGTCGAAGCAGCGCGGGATCGAAGACCGCCAGCAAGTGATCCGGGCACTCCGTTTGAAGCTGTTGCTGTTTCTCCTCCGCCACCAGGCTCAACGCGTCGTTCACTTCCACCAGCACCTTGCGCACCAGCCCAGCCTCCATTTCCAACGGCATCTCGTTGTTATCGGACCGGGTCAGCAGCAGCAACCGCTCGATGAGCTGGTTCATGCGGACGATCTCTTCCAGCATGCTGCCCACGGCGTCATGAAGAATCGCGGGATTCCGGTCGCGCAGAGCAACTTCGCCGACCGCGCGCATCGCTGTGAGCGGCGTGCGCAGCTCATGCGAAACATCAGCCGTGAGCCGGTCAAGTTCCGCAAAAGAGCTTTCGAGTTGTTCCAGCACATCATTCAGCCCTGCAGCCAATTGCCCGAGTTCGTCATCAGGATTCGTCACGGGCAGGCGCTGGCTCAAGCCCTCGGCCGACAAACGCCGGGTCTGCGTGAGCAACTCCTCCAGCGGCGCAAGCATCCGGCGGGCGATTAAATAGGCTTCCACGCTGAAAACCAGCGTCAGACCAGCCCAGATCAAGGCCAGGTTCACAACCAGTTCAAAAAACGTTGCCGGTTTCCAAATCCCCAGCGCGGCCGCCAGCGCGACGCCCATCGAACCCGCCGTTGCCGCCGCAACCGCGTTCCAAACGGCCAATCGCACTCTCAATGGGCGCCGTCGCCACCAAGCCTTCACGCGTTCGCCTCCTCACGGAGCACGAAACCCACCCCGCGAATGGTGTGAATGAGCTTGAGGCCATGGCCTTCATCCACTTTGCGCCTCAAATGCGCCACGTGAACGTCAATCGCGTTGTCCAGCGGCGTGATGCGATTGGCTTCGCGCCAGACCTCTTTGGCCAGCATCTCGCGTGTGACGACCTGGCCCTGCTGCCGAAGCAAAAAGGCCAGCAGATCAAACTCGCGCGGAGTAAGCTCGATCGGCTTATCCGTCCGCCACACCCGGCGCGACTCCAAATCCACCACCAAATCGGCAATGGTCTTCCTCAACGGCTCGTTGGGGCCGGACCTGCGCAGCAGCGTTCGGATCCGCGCCAACAACTCCGCGAAGGCGAACGGTTTGACCAGATAATCGTCCGCCCCGCTTTCCAGCCCCAGCACCCGGTCGTCCACGGCATCGCGCGCTGTCAGCAGCAGCACGGGAGTTTTGTTGCCTCGCGAACGGAGGGTTTTGAGAATCTCAATGCCCGATCGCCCCGGCAACATCCAATCGAGCACCACCAGATCGAACGTCTCGGCGTTCAGGAGGAAAAACCCCTCCTCGCCCGTATGCGCCGTGGCCGTGGAGTACCCGCCGCGCTCCAATCCTGAGGCGAGCGCGCGGGCGGTCTTCTCGTCGTCCTCGACAATGAGCAGGCGCATGGCAATTCCAGAAGCCGATTCTGTCAGCTTCCTCACCCCTTTGCGAGCCACAACCGACTTGAGATTTCTTCAGCTCTTGAAGGCCGATGTGCCTTCAAAGGCGGGCGACCGGGTGGGCGAATTCTGGCCGCATGAAAAAGACGCTTCGGGGCCGGGCAGGCGCGCGCGTTGTCATCCGCCGCGGGCTGTGAGAGCGTCTTGACTCCCGCGGGGGCAAACCGCATTTTTCTGAGGTGCCAGGCGCGACCGGCCGGGCCTTCTTATGAGCAACACACATAATTTATTCGACAGTCTGAAGGATTTTGACCTTGGGCAGGGGACAAAAGGCGCCTTCTATTCCTTGCCCGCTTTGGAAAAGGCCGGCGTGGGCGCGATTTCAAAACTGCCCGTTTCCATCCGCATCGTCCTCGAATCGGTCCTGCGGAATTACGACGGGAAAAGGGTTTCCGAAACCAACGTCCGGCAACTGGCGCAATGGCAGCCCAAGGCCGCGCGCACCGCGGAGATTCCTTTCCTGGTCGCCCGCATTGTTTTGCAGGATTTTACCGGCGTTCCGCTTTTGGTCGATCTGGCGGCGATGCGCTCGGCGGCGGTGAAACTGGGCCGGAACCCCAGGATCATCGAGCCGCTGGTGCCGGTGGATTTGGTGGTGGACCATTCGGTGCAGGTCGATTTCGCGGGAACGGCGGACGCGCTGGAGCGCAACCTGGAGATGGAATTCCAGCGCAATCGCGAGCGTTACCAATTCCTCAAATGGGGCATGCAGGCCTTCGAGACGTTCAAGGTCGTCCCGCCCGGCATCGGCATCGTGCATCAAGTCAACTTGGAGTATTTGGCCAAGGGCGTTCTCGGCGGCGGCCAGCCGCCGGTCTATTATCCGGACACCCTGGTCGGGACCGATTCCCACACCACCATGATCAACGGACTGGGGATTGTCGGCTGGGGCGTGGGCGGCATCGAGGCGGAAGCGGGCATGCTGGGCCAGCCGGTTTATTTTCTGACGCCGGACGTGGTGGGCGTGTATTTGACGGGGTCGTTGAAGGCGGGCGTGACCGCGACCGACCTGGCGTTGACGGTGACGCAAATGCTGCGCGCGTCGAAGGTGGTGGGAAAATTTGTCGAGTTCTACGGGCCGGGCGCGTCCGCGCTGGCGGTGGTGGATCGGGCCACGATTGCCAACATGGCGCCGGAATACGGCGCGACCATGGGCTTTTTCCCGATCGATGGCGAATGCGTCGAGTATCTGCGCCAGACGGGCCGGAGCGCGGAACATTGCCGGCTTTACGAGAATTATTTCCGCGCCCAGGGGCTTTTCGGGATGCCCCAAAAGGGCGACATCGCGTATTCGACGGATGTGGAGTTGGATTTGGCCACCGTGGGGCCAAGCGTCGCCGGCCCGAAGCGGCCGCAGGACAGAATCGAACTGGGCAGGCTCAAAGACGAATTCAGCCAGGCTTTCTCCAAGGCGGTGACGGAAAATGGATTCGGCAAGGCGGCGGCGGATTTGAACCGGGCGTTTGCTGTCGGGGACAACGGGCAGCTTCACCACGGCGACGTGCTCATCGCCGCGATCACCAGTTGCACCAACACGAGCAATCCGTCGGTCATGCTGGCGGCGGGGTTGCTGGCGAAAAAAGCGGTCGAGGCCGGACTCAAGCCGCATCCGCTGGTCAAATCGTCGTTGGCGCCAGGCTCGCGCGTGGTGAGCGATTATTTGAACAAGACCGGATTGCAGCCGTATCTGGATCAGCTCGGCTTCAATTTGGTGGGCTACGGCTGCACGACCTGCATCGGCAACTCCGGCCCGCTGGCCGCGCCCGTCGAGGAGGCGGTGACGAAAAACGACCTCATCGCGGCGGCGGTGCTCTCGGGCAACCGGAATTTCGAGGCGCGCGTCCATCAGAGCATCAAGGCCAACTTCCTCATGTCGCCGCCGCTGGTGGTGGCGTTCGCGCTGGCGGGCCGCGTGACAATTGATTTGACATCCGAGCCGATCGGCCGGGCCGGAAACCGCGACGTTTATTTGAAAGACATCTGGCCCAGCCCGCAGGAAGTGCAAAACGCCATGCGGGCCGCGCTCAAACCGGAGGTGTTCCGGCGATTGTACTGCGATTTCGCCGCGCAGAACCCGAAGTGGAATGAAATCCCCGCCAGCACCGGCCAGGTCTATGAATGGGACGCCAGGAGCACCTACATCCAACAACCGCCGTTCTTCGAGAACTTCAGTTTGCAGCCCGGCCATATCGCGGAGATCAGAGGCGCGCGCCCGCTCGGAATTTTTGGCGACAGCGTGACGACCGACCACATCTCGCCCGCCGGCAGCATCAAAAAAACTTCGCCGGCGGGGCAATACCTGATCGAGCACGGCGTCAACTTCGTCGATTTCAACAGCTACGGCTCGCGCCGCGGCAACGACCGCGTGATGACGCGCGGGACGTTCGCCAACGTGCGCATCAAGAACCTGATGGCGCCGGGAGTGGAAGGCGGCGTGACCAGATTCCAGCCCGGTGGCGAGCAGATGAGCATCTTCGACGCCGCCATGAAATACGCGCAGAGCAAAACGCCGCTCATTGTTTTGGCGGGGCAGGAATACGGCACGGGCAGTTCGCGCGATTGGGCGGCCAAGGGCACGAGTTTGCTCGGCGTCAAGGCGGTGGTGGCGCAGAGTTTCGAGCGCATTCACCGCTCCAACCTCGTCGGCATGGGCGTGCTGCCGCTGCAATTCAAGGACGGCGCCTCCGCCCGGACACTGCAACTCGACGGCACGGAAACCTACGACGTTTTAGGATTGACTGACCAGCTCAAGCCGCAACAAGACCTGGCCTTGCGCATCACGCGGGCCAACGGACAGGTCGCGAACGTCGCGGTCGCCTGCCGCATCGACACGCCGGTGGAGATTGATTACTACCGGCACGGGGGGATTTTGCCATACGTGCTGCGGCAATTGGCCGGGAAGGAAGAAGGATGAAGGATGAAGGAAGAAGTATGAAGGATGAAGGAAGAAGTGGGCCAAGTATGAAGGATGAAGCTTACTGGGCCTTCGCCTTCTTGATGATCGTTACGAAGATGGCGATTAGTTCGTCGCACTCCGCCCGGAGTGCGGATAATTTGGCGGCGGGCACGATCTTTCCGTCCACGAGAAGTTCGAACCAGTAGGCGGTTTCCTCCAGTTCACGCAGAGCATCGCCACATTTGGCGACAAATTCGGCCTTGCTCCGCCCACGGTGCGCTTCCCGATAGTTGGCGCCCACCGAAGTGCCGGAGCGCAACACCTGTTGACCCAGCACGCGGGCCTCGGTCGTTTTCGGCAAAGCGGAGAACATCCGAACTACGCGCAACGCGAAGGTCGTCGTTCGCCTTCGTAAATCCACTTCTTCCTTCATCCTTCATCCTTCTTCCTTTACCCCAGGACGGCATTGATTCGTTTCAAGACCGATTCGCGGCCGAGGACTTCCATCAGATGATACAAGCTCGGCCCGGCGACGCTGCCGGTGCAGGCCATCCTCATCGGATGCACCAGCGCACCCACTTTGACGCCCAATTCGCCGGCGACGGCCTTGAGCGTCTTCTCGATTTCGGGAGCGGTGAAGGCGGCCAATGATGCGAGGGCGTCGCGCAACTTCTTCAGGCGCGCCAGACTTTCGGCGGTAAAATCCTTGGCGGCGACGGCGGGATCGATTTTCACCGCGTCGATGAAGTAGAAGCCGCCGTAAGCGCCCAGATCGGCGAAGCGTTTGATTTTGCCTTTGCAGGTGGCCAGGGCGGCTTTCACGTATTGCGGCGGGTAACTCCCGACACTGTAGCCGGCGCGTTGCAGCGCGGCGGCGCCCAGGTCGCGGAACCGTTCCTCGCTCATCTCGCGGACGTATTCGCCGTCCAGCCAATGCAGCTTGTCAATATCAAAACGCGCGTTGTGGCGGAGGATTTGCGGCAGGTCGAATAGTTTAATCGTTTCCTCCATCGGCATCTTCTCCCGGTTTTCCTTCGGCGACCAGCCCAGGAGACAAAGGTAATTGGCCACCGCCTCGGGCGCGCAGCCGTCGTCGATGTAACTTTGCAGCGACGCGCCGCGGTCGCGCTTGCTCATTTTGGCGCCGTCGGGGTTGAGGATCAACGGAATGTGCGCGTACCGCGGCGGCTCGACGCCAAAGGCGCGGAAGAGCGCGATGTGCTTGGCGGTGTTGGAAAGATGATCCTCGCCGCGGATGACGTGGGTGATCCGCATCTCCAAATCATCGACCACGTTGACGAAATGAAAAACCGGCTGGCCATCGGAGCGGATGATGACGAAATCGGGGTCCAACTGCTCGCGGTCGGTCAATTCGCGCGTGACGTTGCCGACGACCAGGTCGGGAATGACGATGGGCTGGCGTTCCATTTTGAATTTGACCGCGCCACCGGACTCGTAGGCGAAGCCCTTGTCCTGCAATTCGCGCACGCGGCGTTGGTAAACGGCGCCGCGTTGCGATTGAAAATAGGGGCCAAAATCTCCCTTGCTCGGACCCGCCGGGTCTGGCGTGGCCGGCCCTTCGTCCCAATCCAAGCCGAGCCAGCGCAAACCGCTGAGGATGACCTCCGTGGCCTGCTGCGTATTGCGGGCGGCGTCGGTGTCCTCGATGCGCAGGACAAACGCGCCGCCGGTGTGGCGGGCAAAGAGCCAGTTAAACAAGGCGGTGCGCGCCCCGCCAATGTGCAAAAAGCCGGTCGGACTGGGCGCAAAGCGAACACGAACATTCATGGGCGTTTCATGGATTCCAAAAGCCGGCTCAGACTACGCCGGGCCGGGCCGACAAGGCAAGCGGCGGCCGAACAGGCTCGCGTTGAATTTCCTGACGGCTGGCGGCGCTGGCGATATTTTTGTTTTTGGTCAGATTTGACCATCGGCGAGTAATGGATACCCCCCCTCCCCCCCTGTTGTTTGGGGTTTGATTTAGTCTGATTTAGTTTGATTTGGTTTGATTTTCGTTTGATTTGCCTTGACCGAAATCTGCCGGAGGAGCCGGACCGGCAAAATCTGCCGGTGGAACGCCGGCCCGGATGCAGGCCGACGGGTTGCCAGCGGCTCGCCTGGAGCCGAAGCCCCGTCCTCCCCCATGTGATGATTCTTGGTTCATCGACTAAGGTATTACCACTATTTTTTGGAATATGGAAGAACTTTTTCTTGGAAAATTATGAAGTCGGAACCGGAAAAGAATCAGTGAATCAGTGAATCAGTGAGTTTATGAGGGTGCAGAATGGCGGGTGCGGAATCGCCACGAGAGAGCGCAAGGAGCGCAGAGATAAGCACTTATGGATGTTTTAGCCGACCCAAAAAGGGGAGCCAGTGAAAAGAGTATGATTCTGAGGCCCGCAGAACGCGCTGAATGACGCAGAACCCAGCGCGGCCAGCCGCAACCAGAAAAAGACGGACAGATGAATCCGCCGTCGCTCCGGGGGACGGAGCTGCGGCGGACGGGATGGCAGGGCAGGCAGGATGAAGAGGAGGTTTTGGCTTGCCGCATTGTTGGTTGACAGGGCGGGCGGAAGGGGGGAGCCTTCGAGCATGGCGCGAAAGGTTCGTCTGCAATATCGGGGCGCGATTTATCGTTTGAGGAGCCGCGGCGACCGCCGGGAAGCGGTCTTTTCTGGAGTTGCAACGCAAGGGCGGCCCGGTGAAGATCGCCCTGGCGCGGCGGTTGCGACGGGAAACGACGATGCCGCTCAAATGGATCTGCGACCGGCTGGAGATGGGGTCCTGGAAATCCGTCAGTCGGAGGCTTTGTGAACGCGGACAGACAAAATGCGAACATGTTAGGAACCCCTTTATGGTCGGTTAGTTGATAACGGGTTTAGTTTCCATCACTAGATGATGGCAAAGAAAGTCCTTCGGGTAAGGCTTGTCCCTCGGGACATCGCGTTTGTGAGTCGAAGTGCGGTGATTCCGCCCAGAAAAGACGGGATGCGAGAATAACAATTGACCGATGTGAGCAGCGATCCCCTCAAACACAACGCTGGGGCTTCCTGAGAGCAGGTATCCAATCAATGCACCCTCGTGCGAGAATGGCGCGGCCTTGCACGTCAGAAGTTTTTCGTCCAAATCGCGCAGATAACCAGACAATTTCCGATCCGTCTTGAGAACCTTGGCTTCGATAGGCCAGACCATCGAGTAATCACCGCCGCGCATGACGAAGCCGAAATCGTAAGCCTTGGACCGCGCGGGAGCGGGCTTGCGAGTTTCGAACTCGGGCATTTCCGGATGCAAGATGAAAGGTTCGTCGCCTGTTTGCCACTCTTGGATTTTAATGCTGTGATAGGCAGTCAAACTCCTTTCGACTTCGTCTTCCGTCGCGGACCAATCCACTTTGGCCAATATCTCCCGGCCGAGATCGTCATAAGCGCTCCAAACGCGCCGTAAGATCGTAATGCCAGCATCGGCAGGCCACGCTTTGAGCGAATTGAAGCATGCGTCCTTCGGCCAAAGTTGCTCGCTAACTGTTTGGCGTCGCCTCATGCGCGATGTTTATTTCCATTTCGCACGCATGATTTCGGCGGCGACTTCGTCAGCATCGCGCATAGCCATTGAACGGGTCCACTGGCGGCGCTGATCAGGTTTGATTATGAATACCGTGGGAACGTTGCCACTAGAAGTCTGATGTGGGGCATAGATGCGAGCACTCCGTTCAAAGTAAAACCCAGGTCTCTTTTCGGGCGCTTTCATGCAATCAGCGTAAAGTTTGGCAAGCCTTTGCAGCAACATCTCCAACTTCATTGGTTCAATTCCCACGGACCTTCTTCCCGGCCAATCTAGATGAATCGCAATCAACCGGACTGGCAACCGTTCGGACAGCGGTTCTTGAAAGATGGTAGCACAAATCGTTTTTTCATCGCCAAAGCCCGCATTCAAGACACGGATGAATTGCTCAGCATAACGGTGTAGGTCGGGGTCAGTCGATATTCTCGCGGTCGTCGGCTTGCGAATGGATTGTTGCCGACCAGGCGAATTCGGTCCGCCCTTGAAATCCGGCAAGGTGATGCCAAACAGGTCCTCAACCAAAGCCCACTCAGATGGTTTGAAACGGAAGAGCGTTCGGACGCGGTTATCCACATCATCCAGATTGTTGAGTCCTTCGAGTAAACCTTTCGTCGCCTCCGGCAGCGGAACGCGTAGCAAATCCTCAGCAAGTGACTCTTGCCTGTAAGCCGCAAAGCGTCCGCTGGACAGCAGCATGAAATACACTGCAAGTTTGCTGTTGTAGCTAAGACACGCAGCATCCAAAACGTGCTCATACTCGGGATTCGCATGGATCGTCAGGTAGCTCTGCGTACAAAAAATTCCTTCATTGCCAACATTGACCGCTGCTTGGAATCGCTTTTTTGACACCCGCCAGCTCTGTTTCAAAATAAGCTGGGGTGGATGGAAAGCCGTGAAGTCAGTTGAGTCTGCCGAATGAGTCTGCGAATCTCCATTCCGTCCAAGCCGCTCTGGATCCAAATAGAGAAACGTTTCTTCAGGGAAATCCGGCTGCTCCAACATCCGCTTTTCCAGGATTTTCTGTTGGCGCTTCTGCCGGTCACCCCGGATAATACCCTCCCGCGTTTCAATCCTTTTATGGGATTTCAATCTTTCCAAAGTTTCAAACCGCCCTAGGCGGTGCAAAAGAGCTAGATCCCGCGGTCCGCCCCAAGAAAAAGCTGACCATATAAGGGGGTCAGACCGAGCTTCGTCCAGTCGGACCAGGTTGATGTCTTGTGGTTCGATCACAACACGGTATTCGTCATCATTCGATTTGGAAGCTTTCGGCACAACGTATTCGATCATTGTTTCGGGTCGCGGTAATCGATTGCGCGCCGTGATAATGCATGTCGGACCAACGGCTTTGGAAAACAGTCCAAAACGAAGCGCCGAAAGATTTGCAATCTCCTCGACATCCAAAGATAAAAACAGCTTGGTCCGCAACTTCAGAGCTCGGGGCGACTTGTTGAAGAGCAGAACCGTCGCTGGCTGCAACAAAGAAATTTGCCCTGCTTCCTTCGCGAGTACCGCCGCCTTGGCAAGAAACAATGGACCAATGTCGCCATTTGCAACGGGCCATGCGTTCTTCTTTGCCCATTTCTCGGCGAACGTGCTGTTTTTCGTGGTCGTATTATCGCCCCAAGGTGGATTTCCAATAACGATATCGAACGAACTCCTATCAACCCGAGTCCGGATGCCTTCGGCCGCTTCGTCGAAGAAGTCGGCTTTCAGCATCGTAACCCCACGCAGCCTAGGAAACACAACCTGTTTCCAGTAGTACCGAGGATCAATTGCGTCACAGATCGCCAGGAAAAGGCTAAAGGAAGCAACGCGGACTGCGTCATGGTTCGTATCCACACCAAACAAATTGTTCTCAAGTATCGGCTTTAGGTCCGACACCCTTGGTGATTTACCGCGATTTGCACGTTTCCAACGATGGACAAGTCGCTGAAAAGCCTTCACCAAAAAAATTCCCGATCCGCATGCCGGGTCTAATATTCTCAAGTTCCAGTCGTCTTCGTCCCATGGGATTACCTTGTCCAGAACGAAATCCACTAAATGTGCAGGCGTATAGTATGCTTTTTGCCGGTCAGCGTCCTCGCTGACGAATTGCTCATAGACACTGCTAATGAATTCGAGCGGAATCGTGTCAAATGAATACTCCCGCCAAAGGGTTGGCTGGTGCCTCTCCATTTGCATCCGGCCCGACACGAAATCGGCCAACAACTGCAGATGTTTCTTGCCGACCTGATTCTTCTCTTCTTGCCATTCGCGCTCTTTGGCAGCGGCAGAGCCTCCTTTTCCGGGAAACAGATCGCCATTGAACTTTCCGTTTAACCACCTAAAGAGAGCATAGGTGTCGTCACGATCGGTTAAAATAGATTCAAGGCCGGTGTGGGAGCGCGACAACCGTCCCTGCAAACGACCTTGCATAAGGGCCTCATCAAGAAATGGTTTCCCGCTTTTATCTTTCCGGTGAAAGAGGAACTGGACGAAGATCAGCCGCGCCAAGAGATCATGACACACATCCTTCGGCAAGTTGGCTTCCAGTAAGGCCGTTCGGATAAAACGAAGGTTCGCCAAAAGCAAGGCGTCGGCGCGTTCGTCTGGGCGGAATTGATTTGTCCGCCGGCGGAAAAACTCGCCTGAAACAAGGTTTACCCAATGAAGTGCGCTGGCAGCGGTCTGCGACAGAGATGGAAAATCCGCCTGTCCGTTGACCGAACCGGAGTCGTCGAAAACAAGCTTTGATCTAAAATCTGCTGTTGGCGGTTTGCAACAGGTCCAAGCGCGTAGCCGGTCGCGTTCAGCAGTGATCAGCAAGCGCGTCCGGCAAAAGTTCCAAGCCAGTTTGTGAGCCAATTCAAGAAGCTGTGGCGGCGGGCGCTGGCTGAATTCACAAATAATTGCGAGTGGCGCTTCGGTGTTAGCTGATTCAGGTGATGGAGACAAAACGCCGACTTCAAGTACCGCACCTTGACGCTTTAGCGGAAGCCCAATTTTTTCCTGCGCCAAATTGGCCAATACGCGATTGCCCCCGCCAGCAGGCTTGAGTACCTGCCGGCGATCAGGCCAGCCTAATTGAAGAGATGCTTGGTCCAGCAGCATGGGCGAGCGAAAACTAACCGATTCGATAGCGATAGCGCAAGTGCGGCGTCAGGTTACGACGAGATTTGAATTCGACAACCGTCAAAGAGCGAAGGTGGTTTCGGTCCGTTTTACTGCGGTTTTACCGCAATGGCTCGTAAGTCGTTGATAATCAATGAAGCGGGTGAATCCGCCGTCGCGCTTCGCGCTATGGGGGACCTGGGGAATCGAAGCCTCGTCTCAGGCTTGGGAAACCCGTCTCTCCCATTGTCCCGATGAGTCTGCATCTGTCTTCACCGTGCGGTGAAACTTGCCGCGGAACGAAGCCCGCCGGCGGCTGAGAGGTCAGTGGACGCGGGGCACCGGCGTCCCTACCGAATATGGGTTCCGCCGGCGCCCAAGTGCAGTTATTCCAAGGCGCTTTGCACAAATTGGGCGTTGGCGGCGCGGGCCGGGCCGGCATAGAATCCGCGCATGTTCCGTCTGAGCCGAAATGCCGCACGGGGACAGCCCGCTGGTCGCCACGGAGCCTTGAGACAAGACCAGCCCATGAATAAGACGCCAGCGGAAAATCTTTCCTAATCGCGACGGATTCGGGGGCCGGGAGCGCGGCGTTCAGCGTTTGACTGTCGCGGGCAGGTAGATGTTGAAGGAGGTGCCTTCGCCGGGCTTGGAATGGACGTGCATACAGCCGCGGGCCTCTTTGAGCAGGCGGTGGACGATGGCCAATCCCAAACCGGTGCCTTTGCCGGGCGCCTTGGTGGTGAAGTAAGGCTGAAAAATCTTCGGCAGGACATCAGGCGGGATTCCAGGGCCGTCGTCCCGCACGGAGAGCAGCAACAGCGGGGGCGTGTTGGAGAAGCCTTGCCCGTAGAGAATGCGGTCCGCCGGCCCCTCGTAGAGATGGGAGAAATCCGCCCCGGTGTTGAGCATCTGGCCGGCGATATCGACTAGGTGCGGTTCGGGGGAGCATTGGAGGGCGTTGATGGCCAGATTGAGCAGGATTTGGATGAGATCGGTCCCGTTCATCTGGAGTTCAACTTCCTGGGCCAGGGTGTGAATTTTGAGGGTGTTGGCGCCCTTGCTGGGATGCACGTTGAGGAGTTCGCGCAAATCGTCCAGGATTTGGTTGACGTTGGTGCGGGCCGGGCCGGCGGGCTGCTGGCGCATGAAGCTGAGGTAGCGGTGGGAAATTTCGATGCAGTTGCTGACCTGGCGGGTAATGCGCCTGAGCCGGTCCTTGACCATCTCCATGTCCTCCCCTTCCAGCCGCTTGGAATCGCCCATGCGCTGGTTGATGATTTGAATGAAACCGGAAATGATGGTCAAGGGGCCGTTGATGTCGTGGATGATGCTGGCATAAATCTCGCCGCGGGTGCGGGTGATCTCCTCTTGCAGGCGCTGGTCGTGCAATTCGGCCTGGAGAGCGGTGAGTTTCTCGTTGTTGGACCGGATTTCGTCGGCGAAGGAATGCCGTTCCATGGCGGTGGCGACGGCTTTGCGGATGGTGGGGACATCAAAGGGTTTGTTGAGGTAATCGCAGGCGCCCAGGCGCAAGGCCTGGCGGACCGTATCGACCGTCTCGTAAGCGGTGAGCATGATGACTTCAATGGAAGGCTGGATGCTTTTGAGCTTCTCGAGGACCTCGGTCCCGCTCATGCCGGTCATGCGGATGTCCAGGACGGCGGCGTTGATTTTATGATTTTTGGCCAACTCGACGGCATCGTGGCCGTTGGAGGCCAGGAGCAGGTTGTAATCCTCTTTGAAAACAACGCGCAGCGATTGCCTCGGTCCTTCCTCATCATCCACAATGAGCAAGGTCCCGCGCGGTTTCTCCGCCGGAGCGTTTCCGGCGCTAGAAGTGGTAGCCGAAGTTGAGGCTGATTGCATGGCTGAGGAACTCATAGCTGCCGTTGGCTGGTGGGAAGGCGTCGCCGCTGACCGAGCGCGACGGGCCCCACGACAGTTGATACGCCGCGTCCCAACTGAAATGCTTGTACTTTTTTCCGACGCCGACGCTGAAAAGATGGCGGTCCGAATCGGGAATCAGCGGATTAAAAGTCGAGGAAGGGACCGAGTTCATGCTGTACATGTAACCGCCGCTGATGCGCCAGCCGTCGCCCAAATAGCGAGTCGCCCCGAAGTCGAGCATCCAACTCTGGTCCCAGTTGAACGGCAGCGTCTCATTGAGCGGGCTGATCGTCAAGACTTTGAGAGTGGTCCAGTCGGTCCAGTCGGCATCGGCCTCAAAGTTCCATTTTGCGTTGGGGCGGAAGGAGTAGCCGAAAGCGAGGGTTTGGGGGAAATGATAATTGGCCGTGTCGCTGATGTTGGCGGTGAAGGGCGGCACGGGCAGGGTGGCATGGCCGGAATAATTCATGTCCGTGGCGCTGCGGTAGGTGACGCCGACGGAGTGCTGTTCGGCCGGGCGCCAGAGCAGGCCGATGTTGTAGCCCACGTCCGTGTCGCGCCCGCGAAAGTGATTGACAAAGCCGGGGTACTCTTTCAGATCGGCCTGGGAGTAATTGAGCGTTGGCCCGGCGGCGATGGAGACGGAGGGACAGACCTGCCAGGCCACAACCGGGTTGACGGTGTAATAATGAATCTCGCCCGTCTCACCGGCGGCGAGGAAGGGCGAGTTCATCGGCCATTCCATCCTCAAGCCATAAGGGGAATAGGTGCCCAAGCCGAGTGTGAGGTGATATTGCGGAAGACTGTAGGTGGTGAAGACCTGGGGCAGGGCTGCCCACTGCGTTTTGCTGTCAATGTCGGCGCCGCCGCTTTTGTAGGTGGACCCATAGACAATGCCATAAGCGCCCAGCGACAGGTTCATGCCGGTCAGTTGCGAAATGCCCGCCGGGTTGTAGTACACGGCGGCCGGGTCATCGGCCGTGGCGACAAAGGCGTTGCCGCGGGCGGTGGCGAAGGCATCCTGGTCAGGCACCGCGACGCCCAGGCCAAAAAGCGACTGGGGCGGCCAGACCATGGCGGACAAGAGCGCAGCGGCAAGGCCGGCAGCGAAGGGGAGTTTGCGGCTCAGTTTCATGCGGACAAGTTCAGGGTTCAACATGTGTTCGACCTGACTTGTGGCAAAGAAAGCGCCCGGCGACAAGGCAAATCTTTGGACAAATCACCCAAGGATGCGCTTGCCCTCGGTGAGAAAGATTCCCTGGAAATTCATTTCCAGCGCCTGGGCGTTGGTCGCTTTGGCCAGCGCGTCCTTCTGCGAAACTTTGGCGTCCTTGACCAGTTGGAGAAGAGACTGATTGAAATTGAGCATCCCCTCTTCGCCCCCCGTTTCAATGGCGGCGGGAAGTTTCTCCAGGCGGTTCTCCTCGATGAGTTTGCGCACGGTGGGGGAGTTGATCATGAGTTCCATGGCGGGGGTCATGCCGCCGGCGATGGTCGGAACCATCCGCTGACAGATAACGGCCTGCAAGGTGGCGGCCAATTGCCGGCGGATTTGCTCCCGTTCGTCCGGCTTGAAAAAGTCCAAAATGCGCCCGACCGATTGCGAGGCGTTGGTCGTGTGCAGGGTCGAGAGCACCAGGTGCCCGGTGTCGGCGGCGCTCATCGCGGCCGAAAAACTGGTGGCGTCGCGCATTTCCCCGATCATGATCACGTTCGGGTCCTGGCGCAGGACATGGCGCAGCCCCTCGTCAAAGGAAGGAGTGTCCAAGCCGATCTCGCGCTGCTCGATGATCGATTGGTTGTCTTCAAAGACATATTCAATGGGGTCTTCCAAGGTGATAATGTGCTTGCGGCTGGTGGCGTTGATGTGCTCGATCATGGCGGCCAGGGTGGTCGATTTGCCGCAACCGGTCGAGCCGGCCAGCAGCACGATGCCGCGGGGCGATTCGGCGATGGACCGCAAGACCGGAAGCAGCCCCAACTCCTCGAAGCTGGGCACCTGCGTCTTGACGTAGCGCAGGGCCAGACACGGCTGGCCGCGCTGATAGAAACAATTGGTGCGGAACCGGCCCACCTCCGGCATGAAATAGGAAAAATCGCATTCGTGGCGGGTCTCCAGGACTTGTTTGATGTGGCGCGGCACGATGTTGTCGATCACCAGGTTCATCCATTGCTCGGAGGGCATCGGCCCTTCGACGTTGACGAGCTTGCGGTTGATGCGAAAGGCGATGGGTGCGCCGATCTTCAAATGAACATCGGACGCCCCTCCCTCAATGGCGGCGGTCAAAATGCGGCGAAACGTTTCCATCGCCCGCACTCTACAGCCTCAGCCCGGAAGGAATCCAGTCAGGAATAGGCCAGCAAGCGCGCTTGTGACTGCCGCGAAACGTGGGTGAAGAGCATCGAGATGGCGTACCCCTCCGCCCGGTTGCCGGCGCACTCGACGATGACGCCCGTGAAATTGACCTTCTTGGCGTCGCCTGGACCTTGCAGCGTGACCGTCATCTCGGTCCAGGGGGAAAGGGGGACGTCGTTGTGAAATTCAATGCCATTTTTCCGAATACGGACGGAATTGGCGGGAAGCGTCAGACATTGGGTGGGGCGGGGAGATAGTCCGAGCGGACTATTTTCAATTTTTCTAGCGCTCATACGTGTAGAAACATAACACCTAACTTCGGCCCGTCAAACGCTCATTTTCGGGGCGGCCCTTGAACCTTTCTCCCGGCAGTGGCACAAAGGATAAATGGACGAAGAGCAGGTCATCTCCGCGCTGCGCGGCCAGGACCCCGCCGCCGCGCGCGAACTGGTCGATTCCTACGGGCAGCGGTTGCTGCGCTCGGCCTTCCTGCTCTGCGGCAACGAAACCGAAGCCCAGGACCTCGTCCAGGAAACTTTCCTTCAAGCCTGGAAATCAGCCCACCGGTTCCGGGGCGGAGCGGCCCTCTACACCTGGCTCCACGCCATCCTGCTCAACCTCACCCGCCACTACCACCGTGACCGCAAACGGCTGGTCAGCGACCCCAACCTGACCGAAGAGGAAATTCCAGCGCCCGAAGAGGGGCCGAGCCGCCTGGATACGGACGCCGCTTCGACCGCGCTAACCGACGCCCTTGGCCGCCTGACCGCCCCGCACCGCGAGGTCGTCGTCCTCCGTTTCTACGAGGATATGAAAATCTGCCAGATCGCCGCGCACCTTGGAATCTCCAAAGGCACGGTCAAATCCAGGCTCCACTATGCCATCGCCCAGTTGCGGGACCTTCTGCCGGGCGAACTGAACCTTTTTGGCGTTCCCGGCACAAAGGAGACAGAGAATAGATGAACTGCCGCGATTTCCAGGATGAAGTGTTCGAGTTCCTCGATGGGACGCTTTCCCCCGGCAAACGCGCCCGCGCCGAGCGGCACCTGGCGCAGTGCGGCGTCTGCCGCGAGGCTCTGCGCCGGCATCAGCAACTTGCGCAATCGCTTCCCGCGCGCCTCCGCCGGGAAACGGAATCCCTTGCGCTGCGCCCTGAAGTGAAGCGGCGCATCGAAGCCGCTTTTGCGGAGGCCGCCACCGCGCCGGCAGCGGAGCATCCGCTCCTTGGGTTTTTGCGCCAGTTTGCCTGGCCGGCGGCGATTGCGACCGCGCTGTTTGTCGCCGTCGGTTTGAGTCTTTACGGGCCGTTCCGCGCGCACGTCCAAAACACAGAGACAGCGCGGCAGCCGGAGCACAACGCCGCCCCGGTGGCCATTTCCATTCGTATGTCGTACTGCGACCCGACCTACGTGTTTCACCGGGAAAACAATCTGGTGATTGATGTTCTGACCTGCACCCCGCAGGTCGTGGAAGAAAATCTCCGCCTGTCCCTGAACCAAAACCCCGTTCCGCAACTGCAAGAAAGGAAAACACCGCTATGAAAAATCTGCTTCCCGTGCTGCTGGCCGCGACGTGCGCGATGGCCGATACCCCCGCCGACTTCCCCTACCCTGTCCAGTTTGAACTGGGCGAGGCGGAATTCGCGCCCGGTGACAACATCACCATCACCCAGGTGCGGGGCACTTCGGCCGCGATCACGACCAACCAAACTTATTGCGTCGATGGCACTTACACACTCGCTTCCCGCGACCAGGCCAATTTGTGCCTTTTCGCCACCACGCTGCAAAACGTTGCCACGCCCACCGACCCGCAACAAACGGTTCGGATCACCAACGGCACCGGGACGTTTCATCTCGTCAAGACTATGACCGCGGAGGGCTATCTGCACGTCACGTTTTACCCGGTTGTCCGAGGCAGCGGATTTGGGGGCGTTTATTTTGGGCAGGGCCAATGGGTTCTCAAAAAGAAGGGCTGGAGCTACCTCAGCAACGCATCGGACATGGGGGGCGCCAGCAACTCCGCGGTTTCGTCCTTGGCGGGAGCCAATAAAGCCCTCTTCGAGTATCTGGGCGATCCGGTGCCGCCACCGTCCAGGCTCGACGCCAGATACACCACCGACGGCCTCAGCAACGCCGTCCAACTGGCCGCCAGCAAGGCCGGCATCACACTCAAGCGAATGGTGATTGACGACTCGGAATTCCCCGGCGTCATCGCGATCGTCGTGCCGGAGGGCGATAGCGCGAAGATTGACGATCAGTTGAGGGCGATGGCGGGCTACGAATACAACGGCTCCGTCAGCAGTTCGACCTGCAAGGTCTTCAATCTGGTGCCCTGGCGCGCCTTTCCGACCGATGTCGTCAAGCGGATTGGCCGGCGGCTGGGATTGCGCGAGCAGGTGCTCTACGACAAAACCAGCGCGCAGCAATAAATCTGCAGGAATGACGCCGCACCGCCCGCATCCGCCATTTTGAACGCGCCCCGCGCGCATTGCGCGGGGATGAGGCAGAATTGGCCGGCGGCCAGCTCAAGGCATTCGCCGGCGCCCTCCATCCGCACGGCGCCTTCCAGCACCCCGATGATTTGCATGCGGCCGTCGGCCACGCGCAGTTGATCGCCGCCGCTTAACTGTCTGAGGTTGACTTCAAATAATTTATTCTTGACCAGCGGACGGATCAGACCCGGATGGGCGGGGGCAAAAGCGTCCGGCAACAGCGGCGGCTCGAAATCGCCAAAGTCGATGCTGGCCAGCGACTGCGGCACGTGGAGTTGGCGCGGTTTTCCGGCGCGATCCACCCGGTTCCAGTCGAAGACGCGGTAGGTCGTGTCGGAATTCTGCTGAATCTCAAAAATCACCGTCTCCGCTCCCAGGGCGTGGACGCGTCCGCTGGGCAAAAACATGGCGTCGCCGCGCTTGACCGGGATGCGATGGATGCACTCGGCGACGGACTGGCTGGCCAGTTTGCGTTCAAACTCCGCGCGGCTGACGCCCTTTTTCAAACCGACGAACAGTTCGGCGGCCGGTCCGGCGTGGGCGACGTACCACATCTCCGTCTTCGGTTCGCCGCCCAACGACGCGGCCACCGAGGCGGGAGGATGAACCTGCAACGAGAGCGTCGCCTGGGCGTCGATGATCTTGATCAGGAGAGGAAAGCGGGGCGGCATCGGCTGGCGCGGGCCGAGCAATTCGACGGGACATTGTTCCATCAGCCAATGAAGAGTTTTGCCTTGCAGCGGCCCGCGCGCAATCACGCTCTCATCGCCTGGCCGGTCGCTGATTTCCCAGGACTCGCCCACCGGCAGGCCCGGCGGCAGGCGCTTGCCGTAAAGAGTTTCCAGATTGCGCCCGCCCCAGATGCGCTCCTTGAAAATGGGTTGGAAGGTCAGCGGATAGAGCTTCACATGGAGGGGCGCGCCGGCTGGGCCGGCGGCAGAGCGCCCGCGCCGTTGGGGGACGTTTCGCCGTTCTGGACGGCGCTCTCGCTGAGGGCGATTTTCGCTTTATTCTCGATGAACTGGCCGTAGGCCCGGTATTTTTGGTAGCGCGATTTCAGGCGATCACCGCCGGAGCATTTCTTGAGGCCGGCCAGGGTTGTTTGCAGGGACGTTTTAAGGGTTTGGGCCATGCCCGGCCAGTCGGTGTGCGCGCCGCCGAGCGGTTCGGCCACGATTTCATCCACCAATCCCAGTTCAAACAAATCCCTGGCCGTGATGCGGAGAGCTTCAGCGGCTTTGGGGGCGGCGGAGCGGTCTTTCCAAAGAATGGCCGCGCAACCCTCCGGGCTGATGACCGAATAGTAGGCATTCTCCAGGATCAAAACGCGGTCGGCCACGCCGATGCCCAGGGCGCCGCCCGAGCCGCCTTCGCCAATGACGATGGCGATAATCGGCACCTCCAGCAACATCATCTCGCGCAAGTTGACCGCGATCGCTTCGGCCACGTGCCGCTCCTCGGCGCCGATGCCGGGGTACGCGCCGGCGGTGTCAATGAGCGAGACAATGGGCAGGCCGAATTTGTCCGCCATCTTCATCAAGCGCAGGGCTTTGCGGTAGCCTTCGGGATGGGCCGAGCCGAAATTGCGCTTGATGTTTTCCTTGGTGTCCCGGCCCTTTTGCGTGCCGATGACCATCACCTTTTGGTCGTCCAATTTGGCCAGGCCCCCCACCACCGCGTGATCGTCGGCAAACAACCGGTCCCCATGCAGCTCGGAAAAGTCGGTAAACATGGCGCTGATATAGTCCAGGGCGAAGGGCCGTTTGGGGTGGCGCGCGAGTTTGACCCGGTCCCAGGCGCTGAGACGGGCGAAAATCTGCCGTCGGGTCTCCTCGATCTTCTTTTCCATGAGCGAGACTTCCTCCTCGAAACTCAGGCCCGGGGAGTGGGTTTCGGGATGTTTCTTGAAGTCGTCCAGCTTGCGTTGCAGCTCCAAAAGCGGCTTTTCAAAATCGAGCTGATGTTTCATGCGGCCGCCAGTCTAAGTTCTCCCAGCCGGGCAGGCAATCGGGAAAATTCTCAGCGATGGGTCGCGTCCTTGAGGTTTTTATTCTCCGTGAAGGTGAGCGAGGCGGAATTCAGGCAATAGCGCAGCCCGGTCGGTTTCGGGCCGTCCTCGAACACGTGCCCCAGGTGCGCGTCGCAGCGCGCGCAGAGGATTTCCACCCGGTTCATTCCGTAACTGCGGTCCTCCTTCCTGACCACGTTCTCCGCCGCCACCGGCTGGAAGAAGCTCGGCCACCCGGTGCCGGAATCAAACTTCGCCTCCGACGTAAACAAGGGCAGCCCGCAACAAACACAATAATAAATGCCCGGCTTATGTTGATCGTAAAACGCGCCGCAAAACGCCGGCTCGGTCCCTTTGCCGCGCGCGATCTGATACTGGTCGGCCGTCAACTGCTGGCGCCATTGCGCGTCGGTTTTGACCACTTTGGGCGTTGCCACCAGCGGGCCGGGCAGTCCTTTGTCGTCCAGAAAGCGTACTTGCAGCATAGTGATTTGGTTGGTGGAGGGAGTCTTGGCCGGAGCCGTCGTGGCCGTTGGCTGGCCGCCGCATCCGGCGGCCGTTGCCGCCAGCGCCGCGATCCACGTGAGCTTCCAACCGATCATTCTTCAACATTACCGTGCTCCGGCCCCGTTTACAAGCCTGCCCTGGACCGAATTGCCGACTCTCTCGGCTTTGTTGACTTGCCGTTCTCGATTCGAGGAACATTGAAAATTGAAGATTGAAAATTTGTCATTGGTAATTGGGGTTCATCGCTCCCTGATTGACAACGGGCTTCGCGGGGGGCCAGACGCTCTGCTGTTCAATGACCAATTTTCGATTTTCAATGACCAATTTTCAATGGCCTGCAAGAGCGGGGCGATTATCACTGGCGCACAAGCTGCGTGGCGGAGGCGTCCTCGTCTGCGGGTTCGCCGGGCGTCCCGCCCGGTGTTCGCGGTTCTTCATCGCAGCCCCGCCGCCGCGCTTGACCGGACGGGGGCGCGTTTCTAAGCTGCGCCGATTACCAGCAACGCCTTATTTGCCATTTTCAAGCCCGATTCGCCTCGTCCCGTGACGCTGACGGACCCCGGCGAAATCCGCGCGCGGTTCAAGCATTGGCAAACCCGCGTCCTGTTCTCCACCATTATCGGCTACGCCATCTTCTACTTCGTCCGCAAGAATCTCAGCGTCGCCATGCCCGTGATGGCGCAGACGCTGCACCTGAACAAGAGTGTCCTGGGCACGTTCCTGACGCTGCACGGGCTGGTTTATGGCGTCTCGAAATTCGGCCACGGCTTCGTCGGCGACCGCGCCAACGCCCGCGCGCTCATGGTCACGGGCATTGTCGGGTCGGCGGTGCTCAATCTGTTTTTCGGAATGAGTTCGACGGCGGTGGCCTTCGGCGTAATTTGGATGCTCAACGGCTATTTTCAGGGGATGGGTTTCCCGCCCTGCGCGCGCCTGACGACCCATTGGTTTTCGCCCAGGGAATTGGCCTCGAAGATGTCCATCTGGAACACCTCGCATTGCATCGGCGGGGGATTGATTGTCATTCTGTGCGGCTATCTGGTGACGGCGTCGTGGCGTTTTTGTTTCTTTGTTCCGGCGGCCATCGCGTTGCTCTGCGCTTATTATCTTTCGCGCGCGCTTCCCGATACGCCGCCGTCGGTCGGGTTGCCGGAGGTGGAGGGGACGCAGGGCGAGTCGGGCGAACAAACCAGCGCCCAGTTCCGGGCGTTGCTCCTGAAGCGGGTGTTCGGCAACAAGTATGTCTGGCTCATTTCCGTCTCGAACTTCTTTGTCTATACGATCCGTTACGCGGTGTTTGACTGGGGGCCGACGCTGCTGACGGAAACCAAACACTACCGCATCACGCACGCGGGATGGATGATGGCGGGCTTCGAATGCGCCGGGGCCGTGGGCGCGTTGCTCGCGGGCTGGATGACCGACCGCTTCTTCGGCGGGCGCGCCATGCGGGTGGCGGTCGTGGCGATGACGCTGGCGGGCGTTTCGTTGGGCCTGTTTTGGAAGGTGCCGCGGCAGACGGAATGGGAAAGCACGCTCCTGCTCTGTGCCACCGGCTTTTTTATTTATTGTCCGCAATGCCTGGTCGCCATCGCGGTGGCGAACCTGGCCACCAAGCGGGCGGCCGCGACGGCCATCGGATTGACCAGCATCTTTGGCTACGCCAGCACGGTGCTTTCGGGATGGGGATTGGGCGCGCTGGTGGATCGCGCCGGCTGGGACGCGGGGTTTGAAGGATTGCTGGTCGTGGCCGGGATCGGGGTGGCGGTCTTCGCCGCCGCCTGGCCGGCCAAAGTCCACGGCTACGGCGAGGCGGACGCAACAGCGTGATCATCTGGGCAAAAGGGTAAACCCGGCTTGCGCAAAATGGCGGTCGGTGGTCAATGCTTCCCGCAATTTCAATTCGCGCATGACGACAAAACTCGTGCAGTCCGTGAAGGAATATTCCTTGTCGCGATAGCGAAAGAACAACTCTCGCGCCTGGTCGGCCCGCGCAAGGTTGACAAATTCCCAGCGCAAACGCGCACTGCCGTTCACCTGCCGCCACCAGGCTTCGGCCGCGTCCAGACCGAGCCGACGCCGGAGGAGTGTCAACGTTTCATCGACGACATAATCGGTGGTAACAAGCACGCCGCCTTCTTCGAGCCAGCGATCCCGCGCGGCGGCGGCTGGCCGGTGCGCCGCATCGACGGAATCGGCACAGGCGACCCAACCGGCTGTGTCCACGAAGAGCGCCTTCACTCGCCGTAAAGGAGGGAGTCGTGATCCGCGGCGGCACGGCCGTCGGTCGAGCGTCCGACGGCCTTGGCGCGATAGAGCGGCTCGCTGGCAAGCTCGCCCACTGTGTCGGGCGTGGCGTCCACGGGCACGACCTGAAACGCGGGCCGGCTGCGATACAGCACTGTGAAACGCCCGCCGCGCCGCACCTTCTCCACCACTTCGGGAAGGGAAGCCCGGAGTTTCTTGGCATTGATTATGGTATTCATGTCGGGTTTAACTTAAGTTGACCCGGGGCGGGTGTCAACTTCGGCGAGGCGGGTGTCACAGCATGAGGCCCACAATGGCGGCGGAGAGGAGGTTGGCCATCGTCCCGGCCAGCATGGCGCGGAAACCGAGCCGGGCCAAATCCTCCTTGCGCGAGGGCGCCAACGCGCCAATGCCGCCGATTTGAATGCCAATCGAACTGAGATTGGCAAACCCGCACAGCGCATAGGTCGCAATCGTAAACGAGCGCGGGTCCAATTGCTCTTTCAGATCATGGAGCTGGCCGTAGGCGATCAATTCATTGCCCACCATGCGAATGCCCAGCAGCGATCCAATGTGCGTGGCGTCCTTCCACGGGATGCCGATCAGCCAGGCAACGGGCGCGCAAAGCCATCCCAGGACGGTTTGCAGACTGCCGGGAAAGAAGCTCACGTAACCATGCACCCAGGCCATGATCCCGTTCAAGAGCGCGATCAGCGCCAGGAACGCGATCAGCATGGCCGCCACGTTGATGGCCAGATTGAGGCCGTCGCCCGTGCCGCGGGAAATCGCGCCGAGCAGGTTGCCGCTCTTGCCTTCCTCCATTTCGGCAATATCGACTTTACTGCCGCTGACCGGTATTTCGGTTTCCGGCACGAGAGTCTTGGCCACCAGCAGCGTGCCGGGGGCGGTCATGATGACCGCGCCCAAAAGATGCTTGGCCTCGACGCCGTAGGCGATGTAGGCCGCCATGATGCCGCCGCTGACGTGGGCCATGCCGGCGGTCATCACGGTCATCATTTCCGACCGGGTGAGCCTGGCCAGCAAGGGGCGGATGGTCAGCGGCGCTTCTGTTTGCCCCATGAAAACGCTCGCAGCCACGTTGAGCGATTCCGCGCCGCTCACCCCCATCAACCGCGTCATCACCCAGGCCGCGCCCCGGATGATGACTTGCATGACGCCCAGGTGATAGAGCACGGCGAAGAACGAGGCCATGAAGATGATCGTCGGCAGTATGGCGAACGCGAAGACGAATCCATCCTTGCCGACGGGGTCCGCCAGCGGGCCGAAGACGAAGGATGCGCCGTCGAAGGCGTAATGGAGGAGTTTGTTGACGGCGGCGCCCGCCGCGCCCATCGCCTTCTGCCCCCAATCGAATTTCAAGACGATGAAGGCGAAGAGCAATTGCAGGCCAAGGCCCCAGGCGATGATTTTCCATTTAATGACCGCGCGGTTGGTGGAAAACGCCCAGCAGGCGGCGAGGATGGCAACAATGCCCAGGATGCCTGTTAATGGTTGCATGGGGATTTGGCGGGTTCGGCCGGTTCAACTCCTTCAATGATAGTCTTGACAATGACGCGCGGCGCGGCCGGCGGTTTGGGGCCGATGCGGTACGCCGTCTTCAGGCATCGCATCGCTTCCGGCAGCTTTTCCGGGTCGTTGTAATGGACGGTGGCGATCGGTTCGCCGGCCTTGACGGGGTCGCCCAGCTTCTTCCATAGCTCCAGGCCGACGGCATGGTCGATGAGGTCGTCCTGTTTGTTTCGGCCCCCGCCCAGAACGAGGCTGGCCAGGCCGGCTTGTTCACAGTCAATGCGCTCGATATAGCCGTCCGCCGACGCCGTGAACTGGGCGGTGGATTTGGCGGCGGGCAAACGCGACGGCTCATCGACGACGCGCGGATCGGCCCCTTGCAGGCGGCAGAGTTCGCGAAATTTGGCGAGGGCCTGGCCGCCGGCGAGCAGTTTCGCGGCGAGTTCCCGGCCACTTTGGACATTCGCGGCGGCGCCGCCCAAGTGGAACATCCAGGCGGAAAGTTCCAGGGAAAGATGGCGAAGGTCTTCGCTCATCGGGTTCCGTTCGCCGCGGAGAATCTCCAGGCATTCGAGGACTTCCAGGCTGTTTCCGACCGCGCGGCCCAGAGGCTGGTCCATGTCCGTGATGAGCGCGGCCATTTTCTTGCCCATGCGGCGGCCCGTCTGGACCATCATGGCGGCCAGGTGCTCGGCGTCTTCCTGGCGTTTCATGAAAGCGCCCGAGCCGGTCTTGACATCCAACACCAGCGCGTCGATGCCTTCGGCCAGTTTCTTGCTCATGATGCTGGCGCAGATCAGCGCCGGGCTTTCGACCGTCCCGGTGACGTCGCGCAAGGCGTACATCTTTTTGTCGGCGGGCACGATCTCCGCCGTCTGGCCGATGAGCGAGCAACCGGCTTGACGGAGCACCTGGAAGAACTGGCGCGGGGAGAGGTTGACGTTGAAACCGGGGATGGATTCAAGTTTGTCCAACGTGCCGCCGGTGTGGCCCAGGCCGCGCCCGCTGATCATCGGCACCGTCAACCCGCCCGCCGCGACAATCGGCGCCAGGATCAGCGATGTCTTGTCGCCCACGCCGCCGGTCGAATGCTTGTCCACCTTGACGCCGGGCAAGTCGCCCAGGTCGAGGACCTGGCCGGAGCGCATCATGGCGTCGGTCAGGGCGGCGGATTCGGCCTCGGACATGCCGCGCAGGAACACGGCCATCAGCCAGGCCGACATTTGGTAATCGGGCACCGCGCCGCGGGTGAAGGCTTCGACCAGGGACGAGATTTCCTGGGGCGAATGCTCGCCGCCGTCGCGTTTTTTGCGGATCAGGTCAACCGGTCGCATCTGGTTAAAGGCACACTCCGGCGTTCACCGGTGGGCGGGCTTATTTGGACACAAACGGAAGCCATCCACCAGCAATTCCTGCATCGTCCGCCGCACGATGCCGTCGGCGCCCAAATACCAAACCACCGCCCGCGGCCCAAACTCGGCGATGACCTGGCGGCACGCCCCGCACGGCGAACATGGCGCGCCGCGATGATTGGCCACCGCCACCGCCACGATCTCCGGCTTCTTCGCGCTGGCGGCGACGGCGGCAACAATGGCGTTGCGCTCGGCGCAGAGGGTCAGGCCGTAGGAGGCGTTTTCGACGTTGCAGCCGGCAAAGACCCGGCCATCGCGCAGGAGGATGGCGGCGCCGACGCGGAAACCCGAATAGGGCGCGTAGGCGTGTTTCATGGCGGCGCGGGCCAGGCGGAACAATCTCTGGCGGTTGGAGGGGGAGGCCTCGGCGGAATTGGCGCGCCTTGTCCGGGGCGATTTCTGGTTCATTTTTATTTTCTACCAGCCTTGACCGGGGCAAGACAAGGTAGAAGGAAGAAGGATGAAGGATGAAAACTGCACCCGCATGAATTTCGTCATTCTTTTGCGCCTGAGTGCGGCCAGCGAGTGTCCCTCATTAACCAGAGGGTTGACAAAAACGGGGAAGCGCCAGCTCGGCGCGCAAATCGGCGGCGGGCGCGTGGTTGGGGTCCCGCCGGAGAACTTCTGTCAATAACTTTTCGGATGCGCGGACCGCCCCCAGGCCAAGCTGCGCCTGCGCCTGGAGGAACAAGGCCGCCGTCTCCTGGCGGAAGGGGAGATCGTCCTCGAAGAGCAGCATCGCCGGCAGCGAGGTGGCGAAATAGTCGATGGCGGCGGGGGCGCGCCGGAGCCGGCGGGCGTAAGCGAGCAGATCGCGGAAAAGCTTTGCGGCCCTGGCTTTCCGGCCCAAACGCCGCCAGGCCAGGGCGGAGTAATAGGTCATCTCGGAGAAGGAGCGGCAGCTCATTTCCTGGAAATCGCCGCGAAAATCGGCGGCGGCGCGCCAGTGTTCGCGCGCGCGCGCCTTCTCGCCGGCGGCGGCGAGGGCCGAGCCGAGCCAGTAATGAGCATCGCTCTGGTTGGCCAGCAAATGGCGGGCTTCGCCGAGGTTCTCGGGCGATTGCAGCGCGAGGTGGAAGTGGCTGGCGGCGCGGGCGGCGTCGCCGGCGGCCAGGGCCGTCCGTCCGAGGGCCAGACGGGTGCGGACATGCTGGCCGAGAGCCAATCCCTCGCCGCCTTCCCACGGCTGGAATTTTCGCGCCGCCAGGATTTCGCAAGCTTTTTCGTGCCGGCCGGTTTGATTGTAAAGCGCGCATAGTTCGAGGCAGAGATCGTCGCGCCGCCGCACCAGGCGTGGATATTTTTCCAACTCGGCCAGCCGTTTTGCGGGCGGGTCCCCCAGGCGCTTGCACAATTGGTCCCGCTCAAAGAGGAGCCGGGCGTCGTCTGGATTGGCGGCAAGCGCCTTGTCATAAGCCCGGCGCGAGCGGCCCGGATTTTTGGACACGTTGAAGTACGCGATGCCGAGATTGCGCCAGACGACGGAAAACGAGGGGTCAAGTCTCGCGCTCTTTTCCCAAAGTCGAATCGCCTCTTTATGACGGCGGCGGTCGTAGAAAAGGTTGCCCAGGTAATACGGGGCGCGCGCGTCGCGCGGGTTGGCCGCCATGGCTGCGGTCAGGACCGCGATTTCTTCCAGGCGCGCCGGGAAGCAATAGGCGGGCGGGGCGGCGGCGGCCCGTTTATAGCAGGCGAGGGCCTCGGCATCGTTGCCAGTTTTGCCGTGCAACCAGCCCACGGTGTACGCGAGCAGAGGAGCGGCGCCGAGGGATTGATCGGGCAGATCGCGCGCGGCGAAATGGAACCCCTTGAGCAGCGAGATGGCTTCGGTGTAAAGGCCGGCGCGGGCCAAATCGTGCGCCAGATCGAGCCGCGTTTGGGCGTCGCAGGAGAGCGGTTCGCCCAGGAGCCACCGGGCCTGCCAATCCAGCGGGTCGATGACCAGGGTTTCGCGCAAGAGGCGGTCCGCCTCGTCGGCGCGGCCGAGTCGGCGCAGCGCCACCGCTTGCAAATCGCGCGCGCGCAGGTTCTCGGGCCCGGCGCGCAACGAACGGCCCAGATGATCCAGGGCGGCGGCCCAATCGCCGCGGCGTCCGTCCAGTTCAGCCAGCGCATGATACGCGGGGCCGGTCCAGGCCTGGCTCCAGGCGGCCTTGTAAAAGGCGGCGTACGCCTCGTCGGCGCGGTCCAGCCAAACCAGAGTCAATCCTAAATTGTAATACGGCTCGCCGTCATAGGGGTTGGGATTGCGCCGCGTCAACCGTTCGATGGCACGCTGGAAGCACAGCCATGCCTGCTCGAATTCGCCGCGGCGGAGATGCCAGAGGCCCAGGGCGTTGTTGCAGCGGCAATCCAGCGGATCGCGCCGCAAGGCTTCGCGCCAGTAGGCAGCCGGGTCGCGGGTGGCGTGGCGGTATTGTTCCAGGTGCAGGCCGGTCACGAACAATTCGTCGGCGCTGGGAACTTCGCGCGGCGGCGGCGGTTGGTCCGCCGGCGGCGGAATCGCGCCCTGGCGGCGCGGTTGGGGCGAATAGGAAATGATTTCATGGCCGGCGCCGTCCAACACGCGCAAGGTCGTTTGACCGATGCGCCAGGGCTTGCGCGCTTGCGGGGAATCGAGGAGAAACGGTTTTCCGGGCGCAAGGTCGGCCTTCCACTCGGCTGCGGTTTGGCGGTTTCCCGTACGTTCCAACCGAATGGCGGCGCCGGGGAATTCGCGGGTCACGCTGATGCCGAGGCGAAAGCGGCGCGGTTCCAACGCCAGGCTGACGGCGGCTTCGAGGTTGGCGTGTTGGGCGGGACCGATTTTGCGGATTGGATACCAGAACTGGCTCCAGGCTTTGGTTTCGCCGGGTTGCAGGAAACTGAAATCAGGCTGGTTGTCGGTATAGACGCCGGCCATCAATTCGATGTAGGGGCCGTATTCGCCCTGCGCGTCAGGGTCGGTCAAGTTGCGGTCCCAACTGTAGCCGAACGGGTGATTGCCCCACGTCCATTGCTTCTTGCCGGGCGCGATGTGGTGGTTGGCCAGGTGGATCAGGCCGACTTCGCTGAAATAATCGTAGCCGCCGCAGAAATCCTCCTTCGACCCCATGCACATATAGGAGCAGGGCGTGGGGATGTTGGCGTAAAAGGACAAGTCATTGGGCGCGTAACGCGGCAGGGACGCGGTCACGCGCGAGCGGGCGGGGCGGGCGGACGCGCCGTCCAGGCAATGCGGCGGGATGAATTGCCAGGGCCGCTCCTCCGCGGGCACGCCCTGGCGCCCGCGCGCCGCGTAATCCACCCCGTAATAACGGCCCCGGCACAGCGGGTATTGGCTGATCGCGCGCCGGGCGTGGTCGGCCACGTAAAAGACATCCGGCGGGAAAAAACTTTGATAGGCTTCATGGACGCGAATGGCGGCGTTGGCCCACCAGAGAAAGGTTTGCGCCAACGGCGTGCGGTTGTAGGCGCGGACGCGCAATTCCAGCAGCGCCCGGCCCGGATGCAGGCAAACGCCGTGCATGCCTTTCATCCGCGCCATCGGATCGTGGTCGCCGCACCAGACGGTCTTCGAGCCGTCGGGGCTTTCCTCGATGCGCACATCGACGGGCAGAAAGGTGGCGGGGCGATGGTGTTGCGGCCAGTTGAACTCGATGCCGCCGGAGGCCCACGGACCGGCCAGCCCGACCAGGGCCGGTTTAATGACCGGCTGGTTGTAAATGAGATCGGCGCCGCTGAGTTTGTCCTGGATCGAATAAATGCGTCCGCCGATTTCGGGCAGGATCAGCACGCGCAGATATTGGTTTTCCAACCAGACGGCTTTCCAGGCGCGGTCGGATTTCTCCCCGGCGATGCGGTCGGTGAAGGGGAGCGGATAGACCTTGCCGCTGCTGCCCTGATAGACGCGCTTCTCCAGAAACATCGGGTTCCGGTCCGGCGCCTCGGGCCGGTAGGTGGGGAGGAGGAGTTCCCCGGTCCAGACGCGAACGTCATTGCCAGTGCTCATACTCGGAATTTAATCATAGGGCGGCCAGAGCGCGCCAAAGATCTTTTGCCAGTTTGCCTGGCCGAGCGCCACGCCCGCCGCGATCAAGGCCATCGCCACCCAGAAGGTGCTCGTCACCGGCTCCCCCAGGCAGACGTTGGCCCAGGCCATGTTGCTGAGCGGGATGAGGTTGTTGAAAAGATAGACTTGACTCGTTTTCCAGTGGCGCAACGCGCCGTTCCACAAGGCGAAGGCCACCACGCCGCCGCCCAGCACGCAAAAAAGCTGCGCCCCAACCAGGTCCAGGCGCCACGGGATGCTGGCGGCGGTGGAGACCTCGATCAGGGCCAGCGGGGCGAGCAGCAGGCCCGCCCGCCAAAAGGTGTGCGCGGAAATCTCGGCGCCGGAAAGATCGCGCCCCAAGGAACGGCATTGCACGCCGAAATTGGTCCACAGGACGCCGCAGGCCAGGCCGAGGATTTCGCCCGGCAACGAGCCGCCGGCCTGCCGCAAGGTGGGCAAAAACAGCACCAGGACGCCGCCCAAAGCCAGCGCCGCCGCCCCGTAACGTTGCGCCGAGCGCCAGTTTCGTTCCGGCGGCCCCTCCCAGAGCAGCGCCCAAACCGGCGCCGCGCCCAGGTAAAGGGCTACGTGCGAGAGCGAGGTCAATTTGAGCGCCCAATTGAACACCACGATATAGACCGCCAGGCTCAATCCGCCCCGCCACCAGAGCATTTTTTTCAACTCCGCCGAGAGCGCGCTCCGCCCGCCAAAGAGTTTGGTCCAGCGCAACAGCGCCAGCAGAACCAGCCCCGCGGCCAGAAACCGCGTGCTCCCGATGGCAATCGGCGGCCAGAACCTCACCAAGTATTTGACTGCGGTGTTATTGGCGCCCCAAAGAAACACCGCGAACACCAACCCCGCCGCAATCGCGCCGTTATTTGCTTTCGTTTGCACCACCGGAAACTCAACCATCAAATCCGCCTCCACGCAATGGAGTTTGGTCTTGGAAGCAGAGTTCACCCGAGTTCTGCCGAGAAGGTCTTTGCGTGCGGAAAAGATGGGTTGACGGCGGGATACGGGAAAGAAAGAATCTGATTTCAAGCTCTGTATTGACTGCCCGTGAAACGCTACCGGGTCATTTTGGACACCAATGTGATTTTGGCCGCCATGCGCTCGCAAACCGGAGCATCGCACCGGCTGTTGCTCACCATTGGGCATTCTCGATGGGAGAGCGTGGTCACGCCGGCGCTGATGTACGAGTACGAAGCCGTGGCTCGGAGGCCCGGCAACGCGCCCGGATTATTGCCGCAGGACATCAGCAATATCCTGGACCTGATTTATCAGCAGTCACACCGGCAGTTGGTCTGGTTTTCGTGGCGTCCTTTGTCATCCGATCCAGACGATGACGCGATTTTGGAAGCCGCTATTGCCGGAGGGTGTGACTTTGTGGTATCTTTCAATGAACGGCACCTCCGTGTGGCCAGAGAATTTGGCATCGAAGTCCTCAAGCCTGCGGACCTGCTCAAACTGATAGGCGAAAGCAAATGAAAGCAATTGAACTGAACATGCCGGATGACGTTTACGCGAAACTGGAAAACCTGGCGTCACACGACCATCAATCGGTCAATGCGTTCGCGTTGCGGAAGCTCGAAGAATTTGCCCGCGCCTTCGAGGATTTCAGGGAACTTGAGCGGCACGCGCAGCGCGGCAGCCGCCAGAATTTCCAGGCGGCAATGGCCAAGGTCCCGAATGTCCCGCCAATGCCAGGTGACGAACTTTAGAGACCACTTCGCCATGCCAAGTCTCCACCACATAGTCGCGGAGATTTGATGGTGCCATTTGTTGCTGTTTGCCATTTTCGCAGTCAATCATAGCACATGGAAGCAAATCTCCTCATCCCGTTAATACTGTCAAGAATTGTTTTGCCTTTCATGTCAGGCGTTGCAGACTGCCGATTTTTCGCAGGCGCAGTACGGGCGCGTTCGCCGCTCGCGACTGCGCCGAGTCCACCTCGAACTCCGCCACCCAGTCGTTGTGCTCCGCCGGGTCCACCAACATCTGCTGGATCCGCCAAGTCCGTTTGTCTTCGGCCGGCAGCACGTAGGTGTGGCGCGCGTTGCGGGCGTTCGGGTCCAGGCAAATGCGCTCATGCTCGGCGTAATAGGAATCGAGGACCTGCGCCAGCCGGTCGGCCGTCCAAGGCTGCCCGTCGGGGTCTTGCGGGGAATCGAGGTGCGTGAGGGCCTGCTCGAAATCCTGGTTCACCAGCCCGCGCAGGAAACTGAAGATGCGGTTGCGGATGGCCGCCGTGAACGCCTTGGCGTCCTGCGTGATGTCCTTTTCCGCTTTCTCGGCGCCGGGCGGCCGCACTTCTTTGGTTTCGGCGCGTTGGTAATTCGGGTCGCGCATTTTCTCCCATTCGTCCAGCAGGCTGGAGTCCACCTGACTGATCATGGCGCGGAGGTATAGCTCCAGCTCCTGAACCGCATCGTTTTTCACCGCATCGGGGACGGTTTGGGAGAGAACCTTGTAAACGCTGTTCAGATGCCGAAGCAGGACTCCCTCGGCGCGCTGCAATTCGTAGTCCCGTATGTAATCGGAAAAGGAGCGGAAGTTCTCGAACATCTCCCGGGCGATGGATTTGGGGCGGATGTTTTCCTGGCCGACCCAGGGATGCTTGTCGGCGAACGCGTTGAACGTGGAGTAGATGAACTCGCGGTTGGGCTTCGGGTACTCGAGTTTTTCAAGCTCCTCCATCCGCTCATCGTATTCGACGCCGGCCATCTTCATCTCGGCCACTTTCTGGTTTTTGAGCTTGTCGAGCTGCTTGCGCAAGATGAGGTCCGGGTCTTCGAGAATGGATTCCACCAGGGTGAGCAGGACGAGGGGGAAATCGGGCGCCTGGGGGTCCAGCAGCGGAATCGTGTCAAGCAAATAGAGCGAAAGCGCCTGGTCCATCGAAAAATCATCCTGCAAATCCACGTTCACGCGCAGGTAGGCCCCCTCCTCGGTCCTTGGGATGAACTCGATAATCTTCCGCTCCACGAGCGAGTGGAACAGTTGCCAGGCCCGCTTGGCGTGCTCCTTCTTGGCCTTGGGCGTTTCGTGGCAGTCGCGAATCAACCTTTGCATCGCCCGGCAGCCGTCGCCTTTCCGGCTCAGGACGTTAAGCAGCATCCCGTGGGTCACCTGGAACCGGGAGGTCAACCTCTCCGGCTGCGCGTGAATGAGGCGAAGGAAAGTTTGCTTGTCCCAATTGACGAAGTTCCTCTCCGGGGGCTTGCGCTTGACCGACTTCTTGCCGGCTTTGGCCGTCTTTTCGTCCAGCTTGATGTTCTCGATCACGTGCTCGGGCGCCTGCGCCACGACCCATCCGCGATCATCGAATCCCTTCCGGCCGGCGCGGCCGGAGATCTGGTGAAAATCGCGCGCGCTCAAAATCACGGTCTTCTGGCCGTCGAATTTGCAGAGCCGGGTGAAAAGCGCGGTGCGGATGGGCATGTTAATCCCGGCCCCCAGTGTGTCCGTGCCGCAAACAACTTTGAGGAGGCCTTTTTGAGTCAGTTGCTCCACCAAGACACGGTATTTCGGCAAAAGGCCCGCGTGGTGCAACCCGATCCCGTGCTTGAGCCACCGGCGGATATCAGGGCCATACGGACTGCTGAATTTGAACCCCTCGAGCACGGCGCTGATGGCATTTTTTTCCTCCCGCGTGCAAACATTGATGCTCGTAAAATCCTGCGCGCTTTGCGCGGCTTCCAGTTGCGTGAAGTGAACGACATAGACGGGGCTTTTGCCTTCGCCGGCGAGCCGTTCCAGCGTTTGGGCGAGTGTAATCTCCGAATACGCGAATTCGAGTGGGACAGGCCGGTCACTGGACTGAATCGTAACGGTGGGCCGCCCATTCCGTTTTGTGAGTTCATCCTCGAAAAAGGCCGTCTCGCCGAGAGTCGCCGACATCAACAGGAATCTCGCCTGCGGCAGGGTCAGGATTGGCACCTGCCAGGCGACGCCCCTCTCCCGGTCGGCGTAGTAGTGAAATTCGTCCATGATGACTTCCTGGAAGGCAGCCTTCGCTCCTTCACGAAGGGCGATATTCGCCAGGATTTCAGCGGTGCAGCAAAGAATGGGCGCGTCGCGGTTCACGGAAGCGTCGCCGGTGCTCAGGCCGACGTTGTCCGCTCCAAACTCGCGGCACAGGGCCATCCATTTTTCGTTGACCAGAGCCTTGATCGGGCAGGTGTAAACGGAGCGCTTGCCTTGGGCCAAAGCCTTGAATTGCACGGCCGCCGCGACCAGCGATTTGCCCGAGCCTGTGGGCGTGTTCAAAATGACGTTTTTCTCCTCAAACAGCTCGAGCACGGCATTTTCCTGCGCCGGATAAAGCTCAAGCCCCCGTCCCTGGGCGTACTCAAGGAAGCGCCCCAGCAGAACGTCGTTGCCGGGGCGCTCTTCCCGCGGAATCAAGTCATACAGCGTCAAAGCCACAGGAAGGAGAGGTTACGCCCCGCCGCCGCCGTTGAGAAGCGCGAATGGAAACGGGTGTCACCGAAAGTGGCGGGGGCCGGAAAGAAGAGTGGCTATGCGCGGGGAAAGCGCATAGCCACCAGACGCGACGAAACTTGCTATAAATGCCAAGGTGCGCGCAGCGTGTTCACAAACACCGCGAAGCTCGCGCCGCTGGGGGAAGCGGTGCGATCCCAAAGCCAGACGAAACTGCTCAAGTTGCCTTTCAAAGGACCGTAGTTACCGCATTTCAGAGCATCACGCGGGCCATATTGCGGCGATGGGCGGCGCATGTTACAAGCCTTTGATACTAAATGCTTTGCATAATAACCATCACTTTGTCCGTAAGCCTTGATCTGTAAGTTAATCCGACACGGTTTAGGCGGGAAAGTGGGCGTTTTACGAGGGAAAACCTTACAAACAGCCAAAATGTAAACGAATCCGACGCTTTACGGCAGGAGGCTGTTTCTGAGGAGCTGGTGTCTTACAGAAAACAGGCTGGCTCGGCAAAAGCCGCGCCCAACTTGGCTCGGAAAGGCAGGGCAAGCCAGCTCCAAATTATCCCAACTCCTCTTTCAGGGCGCGGGATATTTTTTGGCTCCACTCTTTGAGGGTGCCCGCATCGGGGCCTTCCAGCAGCAGCCGCACCTTGGGTTCGGTCCCGGAGTAACGCAGCAAAACGCGGCCGCCGGCGGGCTTGAGCGCCGCTTCGGCCTGCGACACGAGGCGTCCGGCGGTCTCCAGCTTTTCCAGCGGCTTCTTTTCGCGCACGACGATGTTGGTCAGCAGTTGCGGAAATCGTGTCCAGCATCGGGCCAGCTCGGACAATGGCTTGTCGCGCGTTTTCATCACGCGCAGAATTTGCAGGGCGGCGATCAAGCCGTCGCCCGTCGTGCTGAAATCGCGGACGATAATGTGCCCGCTTTGTTCGCCGCCGAAATTGAGGCCCATCTTCAACATGGCGGCCAGGACATTTTGGTCGCCGACGGCGGTGCGGACGGTTTTGCCGCCGGCGGCTTCGATGGCGACGTCCAACCCGGCGTTGCTCATCACGGTTGCGGCAAGGGTTTTTTTGGCCAGAGTGCCTTCGGCCAGTTTTTCCAGGCCGACGATCACCATGATGTCGTCGCCGTCGATCAGGACGCCCTTTTCGTCGCAGAGCAAAACGCGGTCGGCGTCGCCGTCGTGGGCCAGGCCGACGTGGGCGTTGTGCTCGCGCACCAGGCGGCAGAGGTGTTCGGGGTGCATCGAGCCGCAGTCCAGGTTGATGTTGCAGCCGTCGGGTTGGTTGCCAAAGACGGTGACTTGCGCGCCCAATTCGCGCAAGACGCAGGGAGTGGATTTGTAGGCGGCGCCATGCGCGCAATCGACCACCACCCGCAGCCCGTCGAGCGTCAGATGGCGCGGGAAGGAGCTTTTGACAAACTCGATGTAACGGCCCAAGGCATCGTCAATGCGCACCGCCTTGCCGATCTGGCTGGCCGTCGGGCGAATCTTCTCGATCTCGCCGCTGAAGACCAACCGCTCGATGCGCGCTTCGATGACGTCATCGAGCTTGTAGCCGTCGGCGTGGAAGAATTTGATGCCGTTGTCGTCATACGGATTGTGCGACGCGGTGATGACAATGCCGGCGTCGGCCCGCAAACTCCGGGTGACGTAGGCCACGCCCGGCGTCGGCAACGGCCCGATAAAGAGGACATCGACGCCCATGGACAAGACGCCGGAAGAGAGGGCGTTTTCGAGCATGTAACCGGAGAGGCGGGTGTCTTTGCCGATGACGATCTTGTGTTTGCCGTGGCCGCGGGATTCGGATTCGAGGTTTTTAAAAACGTGCGCGGCGGCCTGGCCGAGCTTGAGGGCGGTTTCGGCCGTGACCGGCTCGATATTGGCCGTGCCGCGGACGCCGTCGGTGCCGAAGATTCTTTTAGGTCGATTCATTTTCAGTGCTCGGTGTCGTGCGGGATAAAAATGAGGAACGGAAGGGGAAATGACAAGGCAACAATGCGCCTTCAAATCCTCGCCCAAGGATTTTTTTTAAACCACGAAATACGCGAAATACACGAACGGAATGGACCTTTCGCATATTTCGAGTATTTCGCGGTTGACCCGGTTTTCCATATTGGCACCCATCCCATGCCTTTCCCCCCTTTTGAGCCGTCACACCGTCACACTCGCTGATGGAGAATGACTTACAAAAGTTCAACCCGTCACAAAAGCCGTCACAAAGCGTCATGCGACCCGTGACAAAAGTGGATTTGCGCCCGAGGAAATGTTCAAAACCTGCGTACCGGGGGAGCAATTGAGGATTGAAGCCTGTTCACGGAATTGGCCATGCTCACGGCAGCATGCAACTTTGACAATCCATGAGAGGACCCGGTTTGCCCGCTGCAGCGCTCGTCAGAAAAGGACAAACAAACAGGACGATGCCATCAACCGAGCCTTTTACGGCGACAGTAGAATCACTTGCCGGCCGGCCCGTAGCCATGCAATTGCCTCCTTGTGATTGCTTGCAACACCGTTTGACTTTGCCATTCGCGGCCTCATATCATGTTTGAGGTTATGAAAACGAAGTCGCGAAAGCTCCTGGATTACCCCGATCAGACACGCGGGAGCAAACTGGCCGCCGAAGTGAGGAAAAAGGCCAATGGCCTTTCTCCCGAACAGCGCGCGGAGTATTACCGCAAAGGAATGGCGATGATCTGTGGCGGCGACGTAAACTCGGTTAGCATATCTGGACGCGGTGTTCCGCTGCCGCTGCCGCAGTCGCATCACGCATCGGTGTTGGCTCGGCTTTCAACATTAGATGGACTCTCGCAAAAGCTCCGTGAAGCACCACTTTGTATTCCGCCTTGACGGCTCGAAGGAGAATGACGAGTTCTTCGGCAAGCGGTGTTGCTTGGGTGATGTCGTTGCGTACTCCGGCACTGCGATGCTCGTCGGACCAGGGTGGATTCCCGATATCGTCGAAGTTGAGAGTCTCGACGATGCCTCGATATTCACTATCACGCTCGTTGAACTCGAAGCGCAGGACATCACGGCACGGGCCTCATGCCGCAAGTATCTTCCGGAGTCGTCGGATGCGATCCTAAATCGATTTTTGGAGTACCTCGAGGGGATGGTGAAGCAGTGTCAGGCAACGACCGACCCACGACTCAACGAGTTCATGGCACTACAGACCGCGCTGAGTCGCGCCACTCGTGTTGAGGTTCGCACGGCTGGGGCGCTTCGATCCGCCGCTGACTATCTTGAGTTGCACGCGCTGCTGGACCAGCCAAACCGACTGAACATCACAAACGGACCACCTGCTGCGAACACGGAGAGTTTTGACTTCAAGGGCAACATCCTGTTCAGCCGCGAAGCGAAGGACGGACTTCGGCGAACCGTTCGCGTTCTTCACGCCGTCATCGCAGGGCAAGACCACAGCGACGGAACTCTGCACTCGTGGCACAACGTGCGCCGAAAGCCGCTCGATTCTGCAGTTGCGAAGTCGGCCCCGAATTATCCTCTCCTAAACCTGCTTCTTCAGAACAAGTCACCGTCGGGCATGCGACTTGATTGCGACCTTCTCGCCTCTGAACTTGCCGCGCTGTGGTCGATAACAGGCGCACACCAGTGGACCGCAACTGCCATTGGCGAAACCATCCGACGCTTCGCTCCGATCTGCATTGCCTTTTCGGGAAACGACTCCATGCGTGACGTCTTCGAGAAGGCTCGATCTGCGCTGCAAGAAAACGCCGTCTAATTTTGCCTGCTCCGCGACAGCGGAAAGCAAAATTAACATCCCCAATCCGGTCTTCCGTGGCTGGCTTCAACTCTCTGGTGGTGACGGCATTGTCGCCAGCGTTGCGAGGGCAGCCGGGGCGCAATCCTGGCGACAATGACGACACGATCAGGCACTTTTGAAGAAAAGGCTGAAGGCTCAAGGCTAAAAACTCATCCTGCGTATCCTGTTATCCTGTCTCGCGTGTCTTTTCTGGGCGCCGATTCGCTGCGCAGTGTTTTTCAGCAAGCCGGATGATCCGCCTTCGCCAAGATAAGGCTTCCGCCGTCGCGCTGGGCGCTATGGCGGGACAAGCCGGAGGGACAGGCGACACAGAAACGCGCAGCGGGGAACCCCCCCAGGAAATCAATTGGATTGTTGTGACGTGGCTTCGGGTATGATAGTTTACCGGCATGAGCAAACTGGATGAAATTGAGGCGGCGGCGGAAGCGCTGGCCCCGGAAGAGAAACAGGAACTGATGTTGTTTCTCGCCACCCGGATGCGCGGGCAAGGACTCCAAATGCCTGAACCGCGAAAATTTTCCCGCGACCAGATGGCGGGTTGGATCGCGGAAGATGAAGCCGACATGCGCCGCTTTGAGCAAGGCAAGTGAGGCTCTTTCTCGACACCAGTGTCCTTTTGGCCGCCTGCGGGTCGATGACCGGAGCTTCGCGCGAAATCTTTCGGCGCGCACCGGGTAACGGTTGGACGCTGGTCACGACACCCTATGCCATTGAAGAGGTGCTGCGGAATCTCCCTGATTTCCCGCCATCCGCAAGCGCGAATTGGGTGCGATTGCGGCCCGGCCTGCTGGTAATGGACGACGTGCTCACGCTTGGGCTGCCAGTGGTATTCCCCGCCGGAAAAGACCGGCCGATTCTTTTCAGCGCGCTGGCTTGGGCTGACATTCTCCTCACGCTCGACCGGGGCGATTTCGGCGGATTGATGGATAAACCGTTTTACGGCCTGGTCGTGCTCAAGCCCGGCCTGTTCCTGGAGTGTGAACGAGCCGCCGGAAGGCTTCTGTAACCTACCTCTTCGCCTCCATCCGCCCCATCGCCAGCAAAATCCCCTGGAGCAGGGCGTGGGGGTTGGGCGGGCAGCCGGGGATGTAAACGTCCACCGGAAGGACCGAGTCCACGCCGCCGCAGGTCGCGTAGTTTTGGCCGAAGATGCCGCCGCTGCAACCGCACGCGCCGACGGCCACCACCAGGCCCGGCTCGGGCATGGCGTCGCGGGTTTTGCGCAGGGCCAGTTCCATGTTGCGCGTGACGGGGCCGGTCACCAACAGCATGTCCGCGTGGCGCGGGGAGGCGACGAAGTGGACGCCGAAACGTTCGATGTCGTAGATCGGGCTGTTCAGCCCGGCGATTTCGATCTCGCAACCGTTGCACGAGCCGGCATCGACTTGGCGGATGTGCAGGGAACGGCCAAACATCGCCGCGGCGCGCTCCTGGATTTGACGGCCGATGGCTTCGAGTGATTCGCGCGGCGGCGGCGCCATCGCCGGCGGCGAAACCAACCGGTTGTGCGTGCCGTCGAGGTTGAGGCTGTAAGCGGCGCTGGCCGTCAAATCATCGCGGCGGCGCGCGGCGCATTCGCAGACGTTGGTCATGCGAATGGCGGGGTCGGCGTCGGCGCACAGGCCGCAGAAGGTGCATTTGGCCAAATCGAGCCGGGCGACGCGCTGGCCGTTGGCGTCCTGAAAGGAGAGGGCGCCGGTGGGGCAGGCGGCGGCGGCGGGCCGGGCGTCCCGCCAGTTGGCCCAATCGATTTCCGGCCGGCCGCGCGCGCGGCTGGAGACTTCCGGGGCCGTTTGCGGATAGCGGGTGGTGACGACGCCCGTTTTCAAACTTTGACGAAGGATGTCAAACATAATCAGCGGTCCGTTCCCGAATAGGACAGGTTGAAGCTTTTGTTCACCACCGGGAAATCCGGGATGATGTTGCCCAGGATGGCCTCGGTCAGGGCCGGCCAGTTTTGCAGCGACGGGTCCTTGACCTTGCATCGCGCCAGGCGGTTGCCCGGCGCGGTGTGAATCCAGTGAAAAATTTCGCCGCGCCAGCCTTCCACGTAACCCAGCGCCCTGCGGCCGGGGGGCACTTCGCCGACGTCCGCCCGGATGGGGCCGGCGGGCAGTTTGTCCACCGTTTGCCGGATGATGCCGAAGGATTGGAAGAGTTCTTCGCGGCGCACGACCATGCGGCGTTGCACGTCGCCTTCGGTGAAAACCGGCACGGTGAATTGCACCTGGTCGTAGAAGGCGTGCGGGAAGTCGCGGCGCAAATCGTGGTCGAAGCCGGAGGCGCGGCCCGCGATGCCGACCACGCCGAGGTCGCGCGCGATTTCGGGCGTGAGCACGCCGGTCGTTTCCAGCCGGTCGCGCGTGCCGGAGTTGTTGCGAATCAACTCGACCAGTTCGTTAAACTCCTTCTCGAACTGGTCCACCAGCCTTGCCAGCGCGCGGAGTTGGTCCGCGTCGAAATCGAACCGCACGCCGCCCAGGCAGGCCATGCCGCGCAAAAGGCGGTTGCCGGTGAGTTGTTCGTTCAAGCGCAGCACCCGCTCTTTGAGCCGCATGGCGTGCATGTTCGCGGTCACGAACGCCACGTCCGTGCAAATCGCGCCGATGTCGGCCACGTGATTGTAGAGGCGCTCCAGCTCGAGGCAAAGCGTGCGGAGGGCGCGGGCGCGCGGTGGCGCCTGGACTCCGGCGGCGCGCTCGACGGCGTGGCAGAAGGCCGTCGCGTGCGCGAAGGCGGCATCGCCGGAAATGCTCTCCGCCAGCCGCACGCCATGAGCAATGGGCAGGTTCTCGAAAAGTTTCTCCGTGCCTTTATGGACGTAAAAGAGGCGCAGTTGCAGGTAAAGCACCGGCTCGCCCGCGACGCTGAACAGGAAGTGGCCCGGCTCGATAATGCCCGCGTGAACGGGGCCGACCGGCACCAGGAACACGCCTTCGCCCTCGACCTCGCGGAATTTGTGGCGCGGGCCGGAGAACGGCGGGAGCTGGGCGCGCAAGTCGAAGTCTTTGCGCAGCGGATAAACCTCCGGCCAGTCGTCGTGCAGCACGCAGCGGCGCGGGTTGGGGTGGCCGAGGAGTTTGATGCCGAACATGTCCTGGATTTCGCGCTCCTGCCAGTCCGCCGCGTGAACGGCGTTGGTGACCGAGGGCAACTCCGGGTTCTCCCGCGGAACGGGCACGCGCACCAGGACGAAACCGTGCGCGGCGTCCAGCGCGTAAAGGTAGTAAACAAAAAAGACGTTGTGCCCGGCCCGGGCGTCCTCGGCGAACACGCCGGCGAGCCGTCCGTCGAATTTTTTGTAGAACGCCGAGCAGAGCGCGCCGGCCAGTTCGAGTTTCGTGTCCAGGTACAGCTCGTTGGATTGAGCGGAGGGCGCCCGTTCGATTTGGGCGCCGAAACGCTGCGTCAATTCGTCGAGCACGGTTTGTAATTCGGGGATCAGGTTCATGGATTGCCTCCCATCATTTGGGCCGCGTGCCGGGCCAGTTCGTAAATCGGCGCGGGCAGCGCCACTCCGAGCGCGACGACCGGCACGGCGACCAGCACCATCGCGCCGAGTTTCCACGGACATTCCGCGCCGCGGATCGCGTCGGGCGCGGGCCGGCCCAGATTGAGCCTGGCCATGTGAACCAGGAATCCGGCGAAGATCGTGACAATGCCCGCGACGAACAAGCCCGCCGCCCAGGCGCGGTCGGCGGCGAACGCCGCGCTCAGGGCCGTGAACTCGCTTTGAAAGAGGCTGAACGGCGGCACGCCCGTGACGGCGAAGGTGGCCATCAGGAACAGCCCGCCCGTCCACGGCAGGGTGTGGATGACGCCGCTGACTTTGCGGAGATAGGGCGTGCCGAAGCGTTGTTGCACGTTGCCCGCGCAAAAAAACATGAGCGGTTTGGCCACGGCGTGAAAGACCATGTGCAGCACTGCGCCGAGCGCGCCGAGTTTGCCGCCGAAGCCGAGCGCGGCGACCATGATGCCCGCGTGGTCAATGCTCGAATAAGCCAGCAGCCGCCGGAAGTTTCGCTGCACCAGCACGAACGGCGCGGCCACAAGAATGGAGGCGATGCCGAACAGCACGAGCAGCTTGCCGGTGTAGGGCTGACCGAGGCATTTGGCGGCCAGCGCGGAAAAACGCATGATGCCGTAAAGGGCGCAGTTGATAAACCCGGCGCCGAGCAGGGCGGCGGACGGGACGGGC
The DNA here is from genome assembly GCA_049510745.1 of Verrucomicrobiota bacterium. Classification (GTDB taxonomy): domain Bacteria; phylum Verrucomicrobiota; class Verrucomicrobiia; order Limisphaerales; family Palsa-1400; genus PLGF01. The sequence goes on along the minus strand of JBEKYR010000017.1, from coordinate 48,260 downwards.
GCTTCCGCGTAGGCGTCGGGCTTCCAGGTGTGCATGGGGGCCAGGCCGGCTTTGGTGCCGTAGCCGACGAGCACCATGACAAACGCCAGGCGCATGGCGGCGGGCTGGCATTTGTCCGCCACGGCGATGAGCACCGACCAATTGAACCCGTTCTCCGCGTGCTCGCCCACAACCGACACCGCTGAATAGTAGGTCAACACCGTGCCGAAGAGCGCCAGCGCAATGCCGGCGCTGCCGATGATGATGTATTTCCAGGCCGCTTCGAGCGAGCTTTTCTGGTTGTAGAAGCGCACGAGCAGGACCGACGCCAGCGTGGTGGACTCGATCGCCACCCACATCAGTCCGAGATTGTTGACCAGCGGCACGGCCATCATGGTGGCGACGAAAATTGGCGTGAGCACGTAATAACGGTGCAGCAGGCGCGCGTTGATCTTGCCCGCCCGCTCCTCTTCGCGCAGGTAGCCGACGGCATAAACGCCGCAGGCCAGCGCCACGAACGCGGTCAGCCCGGCCACCAACGCGCTCAGGGCGTCCGCGCGCAGGAAACCGCCGAAGGCCTCGACCGTGCCGCGCGCGAGGACTTCCGCGCCGAGCCACAGCGCCAGCGCGGCGACGACGGCGAAGGCGAGCAGGTTGAGCCGCTCCAACACGGCGCGCTCCCGCAGTGGCCAACAGAGGAGGCCGGTGAGCAAGGGCACCAGCACCAGGAGCGTCAGAAGCATGGCGCCCCCCGAATGATGCCGGCGGCTTGTTCCATCAGTTGGCGGAGGGAACCGGGCAGCCAGAAAGTGAAGAGCAACAACGTTCCCAGCGGCAGACTCAGGGCCGCAACGTTGCCCGCTGAAATGGTTTCGCGCGCCTGCCCGCCACGGCCCGGACCGAGCAGCAGTCCGGCGATTTTGTTGAGCAGCCCGCAAAACACAACGATGAGCGCCGCCAGCATCACGATCCCAACCCAGGTGTGATGCGACGTGAAACCGCCCGCAATCACCGTCAGTTCGCTCACGAACAAGCCAAAGGGCGGCAGGCCGCTCACGGCCACCGCCGCCAGGCCCAGCCACAGCGCCGTCACCGGCATGGTTCGCGCCAGGCCGCCGCCGAGGCGCTGGAAATCCAGGGTGTGAAATTGCTGGTGGATGTTGCCCGCCGCGAAAAACAGCACCGGCTTGGCCAGCGCGTGGTAGCCCATGTGCAGCAACGCCCCGAAAATCGTCAGCGGCGCGTTCATCCCGACCGCCGCGCAAATCAGGCCGACGTGTTCCAGGCTGGAGTAAGCCAGCATCCGCTTGAGATTTTTTTGCAGGAGAATGAACGGCCCGGCCAGCAACATCGAAAACAACCCGAAGCCCAGGAGCAGGTGGCAGCTCAGACCGGAGCCGAGGCAGGCGGTGGCCAGAATGTGAAAGCGGAGCAGCGCGTAGAGGGCGACTTTCAGCGAGACGCCGGAGAGCATCGCGCTGGTGGGCGAGGGCGCTTCGCTGTGCGCGTCGGGCAGCCAGGTGTGCATGGGGGCCAGGCCGGCCTTGGTGCCGTAGCCCACGAGCACGAAGAGGAAGGCCAGCGTCATCAAGTGGTGGTCCAGCCGCGGCGCCACGGCCAGCAGACGCGACCAGTTGAAACTCGGCAGCGTTTCTCCGCCCGTTTTGCCGACGGCCGCCGCATAAGTGAAGATCGTGCCAAAGAGCGCCAGCACCAGGCCCAACCCGCCGAGAATCACATATTTCCACGCCGCTTCCAGCGAAGTCCGCTGGTTGTAGAGCGCCACCAGCAGCACGGATGAAATCGCCATGGCCTCCACCGCGATCCACATCACGCCCAGGCTGTTGGCCAGCACCACCAGCAACATGCCCGCGGCGAAGAACGGCGTCAGCACGTAGAACTCGCGGAAGCGCCGCTCGGTCACCACGCCCCCGGCCAGGTCGCGCCGGAAGTATCCCACCGCGTAAATCGACGTCGCCAGCGACACGACCGCGATGAGCAGCACCATCCACGCGCTCAGGGCGTCGGCGCGCAAAAACTCGCCCCACGCGGTCAGCGCCGCCCCCGGCCGCGCCACCACGGTCTTGAACAGCTTTACGGCCAGGCCCAACCCGCCGGCGAATCCCGCGACGTTGAGCCATTCCACCAGCTTGCGTGGCCGCGCGAACAGGCACGCCAGTCCGACGGCCAACGGCAGGCCAAGAATGGAAGTCAGCAGCATGAGGTCACCATTTGAGTTCGTTGAGCTTGCTCACGTCCATCGAGGCGAACGTCTCGCGGATGCGGAAAACAAGGATGCCCAGCACCATTACCGCCACGACCACGTCGAAGAAGATGCCGATTTCCACCACCAGCGGCATGCCGTAGGTGGTCAGAGCAATCGCGGCGAGCATCACGCCGTTTTCCATCGTCAGAAGCGCCAGCACCTGGGTGAGGGCTTTGCGGCGGTTAATCATCAGGAAAAAGCCGGTGAGCAGCAGCGCGATGGCCACGGCCAGCGTATTGCTGCCCAGCCGTTCGAGCGAGGTGATGGGCCGGGCCACGACATAGGCCAGCACGGTCAACGCGCCGCAGATGAGCATCGAGGCGGGCATGTTGACGAACGGGCGGATTTCCTGCTCGATTTTGATCTGCCGCACCAGGCGTTCGAGCCGCCACGGCAAAAAAATCACTTTGCCCAGGATCGTCAGCGCCGCCACCACCAACACGTGCCAGGCGCCATAGGCGTAACCGACCACCCCGGCGATGGCGGCCAGCAGGAACGATTGCATCGCGAACAACCGGATGTTGGTGATGAGCATCGACTGCACGGCCAGCAGCAGTTGCAGCACCAGCATGAGGGAGGCCAGCAGCGTAATCAGGTGCGAGGCGGCTTGAGAATCGGGCGGGTTCATGGCTATCGAAACAAGAAGGTGGAAACCAACGCCAGCGTGGCGAGAATGAACGCGGCGCTCAACAGGTCCGGCACACGAAACAGACGCAGCTTCGCGTTGGTGGTCTCGACCAGCACCACGGCGCCGGCGAGCACGATGAGTTTCACGGCCAGGAAGAACAGGCCCACGACAAAGGCCGCCGGCGTCGTCTCCACCGCCAGTCCGGCCGGGAAAAAGATGTTGGCCAGCAGGGCCATGAGCACGAGTTGCTTGACGGCCGCGCCCCACTCCATCAGCGCCAGATAGCGGCCCGAATACTCCAGCAGCATCGCCTCGTGGATCATGGTCAACTCGAGGTGCGTGGCCGGGTTGTCCACGGGAATGCGGCCCGTCTCGGCCAGCAGCACGATGAACATGGCGGCGAAGGCCAGCGCGTGGGACGGATCGAGGAACTTCCAGCCCGGCATCTGGCTGGCCAGGACGATCTGGCTGAGGTTGGTCGAACCGGCGGCGATCGCCACCGTGAAAATGGCCAGCATCATCGCCGGTTCAGCGATGGCCGAGAGGGTCATTTCGCGGCTGCTGCCCATGCCGCCGAAGGCGCTGGCGGGGTCCAGTCCCCCCAACGCGAGGAAGAACCGGCCCAGCGCGAGGAGACCGACCAGCGCCAGCGCGCCGCCGAACAGGCTCATCGGCGCCTGGGCGGTGACCATCGGCACCATCAGCCCGGCGCACAGCGCTGTCAGGAATACCACGTACGGCGCGAGGGAAAAAACCCACGACGCGTGCTCGGAGATGACCATGTCCTTGCGCAGGTACTTGACCAGGTCAAAGTAAGGCTGCCAGACGGGCGGGCCGCGCCGGTTCTGGAGCTTGGCCTTCCAGTTCCGGATGAGGCCGCTCAAAAGCGGCGACAACAACAGCAACAGCGCCGTTTGCGCGAAGATGGCTGGCAGGTCCAGGTTCATAAGGCGAAGATCAGCAGCAGCAGCAGGGTGACGAAGATGTAAAGCAGGTAGGCGTGAATGCTGCCCGCCTGGAGCGCGCGTATCCGCCGCGAGACGCGCAGGATCAGAATGCGCAGCGGCCGGTAAAGACGTTGCACAAAGACTTCCTCGACGTGGCTCTCGAACCGCAATTTCGTCGCGAAGTGCGGCGAAAAATCGTATTCGCGCTGCACGTCCCGGCGCGGCCGGAACAGCGCCTTGAAAATCATCCGAATCGGTTTCGAGAACCCGGTCGCGGTGTACTCCATTTGCGGCGTCAACCCCCGCTGGCCGCAGTCCCAAGTCGGGCCGCGCCGCGTTTTCGCCTTCCGCCCGAAAACCAGCCACAATCCGAAAGGAATGGGCAGCAGGCACACGGCCATCAGCACCATGCCGAGCGTGGAGATGGTGCCCGCCTTCTCCGTCAGCGAGGCGAGCACCAGGCCGTTGGCGAGGCTGACGCGCGCGCCCAATTGCTGGCCGGTGAGTTGCTGCAAGAGGGGATCGAGCAGCCGGATGAACTGCGTCGGGAACAGTCCCAGCGCCACGCACGCCGCCGTCAGCGCCGCCATGCCCAGGCGCATCGAAGGAACGACTTCGTGAGCGCGCGCCGCCTCTTCGCTGCGCGGCTGCGCCAGAAACGTGATGCCGAAGGCCTTCACAAAACACGCCGCCGCCAGCGTGCCCGTCAGCGCCAGCATCGCGCCGCTCAATGGGAAAATCAGCCGCATCAGGCTCTCCGTCGCGCCGAAACCCTGCAGCAGCGCCTGGTACGTCAGCCACTCGCTGACGAACCCGTTGAGCGGCGGCAGCGCCGAGATGGCCACCGCGCCGACCAGGAAATAAATCGCCGTGTCCGGCATGCGTTTGGCCAGCCCGCCCATTTCCTCCATGTTGCGGGTGTGAGTGGCGTGCAGCACCGCGCCGGCGCCGAGGAAGAGCAGCCCTTTGAACGAGGCGTGGTTGATCGTGTGGTAAAGTCCAGCCAGCAGACCAAGGGCGGCCAGCAGCGGATGGCCGGAGTGCAGAAACATCAGCGCCGCTCCCAGGCCCATCAGAATGATGCCGATGTTTTCGATGCTGTGATAGGCCAGCAACCGTTTGAGGTCGTGTTCCATCAGCGCGTAGAGCACGCCCAGCACGGCCGAAACCGTCCCGGCCGTCAACACCGTCACCCCCCACCAGAGCGGCGGCGGGCCGAGAAAATCGAACAACACCCGGATCAATCCGTAAATACCCGTCTTGATGATCACGCCGGAGAGCAGCGCGGATACGTTGCTCGGCGCGACCGGATGCGCCACCGGCAGCCAGATGTGCAGCGGCACGATGCCCGCCTTGATGCCGAAACCGAGCAGGAACAGGACAAACGCCGCGTCCCGTTTGCCGGACGACATTTTCGCGCCGATGCCGTGCAGACTGTCAAAGCTATAATCGCCCGACGCCTGGTAGAGCAGCAGGAAACCGAGAATGATGCAGCCGGCGTCAATGTGCGACATGATGAAGTAGAGCACGCCGGCGTCGCGTGTCTCCGGTTGTTCGTGCTCGAAGCTCACCAGGCAGTAAGAGGTCAGCGCCATCACTTCCCAGGCGATGAGAAAGAGCCAGAGGTTGTCCGCCACGAACGTCAAGGTCGTGGCCAGCAGCAGGGCGTTGAAGAACGCGCCCAGCACGCCCACGTTTTTCCGCCCAAAGAAACCCTTGGCGTAGCCGAGCGAATACGTCGAGATCGCAAAACCGAGCAGCGAGACAATGAGGAGGAAAAACGCGCCCAGCGGGTCGGGCCGGACGGTGAACTGGATATAAGGGACCAGCGCGGGCAGCACCCTGATTTGCGGCGCCGCGCCGCCCGCGCCGCCGGCCAGGAAAAACAGCGCCGCCAGCAACCCGCTCAGACCGGAGAGCGCCGCCGCGCCAAAGGAGAAGACGTTCGCCAATTTCTCCCGGCGTATGAACAACAAACCGCCCGCCGCCCCGACGGCATAGCCGCAGAGCGAGAGCATGAGCAGCGTGGCGGGTGAAATGTTCATTTCAGCAAATCTGGCGTCGCCCCGGTCAACTGACGGCCTTCTTGAACAAATCGGATTTCGCGTCGGACCGCAGGGGGACTTGTTGCAGCACCTCAAACATCTGGATGGCGTCTGGCGCGGAGCGGAGCGTTTCCATCAGCCGGCTGTCTTGTGACAGGCGCGCCAGACCGGAAATGAGCAGCAGATATTGGGTCGAGTCGGTCGCGGGAACCGCCAGCAGAAAGACCAGCCAGACTGAGCGGGTGGCCTTGGCCGTCCAACCCAGCGGCACCGGGCTGCGGCCCAGCGCGAAAGAAAGCTCCTTCAATCCCGGCAGGCGCGCGTGCGGAAAGGCCATGCCCGCCTCCATGTCGCTGCTGACGAGAAATTCCCGGTTCAGCGCCGCGTGGTAAAACGGGAGCAAGTCCGGCACGCGCTTTTCCCGCTGCATCGCCTGGCTCAGTTCCTGGATCACCCCGGCTGCATCCTGGCCGCGCAAGTGCGGCACGATCAGCCCCGGACTGGTGAAGTCGGCCAAGGTCATGGCAGTGTTCGGACTGGCGATGGCGTTAGGCGGCATGCAAGGCCGCCTTTTTCCGGGTCCCTTTGGCGCGCGCTTTCGCGGGGGCTTTGCTTGGCGGCGGCGGTTCGGCCAAGCCGGGTGGTTCATTCTCTGCCAGAAAGAGATAGCGGCCGCAGTTGTCGCAGATGTGTATCTCGTTCGTGTAAGCCAGGCTGGCCAGCGTCCCCGAGCTGATCCGCAAATGACACTCGCCACACACGCCGTGCCGGGCCAGGGCCACGCCTTTCTTGCCGCGCGCGATGAGCCGATCGAAGTGGGCGAGGATGGGCGCGGGCACTTTATCACGCAACTTCAGGATTTCCGCTTCGTCCTCGAGAGACAGAGCTTTGGTTTGCAACTGGAGCTTTTGCAGCGCGAACAATCGGTCCATGGTCTGTTTCATGCCGCTCCAGTATGCAAGGGCCGTGCCGCGGAATCACGCCGGTGCTGCAACCCCTTGCTGGAACTGTGGTTAGCTTCTTATCGCAACCGCCCTCGCGCGAGCAGCGCCGACTCCAGCGCCCCTTTGGTGCATTCTTTGCACCGTCTCCCGCCATCCTGTGCAATCACCCGGCTTCATCGGTCCCGCCGGACCGCGGTTCCTCGACCAACCCGTATTGCTTGAGCTTGTATTGCAGCGAGCGGCGGCTGATGCCCAGCACTTTGGCCGCCTCCTCTCGATTGGCCGTCAGATGCGTGAGCGTTTGCCGGATGACCAGCTTCTCCACTTCCGCCAGCGACATGCCGGGGCGAAGCGAGAACGTCGTGGCGCTTTGGTCGTGCTCGCGGAGAAAATCCGGCAAATCCTTCACCTCAATCGTGCCCTCGCGGCAGGTCAGCACCAATCGCTCCATGACGTTGCGCACTTGCCGCACGTTGCCGGGCCAGGGGTACCGCTGGCAAAGCTGCATCGCTTCCCCGGACAGTTTTTTGCGCCGCCGTTTATGTTTGGCGGTGAACTGTTCCAGGAAACATTCCGCCAGCAGCGGAATGTCTTCGGCGTGTTCGCGCAGCGGCGGAATCGAAATGGGAACAACCTGCAAACGATACCAGAGGTCTTCGCGGAACCGCCCCGCCGCCACCACTTCCTGCAGCTTCTTGTTTGTCGCCGCCACGATGCGCACGTTGACGCGGATTAGTTTCGTTCCGCCCACCATGCGGAACGTCCCGTCCTCCAGCACGCGCAGCAGGTCGCCTTGTCCCTTGGCCGAGAGGTCCCCGATTTCGTCCAGGAACAGCGTGCCCCCGTCGGCCAGTTGGAAGCGCCCCGGCTTGTCCGCCACCGCCCCCGTGAAGGCCCCTTTCACGTGGCCGAACAACTCCGCTTCGAGCAACTGTTCCGCCAGCGCCGCGCAATTGACGGAGATAAACGGCTTGTCCGCCCGCGCGCTCTTCAAGTGAATGGACCGCGCCACAATTTCCTTGCCCGTCCCGCTTTCCCCTTCGATCAACACCGTGACATCGCTGCGCGCCAATTCGTCCGCCAGTTGCGTCACTTTGCGCATCATCTCGCTCTCGCCCACCAGCAGACCCGGCTCCGAGCGCTTTTGCACCCGCAGCCGCAACTCATTGTTTTCCGCCACCACCGCCTGAAACTCCAGCGCCTTCTGCACCAAGGCCCGCAACCGCCGCATGTCGAGCGGTTTCGACAAATAATCGTAGGCGTCCTCCTTCATCGCCTCGACCGCGCTCTCGACCGTGCCGTAAGCCGTCATCAGCAGGAACACCGTGTCGCGGCTCTTTTGCTTGGCTTCCTTGAGCAATTGCAGCCCGCTCATGTCGGGCATCTTCACGTCGGTCAGGACGAGGTTATAGAGGCGCTCGCTCATCAACTGGAGGGCCGAGCGGGCGTCGTTGGCCGTATCGACCGAGTAGCCCTCGCGTTTGAGCGCCTCCTGGATGCCCGCGCACAGGCCCCGCTCGTCATCCACCACCAAAATGTTGACTCTCGATTTAACCATTCTCAGCCTCCGCCTTCCGCAGCGGCAGATGCATGACAAACACCGCCCCGCCTTCGGGCGCGTTCGAGGCCTCGACCCCGCCGCCATGCGCCGTGATGATTTGCTGCACAATCCACAAACCCAAACCGCTGCCCTCGTCCTTGGTCGAAAAAAACGGCTCGAAGATGGCCGATTGCTTGTCCGCGGGAATCCCCGGCCCGGTGTCGCGCACCTCGATGGACAACGTCCCGGCCCGCCTGTCCGTTCCCGCGCTCACCTCCACCCGGCCATCGCGCCCGACCGCTTGCATGGCGTTAATGACCAGATTCACCAGCGCCTGCGTGAGCTGCACCGAATCCGCGCTGACCGGCGGCAAGCCGTCCGGCAACTTCATCACGATGTCGATGCCGCGCGCCGCCGCTTCCGGGCGGAGCAACTCGCAGACGTGGCCGATCACTTTGGCCGCTGTGACCGGGTGCAAATCCAGGGACGACGGCCCGGCCAGGCTGAGGAAATGTTTGACGATATTCTCCAGCCGATGCAGTTCGCCATGGATGATTTCCAGGCGGCTGGCGGTTCTCTCCCGCGTCTGTGGGGCGGCCTGGGCCAGGTCCTCCTCCAGCAACTGCACGTGGATGTCGAGCGAACTGAGCGGGTTGCGGACCTCGTGGGCGAAGCGCGCCAACAAGCGCGAGAGCAGGAGTTGTTTCTCCTGCGCTGCCAATTGGCTCACATCCTGCCCGAGCGCCGTTGCCAGAATCCTTTCCACAGCCAGGCCAGCCTAGCGGAACCCCGCCCTGAAATCCAGCCGCAGATGACTTCAACGCCGTGTTCACCATCGGGTCGCGGCGTCATTTCAGACCATTGACTTGTATTTTCCGATGAGCAAAAGAAGGACGGCCAGGACGCAGTCAAAGGCCAGGAAAGCGGCTCCGGACCAATGCAGCCTCGGAAAGCCGAACCAACCCAACAACCACAGCGCGATAAAAATCAGCGAAATCTTCGCCCCATCCAGCATCCACAGCCAGATGGCGCCGCCCCAAAAGGCGGCCCATGCCACCGTCGCAAACATGACATACATACTCGTCCCTGTGGGTTGGTGACCTGTCCCGATGACGCCGGCCAAGTCTCAGGTTGCATACGGGCGCAGCGTTGGAGCGGGTGAAGGGAATCGAACCCTCGTGAATCTCAGTCAATTTCGATGCCTTTTTACCTCCAATAATTCAAGAATCAGATGGTGGCACAAAAAATCGGGTGGATACGTCTTACCAACAGGAACCTGGCGGCGATGGCGGGAGGTTTTGTGTGACCGTGTGGTAAAGCTGGGATGGTTTTCAAGTTTGCATGATATCTTTACTGCGATGTTGTTGAATGTATCCGCAGATGTTCCGGAAAGCAAATATCCGAGCATGGCTCCTTCGCCACAAAATGGTGCATACCGACAGGTGAGAAACTGTTGTTGGATCTCGTTGGCATACTCAACGACAGCGGCGGGCTTTTCGACAACTTTTGCCTCAAGAGGCCACATGACACGTTCATTTGCGTTTAGCACGAAAGCCAAATCGTATTGGGGTGGTTGGGCGGGCGGCGGTTTCATCGTCTCACGTTCATACGGCCCGTGCTGAATGTAAAAAGGCTCGTCACCGGACATGGCCCTGCGGATACGGGCTTCCAACAATTGCGTGATGCTTCGCTCCAAATCACGGCTGTCAATTCTGGATGTGTCCGGTATCAGTTGGTCGTAAGCAGCCCATACGAAACCAAGGAGTATCGCGGACTGATCGCGACACCAACTACCAGCCAAGCTCACAAAACTCGCTGGAATCACGTCGGTATGTGAAACCTCCGGGCTTTTTTCATTCGCACTCATTTTTGCGCTGTTGCTCGTTGACCTTCCGTATGCCAGTGACCCAACTCGGCTGCAACTTCATCCGCATCATGCAACCCCATACTGCGCGTCCAGTAACGATAGGCGTCTGGTTTCACAATGTAGATCGTCGGAGTTCCGTTGCTCTCGTCGTAGATTCGAGCGACACGCTGGCTGTAAATGCTTCCATTTCTGGTTTTCTTTTGAGCAAGCCAAGTCGCGTTCAAGATCGCCAGTTCCCTTAAAAGTTCTGGAGCATTAAGAAGCTTGATGCGAATCGGCTCGCTTGCCGTTTTGTTTAGATAAAAAGCGACAAGGCGATAGGGCAATCTGCTGTTTTCGTGGAAAATCGTTGCGCTGATTCCTTTATCTGCTCCGAACCCAGCCTTCAGAACACGGATGAAGTATTCGCAATAACGACGCAAATCAGGCTCTTCGCCCACTCCCACCCTGCGTCGTGTACGGCGACGCCCGAGAGAATTCTCGTCTCCTTTGAAATCTGCAAGCGTAACATCAAACAGGTCCTTGATGAGAACCCATTCTGCATCTTTGAGATTGAATGCTTCACGGATCCTATTGTCTATTTCCTCTACAGTTCGAATGCCATCGAGCATTCCCTTTTGAGGCGCCGGCACGGGGATGCGCGGAATTTCGCCAGCAAGAGCTTCCGGTCTATAAGATGCAAATCGCCCGCTGGTCAAAAGCATGAAGTAGACAGCCAATATACTGTTGCAGCTCAGACACGCTGCATGCAGCACATCCTCAGCAGCAGTGAGGCTTCTGATGGAAAGATAACTCTGAGAACAAATCACCCCTCGACCAAGGCCATCAGGAATAACCAACCGCGCTTGAAAACGCCGTGAATCGACCGACCAGCCCTGTTTGATCAACAATTGCGGCGTTTTGAACGTTTCAGGTTTGCGAGGCCGTTCGGCGATTGGATTGTCATTTTTGGGCAGGGCTTTTGCCTCGATTGATACCAGCGATTCGCCAGGAAATGTATCCGTTTCGATTATCGGTTGATGAAGCAACCATGTGTATTCCTTCTGTCGCTTTGGATTCTTGCCTCGAATAATTCCTTCTTTCGAGGCAACGCAATTATCTTCCTCCAACTTGGCCAGATTAGATTCTAATCGCAGCCGTCGCACAACACGCCAATCCCGCGGTTGTCCCCACATTAAGGCACTCCAAATATCGGGATCAGTGGACGCATCCCCAATTTGCATTCGCTTGACGTCGATCGGTTCGATTAGAATATCGAACTCCTCGGCAAAATCCTCGGCTAGCTTTGGGCTGATGTAAGCAAAGTATTCGTTCCACTCCTTGGAGGCTTCTTCCGGAGAAAATGTGATGATACACGAAGGCGCGACAGATTTCTGAGTTGAGCGCGTCTTCTGATTAAACACTTTGAATCGCAAGGCAGACAAATTCACGACTTCTTCGACCCGCAACGTCGTGAAAAACTTTTTCCGAAACTCGCAAGCTGGTCTGCTTCGATTGAACAGGAGTGAACTCGCGGATTGAATCATTGAGACACATCCGCTAGGTTTCGTCAGCGCTGCCGCTTTTGGCAAAAATAGGGTGCCGATGCCCTTATTCGCGACCGGCCATTTTCGCGTTTCCTCGTTCGCCCATTCTCTCGCTGCCTCAGTCAACAACTCCTCGCCCCACGGTGCGTTTCCAATGACGAGATCATACGTGGCAGCGTCATTCTTTGTGCGAAAGCCTTGGTGTGTTTCCTCAAAGAAGTCGGCGTTTATCAACCGCCGTTGTCGCATGGCAGGGAATTGGACCTGCGTCCAATAGTGTTTCGGGTCAATCTCGTCGCACATAGCTAGGTAGAGACTGAACGACGCGACCCGAACAGCATGCGGGTCTTTATCAACGCCGAATAGATTCTTTTCCAAAAGACCGCGAAGCGTTTCGGCACGGATGTTTTCTTTCGGGTGTGAGTTTTTCCAGCGATGAATTAATCGTTGAAATGCTTTGACCAAAAAAATCCCGGAGCCGCATGCTGGGTCGAGGACCTTCAAGTCCCACTGGTCGCCACCCCATGGTAGCACACGGTCGAGGATGAAATCAACCAAATGGGGAGGGGTATAATAGATGCCTTCGCTTCGAGCGCGTTCTGTCACGAACGCTTCATAGATGCTGCTGATGAATTCCAACGGAATTGTATCGAACGAATACATCGGCCATAGACACGCTTGATCCTTGGGCATGTCCAAATCACCTTTGACAAAATCACGAAGCTTTTCCAAATGTCGCGGTTTGACGTGGTTTTTCTCCACCAGCCAGGCGCGCTCGCGTTCGTGTTTAGTGTCACCTTTCCCGGGGAACAAGTCACCGTTGAATCGTTCATTCAGCCAGTCAAACAACTCATAGGTATCATCGTAGTTGCCGAGAATGCTGGCAAAGTCTTCATGCTGTTCCTTAAGAACCTTTGTTTCGCGGAGACTGGCCAATTTGTTCGCGTTCAATGCGGAGTTGCCAGAGGAGTCTTTGCGGTCGAAAAGAAACTGCACGAAAATGACCCGCGCGAGGAGGTCATGACAGATGTCATCGTTGGTCAGACCGGCTTTTTGCAGGACGTCTCGCACATGCCGTAAGTTGTCGAGAAGCATCTGGTCAGCACGCTTATCCCGGCAGAAGCGCAGCGGTTGGTCGCGAAAAAACTGGCCCGAAACCAAATTTGCCCAATGCAGCACTTGTGCGGCTCGCTTTGTTTCCTCGCTCTGGCGAGCTTTTCCCAAGTCAGACACGGAAACCTCGTGAACGATATAGTCGGTCAGGAAACGATCCGATTCCGGCGGTTCGCAACACGTCCAGACGCGCAACTGGTCTGGCTCAATAGTGACGACAGTCGGGGCATGTGAAAAATTCCACGCCAATCTATGAAGCTCTCGTAGTGTCTGATCATTTGCGTGGCCCTGAAATTCCGCGACAACGGCGAGCGGCGATTCCGTTTCCGTCGAACATGAGTTCCGCACCAAAACACCCACCTTTAGCGGCGGAGTACCAGCCCGCGCCGTTAGCGCGGTCCCAATTTTAGCATGAGCGAGTTCCGCAAAGATGCGGGCGCCCTCGCCAGACGGGTTGCGAACCTCGCTCGGCGAGGGCCAGCCCAGCTTTTCATGCATCAGTTCCAGCGACATTCAGAAAAATACAAAGGCAAAATGTTCGTTGATCGTACCGGCACGATTTAACCAGAACAATTGGAGCTTGGAAAGAAAAGTCTTTCCTCGGTCGGAAGGTTTTCGATCATTTTCTTCCCCGCCCTTCAGCAAAAACTCACTGGCCCAGGCGTAATCCGGACCTTGGGGCAATCGAGTTGAGGCGAATGCCTCATCGAATTCTTTGTTCAGGCGCAGGCGCTAGGCGTTGACTTCGGTGTTAGGACTGGTCCGTCACCATAATTGAAAGTTTGGCATTAAACTGACACCAAAAGCGATGAAATATGCGTAAGTGCTTTTGGCTGTTGGAGCGGGTGAAGGGAATCGAACCCTCGTGTGGAGCTTGGAAGGCTCCCGTTCTACCATTGAACTACACCCGCAACCATGCCCCCACATCGTAGCGCGCGCGCTTGCGTTGTCAACCCGCCTGTGTATGCTCCTGTCCCGATGAATTCCTTGCTCGTCACCGGGGGGCGCGTGCTGGATCCTGCCAATCGCTTGGATGCCGTGGCCGATGTCCTCATTCTCGACGGAAAAATCAGCGCGGTCGGCCCCGGCCTCGCCACCCGCGCGCCCGCCGGCGTCCGCCGGCTGGATGCCGCCGGCTGTGTGGTGTGCGCCGGGTTGATCGATTTGCACGCCCATCTGCGCCAGCCGGGGCAGTCGGCCAAGGAAACCATCGCCACCGGCACGGCGGCGGCGGCGCGCGGCGGTTTTGCCTCGGTCGTCTGCATGCCCAACACTTCCCCGCCCATCGACAACGCCGGGACGGTGGCCCTGATCCACGAGCGGGCGGCGCGCGAGAGCCGGATCAATGTTTTTGTGGCGGGCGCCATCACGCGCAATATCGCCGGCGAGGAACTGGCCCCCATCGGCTCGCTCAAATCCGCCGGCGTGATCGCCATCACCGACGACGGCCATTGCGTGCAGAACAACGAGCTGATGCGCCGGGCGCTGGAATACGCCCGGATGTTCGACCTGCCGGTGATGGATCATTGCCAGGATTATTCGATTGTGACCGACGGCGTGGTGCATGAGGGCTATTGGAGCGCGGTGCTGGGCTTGCGCGGATGGCCGGCTTCCGGCGAGGAGATGATCGTGGCGCGCAACATCCTCCTGGCCGAATTGACGGGCGCGCGGGTGCATTGCCAGCATTTGAGTTCGGCCGGCAGCGTCCGCCTGCTGCGCGAGGCTAAAAAGCGCGGGGTGCCCGTTTCGGGCGAGGCCTGTCCGCACCATTTTACGCTGACGGACACGGTGCTGGCCGGGAGCGAGAAATTCTGGGAAAGCGACGGCCGGGACCTGCTGCCGGGCGCGCCGGAGGAGCGGCCGCGCTGGCCTTCTTATGACACGAATTTCAAGATGAACCCCCCCTTGCGCGCGGCGGAGGACCGCGAAGCCCTGCTGGAGGGGCTGGCCGATGGAACGATCGAAATCATCGGCAGCGACCATGCCCCGCATTGCGATTACGAAAAGGAAGTCGAATTCGATTACGCCCCCTTTGGCATCATCGGTTTCGAGACCGAACTGCCCCTCTCGCTGATGCGTCTTTATCATTCGACGCTCATGCCGCTCTCGGACGTGATCGCCAAATTCACGGTCGCGCCGGCCCGTTTGCTCCGCCTGCGCGACAAGGGCCATTTGAGCGCCGGGGCGGACGGCGACGTGACGGTCATCGACACGGAGCGGGAGTGGACTTACGACGTGAAGGAGTCGGCCAGCAAGTCGCGCAACAGCCCGTTTGACGGCTGGCGCTTGAAGGGCAAGGCCAGGGCGACCATCGTGGGCGGGGAGATCGCGTGGGAGGATTCGGCGGACGGGGAAAATTCGGGTTGCGCATTGCCGGAAGCTGGGGCACGTTGTGTCTGAATAAAGAAATTGCATGAGAAGAATTATATTTTGTTTTTTGACCTGTTGGATGGCGGGGAACCTGGCGGCGGCCGGGGGCAACTGGCTGACGAGCGTGCCGGACGCCAAAACCCAGGCCCAAAAGGAGAGCAAACTGGTCCTGCTGGACTTTACCGGGTCGGATTGGTGCGGCTGGTGCAAGAAGCTGGACGCGGAGGTTTTCTCCAAGCCGGAGTTCGAGGCCTATGCCAAAAAGAACCTGGTCCTGGTCGAGGTGGATTTCCCGGCGAAGAAGGCCCAATCGGACGCATTGAAGGCCGCCAACAAAGCATTGCAGGAGAAGTTCAAGGTGGGCGGCTACCCGACGCTGGTGGTGATGAAACCCGACGGGACGGTGGTCTGGCAGCAGGAGGGCTATCTGGAGGGGGGACCGTCGGCGATGATCGCCAAGCTCGACGACGCCAAAAAGAAATGAGCCTGCGGATAGGTTCGTAGTTCCGCATTCGGACGGCAAAAAGCGCGGGCCTGGCAGGCGCCCTCGCGCAAGGCGTCGCGCTCAAGCCTCGAATTTCTTCAAAGGATTTGTCGCCGGCGATTGTCCTATCATGTCAAAGAAATGCCGCGGGGCTGGAATGGATGAGGAACAGGGCTGGATTCAGAAGAGCCGGGAAGGCGGTCGCCGAATGATGCATCCTCACGGCCCGGGCCGCATTTCACCATGAATAAGCGCCTGATTTACTGGATGGCTGGAGTATTGCTTGCCGGAGTGCTTGCCGCTTTATGGCTGGGCCGCGACCGCTCGCTTCCCGGTCCTGTCACGAACGAGGACCTTGTCGCAGCCGCCATAAAACTGGGGCGGGCGACGCCCACGGCATCGGTCACGGCGGTTCCGATGGTGATGGATTTGCGCCACCCGGTCCGCCTGGCCATTGGCAGTCTTGGCATGAGCAACGAGGAGCAGGATCGCAGGCTCGGCGATCTGGTGCTGGCCGATTTGACCGGCGCGCCGGGATTGACCCTCGTGGAAAGGCAGTCTTTGGATGCCGTGCTGCGGGAGTTGAGTTTAAGCCTGTCTGGCCTGGTGCGGGCAAAGGACGCGGTGCGTGCCGGCAAGCTGTTGAAAGCCGATTGGTTTTTGCTCGGCACGGAGTCGAAGATCAACGGCACCAATGCCGTGGTCCTGGTCAGGGTGGTGGATGCGCGCACCGGCATTTTGAGGGACGCGCAAGTCGTTCCCGCCAATGAGACGACCATGCAACTGGCGGCGGCCATTGCGGCGTTTGTCGGACAAAGCCGGCAGAATGCCGCGCATCCAAAGCTCAGGAATTTTCTGGCCATTGGCGGGTTTGAGGATTTGAGCCTCAACAATCGGCAGGCAGGTTTTCCAAACCAGTTGCGGTCGTACTTGACGGCGGCTTACCAGAAATCAGGCGTGACACTTTTGGAACGCGAGGCTGCGGACACCTTGTTTCAGGAAGTATGCCTCGATTTGGCCGGGTTGCCAGACGAGGGCGGCACGAATGCGCCGCAGCCGGTGCAGTTTTCTTATTGGCTCGTGGAGGGCAGTTATCAGTCGGTGGGGAATTCCACCCCTGAAGTGGAACTGGCGCTTGGCATCTCGGGGATTCTCGGACCTTGGTCCCAGTCGCAACCCGTTCTTCGGGGAGAACCGGGCGAGGCGCTTTTTCAGCAGGTTAAGCTCGCGATCGATGCCCGCTTGAAGGAAGCCAAACCCTGGGTGATGCCGACCCGGTTGAGCGAGGTGCGGGCGCAAATGGGCATGGGCAGGCAACTGGCCCATCTGGTTCAGCATATCACTGAGGATTCCAATTTGACCGTGCCGGAATCGTATGAAAACCTCGACGAACAGGAAATCGGCAGACGCCGTCACAATGAACAACAGGCGATTCGCGCCTTTGAAACCGTGCTGCTTCTCGATCCGACGAATCGCGAGGCGAAGCTGTATCTGGCGGCGTGTTTTCGCAAACGAGAAATCGGGCGCGTGGACGAAGCAAGAGATTTTTATCGGCAGATTATCGAAGCGCCGATACAGGATGAGCGGACCGGCCTTGCGCAACGGGCGCTCGTCGCTTCTTTTCGGTGGCACGGACCGGACGAAATAGCCCGGTGGTTTGCCTCGGCGGCGGAAGCGACCACCCACCCCGCCGCGCGAGCTTTTTACCGGCAGCAAGCTGAACCGGCCGCGTTGGACGCCGCGATTCTTCAGGGTGAAGGAACAAAGGTCGGTGAACTTGCGGAAAAACGGTTGATGGATGCCCTTCGGAGGGATCCGAACGGATATTGGGATGGCACGTGGAGGAACGGCCTGGATGATTTCATGGAAGCGTTTGGCGCCAAGACGAACGCCGGCGCCCAACGTCTGGCGGCACTGCTGCCACAAATGGAGAGCGCGGTTTCCAATTTGAGTCCCCACCTCGTCGCGGCCGTGTTGGCTCGTCAGACCGACACCAATACCCCGGTATTGGAGGAATTCCGAAAGGTCTTGGATCGGTGCATTGAACACCCTGCGGAAATCGCCCAGATCGATCAGTTTTGGGAAGTGGCCAGGTCTTCAGCCTTTGACTGGCTTTGCGAACACAAGCTGTATTCCGACGCGGTAAAATTCATGGAGGGATGCCGGATTGCCAAGAAAAACGCCAAAACCTACCCTTTCAATTCTTTCAATTACGAAGATGAGACTACGCTGGCGTTTGCTTATAAAGGAGCAGAGCGGTGGAAGGACGCACTGGCCATTTTTCAAAGTTTCTCGAACAAGCCCTTGAAGATGCGCCCACCCGTGCAAACCGGCAAAGAAGCCAACGAGTGCCGTGAGAAACTTGGCCTGCCGGCTGTCCATGATCCGAGGGAATTTGAAGTCGGCGGGAGTGCCGTTAAAATGGGCCTTTCTTCAGCTTTTGCAGCGGACGTTGACGGATTGTGGCTTGGGTCGGGCCAGCGGCTTTTTCATCTGGACTGGAATCTGAAAACAAGTTTCTCCGTGTCGTTGCCCAAGGACGCCTCCACGCCCATCCACGCACTTTGTCTCTCTTCCTCCAACATCTGGATCGCAACCGGCGGCGACGGGTTGATCGAATTTGACAAAGAGAATCATCGTTGCCGCCGTTTTACCGTCGAGGACGGTCTGTTGATGAATGCCATTTCCTGTTTGAGCCTTGCTGAGAATCAACTGTGGATCGGATACGGTCACAAGGGTCAACTTGGTCCGGGTCAGATGGGGATTGCTCCCGGCGGAGGCGTTGGCTATTTGGATTTCGTCTCAAATCATTTTATGTCTTTCCAACCTTCCTTGGCCGAGGGCGGCGAGGCTCAAGAAGTTTTATCTGGCAACAGGGTGAAGGAATCGCCGGCAAATCCCACGCGTCGTGTGGTCTGGGCGATTGCGGCAGGCGCCAGCGGGGTGGTCTGGTTTCTGGACGAGCAAACCGCGGTGCGTCGTTTCCAAAGCCGGCAGAATCTCTGGGAGGCAACTCCCATGGTGGGCAGATGTCTCGTCATCCGCGGCGCGAAACTGTTTGTCGGCCAAACCTCGCGGGAGCCCCGAGACCCCCATTCCGACCCCGGCCCGCTTGGAGTCCGGATTCTGGATTCTCAAACGGGCCAATGGGCAAGTCTGGATTGCGATGAGGGCCTTCCGGCCGAACAGGTCAGTGCCATCGCCGTGGACGGCGAGGATCTGTGGGTGGGCGGTCTCGGTTACATTGCTCTGGTGGATGCAAAGCAAAACCAGATTCGCAAATTCGCCTACATCCCGGCTAACGTTGTTGATCAGATTCAGATTGGGGGCGGTTGCGTCTGGGCGCAGTATAATGGGTGCCTGCGCCGAGTGTCGCTTGCGGGTGCTCCGTAGTTACAGCGCGGTGACAGCGCAATGGAGCACTCAGTCACTTTGATTTCGACTTGGCACTCGAATTCAATTCCTTTCATCCGCGCAGGGCTGTAACCGCCGTAATCCACGCGCAAACTTCGCGTTATTCATGTAACATTTTCCGGGATTCGCTTAGGAGGAGGGTGTATGAGTGAAGCCGAAGCGAACCAGAATATGGAAAGCAAATGTCCGCAATGCGGAGCACCGCTGCCGTCGGGTGTGCTGGCGGGGCTTTGCCCTGCCTGCCTGCTCAAACAGGGGGCCGCGGCGGATACGGCGCCGCCGCCGGAAGCCGGGCCGTTTCAGCCGCCAGGCATCGAGGAGGTGGCTCGACTGTTTCCGCAACTGGAAATTCTCGCGTTTATCGGCAAGGGCGGCATGGGCGCGGTCTATAAAGCGCGCCAGCCGGCGCTCGACCGCGTCGTCGCGCTGAAGATTCTGCCGCCGCAGACAGCGGGCGGCCCCGGCTTTGTCGAGCGATTCAATCGCGAAGCCCGCGCGCTGGCCAGGCTGACTCATCCCAATATCGTGGCCGTCCACGAATTCGGCCAGGCGAACGGCCTGCCGTTCTTCATCATGGAATTCGTGGACGGACTGAACCTGCGGGAGTTGGAGCAGGCCGGCAGACTTTCTCCGCGCGAGGCGCTCCAGATTGTTCCGCAGATTTGCGAGGCGCTGCAGTTCGCCCATGACGAAGGCATCGTGCATCGCGACATCAAGCCGGAAAATATTTTGGTGGACAAAAAGGGCCGGGTGAAGATCGCCGATTTTGGGATCGCGAAAATCCTGGGCCGCGAGCAGGACGCTGCCATCACCGAAACCAAGGGCGCCCTCGGCACGCCGCATTACATGGCGCCGGAGCAATTGGAGAAGCCGACGACGGTGGATCATCGCGCGGACATTTATTCTTTGGGTGTGGTCTTCTATGAAATGCTGACGGGGGAGTTGCCGCTGGGGAAATTCGCCCCGCCCTCGTCCTGCAAAGTGACGGTGGACGTGCGCCTGGACGACGTGGTGCTCCGTGCTCTGGAAAAGGATCCAGAACGCCGCTACCAGCATGCCAGCCAGGTGAAAACGGCGGTGGAAACGATCGCCAGCACCGGGCCTTCCGCGCCGTCGCCGAGTGGCGAGGCGCTGGCCCGGGAAATTCTGGCGCGTGATTACGAATTGCACATCGGCAGTTGCCTGCGCCGCGGCTGGGCGCTGGTGCGGGGAGATTTCTGGCCCATCGTCGGCATCAGCGCGCTGATCACGGTGCTGTGGCTGTTCGCCAATTCGTCCGGGGCCGTTTTTTCATCGGGAGATGGGAAAACCACAGCGGAAGGATCGTTGCTCGGCCTCCTCCTGACCGGTCCTCTCTTTGGCGGCTTGTATTTGTTTTTCCTTAAAAGGATCCGGGGAGAGACAACGACTGTCGATACGGCCTTCTCCGGTTTCAGCAATCGTTTCCTCCATCTCTTCCTCGCCTCCTTCGTGCCCTTGGTGCTGATAGCGCTCGGATTTCTCTGCTTGATATTGCCCGGCATTTATCTGGCGGTGGCGTGGATTTTCACCCTGCCTCTGGTCATTGATAAAGGGCTGGACTTCTGGTCAGCAATGGAACTGAGCCGCAAGATCGTTTCCAAACATTGGTGGAAACTCTTTGGCTTCGTGATCATTTTGCTGCTGCTCAGACTGGCGGGGATAATGGTTTTTGTCGTTGGTTTTCTTATCGCCGCGCCCATCGTCAAGGCCTCGCTGATGTATGCCTACGAAGACCTCTTCGGCGCGGTGGGGCCGACGGCGACTCCGGCGACGGCTGGCGTCGGGCCGTCCGGCACCGAAGTGCGGCCGGGCATTTCGGCCAAGCCGCCCGGCTCCGGCGGGAGCGCTTGGAAGTGGCTGAAGCCGCTGCCTGGCTTCGCGGCAGTGCTGCTGATTGCGGCGATAATCATTTCCGTTGCGGTCGTCACGCACATGCGCCGGCCACTGCACGACCGGGAAACCGCAGCCCGGCAAGCCGAAGAAAGTTCAAATGTCCCGGACACTGCGGCTTCCGGTGAAGCACAGAAGACGGCGCGGGAAACTCTGGCCGAGCGATTGGAAGCGGCGTCTGCGATAGCCGATTTGGACGCAAAAGACAGGTCCTTGGGCGCAGTAGCCGCCGATGCCGCCAACGCGGGCGAGGTGGACCTTGTCAAGGATGCGCTTCGGCAGATGCGCGAATCCACAACGCGAAACCAGGCCGGGCAGGCATCGGCCCGCCTGCTGGCCAAGCGCGGTCTGAGAAAACAGGCCATAGAAATAGCAGAAAACATCAGCGATACCGGCATCCGTGACCAGGCTCTCTCAGAACTGGCGCAGTAAGAGTCCGGCCGCGAGAAACGAGCGTTTTGAGTCCTGAAAATGCAACTCAAATGACCAACGCGGGCGGCGACATTTTCGCCACGACGCGCTGGACGGTCGTGCTCGCCGCCGGCCGCAGCGGTTCGCCCCAGGCGGACGTGGCTCTGGAGGAGTTGTGCCGCACGTATTGGTATCCGCTTTATGCCTACGTTCGCCGGCAAGGCCATTCGCGCGAGGACGCCGAAGACCTCACGCAGGCTTTCTTCGCCCGGTTGCTCGAAAAGAATTACCTGGAAGGACTCAGCAGCGAAGCCGGCAAATTCCGCGCTTTCCTGCTGGTCGCCCTGAAACGTTTTCTGGCCAATGAATGGGATCGCGCCCACCGCCAGAAACGGGGTGGCGGCGCCCTGCCTCTGTCGCTGGATTGGCAGGAGGCCGACACGCGCTATCAAATCAATCCCGCCGATAATCTCAGCCCGGACAAACTTTACGACCGGGCCTGGGCCTTGACCATGCTCGAACGGGTCATCACCCGCCTGCGTGACGAAAGCCGCGCTGCCGGCAAAGCCAAACTATTTGAACAATTGAAAACTTTCTTGATGGCCGGCAAGAGCGACATCCCGTGCGCCCAGGCCGCCGCCGCGCTGGAACTGACCGAGGGCGCCGTGCGCGTGTCGATCCACCGTCTCCGCCGGCGTTACCGGGAGCTTCTGCGCGAGGAAATTGCCCAAACCCTCTCCGATCCCGCGCAAGCCGACGAAGAAATGCAGGCGCTGTTCAGCGCGTTTGCGGTGGGTTGAGCGCCGGCGTCGCGCTTTTCGACGGCAACGAGTGTGAATCCTTTGTACGGGAGCAACTATGGCAAGGAAGGTCTTGCCGGGTGTCCGGGGTTTTGGTTAACATAGCCGGCACGATGTTCGAAGTCGCCGAATTGGGGCGGAAAGTCTCACGGCAGGAATTCGACAAGGCGCTGCCGGCCTTGCGCTCGGAGCTCCTGGAGGCGCAGTTTGCCCTCAAAGGCCGGAAAATCCCCGTCATTATCATCGTTTCCGGCGCGGACTGCGCGGGCAAAGGCGAGTTTGTCCATCGTCTCAATGAGTGGCTCGATCCGCGCGGGGTCGATACGCACGCCTTCCAGGAAGGCTCGGACGAGGAACGGGCGCGGCCCCGGTACTGGCGGTTTTGGCGCGCCTTGCCCGCGCGCGGACGGATCGGGATTTTTTTCGGTTCCTGGTATTCCGAGCCGCTGGTCCGGCGGGTTTACCGTGAGACCAAAGGCAGCGAATTGGATGGCGAACTGGATCGAATTGCCTTCTTTGAAAAAATGCTGGCCGACGATGGCGCGCTGATCATCAAGCTCTGGTTTCATCTGAGCAAGAAGGAGCAGGCGCGGCGGCTCAAAGATCTGCAGCGTGATCCGCACACCCGCCACCGCGTCCGGCCGGAGGATCGCAGGAATCTCAAACTCTATGCCCGGTTCATCAAGACAAGCGAGCGCGCCATCCGCCGCACCGATTCGGCGCAGTGCCCCTGGCACCTGATTGAGGCGACGGACCGGCGTTACCGCGAATTGGCCGCCGGGCGAATCATCCTGGAAGCGCTGCAAACCCGCCTGAAGGAGGGAGGCGCGGGCAAGGTCCAGGCGGCCGCAACGCCGCCGCCGGCGCGGCGGGCGCACGCGAAATCCGGCAAGACGGTCCTGGACCACGTGGACCTTTCGCAAAAGCTCACCGCCCGGCAGTACCGGGAGGGATTGGCGGAATACCAGGGCCGGCTGACGCGGCTGACGTGGGAGGCGCATGTCAAGAATATCTCAACGGTCGCCGTCTTTGAGGGCTGGGACGCCGCGGGCAAGGGCAGCGCCATCCGCCGGGTGACGGCGGCGATTGATCCGCGGCTTTACCGGATCATTCCCATCGCCGCGCCGACCGATGAGGAGCGGGCGCACCATTATTTCTGGCGCTTCTGGCGCCATCTTCCGCCGGGGGGCTACGTGACGATTTTTGACCGCTCGTGGTATGGGCGGGTCCTGGTGGAGCGGGTGGAGGGATTTGCCACGGCCAACGAGTGGCAACGGGCCTATCTGGAAATCAACGATTTTGAGGAACAACTGGCGGTGCGGGACATCGCGCTGGCAAAATTCTGGGTCCACATCAGCAAGGAGGAACAACTGCGGCGCTTCAAGGAACGCCAGGACATCGAGTTCAAGCGCTACAAAATCACCGACGAAGACTGGCGCAACCGCAAGAAGTGGGAGGCCTACAAGGAAGCGATCAACGACATGGTGGCGCACACCAGCACGGAATTCGCGCCCTGGACGGTGGTGCCCGGAAACGACAAACATTTCGCGCGCGTGCGCATTTTGAAGACCCTCTGCGAAGCGCTGGAGCGAGTGCTCTGAGAGGCCGCCGCCGGCAAAACCAGGCTGATTCATCGGCGGTTCGTGTCAAAAACTGGTTTCCCCGCGTGGTTTCCCCGGCCAAATTGTGAACAGAATTTAACCTGGCCGCCATCAAGTTGTCACATGATTGTGAGACGGTCATGCGGTGAAAAAAGTCTTGATCCTGACCGCGGGATTCGGCGATGGACACAATACGGCGGCGCGCAACGTGGCCGACGCGCTGGAATTGATCTCCGACGAGGTCAAGGTCGAAGTCCTGGACGTGTTTCAAAGCAGCCTTGGCTTGCTCAACGACGTTCTTAAAAAGGCCTATCTCGGGCTGACCCGCTACGCGCCGGGGGTCTGGAGCGGTATTTATTCCATGCTCGACAGCTCCACCAAAATGGAAAGCAATCTGCTCGCCTTCGGCAACCTAAAGGACGCCCTCCAGCAGATTCTCGACCAATCCCAGCCCGATTGCGTCCTTTCCACCTATCCGGTCTATGCCCACGTCATCCGCGAAATCTACCGCGACCATTCCGAGCGGCCCTTTCGTTTTATCACGGTCGTGACCGATTCCATTTCAGTCAACTCCTCCTGGTTCCGCGCGCCCAGCGACTGGTACTGCGTGCCCAACGAGGCGACCGCCCAGGTCTTGCGCCGCTCCGGCGTGCCGCCTCAGCAAATCAAGGCCTTCGGCTTCCCGGTCAACCCGCTCTTTGCCGAGAAACACGACG
This sequence comes from Verrucomicrobiota bacterium, assembly GCA_049510745.1. GTDB lineage: Bacteria > Verrucomicrobiota > Verrucomicrobiia > Limisphaerales > Palsa-1400 > PLGF01. The sequence continues at coordinate 23,698 of JBEKYR010000017.1, read as the reverse complement.
ACCTGGTCCAAGCGCCCCGTGCCGGCGGCCCGATAAAAATTCTTTACGTCATCAACACCGGAAAGAAGAAGTCCGGCAAGGCCATCGACCGCCTGCTGGAAATCCCCGGCGTGCATCTGACCATCACGGTGGGCCGCGACGCGGAGTTGAAGGAAACACTGGCCCGGCGCACGGAAGAATTCGCCGACCGCGTCCGCCTTCTCGGCTGGACCAATCAAATGCCGCGGCTGATGCTCAGCCACCATTTGGTGGTGACCAAGGCGGGCGGCGCCACGGTGCAGGAAGCCATTGCCGGCCGCTGCCCCATGATCCTCAACCAGGTCATTCCCGGACAGGAAGACGGCAACGCCCAATTGGTGCAACAATTGGACGCGGGCGTCGTCGCGGAAAAGAACCGCGAAGTGGTCGAATGGATCGCCAAGGCCTTTGCCGGCGACGCGGAGCTTTGGAAGAAGTGGCGCGACAATTTGACCAGAGTGGCCCGGCCCGACGCTTCGATTCGCATCGCGGAATTGGCCCTCAACCAGTGCGACTCCGACGGCCCGCCCAGCCGGCTCTTCGAGTCCAACACTCCCGGCATCACGCGTCCGGCCCGCGGCCGCGGCGCCAACAGCCCGAACGAAGCGCGGATGTTGCTCTGCGATTTTCACATCCACACCAACTATTCCGACGGCAAACTGACCGCGCCCGAGGTGGTCGATTTTTACGGCAAACGCGGTTTTGATTGCATTTGCCTCACCGATCATCTGGGCGATCCGCGGCGGCTGATTGGCAAATTGAGCAAGCTCCTCAGCCTCACCCTCGGACCGGAGCAATTGGACGAGTATTTCGACGTGATCGAGCGCGAGCGCCGCCGGGCCTGGCGCAAATACAACATGCTGGTCATGACCGGCATCGAGTTCAACAAAGACGGTTTCACCCGGAAAACTTCCGCCCACCTGCTGGGCATCGACCTCAAGGCGCCCATCCATCCCGCGCTGGATTTGCCGCCGACCATCGCGGAAATTCACGCCCAAGGCGGCCTGGCCGTCGCCTCGCATCCGCATATCATGAAAAGCGAGTGGGGCAAAAACACGCTCTACCTGTGGGAGAACCAGGACATTTTCGCGCCGCTGATTGACGCCTGGGAAATCGCCAACCGCAACAACATCTTCACGCCGGTGGGCCTCAAGCGCCTGGCCTTCCTGGCCAACAGCGATTTTCACAAACCCAAACACATTTACTCGTGGAAAACGCTTTTGCACTGCGAGAAAGACCCCGAAGCCATCAAAGAGTGCATCCGCAAAAACGAGCACGTCGCCATTACGTTGTACCGCGACAACCTCCCGGCCAGGGGCCTCCAGCCCGCCCTGGACGGCGAACCCGGGATCGTGCCCCTCGATGCCGCCGTCCCCTTGCGCAGCCTGAGCGCATAACCGCCGCCAACCAACCTCCCCGGACAAGGCTGGGGGCAGAAAACTGAACCTGGACCCTCAGTCCCGGCGCAGTTCGATGGCGCAGTGGACCAGCTCGGTTGAACTTTTGAGGTCGAGCTTCTCCTTGATGTGGGCGCGATGGGATTCGATGGTCTTGACGCTTAAATGGAGTTGCTCGGCGATTTGCCGGGTGCCGCGGCCCTGGCCGATCAACCCGAACACTTCCAGTTCGCGGTCGCTCAACCGTTCCGTGAGGGAACCGTCGCCGATGGATTTGCCGCGCGCCAGTTGGTGCATGAGCTTGGAATTCATTTTTTCGCTCAGGTAAACGCCGCCGTTGAGCACGTGGCGAATGGCGCCCAGGACGCGCCCGACCGCCTCCTGTTTCATGATGTAACCGGCGGCGCCGGCGCGCAGGGCGCGCTCAGCGTAAAGCGATTCGTCATGCATGGAAAGCACCAGGATGAGCAGCTTGGGGTAATTGGACCTGGCGTTCTTGACCAGTTCCAGGCCGCTGCCGCCCTTGAGGGACAGGTCCACGATGGTCAAATCCGGCAGCAGCCGGGGAATGGCGTCGAAGGCGCGCGCGGCGTCTTCAAACTGCCCGCACACGGCCAGGTCGGCTTCGTGATCGATGAGTTGCGACAATCCTTCGCGCACGACGGGGTGGTCATCGACAAGCATGACCCTGCGTTTGTCTCTCCAGGCAGCGGAGAATCCGTTATGTTCCGGGGCCGATTTCACTTTCATCTGTTCCTGACGGCTGCTGTGGCCTGACGCCGGCCCGCGCTTGGACGCAACCGCAACGATGAGTTGCGCCATTTTGCCCGGACCGCCGATTATTTCATATTATGCCACAATTAGCGGCGCATGTCCATCAAAGTCGCTTCACGGCTGTAATGCCTGAGCGATGGGGGGGGAAATGCGAAATTGAGCATACCCGCATTGAAAGCCGCAATGCGGGTATGCTAGGGTCGATTCTCTCTATTTGTCAAGGAAGATGTGCAGACGGCGAAATGAGAATTTTTTAGGCTCCGCTTTTTCCCGCGGTCACTGAGGCATTACTCGCGGCTGGTTTTTTCACGGGTTTCCGCTTAACCTGGCCGCCGTGTTCGACGAAGCGGTCATCAGCCATCTGTATGTTCACGTGCCGTTTTGCGCCAAAAAGTGCGCCTATTGCGCTTTTTACTCGGAAGCCGGCGACGGCGCGCTGGTCAACCGTTACGTGGAGGCGCTGGTGCGGGAGATGGAGTTGGTGGCGGGGGACTTGAGGCCGCAAACGGTTTTCTTTGGCGGCGGCACGCCGTCGCTGCTCTCGCTCCGGCAATGGGAACGGATTCTCAAAGCGATGGAGCGGCTCGGCTTGTTGGGCGCGGCGGAGTGGACCGTCGAGTGCAATCCGGCCACGGTCTCGTTGGACAAGGCAAAGCTGCTGCGGGATTGGGGGGTCAACCGGGTGTCGATGGGCGCGCAATCCTTTGACGAACGGCTGCTCGAACGGCTTGGACGCGTCCATAGCCGCGCGATGATCTTCAAGTCCTTCGACATTTTGCGGGCGGCCGGTTTTGAGAATTTGAACGTGGACCTGATGTTCGCCATTCCCGGCCAAACCCTGCAAACGTGGCGCGAAACCCTGGGCGAAGCCCTGGCGCTGGGCAGCGAGCATCTTTCGTGTTACGAGGTCATTTACGAGGAAGACACGCCGCTGTTCGATCAATGGCAGGCCGGTTTGAAGCGAGTGGACGAAGACCTGACTTGCGCGATGTACGACCAATTGCTGGCGGCGGCGACGGCCGGGGGATTGCGCCAATACGAGGTGTCCAATTTTGCCCGTCACCTTTCGCCCATCCCGGCGGAAGTGCCGGACCGGGCCTGCCGGCATAATGTCAACTGTTGGCGAGGCGGCTCGTTTCACGGCCTCGGTCCGAGCGCGGCCGGATACGTCCGCGGTGTCCGCACGCGGAACTGGGCGAACACGACCCTGTATTGCGAGCAACTGGAGCGGGGGCGGCGGGCCATCGAATCGAGCGAAGAACTGCCGCCCCTGGCGCGGGCCGGGGAGATTGCCGCCTTTGGATTGCGCATGACGGCGGGCTGGCCGCTGGAGCAATTCCGGCGGCGGACGGGGTTTGATTTGCAGGCGCAGTGGCCGGGGGAGATCCGGCGCATGATCGACTTGGGCTACGGAGAACTGGACGGGCAAAAATTCCGCTTGACTCGACAGGGGCTGCGCTTCGCCGATTGGGCGGGAGCGGAGTTTTTGAGGAGTTGACGGCGTCAGCCGGGTGGCCCATTTTTAATTCCTGGCGGCGCCGGCGGACCGCCGGCATTGAAAATTGCAAATTGAAAATTTTCAATTTGCAATTGTCGATGACCGCCGCATCCCGTCAGGGTGCGGCCTGCGGATTGAGATTTCAGTAATGGCCACCAACAGCCCGCCCGGGCGGATCCTTACTGGCCAGGCGGCACGTTGGTGATGACCTCGATCTTCGCGCCCTTTTTCAACTCCTCAGCGGAGGGAACTTTGATGATTTGCCCGCTCACAACGGGAGTTCCAGTTGAGACGGGCGGCGCCGGCACGGCGGCGGCCGGCGTTGGAGGCTTGGGAGTCACCGACAGCAACTCCATTTCAAAGATCAGGACGGAATTGGGGCCAATCTTCGGCCCGTTCCCTCGCGGACCGTAGCCCAGGTTCGAAGGGATAACGACTTCCCATTTGGAACCGACCTTCATCAGGGGCAAAATCTCCGACCAACCCTTGATGGTCCTGCCCGTTACGGGCGTTGTAAAATGTTCGTTCTGATCGAATTGGGTGCCATCGATCAGCTTCCCCGTGTAGCTGACGGTGACGGTATCGTTGGTTGCCGGCATCTCGCCGGAACCGTCCTTGAGCACTTTGTATTGCAAGCCGCTGGGCAAGGTCTTGACCCCGTCGAGCTTGGCGTTTTTGGCCAGATACTCTTCGCCCTTGATTCTGTTGGTTTCGCGCTCGGCCTGCGCCTTGGCGGCCATGGCCGCCTGCAATTGCGTAAAGGTCGCGCGGACTTCCTGCTCGGTCAACCGGGTTGGCCGGCCTTCCAGCACGTCTTTCATGGCGGCGGCGATGGTATCGACGTCGATGTTCAATTCCTGGCGCTTGATGTTGCTGCCGACGTTCATGCCGATGGCGTAGCTGAGTTTGTCTTTATCGGGCATTTCAGGGGGAGGCGCGGGAGTCTTTGGCGTCATGCCCATGCCGGGCGGCATGCCCATGCCGGGCGGCATGCTTGGCGGGGCTGGTCTGCCGGGCGGCGGATTAGTTTGGGCGCCGGCCTGCAAAGCCAGGAACGTGATGAACAAAAACGCGTATTGTATAAATTTCATTTCAGTTTTCTCTTTCGTTGTTCCGGCGGCGGACATCAGCCCGAACCGGGTGCCGTTCTTTAGCGAACGGGTGGGAATGCTTATCACACCGGCCAAACCATGTCCAGCCCCCGTTTTTGAGCGGTTTTGACCGCAAACGGCGGTTTTTGACTCAAATTTCCCGGCGCCACCATTCCTTCCCTGCCGTCAGGTGCTCTGGCTCAACCGCGCCTTTGGTTTCTCGAAGAGCATGGCGTGCGCCTCGCGCAGCACGGCGGGAATTTTCGACGCAAAGGGGCTTTTCTGGAGGGTCGGGCGCAGTTTTTCTTCGTCAAAGGCGCCGGCGTTCGCGCCGGGAAACCAATGGTCGGCCTGCCCGAGCAGGTTATAGCGCATCTTGCCCCACTCGACCAAATCCAGGGCCTTGGCGTAAGTCCACAGGCGCAGGATTTCCGAAACGTTCATCTGGCCGGGAACGTCGCAAAAATCGGGCAGCCCCTCGAACCAACTCCGGCACCAGTCGGCCCCCAGCCGCGCCTCCATTTCCGCGCGCAGACGGCGCTCAATCGGCGCGACGACGCGCGCGGCGTCGTCGTAATGCTCCAGGGCGCGGATGTGTTCGTCAAAATCGCCGGGCCGGGCCGCCCCGCAGCTCAGCGTATGCACCTCCGGCCGCGCCAGGCAATAGAGGTCGTTGAATTGCATCGGGGTGAGCGGCGCGCACAGCTCCACCATTTTCGGCGGCGGCTCATAAAGTTTGCCGCCCTTGTCGTTGGGGCTGATGATGAACACGCCCATGTCCCGCTGGCGCGCGGCGGTGACGGCCTGCCAATTCAGGTCGTTGACGAAGTACCAGTGCAGGTTGATGTAATCGAACTCGCCGCCGCGGACGGCTTCCAGGATGATGTCGGGGGTGGCGTGGGTGGAGAAGCCGACGAAACGGACGCGCCCCTGCTGTTGCAGCCGGCGGGCGGCGGCCAGGCAGCCGTCCTTGCGCAACGACCACTCCAGCAGTTGGCGCTGATTGATGCCGTGCAAGGCGAGCAGGTCCACGTAATCGAGCCGGAGATATTTCATCGAGCGCTCGAAGATTTTCAGAAATTCCTCCGGCTCGGCCTGCGGGGCGACCTTGGTCTGGACGATGATTTTGGACCGGTCGAGTTTTGGCAGGATGTTGCCCAACTGCATTTCGGAAGTGCCGTAGCCGCGGGCGGTTTCGATGTGGGTGATCCCCAGCGCCAGGGCGCGCTCAATGATCGCTTCAAGATTGGCCTGGCTGTCGGCGGGGATGTCCGCCGGGGCCACATCCTGCCACTTGAATTGGTAGCGCATCCCCCCGCAGGAAATGACGGGCATGGCCAATTCCGTCCGACCAAATCGCCGATATTGCATCACGATTATATCTCATTTTTTGGCCCGCTGCGCAACCGGGTATTTTGGGACAAGTATGAAGTCAAAAGGATGAAGGATGAAGACCCATTGCCTTTGGCATTTGTGAGGTTTTTCGTCACTGGTCGCTGTCGCCGGATCCGGGTATTTTTTGAATTTTCATTTGAGTCCGAGTTTTTCGCCTCTGGCGAGCAAGGCCAAGGATTCCTCGAGACGCCTGGCTTTCGTCTCCTCCCTTTTCGCGGTGACGATCCAGCCAATAAAGTGCCGCCGGCAAGCCGGCGCCAGCGTTTCAAAGAAATCCTTTGCTTTCCTGTTCAGCGCCAGGGCCTCTGACAACTGCGGGGGAACGTTCAGGTTGATCACGGGGCGCGGGTCCACGTCCCAGTTCCCCGACCTTTTTGCCGCCTCGATCTTCGTCAGGCCGAATTGCGTCATCCGGCCTTCTTTGACGAGTTTCTCCACTCTCTTTTTGTTTGTGTTCGACCACCTGCTGTCGTCCTTCCTGGGTGTGAACTTTCGACAGTACCTATCGTCATCGATTCTCTTGATGATGCTGTCGATCCAGCCGAAGCAGAGCGCCTCCTCGACGGATTCCTCATACGCAACGGAGGGTCTGGCCGTCCCCCTCTTGTAGAACACCAGCCAGATTCCGCGCTCTTCCTTATCGTGATTCTTGGCCAACCACGTTCGCCATTGTGCTCGACTTGAAACGCAGAGCTGATTCATGCGGAACGACTGAGTTCACCGACCGCCGCCGGGACCGGGCGTTGGCAGCGAATCCAGGGTCGGAAGAGGCGGAGGCGAGGGCGGCGGTTCGTCTGCAGCGAATTGTTGGGAGTGGGCTTTGTCATGATCAGTAAATGGGAACCATGTCCTGGGTCACGCGATAAGGCTCTCCCTTGCCGAACGGAAAGGTGTGAGGAAGATGAATCTTGGAGGTCTGTGCCTTGTAACGCGTGTAAAAGATATCGCCGGCGCGAAAATAGGAATAATCTCCATCGCTGCCGATATAATACACCGGCCCCTCAAATCCCTTGAGAGCTGCCATCCAAAGGTCATAAGGACGCTCCTGCGCCCTGTGAAGATATGAAAGTGAATGACAACCAATCAAGCTGATGGCGATGCAAACCAGCACTGCCGGCATGGCAACGAAACGAACTATGATATGCCTCCGCATATAGATGCCCGACGTTGACGCTCAGCGACGCGGCGCCAATGGCTCCTGATTGAAACCAAGGCGCAAGCGGCGCGGTCGCTGGAGCAAAGCTCAGGTCGCTCGGTTTTGTTCATCATTAATCAACGGCATCGTTTTTCGGCTTGCAAGGACCCCCTTCAAGCCGCGGGCGGTTCAGGCTCGGCGTCGGGGGTGGTTTCATCCTCTTTGGTGTTGACGCCGTATTCGTTGAGTTTGTTGCGCAGGGTGCGGATGCTGATGCCCAGGAGTTTCGCGGCCTGCGTGCGGCTGGTGGTTTTTTCCATGACCGACAAGATGTGCCGTTTTTCCAACTCGGCCAGCGAGATGGCTTCGATGGCCGCCGGGGCCGGGGCGGGAGCGGTGGCGGAGGGCGGCGGCGCGGGAGGAGCGGCGGGCTGCGGGGAGAAACCCAGGTGTTCGGGTTCCAACATGTCGCCGTCGCCACAGAGGATGACGGCGCGCTCGATGGCGTTTTGCAGTTCCCGCACGTTGCCGGGCCAGCGGTGGGCTTCCAAAGCGGCCAGGCACTCGGGGGAAAAGCCGCGGATGCGCACGCCGTGCTTGCGGGCAAAGCGGGGCATGAATTGGCGGGCCAGATGGGCGACGTCCTCCTTGTGCTCGCGGAGGGGCGGGACGTGAATGGGAACGACGTTGAGGCGAAAGAAGAGGTCCTGGCGGAATTCCTTGCGTTCGACGCCTTCTTCGAGGCGGCGGTTGGTGGTGGCCAAGACGCGGACGTCCACTTTGAGGGTGCGGTTGCCGCCGACCCGTTCGAGTTCGCGTTCCTGCAAGACACGCAGAAGCTTGACTTGGACTTGGGGGGAAATCTCGCTGATTTCATCCAGGAGGATGGTGCCGCTATGGGCCAGTTCGAAGCGGCCCTCGCGTTTGGTCAGAGCGCCGGTGAAGGCGCCTTTTTCGTGGCCGAAGAATTCGCTTTCGATGAGGTTCTCAGGGATGGCGGCGCAATTGACCTTGATGAAAGGGGCGTTGTGGCGTGGGCTTTGGCGGTAGAGGGCGCGGGCGACCAGTTCCTTGCCGGTGCCGCTTTCGCCGGTGATGAGGACGGTGGCCTGGGTGCGGGCGACCTTGCGGATCAACTGGCGGAGATTTTCCATGGACTGGCTGGCCCCGAGCAATTCATAGCCCGTTTCGTCCTCTTCGGCGTTGCTGAAGTAGGCGTTGACCTTGAGCAATTGGTTGTAATTCTCCGCCTTGCGCAGGGTGACCTGCAATTGGTCGGCCGAGAAGGGCTTGAGCATGTAGTCAAAGGCGCCGTTGCGCATGCATTCGACGGCCGACTCGACGGAGCCGAAGCCTGTGACCATGACGACGAGGGGTTTTTCAGGCTCGGATTGCAGCTCGCGCAGCAGCTCGGTGCCTTCGCCGTCGGGCAGGCGGAGGTCCAGGAAGATCAAATCAAAGGTGTCTCTGCCCAGGACATCGCGGGCGCCGGCCAGGGTGTCGGTGGTGGCGACGTCGTAGCGTTGCTGGCGCAAGAGTTGTTCGAGGTTCTTGCGGACAATCAGGTCGTCTTCGAGAACGAGGATTTTTTCAATGGGCATGGCTGCGGCGGCCTCATGCGGCCCCCTGGCGGCGGTAGAGATCCGCGACGAAATGGGGGCGCTGGCGATTGACGGAAGGCAGTTCGCGAGGGGGAACGAGGCCGCGGCGCAGGAGGGCTTGCTCGTTCTCACGATCCAGAACAATGATCTTCATGGTCAGGTCCTGACTCTTGCGCAGGAGCGAGCCGACTTCGGGTTGGCGCGCGCGTTCATCCAGGCTGAGTCGTTGCCAGTTCACACGATGCTTGCGCAAACCATCTAGCGACTGATTGAGGCGCGGAAGCAAGTTCTTTTTTTGCTGATAAAACTCGAAAAGGGAGGGCTGGCCGGTCTGGCGAAGGGCCTGGCCTTCGCGTTCGGCGACCAGGAGCAGTTCCTGGCAGAGGGCCAGATGCTCGTTGAGAGTGCGGATGATTTCCGGCGGCGGGTTCATTGGACAAGGGAGGATTCGGGTTTGCGCAGGGGGCTGTGAAGGAATTCCAGGTTGGAGGCGCGGGCTTTGTCCATCCAGGCGATGTAATCTTTGCGCCATTGGGCCATTTCGCAAAGGGAGGCCAGGCTGGGGGGGCTGTTGGTACCGGTCAAATCCTTTTGGCAGGCGGTGATCTGGGAGTAAGTGTCGGAGGCTTTTTGCCACTGTTGCAACTGTTCATAAACCAAACCGATCTGGTACCAAACGGGCGCCCGCCAGGAGATGGAGGTGTCCAGGCCCGCCAGGCTTTGATAGATTTGGAGGGCGTCCAGGTAATCGCCCTCCCGGTAAAGTTGGTTGGCGATCTGGTTGCCGGCGCGGCGCTGCCAATAGACCCACACTTCGGGGTCCTTGCTGACATTTTCCTGCTGCGACTGCAAAAGCAGCAGCACTTGTTTCATGGCGTCCTGGTTGCGGCCGACGCCTTTGTAAGCGGAGGCGAGGAGAAAGCGGACTTCGGGGACGTCGGCGCAGACGGGATGTTGTTCGAGGAAGAGCTGGGCGCGAGCGATGGTTTCGACGTGGTTGGTGACATAAGACAGGGAACGGATGAGCTTGAATTCGAGCGGTTCGCGGTTGAGGCTGGCGCTTTCGTTCTTAAGAATGCGGCTGAAGAAATCGGCCGCCTCGTCGAACTGAGCTTGCAGATAATAGGTGTCGGCGATTTCCGTCTGGGCCTGGAGGACGAGGGTTTTGTAGTAATCGATGTTGTCCAGCTTGAGTTTGAGGGCGGTGGACATGACGGCGTAGAATTTGGAGATGGCCAGGGTGTTGGCGCCCATCTGGCGGTAGAGCAAGCCTTCGCGGAGGAGGATTTCCGGGATGCTGGGGTCTTCGGAATAGAGGTGGCGGAATTGGGCATAGGCCTGCTGGGCTTTGACGAACTCATTATTGTCCTGCTCTGCCAGGGCCAGATCCAGGAGCGCCTTGCGTTTGAATTCGGGCGGGGCGTTGGTTTGCAGGAGGGCGACCAGTATTTTGGCGGCCAGGGCCGGGTTCTTGTCGTGGCGCTGGCGGGTGGCCTGTTCCAACTGCGTTTCAAAATAGCGATCCGGCAATCGCGGGCTGGGGTTCTTGGCGACGCTTTGCGGGCGGGCGACCATGATTAAATTGGTGATCGTTCCGACATCGGGCGCGGTGGAAAGATTTGTTTCCGCCGGCGCGACCGAAGCCGTCAACACCAGCGTTGCCAGGCCATGGAAAAAGCGTTTCATGAACCGATTATGGAGCAGCCTTCGCGGCGGGCGCGGCCGGCGGCGGTGGCGGCAGAAAGCCAACCGGCGCGCCCATGCCGGAAGCCGGGCCGTTGGTCGAGGGGAGGAAGTATTGAATGAGCATTTGCGGGGAGACCACCGGCTCCAAAGGGGGCGCGGGCGCAGGCACGAGCAGGGGCGCGGAGGAAACCTCCATGATGTCTGCCTTGGCGGCATCCGCGTTGGCGCCGGCCAACGGGGGGATCACCAGCGGCTGGGGCGCGTTGGAAGCGTTGATGTCACCGCCCTCCGTCTCAGTGGAGTCCGACGGGAGAGGGGCCGGCAGGCTGGCCAAATTGGTGGAGAGAAGGGGCAGGGCGCGAAAGCGCAATGGAATTGGCCCGACAGTTGGCAAATAGCCCGAACCAGCCCAAAGCGCCGCGGCCAGGCCGAAAAAGCCGGCGGCCGCGATTACCGTATGGCGTAAGCGTCTAAACATGAATATTTTTCTCTGCTACGATTATCGTCCGATTGGGCCGGAACTTAAGCGGGAAACGCAAGGGCGTCGCCGGGCCGCGCCCCGGGTGGATTTGCGCGCTTAACTTCCCGCAAAATCCGCCGATAGAAAGGGGAATGAGTTCAGGAATTTTGGCTTCGCGCGCTGCTTGCGAACAGTTGGACCGCGCCCAGGTTGATGCCCGGTTGAGCGGCTGCGCCTGCCTGCCGTCGTTGAGCACCATCGATTCGGCGTTGCGGGAATTGCTGGGCGCCGACCAGCGCTACACGTCGCAAATCGCGGAAATCATCCGCCGCGACCCCAGCTTGACGGCGCGCCTGCTGCGGCTGGTCAACTCCGTCTATTACGGCATGTCCAAACCGGTCAGGAATATCGAGGAGGCCGTCTTTTACCTGGGCGTCCGGCAAATCCGGCAACTGGCGATGGTGACGCCGATCATTGAAGATTTCCAAAAGCTGGCCGAAGGACGCCGCTTCCCGTGGCGGCAATTCTGGCGGCACTGCATCGCCACCGCGTTGATGACGCGCGAGATCACCGATCTGCTTCACTCGCAGGATGACGAGATCGATTACGTGGCCGGCCTGATTCACGATGTCGGCAAGATCGTGATGGCCTCGGCCTTTCCGGACCATTTTCACGAAATCTATCACCGCCGCGCCGGGGAGGGCATGGAGCTGATGCCCCTGGAGCGGGAGGTGCTGGGCGTGGACCACGCCGATTTGGGCGCGATGTATCTGCGAAAGCAGCGGCTGCCGGAAGTCTTTGTCGAGATCGTGGAATATCATCACGCCCCGCAGTTGGCGCGCCTCCAGACCAACGTGGCCGCCGCGGTCCACGTGGCCGACTTGCTGGTTCGCCACACGAAAATCGGCGACAGCGGCAACCACGCCGAAGTGGCCTTTGACAGTTGGGTGGAATCGCCGGGCTGGAAACTGCTCTTCGGCCATCAGACCGAAGCGGAACGGGGCCTCTCGCGAGCCAGCCTCAACCGGAGCCTGGAACGGATTCCGGCCATATTGGAAAGCTTGGTGTGATGGACGAGATCAAAGACCAACGTTTCCGCCCAGAGCGGCCACTGCCCATGAATAGCAAAGGAACTTCCAGGTTGAATCGGCGCACAGCGTCCAAGGCTTCCGCGCCGTGCGGACGGCGTTTCAAGCGGACGGCCTTGCCCCGGCGGTCCGTCCGGGCCATTCGTTTGCGCCAGATTCTCAAGCTGGCCATGACGTGCAAACGGTGGGAAGCTCTCTGAACTGAGCGCGCCGGGCGAATTGGGATTCCCGTTGCGCCGGATTAATTGTTGAGGTCTTCCCTCACAAAAAGGATCAGGCCGGCGGCAAAGGTGAGGACGGCGGACACTCCGGACAACTCGATCATCCTCCACACTTCCGGACGCCATTGATAATCCATTCCCTGGGCGATCTGCTGGAGGGTGAGCCAGGAGTAATCGATGTAGCGGGTGAAGATATAGGGATCGAGTCCCACCAGGTGTTTGGTGAAATTGATGAGGAACAGAGAGCTGATGCCCACCGCCACGGCCGCTGCCGGATTGCGAAGCACGGTGGAGATCAGGAGGCCGTACATGACGAGGGCGCTGAGCGGTATCCAACTGAGCGCGCAGCACACCAGGAACTCGCGCATCGCCTGGTTGCGGCTATAGATAACTCCGACAGAATCGCCCACCGGGCCGAAGCGGTAATGGACGGAGGCCAGCGCGGCGGAGAAGAGCAGAGCGAAGGCGGAGAGGACCAGCATGTAAAGCAACCCGATAACAGCCTTGGCCAGGTAGAACTCCCAGCGATGCACCGGAGCGGCCAGCGCGGAACGGATCGTGCCGGCGCCGGTTTCATCGGCCACCAATTTTGCCGCGAAGCCGATGATACAAATCGGGCCAATGTCGTTGAAGAGCAGTTGCATGGAAAAACCGACATAGCCCCAGGCGTTGGTCGTGGCCGAGTTGCCGACCTGGCCGGCGATAAAATAAATGATCACACAGACCAGGCCGACAGCGAACAGGCCGAAGTAAGAGAGCCTGCGACGCGCGGCCTTCGTGACCTCGTTTCGCAGCAAGGTGACGAATTGGCTAGGCATGGGGTTTATCTCCCGCCTGCGTGGCCGGAGGCTGGTTGATCGAAGATGGCACTTCGTCGTGGCGAAGGCCCGTGATGGAAAGGAAAAACTCTTTCAAGGTCTTTTGTTTGGGCGCAAGGGCTGAAACACTGAAGCCGGCCTGCAGCAGACATTGGTTCAGCCACGCGGGATCGTCCTGAGCCAGGGTGAACTCCACGGTATCCGCGGTCATGAATTCCGCTTTGCGGATTTGTTCGTGGCGCGAAATGAAATCGCGATCGGGAGTCCTGCCCTGAAAGGTGACCCGCACGATCCGTTCGTGCGGTTTCAACAACTCCTTGACGCTGCCGGAAGCCACCAGATGCCCGCGATTGATGACAAAAACCGTGTCGCAAAACTCCTCGATCTCGGACATCAGATGGCTGGAGATAAACAGGGTGAGGCCGTCGTTCCTGACTTTGTGGCGCAGGAACGAGAGGATTTCGTGTGTGCCCTCTGGGTCCATGCCGTTGGTCGGCTCGTCCAGGATGAGGAGGCGAGGGCGGCCCAACAACGCCCGTCCGATGCCCAGGCGCTGTTTCATGCCGGTGGAATAAACCCGCACGCGGTCGTGCTGCCGCTCGGCCAGGCCAATCCGTTCGAGGATTTCGTCGATCTCGCGCGGGGAGACGTGGTCGAGCAAACGGGCGGCGAGTTCGAGGTTCTTGCGGCCCGAGAGGTACTCGTAAAAAGCCGGCGTCTCCACCGTAATGCCGACGGAGCGGATGGCTTTTTTGTAATCTTTCCAGATATCCACGCCGAAGATGCTGATGCGCCCGTGGGTGGGCCGCACCAGGCGGGGGATCATGTAAAGGGTGGTGCTCTTGCCCGCGCCGTTCGGTCCGAGAAAGCCGGCCATGTGGCCGGGTTCCACCTGCAGGGAAAGATGGTCCACCGCATGGACACGCCCAAATCGCTTGGAGACTTCTTCCAAAGCCAGCGCTGGCGGAGATTCCATCATGGGTTTTTACCCTTTGCCTGGGGTGGTGGCGACATGAAAATGGAAATGTTGGGGCTATCCAAGTCGTGCCAGATGATGTCCGCCAGCCCGTCGCCGTTCAGGTCGCTGATTTTAAGATAGCCGTGCCCCGGCACGTCGAAAGTCATCGCCGGTTGCGGCGCGAACCAGCGTCCGTCCGTCGTGCTGGGAAAGATATTCCATTGCGTTTCCGAGCGTCTGATGAGGAGATCGGGGCGGCCATCGCCATTGAAGTCGCCTTGAATACAGATGGGCCACGCGCTCAATTGTTCCGACGCCAGGATGACCGTGACCGGCACGGAGGCGTCCGGACTGCGGGAAAAGGCGCCGTGCCGGAACGACCGGATTGTGAGCGACCAATCCAGCCCGTGCGAGAGCGCCGTCTTCACCAGTCCGCTGGCGGAGGTAATGCTGGTCTTGAATTCGAGCAGAACCAGTTCACAAACGCCATCGCCATCCAGATCATGCACGGGCGAGGGCACGTGAGCCGATCCGATGGGAATCGGCAGCCCGCGACAGTGCAGAATTTGCGTCGGCCGTTCCGGCAACTTCTGGTCCACGCCGCGCAGGAAGAGATAAAGGTCGGTTCTGAAACCCAGGTTGGCGGCGACGACCTGCCAGAGAACCAAATCTTCCCGGCCATCGCCATCCACGTCCAGCCGGTCCATATGTATCTCACTGCTGGGGCTGGTTTTTTTCATGTCCTCAATGATCTTGCGGATGGTTTCATTCTCCGGCTGCTTGTCCCACTTCGGATCTGGTTTGGCCAGGAATGTTCGCTCAACGCTCAAGCTGTGCGCGGGATTGGGTCCGATCATCCACTGGGCCCGCCACAGGTTGCGCCACGGGTCGAAGTCAACCTGCCAGGCGGTTTGTTTCACGTCGAGGGCCAGCGTCGATCCGGGACTCCACTCATAAGCACTGTTTCGATGGTAGAGCACGGCCTGCCCCGCGGAAATGACCGGGATTAGATCGTTTGTTGTGGCGTTGTTCGTGCCCAGCCGGGCCAGGACTGGAAAATCAAAGTTGGTGAAGACCTGGCTCGTCTCGATGAGCGTGTGTCGTTCCGATTCGAACAGGCCGGCGTTCTGCCGGCAATAAACCAGCCCGGTGGCGGTGGAGAACAGCAGTTCGAGGCCCGGATGCGCATCCACGTCGCAGGGGGCGGCCCAGGCGGTTTGTGGCGGCAAGGGAATGACCTGATCGGGCGAGTTGGTGAAGCCGTCCGGGCGTTGGCGATAGTTCAAAAGCTTTTTCTCCACTGGATCTATCACGAGCAGATTGCAGCGGCCGTGCCCTTCAATATCGGCAAAAAGCGGCTCGCCGGCGTTGGCCGGGAGTGTGATCAACTGGCCTGACAGCTCAACCGGCCCGGCCCAGCCCGCATGGACGGCGAGGAATAGCAAGAGAATGGGGCCGCGCGCCGGAAGCGGACGGCTCCCGGCGCTGGCTCCACGTTGCGGGAAGAAAAACATGGGTTATTTCTGGCTGATGAATATGCGGTAGCCGTTTTGTTTCGCCAGTTTCACGATCAGATCGCTGACGCCGTCGTTGTTCAGGTCCTTGATCTCCCAGTCCTCAATCTGCTCCAGGCATCTGAAGCGCAGGTCCGGTTTCAGACTGAAGCCTTTTTCTCGCGAAACAAAAAAGTAAACCGAGATCTCATCACTGCGGTCCCGCACCAGCAAATCCGTTTTGCCATCCCCGTTAAAATCGCCGCCGAGCTGGACGAAGCGCTCGTAACGCTCGGAAATGCCCAAAGCTTGATCGGCATGGATCACCACGTCGCGTTGACAGTCCGCCTCGTCTGGAAAGCCGGCGCCGGGCCGCTGGAAGAAAAACTTGAGAGTGAAATCGATTCGTTTGGAGGTGATCGCTTTGGTCGCGCTTTCCTTGTTGTCCAGGTGACTGAAGCCCAAAACCAGGTCCAGAAAACCGTCGCCGTCCACGTCCACCACCGGCAACGGGGCCAGGTAGTCGTTCTTGCGAAAGACCTGTTGCGGTTCGGCCGGAATCCGGCCGTGCTTGTCGGCCCTATAAATGCCCACCAGCACTTTGCCGGAAGGCATCCCCGGCAGGAAGGAAGGCTCGTTCAACCAGCGGCTCTTGATCAAATCCACTTTGCCGTCGCGGTTCAGATCGGTCCAGCAAAGCCAGGAGTGCGCTTCCGCCTTTTCCTCGTAGGTCAACGCCGGTTCAGGGGCGAACAGGCCGTTGGTCTGCTGCAGGTAAAGGCTGTAGGTGCTGGTCCGGCCGAAATGGCCGCGTTTCACGATCAGATCGTCCCGTCCGTCGCCATTGACGTCGCCCACGCTCAGGTCCAATCCAAGCGAGGTGGCATATCCGGGATTGGCCAGCGACGGCCCCTGGCTGGCATCAATGGAATGGCCAATGACCTGCGCCTGAACCCACTGGCCGCGATGCTGCCAGACCTGAAGTCCGTCCGCCGCCGGCACCAGCAGCAGAGGCCAGTCGCCGCCTGTCTCGACCGACAGCGGAAGGTACATCGTGTTCGTCCCTTCGGCCGCCTCCGGAATGATTGTGGGTTGGCGGATGATTTGCCGGCTGGCGGGGGGGCCGGTTCGGTTGGTGAAACAAAGTTCGCTCACTCCGTCGCTGGTCATCACCAGCAAACTCCCGGCCTGCCGGCCCAGCCTGGCCGTCCAGACAAGAGAGGGCCGCTGTTCGAGACGATAGGTTTGTTGCGGTTCGCGCGTAAAGCCTCGTGTGGGATCCTGATAAAAGATGGCCAGATTGGTATCGTCCATCAGAACCAGGTCCTTGAGACCGTCGCCGTCCAGATCGCAAATCATCAACTGCGAGCTTGGGCCGGCGACTTCACTGGTGTTGAACTTCGGTTTGGCCTGAGCCGATAAGCAGACCATCAGGGAAATGCTCAACAGGACTGGCGGGAGCGCCCTCAGCTTGACCTCACTTCGTTTTGGCTCATTTCAAGCCTATTTGACCAAGCCAGACTGAAACCATCACGCCTTTCCTGCCAAGGCTGGTCAAATAAAGCCATCCTCCGAAAAAGTGCGTTCGAGCATTAAAGTTCCAGCGGCTTTGTGCCGATACGCTATCGTCGCAGTATAGGTATGATGAGACGAGTGATTTACAGAGCGCGGAGGCGGTGTCGGTTGATGCTGTCGCAATTTGCCTGCCAAGCGGTCTGCCCTCGCACTGCGGCCGGCCCCCCGGGCCGCGCCAGCGATGAAGTTGGCACTCTTTACGCTTCGGCTAACGCCCCGGCAGAGGCGCAAGTCAAGTGGGACAGTATTCCGCAGTCAGTCGCATACGGCGACAGTTCGGGCAAGGAGGCCCGGATTAAGTTGGCAGTGCCGGTCAACGGCGAAAGGACAGATTCATGAACAATCCCATCAGGCCGCGCAACCATCGCATTCTGGTGATCGATGACAACGCCTCGATCCACGACGATATTCGCAAAATTCTCAACCGCGGCCGGCAAGAGGACCGGGCGGACCTCTTTGACGCGCCGCCACCGGAAAGCGAAGACGTGGATTTCCAGGTTGATTCCGCCTCGCAGGGCGAGGAGGGGTTGGGCAAGATTCAAGCGGCGGCCGAGGCCGGCCAGCCCTACGCCCTGGTGTTTGTCGATGTGCATATGCCGCCTGGCTGGGACGGGGTCGAAACCATCACCCGGATTTGGAAGCAGTTCCCGGATTTGCAGGTGGTCGTTTGCACCGGTTATTCCGACAATGCCTGGGCGGAGGGGGTCCGCCAGATTGCCAAATCCGACAGCCTGCTGATCCTGAGGAAGCCTTTTGACAGCATCGAGGTCCTGCAACTGGCCTGGGCTTTGACCGAGAAATGGAACCTGACCCAGGAAGTCAACTGCCGCCTCAAGGACCTGGACGGCCTGGTGGCCCGACGCACCCTGGAACTTCAATCCGCCAACGAGAAACTCAAAACTGAAATCTCCGAGCGCAGGCAGGTCGAGCAGTCGTTGCGCCTTTCCGAAGAGCGTTTTTCCAAGGCCTTCCAGGCCAGCCCCATTCCCCTGGCGATCTTGTCGTCGCCGAAGGAAGAATTTGTCGATGTCAACCAGGGTTTTCTGGCGGTCACGGGCTACGGCCAGGATGAATTGATTGGCCGTTCGCCGGCGCAACTCCACCTGTGGGAGGACCCCGCCGGCGAACGCGCCATGATGGAGAAGCTGCGCCAGGAAATGTCCGTGCGCACCCTGCCGATCCGGCTGCGCGGCAAAACCGGGCACGTGGCGGATCTGCTCGTTTCGCTGGAAGTGATCGAACTGGCCGGCAAACCGTTTCTGTTGATGATCGCCCAGGACATCACCGAGCAAATCAAGCTCCAGAACCAATTGCAGCAGGCGCGGAAAATGGAGGCCGTGGGCCAGTTGGCCGCCGGCGTGGCGCATGATTTCAACAACATCCTTACCGTGGTGCAGGGCAACGCCAGTTTGTTGCTGGCTTCAAAGCCGCCGGAGTCGGAGGATGCCAAGCCCCTGCAAAGCATCTGCGCGGCCGCCGACCGCGCCAGCCGGCTGGTGCGCCAACTGTTGACGTTCAGCCGCCGGCAGCCGGTGGAATTACGGCCCATCAACCTGCGCGACACGCTCGCGACGGTCTGGGACATCCTGCCGCGCATCCTGACGGAGAGGGTCAAAGTCACCTTGCACGCGCCGCCCAACCTGCCCGATATCAGCGCGGATGGCGCGATGCTGGAGACGCTGATCATGAACCTGGCGTTCAACGCGCGCGATGCCATGCCTGAGGGCGGCCAATTGAGCATCATCGCCGAGGCCGTGGAACTGCCCGCCGCCGGCGCCGGCTCCAATCCCGAAGCGCGCGCCGGACAGTTCGTGCGCCTGACCGTGAGCGACACCGGGACGGGCATTTCGCCGGAGGACCTGCCCCGGATCTTTGATCCGTTTTTCACCACCAAGCCCGTCGGCAAAGGCACGGGCCTGGGTCTGGCCACCGTCTATGGCATTGCCCAGCAACATCACGGCTGGGTGGAAGTGCGCAGCGAGGTCGGCGTGGGCACGACGTTCCTGGTTTTCATTCCCGCGCTGCTGGCCGCCCGCCCGCCGCAACCGGCGGCCAAGCCGCCGCTGCCGGAGACCGCCGGAACCGGCCGCGAAACCATTTTGGTGGTCGAGGACGAACCGGATTTGCGCGATCTGGTGGCGCAGGTGCTCGAATCGCGCGATTACCGCGTGCTCACGGCCGCCTCCGGCGCCAAGGCCCTGGAAACCTGGTCCCGCCGCGAGGGAGACATTCATCTGCTCCTGACCGACATGGTCATGCCCGACGGCCTGACGGGACGCAAACTGGCCGAAAAATTGACGGGAGAAGACCCGCGTTTGAGGGTGATTTTCACCAGCGGCTACAGCGCCGGCATGCCGGGAACAGACCTGGACAACGTCCAGGAAGGGAGTTTCCTGCCCAAGCCGTACCGTCCCTCCACGCTCCTGCAAATCGTGCGCGATTGCCTGGATCGCCCGGTTTCGGGGACGGTGGCGGCCTGAGCGCGCCGGCGGCCGCGGCGGCGGCGCTCCGGCACAAAATCTTGCCAAGAGACAACTTTTGGCATGAGATGGCGGGGTCTTGTGGTATCATTGCCGCGGACGCTATGCAGTTTGGCAAATCGGACCTGAGCCGCGACGCCGCCCCACAGCCCGGACGGTTTGGACGTTTTTACCTCCAGGAGTTAATCAATCGCGGCGGCGTCTCCGAGGTATGGGGCGCGACCGATGCGCAGGGCAACCACTATGCCTTGCGGCGGATGTGGGACAACCGTCTGCGCAACTTTGTGGAACGGAGGCGGTTCTTCCGCGGCTGCGAAATCCTTTCCAAAATCCAGCACAACGAATACGTGGTCGATTACATCGAACACGGCAAGATCGAGGGCGTGCCCTATCTGTTGATGGAGTATGTGGCCGGCCCCAATCTCAAGCTGCTCCTTTCCCGCGGCGACGAGGTCCTGGCCGAACACGTGGCCCAAATCGTCATCGACATGGCGCTGGGCCTGGAGCAGGTGCATGACAGCGGATTCATCCACCTGGACTTCAAGCCGGAGAATGTGCTTGTCACGCCCAACGCCAACGTGCGGCTGATCGACTTCGATCTGGCCCAGCCCAAACCCGTCAAACCCCGCAAGCTGGCGCGCAATCCGGGCACGCCCGCCTACATGTCGCCCGAACGGTTGCAGCACGAGAAGATCGACGGGCGGGCCGACATATTTGCCCTGGGCGTGACCGCTTACGAAGTGTTGACGGGGGCCAAACCGTTTCCCGGGGAATCGCCGGACGAGATTCTGCGCAAACAATTGGGCCGGGAATTGGTGGCCCCGCGCGAGATCAACTCCCAAATTCCGCCCGCGCTGGAGAAGATCATTCTCAAATGCCTGGAGCCGGAAATGTCCGAACGCTACCCCTACATGAGCGTGGTGGTCCGGGATTTGGAGGCCGCGCTCTATCTTTGAGCCGGGCCGGACGGGGGGAAAAGTGTTTTTTATGAAACTTTGTTGTTGCAATCCGCCCGGTGTGGGTTCAGAAAAAGGGCATGGCAAAGATCACCAAATCCAAAAGAAAACCCAGTGCGGCTTTCATGAAACCGGTCCAACCGGACGAGAAGCTCGCTAAAGTCGTCGGCAGCACCCCGCTCCCCCGGACGGAACTGACCAAAAAACTTTGGGCCTACATTCGCAAGAACGGGCTGCAGGACAAAAAGGTCAGGACCCAAATCAACGCGGATGAAAACCTGCAAGCCGTCTTCGGCGGCAAAAAACAGGTAAGCATGTTCGAGATGACCAAACTGGTCTCCGGGCATCTCGCTTAAAGCAGTCCGCAATACCGTCCAACGGCGCTGGCCGTCCGGAGAAAACCGGGACGCCAGCCCGCCCCTATCAACGCCGCTGGCAGAAGCGGGACAAGTGATTGTCTTTGCCGCGCCTTTCCTTGCTCTGGAGCAAGGAAAAGGGCGGCTTTTTCCGCGCGCTGATGCTGAAAAAGAGAAACGGGGCCCAGATGTTGAGCTCATCTGAACCCCGCCCAAACCGCACACGCGGGTTGGTGAGACACGCACTTGTGACTAGTGCAAGAGCCGTGCCAACGTCATTCTTGAAAGAACGCAAGTGAAGCAGGCTGATCGAGGCTTTTCAACCCTGCGGAAGCGGCATTCCAGCGTCAGCGCGCGGTATTTCCTTTATTCGCCTTACACGTTGATTTATAGCGTGTTGCGATTCAGGCCCGGGGGCGGCGATGCTGAAAAGAAACAAGAACACCAGGTTGTCTCACGAGTGATTTTCCCCGGCAGACCGGGGCTTGCTGTCCAGCGGGGCTGTCGAGTGTCCAAAAAAAATGTGTCCCGGAGACAGAATGTCCTGAATTTTGCTTTTATCGGGCGGAGAGTTGGGCCATAATCTGTGGAGTGATTGGAGAGGTGGCTGAGTGGCCGAAAGCGGCGGTTTGCTAAACCGTTGTACGGGTAAAACTGTACCGGGGGTTCGAATCCCCCCCTCTCCGCCATTCTCAACAGCATCAATATGTTACGTGAATGGAACCGCTAAAAATAAGCATGGATTATATGTAAAGCATATGCGCAGCCGGTCAATTCTACACCCTCGTTCACTGCGATTCACTATGCGCACACTGTATCGGCTTCACCCATCACGCATGGCGCTCCGGCCCTTCCGTCTGCTGTATTGACCGTCCGACGCTCCAAACGCTTGCCGTGGCCGTGCTGGTGAGCGTGGCGGGCATAAATCTTGACCGGGGCTTTCTGTCAAAAGAGCGTCTTGCAAAGCTTTCCCGTTCCGTCGATTAGTTCATCCACCTCGCCCGCCGTTGGTTCGCGCTTCGCGTTGTGGTCACAAAGATTGCGTATGTCGCCGAGCCTCTGAACTTGCCGCCACGCTGGCACGTCCAAAACTCCGGCGGTTTTGAGCAAATCATTGAATTCGCTTATTGTTGGGTGTTGTTTGCGCACCGGAACATTGTGGTTCAAGCAAACCTGTGCGAGATGTTTTTCGACCACAACCCCGGCCACTGCACCCGCTCCGCGAAGGAACCCGTTTTTGGCCAGTTCTCGTGCGGCGTCAAGCTCTGAATCGAACAGGTCGGCGCGAACTAATTGCGCCATGTCGAACAACGAGGACTCAAAGCGACATTGAACAGATTGCAGGATTTCGAGCTCGGTTTGGAACAGCATTTGCGTGGCGTTGAAATCATTGAAACGTCCCCGTAACGATAAACCCTCTTCAACCCTCATGCCCCTAAGCCAATCTTGAATACGGTAGGTGTTTACGTTAATTTCCTTACGTTTACCATCCCCCTGGTAAAGCTGAATGAACTCTGGCAGTCGGTCAGGAACAAGTTGCTTAAGCACAGCGCAAGCTTCTGTAAACCATCGCTGGTAATTCTTCTCGAAACTGCCGTGTATCTTGTCCCCATATTCTCGAAGCTCCTTGTCCAATGCTTCTTTCTTTTGCCTTTCAAGACCCCTGTATGCCAAATCGAATTTCATCTCCTTCCCAAGAGATATGAGCTTGGCAAGGTCGTTTTTGAATCGGTCGAGATTGTTGCTCATAGGTTAATTTTACTCGACGATCACCATACACCCGCCCGTTGCTCCAGAGCAATCCCAATGTTGGCCGTAACAAGCTGGATGATTTGATCTGAGAAAATCGCGCTTTTTCTCCGGGTTTTCTTCCGCGAGCAAAAAAGTGGCGTTTTTAGCCTCGTTCACAAACGCAATCGCCGGTTCGAGCCGGTTGCGGCGGTTGGGCGATATGAGGCGCAAGTGGACGATCCAAGAAGAAGCTAACGCTATAACTGTCTGGGCGTTTCGGAACGGCCAAATCAAAGAACTGCACGCAGGCAAATACTCGGAGCTTCTGGAACGGCCTGAGCTTTCACGCATTGCGGACGCCGAAATGAAGAAACTCAAAATCGGGATTTCAAGCAAGATCACGGAAATTCTGGCGATGAGGGACACTGACCCCGACAAATACGCAACGCACATAGACTTTTTTCTGCGGTTTTGTGACAAATGGGAAAAATAGCCCTCGGCACCAATCGCTCGCGTCCGTTTCAAAGTAAATCCGGAAGCTCTGCCTCACCCCCGAGCATTTGGCAGCATTATTGACGGAGAAGCCGCTCAAAATTCGCTCGCAACTTCATCTCTTTCTTGGAGAAAATCATGTCGTAAAGGTAGTATTCGGGCACGATGACCGCGACACCGTCATTATAGAGCACGCCCGCATTCACAGCGGAGTTTCTAAACTTCAAATCTGACCAGTCGTTAAAATATCCCTTTACTACACCGGCCAGATAAGCTTCGTTTTGCAGTTCTGGCAGCCCTGTATGAAAATATTTGTGCCACTTCTTCTTGAAGATAAAAGCAGGTGAGCCACTATTTCCGCCAAACGCCTGCGTTTCCACCACATACAAGTCTTGAGGAATGATCTCGCTGAGTCAGCAAGAAATGGAATCTTTTCGTCCGTTACCATAGCAAACCGACCAAACCTACATATTGG
>JBEKYR010000016.1:0-92742 GCA_049510745.1 Verrucomicrobiota bacterium | reverse complement strand
ATGTCCAGCATCACCGCCACGCTGGGCGTGATGCCCACGTAGCCCAGGTAACCGCCATTGCCACCGAGAGCAGCCGGGCCATTCGTGTCCGTCTGGAGGACAAAGGCAACGCCGTCGGCGGCGTACCCGAAAACAGACTGATAGGTGAAAGAAGCCAGAAAGCTGCCGACGGAAAGGGGATACTCATACCAAGCGCTGGTCGCCTCGGAATCCGAGCCATCGGTCGGCGTGAACACGTTGTTGGCGATCGAATAACCATCGTAAACGGTGGAGCCGTTGAGCGTCCAACCCCATCCGTTGGTGTTGAAAGTGACCGGGTTCACCACCAGGGCGCTGCGTTCGATGACGTTTAAGGTGAAATTCTGCGTGGCGTTTGGCGAAATGCCGTTGCCGGCCACAATGGCCAACGGGTAAATGCCGCCTGAACCCTCCGGCGGAACGCCGCTCAAAACTCCGGCGGGGCTGAGGCTCACGCCCGCGGGCAAGGGACTTGACGTTGTGAACGTCGGAGCGGGCACGTCAACGGCAATGAAGGTGAACGAGTTGCTGAGACTGGTCGGAAAGGTGGCGTTATTGGCGCTGGTGATGGCGATTGGGCAACCCTGGGTGATGGACACAGTCTGGCCGGCAATGGTCAGAGCGCCGCTTTGCGGGGTGGCGCCGGAATTCGTGTTCGGATCAAAGCTGAAAGGGATCGTGGCGTTGCCGACGCCGTTCGTTGCCGCCAGATGGAGCCAGGGCGCATTGGCGGCGGCGCTCCAGGAGACATTTGTCGGCGACACAGCCAGGCTCACGTTGTCCATCCCGCCGGCCGGGGCTTCAATCAGGTTGGTGGGGCTGATCGTGAATACAGGGGATTGATGGAGCAGCAGATCATCGACGCTGAATTGATTGGAGGCAAAGGTGAACACGCGGATTTCGTCAATCAGGCCCGAAAAGTTCTCGGTCCCACCGTGGTTTGCGCCCACGGTGATCTGGCCCGCCGGGCTGGCGGGGGTGCGCGGAAGCGTGCCTGAGACGGCGCCATTCACATACAGCGTGGCCACCGTGTCCGACTCCACCAGCGCCACGTGGTTCCACGTTCCCGGCGTGAACGTGACCGAGCCGAAGATGAAGGAGACGCCGCCAAAAAGCCCGGTGAACGTATTGCCGGAGACATACAAACCCCAGCCGCTCGCGCCGGAGTCGCCATTGTAGAAAATAGATTGGGAGCCCGTTGCCGTCGCCGGATTCACCCACAACTCGACCCCGAAATTAGTCCTGAGACCCGGAATCACCGCCGATGTTGCGTAGGCGCTGTTGGTGAATCGGAGCGCGACGTAAGAGCCGGTGGCGGCGCCGGCGTTCGTGGAAACATTCGCGGAATAGGTCAGCGCGCCGGAGTTGGTGAGCGTCCACGTTCGGCCTCCCACGCTGTCCAGGCTGTTGGTCATCGCGCTGTTGGCGGCGGCGCCGGGATCGTTTTCGCCCAGATGCCAATAATCAACGACACTGACAGACGCTACGGTAGGCAAGGTGAATCCGAGGATTCCAAGCGCAAGGCAGATAATAGTTTTCATACAATTCCGTGTTAACAAGAGAAAGTGACCGGGCAATTGACAACTCGTGAAAAGTAGAGGATGTCCCTCCAGAATGGAAGGACAATTTCTGGAGAAATTGATCTCCCTCCTGAGGAATTGCTTGCCTGGTTGACCTGATTTCATGTGGGCAATATGCTCACGGGCAAGATGCAATTTCCTTTGGCTGCTGACTTTGTTGACAAAAAGTCTGGAGGACGAGTCCCCGGGCTTATCCACATCGCCGTTGAGGAGCACTTGCTGTTATGGACAAGTTGGCGGTATCGGCCCCGCGACGAGGATCGTACTTGGGATTGGTGGAGCATTTTCCAGGAGTGCAAGGTGTCGGGCGGTCAGTTTGAGTCTTATGCGGCTTTTGCGGCCGGGAATCTCCAGGGTCTTATGGCACTGGACCTCGCGGGGGAAAGGACGGGAATGGCCAAAGGCATTATTGTTGATTACTTGGCGACCAACCCTGCCAACCGCACGGCGGGTCGGGGGCTTAAGTACGTCGGATTTGGTTGGAATCACTCCCGGGAGCCGCCAGTTTCTATGAGAGCTTGGGCATGGCCAAACAGCCCCGCCGATCGGCGGAGGGAAACTCGGTTTACACACTCGAAGTGGCGACGGCGGAACAATTGCTTGATGAAATCAAAAGGCGAGGCATAGTAGAATTATGAAGCAGCGAATCGACCTGCAGAAAGCGGCTGATGGCGAGGCTTTCGGCGCACTGGCAGTCGGTGCAGATCGCAAGCACCGCAGCATCGGAGGTGCCGTTGGGCAACGGTTCACACCAGCTCAGAACCGTGCCCTCTCCGCCTTGGCTCGCTCGCTGGTTAAGGTTGCTCGGGAGGCAGGCGCCGAACAGAGGCGCATTATCGTTGGCGACGTTTCATTCGAGCTTCAGGAGAATGGAAGCGAGGAAATCCTGTCGATCCGCACGGCCACCGGCTCATAACGCGTTCAGCTTCAATCACTTCGCCCGATTAACCTGAACTGAGATCTCAGATTCAAATCGAAAAATTGGCTCCAAAGGTAGGACTCGAACCTACAACCACACGGTTAACAGCCGCGTGCTCTACCATTGAGCTACTTTGGATGCCTCATGGAACACCTAATGTACAAACAACCCCCCCTCCCGTCAAACGGTTTTCATCGCCGTTTCACCGCCGCCTTCATTGCCGCTGCGGAAAGATTTGATACAGAATCAGATACACCACCACGCCCGTCACCGAGACGTACATCCATATCGGCCAGGTCCAGCGGGCGATGCTTTTGTGCCGGTCAAATCGCTCCCGCAAGGCGCGGCTTAACGTCATGAAAACCAACGGCACGATGACCACGGCCAGGAGCGTGTGCGTCAGCAGGATGCCCAGGTAAATCGGCCGGAACCACGCCGGGTTTTCAAATCGCGTCAGGGTGTGGACCAGAAAATGATACGTGAGGTAACAGGCCAGAAACAGCGTCGAGGTGGCGAAGGCGCCGATCATGCAGTTGCGGTGCGCCTTCATGTTTTTCTTCTTGATGAAGACGTAGCCGGCGGCGAGAAGGATCGCGCTCAACCCGTTGAGGGTCGCGTTGACGGCGGGCAGGTCGCGCAGGGTCATGGGCGGCAGGAAATGGCGGTCATTCGCGGGCCAGGGATTGGGCCGCGGCCAGGACCTGGGTGACGGCCTCCGGGGTTTCGCCGTCGTAATAACCCCGAATGCGCCCGCTTTTGTCGATCAGCACGAATTTGGCGCTGTGGATAAAGAAATCAGTGGCGTTTTCCTGGTCGCCGGGCGCTTTGTCCACGACGGTGAGTTTCAGGCCGTCCACGGTCGCGCGGCGTAGGGCGGCTTTGTCGCCGGTCAAGAAGACCCACTGGCCGTCCCGCGCGCCGAAACGGCCGGCGTACTTTTTCAGGACGGCGGGGGTGTCGAAGGCGGGGTCGGTGGTGAAGGAAAGCAGTTTGACGGGCGAGCCGGGGGGCAGGGCGGATTGAAGGTCCTTCATGTGCGCGGACATGATGAGGCATTGGCCGGCGCAACGGGTGAAAATAACGTCGGCGATCCAGATTTGTCCGCGCAGGCTCTCGAGGGTCGTCGTCCGGTTGTTTTGGTCGGTGAGTTGGAAGGGGGGCAGGGCGCCATAGACGGGCAGGGGCTTGCCTTTGGAGGGCGCGGCGACAAAGGCGGCGAGGATGGCGGAGATCGTGAGGATCAGGCCGCCCCAAACGGCCCATTGAATTTTTCGATCTGGCGAATTCATGCGGAAACGCGACGGGGGAAACGGCGCGCGGGCAACGCCGGCCCGCGTCTGCTATTCATACCCGCCGCCGGCGCCGGCGCCCGCCTTGGATTTTTCAGCGACCCATTTATCGTAGTCCAATTGCGAGACGACCTTGATGGTCCCTCGCATGACCGAATGGGAAACGCCGCACAGTTGCGCGCAATTGATCTGGTAAGTCCCCATCTTGACCGGGGTAAAGTGGGCGGGAAAAACCATGCCGGGAATGGCGTCCTGCGTCACCCGCAGCGGCTTGCAGGCGAAACAATGGATGACGTCCAGGGAACTGAGATAGACCAGGACGGGCTTGTTGACCGGCACGACCAGGTCCTTGGCGACGATGAAATTCTCCTTGTAGTGCGGATCGCTCTTGTCCAGGCCGAAGGTGTTGTCGCCCGCAAAGAATTTTTCATCATTGGCGCAGAAGACGCCGTGCGGGCCGGGATACCAGCCGTTCCACTGAAACTGCTGGGCGATCACCTTGATGACGGTGGCCTCGCTGTCCTTGGGAAACTTATCCACCGCCCGCGACCAGACGGGAATGGCGAAGCCGATGAGCAGGACCGCCTCAACCATCGCGACCACGCCTTCGAGCCAGGTGGAGGCATGGCTTTTGACGCCCGCGTAATCGGCCGTCGGATTGCGCGCCTTGTTGAAGCGAAGGAGAACGTAAAAAAAGTAACCGACCCAGCCCACGAAGAGGGCGCCCATGAGAACATGGACATAAATGATCAAAGAATCGATCCCGGCGCCCTGGCCGGAGTCGTTTTGCGGCAGGTGGGACGGCGAAATATGATAGACGACGTACCACGTTGGAAGAATGAGCAGGAGGGCCGACAGGAAAAACAACCGCCAGTTCAGTCCGTATTTGGGTGATTCTTGCATGATTTACGCTTCGGGTTGCGAGGGGGAGCCGGCCGATTGCTCCGCTTGGGCCACGGAAGCGGCTCTTTTGGCCAGAAACACGAAGAACGAGGCGGCGCCGAGCAGGACCGTGCCGATGATTCCCATCAACGTAAAGATGCTGGCGTTGAGGCTGCGCGCCATGGCGGAATCCGATTTGCCGAAGCAGGCGGCGCAGGCCCAGACCGCGGACGGCGAGGCCAGCAAGAGCAGGGCAGGGAGGAGGGCGGAGCGAACGAGTCTTTTCATAGATAGCTGATGTGTTTGAGTTTGCGCAGGACGGATTTGCCGTAGCAGAGCAATCCTCCGCCCGCCAGCAGGAACAGGACGGCGGCCGCCAATTCCGCGGTGTCATGCTCCACGGCGTACTCGTGCAACAGCCAAATCCCGCAGAAAAAGGCCAGCAGGATCGACATGACCACAAATACAATATGGAACGCTTTCAGTGACATATTATCGGATATGCACGAGATTCTCGTGCGCCATCGAAGACACGGTAAGATACATCAACGCCGCGAAAAAGAAAGCCGTCACAGCCAGCACGGAATAAATCATCTTTCTCTCCGAAATCAGGTGCATGAAGAAGCCCGCCACCAAACAGCCTTTGCAGGAGGCGATCATAAGGGCGACGACGATGTTGATCTCGCGGCTGCCAAAATTGAAGAGCGAGGCCCAGACGGTCAGGCCCGTGCCGATGGCCAGGGCGACGCCGACAATCAAGTAGCGCCGGACATGGTGGCGCATTTCTTCGACCGTTTGCTCGTCAACGCGCAGCGCCGGAGAGGAGGAGGGAGGGTTGCTCATAAGAGATAAAGGACGGGAAAGAGGAAGATCCAGACGAGATCGACGAAGTGCCAGAACAGGCCGGAGACTTCGACGCGGTTGATGTAACGTTCCGGGTCCCGCTCCCAGACCTTGGCCAGGGGACCCCAAATGGCGAAGATGACAATGGCGCCGGCCACGACGTGCAAGGCGTGCAAACCAGTCAAGGTGAAATAAATCGCGGTGTAAGTGTTGTGCCACGGGCCGTAATTCTCCATGAACTTGATTTGCTTGACGGGGATTTCGATCCTTTGCGTCTCATGGCCCAGGGGCGGGTTCATCAACGCGGCCTCATCGTTTGGCCACCAGCCTTCCAGCACGAGCCGGCCCGTGTTCGTGGCCGTTTGCCCTCCCCCCTGCAAATGCCCGTCCACGATCACGGGTTGAAGACGCCAGGACACGGGCAGGGTCGTTTCGGCCTTCTGCAAATGCCCGTCCGCGATCCGTCCGTCCGAGAGGACGACCTTGTAGTGGATGAACTTGTCGCGGTATTCGACCGATTTGATGGCGAGGAAGGTCAAGGCGCAAAGAAGGGTGATGCCCTGGTAGAGCTTGTAGCGGTTGAACTGGCCCATTTTGAGGGAGGCCCACGCGAGAACGACCGTGACGCTGGAGAAAATAAGGACGATGGTGTTGGTCATGCCCAGCCAGATGTTGAGCCAATGATGCGGCCACAGGCCTTCCGGGGCGTTGACGCGCAGGAGGATGTAGGAGCAGAAGAGCGCGCCGAAGAGCATCACTTCCGATGCCAGGAAGAGCCAAATGCCGACTTTGGCATTGTAAAGGCCCGTGTCCGGGCGGGGTTTAACTGCGTACGGGATTTCCATTGGGTACGGGTGAGGGTGTCGGGGGTTCGTTCTGCGGAATGAAATCGGTCGCATGGCCGGGCACGCTGTATTCGTACGGCCCGCGGAAGACTTCCACCGGCCCTTCAAAGTTGCCATGCGGAGGAGGCGTGGGCGTCTGCCATTCCAGCGTGGTGGCCTGCCACGGGTTGTCCGAGGCGATCTTCTTGCCCCGGTTGATGCTCCAAAAGAAATTGATGACAAACGGTATTTGCGAGAGGCCCAAAGCCCAGACCGCATGGGAAATGGGAACATTGAGGCCGAGGACATATTTGCTCAAGCCAACGATCCCGTCCTGCGCCGCGTAGGTGGCGCCGCCATCGTAGAGGCGGCGGGACATTCCCGCCATGCCCTGGACAAACATCGGCATGAAAACCAGGTTCATGCACATGAAGGAGAGGGCAAAGTGGACCCGGCCCCAGAACTCATTCATGAACCGCCCGGTGATTTTCGGATACCAGTAGTAAATCCCCGCAAAGAGCGCGAAGATCGTCCCCGGCGCGACGACGTAATGGAAGTGCGCGATCACGTAGTAGGTGTCGTGCAAATGAATATCGCTGGCGTTGAAGCCCAGCGGCAGGCCGGTCAAGCCCCCGATGCCAAACATGGGGAGGAACCCCAAGGCGAAGAGCATCGGCGTGTTAAAGCGCATCGAAGCGCCCCACAGGGAAATAAACAGCGCCGTCAAAATGATGACCGACGGGATGGAAATCATCATGGTGGTCGTCTGGAAAAAAGTCGCGACGCGCGTTCCCATGCCAGTCAAATACATGTGATGCGCCCAGACGATGAACGACAGAAAACCAATGGTCAGCACCGAATAGACCATCGAACGATAGCCCCAAATGGGCTTGCGCGTGTTGCAGGCGATGATTTCGGTCACGATGCCCATGCCCGGCAGTATCAACACATACACTTCCGGATGGCCCAGGAACCAGAACAGGTGCTGCCACAACAGAGGACTGCCCCCGCCGCTGATGTGCAGGTGCTGGCCCGACACCACCAGGCCCGTCGGCAGGAAAAAGCTCGTGTGCAACAGATTGTCCATCAGTTGCAGGACGGCGGCGGCTTCCAGCGGCGGAAAGGCCAGCAGCAGGAGGAAGCCGGTGACAAATTGCGCCCAGACGAAGAAGGGCAGCCGCATCCAGGTCAGTCCCTTGGCCCGCAATTGGATGATGGTGGTGATGAAATTGACCGCGCCCAGCAGGGAGGAACTGATCAGGCACACCATCCCGATAATCCAAAACGTTTGCCCGTTGGGATGCTGGCCCATATCGGCCACCGTGGCCAGCGGCGAGTAGGAGGTCCAGCCCGATTTGGCCGCGCCGCCTGGAATGAAAAAGCTGGCCAGCATCAAAACGCCGCCCAGGAAATAGAATTGGTAGCTGACCATGTTCACGCGCGGGAAGGTCATGTCCGGCGCGCCGATTTGCAGCGGGGTGACAAAATTGCCGAACGCGCCAAAGGCCAGCGGCACAATGGCCAGAAACACCATGATCGTCCCATGCATCGCCCCGAAGGAATTGTATAGGTCCGGCATCATCACCCCGACGTTCCCGGCGGCATCCTTGCCGACCATGTCCTCGCCCAAGACCCGGTAAAGCAGATGGCCGACTATCGGGACGGGATGGCCGGGATACGCCAATTGCCAACGCATGATCGTCATCAGGCAGAAGCCAAAAAACAGGAACATCAAGCCCGTCACGCCGTATTGGATGCCGATGACTTTATGGTCGGTGGAAAAGATGTATTTCCGCCAAAAACCAAGCTCCTCGTGCCCTGCGGCGGGAGCGTGGGTCGCTGCCTGGATTGTCGATTCCATGACTCTTTATTGCGTTGGCAAGGCCAATTTTGAGTTACATGCTAATTTCAATATATGTCCCGTGTCAACGGCGCTCATGTGTTCCAATCACGTCCCGGCTTTATCCAGCACCATCAGCGTCAATAATAACGGCAGATAGAGGATTGAGGCGTAAAAGAGCACCCGCGCCCGCTGCAAGGTCAGGCGCCGCGAAAACTGCCACGCGCTCCACACGTAGCCGGCGCCCAAGATTACGGCTCCGACCAGATAAACCGGCCCGACCAGTTTGAAGAGGAACGGACAGAGGCTGATGGGAAGCAGTCCCAAAGTGTGACAGAGGGCCTGGCGGCCGGTTCGTTCGCCGGTCGGATCGACCACCGGCAGCATGACAAAGCCCGCCTTGGCGTATTCGTCCCGGTACATCCACGCGATGGCCAGGAAATGCGGCAACTGCCAGAAACAGAGGATGGCAAAGAGCGACCAGCCGTCCCCGGTAATCTCGCCGCGCGCGGCCGTCCAGCCCATCAGCGGCGGCAGTCCGCCGGGAATCGCGCCGATGACCGTGTTCAAGGTGGTGACCCGCTTGAGGGGCGTATAAACCAGGATGTAACTGCCCAGCGTCAGCGCGCCCAAAAGAGCCGTGGCCAGATTGACCGTCAGAGCCAGATGGAGCATCCCGCCCACCGCGCAAGCCCCTCCGATGAGGAGAACGCTTTCCGGCGTCAGGCGTCCAGAGGGCAGGGGACGGTCTTGCGTGCGGCGCATCTTGGCGTCGTGCTCCCGCTCCAGCAGTTGGTTCAGGGCCGAAGCGCCGCCGGCCAGCAGAGCCGTGCCGAGCAGCAGGTTCACCATCAAGACCCACGACACCGGCCCGCTGGAGCCGAGATAAAACCCGACCAGCGTTGTCAAAAGAACCAACGTCGTCAGCCGCATTTTGAACAATTCGCTCAAAACCGACGCCCATGACTTTTCCGTGGCGGGTGCTTTGGCCAGCGGCGGCGCGGCATCGAGTATTTGGGCTGCGGCTTTCATGCTGCTTTCGATGAGGAGAGCAAAGGAGTCAGTCCATTCTTTTCCCCAAGAGGCACCGGGGCCAGCGGAGCCGCGAGCCATCGAAACGAAACAAGGGAGGCCAGGCCGCCCGTCACCAGGCAGAGCGCGCCGCAAGCCACGTGGGCGGTGGCCACGTCGGCGGATTTGCCCGTCCAGATCGTGGCTGCGCCGAGGAAAACCTGAATCAAAACCAGCCCAAACCAGAGGCCGCAGAAACCGGTCAGCCCATGCCCAAGCCCCAAATAACGCCACGACCGCCACAGGCAAACTCCCACCGCCGCAATTACCAGCAGCGCCAGGATCCGATGCGCCATCTGCAATTCGATTTGGAAAGCGGTGATCGGTTTTTCGCCCGCGGCTTCGAGCCGGTTTTGGTTGTAGCGCTCAACGGCGGCGGGGCTGGTGTCCGGCCAGATTTTGCCGTAAGCGGCTGGAAAATCCGGGATGGCGAGCCCGGCGTGTTGATGCCGCATGGCCGCGCCGAGGATGAGTTGCGCCAGAATCAAGCCGGTCGTGGCCGCGAAGAGAGGACGCAACCGATGCCGGTCGATTTCCGCCCGGACAGGCAGGCGTCGCCAGAAATCGGTGTGGAACAGGGCCATCGCGGAAACCAGCAGCAAGAAAAGTTGCGCCAGGGCGGCGTGAAAGATTCCCAGTTGGTCCTTCAATTGCGTCACGCGCAATCCGCCCAACACCCCTTGCGCCACCACCGCCAGGAAGGCGGTTACTCCGAGCGCGCGCAGCCATTTCGCGGCTGGTTCACAGTCAGGCCAGTAAAAACTGGCAGCCAACCCGGCTGATCCGATGCCCGCCAGAAGAAGATTTTCCGCGGTGTGGGCCGGGAACTTGACGCAAAGGCCGGCGCCAGCCACAAGAAAAACAATTCCAACCCAGCGCAGCAGCGGGCGCGCTTTTCGCCCGAAGAGCCACAAGGCCAGGACGGTGGTGAGGAGACCGACACCCGAGGCAGCCAACCGGTGGGTGTGCTCGTAGAAAATGCCTCCGATCCACTTGGAAACGGGGAAGAAAAACATGTTGTAGCCGTAAGTGTTCGGCCAATCCGGCACCGAAAGGCCCGCCTCGTGGCTCGTCACCAGACCGCCCATGCAAACCAGGGCAAACGCTGCCAGTGCGGTGAAAACCGCACAACGCTTCCGCCAATTGTTATGAACCTGGGTCAAACTCACTGCAAACAACAACGCAAACAACAACGTCTCCGTAAAAATCCACCGGCCAGGAACGGAGAATCCTGGGAGAAACTGCTTCGATGCGGCTCTGCCGGGCCGCCTCTACTGTGGCGCCGGCACCGCGACCGTAAAATTGGCCGTGACAGCACCATCGGCCACCGTGATCTCCTGGGTTTCGCCCGGCTTGGCGCCATGCGCCTTCAAATGATACGCCGTCAGGGTGTATTTGCCGGCCGGAACATTGGCGATCTTGAAATTCCCGTCCTTATCGGTGACCGCAAAATAGGGATGATCCACCACGCCCACGTAAGCGAACATCCAGGGATGCACGTCGCATTTGACTTTCACCATGACCTCCGGGGATTTGATGCTGCTGGTCCACTTGGTGTCGTTGACATCGCCCTGGTTGGGCTGGGCGAAATTGAATTCGGTATTGCCCTCCGCTTTGGGCAAGGCGTGGATGTTGTGCATGATCGGGTCCGAGTTCTTGATCCGCAACGGTTGCCCGACCATGGCGCCGCTGACGTAGGGCTGGTAATTGCAGCCCTGCTGGTCCACTTCAACGGCCTCGGTCGGCGCGGTAAACTTTTTCCCTTCCAGACCCTTGGAAATATAAACAAAAACATTGGCCAGGCCGCCGTCCTTGCCGACGACGTAGTGGCGGGTGGTGGTGACCGTGGGTTGCAGCTTGCTGCACGTATCATCAAACGCGATTGGTTTCTCGGCCGGAGGCGTTCCTTTCAACGTGACTTTTCCCGTCACGTCGCCGGCGACGGCGCTGGGCAGCGAACCCGCCAGGGCGGCCACAGTCAGTGCCAATGCAAATCTCTTCATACGCATAATTGTGTCAGACAAGAACCGAACCGGCTGCAACCTAACAGCCCGGAAACTCCGCGCAAGTCCTTTGTAACACATTTCACAAAGTCGAATCCTGCTTGTAAGAGAAATTCATGGACTGGGCCGTAATCAAACGACTCGAATTGGATAAGCCACGACCCACACGTCCAACTGCCGGAAACGTGCCTTGAGGATTTCCTTGAATTCGCCAAAAAACACCTGGACCGCCGCCGTATCCTCCTCGACATCCACGATATAGCGAAGAAGCGCGTCTTGATAAGAAGTGCCCTGATATGTCCAGAAACCCTGAACGGGATACGGGTCCACCGTCAACGCGCCAAATTTTTGAACAAGGTCCTGTTTGGTTTGCAGGAGCTTCTCGGGTTCAACGCTGCCGCCGTCGTTATACTTTAGGGGCAGCAGGATTTCGTAGCGCGTGGCAGGCACTGTCGAAGCCTTCTTCGGCAAGGACATCGTAGGCAATTCCCAAATCGTCCAGCAGTTTCAAGCCGGAGCGGGCAAATTCATACGTATTGTCCGAAAAACAAATGACTTTGACCCGTTTGGCCAGAGCCACAAACCCTTCGGCCTCGCTGGCCGCGTCAGAGAATTTTATTCGCACCATTTGCATGTCGAACGATCTCTCTCCACCTAATCACACGTTCAAAGAATTGTCAACCAGCCCCATTTGTGAGGGTCAAAGGGCAACCTTTTCCCGCCGCCCCAGCGACCGCATGACCCGCTCCATTTCCAGCGCGGTTTGCGCCGCTTCCCTCCCGCGATTGTGTTTCTTGTCCAGGCAGCGCGCGACGGCCTGCCCTTCGTTTTCCAGCAGCAGCACTTCGTGGATGACCGGCAGCGCGTGTTGAATTTGCAATTGCGCCAGCCCGGCGCTGACCGCGTCGGCGATCTGTTGGGCGTGGGTGGTCTGGCCGCGCAAAATCACGCCCAGACAGATGATGGCGGAGCAGGGGGGGCGGGCGCGCGCCAGCCGCGCGGCCACCGCCGGAATCTCAAACGCTCCCGGCACCCGCACCAGGCGGATTCTTTTCGCGCCCGCCTTCTTCAATTCCCGTTCCGCCGCCTCGACCATCGCATCGACGTATCGGGCGTTGTAACGGGAGGCAATGATGGCAAAGGAGCCGTTGCTGCGGCGGATTTCCCGTTTTTGAACCGGTGTCAACATAGTTACTTTGCCGCGTCAGAGCAAATGCCCCATTTTCTCCCGCTTGGTTTTCAGGTACTTTTCGTTGTGCGGATTGGCCCGGATTCTGATCGGCAGTTGCTCGATGATTTCCAGGCCGTAACCTTCCAATCCGACCACTTTTCTCGGATTGTTCGTCAGCAGGGAAATCGTCTTCAATCCCAAATCCACCAGGATTTGCGCCCCCAATCCGTATTCCCGCAGGTCCATCCCGTAACCGAGCTTGAGATTGGCCTCGACGGTGTCGAACCCGCGCTCCTGCAATTTGTAGGCCTTGATCTTGGAGGCCAGGCCGATGCCGCGCCCTTCCTGCCGCATATAAACAATGACCCCGTGCCCCGCCGCCGCGATCCGCCGCATCGCCTCCTGCAACTGCGGGCCGCAATCGCAGCGGCGCGACCCAAAAACATCGCCCGTCAGGCATTCGCTATGCACGCGCACCAAGACGTTCTTCCTCCCTGCAACCTGGCCCCGCACCAGCGCCAAATGGTGCTGGCCGTCGAGGTTCGACCGGTAGAGGTGAAGGTCGAAATCTCCGTAGGCCGTCGGCATCTTCACCACTTCGACCCGCTCGACCAGCTTTTCCCGCGTGCGCCGGTAATGGATCAAATCGGCAATGCTGCAAATCTTCAACCGGTGCTTGCGCGCCAGCCGCTTCAATTCCCCCAGCCGCGCCATCGAGCCGTCCTCGCTCATGATCTCGCACACAATCCCGATGGCGCGCCGCCCCGCCAGCTTGGCCAGATCGACCGCCGCTTCGGTGTGCCCGGCCCGCTGCAAGACCCCGCCCGGCTTGGCCCGCAGCGGAAAGACGTGCCCCGGCTGAACCAAATCCTCCGGCACCGCCGTCGGGTCGGCCATGATCTTGATCGTCAACGCCCGGTCGGCGGCGCTGATGCCGGTGGTGACGCCGCGCGCGGCATCGACGCTGACCTGGAAATCGGTGCGGAAATTCTCGGCGTTTTGCACCACCATCTGGTCGATGCCCAATTGCTTCAACCGCTCGTTGGTCGTCGGCACGCAGATCAACCCCCGCCCGTGTTTGGCCATGAAATTGATCGCTTCGGGTGTGACGCATTCGGCCGCCATGATGAAATCGCCCTCGTTCTCGCGATCGGCGTCATCCACCACGATCACCATCCGGCTGCGGCGCAAGTCGCCGAGCACCGCTTCAATCGAGTCGAACTGCTCTTTCATATCCGATGCCAGTGAACAAAAAGCCCCGCCGGTTTGCAAGCGGGGCTTGAAAGGGGCAAAACTGAATTGTCAGGCCGCAAGGCCCGGCCCTGGGTGGGCGCGCGCTAAGGAGTCTTCTCCTGCGTCTTCTCTTGTGTCTTCTCCTGCTTCTTATGCTTCTTGTGTTTCTTTTGCTTCTTCTTGCCCTTGACCAGGACCGTGCCGTCGGAAGATTGGGAAACCTGGACGGCATGCGCCGGAGTGCCCACCAACGCCCAGGAAACGACGGCGAGGAGAGCGAGAGTCAATACTTTTTTCATGGTTGCCTTAAAACAAAAAACTGTTGTCTATGACGCGGTTACGTTTACCAGTCCGGCTCCGCGCCGTCCAGCATTTTTTTGCATCCGATCTGCTTCAACCAGGCGGCGGTGAAGGGAGCGCGGCCAGAAATTCGTCAAGCACGGCCGGGGTTGAATTGGCGCGCCAGGCCAGAAAAAGATCGGCTACGGGGGGATCGGCGAGAGGACGAAAAATGATTCCGGGGTGGGGCAGCGCCTTCAAGGATTCAGGCAGCAGGGCGACACCGCAATGGCCCGCCACCAAACCGAGGATAGTGTAACCGCGCTCGACCATTTGCAGAATCTTGGGCCGGAATCCGGCGCGGACGCAGGCGTCGGTGACATACCGGGAGGCGCCGGGAAAAGTCTCGGCGGAGATGCCGAGGAAAAAATCATCGGCCAGGCTGGCGAGTTGGACAATGGATTTGCGGGCGGCCCGATGCTCTTTGGGCAACGCGGCGACGAATGCACAGGAGCCGACTTTGCGCCGGCTCAATCCGGCGCAACTGGCTTCGTGCGCGAAACCGATAAATCCGGCGTCGAGCCGGCCTTCGAGAATGGCGCGGGCCTGGACGAGCGGCGCGAGGTCGAAGAGGTGAACCGCCGTTTCGGGAGAGCGGCGGCGAAAGCGTTCGAGGACGGGCGGCACGAAGGAATGGAACAATCCCCAGATGTAGCCCAGGTTCAACTGGGCGTTGCCGGGTTCACCGCTCTTGCGCGCGACCCGGATGGCCTGTTCGCTTTGCGCGAGAATGGCGCGGGTTTCGGCGAGAAACGCGTGGCCGGGTTTGGTGAGTTGGACTCCGGGGCGGGTGCGTTCGAGCAATTTTACGCCAAGTTCGTCCTCCAGTTGGCGGATCTGGCGGCTCAGGGCCGGTTGCGCCACGTGCAGCTTTTGCGCCGCGCGGGTGAAGTTCAGTTCACCGGCCACGGCCGCGAAATAGCGCAGATGACGCAGTTCCATGAAGCGATTATGCCGCAGAGGCATGACCGCGGGAATAAAGAAGTATTGGGCGCAACGAGGGCGGCGGCGCATTGTTGTGAGGAATGAAACCCGAATCGGAAATGAACTGGAGCCGTTGTTTCGCCCAACGCACCGCGCTGATGAGGCGCAGCGCCGTGCGGGAATTGCTCAAGGTGGCGTCGCGGCCGGAGATGATTTCCTTTGCGGGCGGGCTGCCCGCCGCGGAGTTGTTTCCGGTGGCCCGCGTCAAATCGGCGTTGATGGCGGTGCTGGATGGATCGGGCGGGCAGGCGCTGCAATACTCCGCAACGGAAGGCCTGCCGGAATTGCGCGATTGGCTGGCGCGAAAGTTTTCAACCGGCCGGTTGCGGGTTCAACGCGAGAATGTGTTGATCACCGCCGGCGGCCAACAAGCGCTGGACCTCATCGGCCGCATCCTGCTGGAAGAGGGCGACCGGGTGATAGTGGAAAACCCAACCTACCTCGCGCTGCTTTCGGCCTGGCGGACGGCCGGGGCCGAGTTTCTGCCCAGCCCGTGTGACAGCGACGGCATGCGGGTGGAGGAATGGAAACCGCTCTTGAAGGCAAAGCCCAAGGCGGTTTATTGCGTGCCCAACTTTCAAAACCCGCGCGGCACGACGCTGTCGCTGGCGAGACGCAAGAGACTTGTTGCGCTCGTCCGCGCGCACTCCATGGCGATCGTTGAAGACAATCCTTATGGTGACTTGCGCTATAACGGCGGCGCGCTGCCCAATTTGTTGGAGCTGGATGCGCGCAATCGGGGGGCATCCGGTTTTGACAGCCGGGTCATTTACACCGGCACATTCTCAAAGGTGTTGATGCCCGGCCTGCGGGTGGGTTGGGTGATCGCCGCGCCAGCGGTCATCGAAAAACTGACGCAGGCCAAGCAGGCGGCGGACCTGCACACGGGCACTCTGAGCCAGCATCTGGCGTTGGAACTGGTGAGCCGGGGCTTTTTGGAGGAGTTCAAGCCGGTGCTCCGCCGTAATTACCGCCGGCGCCGCGACGCGATGCTGACGGCGCTGGAAAAATATTTTCCGGGAAACGCCACCTGGACGCGGCCGGAGGGCGGAATGTTTCTGTTGGTCACTTTGCCCAAACAGATCAACGCCGGCGAGTTGCTGCCGGCGGCATTGGAGCGGCGCGTCGCTTTCGTGCCGGGCGAAGAATTTCATCTGGGCGGCGCGGGGAAAAACACGCTGCGCCTGAATTTTTCCAACGCGCGACCGGAGCGGATTGAAGGGGGAATTAAAAAGCTGGCAAAGCTGCTTGCGTCCAAGCGGCACTGAAGCTTGGGCATGACCGCGCTCCCAGAAAGCCGCTAATCTGCGCCACAAAGGCGATCAGCACGTAAGTTCCTTTGGATTCAGGCAGGTTCATCGCCATCACCCAATCGTGCTCACGATCCAGCCCCAGTGGCTCGCTTC
Source organism: Verrucomicrobiota bacterium (assembly GCA_049510745.1). Lineage (GTDB taxonomy): Bacteria > Verrucomicrobiota > Verrucomicrobiia > Limisphaerales > Palsa-1400 > PLGF01. Next base: position 76,340 of record JBEKYR010000016.1, on the reverse strand, counting down.
GACTCCGTTGTCGAAGCTGACGCGGATCTCGTCCATTGTGGACTTTGCCACCAAGGGCGACCGGGTTTGCTTGACCGTCAAATTGTCTTGCATGGAACGAGAATACCCGATCTTCCCTGCTGCCGGAAATACAATACTGGGGAGCCGCTGGGGGCGAATCCCAGTTTTTGGACAGGGAAGTATGATCTTTAGCTCCGCTAGGAGCGAAATCTTTGTAGATCAACCCGATCCAATGGAATAGGAACTCGGTAGGAGCGGCATAGCCAAGGCGGCCGCAAAGCAGATGTCGCCTCTACGAGGCTCTGATTCTAGAGGCGACGGTGGTCTACAAAGAGGTCGCGCCTACGGCGCTGCTAAAAACCGGGATGCGATCACAACCAAGGGCGGACTGGAAAGAAGGCTTGCAAATCTGTCGAGAAGGGTCAAAGTCAAGAAAAAGGCCCACACCGGTGGTGGGCAAGAAGTCAAATGCGAAGTCCCAAGTAAAACTATGAAACCACGAATCTTTTCTGGAGTGTTGGTGCTGGCGTTGGTTTCCGGCCCCGCGCTTTTCGCAGACGAGCCCACCGTCAAAGTGGGTGACCGCGCCCCAAAAATTCAAAATGGCCAATGGATTCAAGGCGACCCGGTCACGGGCTTCGATCCTGACAAGGCCTACATCGTCGAGTTTTGGGCCACCTGGTGCGGCCCCTGCCGCGTCTCCATTCCGCACCTGAACGAAATTTACGTCAAATACAAAGACAAGGGCCTGGTGGTCGTCGGCCAGGATTGCTGGGAGCGGGACGATGAATTGGTCGCGCCTTTCGTCCAGAAGATGGGGGACAAGATGACTTACCGCGTCGCCTTGGATGACAAGAAGACCAACGAGAAAGGGGTCATGTCCCAGACTTGGATGGCGGCGGCGGGCCGCAACGGCATTCCGTCGGCCTTCCTCATCGGCAAGGATGGACGCATCGCGTGGATCGGCCATCCCATGGAATTGAAGGAGTCGGTCATTGACGATGTGCTGGCGGGTAAGTTCGACACCGATAAAGCCGCCGCGGATTACGCCCGGCAGATTCAAAATCAGGCGCGTTTGGGCGCGCTTTGGAAGGATTACCGGGCCGCGCGCAACGAAAAGAAGTGGGATGAAGCCGTCGCCAAAATCGACGAGATTGAGAAGTTGACGCCGGAGGACCAGCGGTTCGAGCTGGGTGAGCCGCGCTTCAACCTGCTCCTCGGAAAAAAGGACTACGAGGCCGCGTTCAAGCTCGCCGGCCAATTGAGTGATGCGCACCCGGAGAACTCCGCCTTGGGGAATGATCTGGCCTGGACCATGGTCAGCGACGTGACGATTGAAAAACCCGATTTGGCGCTGGCCGAAAAAATTGCCACCCGCGCTGTCGAGGCTTCCAAGAGCCAGAATCCTGACATTCTGGATACATTGGCCTGCGCTTTGTTCATGGAAGGAAAGCAGGACCGGGCGATAGCCGTGGAAGAGCAGGCAGCCGGTCTTGCGGAGGGCGGACGCAAACAGGAATATGAGAAGACGCTGGAGGGTTACAAAAAGGGCACCAACAAACCAGATGTTCTTCACAGGCAAGCTGAGGCGTTCCGGAACGAAGGCAAGCTGGCCGAGGCCGAGGCGGCCTTGCGCGAAGAGCTGGCGCTGGAACAGAAACTTTGGGAAACCAATTCCGCCCGCTGGGCGGCAACCGTGCAGATACTGGCCGACGTCCTCGCTGGCGAGAAGAAAACCGATGACGCTGAGAAACTCTTTGGGACCATCCTGACCCCCGAGGTTGTCAGCCAAACCAGTAGCGCTGATCTTTTGCGCGCCCGTGGTCAGTTTCTGGCCAGACGCGGCCGCTGGAAAGACGCCGCGGCAGACTTCTCCCGTGTGATTGCGCTGACACCGGACGAGCATCTTGACTACCTTCGTCTCGCAACGTTGCTGGTCCAATGCAACGACCAGGACGCCTACCAGCGCCTTTGCGCAAACATACTGACCCGGTTTGGCGGGACGACCGATCCGATGGTTGCGGAACGCATGTCCAAGAGTTGCCTGGCTACGGCCTATTCCGGAGTGGACCTTGCCGCCGTTTCGAAGTTGGCCGGCCTGGCCGTCACCAAGGGAAAAGACAATGTTTACCTTCCGTATTTTCAGTTGAACGACGGACTGGCCGAGTATCGGCAAGGCCGCTTCGCCAACGCGACGGAATTATTGAAGGCGCCTGCGAGTCAGCAAAATCCATATATCCGCTCCAGTGCCAACCTTGTCCTGGCCATGGCTCAATTCCAACTCAAGCAGCCCGATGAGGCGCGAGCATCGCTGGACAAAGCCGTCGCAGTCATGGATTCCCAAATGCCGAAGATCGACCAGGGAGAAGTTGACAACGGCGACTGGCACGATTGGATCATCTCCCGCGCGCTGTTGCGCGAGGCCAGGGCGCTGATCGGAAACCCGGCCGGCCTGCCTGACCAGGCCGCCCGCGCCACATCCAAATAGCCCGTGGTTTGCGGACGAGCGATTCCCGCCCGGATTCCCGCATTGACTGCGGGCCGGGGATGCCACTGGTATTCGGTGCGATTGGCCCGGATCTTTCCCCAATCTCGCCTAAGGATTCGGGCAAATTAACGCTTTTGCCTTGGCCAACGCCTCGTCCACCTTCGACACGTCCTTGCCGCCGCCGCGGGCGTTGTCGGGTTTGCCGCCGCCTTTGCCGCCGACAATCGGCGCGATGGCTTGAATAATCTTCCCGGCCTGAAACTTGGCGGTGAACTCCGGCGAGACGGCTGCGACCAGGGCCACGGCGTTGCCGGCTGTGCCACCGAGAACGATCACGCCTTTGAACTGGCTTTTGATCGCGTCGGCCACGGCTTGCAGAAAATCCGCATCCGCCGCGCCGAGATGCTCGACAATGCTGGGCGCCGGGCCGGATTTGTCCGCGCGGGCCACCAAACCGCGCGCCAGTTCCGCCGCCTGTTTTTGGCGCATGGCCTGAAGCTGTTTTTCCAACTCCTTCTGCTGCGCCAGGAGCGAATCGACTTTCTTTTCCAACTCGGCCGCCGGTGAATTGACCTTCCCGGCCACAGTCGAAATCAACGCGGCTTCTTCCTTGGACACTTCATAAGCGCGCAATCCGGCCACGGCCTCGATGCGCCGGATGCCCGCCGCCACCGCCCCCTCGCTCAGAATCCGGAATAATCCGACCTCGCCCGTCGCCCGCGTGTGAGTGCCGCCGCAAAGTTCCATCGAGTAGCCGTCCAACGCGCCCGCCTTTCCGCCAATCTGCACCACGCGAACGATGTCGCCGTACTTCTCGCCGAAAAACTGCATGACATCCTTCCGGCCTTTGACCTCGGCATACGCAACCTCGGTCCAGGCGATGCCGGCGTTTTCGAGAATCCGTTCGTTGACCAGTTTTTCCACGTCGCCGACCTGCGCCGGCGTGAGCGCCGCGCTGCTGAAATCGAAAGTCAACTTGTCCGGCCCGACGTAGGAGCCTTTTTGGGTGGCGTCGGCGCTGACGACCTCGTGCAACGCCCAGTGCAGCAAGTGCGTGACCGAGTGGTGCCGTTGAATGGCGGCGCGGCGCGGGACGTTCACGCGAATCTCCACTTTCGCGCCCGGCTCCGGGGCGTCCTTCTCCGCCAGAAAATGAAGGAAGGTGTTGCCGACTTTCTGAGTATTGACAATGCGCCAGATTTTTCCGCCGGCGGAAATCTCGCCGGTGTCGCCGACCTGTCCGCCCATCTCGGCGTAGAGGGGCGAAGCGTCGAGCGTGACGGCGATTTTGTCCTTGATGTTGACAGCATCCAGGACGGTGGCGTCGGCGCGCAGGCGGTCGAACCCGACGAAATCGGTCGGACGCGACGTATCAACATTCGAGGCGGCGACGATTTCCTTTTTCTGGGCGGCGCGGGCGCGGGCGCGCTGCTCGTCCATAAGTTTTTCAAAGCCTGCAGTGTCCACGGTCAGCCCGCGTTCACGCGCCATTAACTCGGTGAGGTCGAGAGGGAAGCCGTAAGTGTCGTAAAGGGTAAATGCAAAACCGCCCGGAACGACGCCTTGTTTTCGTTCACTGGCTGCGGAAGCTGAAATCCGTCTAGCGAGGTCTTCAATAATTTCAGCCTCTGGAAGTAGAGATTCAAAATCGTCTGTTACTGTCGCGAGAGTTAAGTCATTGGCAAACTCATAAAGACGCTTGATAAACGCGCGCTCTTCAAGTGAACCGAAGGTGTTCGTGAGTTGGCGAACGTTTGAAACTTCAGGCCAAACAAGTTCTCCGGTTGCCGCAATAGATTTCAAGTCGTTAGCAAGAATTCTTGGTGTGCTAGACTTGTCACTGAGAACTTCCTTAATTGCCGCATCAAGCTGTTTCCAATGCCAATTAATTTGATCCTGCTGTGCTCCTGACTCAAATAATGCGATCCCCTTATCCAACGTCTTGTTGAATGCCTCCTCCTCGGCTTTTATCACATCCTGGACATGCGACTGCTTATTACGAAGTTCTGGAAATACGTCCCCCATTGTTTCAGCGAGGACTTCCACCAATTTATAGAAAAACGGTTCGTGAAAACCGAGTGTGCGGCCATAGCGCACGGCGCGGCGGAGGATGCGGCGCAAGACGTAGTTGCGGTCGTTGTTGCCCGGCAAAATTCCATCGGCGATGGAGAAGCTGAGCGTGCGAATGTGGTCTGCGATGACGCGGAAAGCGATGTCGATTTGAATCTGTTCGGAATGCGAGTGGGGAGCGCACGCGCCCTCGCGTGCGTCGGACTGCGCCCCCGCAGTCCGTCTCTCGCCAGCGTTTTCGGGAGCAGGCATTTCCATTTCAGGAACCCATAGCCAGGGATAATCCTCCGTTGGCGGGACGACACCTGAATCCCACGGATTTCGGCAAATATAGTGAAATTTCTCCTCCAAATCGGACTCGCCCCGAATCATCCGGTCCATGGATTCCGCCTCCCAAACATGCCCCTTTCGTCCCGACGCCTTACTTATGTTGTGAGAGCTTGCAGATTTGATGCCCTGCAGAATCTCGCTTAACGACCAGAAAATCGACTTGCCACCTTGATCTTCCCCCTTGATCTGTGGTTCGAACAATAGATGCACGTGGTCGGGCATGACGCAAGCAGCATAGAGCTGATACTGCCTCTGTCTGGACGCGCACAGAACACTCTCCAATACGATTCCGCGCTCTGCCGGAGTGAGTTGCCGACGCTCTTTGGTGGAAAATGTGACCATGTATTTGGCCCAGGGGCGCTCGAAATGAGGGAGATTGCGGCGGGAGTACTTGGGTTCGGTTGTGCCAGGGATGGATGTGGTGGCAATCGCCGGGGGCGGCGATTGCAACACGCGGGGGCGCGTGTCCTCCCCGGGCAGCGTCGAGCCGTATTTTTTGCCGCTCAGTTTTTCCAGCTTGTCGAAAAGCGGACGGAAAATGTCTGTTTCGTAATTGGAGATGACGCGCATGAAGTCGGTGAAATTCTTCGTGTTCTGCATGATGCCCGTCACCCGCTCGAAGCCCATGCCCGTATCGACGTGCCGGGCGGGCAGGGGCGAAAATGTCCCGTCCGCGTTGGCGTTGAATTGGATGAAGACGAGGTTCCAAATCTCGATGCAACGGGCGTCGCCTTTGTTGACGAGCGAGCCATTGGTGTCGCCGGCGGGAGTCAAATCGACGTGGATTTCCGAGCAGGGGCCGCACGGGCCGGTTTCGCCCATCATCCAGAAGTTGTCTTTCTTGCCGCCATGAACGACGTGGACTTTCGGGTCGAGGCCGGCGGCGCTGAACTTCGCCGCCCAAAAACCGTAGGCATCCTGGTCAAAATCGCTCGGATCGTTTTTTGATTTGTCGGGGTTATACACGGTGGCGTAGAGGCGGTGCGGCGGGAATTTCCATTTCTCTACAACCAGTTCCCACGCCCAATCAATCGCTTCCTTTTTGAAATAATCTCCAAAGCTCCAATTGCCGAGCATCTCGAAAAAGGTGTGGTGATAGGTGTCCAGGCCGACATCTTCCAGGTCGTTGTGTTTGCCGCCGGCGCGGATGCACTTCTGCGTGTCGGCGGCGCGCGTCGGCTTGCCCGCAATGGCGCCGGGCCATTTATCCACGTCGGGGGCGCGCTCGTTGAGGAAGATGGGGACGAATTGATTCATCCCGGCGTTGGTGAACAGCAAACCGGGCGAATCGGGCATTAGACTTGACGAAGGGACGATGGTGTGCCCCTTGGATTTGAAAAAATCCAGGAACGATTGTCGGATTTCGGCCGAAGTCATGCCGCGCCAGTTTAAAGTTTATGGATTGAAGTTCAAACTTCTTTCGCCGGGTCGGGCTTGATGTAGCGGTGGACCAGGAAATAATAGAGCAGCCCCAGGACGGCCAAGGCGCCGAGCAGCCAGAGGGTCAGATGGCGCACGTCTCCCGCCATCAGCTTGGGGTCGTTGCCGGCGGCCACGCCCACCCAGGCCAGCACAACGCACCAGAGGCCCGAGCCGATGACGGTGAAGAGCGCGTAGAGCCAGTAATCCATCTTGACAATGCCCATCGGCAGGCCGATGGTCTGCCGCACCCCCGGCAGCAACCGGCCCGCCAGCACCCCAAAGGAGCCGAACCGACGCGACCACCGCTCCGCCGCCTGCAGTTTTTCCTCCGTCACCCGCGCGTAGCGCCCGTAGCGCAGGAGCAGCGGACGGCCCATCAGGCGCGCCGCCCAATAAACGATCGTCGCGCCCACCCACGACCCCAGTGTCCCCGCCAGCACCACGCCCGTCAGGCTCAAATGGCCGCCGGCATGCGCCCGTTGGGCGGCCAGCGGGATGATCGCCTCGCTCGGCACCGGCAGAACGCTGCTCTCCAGCGTCATCAGCAGCGCGACCAGCGGATAGCCGCCGGAATCGAGCGCGCCCTGGTACCATTGAATCAAATGGGCAATCGTTTCCCTCACGCGCACTTCCAGTTTGAACTCGGCGCTCTAACTCTTGCCGCCATAAACGGCGTGCTTGCCCAGGATTTGTTCGATGCGCAGCAATTGGTTGTATTTCGCCACCCGGTCGGTGCGGCTCAACGAGCCGGTCTTGATCTGGCCCGCGTTGGTCGCCACCGCGATGTCGGCGATCGTTGCATCCTCTGTTTCGCCGGAACGATGGCTGATGACCACCGTGTAGGCGTTGTTCTGCGCCAACTCGACCGCGTCCAGCGTTTCCGTCAACGACCCGATTTGATTGACCTTCACCAGGATCGAATTGGCCACGCCCTCGGCGATCCCCCTGCGCAGGAATTTGACGTTGGTGACAAAAACATCGTCGCCGACCAATTGCAATTTGTCCCCCAGTTTGTCGGTCAGAAGTTTCCAGGTCTTCCAATCGTTTTCGGCGCAACCGTCCTCGATGCTGATAATCGGATATTTGCCCGCCAATTCGGCGTACAACGCGACCAACTCCTCGCCCTTCAGTTTCTGGCCATTGCCTTTTTTGAACACATAATTCCCCGACGCGCTGTCGTAGAACTCGGAAGCCGCCGGGTCCAACGCCAGGAAAATATCCTTGCCCGCCTTGTAGCCCGCGTCCTTGATCGCTTGCAGGATCGCTTCGATGGCCGCCTCGGCGCTCTCCAATTTCGGCGCGAAACCGCCCTCGTCGCCCACCGCGGTCGAGCAACCCTTCTTCTTGAGCACGGCTTTGAGCGCGTGAAAAACTTCCGTGATCGCTTGCAGCCCGCGGGAAAAGGTCGGCAGTCCCCTGGGCACGATCATGAACTCCTGAAAGTCGATGGGCGCGTCCGAGTGGGCGCCGCCGTTGATGACGTTGGCCATCGGCACCGGCAGCACCTTGGCGTTGGGGCCGCCCAGGTACTTGAACAGAGGCAGGCCCAATTCCGCGGCGGCGGCCTTGGCGTTGGCCAACGACACCGCCAGAATGGCATTGGCGCCCAGTTTCGACTTCGTTTCGGTCCCGTCCAACTCGATCATAATGCCGTCCACGGTTAATTGATCCAGGGCATCGATCTGGCGCAGGGCGGGCAGGATTTTGTCGGTGACATTTTTGACGGCCTTGGTGACGCCCTTGCCGCCGTAGCGGGATTTGTCTCCATCCCGCAATTCGAGGGCTTCGTGCTCGCCGGTGCTGGCCCCGGAAGGCACCGCCGCCCGTCCGGCGGCCCCGCTGGCCAGCAGGACATCGACTTCAATGGTTGGGTTGCCGCGCGAATCCAAAATTTCACGCGCCTGGATATCAGAGATTGTACTCATAGTGGCGCGCATCATAGAAGCGTCCCCCCGCCAGTCAAGGAGCAACCCAAGACGGATGCGGAAAAGAGATGACAGGAAAAGCGACCAGGCGCACGTTTACGAATGCATGGCCCTGAATTCAAGTCGTCAAACGTGGCCGGTTGTGCTCTTCGCTGTCGTGGCGGCGGCGGCGATCGCGCTGGTGGGCTTCTTTTCCTGGAATTCAAACGAACCGCGAGAACTGGACCCGATTCCAAATGGATACAATGACCTGGCCGCCGCGGGGAAAATGATACATGGCGCGGACTTGGATGTTCGCACGGCGACGGCAGAGACATTGCGCCAATTTGTGGCCACGAATTCCGCCGCCTTGGAACGGGCCCGTTTGGGTTTGACGCGCCAATGCCGGTTGCCGGCGATCTATTTGGCCGACCCCACGACGAACAATGAAATGCGCCGTCTGAATGGTCTGGCGGCGGTAAAGAGTGTGGTCCGGGCCTTCCACGCGGAAGGGCAATTGGCCGAGTTGGAGGGCAGGCCGATGGAGGCCGCTGCCAGCTATCTGGCGGTCATCAAAGTGGGGATTGCGTGCTCTCATGGCGGCACCCTCATTGATGCGCTGGTGGCAATCGCTTGCGAAAGCCTCGGCTGCCCTGGCCTGGACAGGATCGCGCCGAAACTCAATGCCGCCCAATCGTGCCGGGTGGAACAGCAACTGGAGGAGGCGGTCGCCGAATGGGAACCGGCCTCCGAAATCCTCCGGCACGATGCGATGCTCGGCAGAAACTCCGTCGGCGGCGCCCAATACTTCCTTTACACACTGGGCCGCGGGATAATTCCCGCCTGGGGCGGCAGCCAGAAACGGGCGCTGGCCAAATATGACACTCATCACCACCGGCTGATCGCTTTGGAAATTCAACTGGCCGCCCACGGCTATGAACTGGAAAACGGACGCAAGGCGCAAGGGTGGGGGGACTTGGTGCCGGGTTATCTGAAGGCGATTCCGCAAGACCCTCTGACGGGAGGCGCTTTCAAAATGAGCACATCCCCGTGAAAGTCAGTCGTCGAACTTGGATGGTTGTGCTCTGCGCTGGCGTGGCGGCGGCGGCGGTGCTGGTGGGCTACTGCTCTTGGAACGCAACCCCCCCGGACCCGCCGGACCCGATTCCGAATGGATACGCTGATCTGGTGGCTGCTGGACATATGGTCCAGGGCGCGGATCCGGATGTCCGTCATGCGACGGCAGAAACACTGCGTCAATTCGTGGCCACGCACTCTGCCGCCCTGGAACGGGCGCGTCTGGGTTTGACACGCCAATGCCGGATGCCGGCAGTCGCTTTGTCCGGCGATGTAGCGTATGGGTATCATGTGGATGATTTGGGGACGCTAAAGAACTTGACCTGGGCCTTCGCGGCGGAAGGAAGACTGGCGGACTTGGAGGGCAGGCCGATGGACGCCGCCGCCAGCTATCTGACGAGTATCACGGTGGGGATTGAGTTGTCTCATGGCGGCGCCCTCATCGATTCAGTGGTGGGAGACGCCTGTGAAGCTATCGGCTTGGATGGGCTGGGCGCGATTGTGCCAAAGCTCAACGCCGCCCAATCGCACCAGACGGAACAGCAATTGGAGAAGTTGCTTGCCCAACTGGAGCCGAAGTCCGAAATCCTCCGGCACGAGGCGATGTTCAGCAGAAAGCTCTCCTTCGGCCCCACGCACTTTTTCTATGGGTTTTTCTATGCGGTTGGCCGCCGCATCTTCCCCGCGTGGCGACAGCCCCAGGAACGGGCGCTGGCCAAATATGACACTCAGCACCACCGGCTGCTCGCGGCGGAAATTCATCTGGCCGCCCGCGCCTATGAGTTGGAACAGGGACGCAAGGCGCAAGGGTGGGGGGACCTGGTTCCGGCGTATCTCAAGGCGATTCCGCAAGACCCCCTGACGGGAGGCGCTTTTAACATGACAGGAAATTAATTCGTGAAGTCTTGCATTGGCGGGCGGTTTTTCTTTGATTGTGGCGTGCTTTTGAAGCGCTGGCTCCTTTTCCTTCTCCTTGGAGGACTGGCCGGCTGTGTGAGTTATCAACCGCAGCCGCTGGCTCCGGTCCAGTCGGAGAAGGATTTTCGCGCCCGGTCCCTCAACGATCCGGGACTGCGCGAGTTCGTGCAAAGGAATTTCACCAATCCGCCCGTTGCCTGGCCGCCCGGCGAGTTTGATCTCAAGTCCCTCACCCTGGCGGCGCTTTATTTTCATCCCGATCTCCAGGCGGCCCGCGGGCGCATCGCCGCGGCCCAGGCGGCGGAAGTGACGGCGGGCGCCAGGCCCAATCCTTCCGTGAGCCTGTTGCCGACGTGGGTCGTCGATTCCTATGCCGGCGAACCGCCGTGGCTCTTTGGCGCGAGCCTGGACGTGCCCATTGAAACAGCGGGCAAACGCCAAAAGCGTCTCGAGGCCGCGCGCCAGACCACGCGGGCCGCGCGCCTGGCTTTCGCCCAAACCGCCTGGAACGTCCGCTCGCGCTTGCGCGGCGCGCTGGTGGAATACTTTGGCGCGCAACCGGCGCTGGAATTGTTTCGCTCCGAGGCCCGTGTGCGGGGACAACTGACCAATATGCTCGCCCAGCGCCTGGCGGCCGGCGAGGCCTCGCGCTTTGAGGCCGCCGCCGCCCAAATGGACTCGCTCAACGCCACCATCGCCCTGCGCGCCGCGGAAACCCGCGCCGCCCAAGCGCGTCTCGCGGTGGCGGCGGCCCTGGGCCTGCCGGCCTCGGCCGTGGCGGACCTTCCCCTGGCTTGGACGGATTTTGACGCGCCCAGAAAAGATGTTTCCATTGAATCCCTGCAAAGCGCCGGTTTGGTCAACCGCCTGGATGTGCAGCGGGCGCTGGCGGAGTACGCGGCGGTGGACGCGGCCCTGCGGCTGGAGATTGCCAAACAATATCCAGACCTCCATCTCACTCCGGGCTACGAATTCGACCAGGGCGAACATAAATTCTCCATTGGACCGTCCTTCACGCTGCCGATTTTCGATCGCAACCAAGGCCCCATCGCGGAAGCCAGGGCCAAACGCGACGCGCTGGCGGCCGATTTTTTGGCCCTGCAAATGCAGGCCATCCAGGAAACGGAAAAAGCGGCGGCGGATTATCATTTCGCGCTCGCCGAATGGGCCGAGGCCGATCAGGCGGCGCAAACCCTGCAACAGAAATTGGAAAAGGCGACCGAACAGCAGGTCCAACTGGGCGAGGCCGACCGGCTGACTTTGTCCTATACGCAATTGCAGCGGTTCGCCGCCATGCGGGCGCGATTGGAATCGCTGCGCAAGGTGCAGGACGCGCTCGGAGCGCTGGAGAACGCCATCCAGCGGCCCTTGTTCGATGAGGATGACTGGCGCGCCGTCAACCGCCTGGAGAACCCCGGCCCGCCGAAAGGAACACCATGAGACGATGGTTTTTTATCTGTCTGCTTCTGCCGCTGGCCGGATGCAAACCCGGCGCCGACAAGGATGACAAGGCGCCGCCGGAACAGAAGAAGGAGCCGGCCGCCTACGCCGTCGAGCGCAACGCGGCGGGGGAAACGCTTGTCTGTCTGACGCCGGAGACGCAAGAACGGATCGGGCTGAAAGTGGCAACGCTGGAAGCCGCGCGGCAACAACCGGCCTGGACCGCTTTCGGTTCGGTGCTCGACCCGTCGCCCCTGATCGTTTTGCAGGGGGACATCGCCGCCGCGCAAACGGCCTTGGACGCGGCCCACAAAGTGACACAGCGCGCCAAGGCCCTTTTCGCGCAGGATGAAAACGTCTCGCGCAAAACGCTGGACGCGGCGGAGAATGAAGAACGCGCCGGCCAAATCAAGCTCCAGACCGCGCAACGCAACCTGGAACTCGATTGGGGCAGCGCCATCGCCGCTCTGGATGCGGCGGCGCGGCAAACGCTCGTGGACCAACTGGCCGCGCGCCAAACGGTCCTTCTTCAAGTCGATTTGCCCATCGGCGAAACGATCGCCGGCCAGCCGGCCGCCGTTCGGGTCACGGTCGTTGGGCGCGATCACGAATATCCGGCCGCCTTTGTTTCGCCGGCATCGAAAGCGGACCCAAAGACGCAAGGGCAGGGGTTCCTCTTGCGCATCGATCACGCCGACGCCGCGCTGGCCCCTGGCGCGGCGGTGGCCGCGCGCCTGGGAATTCCGGGGCCGGCGCAATCGGGCGTCGCGCTGCCGGACTCGGCCATCGTGCGGTTCAACGGCAAGACGTGGATTTATCTGGCGGGAACGGACAACAAATTCACCCGGCGCGAAGTGACGCTGGACTCGCCGCTGGAGCAGGGATGGTTCACCACCAACGGCTGCGCGCCGGGGGATCGGGCGGTGGTGCAGGCGGCGCAACTGCTCTTGTCCGAGGAACAAAAAGCCCAAATCCAGGCGGACTAAATGCTCCAGTGGCTCGTTCAACATTCGTTGCGCTTTCGCGGGATCGTCCTGGCCCTCGCCTGCCTGCTCGTCGGCTACGGCCTTTACACCGCCTGGCACGCGAAGCTGGACGTTCTGCCGGAGTTCGTGCAGGCGCAAGTCGAGGTGCAAACCGAATCCCCCGGCTTGACCGCCGAACAGGTCGAGGTGTTGGTCACGCGCCCGGTCGAAAGCGCCATCGGCGGCGCCAGCGAAATGGAGATGATCCGCTCCGAGAGCATCCAGGGCCTTTCCGTCGTCACGGCGCTCTTTAAGGATGGGACCGACGTTTATCACGCCCGGCAGATGCTCGCGGAAAAGCTCTCCACCGTCGCCGGCGAACTGCCCGCCGGGGTCAAAGCGCCGCGCATGTTCCCGCTCGTTTCCTCAACGATGGATGTCCTCAAATTCGGCCTGATCTCAACCAACCTCACGCCGATGCGATTGCGCGCGTTTGCTGATTGGACGGTCATCCCAAGGCTGCTGGCGGTGCCAGGCGTGGCCAAATGCTCGGTTTTTGGCGGCGAGGTGCGCCAGATTCAAATCCGGCTGCGGCCCGATCGCCTGCTGGCGTTGGATCTTTCCGTGCAAGACGTGCTCGACGCCGCCCGCAACGCCACCGGCGTGCGCGGCGCCGGGTTCATCGAAACGCCGGAACAACGGCTCAACATTCTCACCGAAGGCCAAAATCTGACGGCGCAAATGCTCGGCCAGGTCGTCGTCGCCCGCCACGAGGGCAAGAGCGTCCGCCTCGGCGACGTCGCTTCGGTGGTCGATGCCGCGGAGCCGAAGTTTGGCGACGCGTTGATCATGGGGCGGCCGGGCATATTGATCACCGCCAGCGGACAATACGGCGCCAACACCATGGAATTGACCCGCGGCCTGGAACGCGCCCTGGAGGAATTGAAGCCGGCCTTCGCGGCCGAGGGCATCGAGTATGTGCCCTCGCTGCATCGTCCCGCCAACTTCATCGAAAACGGCCTGCGCAACGTCCGCTCCTCGCTCCTGCTGGGCGGCCTCTTGATCGCCGTCGTCCTGCTGGTCTTTCTGCTCGATCTGCGCACGGCTTTCATTTCGTTCGCCTCGATTCCGCTCTCGCTCCTGGCGGCCGTCATTGTTCTGGACCATTTTGGGGTGGCGATCAACACCCTGACTCTGGCCGGGTTCGCGGTGGCCATCGGCGTGGTGGTGGACGACGCTATTATTGACGTTGAAAACATCATGCGGCGCCTGCGCGAAAACCGCGTTCTGCCCCGCCCGCGCCCGGTTTTCGCGGTCGTTCTCGACGCCTCCCTCGAAGTGCGCACCGCCGTCGTCTATGCGACGTTCATCGTGGCCCTGGTCTTCCTGCCGGTGCTGGCGATGAGCGGCGTGCAGGGGCGCTTCTTTGCCCCGCTGGCCGCGGCGTTTTTATTGGCGACAATGGCCTCCCTCGCGGTGGCCGTGACGGTGACGCCGGCGATCTGCCTGGCGTTCTTTGGAAAAGTCAAACCGCACGCCGAGCCGCGTTACCTGGTCTGGCTCAAGCAATGCCACCGGCGCGCCCTGGGCGCCATCAGCCGCCGGCCGCGAACGGTGATCGTCGTCGTTGTGCTCTTGGTGGCGGGGACGGCGGCGACGCTGCCGTTTTTCGGCGGCGAGTTTTTGCCGGCATTTCGCGAAGGCCACTTTGTGCTCCATGCCACCACCGTGCCGGGAACGTCGCTGCCGGAAATGCGCCGCTTGGGGCAGCTCATTTCGCGCGAACTCCTGGCCATTCCGCACCTCAAAACGGTCGAGGACCAGATCGGCCGGGCGGAAATGGGCGAGGACACCTGGGGGCCAAATCAAAGCGAGATGCACGTGGAATTGCAGCCCGTTTCCGGCGCGCAGGAGGAAGAGGTCGAGAAACAAATCCGCCAGGTGCTGGAAAAATTTCCCGGCATCGTGTACGACGTGACGACCTTTGTGGGCGACCGCCTCGGCGAAACCATCAGCGGCGAGACGGCCCAGGTGGTGATCAACATCTTTTGCGACGATCTGGATGTGGCCGATCAAAAAGCCCGCCAAATCGAACAGATTTTGAAGTCCGTTCCGGGGACGCTTGACATCCAACAAAAGGCGCCGCCCGGAGGGCCGCTCCTGGAGGTCAAGCTCCGGGCCGATCGCTTGACACAATTCGGTTTTCGTCCGGTCGAGGTGCTGGACGCGATTGAGTTGGCTTACGCCGGGGCATTGGTTGGCCAGGTCTATGAAGGAAACCGGGTCTTCGACGTCGAGTTGATTCTCGATCCCGCCTTGCGCAAGGCCCCGCAGTCCGTCGGCTCCTTCCTGGTGCGCAACAGCGACGGCCTGAGGATGCCGCTGGCGGAATTGGCCGACATTTTCCCCGCCACGGGCCGCTATCTGATTTCCCACGAAGGCGCCCGCCGCCGCCAGACGGTGACCTGCAACACCCAGGGCCGCGACGTCGCCTCGGTCGTGGCCGACATCAAACAGAAGGTGGCGGCCGGGGTGCAACTGCCGGGCGGCGCTTATATTGTGTACAGCGGGGCGGCCGAACAGCAGGCGGCGGCGCGGCGGGAATTGATTTTATACTCGACGCTCGCGGGCGCCGGCATTGTCCTGCTGCTGGGCGTCGTTTTCCGCCGCTGGCGCAACCTGCTGTTGGTCCTGGCCAACGTGCCCTTCGCGCTGGTCGGGGGCGTCCTGGCGGCGTTTCTCACCGGCTGGTTCAGCGACGCGGGCAAGGGGAGCCTGTCGCTGGGAACGCTGGTCGGCTTCGTCACCCTCTTCGGCATTACGGCGCGCAACTCCATCATGATGGTGTCGCACTTCGAGCACCTGGTTTCCGTCGAGGGCATGGAGTGGGGCGCGGAAGCGGCCCTGCGCGGCGCGACCGAACGGCTCTCGCCCGTTTTGATGACCGCGTTGGTGACGGGCCTGGGCCTGCTGCCGCTGGTTCTTGGCTCGGGCGAAGCGGGGACCGAGATTGAAGGGCCGATGGCGATTGTCATCGTGGGCGGCCTTGTCACTTCGACGCTGCTCAACCTCCTGGTGCTGCCGACCCTGGCCTTGCGCTACGGCGATTTCCGCAAACCCGAACCTCAATCCGGGTAGCCGTCCGGGTGCGCCTGATGCCAGCGCCAGGCATCGGCAACGATTTGCTCCAATTTCGGATACGCCGGTTTCCACCCCAGTTCGCGCGCGGCCTTTTCGGCGGAGGCGACCAGCTTGGGCGGATCGCCCGGCCGGCGCGGCTTCTCGACGGTGGGGATGGGCCGTCCGACAATTTTTTCACAGACGTTGATCACCTGCCGCACGGAATAACCATCGCCGTTGCCAAGATTGTAAAAACCCTCCCGCCCCGGTTCCAGCGCCAGGATATGGGCCTGGGCCAGATCGACGATATGAATGTAGTCGCGAATGCAGGTGCCGTCGGGCGTCGGGTAATCCGTCCCAAAAATCTCCACGCGCGGAGCGCGGCCCAGGGGCACTTGCAGGATGTTGGGGATCAGGTGCGTCTCGACCCGGTGATGCTCCCCGAATTTTTCGCTCGCCCCGGCGGCGTTGAAATAGCGGAAGGCGACAAATTCCAGCCCGTGGATTTGGCGGTACCAGTGGAGCATTCTCTCGAACATCAGCTTGGATTCGCCGTAGGGATTGATGGGCCGCTGCGGCAGGTCCTCCGTCATCGGCACGCGGTCGGGCGGCCCGTAGGTCGCGCACGTCGAACTGAAAACAAACTTCTTGACACCGGCGGCCACCGCCGCCTCCAGCAGGTTCAAGCCGTTGCAGACGTTATTGCGGAAATACTTGGCCGGATTGGTCATCGATTCGCCCACCAGCGCGTTGGCCGCGAAATGGACGATGGCTTCCGCCTTGGCGTCGCGCACCGCGGCGGTGATCGTTTTCACGTCGCTCAAGCGCGCCAGGATGAACACGGCCCGATTATCCACCGCCGACCGGTGGCCCTCGGTGAGATTGTCATAAACGGTCACGTCATGTCCGGCGTCGAGCAGTTCCTCGACGCAGACCGACCCGATGTACCCCGCGCCCCCGGTGACGAATACATTCACAGGCGGCAGTCTGCCACGACCGCCCGTGAGGCTCAACGCAAAAGAGGGCTGGTGAAAGGCGCATCTCAGTTTTTGGACAATCCCCAGGCGGGGACGCTGCCGCGGCGCGCAGGCGGGCTTGGTCCCTCCCGCCGGCCTTTCACCGGCGGAAATCAGGGCGCGGCGACAGGCACCATTGGGTAAACAGAGTGAGAGCTTCGCCATGGATTTAGGCGAATTCAGAATTGAGACTCCCCGCATTGAAAGCCGCAATGCGGGGAGTCTAAATTCAAATTTCCCCTCTGTCGAGAAAAATGTGGAATCCGGGCGGGCCGACGGGCGTATCTCGGTTTTTGGACCTCCTGCGACCCTGTCCGATCCCTGCCAAAATCTGAGATGCGCGCGCTGGTGAAAAAGCGCCGGGGTCGGCAGTCCTGACGTAGTCGGTAAATGGCGGAATCAGTGAATTACCCAATGGACTGAACTAGGAGTGTTCGTTCTTCGGAGCGTTCTGTTTATTTTCGTTCAAAACAGCACGAATCAATGCTGCGGTGCCCGGCTGACTCCGAATTGAAAGCTGCATGCCGCATTTCGAGAGGGTTGCCACGACGCTGCCAGGAACAACGAAACTTTCCTCTGAATGATAGAGGATACACCGGACCTCGGCCATCACTCCAGCACAAGTGAGACTCCGAATAAAACGCTGATTATTTTCGATAATTGACGACATGTAGTTAAAATGTTCAGCAGCGGAAGCATCCGAAGACAACGGAGATTCCAGCAGCCAACAGTCCACCGAACACGTTTGATTTGGGAGATATTCCAGGTCAATTGCATCGCCCTTCATATAACAACGCGTGGGCTTGCAACCCAGGGCCTTTTCTATGTCCGCATGGCGGTTGCCGGCATTCGTGAATACCAGGAGAAAGCGATAATTGGGCATTGTCTGGTTCATTGCAAAAACGCCTTGTTCCGGTCGTCGTTTTCCAGAAAAGCATTCATAGGCTTGGAAGTCAATTCAAAGAAGTCCTGCGGCTGACAAAAACCTCGTAAATCGTAAATTCAACCGGAGTTTATTTCCCGCGTCCGAAGGCAGGCGGCTCGATGACCAGGCTCCGTGTGCGGCTCCAAGTTCGGAACGGCTTGCGAACAACGCTCCACGCCAAGGGTCATCAAACCCAATAACGCCAATTTCACTTTCCGCAAATCCCTGAATCGACTTATCATGGAACGCAGATGGATGCACAAACCGGTCGCGCGCGGCGGCGCGCGTTCACTCGCAGTCTCTATTAACCGGGCGCACGCACAAAAGCAAATGGAAGAAAATAAAATCAAACCGCGGACGTTTTTGCCCAAAATCAACACGCCCGCTTACCATATCCTGCTCAGTTGCGTGGCCATCTTTCTCCTGGGGCCGCTGGGGGCGATCTCGGCGGCCTACATGAATTTTTCCATCGGCTTCTTCGTCTGCGGGCAGGTCCTGGCGGGCATCTTGGGGAGCGTCGTCACTTACGGTTACGGCTCGGAGGGCAAACATGGCGCCAATTACATCCAAAGCATGTCGGCCTCGGTCGCCAACCTCTCGGGCATGGCCGTGCTCATCCAGGCGATGGTCTGGCTGGGGTTCAAGCAGCCGCCGCTCTGGGAATTGATTTTGTTCTTTACTTGCGTCGGCATGTTCGGCGTCGGGGTGGGGATGCTCTATACGCCGATTCTGGTCGATCGGATGCAACTGGCCTTTCCGTCCGGCTACGCCGTCGCCAATATCCTGCGGGCGCTGACCGACAAGGCCCTGCTCAAACAGTCGGTGGCCAAACTGGGCGGCGGCGCCTTGGCGGGCTTGTTGGGGGGAACGTTCCCCCGGATTTTGGCCGGATTGGGCAAGCTGGGCGCGCCGGAGTTGTTTCGGAAACTGGGAGCGGGATTCGACTTCACCGAATTTTCCGCCTCGACGGTCGGGGCCGGGCTGGTCGTCGGCGCGCGCATTGCCGTTCCCAGTCTGGTCGTCGCGATCATCGGTTACGAGTTGACTCCCTGGCTTCGATCCAACGGCTGGATTGGCGAGAAAGACCAGTTCAAGAAGATCGGTTTCATCGTTGCTTTGGGGACCATCCTCGGCGCGGCCGTGCTCGATATGGCCATCATTGCCTGTCAGGCGATCAAGCGACTCAAGGAAAAACTGCCGGCCCAGCCGCAGGAAGATTGGAAAAAGATCAATACCCGCCTTCTAATCGCATGGGTCATATTCTGGGCCGTTTGCGTGATGCTTGTCTCCACCTGTCTGTTGCATCAGCCGCTCGGTTTTGTGGCCTTCGCGGTCGGGCTGTCGTTTGTCTTTCTTCTTGTCAACGGCATCTCCGACGGCATTTCAGATTGGAACCCCATCTCCAGCGCGTTCGTCCTGACGGTCATGATGATGGCCGCGCTGGGCTTGAAGGATCCGACCGTTGGCCTGATGTGCGGGGCCATCCTCCTGGTGGCCTGCAACGTCGGGGTCGATATGCAGCAGGACCGCTCCACCGGCTGGCGCCTGGGCACCAATCGCGTCATTCAGTTCCGTTATCAGGTCATCGGCATTGTCATGGGGTCGGCTCTCTCGGTCCTCCTGGCCAAGGTGTTCCTCTCGGCCTATCCGGTCCTCCAGGTCAACAGCTTCGCCCACCCCGACGCGCCGGGCCTGGATAAATGGCAATCGGCCATGACCTTTAAACTCGTCGGCGCGTTGGAGGGATTGACCCATCCCAGGAGCTTTGTCCTCAAGGCGCTCGAATTGGGGATCGCCGGCGGATTCGTCACCGAGGTCATCCGCAAACTTGTCAAGAACAATAAGCGCTGCCGCCGCTTGGCCAAAGAAACCAGGGCCGGCCGGGTGGCGGACTTCGTTTTCGACGCCATCGTCATGCCCAGTCCCTACGCCTCGTCCTTCGGCGGCTTTGTCAGTTTGCCGCCGACGATTTGGTTTGCCACCGGCGGCATTATCACTTCGTCCCTGGCGGGCCTCCGCCAATTCCGCCAGGCCCGCCGCCCCGGTCCGGCGTCGCAAGATGCCCCCTCCGACATGAGCGCGACCTCGCTGGTCGGCGGCGGCTTGATCGCCGGTGATTCCCTGGCCGCCCTCGGCATCGGTCTGTGTGGCTTGCTGGCGCAGTTGCTTTAGCAACTACTTGGCGGCGGCCTCGGGGTTCATGCCGATCTTTTTCAGGAACGGCTTGACCGATTCCTTGCGGCCGAGGAATTTTTCAATCGAAATCTCAATGTCGCGCGAATCGCCCCTCTCGTAAATCTCCCGCCGCAATCGGCCTCCGGCCCGTTCGTCAAAAAATCCGTCGTGCGCCTTCTCGAAAACCGTCGCCATGTCCGCCGCAATCGCGTCGGCCCAGGCGTATCCATAATAGCCCGCGTCGTAACCCATCAGATGGCCGAAATAGGCGACCCACGCCGTGTCCGGCGGCTCGGGGAAAAACGTCTCGCCGGCGGTTTTGTTCGCTAACGCAACGGTTTCGCCGGCGTTGTCGGCATGGATTTGGGTGTGCAACGCCATGTCGGCCAAACCAAACGCCAGTTGCCGGCGGTAATAGGTGCCTTCAATGGCGAGCTTGGCCGCCTTGAGTTGGCCGAGGATTTCCGGCGGGATTTTTTTCGACCGGTCGCGGTAATCCGCCGCGAAGCTGTCCAGCACCTTTTTGTCCCAGGGCCAGTTCTCCAGCATTTGCGACGGGGCCTCGACGAAATCGCCGGGCACGCTCGTGCCGGAAAAGCGGGCGTACTTGGCGCGGGTCAAAATGGCGTGCATGGCGTGGCCGAACTCATGGAACAACGTGACCACGTCCCCGTGCTGGAGGAGCGACGGCCGGTCCGGTTTCGGCGCGGGGAAATTGCAGATCAACGCCACCGTCGGGCGCTGATACATTCCGTCTTCCCGCAGGTTGCCGTCAATAATTCCGAATTCGGCGAAGTGGTTGTATTTGCCTTCGCGCGGAAACATGTCGAGGTAGAACAGGCCCAGCGGCTCGCCCGTCGCGGCGTCGGACACGGCGTAAAGTTGGAGGTCCTCCACCCACTTGTAGGGCGGGGTGACGCGCTGGTAGTGCAGGCCGAAAATCCTCTGGTAAATGGCAAACATTCCATCCAGGCACTGTTGGTAGGGGAAATAAACTTTGAGCGCGTCCTCGTCCACCGTGTACTTTTCCTTCTTGAGTTGGTTGGCGAAATAGCGCCAGTCCCACAGGTGAATTTGCGCGTTGGGATCGCCGGTTTCCCTGGCTTTGAGCGCGCGAAACTGGGCGGTTTCCGCGTCGAATTTCGGTTGCAGCCCCGCCTTTAATTTTTCCAGGAACTCCTGGGCGCGCGCGGCCGTCTTCGCCATTTTGATTTCAATCGCGTAATCGGCCCAGCTTTTGTAGCCGAGCCGTTTCGCAATGGTGTCCCGCGTCGCCAGAATCTCCTGTAGCAGGGGAACGTTGTCGTCCTTGGCCAGGTTCTCGCGGGCCGTTTCCATTTTCAAGCGCGTTTGCTCGTTGCGGGCGTTTTCCATCACGGTGAGATAATGCCAGGTGATGTTGGCCATGACGCTGTAAGTGCCGTCGCTGTTCTTGACGCCCTTTTGGTCGAGAAAATCCTCCGGCACCCCCTCCAATTCCGCCTTGGTGAAATACAGGCGGCGCTCGGCCTTGGTCACGTTGCGCTCGAAATCGGTTGCCAGCGCGGAGAGCTTTTTGCGCAGGCCCTCGACCTCGTCGCGTTGCGCTTCGGGCAGCTCCAGTCCGGCCCGGCGATAATCGCGCATCGTGTCCTTGAGCAGCTTGGCGTTCTCCCCTTGCAGTTCGGGATGCGTGTCCGCGTAAGCCTTGACCGCCCGGTAAACGTCCTCCCGATAATCCAGGCCGACGGCCCACGCCTCAACAATCTTCAACTGGTCCGTGGCGGCGTCGCGCAGCGCCGCGTCCAGGCTGGTTTCCTTGATGACCGTAAGGCGGTTCTCCGTCGCGCCGATCAAGGCCCCGATGTCGTCCAGGGCGCGGACGGTGTTGCGAAAGGTCGCCTCGGGGGGCTTCAGGCGGCCAATCGCGT
The DNA here is from genome assembly GCA_049510745.1 of Verrucomicrobiota bacterium. Lineage (GTDB taxonomy): Bacteria > Verrucomicrobiota > Verrucomicrobiia > Limisphaerales > Palsa-1400 > PLGF01. The sequence goes on along the minus strand of JBEKYR010000016.1, from coordinate 54,580 downwards.
CGAGGCCCGACTCGGCGTTGGAAATCGTGGTCTTGACAGAATCGGCGATGGCGTTGGTCGTTGTCTCAAAAGTGGGAACGGTGATGATGGAATTGTATTGGGCGGCCTGGCTTTGAAACTCCGCCAGGGTGAAATTGGCCGGAGGCGCCGGCGGTGGGGCAGGGGGTACCGTGCGGCAACCCGCCAGCAACGCCGCACAGCCACACAGCAACAGAATTGAATTACGCATTTTCGCCGCACAGCGTAATCGAAACGGTGTCAAGAGCGAGCCGCTTCTTTTGGTTGCCCGTCCATCGCTCCTTCACCAATTCACTGATTCAAACTTCACTCATTCCACCAGCGCGCCCGTCCTTGTCCGTCCCCAACCCAAAAATTCCCTTTTCGCGCGCCCCCTTCGCCCCTATTCTGCCCGGATAGCGATTCGCTCATGGACGCAGCGCACATCAGAAATTTTAGCATTATCGCCCATATCGACCATGGGAAGACGACCCTTTCGGACCGTCTCCTCCACCGCACCGGCACCGTCGCCACCCGCGATATGGAGGAGCAATTGCTCGATTCCATGGACCTCGAACGCGAACGCGGCATCACCATCAAGGCCCATCCCGTCACCATGCGCTACACCGCCCGCAACGGCGAGACTTACGAGTTGAACCTCATCGACACCCCCGGACACGTCGATTTTTCCTATGAGGTCTCGCGCAGTTTGAGCGCCTGCGAAGGGGCGCTGCTCATTATCGACGCCGCCCAGGGCGTTGAAGCGCAAACCGTGGCCAACGTTCACCTGGCCACCAAACAAAACCTCACCATTATTCCCATCATCAACAAGATCGACCTCCCGCACGCCGACATCCCGGCGACCAAAGCCCAGATGGAAGACATCCTGGCCATTCCCGGCGACAACGCCATCCTGGCCAGCGCCAAGGAGGGCATCGGCATCGACGACATCCTCGAAGCCATCGTGCATCGCATCCCGGCGCCCGTGCCGACCGGCGCGCCCTCCCTCCAGGCCCTGGGGTTTGATTCCTATTTTGACACCTACAAGGGCGTCGTCACCCACGTCCGCGTCTTCAGCGGCGAATTGCGCCCCGGCATGCACGTCAAATTGCTCCACTCGGGCAAGACGGTGGAAGTCAAGGAAGTCGGCAGCTTCAATCCCAAGCCCTACGTCCGCGAAAAACTGGAGACCGGCGAAACCGGCTACATGACGGCCAATATCAAAAGCCCCAAAGAAGTCAAAATGGGCGACACCATCACCGACTCCAAGAATCCTTCGCCGGTGCTGCCGGGATTCAAGGAGCTTCATCCGATGGTCTTCAGCGGCCTTTATCCCATCAACACCGCCGATTACGAACACCTCAAAGCCAACCTGGCCAAATTGCAACTGAACGATTCCGCCTTCGTCTATCAGGCGGAAAGCTCCGTCGCCCTGGGCTTCGGCTTCCGCTGCGGCTTCCTGGGGTTGCTCCATCTGGAAATTGTCCAGGAACGGCTCCGGCGCGAATACGACATGGACATCATCGCCACCTATCCCAGCGTGGTTTACCGCGTCGTCATGACCGACGGCACCGTCAAGGAGGTGGACAACCCGGCCTTCCTGCCCGAGCCGAATTACATCGAAAAAATCGAGGAGCCGATGGTCTTTTCCCTCGTCATCTGCCCCAACGAATACATCGGCGACATGATGGCGCTGATCGCCGAGAAACGCGGCGTGGTCGATCACACCGAAACCCTCGACCCCCGCCGCGTCATGCTCACCAGCACCATGCCCCTGGGCGAAATTTTGATTGACTTCCATGACCGCATCAAAAGCCTCACCCGCGGCTTCGGCTCGATGGATTACGAACACGCCGGCTACCAGGCCGCGGACATGGTCAAGCTGGACATGCTCGTCAACGGCGAGTCGGTGGACGCCTTTTCCTGCATTGTGCATCGGGCCAAGGCGGAGGGCAGGGGACGCGCCCTGGCCGCCAAACTCAAGGAGGTCATTCCCCGCCAGCAATACCAGGTCGCCATCCAGGCCGCCATCGGCGGCAAGGTCATCGCCCGCGAAACCGTCAGCGCCCTCCGCAAGGACGTCACCGCCAAGTGTTACGGCGGCGACATCACCCGCAAACGCAAATTGCTCGAAAAACAAAAGGAAGGCAAAAAACGGATGAAATCCTTCGGCTCGGTCAACATCCCCCAGGAAGCCTTTATCGAGGTGCTCAAAGCCTGACCCCTATGAACTTCAATTCGATCTTCCGCTGGTTTCTCTCCGCCTCCGTCCGGCACGCCTCCGACATGCGCAAACACGTCCAACGGCTGCTCAACGCGCAGCGGGACATCCTTTCGCCCCAGGCCATCGAGGCGCTGGAAACCGCCTTGCGCCAGACCCGCGCGGTCCTCGCCTCCGGCGCGCCCAGGCAGGCGCTGCAAAAGCAAATGGAGGAATTGGAGAAAACCGCCAACAAATGGATCAAGCCTTACCCGAACGCCGAATGGCGCGAAAACGTCGAAGTGTTCCTCGTCGCCATCGTCGTGGCTATGGGCATTCGCACCTTTCTCCTGCAACCGTTCAAGATTCCGACAGGCTCGATGCAGCCCACCCTTTACGGCGTGACGACCGAAGACCTGCGCTTCGATCCCGGCTTCAAAATGCCCAATCCCTTGCTCCGAGTATGGGCCGCGATGGTGGACGGAACCATTTACCACCAGGTCATCGCCCCGGAAGACGGACAGGTTGTCCGCGTCGGCCCGCTGGACCATTTCCTGCGCTTCTTCAACATGCAAACCATCTGGGTCCGATACGCCGGCCGCGATAGCGAAGTCCCGCTCACCATCTGGCTCGGACCGGACGATAATCTCGACCGCCGGGCGGGCTTTGACCGTCAAACGTCTTTCCGCAAGGGCGAACCCATTGTTTCCTTCGAGGAAACCACCGGCGACCATCTGTTTGTGGATCGCGTCACATATAATTTCCGCCAGCCTCAGCGCGGCGAAATCGTCGTTTTCAAAACCAAGGGCATCGCCGGGTTGCAGAACCAGGACCAGTTTTACATCAAACGCCTCATCGGCCTGCCCGGCGACGCCGTCAGCATCGGCGAAGACCGCCATGCGCGCGTCAACGGGCGGCGGTTGGACGCTTCCATGCCGCATTTCGAGAACGTCTATGGCTTCGACCCGGCCACCGTGCCGCGCGACAGCCATTACAGCGGCCACGTGCTTGACTCGCGCAGCACCATCCGAAGCCCCGAAGACACCATCCACGCGCGCGTCAACGAAGTGCCGCCGGAAGGCTACGTGGTCTTCGGCGACAACACGGTCAACAGCCTGGACTCGCGCTTTTGGGGAGCGTTGCCGCAGCGCAACGTCATTGGAAAGTCCTTCTTCGTTTACTGGCCCATTTCGAGCCGCTTCGGCTGGGGCCAGCAGTAAGCCAGTTCATGTCCAGGGGCGGAAACGGGGGATGCGGCGGGCCGCTTGCGCGCTTGCGGGATAAAATCCAATTGCGCCTTCCGCGCCACGGCTGACAGATACTCATGCGTGCGGACAGCCTGAGGGTCCAGCGGTCCATCGACGCCAATCAATGCGGTCAGGGCGCCCATCCGCATGACCCGGCGTGGCAACCACGCGTCAAACCAGACGTAAAGCTCAACCGGCAGTTCATCCGCGGCATAGATCGAGACCACAATCACATCGGCCACGCGGGCGGCGTGAACGGCATCCACAAGCATCCTGGTATCGCCTAGGGAAGTGACGTGGTACCAGCGGTTTTGGACCCGCTCCTCCTCAGCCAGTTGCGTCACCAGGCGGCACATTGGCACGGCCCAGCTTTGGGTCACCGGGTCCTGATAAACCCCCACAACATTGAGCGCATACCCCGATTTGGCCGGGGCAATTTCCAACTCCTCCGACAGAACCGTTCGTTCCGGAAGCTCAATCGTCGTCATACGTTTCACTCGATGCGGCGATAATTACCAAAAAAACGCCGCGCCCCGCTATGGGGTGTTCACCCCATATAAAGGTTAATCTGGAAATTGCATCATCCGCCGGACAGGTTGGATGAGGCACGTCCAGTCACGTGCTGATTCGCTGAGTCAGGTTTCCGTGCGGATCATAAACCTCCAAATAATTTCCAGGCGAGATTGAGATTCGGTCGGGGAATGCCACGAGGTTTAATCCGTCCGGGTTCTTGGCTGATCGGTACAGAATGCCGGTAATCCGGCATGAATCATACGCTGCCTGGCCCAGCATTTGGGTTGGAGGGGCAGGGGCCTTTACCCAGGTGCCGGTCATTTCCTGCTCCGTTGTTGATAACGCGGCCAACGTGGCGGCATCCGTCAGGTCAAGCAGGTTGTTCAAAATCCCATCGACACTTACCACCACCCAAGGTGTGGAGCGGACAGGCACAGGGCCGCCTGGCAGCACCAATAATGCGGATACTTCGATGAAGGCGGTGATTGGGTCATTGGCAAGATAGATCGAGTCAAAACTGCCCTTGGGCGTGAAGCGGGCGCCGGCGAGTCTCGCCGCTCCGCCCCACAAGGGTTGCGTCCGCCCGGTCAGGCCGGGGGGCGGCCTGAGCAGATGGCGATAGCCCACCGCCCGCGACCATGGTCCGTGGGCGGAAGTGAGTTTTGTGGCGCCAAGCGCGGCGGCAAGTTTGGCGGCGGGGAGCATCAGACAGGCACTCCAGCCGCCGCGTTTTCCAGAATTCTCAGAACGGCTTCGGGATTGCCGGCCAGAATCACTTCCAGAGCGGTGCTGCTGTCGAGGTCGGGATGCGGCGTATTCAGCCAGGCTCGGACGGTCTCTGGTTTTTGGAAGAATTCCTGGAGGATTTCCAGGCATCGCTTCACCCGTCTGAGAGAGGGTTGAAAGGAAACCGCCGAGGGATGCCGGTGAACAGCCTTGTAATTGAGTTGCAGACCTTGGGCAAGTCGTTTGAGCGGCACCCCCATATAAACCGCAACCTTTTGCGCATCCACCCGCCCGCTGGCGGGGTCGTGCAGCTCGGACAAAATCACTTTCAGCCCCTTGGGGCCACGAATGATGGTTTCCAGTTCCTCTTGGACGGCTGTGATCTGGCCGGATAATTCAGCGATTCGATGCTGGATTTCCGGACTCTTTGCGATGGTATCCATTGCCATATACTTTCAATCTACATAAAATCCCTCTTTTGTCCACAAAGAATCTCCGAAGATGATGGCCAAAACCCAATCTCCCGGATTCATCGACCAATTCGCATTTCCGAGGTAAATCACCCGGCGCGAAACGGTTAGCGGTTTCGCACAATGTATGTTATATTCAATACATCCAGAGGGACAAATGAATTCCCTCACTCGTTGTATGAAATTCCTGAAAAACCACCTGCTTCTGTCCCAGATCTAAACCGAGATTCCAAAAAGCCTCTCAGCATCGGAATTCAAATTTGACACTTTTGGGTCGGTCGGCAGGGTTTGGTGGGTTATTCGAGCTTCAACCAGCGTTTGAGCGCCGCTTCCACTTCGCCCAGCACGCGAGCCTCAAATTTTCCGGGAGCTTTGCGGACGAATTCGGTGAACTTCACCGGCTGGATGCTCTGGACGTTGATGTAGCTTTGCTCCCGCAACCACGGCACGCGGGGCAATGTCACCTCGTAAGGCGTGTCCTCAAACTGTGTGGTGATCAAAACCACGCTGGCCAGTGCCAATCGGGCATCGGTTTGAGCCGCCAGAACGAGCGCATAACGCGGTTTGCCAACCATGCCCAGGTCAATAAACCAAACTTCGCCAGGTTGCGGGACTGTTCTCATCCCTAAAACTCATCAGCCAGCGTATTGCGGCGGGTGGCAGGGCTTAAAACCTCATCTTCCGGGCTGTCTGCTTGAACAGGGAACGGGATTGCCCGGCGCTTGATGATCTGTTTGTAAAAAAGTTCCAATGCGGCCCGTGGTTTCAGTCCGATCTCTTCCAAGACGGCTTCAGCCTGGCGTTTCAGTTCGGGGTCAATACGGCTTTTGGCAATTGCGCTCATGTGCCCAATGTGGCCCAAACGTGGCCTTTTGTCAAACCGCCTGATTGCATTGTTAAAATCATTTCACCAAATTCACATCATTTTGCGACAGATATTCCGCGAAGATGCAGTTGGATGGTGGGCGATGAGGGATTCGAACCCCCGACCCACAGCGTGTAAAGCTGCTGCGCTACCACTGCGCTAATCGCCCGTCCTTGGTCTGAACCTACCTTCCGCGCGCGCGCTTGACGAGTCAAATCTCGCCGCCAAAACCTCGCTGCCGCAATGCTTCGTAAAGCACCAGTGCCACGCAGTTGGACAGATTCAACGAGCGCACCTCCCGGTGAAACATCGGCACCCGCAGCCACGCCCCGGGATACTGCTCGATTATCTTCCGCGGCAATCCGGCCGTTTCGCGCCCAAAAACCAGAAAATCGCCCGCCTGGTATTCCACTTCGGCATAATGCCGCCTCCCGTGCGATTCGATCAGCCACAGGCGCGCGCCGGACGGAAGCTGCTTCTGAAACGCCGGCCAATCCGGCCAGCGCCGCCAGTTCAAATGCCGCCAATAGTCCAGCCCGGCCCGCTTGAGCTGCCGGTCGTCAAGTCGAAAGCCGAAGGGTTCCACCAGATGCAGCGTCGCGCCGGTCGCGGCGCACAGGCGGGCGATGTTCCCGGTGTTCGGCGGAATTTCCGGCTCGACCAATACAACATTCACGCGTCAATAAAAAACTTTCCACAATACCAGCCCGTGGGCGGGGGCCGTCATCCCGGCGGCCCGCCGGTCCTTCCGGGCCAGAATGTGCCGGATCTCGCCGGGGGCGATCTTCCCCCGCCCCACTTGCGCCAGCGTCCCGACAATGCCCCGGCACATCTTGTAAAGAAAACCGTCCCCTTCGATGACGAACGTCAGGAGCGGCCCCTGGCGCTTGAGGTCGCAGCGCGTCAACGTCCGCACGGTGGAACTCATCTCGTAATTGCGCGTGCCGGCCAGCGATTTGAAATCGTGCCGGCCCAAAAAAAACTTCGCCGCCGCCCGCATCGCGCCCAGGTCCAGCGGCCGGGTGACGTGCCAGGCCTGGTGGCGCAGGAGCGGATTCATCGCCGCCCCCACCCAGACAAAGTAACGGTACTGCTTTCCTTTGGCGTCGAACCGCGCGTCAAAACCAGCCCGGCAACGCGCCGCCGCCATCACGCGAATTTCGCGCGGCAGATGCGCATTGATGGCCAGCGCGGCTTTCGCCACGGGCATCTTCATCTCGTGCGCGGGGATTTCGACATGCGCCACCATGCCCAGCGCATGCACGCCGGTGTCGGTCCGGCTGGAACTGTGCAAGCGGCCAGCGCCGGGAAAAATTCTGGCCACGGCTTCCTCGACCCGCTGCTGGACGCCCACGCCGTTTTTTTGCGCCTGCCAGCCGGCATACGGCGCCCCGTCGTAAGCGATGGTCAGCTTGAGTTTCACCGGCTGCGATGGTCCAGATAACTTTGCAGCAAAATGGCGGCGGCCGTCTGGTCCGCGCGCTCCTTGCGTTGCTCGCGCCTCATTCCCGTTTCGATCAGAAAGCGGTTGGCCTGAACGGAGGTCAGCCGTTCGTCCCACGTCTTCACCGGCACTGTCAATACTTGTTCCAGCGCGGCCACGAATCCCCGCGCCTTCTCCGCCGCCGGCCCGTAGGTGCCGTTCATGTTGCGCGGGATGCCGACCAGGATCTCCGCCACTTTCCGTTCGGCGACGATGTCCCGAAGCCGGCTCAAGAGCTTTTCCGCCGGTTCGGCGGCAAGAAACTCCAGCGGCTGGGCGATGGTCCCGGTCTCGTCGCTCAGAGCCAGTCCAACCCGTTTTGTTCCATGATCGATGCCAAGAACGCGCATATCACCTTGCTTTAGGTCGCCTGGATGATTAACATTTTGCCATGGCCGTCGCCAAGCCCATTCAACGGTTGACCGAAGCCGAGTACCTCGAAATCGAGCGCCGCGCGGAATACAAAAGCGAATTCCTCGATGGCGAGATGTTCGCCATGTCCGGCGGCACCCGCTGGCATAGCATCATCGCTGTCAACATAACGAGCGAATTCAGCAAGCAACTCAAAGGCAGCCCCTGCATGGCATACAACACCGATCTGCGCGTCAAGGTCCAGGCTGCCGGACTCTACACCTACCCCGATCTTTCCGTCGCGTGCGGCGACCAGCAATTTGAGGACGAGCAGGTCGATGTGTTGCTCAATCCCACCGTGCTTGCCGAAATTCTCTCCGAGTCCAGCGAGAGCTACGATCGCGGCAAAAAGTTTGCCCTCTATCGCCAAATTCCGTCCCTGCGCGAGTACCTCCTGGTGAGTCAAGACAAACCTCAGATCGAACAGTTTATCCGGCAAGCCGGCGGTGAATGGTTGCTCCGGGACGTCGTGGGCATGGACGGCAAGCTAACCCTGCCCTCGCTCAACATCACCGTGGCGTTGGCCGAAGTGTACGCCAACGTCCAGTTCCCCCCCGCCTCCGAAAAACCGCCCGGCGCTTGATCATCACGCCAGCTTGCCAAAAACGCTCCGGGCCGCTTGCACCGTTTTCCCGATGTCCTCCGCCGTGTGCGCGGTGGAAATGAAACCCGCTTCGAACTGCGAGGGCGCCAGGTAAATCCCCCGCTCCAACATGCCGTGGAAGTATTTGGCAAATCGCGCCCGGTCGCTCTTCATCGCGTCCGCCAGGTTATGCACCGGCGCTTCGGTAAAATAGCCGCAGAACATCGAGCCGATGCGGTTGAATTGCACTGCAATCTTCGCTCCTTTGGCCGCCTCCCGCATCCCCGTTTCCAGCGCCGCGCCGAGCTTCTCAAGTTTCGCGTAGGCATTGCCGCCGGACAATTCCTCCAGCGCGGCGATGCCCGCGGCCATGGCCACGGGGTTCCCGCTCAAGGTGCCCGCCTGATAGACCGGCCCCAGCGGCGCCAGCCAATCCATGATGTCCGCCCGCCCGCCAAAGGCCCCCACGGGCAGGCCCCCGCCGATGATCTTTCCAAAACAACTCAGGTCCGGCCGAATGCCAAAACGCTCCTGCGCGCCGCCAAACCCCAGCCGGAATCCGGTCATCACCTCGTCGAAAATGAGCAAGGCCCCGTGCCGCGCCGTGATGTCACGAAGAAATTCCAGGTAGCCCGGCTTGGGCAGATACAGCCCGGCGTTGCCCGGCACCGGCTCCACTATCAGGCCGGCCACCTGGCCCTCGTTCGCCGCGAACGCCGCCTCCAGCGGCTCCCTTTCGTTATACGGCAGCACAATCGTGTGTTGCGTGAACGCCGCCGGAACTCCCGCGCTGTCGGGTGTTCCAAACGTCAGCGCGCCCGATCCGGCCTTGACCAGAAGCGAATCCGCATGGCCGTGATAACAGCCGTCGAACTTGATTATCTTGTCCCGCCGGGTGAAGCCGCGCGCCAGCCGGATGGCCGACATGCAGGCTTCCGTCCCGGAATTGCACATCCGCACCTTTTGCACGCTCGGCACGGCCCCGCACACCAGCCGGGCCATTTTGACCTCCAGCGCATTGGGTATGCCGAAACTGGTCCCCTGCTCTGCCGCCTCCTTCACCGCCTGGATGATTTTCGGCGGCGCGTGCCCCAGGATCGCGGGTCCCCATGTCCCCACGTAATCGATGTAGTCGTTGCCATCGACATCAAAGACATGCGCGCCCTTTGCTCGCTGCGCAAAAAACGGCTGCCCGCCGACGGCCCGAAACGCGCGGACGGGTGAATTGACCCCGCCCGGAATATAGCGCAAGGCTTCGGCGAACAGTTCTTCAGATTTCGATCTCATGCTGGCGCGCTACGGCCCCTCGCTTCTTCGGAAAAATGTTTCCCGCAACGTTCCCCTTTCGGTGCGCACGTACATTCCCGTACCGACCTGATGCCGTTTGAACCAGCCTTGGTTGACCTCCAGGACGTACTGGATGTTGGAAGTTTCGGCGAAAACGGAATTAGTGTTCTGCGGTTCCAAGTCATGGATTTCCAGGATGGCCCCCTCCGGGTCGATATAAGCCGCCGACAGCGGCACAGTGCAATTCTTCATCCAAAACTCGGCCCGGGACGGTCGCCCAAAAACAAAGATCATCCCGGCGTTCTCTTCCAAATTGGTGCGGAACATCATTCCGGTCTGCACCTGTTCATCCGTCAGCGCCATTTCCGCCTCAACTTCCGCCGGCCCGAGCCAAAGCCGGATGCTGGCCAACTTCCCTTGCGCGTGCGTGGGAAAGACTCGCACGGCGGCCGCGGGCGTGGCCGGCGGCGGCATTTTCTTCTCGCACCCGGCCAGCGCGAGCATCGCCGGCAACGCCATAATCACAAACCATTTCATGCCGGCAAGATGCTTGGAGCGCCGCTCAATTTCAATCAAACTATTGCATTCCAGCCGGCTTGTGCCACTTTTTGGGGCGACGTTTGCCATGACAATGCCGACTGACTTGCCCCGCGCAATTCAACTTGCCTTCGCCCGTTCTTTTTCCACCCTCTTTCTGGCCTGGATGCCGTTGGCCGGGCAAGCGGGAGATTTGGACACCATGGGTGTGACCAGACTGCGCGCCTTGGATTCGACCTTGACCGGCAACGGTGTCGTGGTGGCCCAGCCGGAAGCCCTCGACTCGACCAATTCGCCGGAATTCGAGGTCAATCCGGCCACGGTGGGCCAGCCGCAAAGTTTCTTCACCTGGGTTTCAACCAATGGCGGTTCCACCGTTTTTACCAACTCCCTCGGCGCCGAATCCCCGCACGCCGACAGTGTGGCCCTCGCCCTCTTTGGCGCCAGCCAGGGCGTGGCGCCCGGCGTGGCTCACGATTTCAACTACGAGGCGGATTATTTCTATTCGTTTATCGTGGTGGACGACCTCGCCATTGTCGCCAATGTCGTCAATCAAAGCTTTGCTTTTTTCGACAGCCTCTCGGATCAACCGTCGGTCAATTCCGCCTACGACTCTTACATCGCCGACCAGGGCAATGTCTTTTGCTCGGCGGTCAACGGCTTGAATAACGGCGTCGGGCCTCCGGGCACGGCCTACAATTGCATCGGCGTCGCCGCCTACGGCGTGGGCGCCGACGTCGCCACCGGCCCCACCGCCGACAATGGCCGATCCAAGCCGGACCTGGTCGCCCCCGGACAGAGGATCAGTTTCACCACGCCTTACGTGACGGGCGCCGCCTCCGTGCTCTTGCAAGCGGCCGCGCGCGGTGATGGCGGTCCCAACATCTCCATCGCCGATGACCGGCGCACGGTCAAGGCGCTGCTGCTCAACGGCGCCCTCAAACCGTTCGACTGGACGCACACCACCAACGCTCCGCTCGATACCCGCTACGGCGCGGGCGTGCTGAATCTCTTTTATGCTTACGAACAACTGGCCGCCGGACAAAAAACCTATACGGCGGAAATCAATGTCGCGGCCGGCGGCGCTCATCCGCCCATTTCCAGCGGGGAAACCATCGGCTCTCTCCTCGGCTGGGATTTTGAGTCGATCTCGAACGCTCCAGGAGAAGACACCATCAACCACTACCTATTCAACGTGCCCAGCAACTCCACCCTCACTGCCACCCTGGTTTGGGAACGCCAGGCCGGATTGACGAACATCAACAATCTGGCGCTCTTCTTGTATAACGCGACCAACAGCACCCTCCTCGCGTGCAGCGTCAGTGCGGTGGACAACGTGCAGCATCTCTATCTCCCGCACCTTCCACCGGGCACCTACGATCTGGAGGCGATCAAGTACGGCAGCCCCTCCCAAAGCGTCACTCCCTCGGAAACCTATGCGCTGGCGTTTGATTTCTTTGCCATTTCCGCTCCGGCCCTGTCCGCGGCCCCCGCCGGCGCCAACACCGTCCTCACCTGGCCCGCCTCGCCCACCGTCTTTGTGTTGCAGCAAACCTCCGCTTTGACCCCGCCCGTTTCCTGGTCGAATGTGACGGCCCAGGAATGGATCACGAATAACACCGTTTGGGTCGGCCTCAATAGTTCCGGCGCCGCCGGCTTTTACCGCCTTGCGCGGTGACGGGATCAGGGCAAACGCATCTCATTTTCGAAGCGTGGAAAGGAAATTTTAATCCTTCGCGGCAATAGGCGGTTCACAGTGCCAATGAACCTGCCAGAGTGTGCGTCGGTGTGTGTCCGTGTCCGTCCTTTCCATACCAACGGCGGAATACCAACGAGCGACCCGCGGGAAAATCAGAAACAACGCCTTATTCCAATTTCAGTCAGGACAGGATCGCCAGCTCTTCCTCGTCCCGCTCCGGCGTGAAGTACTTGAGCAACGAGCCAGGCGGGAACGCTTCCTTGGGCTTTTGCGCCACAAGCCGCCGTCCGCGTATCTCCCCAGCCTCGACACGCCATTCCACTTGGTCATTGGGTTTGAGGCCAACCGCCTCGCAGACCGACTCCGGGAGGGTCATTCGGCGTTTCTTGTCGATTACCGTCGCATTCATAGAGGGATTATCCCTCAGGATCGCCCCTATTTCAAGCATTTTGGGTGTCATCCCACTCAATGGGGGAATTATTTGCCCGCCGCAATCCCCCTTCCCCCACCCTGCCCTTCGTGCTGTAAAAACCTTGGAATGACGAAGCTCTAATGACGAAACAATGACGAAGCCCGAATGACGAGAGTTCTTCCGGTTCCGTTTTCGTCATTGGGTCTTTTGAGCATTCTTTAGACATTCGGATTTCGTCATTCGTCATTCCCCCCAGTGGATCGACCCTTCCCCTCCCCCAACATCGGCCACTGTCCAGGAAGTGAGACGCGCCGGTGAACGGATGGTTTGCCATCTGTGCCCGTTTCCTGCTATATTACGCTGGATGATGAAAATTCCGAGATGGTTGCCCGTTGTTGTCTGCGTTGCCCTGTTCCTGGCGGCGGCTTCCGCCCGCGCCAACAATTCCCTCAATTGGCGCGCCAAACAGGATCAAGTCGATGCCGACATCCAACGAAGCGACCTCATCACCCTTTTGAAAAACATCGCCCGCGCCACCGGCTGGAAAGTCTATGTCGAACCGGGCGCCTCGAATTCGATCTCTGTCAAGTTCAAGGACCTCTCGGAGAACGACGCCTTGCGCCGCCTGCTGGGCAATCTCAATTACGCCAAGGACCAGACCAACGGCGTTTCCCGCTTGTTTGTCTATCGCACCGCGCCGGGCGCGGCCACGCAACTGGTCAAGGAGGAAAAGCGCGATTACCGCATTGCCAACGAAGACCTCGTCAAACTCAAGCGCGGCGCCGACACCAACACCATCGATCAACTGGCCAAAAAACTCGGCGCCAAAATCGTCGGGCGCGATGATCGCATCGGCCTCTACCGCCTTCAATTTGGCGACGCCGCCGGCGCCGACGCCGCCCTGCAATCCCTCGCCTCGGACCCATCCGTCGCCGCCGCGGAGGGCAATTACGTTGTCGATCCCCCCGCCCCGGTGCAGATGGCGCAAACACAAACGCCATCCGGTTCCCTCTTCAATCTCAACCCGCAGCCCGTGACCAGCGGCCCGATCGTCGGCCTGGTCGATACCGCCGTCGATGCGCCCGATCAGTTCCAGAAATACATGCTCAAGCCCATTGATGTCGTGGGCCAGACCTCCGCCCCTTCCGACCAACCCTCCCACGCCACCAGCATGCTCGAAACCATGTTGGGCGCCATGTCCGCCAATCCCAGCATGATTCAGCCGGTCATCGTTTATGGAAACGGCGAAAGCACCACCACGATGGATCTCATGGAGGGAATCCTCGCCGCCATCAACGCCGGAGCCAATCCGATCAACGTCAGTTCCGGCGGCACGGGCAACAGTCAATTGCTGGGCAGTTTGATTCAGGAGGCGACCTCAAAGGGCATTCAAATCGTCGCCGCGGCGGGCAATACGCCCGGCACGGAAGACACCTATCCCGCCGCCTATCCCGGCGTGCTGGCCGTGACCGCGTCCGACCCGAATGGTCAACTGGCCTCCTATGCGGACAACGGCAGTTTCGTCAAGGCCATGGCCCCGGGAACGAGCATTGTGGTCTGGAACGGCGGGACCTGGATGGTGCAAGGCACCTCTCCCGCCACCGCCGACGTGACCGGCACGCTGGCCGAACTCATCAACGGACAGCACCTGACGCTTCAACAAGCCGTGACCCAAGTTTCGAAGTCCATGCCCCCTCCCCCGCCCGCGAAATAGCAAATCGCCTGCGCTTAATCCCATACCCGGCGCCTTTCGGGAAACGGCTGCCTTCCCTGATCGTATGTTATTCACCCGCACCGATAGAAGTTGAAAATGTTATTGATTGACGCGCTCTTAAAAAAATGCTTGCAAAAACCCGGAATTAGCCCAGAATCACCCGTCGATTATGGTACAGACTCTTCGAGTCGAGTTTTGTCCGAGAATGAAGCTACTCTGAATCCTATGAAAAAAAACACCGTCCGTCTTCTCGCCTTCCCAAACCTCGCATCCAACGAGCGTGCTCTGGTCCGTTTGCTTTCCTTCTCCGTCCTCCTCTTGTCAATTGTTCAGAGCCGCGCCGAACTCGTCGGCTACTGGGCGTTCGACGAAGGCCAGGGCACCACCATCACCGACAGCTCCGGCTACGGCAACAACGGCACCCTCGTCGGGGCCACCGCTCTCACCTGGACCCAGGGCCGCCATGGCTCCGCCCTTTACTTCGACGGCTCCAGCGCCACTGGCGTTTACATCCCGAACAGCCCTTCGCTCCAGCTCTCCAACGCTGCCTCCTTTGCCGCCTGGGTTCGGTGCGACAATCCGGCTGGCTCACCCATCTTCTCCAAGGAAGGCAATCCTCCCTACTACCTCAGCTACTGGTTCGGCATTTCCGGCGGTCACTTTGGTGTGCAACTGGACTCCAACGGCACCCAACCCTGGGACTTTGGGGACATCGCTCAGGCTAACGTGATCGCCGGCCAGTGGATTCACCTCACGGCCACCTGGGACGGCGCCACCGTGTCCTACTACACCAACGGCGTGCTCCTGCCCAATACCGATTCCTTTTCCGGCCCCCTCTTCCCTGGGACCGCCCGCTTGGGCATCGGCATCAACTCCGAATACGGCGACTACAAATTCACCGGTGTGATTGACGAAGTCAGAATCTACAACCACGCCCTGAGCCAGGCCGAAGTCACCGCCCTGGCGGAAGTCAAACCCGA
The DNA here is from genome assembly GCA_049510745.1 of Verrucomicrobiota bacterium. Lineage (GTDB taxonomy): Bacteria > Verrucomicrobiota > Verrucomicrobiia > Limisphaerales > Palsa-1400 > PLGF01. The sequence continues at coordinate 39,456 of JBEKYR010000016.1, read as the reverse complement.
CACCACCCTCGCCATCGCCCAGGGCGTCGCCGTCACCTGGAACTCCGTCACCAACATGCTCTACCAGGTCCAATGGGCCTCCAGCCTCGACTCCAACACCTGGTTCAATCTCGGCTCACCCGTAGTTGGGAACGGCATCACCAATCTCCTCTTCGACCCCCTCCAATCCTCCAACCGCTTCTACCGCGTCCTCCCGTTGCCTTGACTCCCAACCAACGCCTCTCCCTCCTCTGCCATCTCAAATCTCAAATCCCGCCGGCGATCCGCTGCGCCCCGTCTCCGGGCGCCGCGCTGCAGCGACGAGCCTCCGCCTCGAAATCCGCTTGCGGCGTTTTTTTTCTCCGTCGCGCGGGCTTCGCGGAATACGCGGAATATCCCAATGGGATATCATCAATCAGCCCGGTGTTGGCCCTCGCTTGTGGGCGTCCCTGGTATTGCTATGTCAAGTAGGCGTCTCACCCAACCAGATGGGGCGTTGCACCATTGCCCGGCATGGCGACCGCAACACTTCCAAGGCCCCGCAAAATGTTCCGGCCGGCCAAAAAATGCCCGGCTCGATCAACATGGGGATGACTGATGGCCATGCCGAATTGGTGAAACTCGAAGACCTGTGGCATTATTACTGGCATCTCGACTGGCAACCACCCGCCGTGCGCCCGCCTTGAATGCCAGTATCCACCGTATCCGATCCCCCATAGGTTCGCCCGGCCACTTCTTCCTTCTTCCTTCATCCTTTCCCCGGAATTCCTCCTTGCGGCCAAAGGGGGCCGCATTACCTTGGGGACGTGTCCTGGCTGACGGATCGACATTGGTTTTTGCTGGCCGTAACCCTTTACGGCCTCAGCACCGTCTATTCTGTTTTTCTCTGGCGCAAAGGCTTCCGCCAGCACGACCATGTCAACTACGCCCTGCTCCTGGCCGGCTTCGCTTTGCATCTCAAGGCCATGCTCATGCGCGGACTGACTTTTGACCGCTGCCCCGTCAACAACCTCTATGAAGCGATGACCTTTGTCGATTGGACCATCGTGGCGGTCTATCTGGTCTTCGGTCTCTGGCCGCGCCTGCGCCATCTGGGCGCCTTCGCCGCTCCCGTCATCTTTGCCATCGGCGTCTTCGCCCTCATGCCCGGATTGGACGCCCCTCACGCGAACAAACCGCAGTTCGGCAACGCCCTGACCAGCCTGCACGCCGCCCTGACCCTCCTCTCCTACGGTGCCTTCGGCTTGAGCTCGGTCGCGGCCGTGATGTACTTGACTCAGGAACACGACCTCAAATTTCACAAGCTCCGCGCCGTTTTTGCCCTTATGCCGCCCATCGACCGCCTGGAAATCATCACCAGCCGCCTGTTGTGGGCGGGATTCGTCTTGTTGACCGCGGGGCTGGCCTTCATCCCCTTCCTGTTCCGCCAGCGGCCCGAACTGCGCTCCGCTTCGGACCCGAAGGTGATCTGGTCCGGGCTGGTCTGGTGCCTCTACCTGGCGCTGCTGGTCCTGCACAGCCGCTTTGCCCAATCCGGCCGCCGCTTCGCCTGGGGCGCGGTGGGCGCCTTTGCCTTTGTCCTCCTGACTTTCTGGGGCGTCAACCTCCTCTCGCCGTCCCACAAGTTTTAACATGCCCCTGATCGTCATCGGCTTGAGCCACCATTCCTCGCCCGTCACCGTCCGGGAACGCTTTGCCTTCGCCGAAGCGGCGATTCCCGCCGCGCTCCAAAAACTGCGCGCCACCGGCCTGGCCCGCGAAGCGGTCATCCTCTCCACCTGCAATCGCGTCGAGATTTACGCGGCGACCGCTTTGCCGGAGCGCCAGGCCGCCGCCGAGTTGCGCCGCTTCCTGCTCGAACACCACCATTGCCAGGAACCGCTCCGAGAGGAAATCTACTCCTTCAGCGACCGCCAAACGCTCGAGCATTTGTTCAAAGTCGCCTCCGGCCTCGATTCGATGGTGCTGGGCGAAACGGAAATCCTCGGCCAACTCAAAAAGGCCTACGAAACCGCTCTGGCCCACAAACACACCGGCAGCCAGCTCAACAAGGCTTTTCAAAAGGCCTTTAATGTCGCCAAGCAAATCCGCACCGAAACCAACATCCAGCGCGGCAGCGTCTCCGTCAGCTCGGTCGCGGTTGAGTTGGCGCAGAAGCTCTTCAGTTCCCTGGGCGACCATCCCGTCATGGTCGTCGGCGCCGGCGAGACCAGCGAGAAGACCGCCCGCGCTTTGCTCAGCCGGGGCGCCCGCAGCATCCTCGTCTCCAATCGCTCCCACGAGCGCGCCGTCGAACTGGCGCGGGCCTTGGACGGCCGCGCCGTGCGCTTCGAGGATTGGGCCGCGGAATTCCCCGGCATCGACATCCTCATCAGCAGCACCGCCGCACCCCATTACATCCTCGACCGCCCCCGGCTGGAGCCGCTGATGAAACTGCGGAAAAACCGCCCCATTCTTTTGATTGACATCGCCGTGCCGCGCGACATCGACCCGGCGGTTAATTTCCTGGAAAACGTCTATCTCTACAACATCGACGATTTGCAGGCCATCGCCGGCGATTATCTCCAACAGCGCAAGGAGGAAATCGCCCGCTGCGAGGCCATTATCCGGGAAAAGGCCCGCTCCCTCAAACTCTCTTCGCCGGAGGGGTGCATGCATGTCAACACCAACTTGCCCGCAAGCGCATGAAAGAGAAACCCATCCTCATCGCCACCCGCGGCAGCCCGCTGGCCCTGGCTCAATCCAACGCCGTGCTGGCCCAGTGCCGCCGCGCCTTTCCCGCCCTGCCCTTCGAGTTGAAGATCATCAAAACCAGCGGCGACAAATTGCAGGCCGCCTCCATGACGCGCCTCGATCCCGCCGTGCCGAAGGGCCTTTTCACCAAGGAACTGGAAACCGCCTTGTTGAAGCATCGCGCCGACCTGGCCGTCCACAGCCTCAAAGACCTTCCGACCGATTTGCCGCAGGGCTTGATCCTCGGGGCCGTGGCCGGCAAGCGCGCCGACGTCCGCGACGTGCTGATCTATAAAAGCCCCCTCCCGCCGGGCCTTGCGCTGGCCGGCTTCCCGCCCGGTCTGACCGTCGCCACCAGCAGCACCCGGCGCAAAGCCCAACTGCTGGCCTCGCGGCCCGATTTCAAAATCATGGAAATTCGCGGCAACGTTGGCACCCGCCTGCGCAAGCTGGCCGGGCACCCAGAGATGGACGCCACCATTCTGGCCGCTGCCGGTCTGGGCCGCTTGGGGTTTTGCATCACAACCGCGGGCCAATTGACGGGCGGCGGCGCGCCCCCCGGCTTGCTCGCGGCGATGCTCGAGCCGGACGAGATGCTGCCGTGCGTCGGGCAGGCGGCGATCGGCCTGGAAATTCGCGCGGACGACGAACGCCTCGCCCGGATTTGTTACGAACTCAATGACGAGGCGACTTTTCAATGTGTCACAGCCGAGCGGGCCTTCCTCCGCGCCATGGGCGGCGGATGCCAGACGCCCGTCGGCGCCTATGCGACGATTGTCGGCAAGGAAATTGATTTGCGCGCCGTCTCCTTTCTCCAAACCCAGGTCCGGCGCGCCCGCGCCCGCGCCCCCATTTCCGACGCCGCGGGTCTGGGCGGGCGGCTGGCCAGTCAATTAAAATAATCCGGTGAAAAACCGGTTCCAGCGCGGGGCGTAATAATGTTGCCGGTCCAAAGACAGCACCACCAGCGACGCGCGCCCGACGATGCGCTCGCGTTCCACCGCTCCCCAAAATCGCGAATCGTAACTGTCATCACGATTGTCCCCCATCATGAAATACTCCCCGCCGGGAACCGTCACCGGGCCAAACGTCCGCCGCGCCGCCACCAGCGGCAACACCGTCACCGCGTGGCGGGGGTTTTCCCCGGTCTTCTCCGCCGCGAAAAAACGCGGCCCGTGGACGCTCGGCGGAACGTCCCGTCCCACGCTGGCGGACAAAGGCTCGTATTGTGCGGCGCGCCCGTTGAGGAACAGCCGGTCGTTGACCAGTTCGATCCGGTCGCCCGGCACGCCCACCACTCGCTTGACCAGCCGCGTGCCGTCCACGGGCGAAAAAAACACCACGATGTCGCCCCGCTTGGGATTGCTCCATTGGGCGACGTGCCAGGTGGTGAACGGCACTTTCAAATCGTACGCCAGCTTGTTGACAAACACGCGGTCGCCTTGAACGATCGTCGGGTTCATCGACCCGGACGGCACATCATTCCAATCCGCGATGGCCGAGCGCACGGCCGTCAGGATCAGGACGGTCAGCACCAGCGATTTGGATTCCCGCCAATAATTCGCCCAGCGTTGCTTCGACAAGAACTGTTTCATCAACGTTTGGACAGCCCCGCGCGGCTTTCGTTTGAACAACGGCACGGATTCATGGCAATTCCAGCACTGCCCGCACCGCGGTGACCAGGGCCGCGACGCGCGTGGCTAATGGGAAATCGGACGGAGCCTCCAGTGTGTAGCTCAGGCGGGTCTTATGGCTGATCAAATAGAATGCTTCCGGCCATTGCGGCCGCTCGGCCAGGTTGATCTTCGGGCGGATGATGCCGTCGCGCGCCTCCCGCCCTTCGATCACCGGCGAACGGTCGATCGGGCAGACTTTGGCGACCGCTTCCACCAACTTTTCGGCAAGGGACGGGCGCGCGTCGGGATTCAATTCGTAAAGGTAGAAACCGTGCGCCTCCCAATCTTCGTGCAGGCAAAGGGCCAGATCGAAGCGCGGTTGCTCTTGCAGCCAGGCCGCGTGTGCCCGCGCCTCCGCCGACCGGAAATGCCGGTAATCGCGGTTCAAGTCGATGCCCTGGGCATTCTCCCGCTGATTCAGCGGAAAACCCGTCGGATTCAGGCAGGGGCAAATCCACAGGGCCGCCTCCTTGGGCCAGCGGTCTTCTTCCAGCAACTGCAACAGCGCCAGCGGGCCGGCCGGTTCGTCCCCGTGAATGCCCGTCGATATATAAAGGCGCTTCCGGGACGACGGCGTCAGACGGCGCAAGGCCGGGAATTCTCCGTCCCGCACCCAATTCTTCCCCGCGATGGCGCGCTCGACTCCTTGAAGGACATTTTGGATGTCAATGCCCTCGCCCCGGTAACCGCCGACATTTATGCCTGAACGCTGCACAAGGGCAATTGAGTGCCTATTGATCCGCAAACCCGTGATGGTCCCAACTCGGGTCCAGGCCGAGGTCCTTGAGCATTTGCAGGTCCTTTTCCACAGGCTGATTGAGGGTCGTGAGATAATTGCCCACCATCAACGCGCTGGCGCCGGCGGCGAAAACCAGGCTCTGCACGTCGCGCAAATTCACCGTCCGCCCCCCGGCGATCATGATTTCCTGCCGCGGCAAAATGAAGCGGAAACACGAAATCGTCTTCAATATCTCCAAGGGCGCCAGCGGCGCGTTGTTCTCGAAGGGCGTGCCTTTGATCGGATTGAGAATGTTCACCGGCACCACGTTGGCCCCTATCTCTTTGAGCGCGAACGCCAGGTCGCAGCGGTCTTCCCGCGTTTCGCCCATCCCGATGATGCCCCCGGAACAGATTTTTATGCCCGCATTCTTCAGGTGGAAGATCGTTTTCAGCCGGTCTTCGTAAGTGTGCGTCGTGCAATGCCTGGGAAAAAACCGCTTCGAGCTTTCCAGGTTGTGCCCGTAGCATTCCAGGCCCGCTTCCTTCAAGCGATCCGCCACCCGCTGGCTCTTAATGATCCCCAACGAGGCGTCCGGCCGCGTCTTGCCGCTCTGCGCCAGTTCGCGAATGCGCTCGCAGACCTCCTCCAGCATCGGCCCTTCGTTCAGGCCGCGCCAGGCCGCCACCAGTCCCAGCGCCGTCACGCCGTTGCGGCTGGCCTCTTCGGCGGCATCAACCACCGGTTCAGGGTCGATGAATCCGTACTGGGGCGAGCCGGTCTGGTAGCGCGAAGATTGGGCGCAAAAACTGCAATTCTCCGAGCAGGCGCCCGCCTTGGCGTTGACGATCGAGCAGAGATGAATCTTGTTGCCCTTGAAGTGCTCCCGCAGCCGGTTGGCGCCCGCCATCAAGTCAAAAATGTCCGCCCTGCTTTCCAGGTCCAGCAGCCGGAGCGCCTCTTCCCGCGAAATCTCCCCGCCGTCCAGGACGCGCTGCGTCAAGCCGGATATTTCGGTCTGAATGTTTGCGTCAACCAAGTCTCCAATCATGGTTGACACAGTAGTACAAGCGTCGCGCCAATTCAAGAGGCAAAGTGAAACCGCCGCAGAAACTCTTCCGCCGGCGCCGCCACCCGCACGGGCCGGTTCTGAAACGGGTCGGTGTAGGCCAGTTCCACCGCGCGCAACCCCAGTTCCGGCCCCTTCCCTCCATAAAGGCCATCGCCCATCACCGGATGCCCCGCCGCCGCCAGATGAACACGGATTTGATGCGTCCGCCCCGTCACGGGCACCACTTCGATCAAGGCCGCGTCCCGGCCCTGCCGCAGAACCAGAAACTCCGTGGCCGCTTCCCTCCCATTCCTTTCATCGACCCGCATCCGGCCTGTTTCATCCGGCTCGGCGGAAATCTTCAGCCGGCAGCTCCATTTGGTTTCCTTGGGGATGCCGCGCACCACGGCCAGATACTTCTTGCGCACGCGTCGCGCTTCAAAAAGGCGGCTCAGAACGCTCACCGCTCCCAGACTCCTGCCCAGCAACAGCACCCCGCTGGTTTCCGCGTCGAGCCGATGAATGAAGCGAACGAATTTAAGGTTCCGGGAGCGCGCCCAATACTCCCCCGCCTGTATGGACAGCATGAGCGCCCGTTGCAAATTCCGGGCGGTCCGATCCCAGCCCGCCGGCGCGAGCATCCACCCCGCCGGTTTGTCGATGGCCAGCACGGAACGGTCCTCATAGAGGATTGGCACGACCGTTCCGTCCCGCAACTCAATCGCATCGGGTTTCGCCATCCACCCAAGGTAGGCAGAAACCGGCGCGCAAACAAGCAAGTCAGCGCGGCGGGTCCGCCACAGCCCCTTCCGCCGGAGAAAACGCACAAAACGCGGTTTCTGTTCAGGGCCAATGAAATAGGTAAGAAAACCCCTTGACACCCCCGCCCAGATTTGTAAGGTATTACCTCACAAAGTGCGAGGACACTCATCACATCCGTGCCGCAGGCGCACCCTTAACGGTGCCGGCAGGCATGTGTTCGAGGCCTTCGCAAGAACTTGGAGAATGTTCAAGAGAAATGGTTCCATGTGAGGCAGAACGATCAAGGAAAGGATTCGCCAAGGCCGCAGACCGCGGCGGCGACGAGTTTTTTGAAGCTCATGTGGGAAGGCTTTCGCATGGCTCTCCGGCTGCTCTTCAATCCCAAAACGATGCGGTGGATTCCCTGTGTCCTGAACGAGGGGATGGCGCCGGTGCGCCGGCTGTTGCGCCTCAAGTTCATTGAGGCGCATAATACGCGCGAGATAAAGAACCTGCTGGCCGAGGGAGTGCCGATCACGTTTGTCACCTCCTTCCCCCGCTCGGGAAATACATGGACGCGATATCTTCTTTCGGATGTGTTTCTGCAAAACCAGGGAATCGACACAACGACGAAATTAGACATTCATCCGGATGAAATTATCGCGGACTTTTACCGCAGCCTGGTCGCCGCGCGCAACAAGACCGTCCGCACGCCCGGCGTCTTGCTCAAGACCCACGATTCGTTTGCAGAGTTGGGGAAAAGGTTTTGCGGCAAACGCTATCGCACTGAGCCGGCATTTCGGCGTTGCCGCCATCTTTATTTGTTCCGCTCGCCTGAAGATGCGTTGGTGTCGCTCTACCACCACCATTTGCGGGAAAAGTTGGTGATGGAAAAGTGCCTGATGGCGGGCGACCAATTCGAAATCAATGCGTTCTGTCGCGAAGCGCTGCCCGGATGGATTCAGCATCTTTCCGGCTATTTGGACGCGGCGGAAAATGGGGCGCCGGTTTATTTCGCCTCGTATGACCAGCTTTTGGCCGACCCAAAGAGAATTTTGGGCGAAATCCTGCAATGGCTGGGTGCGCCCCATACCGGCTTAATGCTCGAACGAGCGGCTTGCAACATGGAGTTCCAGAAGCTCAAGGCGACCGACGCCAGGGACATGGGCGACAACGGATGCAGCGGCGCGGGAGCGGTCGAGTTGAAGGCGTCCACGATTGAGTTTATTCGCGCGAATACGGCGCATTTGATCGAGCGGGCCAACCGCCGCGCGGGGCGGTCCCCGGCGGCGTTTGGGGTGGCACGGACGCCCGGTGAAGCTTCACTGGAAGCCGAATTGCGATATGGGCATCCCAATTTGGAAACGATGGCCTCCAAGCCAAGGGCGACTTAACGGTTCGGAACCACTATGCGCGCAGTACCCGCCGGGCCGGCCAATTCCAGGTCAACCTCAAACCAGTGGTGGCCGATGGCCGCATTGCTGGGGATCGTCCTGGCCGTTTTGTTCCATAACAGCTTTGCTCCGCACCAGATTCTTTTTGCCAATGATACTCCGCTGGGCTTTTTGAAGGCGGAGGAAAATCGCCTGCCGGAACGGTTTGCCGGATGCTGGGCCAACCTGGCGTGGCTGGGAGGCCAAACCACCGCTGCTTCACCCACCATTTCCGCACTGATGCGAACCGTCCTTTCGCCGGAATTATTCTTATCAATCTACGCGCCCTTCACCCTGTTCTTCCTCGGCTTCTCCGCCTGGGTCTTCTTTCGGCAATTGCAATTCAACCCCGCGGTTTGCGCGCTGGGGGCGGTGGCGGCGGGGCTGAACATGCACTTTTTTTCCGTGGCCTGCTGGGGTTTGGGCAGTTGGAATATCGCCGCCGGCATGGCGTTTCTGGCCCTGGCAGCCCTCTCGACCAAATCCATTAAACAAATCTGGGCCAAAGCCGTTCTGGCCGGCCTGGCCGTTGGCATGGGCTTGATGGAGGGGTTCGATCTCGGCGCCATTCTCAGCGTTTGTCTCGGTGTTTTTATCCTGTTTCGGGCTTTGCTGGAGGAATCTCCCCCCGGTCAGAGAATCTTGCGGGCCATGGTCTCGGAAGTCTTGGTTATCTTTTCCGCGGGCTTTTGTGCCGCCCACACCCTCTCATCGCTCGTTCAAACTCAAATCGAAGGCGTCGCGGCCATGGAGCAGGACGTCACCACCAAACAACAGCGCTGGAACGCCGCCACGCAATGGAGCCTGCCCAGATGGGAAACCCTGGATATTTTTGTGCCCGGTCTCTTTGGCTATCGCCTCAGCCAGAATATCACGCAACGCGACCATTCCAGCGCCTATTGGGGCCTGATTGGACAAGACCCCAGAATTCCTCTCCTGCAAGGCGCCGATGCCAAGGTGCGGCAGGAAACGGCGACAGGCATGAGGGCCGCGCCGGAACTGATCAAAGCTCTCAACGCCGACGACCGCCAGACCCGCACGGACGCCACCGTCACGGTAATCAAAAAAAGTGGCGCTTTCTGGCGCTATTCGGGCAGCGGCGAATGCGCGGGCACTCTGGTGTCTCTGCTGGCCATCTTTGCCCTGGCCAATCTCTGGCGCGCCAACTCGCCCTTGTCCAAGGCCGAACGGCTGGCCGTCGGGTTTTGGGGCGTCGTCGCCCTCTTTTCGCTGCTGGCGGCGTGGGGGCGATACGGCTTTCTCTATCGCCTCCTCTACCACCTGCCGTATTTCTCCACCATGCGCAACCCGATCAAATTCCTCCACCCCTTTCACATTGCCTGGGTGATCCTGGCGGCCTACGGCATGGAGGTGCTCTGGCGCCGTTACTTGCGCAACCCGGCCAGGCGCACGGAGGCGCTCCCAACCCATTTGCCTCTCTGGTGGGCCAAGGTTTCCGGATTTGAAAAGAAATGGACGCTCTTCAGCCTCCTGCTCATCGCGGCGGCGGGCGTGGGATGGTTCCTCCTGCAAAACTCCAAGACTGCCCTGATCGCCTACCTCGAGAACCAAAACTTCACCTCGACATTGGCGGCGCAAGTCGCCGGGTTCGCTCTGGGCGCCGTCGTCTGGTTTATCGTTTATCTGACCCTGTCGGCTCTCCTGCTGATTGCCATCCTCAGCGGCGCCTGGACCGGTTCCAGCGCCAAGACGGCTTGGATTTTCCTCGCCGTGCTGATGATCGCCGATCTGGCGCGCGCCGACGCTCCCTGGATCCGGTATTACGATTACACCGAGAAGTACTCGCTCAACCCGGTGGTGGACCTTCTCCAGGACAAGCCCTACGAGCACCGCGTCATCGGCAAGCTCGAACCCAGAGGCCCCGGCAGCGGCATCACCCAGGGCTTCGGCGAACTGTATTTCTTCTGGCTGCAAAATGATTTCCCTTGCCACAATATCCAAACCCTCGACTTCGCCCAGGCGCCCCACCTGCCCGACCTGGACCGGGCTTTCCTCAAGGCCTTCGAGCTGCAAGGCACTGATATTCGTACCACCGACTTGTGGCCGGCCATGCGCTTATGGCAACTGACCAACACCCGCTACATCCTGGCCACAGCCAATGCGGTGGACATGTTGAACGACCGGGTCGATCCCTCCCACCACGGCTTCCGCATCCAAACGCTCTTCGACATCCGCCTCAAACCGGGTATTTCGCAGCCAACCGACCAGGGCGATCTGACGGTGGAACTGGGCGAAAAAGGCGCATATGCGCTGATGGAATTTACGGGCGCGCTTCCGCGCGCCAAACTCTACGCCAACTGGCAGACACCGGCCAACGACTCCGCCACGCTGCAAACGCTGGCCTCCCGCACTTTCGATCCGGCCCAAACTGTTCTGGTGTCCAGGGAAACCCCGCTGGCCCAGGCCCCCGGCTCCCCAACCGCTGATCCGGGAACCGTGGCCGTCACTCAATACAAACCCAAGCGCGTCCGGCTCCAGGCCGACGTCAAAACCCCGGCCGTGCTCTTGCTCGACGACCGCATCGCCGCGGATTGGAAACTATGGGTCGATCAAAAGCCCGCCCCCATCCTGCGCTGCAATTACCTCATGCGCGGCGTCTTTCTCACGCCGGGCAGCCACACGGTGGACTTTCGCTTTCAGCCTTCTTTGAAGCCCCTTTACGTCAGCCTCTGCGCTCTCGGCGCCGGCCTGGCCCTGGCCGGATACCTGGTCGCGACGCGGCCACGCGCGGTCGCCCCGCCGGCCTCAGCCCCGCAACCGTCTCCGTCTCCATCCCCTGCCCCGCCCGGCCCCGTCAAACCCCTCCCGCAATCGCCCCCGGCCAAACCCTCCGCCGGCAGGCGGAAAGGGAATGGGGCCGGACCGCCCCAGCCGGGGCCTGCCCGCAAATCGTAAACGCCCGCGCGGCTCCGCCGTGGCGCCGGGGAGGCGCCCCGCATGGCCGTAAAAGGGGCATTCCATTGAAAGGGTCAGTGCTATAACAAGGGTCTGTCCTGGAAAAGGGTCAGTCCTTATAATCATGTCCTTCCGGCCTGCGCGCGCCGCGCGGCGGGGGAGGGGGCGGACCCTTTGACAGCGTTGCCTATTCGGCGCCGTTGTTTGGACGGCAGAGGAATTCCAGCGTGAAGTCGGCGCCTTGGCCCAGGCCGTCGCTATGCACGCTCAGGGAACCCCCCAGTTCGCGGGCGACCAGGGCGCCGTTGTGCAGGCCAAAACCGTGCCCTTCTTTGCGCGTCGTGAAACCCTGCGAAAAAATGCGGTTCAGGTTTTCCGACGCGATCCCCACCCCGTTGTCCGCCACCGTCACTCGCGCGCGATTGGCCGCGGGCGTGGAAAGCGAAACGACGATTTGTCTGCCGGAAGCCCGTTCCTCCACGGCGTGCTTCGCGTTCTGCAGGAGGTTGACGAGGATTTGCATCAGTTTGTGGCGGTCGAGCAGCGCCCCATTGACCGGTTGGTAATGGCGCACCAACTCGATGCCGTGCCGGTCAAAGGCGGCGGCGTTGATCCGAATGGCGTCCTCCACAACGTCCTTGATCTGCAATTCCTCCAGCACGCCGCCGACTCGGGCGTGGTCCTGCTGCATCGAAACGATGGCGTTGATGTGTTCGACGTTCTTGGTGAGCGACTCAATCTCGGCGGCCAGCGCTTGTTTCTTCCTGGCAAGCGTTTCACCCAGTTTGGCCAGGAACTCCGGCACCGTCCGGCCTTTGGGATCCTCACACAGAAAGCGGGCCAGTTCTTCGCGAGGCTGGTGGAGAAGGGATGCCGTCTGGCTGACGTATTCGACGGGCAAATGCCGGGCCTGATCGCGCAGACAAGAGGCCGAGACATTCACGCTGTTCAGAACGTTGCCCACGTTATGCAGAACTCCGGTGGCCACTTCCGCCATGCCGGCGCGACGCGAGGCCCGCACCAGAGTTTGTTGCGCCTGGGCCAATTCGGCCCGCGCCCGTTCCTTGGCCTCGACTTGTTCCTCCAGTTCCTGGGTGCGCTCGCGCACACGCGCTTCCAGCCGGCTGTTGGCGGTCTGGAGTTCGGCCTGGGCCTGGCGCAGGAGTAAGTTCTTCCGGGAAATCAAAAACCCCCAGATCAGGGAAATCACAAAGACGACGACGACAACAACAAGCACCGCCAGCAGCCGCGGCAATGTCCACCACGACGGCTGGTCCAGAATCCGCACATCATCCCCCGAGCGCAGCAGGAGAACAAGTGCGCCGGGCCTGCCATACTCGTCGTCTTGCACCTCATAGACGCCGGTCACAGCAAGCCGGCTGCCGATGGGCAGCCCGCGCAGCTTTCTCGCCGTGACGCCATCGGCCGACTCCAGGCTCGCTTCAAAGGTGAAGTCACCCCTCCGTATGAGCACCTGCACGCGGTCGTCCTTTTGCACGGTGTTCAGCAGGATGCCTTCCGCTTTGGACAGCAATCCTTCCAAGTGCATATTCGCCGCGTCACCAGCGGGCAACGGGAACGGGGCCGGTTCGGCGCCGCTGGAGAGACGCCGGAAATCAGCTTCGCGCAACAAAAATCTCCCGCGTTCATTGTCTGGAAAACCCACTATTTCCACCCGGTCGCCAGGCTGCAAATGGCCCTCCTGTTGGCTCAACGCAAAAACACTGTCCGGGCCGTCCTGGAGGTAGAGGTAACGGCCCGCTTGGTGCAGCACCACCGTGCCGACGGTCCTCACGCGCTGATTCAAATCGTTTTGCGAGTTGTACCGCCTCAGATCTCCCAGCCGGCGGAATTCGGCGGTGAACGGGTCCGCCGGCGCCGGTTCTTCGACCTTGATATTGTTTTGATCGGGAGCCCAGATTTGGACGCCAGTCAGTTGTCGCCGGTCGTTGGCGGTGACCGCGCAGACTCCGTCGATGCGCACGACGCAGCCGAGAAGCGGGCCAAGGGCCGGGGTGGTTGCTACCCGTGCCTTGAACCCGCCGCCAGTGGTTCTGAGTTCCAATTGGGTCAAGCCCTTGACTTGGGAAACTTTGCGGACAAAGCCGCGCATCTCCACCCAACGGCCCTCCTCCACTCCGGTCAGCGCCTGCTCCAGGCTCACCGGCCGCGGCGGATCAAATCCCCACCAGCCGGCACGCCTGATGACGGCGTTGGTAACCACCGGCACATAATTGCCCTCCGCCACTTCTCCGCGAACGGTGACGATTGTTCCCGGCCCCAGATTGGTGTCTTGCCACCTTGGCTCGACCACCCGAATGCCGCCACTGGCGTCCTGGACATACGCGAAGCTCGTGTCGGGGTGCGACCACGTCAGCACGGCCCGAAGTTGGACCGAGGGGTGGCGCTTGACTTCATCGGGAGTGAGGTCCTGGATTCGCGCCGCCAGACGAATCGGTGCGGACGGGGAAACCGCGATCGCTGCCGAATTCGTTTGACCCGCCTCTTCCACGACGCGGTAGAGAGCGTTTCGCAGACACTGCTGCACTCCCAGCACGCGAGGGAAACCAATGGCTTCCACCCGCTCGCCAGATCGCAACGGATGGAGTTGCCCGCTCTGCACGCTGACTTGCCCGGTGTCGTCCCACAGCGTGACCCACTTGCCCGGCTCGTGGTTGCGCACAATTCCCTCCACCCGTATCATCTGGTCAGCCGGACTTTCTGCGAGGATTTTTTCAACCGGCGTTGCGGGGATTGCAAAACGCGGGTCCTTGCTCAATGAGCCTGTCACCTCCACGTCCGCCCGTCGGGCGACCCAGAGTTCCGACTGGATGACGCTTCCATCGCGGTCGAGCCTTGGAACATATACGGCCCTCAGGCGGACGTAATCGCCTTCCTTGAACGGCAACGGGAGGTCGGTGGTGTCGGTGCGCACATAGGCTGCGGCTTGGACGGCGTCGGAAAGAAAGTCGATCTTGACATGCTTCCCGTCCCCTATTTGGAGGTGGTCAACCAGTCCTTGCACGGAGACAAGATGTCCGTTGAGGTCGGCGGCATGGCTTCTCAAATCAGAAACGGTCAAAGCTGGGGGCCACACCCCATCCTCCAGCACCTGGATTCTTGTATTGTCCCATAGAAATCGCTCCTGCGCGGGATTGATCAGCCCGTCAATGGCCAGGCGCTGGCCGGCTTTTATCGGCATTGGGGAATCGTAAATGGGGAGGTAGGTGGGCATCCTCTGGCATTCGCCCCAGCCGCACTTCCAGTCTGGATCGATGTAATAAATCACCACCTCTGTCTTGATCCGTTGCGGCTGCCGGGCCGCCTCTCCGGGCACGCTCCAAATCTGTGAAATGTTCGACAGCAACAGCGGCGGAGCAGCCGCGGGAGCTCCGCTCTGTGCCGCAGCCAGCGCCGCCCAGGCAGAACAAACGCCTGCAACGATGCCACGCCGCCAAAAGCCGGCGGTTGAAGCACGTAAGACTGTCATAGACTATTACTGGTATCGGTGTTTTTGCGGGGCGGCTTGAGCATTATCCCCCACCCTTTCCTCCGCCAACATAGCACCAAATGCCCTTCACCGCTACCCCGCCTTGGCCGACTGGAGGGGTCGGACTGCGCAACTGCCTGTAAATCAATGCCCGCATTCCAAGAAATGCCTTTTCACCCTTCCCCTCCATGCCGCACTTCATCCTTCATCCTTCGACGACCGTCGTTATCCGACGGTCACATCGCCGCCGATGATCCGTTCCAGGTGCCCGTGCTGGGCGCGCACCAGCAACGCCCCGTCGTCGTCCAGCGACTCCGCCCGGCCACGGATGACCCGGTCGCCCACCCGAATGCAAACCTGGCAGCCCAGCGTGCTGCATTGTTCCTGCCATTGCTCGGCCAGGACCTCAAACTGCCCTTTCTTGACAAGGTCGTAGTCGCGGTCCAACTCCCGCAAAATCGTCACGGCCAGTTCCGAGCGGTTGACTTTCTGCCCCGTCTCGATTTGCAGCGACGTGGCCGTCTTCCGCAGCGACGGCGGAAAATCCCCCGCCTCAAGGTTCACGTCCATGCCGATGCCCAAAAGAAGTTCCTTCAAATGATCCAGCTCCGCGCTCATCTCCGTCAGGATGCCGGCGACTTTCCGGCCGCGGATCAAAATGTCGTTGGGCCATTTGATCTCGGCAACGATGCCCGTTTGCACCGCGATGGCGCGGCAGAGCGCGGTCGCGGCGGCCACCGTCAGTTGCGTCGCCCCGCTGGGCGCAATGTCGGGCCGGAGCAGAACGGTGAACCAGAGGCCCTTGCCCGCCGGCGAAATCCACCGCCGCCCCATCCGCCCGCGGCCTTTGCTCTGCGACTCGGCGAAAACCACCGCCCCTTCCTCGGCGCCCCCCCGGGCCAGGCGCGCGGCGACATCGTTGGTCGAGGTGGTTTCCTGGAACACTTGAATCTCGCGCCCAATCACACGCGTCCGCCCCAGGCGCGAAGAAAGGTCGTCGCCGTGCAGCGCGTCGGGCGACGCCAGCAGGCGGTAGCCCAGATGCGGACTGGCCTCGATGTCGTAGCCCGCCTCGCGCAATTGCTCGATGTGCCCCCAAACGCCCGCCCGCGTTATGCCCAGCTTGCGCGACAACTCCGCTCCGGAAACGCCCCACGGCATCTCGCGCAACGCGCTGAGGATTTTCGCGTCCACCGTCATGCCAATTCCTCGAAATCCAGCCCGATGTCCGACGCCCGCGCCGAATGGGTCAGCGCGCCGACGGATATGAAATCGACCCCCGTTTCCGCGATGGCCCGGACGCTGGCGAGGGAAACGCTTCCGCTGGCCTCGGTTTTGGCCCGGCCGTTGACCAGCCAGACGGCGGCGCGCAATTCCTCGACGGACATATTGTCAAACAAAATTATGTCGGCCCGCGCCAGCAGCGCCTGCTCCACTTGTTCCAGCGTGTCGGCCTCCACCTCCACCTCCATCTGCGGGTATTTCGCCCGCGCGCGGCGCACGGCCGCCTCGATCGCGTTGGGCGCCTCGCGGCGCAAGGCGGCCAGATGATTGTCCTTGATCAGAATGCGGTCGTAGAGGCCGAAACGGTGGTTGCCGCCGCCGCCCTGGGTCACCGCGTATTTTTCCAGTTGACGCCATCCGGGGGTGGTCTTGCGCGTGTCCAATATGCGGGCCTTCGTCCCCGCCACCGCCTCGACAAACCGCGCCGTCAACGTCGCCACTCCCGAGAGCCGCTGCACAAAATTCAATGCCACCCGCTCCGCCGTCAGCAGCGCCCGGGCCGGCCCGCGCAGCCGCATCAGGCTCTCTCCCCTTTTCGCCCGCTGGCCCTCTTCGGCCTGGCGGTCAATTTCGATGGCGCCGGAGACCTCCTTGAAAACCGCTTCGGCCAGCGGCAAGCCGCACACAACCAGCGGCTCGCGGGCGGCCATGACCGCCGACGCCACCGCCTCCGCCGGCACCGTGGCCAGCGTCGTCGCATCTCCCGCGCCGATGTCCTCGCGCAAGGCCTGGCGCACCAATTCAAGTTCAAAATTCAACGTTGAAAATCCGCGCAAACGAATGCACGGTTTAATGGTCAACTTTAAACTTTAAACTTTAAACTTTAAACTAAAATTCGACCCTTGCCGAAAATTCCCGTCATTTCCGTCGCCCAGATGCGCCAGTGGGAATCCGCCTCCTGGGCCGCGGGCAAATCCGCCGACGCCGTGATCCACGAGGTCGGCCGCCTCCTGGCCCTGCGCATTTTGGCGCTGACCGAGCCGGGCGATGCCCTGTGGATTCTCGCCGGCAAGGGCCATAACGGCGATGATGCCCGCGCCATCCCTCCTCATCTGGCGTCGCGCGACGTGCTCTTGATCGACGTGGCGGACCCCGCCCAGGGTTTGGCCGAGTTTTCCCAACACCTCCAGGCCCGGAGCGCAAAACACCCCCGCTGGATCATCGATGGCCTTTTTGGCATCGGCCTCAATCGCCCCCTGGATGCCCCTTGGCGCGCGCTGATCGAGGCCGTCAATGCGGCGGCCATTCCCATCCTGGCGGTGGATGTCCCCTCCGGCTTGAACGCCGACACCGGCGCGACGGAAGGCGCCGCGATCAAGGCCACGCTGACTCTGACCTTGGCCGCCCCCAAGACGGGCTTGCTCAAGGCTCCCGCCTTTGCCGGAATGGTCGAGGTCGTGCCGCAAATCGGACTGGTCCCCTGCCCTCTCCAGAGTGAGTTGAACTGGACGCTGCCCGAAGACTTTGCCGCCCTTCCTCCCCCGCGCCCAGTCGCCGCCAACAAGGGTGATTACGGCCACGCCGCTATCTTCGCCGGGAGCTTCGGCTTCCACGGCGCGTGTGTTCTGGCGGCGCGCGGCGCCTTGCGCGCTGGACCGGGTTTGGTCACCGCTTTCCCGCAGGAATCGGTTTATCTCCCCGTCGCCGCGCAACTTCAGTCCGCCATGGTCCTGCCCTGGCAGCCGGGCCGGCTTCCGCCAAAATCCTGCACCGCCATGCTCTTCGGCCCCGGCCTGGCGGCGGAAGGACTGCCGGAGGCGCTCAAAGAGGAAATGCGCTCCCACTGGCGCTCGTCGCCCCGCGTCATCCTCGTCGATGCCAGCGCCCTTGACTGGCTCACTCCCGGCCCAACCCCCGCCCAGGCCCTCCGCGTCATCACTCCCCATCCGGGCGAAGCCGGACGCCTCCTGGGCTGCTCCGCCGCGCAGGTGCAGTCGGACCGCCTGGGGTCGTTGCGCCAACTGTCAAGTAAATTCGGCGGGTGCTGGGTCGTGCTCAAAGGTCATCAATCCCTGGTCGGACGCTCGACCGGCGACGTTTTCGTCAATAGCTCGGGCAACCCCTCCTTGGCCCAGGGCGGCAGCGGCGATTTGTTGGCGGGCTACTTGACCGGCTTGCTGGCCCAACCGCACTGGGCAGCCGACCCGCTCCTGGCCATACGCTTTGGCGTTTGGCAGCACGGCGCCGCCGCCGACCATCTCTGCAAATTGGCGCCGAACTGGATCGTGGATGAACTGGACCAGTTTCTGGGCAGAATCCCGCCAACGCTCCGATAAATTGCTTTCTTTGCCCGCAAGCATTTGTTATGCAAGCGGACGGCATGCGATGGTTTGGCTTTATCCTGCTTTGTTGGATGGTCGCGGCAGCCCGTGTCGCGACCGCCGATCCCTTCCCGCTGACCGATGGAACAACCATTTACGGCGAGCCTGTTTCGCTGACCGAATTGGGCGTCCAGTTCAAACTGGATGACGGCTCCGTCCCGGCCCGCATTTCCTGGGACAAGTTGACGCCCACCGCCTTGCGCGAGTTGCAGGCATTTGCCAAATCCCCCAACGACAAAGAACTGCTCGAGCCGTTGGTGGACAACCTCCCGGAAGCCCAAGTCAAGCGCAAGGAGCTTGTAGTCACACCGATCACACCCCCGGCGCGCCCCACCCGCAACCTCGGCATTTTCGCCTTGTTTGGCAGTCCGGTGGGCTGGGTGATCCTGCTGATTCTGTATGGCGCCAATTTGTTCGCCGCCTACGAAGTCGCCCTCTACCGGTTTCAACGCCCGGCCACTGTTTGCGGACTGGCCGCCATCCCGCTGTTCGGCGTGTTGAGTCCGATCATTTACATGGCTATGCCGCCCAATCTCAAGTCCCCGGAGGCCGCTGCGCCGCCAACAGCCCCCTCGGGCGGGGAACCTGCCCCGCTGTCGGCGGCCCCTCTGGCCATGCCTGGCGCATCGGCCGATTCCGCGCCTGCCGCCGCGCCTCAACCGGCGTTGCCGGAGCCGATTGTTTTTTCCCGCGGCGAATACCTGTTTAACCGGCGCTTCTTCGAAACCAGGTTCGCCGGTTTCTTCCGCGTCATTCCGACCGACGCCGAGAAGGACCTTGTCCTGTTGATCAAGGCCAGCCGCGGCGAATTCGTCGGACGCCGCATCACGCACGCCACCCCGTCCGACCTTACCCTGCAAGTCTTCAACAAAGGGGCCACGGCGGACGAGGTGATCCCGTTCGTGGAAATTCTTGAAGTGCAAATCCGGCACAAAGACTCCGTTTAAGTCAAACCCGATGCCGCTCCCACCCCGATCCTTGCCGACTTTTTCGGGAGCGCGGTCGTCTCGACCGCATCCGTCGGTGTGCCGCCGACGGAGCCCATATTCGGTAGGGACGCGGCGCCCCGCGTCCACTGACATCTCCGCCGCCGCCGGAACTCATTCCGTGGCCAATTTCACCCTATGGTGAACAGAATGAACACATCGCTAACGATTCGGGCGCTCCCCCTCGTCTTCATGGGCACCGCCGAGATGGCCTGCGCCAGTTTGCGCGCCCTCCTGCAATCCGATCAATTCGCCGTCCGCGCCGCCGTCACGCAGCCCGACCGCCCCAAGGGGCGCGACTTGAAGCCGCAGCCGTCCCCGGTGAAAAAATTGGCCCTGGCCGCCGGCCTTCCGCTCTTGCAGCCCGAACAAGCGCGGGACCCCGCTTTCTTAAAGCGCCTGGCCGAGTTCAACCCGGAGGTCATCATCGTGGCGGCGTACGGGCAGATGCTTCCGCAGTCGATTCTGGATTTGCCCAGGCTCGGCTGCCTCAACGTCCACGCCTCCTTGCTGCCCAAGTACCGCGGAGCCGCGCCGATCCAATGGGCCATTCTCAACAACGACCCGGAAACGGGCGTCACGATCATGCAGATGGCCGCGGGACTGGACACCGGCGGCATTCTGAGCCAGAGCGCCACGCCCATCGGCCCTGACGAAACCGCCGCCAGCCTGCACGACCGGCTGGCCGTGCTGGGCGCCGAATTGCTCGTTTCGACGCTCCCGCGCTACGCCGCCGGCGAAATCACACCCAAACCGCAAGACGAGGCCCGCGCCAGCTACGCCCGCAAAATCACGAAGGAAGACGGCCGCCTGGACTGGCTGCAATCCGCGCTGGCACTGCGGAACCGGGTGCGCGCCTTCACGCCCTGGCCGGGCGCGTACGCCTTCTGGACGTGCCAAGGGCGGCGCCGCCTCTTGAAAATCTGGCGGGCGCAAACCGAGCCGCGCCAAGGCCGTCCGGGCGAGGTGTTACAAGCCGACCGCGCCGGATTAATCATCGCCTGCGGAACCGACGCCCTGCGAGTGGACGAACTGCAACCGGAAAGCGCCCGAAGAATGAGCGCGCCGGAATTCCTCGCCGGCCACGAACTCCCCCCCGGCGCCTTCCTCGAATAGCCCCCATTCACTAACTCACTGATTCGCCTATTCACTAATTCCCTCGCGCCATCACGTGGTAGAGCGCTCCCGCAAACTCGATTCGCAGCGGTCTGGCGGGACCCTCTGTCCTTCGACGCAAAGTTTTCTGGCCTTCGTGTCAAATTTGTGCCCGAAAGACCGAAAGGTCAGTGGAATCTGTGATCACGTGGGACACTCATGCGGCTGTCGTTTGGCCCAATTGTCAAATCCAGGTTTGGAAGATCCTTGTCTATCACAACCCACCTCAGAAATTTTCGGACACCCGGCTGAAAGCGAATAACGACATTCGTACGGTTAAAGTCGATCTCGTACTGTACATTTGTCAGATCGACCTTCGGGAGAAAGAAAAACCGGCCGTTCTGCAGCGGGCATGCATAATTGTCACTTCTGCTGGGAAGAAAATGATCGGATGCCAACTCGTCAAGGGACGCTGGAAGACGACTGTGCATATCACTGTAATGTATTACTCCAACAGCAATATTCTCCATATAGTAGTGCCTACCTTTGTCTATACATATCAGAATGTAGCCCGACGCCACATATACCAATATAACCAGTCCAAGAATTGACCACAGAGCTATCCGAATTTTACGCCGCATAAAACGTCGGTTCCAGCATGTCAACATTTTGTCTGTCAGCGTTTACAGAGCTTCCGATGGACGGAATTCAAGGCCCCGTCTCCAGCCGGCCGCAGATCCATTTCAGCGGCATGGTCGTTTCGCACCGCACCGCCAGAAAAGGCCGCTTCCCGGCGCTCGCCCCGGCTCATCAACTGCTCGTTGCCATCATTTATGGACTTCTTCCTTCATCCTTCCTCCTTCTCCCTTAAAAATTACGGCGCCTTGGAAATGACCGGCTCCCTGTTCATCAGCGCAACGTAATCGCTCATTATGCGCCGTGCTTCGTCCAGCGTCGGATCGGTGCCCTCGCCGCTGGAGGCTTCGGCGTCCGGCACGTCGGGGTCATCGTCGAAATCGGAGGCTTTGAGGGCCGCGACGGCATTGGTCTTCACGGCCGGGGGTTGGAGTTGGGCCAGGTCCACGTTTTTCAACGTGATTTCATACAGCTTCTCATCCGATTTCTTGCGCGAGAGGTGTTCTTTCTTTCTCGCTTCCGCGCGCTCGGTCCTGGCCTTTTGCTCGGCCAATCGCACCGCCTGGTTCAACGAAATGCTCTTGTCGGCCTGTTCCTTGACGAATTGCTCGATGTCTTGCTGGACGTAGCCAAAATCCGTGTTCGTGGCCAGGCGTCGGGCCGAAAGTCCCTCCAACTCCGCCAGGTAGGGTTTGACGCGATTGAGGTTCTCCGGATCGGCGCTGGGCACCTCGTCGCACGGCAAGGCGTTGGGCAGCGAACTCTCGCCCACCTCGTCGCTGGCGTGATTCCAAACGGAGGGCAATTGGATGTCCGAAACCACCCCCTTCAACTGGGTCGAAACCCCGCCGGCGCGGTAGAATTTCTTGATCGTCAACTTGAGGGAACCGGGATCCTCGTTTGTATTGTAGCTCAGGTGTTTTTGCTCCAAATAGGGCTTCAGGCGCTGCACCGTTTGCACCGTCCCCTTGCCAAACGTCGAGTGATCGCCCACGATCAACGCCCGGTTGTAATCCTGCAACGCCCCGGCCAGAATCTCCGAGGCCGACGCGCTGAAACGGCTCGTCAACACGATCAGCGGCCCATCATAGAGCACCGAAGGATCGGGGTCCGAATCGGTCACAATGTCCCCGTTGGGGTCCTTGGTCTGCACCACCGGACCCCGCGTGATAAACAAGCCGGTCAGCTTGATCGCTTCCTCAAGGTAGCCCCCGCCGTTGCGCCGCAGATCCAGGATGATGCCGGAGACCTTCTCCTGTTTCAGCCGCTTGATCAGCCGGGTCACGTCCGCGGTGGTCGTTTTGGCGGTGACCCGCCCGAAATCCCCCGTCAAGTTTGGCGACTCCGTGTCGGCGTAAAAGGAAGGCAAATCGATCACCCCGATGCGCGAGGGCGGCCCGGCGTCCCGGGGCGTTTCGTAGAGGCGCGCCTTGGCGGCTTGATCTTCCAATTTGATCTCGTCCCGCACGAGCACCACTTCCTTGCGCACGGTCGAGTCGGCCGCCCCTGCCGGAATGAGCGTCAGTGTCACCTCCGTGCCTTTTGGCCCGCGGATCATTTCCACCACCTTGTCCAACGGCATGCCGACCACGTCCACCGGCTCGGCGTTGTGCTGGGCCACGGCGACGATGCGGTCACCCTCATGGACCTGGCCGCTTCTCTGCGCCGGCCCCTCTTTGAGTTCGGAAATCTTGCAGTAGCCATCCTCGCTGCCCAGCAGCGCGCCAATGCCGAAGAGCGAGAGCTTCATCTGGATGGCGAAATTCTCCGCCTGCATGTGGCCCATGTAATCGGAATGCGGATCGTAGGCGCGGGCGAGCGAATTGAGGTACATCTCGAACACACGGTCGCTGTCCAGTTCCTTGTAATTCTTGAGCAACTGGGCGTAATGATTGGTCAGCGTCTTGTGAATCTCGGCCGTGTTCTTTTGGTTCAGCCGGATGACCGCGTCGAGATTGGTCCCGGCGGCAACAGGTCTTGCCGCCGCCGCTTCGTTTGTTTCGCTTTTCTCGCGGTGAAAGCTCACCCCGCCCAGATTCTCGCCCGTCGCGGACACAAAGCTGTTGGTCACCTTCCGAAGATTCCCCTCCATGGGAAGGTCCAGGCGCAAGGTCGCGTTGGATTGATCGGTGGCCACCTCCAGCAGGCCGAACGTATGTCCGTCCTTGGCCAGCAATGATTTCGGCAAAAACTCAAAACTCAACGGATGCCCCTTGTCTCGCTTCAAGGAGACAACGACCTTGCCGTCAGCGTCACGGCTGACGGGGCCGGAGAACTGGATGTCCGGCGCCGAGAGCAATTGATCAAGGTATTCGCAGCGCAATTCCTGGCGCCAAAACTCCCGCGCCTGATCGATGTCCCGCGCGTAGGGCAGCGCGTGGCGGTTGACGATGAAACGGTCCTGCCCGTTGAAGTCAAACTTCTCAGTCGCCACCAAGTTGGTGACGAAACCGACGCGCTGATTGGCGCGCTCCATGAAACGCGCGAAGATCACCCAGCACGGGCGCAGATCGTGCTCCTTGAGCGTGAGCCTATTGAGGTTGGTGCGGTACGTCGCAAACTCATCCAGATCGGACCGCAGGAAATACATGTGATAGTAATCGAGCATGTCCAGGTAACGATCCAGGAATCTGCCGGCGATCTCCTGGTCGAACGGATGCTGCGAATAATGCCAGGTCTGGAGCACGTCGGCGGTCATCTCCGCGATGTTCGCGTCTGTCGGGTCTTTCGACTCGAGCATTTGCGCCGGCGTGTGGATGTCAGCCGGCAAGGCGCCTTGGGCATGGAGGAAGAACAGGCCGCAGCCGAAGGCCAAAGCCAGGCGGCCGGGCGCGAACAAAAATCGAAATCTCATTAACTTAATTTGCTATTTCTCCGGTGTTTTCGGGCCATCACCAGTCCCAAACTGCCACAAAATAACAAATCTCACGGAATTTGCCAGCGGAGTTTTTGCGGAACCGGGAATGCTTCGGTCTTCGGTGGGCTGGAAAGGGGGGGCCGGCGCGCCGACCGAACGCCGCAACGCAGCATCCCCGCCCTCTATGCCAACAACGCAGAAGGATTGGGGAGCGCGGACGCCCTCGTCCGCCGCCTTCGGCGCCCCGCCGAAGGCATTCAACCACTTTGCGATGAATCACCCAACTGGCAGCACCGCCGCAGGCGCAAAAAATCAGGATTGGCGTCCTCGTCTCGCACCCCGGCGCGCCGGCGCGGTGCGAAGGCGGGGAGCAGTCCACATCACAACGCCCAAACCGGCGCCCAGCAGCAGGAGCGTGGAAGTGTTGTCCGGCACCAGAACCAGTTGGTTCTGCGCGGGTTGCAGATCGCCACTCCACATTTGCAGGACATCGACTCCGTAGGCCCCGTTGTTGGGGGCGTCGGCGTTTTGAAGGCCGAGTGTATCAACTGCGTAGATGTAAAAAGGATCCGTGATCGGATCGGGATAGCCCCCGTAAGTTTGCCCGCCTTGAAACCACCAGAGCGCCGATTGCAATTCGCCCGCATCGGCCTTGCGCGTGTCTGGATCCGTGTAATCGTATCCCGGCAGAATGCCCTTGGCGAACTGATAATACAGGAAGGCGGCTCCTTTGGAGAGATCGACTGGGCCGGTGACTGGGTCGCCCACAGCAACGTCGCTCAAAGTGTAACTATAGGTGGCGGTAGGGTAAAAATCCACCCTCGTCTCAACGCAAAAAGTCTGAAAGCCGTTTCCGACGATGGCCTGCGGGGAGTAATTGGGCAGGAAGTTGTCCGGCGAAGTCACCGCGTTGAACTCTCCGCCGACGTCGTAGGAATAAGGGGGTTGCGTCAAAACGACGGCGTTTGCCATGGCGCTTGGGGAAACCGACGCCATTCCTATCGCCACCACTGCGGCCAGCTTTATCGAAGTTGTCATATTATTATCTTCTTGGTCTCAATTTCGGCTTTTCAGGTTGCCCCCGCGAAATTGAGAACCCCCTCTAACCAAGCAATTCCGATGCCATCGCAGCCTTGCGTGTCCCATGATGAGACGGTCCCAATTATTCCTTTATTATATATGGTTTATATTGGTGAAATTTGCAAGCGAAAAAGCGGGGCGGAGGTTCACCTTACAAAAGTGTAAAGCCCTCCGACAAACGTTGTGCCTCTTTAGATCTTGCACTTCAAGGGTTTCTCGAACGAAACGATCCCCTGCTCTCCCAAAAACCGCTCCCGGCGCCGGTTCCCAATTCTCCTTTTGTTCCCGCCGTAAATCATTTTTGCTGTTGTTCGCGCCGTAAATGCGCCACTTTTCAATTCCGCGATTCATGCGCCTGATTGGTCATTTGAAAAACGAAGGCAGTGCCAGGACCTTTGCCGGTTACCTGCTCTCGCTCGACATCCGCAACCAAGTCGAACCCGACTCCGATGGCTGGGGGGTCTGGATTCATTCCGAAGACCAGATCGAAGCGGGGCACCAGGCTTTGGCGGCTTTCCTGCAGAACCCGGGCGACCTCAGATACCGGCGCGCGGCAGAAGCCGCCGCCGGCCTTGAACAACGCCGCCGCCGCGAAGAGGCTGCCGCCGCCGACCGGATTCGCACTCGCGCGCAAATCTGGAACCGATCAGGCTCGATGCCCTTGACGCTTTCTCTGATCGTGGTCTGTGTTTTGGTGACGGTCTTTTCGGGTTTGACTCCCACCCTGCAAGCGGTTCACTGGCTTTTGATCAGCGAATGGAATCGGGGATGGTTGCCGGAGGTGCGGTCGGGACAAATCTGGCGCTTGTTCACGCCCATCTTCATTCATTTCGGCCCCATGCACCTGATTTTTAACATGCTCGTCTTGCGCGATCTGGGGGGCATGGTCGAGTTCTGCCAGGGAACCAGGAAACTCGCGCTGATGGTTCTGGTGCTGGCCCTTGGGTCCAATCTGGGTCAATACCTCCTGTTCAACCCCTATTTCGGCGGCATGTCCGGCGTGCTCTACGGGATTTTTGGCTACATCTGGGTGCGCAGCCAATCTGATCCCGCCTCCGGCCTGGCCCTTTCTCCCATGACGGTGGCAATGATGCTGGTATGGTTCTTTCTGTGCCTGTTCGGGCTTCTCGGCGGCACGGTTGCCAACGGGGCGCACGGCGTGGGCCTGATCATGGGCATCATCTGGGGCGCCCTGCCGCTGGCCAAAAGAATCGGTCGATAATCAATCGAACGGGTTGAGCAGCTTCACACCCGTGTGACAACTTCCTACCAGGGCCGCAGTCCGGCCGCCGATTGGCCTTCGCGCCCTGGTAGGTGTTTTTCAAATCGCGCTCGACAAACGGTTGCAGGCCTGCGGCCAGTTGTTCGAGGCACTTTCCGATTCGTTCATGGTTGGTGATCGCCATTGGGGTTAGGAAAAAGTTTGTTTAGGGCCACTTCTGCAGCGGCTTTTTTGTGGGGCCGAGGATATGGACGTGGTCGGGACGGCGCAAACTGTCATGAAAAATTACCACGTTGGCTCCGGCAAATCCCTTCATCCGCGCGGCGTCGGATGGATAGCGTATCGCGGCGAGCCGAACTTGTTGACTCACCGCTTCGCCCAGGAGTTGGGCCGCCGTCGGCCTTTTTGCGCGAGCCCAGTTGGCTTGAAGGTCGCGCGGGGTAAGGCTCAGGGCTTTCAGGGTTCCCGCGGAGCATAGGTCCAGTACCGCGGCCAGTTCCACTTCCGCGAAAAATGTGGCAAAGGGCTGGCGCAGTGGCCGGGTATGGCGTTCGTATTCGGCGGCGGCGGTGGCCTCGTCCTCCGCGAAATAAACACACCTCACTCCAGCGGTATTAAAGCGATAAGGCCGGCCGGACGTGAAAAGGTAATCCACTGCGCCCGGCTCGATGAGCGGCGACAGCGGCACTCTGCGAACCAAGGTCGCCCACAGCTTCCGGGCCGGCGCCGATGGCAGCGCGGCCGCAATTGCGCGGGGTGCTTTCATCCCGGATTTCCGGTCAGGATGTCCTCGACATAATCCGCCAGGGCCTGCCACTCGCGCCGGGCCAGCAACTCCATTGGCGGAGCGTTGTCGAGCAATTCATGCGGCGTGCGCAGCCATTTTCGGAATTCGCCGTCGCCGTGGGTGATCATCCGCAGCCGTGCCACGCGCTCGAAGCAGCCCAGCGGCTCCTGCAAGGAATCCGCGTCCGGCGTCTTGCTTAACGCCTGCTTTGTCCTCCCCAACCACTCAGCAAGCTGGCTCAAGCTCACCCCAAACACCCTCGCCACCCGCGCGGCGGACAAATTCCCATTCGCCTCCCGCAAATCCGCCGTGGATTCGATAACCGCCTTCACTTGGTCCAAAGGACTTTTGCGCACCGAGGCGATGCCGCCCGCTTTGCCTGGAAAATACACCCCACGATCGAATGTTTCTTGAATATCTCCAATGTGCTGGCCATGTGCGTGGACTGCCTTGCCGGAAAAATTCACCCTGCGCAGAACATCCTCCACCCTGCCCAACAGACGCTCTATTTGCGCTTTCTGTTCGGTCAATTGATTCAGCAGCGACGCCAATTCGCCGCCTCTTGGGCCAGCCTGCATTGTCTTCGTATTGCTCATGTTAAAACTATACACCATTCGTCAACCGTTTGTCAACCCACTTCAACTCCCGAGTTTTCACGAAATAATTCCTCCACCCTGATGTGGGCGAAATACAGGGTGGCCGCATCCGTTAATCCTCCGGCGACACACGTAATCAGGAGACCTGATTGGTAAACGAACGGTGAACTGGCAACAAGCAAATTGGGAGCAGGTGCTTCGATTTGCGATCGCTTGGTGGGATCGACGACGGTCACGCGGCCCTCGGTCGAATATTTTGTCAACTTCCCGAACACGTACGGCGGCGTTTCGTTTCTTCCGTCTTTTATATCGGTAATAGCCCATGCGTATTTGCCGACATTTCGGACGGGTGCATTCAATATCTGTGCAATCAAGGTTTCGTCGGTTAAATTGCCGTGTTTCACAACTCGAGAGAGGTAATAGCGTCCATGTCGTTCGGCCATATAGTTGTGAGGAGTATCCGATTATCCGTTAAAAAGCGATTGTTGATTTGGCTCGGCGGACTTCTGTTCCTGGGCGAGGCGTGTGGGATACGTGCTGGACATTCCGGGTGACGAAGGTTAGATCATGCACCAGTGCTGTGGCGGCCAGCAGGCCATCCACAGTCGAGAATGGGCGTATGGCGCTCAAGCGTCCCCATTCGGCAGCGATATTGGCAGTAATTGGCAGGATTCGATCCGCATACGTCTGCTCTGTATGATTCAACCACTGTTCCAGAGTTGTCGCCTTGGCAGGGTCGGAAGAGCGGACCTGTTCGACGCCTCTGCGGATTTCCCCCAACACCAGCACACTCAGGAAAAGTTCACCCTCATCGACGGACTCAAACCATTTCAAAACCTTCGGATCGGCGCGCTACCGTTTCCGGGCCTCGCTGAGAACGATCGTGTCCAACAAATAGCCGGTCACAAATTCACCTTGCGACCAAAGTCTTGGTTCCGATCAAACAGATCATCCGGGCCGCCGTCCGGCATCCGCAAGAGATGCTCCTTGAAAGACGGCCTCTTGGCCGCGTTTCCCATCAGGGCTTGGCGCAGAATGCGCCGATGCTCTTCTTCCATCGACACTCCATGCCGTCCGGCCTGCGCTTTGAGCCTTTTCACTACCCTATCTTCAATTTGTCTGACAATCAGTTGTGCCATATTGAAATCGTGCTATCAATGATAGCACAGCCTCCGTTCCACGCAAGCTCCAATCTGGCGCGATCTTTCCGCTTGAGCTGCCCTTGCCCGGCAGCGCATCCTCCATCTCGTGAACAATCAATTTCGCACCGAAACGGATTCGATGGGGGCGATGCAAGTGCCCGCCTCCGCCTTCTACGGCGCCCAAACCGCCCGCGCCGTGGAAAATTTTCCCATCAGTGATCTGCGCTTTCCGCGCCGCTTCATTCGCGCGCTCGGCCTGATTAAAAAGCACGCCGCCCTCACCAACCAGGAATTGGGCGGGCTTAAACCCGAATTGGCCGCCGCCATCGTCCAGGCCGCCCAGGAAGTCATCGACGGCAAATGGGACGGCGAATTCGTGCTCGATATTTTCCAGACCGGCTCCGGCACCTCGACCAACATGAATGCCAACGAGGTCATTGCCAATCGCGCCATGGAACTGCTCGGCGGCCAGCGCGGCGGCAAACTCGTCCATCCCAACGATCATGTCAACCGCGGCCAATCCAGCAACGACGCCATTCCCACCGCCATTCATCTGGCCGCCCTGGAAGGCATCGAACGCTCTCTCCTTCCGGCCCTGGCCGAACTCCACCAGGCTCTCGATAAAAAGGCGCGCGAATTCCACGATGTCCTCAAAATCGGACGCACCCATTTGCAGGACGCCACTCCCATCCGGCTCGGCCAGGAGTTCGGCGGCTACGCCAGCCAGGTTCAACATGGCCTGGCCCGTCTCCGGGCCACGCAAAAAAACCTGGGTGAATTGGCTCTCGGCGGCACCGCCGTCGGCACCGGCATCAACACCGACCCGCAATTTGCCCGCCGCACCATCGCCCGCATCGCCGCCGAAACCGGTCTCAGCATTCGCGAAGCCGAGAATCACTTCGAGGCGCAAGCCGGCCGCGACGCCGTCGTCGAAACCTCCGGCGCGCTCAAGACCGTCGCCGTCAGTCTCATTAAGATCGCCAACGACATCCGCTTTCTCGGCTCCGGGCCGCGTCTGGGTTTGGGCGAATTGCGCTTGCCGGCCACCCAGCCCGGCTCCTCCATCATGCCCGGCAAGGTCAATCCGGTCATGTGCGAAATGCTCCTGCAAGTCTGCGCCCAAGTGCTCGGCAACGACGCCGCCATCACCTTCTGCGGCAGCTTCGGCAACTTTGAACTCAACGTCATGATGCCCGTCATGGCCTACAACTTATTGCAAGCCATCGAATTGCTGGCCACGGGCGCCGAAGTTTTCGCCCGCCGCTGCGTCAGCGGACTGGAAGTCGATCGGGAAAAATGCAAAGCCAACCTGGAATTGAGCCTTTCCAATTGCACCATCCTCGCCCCCGTCATCGGCTACGACAAAGCGGCCAAGATCGCCAAGGTCGCCTACGAAACCAACCGCACCATCCGCGAAGTCGCGCTGGAAATCTCCGGCCTGGACAAGGCTAAACTTGACGAACTGCTCAACCCGGCCACTCAAACATAGCCTTTAATCTTGCGAGCAGGGCCGCTGCCGTCCTCACCGTTCCCGGGATATTCTGGGAATTTCGTGGGTAGATAAGAGGTTATTCCGGGTCCTTCGGGGGATTTTTAATTGGAGTTCTTAAGATTTAAGAGCTTATAGGATGTATACGGTGTTAAAAACCGAGTTGCCTAAATCAGAGCATAACGTGGCTGCTCGCCGAATCCACTCTATTGCGTCGGCTTGCCCAGATGCGTTTGGAAATATCGGGCTATCCGGCTGTAGAGCTGCTCCCTGACGACCGGATCGGGCGTCATGTGCGTCATGCTGGAGAGCGGCAGCAACCCGAACTCCCTGCCAGCGCGGAACAACGCGTTCGCCAGTCTAAGGGTGTGCCGAAAATACACATTGTCGTCCCCCGTCCCGTGAATGAGCAGCAAGGGGCGCTGCAAACTTCCGGCATACGTGAGCAACGAACCTTCGGTATAGGCGTCGGCATCGGTGTCGGGCATTCCAAGATAACGTTCGGTGTAAAACGTGTCGTAATCGAGCCAGTCCGCTGGCGGCGCGCCGGCCACCCCGGCCTTGAACACGTCAGGCCGGCGAAGCACGGCCAAGGCGGACATGTAACCGCCAAAAGACCACCCGTAAATCCCCACCCGCTCCAAGTCCAACTCGGGATACTTCCTGCCCAACTCCCGCAGGGCGGTGATCTGATCTTCCAATGGCACCGATCCGAAATGCTTCCCGATGGCGCGCTCCCAATCATGCCCACGTCCGGGAGTTCCACGACCGTCAATGCTGACCACGATGAAACCTTGATCGGCCAACCATTGCGCCCCCAACCAGACGTTCATGGAGGTCGTGACCACGCCGTGCCAAGTCGGCGGCAGAGGTCCACCATAGACATAATCGATCACCGGGTAGCGCTGGGTCGCTTCGAAATTGCGCGGGCGAACCAGTGCGGCGTAAAAGCCGGCGCCGGCGCCGGCCTTGGTCAGTTGGACTCGTGGCACAAAAGGCGGCTCTTCGGCAACGGACGGCAGTTCGCCAACCAGCGAGCCGTCCGCGCGATGAACGGTTGATCGCGGCATGGCGTCCAGCGGCGAAATCGTGCGCACATAAACCGCGCTGCCTTCACCAAAGCTGCCACTGTGATTTCCCACCTCATGCGTCAAAGCCACTGGCGCAGAGGCCGGCGCCACTTTGTAAAGTTGAAACTGGGTAGGATCGGGGCAGCCGATGAAGAATGCTTCGCCCGATTTTTCGTCAACATGCAACAACTCCCGGAATCCGTCTCCAGCCTGCGCCAGGACGCGGTGAAATTCCCCTGTGCGCTGGCGCCATTCGAGCTGCCAGCCTTCCTTCTTCTCACTCGCCCACAAGAAACCCTGCCCATCGGGCAGCCAGCGCGGCACGTCCTGCCGCACGTCAATCCAGGCCGCATCGCGCTCCGTAAGCAGCGCAGTCGTGCGCCCTGATCCGGCGTCCGCTTCCAGCAGCGCCAACTCGCGTTGGTCGCGAGTCTGCACGGCCAATGTCAAGGGACCGTTCTTTTCCCAAACCACCGACGTGAGATATGGGTAGCGCTCTGCGTCCCAGTGCATCCACACCGTCTGGCCGCCATCCACCGGGATGACCCCAAGGCGCACTTTCACGTTTTTCTTGCCGGGCCGCGGATAATAGGATGCGAACGGCGGCTCGTCCGGCTTTGCAGGGTCGGCGACGTTCCAAACCTCAACGCCTTCGTGATCGGTTTCCGCGTAGGCGATAAACCGCGAGTCGGGTGACCACCAGTAACCGGAGAATCGTCCCATCTCTTCCTGAGCAACGAATTCAGCGACGCCATGGCGCAACTTGTCCGTGCCACCGATGGTCACCCGCCGCTCGGTCTGCGTCCCGAGATCGAACACGAATACGTCGTGGTCCAGCACATACGCAATACGCTGTCCGTCAGGTGAAAACTTCGGGTCCAACAAAGTGCCAATACCTGTGTTTATTTGGCGCACCTCACGGGTCGATCGTTCCAAGAGGTAAAGCTTTCCGGACAAGCTCAGCAAGACGCGGCTGCCATCCTTTGAAAGCTGGAAGTCCGTGAAACCGCCAACGCTCACGCGCATTCGTTCGCGTCGTGCCTTTTCCTCGGGCGACAACTTTTCCTCCGCTCCCTTGAGCAACTGCGCCGGCGCAATCAATTCACGCGTCCGTCCGTTTGCCACGTCGAACTCATAAAGATGGAGTTGTGGCTTGCGTGCTTGCGCACACAGAAACAGGACAGCCCGACCATCCGGCGTTGGCACCGCCTTGGTCGGCCGTCCGAGCATGAAGCCGCGCGTCTCTGCGTCGTCGCGCAAGTAACTCGTATTGGTAAGCTGCGGCTCCTGAGCGGCTGGAGCCCCGTGAAGCGCGCCGGCGGAAAGCAGACAAAGGAAAACGATAGAAAGTCGGACTTCCATTCGCATGAAGCCACACTAGCGAGTCCGTGAAAAACATACAACTCAATCCGATCGAATCGGCGGCTCCAGCGATTGCCAAGAAAAGTGGTCCGCAATTAAGAAGTTCGTATGAAGGCTGTGGCCCGTGCGGACGGCGCCTATAATTGTGACATTCTTTGCCAAAGGGTCAGTTTTTCGGCCAAAGCATCATCAATTATGAACCTCGAAGAATCCGTTCCCGAAGGACGAATCTCCATCGTCAACGGCTGGTGATCTTGACAGTCGCTTCTTTCAGACCGTCCGACGTGGCCTTCAGGCGCAAGGCTCCCGGCTGGCCGGCCTTGGCGCGCACGATGACCAGCGCCAGTCCGTTGAACGCGTTCCGCTCCGGCGCCTGGAACGGCTCGAAACTGGTCGCGTCGCCGTTGTCCGTCGCCACGATTTCGCCGGGGCCTTCCAACTCAAACTTCACATGATTCCGGGCGCGCGGCGCCTGCCGGCCCTGTTTGTCGGCCACCGTCACGGTAACGTAGGATAGGTCCCAACCATCGGCCCGAATTTTTTTTCGGTCAGCCCGCAAGAGCAGTTTCGCCGGCGCGCCGGCTGTCTTCACGGTTTCCGTTGCCCACTTGTGGCCGGCTTTGTAGGCGACAACTTTCAGCTTGCCCGGCTCATACACCACCTCGTCCCAATGCAGGCGATATTCCAACGGACCCCTGGCCTTGCGGCCGAGCGATTTGCCGTTCAGGAACAACTCCGCCTCGTCGCCCGACGTATAGACATGCACCGGCGTGACCTGGCCGACGCGCCCCGGCCAGTTCCAGTGCGGCAGGATGTGCGCCATCGGCAATTCCGGCCGCCAGCGGGCCTGGTAAAGATAAAACCGGTCCTTCTTGAATCCGGCCAGATCGACTATCCCGAAATACGAACTGCGCGACGGGGTCGCGATCCGCCCCACCTCGTCCAATTCCTTCTTCATCCGCGCCTGCTCGGCCGGGTCGGTGAAGTTGAGCAGATTGCTCAGGTCGCTATTATACGGCGTCGGTTCGCCCAGGTAATCGAATCCCGTCCAGACAAATTCTCCGGCCACGAACGGATTCTCATCCTGGCCCCTGAACTCCCGATCCGGCGTCGTCGCCCAGGGCGGCGCGTAGAGATCGTACGAACTCATCTGGAAATCCGCCTTCCCGCCGTTCTTATTGGTGCTGACCGGGAAAAAGTATTCCCCGCGCGAACTGATGCACGACGCCGTCTCGCTCCCGAACAACGCCTGGCTGGCGTTGGCCCGCCGGAATTTTCCGTACTCGGTCGGCTTGTAATTGTAGCCGAACACATCAACGCAGTTTTGGAATCCATTGTAGCCGGCCCTCGTGTTGTTGCAGGCCGCCGTCGTGGGCCGCGTCGGGTCCTCCTGGTGGGCGATGGCCGTCAGTTCCGCCGCGATCTTATGCCCCGCCTCCGACCCTTGCTCGGAGATTTCATTGCCAATGCTCCAGAGAATAACGCAGGGATGATTGCGGTCCCGCCGCAGTTCCGCCCGCCAATCCTTTTCATGCCAGGCGTCGAAGAACAAATGATAATCGTTGCGCGACTTGCCGCTTTTCCAGCAGTCGAACGACTCATCCATCACCACCATGCCCAGCCGGTCGCACAGATCGAGCAACTCCGGCGCGGGCGGATTGTGGCTGGTGCGAATGGCGTTGCAGCCCATCTCCTTCAAAATCTCAATCTGCCGCTGCAACCCCCGCGCGTTGATCGCCGCCCCCAGCGCGCCCAGATCGTGATGATCGCAAACGCCGTTCAACGGCGCCCGCCGCCCGTTCAGCAAAAAACCCTTGTCCGCCGTGAACTGAATCGTCCGGATTCCAAACGGCGTCTCGTATCTGTCAATAACTTTCCCATCCTGCTCGACCGACGTGACCACCGCGTAACGGTCCGGTTTCTCCAGGCTCCAAAGCCGGGGATGTCCGATCGTGATCTGGTTTTCCGTCGATTCCGCTTGATGCGCCGCGATCTTCACGTTGCCCGTCGCCAGCGCCGCCAGCGAGCGCCCTTTGGCGCCGTCCGCGCCCAGTTCGAAAATTTCGTTCTTCACCGCGACCGTGCTCTCCGCCTCAGTGTCGTTCTCCACGCTGACGCGCACCTTCACCGTGGCGGCCGCCGCCTCGGCCTGCGGCGTCGTCACGTAAGTGCCCCATTGCGCCACGTGGACCGGCGCCGTCTTGACCAGCCAGACGTTGCGGTAAATGCCCCCGCCCGGATACCAGCGCGAGGAATTCTTCGGGTTGTCAAGACGAATGGCAATGACGTTGTCGCCGCCAAATTTGATCCCCGGCGTCAGTTCCACCCGCCACGAAGCGTAACCGTAGGGCCAGCCGCCGATGAAATGCCCGTTGAGCCAGACGGTGGCGCAAGCCATGGCGCCATCCACGTCCAGATAAATCCGCCGCCCCTGATCGGACGCCGGCACATCCAAGTGCTTCCGATACCAGGCCACGCCCCACCACGGCAGCTTGCCGGTTTCACCGGGATACTCCTGCTTGAACGGCCCCTCGATTCCCCAGTCGTGCGGCAGGTTCAGCAATCGCCATTGACCGTCATCAAAGTTGTTTTGCGCGAACGAAATCGCTCCGCCCGGATCGCCCTCCGGCCTGGTTTTCGCCGCCGCCTCCGCATTCGTTGTGAAGGCGGCGCCTGTCGCCTCCACCCACTGCTTGATTTCCGAATACTCCAGCTTTCCCGCCGCCTCCGCCGGGTCGCCTTTCTCAAAGCGCCAGCCCGCATCCAGCGAAACCCGTTCCGCCGGTGCAACCGGCTGCGCCCACGCCGTCAGAGCCGACAGGAAAACCGTCAGCAACGCCGGCAGCGGCCAAAAAAGTGAGAGGGGGTTGGGCAGATGATTTCTTCGCAATATCTTTGTCATGCACTGGTTGTACCGCCCCGGCCCGTGCCTTGTCCACTCGGAATTCCGGGGGGTTCGGAGGGGCTGGATTCGTTTTCTGGAATCACTTTGCGTTCAGTTCCAGAACCGTGATGGAAAACGGGGGGAAGATGCGCGTAAAGTTTGCGCCAAGTCCCCTGGCCCTTTCGATTCTAGGAACGATTTTCTTCGGTTCCTTTATCGAATTGGTGTCCGTCGGCTTCTCCGCCTTCAATGAGATGGACTTCCCTTTTTTAGAAACCTTTGAAACCCCGCTGATTTCAATCTCCACCGGCTGCGCCACGTCCCGGCGGTTGACGACTTTCAAATAAATCGTCCCGCTCTGGCTCTCGCGCGTCGCATCAAAGAAGAGCGTCGGCACATCTTGGGCTGCCGGCCGCGGTTGTTCGTCGCCGTTTCTGCGTCTGGTGGGCGGCTGCCACTGGTAGGTGGGTATGTTTTGCGCACTGGTGGCAAGCACTTCATCGCCATGGTGCGTGCTGAACATTTTCTGCGCGTAATAGGCCGGTGAGCCGTAGCTCGTCATGGCATCGTAGCCAATCAAATCGGTCTTCCATTGCATCGCTCCGGGACTCACGTTGACGAACAGCGGCGCATAGCAGGACATCAGGACGATGTCGGAGTTGCGTTCCATCCCCGTCATCCACGCCGCGTCGCCCAGCGCTCCCGCCATGTTCGGCGTCGGCGAACCGATGCGCGTCGCCCATTCGCCGCAAAATATCTTGGTGTGGTTGGTGCGCGCATATTTGTCGTAATCGTGCGCGTGGGCTTCCATCTCTTCCTGCGTGCGATAATAATGTTCATCCACCAGATCGGGCTGGCGGCTTTTTACCTTGTCGGTGGCGATGACCTGCAAGCTCGGATACTTGGCCTTGATCGCGTCATAAAATTGCGCGAACCGCTCCTCGTAACTGCCGGACCTGTCGAAAAAATCCTCATTGCCGATTTCAACGTAGTTCAAGCCGAACGGGGCGGGATGGCCGTCCTTGGCCCGCTGCCCGCCCCAGTGCGTGCTGGCGTCGCCAGTGACATATTCAATCTCGTCGAGCCCCTCCTGCACATACGGCTGCAAATCGTCGCCGGGCGCGACGTGCCGCTGGCGCATCGAGTAGCCGGCGTAAATGGCCAGCACCGGCTGCATCTCGAGGTCTTCACACCACTCCAGAAATTCCAGCAGTCCCAGGCCGTCGGTGGACCAGTAACCCCATCCGTCGTTCCTGTGGCCAGGGCGTTCCGCGATATCGCCGACGGTTTTCTTCCAGTTAAACCGCGTCTCAATGGTATTGCCTTCGAGATAATTGCCGCCGGGAAAACGAAGAAACTTCGGGTTCATGTCCCCCAGCAGTTGCATGATGTCAGGACGGTTTCCGTTGGCTCGTCCCTTGAACGTCGGCGGAAACAGCGACACTTGCTGAAACCAGACCAGGCCGGGCGCGGAGGTCGTAATGGTGAAAATATTATCCTTCGATGGCGTCACCCTTTTCGTCGTCAGGGTGACTTCGTATTTTTTCCAGTCGCCGGTCAGCCCGGAAACTTCCGCGCTGGCAACGGTTGTTGTCCAGTTCGTGCTGACGATTGCAACCCTCAGCGGCCCGGTAAAACCATTTGCCGCCCTGGCGTAAAACGACGCGTGATACGTCGTCTTCGGGCGAACAGGAATCCCCCAATAGCCGCCGTTGGCTATGCCGGCGGGAGCACTCTGCGAGGCGCCCGCCGCATCCAGCTTCAAGCTCACGTTCAGCGCCTCATTCAGCGGTGTGCTGGCGTCGAGCGTGATGGCCCCGCTGCCCAAGGCCGTCCAAAATCTCGCCTCGTTGGTGCTGGCCTTGAACGAACGGTTGCGGATCAGCTCGCCGTAAAGTCCGCCTTCATAGGAATAATTGATCTCCTCGGTCATCAGCCCATAAAGCGTCGGGCTGGCCTTTGCCGTCACCCGGCTGGCGTCGATTCGCAGGACGGGGGAGACATCGGCGGTTTCCGCGTTCAAGGGTGATGACAGGACGCCGGCGCACGCGCAGACGAAGGCAAGCACCGCTAAAAACTGACGTTCGTTTGTCGGCCATTTGATTCGGTTCATAAAACACATTCTATTTCGCGGCTCTGAAAACACCAGTTCATTCGTAATGCCTCAGTGACGGTGGGCCTGGGAATGGTAGGGTCGCCTCGCCGAGGCGACCACCCGGCAGGAACCACCCTCGGACGGCTCGGCGAGCCGTCCCTACCATCCGTCACTGAGGCATTACGTTCATTCTGACGTCGTGATTCTATATACAAAATCGGGAACAAGTTCCCCCCCAAAAAGCCCCTCAGAGCAACGATTCATTGACAGCAAAGTTTGACTCTGCATTAATTGCCCGCATGGCCACGCTTTTTGTCCGTGCGAGTTCAATGTTTTGCGGCAGGATCGAGTCCTTTCCCTGGCGGCTGTGCGCCGCCTTGGTTCTCGCAGCGCCCCGCCTCGTCACCGCCGAGGATTCAACCGGTCCGGCTTCGGGAGGGGCGACGAACGTCTCCTCGTTCGCGACCCCCTTCACCCGCTATCTCTCCACCTATGAACCGATTTATTTCCTGGTCGGGACCTATCCCGCCGCCGAGTTCCAGTTCAGTTTGAAGTATCAGGTCTTTGCCTTCACCAATCACTCGGCGCGGCTTTTGACCAATTTTTATTTGGCCTACACCCAGACCTCTTTCTGGGACCTTTTGTCCTCGGACCCCTCCTTCTACGATACCAGTTACAAGCCGTCGGCCTTCTTTTATTTCCCGGACGTTCTGGATGTCGGGAATAAAAACCCCGTCCGGCTCGATCTCCAAGCCGGGATCGAGCATGAATCCAATGGCCGCGGCGGTGCCGGGGAACGCAGCCTCTACACCACGTACCTGCAACCCTCTGTCACGTTTGTTCAGCCGTGCGGCCTGCAACTCTCCCTCTGCCCGCGCGCCTGGGCCTATGTCATAGACGTGAGCAGGAACAACCCGGACATTGCCAACTATCGCGGCTACGCTGATCTGCTGGGCACCCTGAGTTGGAAGAGTCCCCACAATCCGGATCAGTACTATAAACTGGCGGTAACTTACGGCATGGGCGACGACGGAGGCCATTCCAGCCTCAAATTCGATCTGAGCGTTACCGTGTTGCCGTGGATTCGGTTCACACCCCGAATCCATGTTCAATACTTTACGGGCTACGGTCAAACATTGCGTCAATACAACGCGCGCAGTCACGGCCTCCGCGCCGGCATTTCCCTCTACGACTGATCTCCGTTTCACGAAACGGAGGATATTCGAGGTTTTTCGGGGCTGACACAGGCGGAAATTGGGTGGGAATTTGAAGAAGAGAGAAGATCTTTTTTCATACACCCCTACCTTGTGGCAGGGTTCAAACCCGCAAGCCAACTCTTTTTCATCCCTTATCCCAGTGAGTCAGCAGTGATTTTCATTCTTTTCCATTGGAGGCCGGGCTGAGTTTCAGCAACACTGCTCCGTGCGCCGGCACTTGCAGTGCGAGTTTGGCATCAAATGCACCCAGATCCTTATGTTGCCAGAGATCGCGAACTATCCACTTGCCCGCAAGCGCGGCTTCATCCCAGTTGAGAGTCACTTCTGTGGCGTTGCCGCTGCGGTTGAACAAACCGACCGCCCGGTTGCCATCCTTTAACTCGCGAACCCAAACCTCGGTGCGCGCGTTTGGCGGGCCTTGCTGGCTGACGCGTGTGGCGGGTTTAACCAAGGAGTCCTGGTCCACGGCGAGCACCTCGTCATTGGAGACGAGATCCAGATCCCACTGGGTATTATCGGGCAGATTACCGCCGAGCATCAGCGGCGAAGGGGCGAGACACCACAACGACATAAGCATGAGCTGCTCCTCGTGGGAA
>JBEKYR010000015.1:0-106857 GCA_049510745.1 Verrucomicrobiota bacterium | reverse complement strand
TTGCTGCCCGCCCTGATCTTTCACTTCATGAGCGGCGCCGGCACATTGGCCGAACACTTCTTCCAGTTGTATCAGGCCCCCTTGGCCGACAGTTCGTGGTCGGATCGGCGGGCGCGTTTGCCGTGGCAGGTCTTTACCCAGTTGATGCAGTGGGCCTTGCGTCCGCTGGTGCAGCGGCGGCGCCACCCGGAAGCCTTCTGGCGCGGATGGCGTCTGATGGCCACCGACGGCACGCAATTCAGTGTGACCAACACGCCGGCGGTCAAAGCCACGCAAACCAAGGCCAAAACGCGCCGCGGTCGCGCGGCCTTTGCCAAGATCGTCACCGGGGTGCTGCTGGAAGTGGGGTTGCACAACCCCGTGGCGGCGGCCATCGGGCACAAAGGGCAGTCGGAATGGGAACTGGCGATGAGCTTGTTGGCGCGCTTGCCCAAGAAGGCTCTGCTGCTGGCCGACCGCCTGTATGGGTGTGCGGCCTTCGCCTGGCAAGCTCTCCAGGCCTGTCAACGAGTGGGCAGTCATTTTTGGATTCGCGCCCGCCAGAACATCCAGGTGCAGTTGGTGCGGCGCCTCAAGGACGGCAGTCGCCTGGTGCGTGTGCCCGTACGCCAAAAGGGCAGACCGCAGGTGATACGGCACTGGCTCACCCTGCGGGAGATCCGGGTCCGCGTCGGGCGCAAAGGCTTTCGCAGCCTCGAACTGCGGCTCTGGACGACCCTGCTGGACCCCAAAGAGGCTCCCGCGCCAGAGTTGGTGGAACTCTACACCAAACGGTGGGAGCACGAATTATTCTACCGTCAATTGAAGCACTGCCTGCGCAAAAGCGAGGTCCTCCCGAGCCACACCATGGATACCGCCGCACAGGAAATCGCCGCTCTGATGCTGGCGGCGGCGCTGCTGGCACAGGAGCGGGATCGCGCCGCAGCCGGGAAGGTGCCCGTCTTACGGGTGAGCTTCATCAAATTGCTCGAATTGATGCGTCCGCTCTGGCTGGTGTTCGCCTTGGGAGATGACCTGTTGGAGGATTGGCAAAAGCGACAGTTGACGGAACGGTTTTACGCGCAGGCGCGCCGCTGCCTGACTTCTAAACGCCGCGCCCGCTCCTGCCCGCGGGCGGTCCGTCAACCCGTTAGCAGTTGGCCACGCCTGCTCAAAAACACATCATCGCAGGGCCCTATCACCATCACAATCCTTCCGCCATGATTTTCCGAAAGGCATTAGTCTTAAACCGATAATGTAAGTCCTTCATTTACAGGGGCCAAGTTATTCGACCGATGGTGAAAAAAAGTCGTCAAAACCTGCTAAAATCCAGCCGATGAGAACCTGACCAATACCAGAAAGTCGTCTAAAGGGTTGCTGCTTAAGGCTTATGGAAAACGCTGGATTTTTGCCACGAAGCGACCATATTTTTGGGGGTTCGATAAGCGAACCGGCGGTTGTATAATATAAAACTTGTGGCACTTATTGGCTGCCGCAACGCAGCCAAGCCAGACGGGGCGGAGGATCAGGATGAAAGAGTACGAAATTGTCGATACTAATGCGGACAACATCGGTGCATGCAGTATCTGCGGCAACAAGGCTGGCAAGAACGAGGGACATCGTCGCAAGTCTGATTGGCTCAAGAATCGCTACGCGGAAGGCCTGAGGTACAAGCTGCTCCGCTCACGCGAATTCGGCGATATCGGGATGATCGAGTATGCCCCTGGCAGTCATGCGTGGAGACCCGTCGAGGCGGAGGGTTACCTTGTCATCCATTGCTTGATGGTCAAAGGCAAGCACAAAGGAAAAGGATTCGGCGCTGTCCTGCTGGATGATTGTCTGAGGGACGCGAGGAAAAGCAAGTGCCGAGGGGTCGCAGTTGTCACAAGTTCAGATAGTTTCATGGCAGGAAGCGGTTTGTTCATCAAGGCGGGTTTTGTCTCGGTGGAGAGTAACCCGCCGTACGAGCTACTCGTCAAGAAATTCAAGGCAACAGCGCCTGATCCTCGTTTCATCGTGGACAGGGAGCGAGTATTGAAGAGACACACGAAGGGCCTCACGATCCTGGCTGCCGATCAGTGCCCTTATGTCGTCAAGTCGGTGGAGAGGATTTCGCACGCGGCCCGAGCCCTGGGGCTGAAGCCGAAAGTGGTTCGAATCCGGAGCGCCAAGGCATCAAGGGAGCTTCCGACACCCTATGGCGTGTTCAGCATTATCTACGATGGAAGGCTGATTGTGGAGCGTCCGGTCAGCGCAACGAGATTCAAGAACATCATGAGTAATCGGGGCACGAAGGCAGGCTGTCCTTGTGATTCGAGATGCTCGGATGGAAGGCGACGACCGGATTATGATTGATGGCAGTATCACGAAGAAACCGAATGACTGAACGCTCTACCTGGAGCCGCAGGAAGCTCACAAAAACTCCATGCCTAAGAAATCCGTCACCCGTTTCATACAATAAAGTCGTGACTATGGTGGCCGTCTGACGCGTGGCCACAGGAGTTCGGAATCCCTGGTGCGTCAATTCATCAACGGTGAGGGTGAGAATCATGCCGGGAATTGAGAGGTTTGACAATCAGCTCACCGATGGCGGCCGCTCCGTGGCTCCCGAATTATCCGCAGGCATGGTGGGGCCGCGGTTCTGTTGCGCGCCTGGTTCGGCACTTCTGAGTTTCTGAACTTTTCTCTGGCACTCCTCAGAAGTGTCATCCAGGCGATAATCGCTGAGCAGTTTCGCCCGGTCCGGAAAAGCCGAGGCAAGGGCGTGCCACCCCCGGATGCGGCGGTCGCGAGACGAAGCGGCGAGCATGTCCAATACAACTGGCAATTCCGGCTGTAGGTCCTGGCCGCGTGAGCCAAGCTCAAGCAGCACGGCGTTTGGAATAAGACAGCCCGGATCGCGTAACATCATTCGCAACTCCTCAACCGACTTCTTTGTGAGATCTCGCCGGAGACACCGCAGAACCAAAATGAACGGAATGCGCCCCGCAACGAACCCAATACATGCACCAAGGATACCCCCAACAACTCCCGCGAGAATGCCGAAATGGCCACCAAGCTTGCCCCCCCACATTGCCCCGAAAATAAGCCCAGCCCATAAGAGAACGTGGAAAATCGTCATAGCGCGCTCTTTCGTGCCGAACGCCCAGAGCTCAGGCACGCGGGACCAAAACGCGTGAACCGCGAAGCGGAACTGAAGGCGCCATCCCGCGTCGCCTGCACCCAGAGGTTTGCTCTGAAATAGATCATCGGAAATCTGTGTGCTCGCGAGCGATGGCGCGGAGACGATCGAGATCTTCGGCGGCTGTCAGTGACCTGAGCGGAATGCAATGCGCCCTGGCGGGCGCGATGAAAACAAACAGGAACCGCTTCGAGACACGAATGCGGGGTATCGCCGGCCACCGTATCATTTGGTCGAAGGCCGAACCGCTTGTGTGCATTCCCTCGTTATCAAAGGTGTATGTGAAGGGCCCCTGAGCCAGCTTGTTGCGCCTGCGGAGGGACCATATGGCCAAGACTGTGATGAGCGGGGTGAATGAGAAAGCCAGGATTGAAGCGATGATTTCCTCGGCACCAAGGCGATAACCAAGCAGCGGTGTCAGCAGCAGAAACAGTCCGGCCAGTGGGAAGATCGCATGGACGAGAATGAGCCACCCCTGGTATGGGATGGCGACGAGCGAGCCGAGGAAAAGCTCCCAAAAC
Organism: Verrucomicrobiota bacterium; assembly: GCA_049510745.1. Lineage (GTDB taxonomy): Bacteria > Verrucomicrobiota > Verrucomicrobiia > Limisphaerales > Palsa-1400 > PLGF01. The sequence goes on along the minus strand of JBEKYR010000015.1, from coordinate 103,176 downwards.
GTGGGTTGCGTCGTGATGCACACCCGATTTTGAATTTCGACACTCATGCAGAGCTAACGTGGAGGCGAGCGATGGCTGGACCTTTCGCGACTTCCGAATAGCCAAGACCACTCCGGGCCAGCCATTCGCTCCGCCGAAGAGTTAGCGCAGCCTATCGTTCTGTCCTCGAGTTGTTTCTTTGCTATCACAAGCATTCCTCATTGCCCGGTCTATTCTTAATGGAATTGAACTTTCTCGGTTCAAAACCGAAATTACCAGTTCAAAAGTAACCAGCGCAGTTCAAGACCACATTCCCATCACACACATGTGCGCACCAGGTCCGGGAAGCTACAGTCGGCGCAGAGCGCGTTGGAGTGATCGCAAAAATCGTGGAGGATTTGCAGCAGGCCCTGCTGGCTGACGGCGCTCTTCAGGCGCGCGGACGATGGCCCGCCCAATAACCGGCGCCGGCCCAGGCGCAGGAGCGCGTTGTCCTGGGCTTCGGGCCAGAGCAGATACCGCTCCTCGGCGGTCCGGGCCAGGCGGTCGTTTTTTCCGGCGCGCGCCCGCGCCCAGAACCACGGGAGGATGACGTTAATGGCCAGGTCTGTCGCGCGGGATTCGCCCAACAGGGGTTGCGGCTTGGGCAGGCGCGGCGAGGAAAAGCTCCAGTGCCACGACCAAAAGTCGTCCACCGGCGGTTGCAAGCAGGCGAGCAACGAGGCGGGCAGCGGACCGGATGCCGTCCCGGCCGTGAACCACGCTTCCAACCGGGCCGGGAAATCCCGCGCCGCCAGCCAGTGGGCCGCCATGGCCAGGCGCCGTTGCGGCTGGTTGGCCGGGCGGAGGCCGTGCATGCGCCAGAGTTTTTTCGGCAGCAACACGCCGCGAAATTGGTCGCGCTCGCGCCACCAGTGGTCCCACAACGCGCGCACATAGCCGCTCGGTCCGCTGGCGGCGGCTGGCGGTTCGCCCGGCAAAAAGCCGCTGACGCCGAGCAATCGCGCCTGCCACGCCAGCAAGGAATCGGTTCCTTCGCGCAAGGACGGCAGCACCTCGGCGACCCGTTGCATGGCCCAGACGTTTTGTTTGTAGCCGAGGGCGCGGAAGAGGCCTTCCCACAGCGCCTGTTCCCAGCCGGCTTGCCGGGCGCGGTTCTCCAATTCCCCGGCTTTGCGCTCAAAACGGACCAGCGCGGCCTGGCGCAACAGATCGTCCCTCTGCTCCGGGAGCAGTTGGGCCAGCGGGGCGGAGCAGGCGCCGCGCAAACTTTCCGGCCAGCGCTCGGCGGCGCCGCTGGCGGCCCAGAACTGCATTTCGTGGAGAGGCATGTCGAGGAATTCATGCAGCGCCAAGGCGGGCGCCGGGGCGGAGGCCGCGGGGCCGGCGGTCCAAACGACGTGCAAAATCACATTGGCAAAGGCCGGGTTGCGGTCGTGCTGATGCGCCTGCCAGTTTTGGGTCAGCACATCGACCTCGATGTCGCCCTCGCGCGGCTCATCCTGGCCGAATTGCAGGATGGCCCCGCGAAAATCCGGCCCGGCCTCGTGATTCCAGAAGCCGGGATGCAGCACGCGGACGGGCTGGCCGTCGAGAGTGCGGAGGAGGTCGCGGCGGAGGCGTTGGTGGTGCCAGATATTTTGCAGCAGGCGTTCGGGCGGCTGCGGCGAGTCGCGCTCGCGCAAAAGGAAGCGGGCCTCCTGTTGGGCGCGCCATTGGGCGTAAAGCTGTGGGCGGGCAGCGGGCACGGGCAAGAGTTTTCGCGCCGGCGGCAGGCAAAGTCAAGAGGAGCTTTGTGAACAACCGGGGAATAACGGGGCGATAACTTCCAATAAGTGCCCGTTGACTCCGCCGGCGGGGAGGAAATGCTGGGTCATGCGAAAGAATGCCCAGGCAGAAATCACGGCGCCGTCCGCCCACAATTGGCGGACGACCGACGAAGATGAAATCAACCGCCGCCGCCTGGAGCAGTTGATGACCGCCGCCCCTCCGGCAGATCAGAAGGCGTCCCCGGCCGAATTGAAGAAACCGTTGCCGGCGGACCGGCCCCTGGGCTTCGCGCAGGCCGCCCGCGAACGCATCAACGGGGCGCTGCTCCGATGCGAAGAACATTATCCGCAGGAGGGGCCGCACTCGGTCTTATATGTGGTCGTCGAGCGCGACTCGGCGCAATGGCGCGAACAACTCGGCGCGCTGCACCAGGATTATTTTGGACCGGGCCAATCGGACCCGCTCGCGCCCGTGCGCCTGGAGGTCATCGACCGCGCGACGGACGAGGCGCTGCAACGGTTGATGGCGGCGGGTTTGGTGTCAAGAACAACGCGCGCCACCCGCGCCCTCTGGCCGGCCAATGAGGGCGTCGCTCCGCCGCCCTTGTCGGAGGCGGAACGGGAGAAAGCCGCCTCTTACCGCGCCCAAGCCGCGCGGAAGTTAAAAATGGCCGGGGTGCTGGCCGGGGGAGACTTGGAGGAGGAAGCGCGCCAGGCGCTCATCGACGCCATCGAGCCGCTGGGCTGCGCCTTGGCGGTGGAAGGCCGTTTGCCCGAGCCGCAGAGCCTGGAGGACGCCTTGCTGCCGCCCTTGGGAGCGGCTTGGAAGGAAGCCCTGCCGCTGGTCAGGAACTTTCTCAGGGAACCGGCCCAACCGGTGCCGCCGGTGCTCTGCGCCCTGGGCGCGGTCTAGCAGTTTCTAATCTGAATCAAATCGTAGGATCAGGAACGGCGACCCAAAGAAGTCAGCCGCACCGCTCCTTGATCGGGGCCGGGAATCCTCTTGCGCGGCGCAACGTTTCATGCAATTATCATGTATGCCGTTTACGACCATTACCATTTCGACCGAGGCGCACGCGCGCTTGCGCAAACTCAAGCAGGCAGGCGACAGTTTTTCCGACGTCATCCTCCGCCACGCGCCGGAACCGTGTGAGACAGCCGGGGAAATGCTGGCAGCGTTTGCCAACGTGAAGTTGCCGCCCATGAATCCCCGCCGCGCAGCCCTGCTGGGCGCCGGCAGAGGCCGGCGGTCCCGTCGGCCCCATCAGCGAAGCCAATGATCGCGGACACGACTTTTTTGGTGGACTATTACAATGAGCAATTCGGCCGGAAGCCGGGTCCGGCCTCGAAGTTCCTGTTGACGCATCGTCGCCAACAGTTGATCACCACCGTGATTTCCGCGGGCGAATTTGCGGCGGGATTTGACACCTTGCCGCAGGCGCGTGTTTTCCTGTCGCGCTGGCGAATTCTGAATTTGCAGCCGGAAATCGCCTTCACTGCCGCGCAGATTGACCGGGAGTTGATGGACGAGGGAGCGCGTCTTGGCGAAAATGACACCTGGATCGCCGGATTCGCCCGCTACCTCAGCCAGCCATTAATCAGCAATGACAAAGCCTTCGACCGCGTGCGTTCCCTGCGCCGTTTGAGTTATTGAACAACGCGAATCCTTTGGGTTAATCCAGCAACCGTCTTTGGGGGCGAGTCAAGGCGCCCGGCCAGACGCGTGGAGTCTGTATCTCGATCCCGAACGGCTTTTCCAGCACCGTCAAATCATGGTCGCGCGCGATCACGGCCGTCTTCATTACGCACGTGACGAATCGCACGCTTCACGATGGCTGCCGCTTGTTTGGCGGAGTGTTTTCCCGCCGGCATTTGCTGCAAGAGTCTGGTTGAAAACGACGACAGGGTCTGTTTTCGCGGAAGAGGGGCAGGGACATAGGGGACAATAAGGGACGGATAGGACTATAAGGACGGACACGGACAGGCAAGACGGACCGAGGCGGGCATTGCTTTTTGCGGCGGGGTTTTGCACAGTGAAGCGCCGACGAGGCGCCAAGGGATCAGGTCCTGATCCGGCCCGCGCGCCGGTCTGAGAAACATGCAGAGGTCCCATTCCATTTTCCTGTGGCTGGCGCGCTGGGCCGCCGCCGGCGCGCTGGCGCTGCCGGCTTTGGCCGCCGCCCCGGCCCCCGCCCAAAGCGATATTCGGCGCGACGCCATTGTCAACGTGGTCGAAGAGGTGATGCCTTGCGTGGTGAACGTGGCGACGGAGAGCATTGTCGAGTCGCGCGACCCGTTTGATGAGTTTTGGCGGCGGTTTTATGGCTATCCCACCCAGCCCAGGGTGCGCAGCGCGCTCGGCTCGGGGGTCATTATCTCCGACGACGGTTATATCCTGACCAATCTGCACGTGGTCAAGCGCGCCAACCGCATCCAGGTGAAACTGTCCGACGCGGCGGGGGGAGGGGTTTATGACGTGCAGCCGGTGTATGTGGGGACGGCGAAGATCGACGTGGCTTTGCTGAAGATCGTGGCGAAGAAGAAAGGGGAGAAATTCCACGCGATCAAGTTCGCGCAGGACGACGATCTGTTGCTGGGGGAAACGGTGGTGGCGTTGGGCAACCCGTTTGGTTTGGGGGAGTCGGTCAGCAAGGGCATCCTCAGTTCCAAACGCCGGGCGGCGCCGAAGGAAAACGAGGATTTGAGCATGGAGAACTGGCTGCAAACCGATGCGTTGATCAATCCCGGTAACAGCGGCGGGCCGCTGGTCAATCTGCACGCCGAGTTGATTGGACTCAACGTGGCCATTTTACAGGGGGCGCAGGGCATTGGGTTTGCCATTCCGGTCAAGGAAGTGCGCCAGGCCCTGGGGGACGTGTTCAATCCGGAGACGGCCTCGCGCTGGTTCGGCGCGCGGTTGAGCGTGGCGCCGCCGCTACGGGTGCAGAACATCGAGCCGCGCAGCCCGGCCAGCCAGGCCGGGTTGAAGGTCGGCGACACGATCGTCGCGCTGGACGACAAACCGGCGCGGGATTACATGGAGGTCAATCGGGCGCTGCGGGAGAATACGAATCTGACCTTTGATTTGTCCGTGCAACGGGACGGGGAATTGCGCCAGGTCAAGGTGCGCCTGATGCCGTTTGCGGAGATGTTCCGGCAGCGGCTGGGAGTGGATTTGCAGGAATTGACGGGGGATTTGGTCGAGCAGCTTGGGCTGGGCCGGCTGGGCGGGCTGGAAAGCGGGCTGCTCATTTCGCGGGTGGAGAAAGGCGGCCCGGCGGAAAAGGCGTCGTTGCAAGAGTACTACGTCGTCAACGCCATCGGCCACCAGCGGGTGGGAAACTATTTGGACGCGTTCTTGGCCGTGTCGCAAATCAAGGCCGGGGAGACGGCGGAGGTTTCGGTGCTGGTGCCGCGGACGCGGGGCAATCTGATTTTAGGCTATCAAGAGGGAGCGACGGAGGTTAAGCTCCGGTAGGACAGGCGGCAGGGTTGCGGACGAACGAGGAACAGCCATGATGATCGAGGTTTCCAATTTGAACAAGCGATACGCCGGCAAGAGCGCGGTGGCCGACTTGTCATTCGAGGTGGAGCAGGGCGAGGTGGTGGGATTGATCGGCCATAACGGCGCGGGCAAAAGCACCACCATGCGGATCCTTTCCTGCTTTCTGCCGGCGACTTCCGGCACGGCGCGGGTGGCGGGCCTGGATGTTTTTACGCAAGCCGACGAGGTGCGCCGCCGTATAGGCTACATGCCGGAAAACAATCCGTTGCACCACGACATGCGCGTGCGGGAATACCTGAAATTCCGGGCGCGGCTCAAGGGCCTGGGCCACAGCCGCTCGCGGGAGAGAGTCGATGCCGTCATCGCCCAATGCGGCCTGGGCGAGGTAAGCAAAAGGATAATCGGGCAGCTTTCCAAAGGGTACCGGCAGCGGGTGGGGCTGGCGGACGCGCTGGTGCATGAGCCGGAATTGATCATTCTGGATGAACCGACCATCGGGCTGGACCCGAACCAGATTCGCACCGTGCGGCAATTGATCAAGGAATTGGGGCGGCGCCATACCGTTCTGCTCTCCAGTCACATCCTGCCGGAGGTCGAGATGATGTGCAACCGGGTGCTGATCATGAGGGAGGGCAGGATTCTGGCGGCGGACACGCCGGAGAACCTGTACAAGGCGCTGGGCAAAAGCGGGCACGTGGTGGCCGAGATCGCCGCGCCGCTGGCGGAGTTGAAGGCCTGTTGGGAAGAGATGGCGGAAGTGGCCGATTACAACATCGCGCCAACGGAGGGCGATTATCACCGGTGCTCGTTGACGGCGGCGCCGGGGCAGGACCTGCGCCCGCGTATTTTTGGGCTGGTGGTGGAGCGGGGGTGGAAGCTGCGCGAACTGACGCGGGTGCGGCATTCGCTGGAAGACGTGTACATCCGGCTGACCCGGCCGGAAAGCGAGGAAGAGGCGAGCTGATGCAGGCTTATTTGACGCTGACCCGGCGCGAGCTGGGAAGCTTCTTTTTTTCGTGGATTGGCTACATAGTCATTGCCGGGGCGGTTTTTTTGATGGGGCTGAGCTTTGTCAGCCTGCTGGCCAAACTGCAGGGGGAATCGACGCCGATGCCGATCACGGAGATATTTCTCAATCTCTGTTTCTGGCTGATCCTGCTGTTTTCGGCGCCGATCATCACGATGAGACTTTTCGCGCTGGAAAAGTTCTCCGGCACGTTCGAAACGCTGATGACGGCGCCGGTGGGGGACGGGCAGGTGGTGCTGGCCAAGTTCACGGCGGCGCTGATCTTCTTCATGGTGATGTGGCTGCCGCTGCTGGCCTGCATTGCGGTGCTGCGTTATTTCGCGCGCGGCTCAAACCTGCTGGACCCCGGGACGCTGGCCAGCACGTTCTTGGGCATCTTCCTGGTGGGGGCACTTTACATGGCGGTGGGGTGTTTTGCGTCGGCGCTGACGCGCAGCCAGATCGTGGCGGCGATGATCAGTTTTGCCATCGGGCTGGCGCTGTTTCTGGCCAGTTTTTTGGGGGACCAGTTCGCGCCGGACAAAAGCTGGCAGGTGGAGGCGCTGAACTGCGTGTCCATCTTGGAACAGATGAAGGAATTCGCCCGCGGGGTGGTGGACACGCGTTACGTCGTGTTCTATTTGACATCAACCCTTTTCTTTTTGCTGCTGGCCTGCCGGGTGGTGCAAAGCCGGCGGTGGAAATAAGATGAGCGCCGCCGACCCTCCCCAGCCGAGTTTTTCCCGCGCGCAGCGCTGGGTGATCGCGCTCAACACGGCCCTGACGGTGGGGGCGGCGCTGGCCCTGGTGGTGATGGCCAACTATCTGGCGGGCGGTTATTTCAAACGCTATCATTGGTCGCGCGACGCGGCCTTCCAACTTTCCGCCCAGACGCGGCGGGTGCTGGACAGCCTGACGAACGACATCTCGGTGACGATCTTTTTCCAGCCCAACGGCGACAACCCGGAAATCTATTCGCTGACGGCGGCGTTGCTGGGGGAATACCAACACGCCAATCCGCGCCACATCCGCGTCAAAACGCTCGACTACACCCGGTATGTGGGGGAGGCCAAGGAGTTGCTCTCCAAGCACAGCCTGAGCGGGCTGGCGGAGAAGGATTTTGTCCTGTTCGAGAGCAACGGCCACTCGAAGATCGTGTACGCGCGGCAACTGGCGGATTATGATTTCAGCGACCTGCTGGCGGGGCGGAGCAAGTACGTGCGGCGGAGCGCGTTTCGGGGCGAGATGTATTTCACCGGGGATATTTACGCGGTGAGCAATCCGCAGGCGCTCAAGGCCTGTTTTCTCTTCGGCCACGGCGAGAACAACCCCGGCGATCCGAAGGGGGAGGACACGAAACTGGGTCCGCACGCCTACTCGAAATTCGCGGCGATCTTGAAAGACGAAATCAACAGCGATTGGGACCTGCTCTCCCTGCAAGGCACCAACGAGGTGCCCTCCGATTGCCAGTTGCTCATCATCGCCGGGCCGCACGAGGGAAAATTCCTGCCGCAGGAACTGGACAAGATCGCGGCGTATCTGAAACAAGGGGGACGATTGCTGGCGCTGCTGACCACCGACTGCGGCCTGGAGCCGGTGCTGGCCCAGTGGGGGGTGCGGCTGGGCCGCTCGCGCGTGGTGGACCTGGACAAGAAGTACAACATCGACGGGCTGAGTTTTTTCAGCGGCACCTTGTTTCCCCATCCCATCGTCAATCCGCTGGCGAGCGAAAAGATGTCCATCCGCATGGTGTGGCCGCGCCCGGTCTTCAAGATGGAGGACCATGGCAAGATGCCTGGGGCGCCGGAAGTCACCGTGCTGGCGGGCACCAGCCCCGCCGGGATGGATGAAAACAAGCAGACGGGGGAGTTCCCGCTTCTGGCGGCGGTCGAGCAGGGGGTCATCCAGGGCGTCAGCTCGCCGCGGGGCGGCGGGACGCGGATCGTGGTGGCGGGCGACTCGGATTTTTTGGACGACCTGGTGATCGATTCGTGGGCGGGAAATCATTACTTCGCGGGGCTGGCGCTGAACTGGCTTTTGGAACGTCCGCAACTGCTGTTCAGCGGCCTGGGGCCCCAGCCCATCCAGGAATACAAATTATATATGACGCACGCGCAGGTGCGGACGGTGCAGTGGCTCTTTCTGGCCGGCCTGCCGGGAGCGGTGCTGGCCCTGGGCGGGTTGGTCTGGCTGCGGCGCCGGAACTGAAAAGGGGCATGAATTGGAGACCCACATGGGTTTTGCTGGCGGCCACCGCCGTTGTATTTGCCTTCATCGTGCTGGTCGAGCGTCCGTTGCGGCAGGAGCGGCTGCGCCAGGCCAGCCGCGCCGTTCTGCCGGGATTCGACCCCGGCACGATCACCAACATTGAAATCCAGTCTTGGGGCCAGCCCGTCATTGCCGCCCGCCGCTCCGGCTCCGGCAGCTCTCAGTGGCGGCTGATCCAGCCGATTTCCTACCCGGCCCAGGATGACCGGGTCGAAGCGTTGCTGGCGGTTTTGGCGAAGCTGGAATGGCAGGACCGCATTACCGAGGCTGAATTGCAGGACCGGCCTGACGCCCAGGAACAATTCGGGTTCACCCGGCCGCAGTTTTCCCTCGTCCTGAAAGGGACCGGTCCGACGCGCCGCCTGGATATCGGCGCCCTCTCGCCCCTGGGCGACCAGGTTTTCCTTTCCGTCGTGGGTGACATCCGCATCTGCCTGGCGGGGACGGACGTGCTGCGGGTCATACCGCGGGACAAGAACCAGTGGCGCGACTTGACGCTGCTGGACCTGACGAACCTCCCGTTCGGAGCGTTGCGCGTGCGTTCGGCCGGGAAGGAATTCGAATTCGAGCGCGATCCGACCAATCATTTTTGGCTTATGAAACTGCCCTTGCCAGCGCGGGCGGACAGCGCCCGGATTAACGAGTTGCTGGGCCAGCTCCAGCAGTGCCGGGTCAGCGCGTTTGTCAACGATGATTTGCAGGCGGACCTGGAGCCATACGGGTTGCAGACGTCGCCGCAGACGCCCGAATTGGACTTGTCGTTTCTCCAGGGGACCAATGTGGTGGCCGCCCTGCAAGTGGGGGCCAGTCCGAGCAATCATCTGGAGCTGGCTTACGCGCGGCGGGGGGATTCGGGCAACATTGTGGCGGTGGCGCGGGAGCCGTTGCGGGGCTGGCAGGGCGCTTACACCAATTTTCTGGACCAGCACCTCCTCAGCGTGCCCCCAAGCTGGATTGAATCCATCGAGGTGCGGGGCGACGATAACTTCACGGCGCAAAAGCAAAGCAACGGCCAATGGCAGGTTCTGGCGGGAACGAGATTCACCGCCGATGCGCTGCTGATGGAAGATTGGCTGGCAGGCTTCACCAACATCGCAACGGAAATCGAAAAGACCGTGGTGGCGGATTTTTCCGATTACGGATTGAGCCGGCCGGCGCTGCGGGAGACGGTCAAGTTCGGCCCGGCGGCCGGCGGGCTGGCGCCCGCGCAGATCGACTTTGGGGCCGTTCACAATGGCCGGGTCTTCGAGCGCCGGGCGGATGAATCGTCCGTCAACACCATCAGCCGCGAAGAGTTCGACCGCCTGCCCCGCGTCTCCTGGCAGTTGCGCGATCGTTCCATCTGGACGTTCCAATCGAGCAACGTCATCAGTGTCACGGTTCAGCAAATGGGCGGGACGCGCAAGTTTCTGCGCGATCCGCAAGGGGAGTGGACTTTCGCGCCGGGCTATCACGGCCCGCCGTACATCAACTCGCCGTCGCTGGAAGAAGGAGTGCATCGGATCGGGGAGTTGCGGGCCATCTATTGGGACGGGGTGGGCGAGGACCACCTGGAACGCTTCGGGTTTGCCCAAACGGACTACCGCCTGGAATTTGCCGTCCAACGCCCGGACCGCACCGAGACCTTGCGCCTGGAGTTCGGCGCCCGTTCGCCCTATTCGCATCCTTACGCCTCGGTGGTGCGGGACGGGGAACGGTTGATCTTCGAGTTTCCGGTGGATTTGTACGAGAATTTCGTCGTGCCGGACCTGTCCGTTCCGGGGGCGGTCCGCCATCATTGACCAGTCATGGGATCGTTCCTTAAACGCAAGCCGGTTCGGATTGTTTTGAGCCTGTTTCACTGGAGCCGCGTGGCGGTTTTGTTAGCTCTGTTTCTGGCCGTCGCGGCCGTGACCTACCTGCATCTGATCGGGTTGCCGGATTATCTCAAGCGGCCATTGTTGCGGCATCTGCGGGAGAAGGGATTCGAGGCCCAGTTTTCCAATATGCACCTGGGCTGGGGACCGGTGGTTGTGATCGACAACGTCGCCTTCAGCCCCGCCAACCAACCCTCCGGCCCGCGGCTTTCGGCGGGGATGGCGCAGTTGGCGTTGAATCTGAACGCGTTGCTCCACTGGCGCCTGGAGGTGGATTCCCTGGCCGTGCTGGAGGGACGCCTGCAACTTCCCCTGTCGGCGACCAACGGGGACACGCTCTCGCTCGACGACGTGCGCCTGGAAGTGGCGTTGCTGTCGAACAACGTGGCCCAATTGCGCGAGGGGCGCGCGTCCTTTCGCGGCATCCAAATTCGCGTCCGGGGAGAGGTGAGCGATTTCCTCGCCTTGCGCCACTGGAAATTTCCCTTCCGCCTGGGCCGGACGCCGCCGGAGGATTACCAGGCGCACCTGCGGCGCGCGGCGGAAATCATCCGGCAAATCCACTTTGAGGGGACGCCCCGCCTGGACCTGGTCGTGGGCGCCGATGGCGGGGACATGAACAGTTTGCGGGCGGACCTGGCCTTCACGGCGCCGGAAGCCAGCACGCCGTGGGGTGAAACGAGTCGGTTCAAATTGCGGGCGGCGTGCGCCCACCTGCTGACTTCCGGCAACGGTCCGTTTGCGCAGGTCCGCCTTGAAGCGGAGCGCGTGAGCACGCGCTGGGGCGCGGGCAGCAATCTCTCCTGCTCGGCCACTTTGACCAGGGACGCCGGCACGAATTTTAACGCGGCCATCGACTTTGCCGGCAGCGGCCTCGAGGCCAAGTGGGAGTCCGGCGCCGGCAGCAAATACTGGGTTCACGCCGGGAACTTGCGGTGGGACGGGGAGGCGACAGTGCCCTCGACCAACCTTGCGCCGGCGGCGTTGGCCGGAACGCTGCGCGTGGCCGGGGCCGATTCGTCCTGGGGTTCGGCGTCGTCGCTGAACCTTTCCTGCCAGGCCCGACGCGCCGCGCCAGCCGTCCTGGCGGACGCCGCCTGGGGAGAGTGGAAGAGAATCCATCCGTACGCCATCGAGTGGCAGGCCGCCGCGACCGATGTCAAAGCGCCCAAACTGCAAATCGAGGAGGCGGCCGTGGAAGGACGCTGGCAGGCGCCGGAAGTGGCGGTGAAAAAGCTGCGGGCAAAGTTGTATCGCGGCCATCTGGACAGCCAGGCGGACCTGGACGTGGCCACCCGCGAAGCGCGCCTCCACGCCGCGCTGGACTTCGATCCGCACAAAGTTTGGCCGCTCCTGACTCCGGCGGCGCAACACTGGATTTCCCAATTCGAGTGGAGCGACCCGCCGCGCGTCCAAGGCGACTTGCGCCTGGTGCTGCCGCCCTGGACCAACCGGCCGGACGGCTGGCAGGCCGATTTGCGTTCCAGCGTGGCGCTGGCCGGGGATTTTTCCGTCGGCCCGGCCTCCTTTCGCGGAGTGGCGTTCCGATCGGCCGGCTCGCATTTCACTTACACCAACCGGGTCTGGAACCTGCCGCGGCTGCGGGCCACGCGGCCGGACGGGGCGGTGGAGATGGATTACACGGGGAACGAGGCGACGCACGAGTATCATTTTGCATTTGACAGCAACCTGGACCCGGCGGACATCGCGGACTGGCTGACGCCGGCGCAGCAGCGGCTGCTGGGGGAGGCGAAATTCTCCACGCCGCCGGAAATCCACGCCCAGGCCTGGGGCCGCTGGCGCGACCGGGACACGCTCGGCTTTTCCGGGACGGTGGCGGCGGGCCGTTTTGCCGTGCGCGGCGAAACGGTCGAGGCGCTCAACGCGAGCGTGGAGTACACCAATCACCGGGTGCGGGTGGCGGGACTGCGCCTGGCGCGGGAGGGGGGAGCGCTGACGGCGCCGCTGGTGACGGCGGATTTGAACTCCAAACAGATAGTATTGACCAATGTGGAATCGACGCTGGACCCGGGGCTGTTGCGCCGCGTCCTGGGGACCAACACGCCCGGGTTTCTGGACCGGGTTCACTTCGACACGCCACCCCGCGTGCGGGCTTCCGGATCCTTCGCGTGGAACAACCCGCTGGCCACGGACGTGCGGTTTATGATCGAGGGCGAACAGTTTCATTGGACCAACCTGACGGCGGAGAAGATTTCCGGGGAGGTCCACTGGCTGGGCCGCCACGTCGCCGTGACCAACGTCCAGGCCCGCCTTTATCGCACCGGTACGCTGACCGGCTGGATCACTTTCGACTACGTGCCCAAGCATGGTTCGAGCTTCCGCACCGACTGCGCGGTGCGGGACATCGACCTTTCCGCGCTGGCCAGAGGGTGGACTGGCCGAAGCAACCGGCTGGAGGGGCTGCTCGACGGGCGATTGACGCTGCATTCGCCCGTGGCCGCCGACCCACACGCGCTGGCGGGACACGGTTACGTTTATGTGCATGACGCGCTGCTCTGGGACATAAGACTTTTTGGCATTCTCTCGCCCGTGCTGAACGTGATAATGCCGGGGGCGGGCAACAGCCGGGCGCGGGAAGCGAGCGCGACTTTTACGGTGGGCAACGGGGAGGTTTCGAGCGACGACCTGGAAGTGGGCGCGACCGGGTACCGGCTGCTCTATTGGGGGAAAGCGGGCCTGGACAAACAGATCGACGCGCGAGTGGAAGCGGACCTGTTACGCGAGACGCCGGTGCTGGGGCCGCTGTTGAGGATGGTGCTGACGCCCTTGAGCAAGGTCTTTGAATATCATATCAGCGGATCGGTGCTCAACCCCGCCATCGAACCGGTTTATATTCCGAAGGTCCTGATGCTGTTTCTGCGTCCGTTCCACACCCTGAAATCAATTTTGCCGGAAGGCCCGGCGGAAACGCCGGAGACGCCGCCCGCGACGACGCCCAAAGCGGCGCGGTAAGGGCGGGCGGACTCGCGCGTCATATACTGCGACGACAATCTGGAACAGCTTCACTTCGCCGCAAATCAATCCAGCCTATCTGGGTTTCGGACTGTGGATGGCGGGCCGCAATTACTCTCTCGCCTCCAGGCGTTGCACCGTATCCAGCGTTATGCCATCCTCGGTTTTCCATTCAAGCCACCCGTTGACCGTCCTGCCCAAGAGCGCAACCGCTGCCATGCTCGGCGTCGGAAACAAGTGATCTTTCTCGAAAATGACCGTATCGCCTTCCTCGCGCATCACGCCTGAGTCGAGCAGCTTTGCCCGCAATGGTTCGGTCGATTTCGCCACAATGGATGGCGCATTCTTCTTGCGACCGATGGAACCTTTCAGAACCACAACCCCCTCTTTCGTATAACGGCCACGACCGTTCGCGCCTTCGCCTTTGCAAAAGAAGATTTCGTCCGCCATTGACCTCGCGACAACTGGCGCCACCGGGACGACGATGGGCTTGCGCTCCTGGCCGAACGTTTCCTGCGCGCGCAGACGGTTCCAGTAATATCCAAAGCCGATAAAACCAACTGCCAGCACGGCCACAGCCAGCGAAGGCCGAAACCGCCCGGCCGGTTCGTCTGTATTGCCGTCCGGCGCTGCCTCGGGCTGAAGCACGACTGTCTGTTGTCTGGCCTGAAGTTCCGATGACATGGCCGCAATGACTTTGGCACGGTCAATTTGCTTCTGATTATAACGCTCCCGCCCCACCCTCAATTGTTCTTGATAGGACTGCTCCGCCCGAAAGAACTGCAAAAGGCGCTGCTGTTCCGCGACGACGGCGTTAGTATTATTTGGCCCGTTCGATATGGCCGCGCCGGCGCGAATTGCCATGGCCAACGTGACCAGGATGGCCGCAATCCCCATCAGGCTGTGTCTGAAGACGCGATGGCGCATAGCGCGGGTCATAGCCCCGTTCCATTTGGAGCCAGCTCGGCAAAACTATTCACCTGGAGCGGCTTGCCCCAAGGCAAGCCCAGGTTGATGAACTGATTCGGGTTGTTATTATAGCGGCTGTTGACACGCGAATCATAATTCAGAGTGAGATAGTTCTGAAATACAATCTGTTCATTGCGCGAAACAATTACACCGTGGAAGACGGCGGTGCTTTGGGCCAGGCGCATCGCGGCAGCGTGATCCGTGTAAAAAATTCCCTCCAGCGTGCCCATGTTGTCGGTCGCCACCTGATTATAGGCGAGGGGATTGCCATTGACATCCGTGGGATATCCTACAATATTCGTTGCCCGGGCGGGGGTCATGTTTATGTCCGTGTTGTAATTGTAGTTGGCCTCCATGACGCCATCTCCGTCGGCATCATACCAGGTGCTCATCGAGCCGTCGGCATGAAGGAACGGGATGTTATCGTCGGGGGTGTTGGCGATCCCGTCCGCACCCAGATGCGATTCGTCACCCACATTAGCCAGGCCGCTGCCAGGATAATTGTAACAATAGTTGATCCAATCGGGGTCAGTTACGTCACCCGCCAAAATAGAACCTCTGACGGCGTAAGCGACCAAGTCATTGGTCATGTTTTGCGCAACCCAAGCGTCGCGGACGGAGGGTTCTTTGGTTTCCGGGGGCGTGCTGAAGTCCGGGCCATGGGCATAGGTGATGTTATTGGCTATGTAAAGGTTTCCTCCCACATACAGAGTGCCCTGTCCGGTGACTGTTCCTTGAATGACAAGGTCACCAGGTATTACCACCGTGCCTTTGACGATGATCGGCGAGCTGGGAGTGCCCGCTAGATACAGCCCGGTTTGGGGGGTAAGGTTGCCGTCGTTGCCGCCGGGATTGGGGATGCTATGGTTTGTCAACGCGCCGGCAACAAGTTGCCTTGTGCCGATCCAAAGGCCGTTGCTGCTTGTATTGGCCGTGGCAGTGGCAATGTAGTTGCTAAAATTCAGCAGGTTCGGCATGGCCACTCGTGGAGCGCCCTGGTGGACGAGATTGGTTTCATCAGCTCCGGCCAGCCCGGCAAAAGGCGGCGTCGCGTAGGCTTGGATGGGTATTTCATTCTCATCAACCTGGTCAGCGGCATAAATGGAGCCGTTGACGGTTGGACCGTCCCTGAAATCAAAATCCCAGTTGGCGCGTTGGGCGCCATTGCCCGTGATGGTGTTTCCCCACCACCAACCCCAATTGTTCAGAAAATACTCATAGTCGAATACCTGGCTGGCGGGCCGGATCGTAATTTGGGCCTGAATGGTGCGAATTGCGTTGTTGACGCGGGCAGACGCAGTGATGACAATAACATTGCTCCCTGAAACGCCGGGTTGCACAATTTGCACCCACGCGCCCTTGAATGTGACATCTCCATTGGTAGGCGAAATGATGGAGCCAAGCGGCAGGGTTCCGAGAGCGGTCGAGTAGTAATTGCTTGAACCGGGGGCCAGCGATGTATCGAAGGCTGTTTGGGCCGCCCAGACCACGGCATTTTCAGCGTTGAAGAATGCCTTGTCCCAATCCACGCGCCCGCACGCGCTATTAATGGAATTGGCGCTCATTATGAGGGTGGAGGCAGCGGTCATGCAAATGATGGCACCGGCAACGACGACTTGCAGGAGGGTGGAGCCTTGCTCTGGACGGTGGTTTATGGATGGAGTATGCACGACGGCTTAGAATTTAATTATCGTTTCGCATCTGAACCGAAAAGTTGCGAAATATGCTGGCCGGATTATTTGTCGGGTTCTCCTGCGAAAATCCATTGTCATTCATTTGAAAGACCACATTCACGAGTGAATTATTCTGCGAGCCATCCAGATTAAAGGAAGTGGAGAAGTAAAGCTCGGTCAACACGGCGGACGCGCTGTTGGTCATCCACAGCATCTGTGTCGAGGGAGCCAAAACGTTGGGGGTGTAGATAACTTGTCCGGAAGATGAGTTATAACTAATGTTCCCGGTAATGTAGGCGCCATTGGTGGGGTTAAATATAAAGACCGATTGGTATCCCAACAGATGTCCATTGCCATCGTAGAGGCCGCTCGAATAGTTGGGCGTAAGCCCTTGGGTGGCGCTCATGCTGCGCAGGCAGGCGGTAATGTTAGCCTGCAAAGTGTGAGCTTCTTCTTCAACGGTCGTGTCGGCAAATCCACGCCGTTGCTCCGTTGCCGATTGGAGCAGGAGCAGAACCGCAGTTCCGGCCAGACCCATGCCGACACCGGCGGCAACCATCAGTTCCGCCAGAGTGAAGGCTCGCTGGAAAATTCGAGGAGCGGGGTTGGTTGAGGCTGTTCTCATAACGTCGGCACATCTGCCGTCCGCAACAAATCAACCTGAACTTCCAGCCGTCCACCCTTGGCCAGTGGAGCGTCCCAATCAATTTTGACGTTGATCTCTATGTCATGCAGTGTTCCAGCAACGCTATTTCGCGTCAAAGCCACCTGCATCATTGGATTGCGATTGCTCAACCACAACAGATCGGGATAAAAAGTTTGGAAGGCGATCGTGTTGAGCGAAACCCAGGAACTGTTCACCGGAATGGTGATGAGGGGCGCACCAGCAGCGCCATTATAGATTGAGTTGATGGGCAATCCCGGGGCGACCGATGCGAAGGGCAGCGCCTTGATGTTCTCGACATATTTGGTCAGGAAGTCCATCGCTATCGCCTCTTCCTTTGCTTTTCTGTCGCAGACCTGGTTAGTGACGATTGCCGCCAGGCAAGCGGCAACAAAGATCCCCAATAGTCCCAAGGCGATCATGACTTCCATCAATGAGAACGCGGCAGCCCCTTTTGTTTTGCGGAATCCAGCGCGGGCTTGTCCCCATCCTTGCTTAAATAAACCGGAGGGGGCCCAGGTCCGTGCGGGCGGGGAGAATTTCGCAGCCGTTTTGGAACAAGAGCATCCAGAACCGCCAAAGATGGAAAGCCGAACCGCTGCAATCGGGTTGCACAAACCTTCCCCGGAAATCCACCGGCGGTTGAGCGAGTCTCCACACGTCTCAAAGCGGTGCCATTTGCGTGCCGCTTGCAATTGCGGCTTGAGTTTTTTGGAGCCGCCAAGCGTCAACCTATTTTCTTGGGAAAAGAACCTCTTTTCCACGCTTGCAGTTGCTAAAAGGCGCCTCATATTATAGCGTCAGTCGTTTGACAGCAGCACGCTCTATGCCATCGCCGATATTGTAAATTATTCCAATCTCGCAATGATTGTTGGGTAAGCTTAATTTGAAAATGCGGCAAAAATTGCCTGTTTTGGGCTAAATTGGCATCTTCAAGGTGGAAGCGCCCCCACGAATAATTCCAAAGAAGTGAAAAAGGAAACCGGCACCTGCACGGCTGTGGGAGCCGCTATGGGAGGTCGCACACTCAAAACCGGCCAAAGTCGCTGCTTCGTCGGCTACAAAAAAGACACCCTCCGCCGCAGGAAACGCCCCAGAAAGACTCTTGCAATTCTTAATTGGTCGTTGAACATCCGGGCATGTCGAGGTTGCCGTTTGAGGCTTTTTTGGCGCTCCGCTATTTGCGACCCCGCCGGACGTTTGTCTCGGTCATCACCGTCATTTCCATCATCGGCGTCCTGCTCGGCGTGGCGGTGCTCATCATCGTCATCGCGGTCATGAGCGGATTCGACCAGGAATGGCGCCATACCATCCTGGGCTTCAACGCGCACATCAAGGTCTATCCGGCGGACCGCGACCAACCCCTGACCAATTACCAGGCCCTCATGCGCACCGCCGCCGCCAACCCGGCGGTGACCGGCGTCTCGCCCTTTATTCGCGGCCAGGCTTTGCTGAAAACCGAGCCGGACACCGGCGCCGCCAAACAGGCGGCCCCGCTCTTGTTCGGCGTCGATCCCGAAACTCTCGGCTCGGTCAACGTGCTGCCCGAAAGCATGGTGGCCGGGAGCTTCGATGTGAACGACAAGGGACTGGTCATCGGACGCGACTTCGCCGCCCGGATGGGCCTGGCAGTCGGCGACCGGGTGGCGATCTATTCGGCCAGCAGCCTGGAAAAAATGCAGGCCAGCATGGGCAAAACCAACGCGGAAGTGGTGTTGGCGGAGGATTTCACCGTGCGCGGGGTTTTTGACGTGGGTTTTCCCGATTACAACAGTTCGGTCATTGTGACGTCGCTGGAGGACGCGCGCGAATTGCAAGGGATGCCGGACGAGACGGCCCAGGCGTTGCAGGTGAAGTTGCGCGATCCGTTTCTGGCGGAGGCGGCGGCCCAACAGTTGCAGGCGGCGATCGGGCCAGGGGTGGACGTTTACACCTGGAGACAGGAAAGCCCGGAAATCTTCAACGCGCTGGCGGTGGAAAAGAACATGATGTTTTACCTGCTGTTCTTCATCATGATAGTGGCGGCGTTCGGGATTGTGAATTGCCAGATCACGTTTGTGGTGCAGAAGACGCGCGAAA
This sequence comes from Verrucomicrobiota bacterium, assembly GCA_049510745.1. Taxonomy (GTDB): domain Bacteria; phylum Verrucomicrobiota; class Verrucomicrobiia; order Limisphaerales; family Palsa-1400; genus PLGF01. Next base: position 84,435 of record JBEKYR010000015.1, on the reverse strand, counting down.
TCGGCATCCTCAAGGCGCTGGGCGCGAGCGGGCGGCAGATTTTGTGGATTTTTCTGAGCCAAAGCATCGTGGTGGGCGTCCTGGGTGTCGGGCTGGGCCTGGGCATGGCGCTGTTGGCGCTGGCGTATCGGAATGATTTTCTGGAATTCATGCGCAAGCTCACGCACATGGAGTTGTTGCCGGCCTCGATTTATCACGTCTATGATCTGCCCGCCTCGATCCAGTTGCCGGACGTGGCGCTCATCTGCGGGACGGCCTTTGTCACCTGCATCCTGGCCGGGTTGTTCCCGGCCTGGAAGGCCAGCCGACTGCAACCGGTGGAGGCTTTGCGCTATGAATGACGCCCCCGCTTCCGGGCCGTTTGTGGTCACGCGCGCCTTGCGCAAGAGTTACGTCATGGGCCGCCGCACCCTGGAAGTGCTGGGGGGCATCGACCTGGCGGTGGCGCGGGGCGAATTCCTGGCTTTGCGCGGGGCGTCGGGCGCGGGCAAGAGCACGCTGCTCCATTTGCTGGGCGGGCTGGACCTGCCGAACGCGGGGGAAATTCTATTTGACGGAGTGGACCTGCGCTCCCTTGCGCCGGGCGCCCTGGCCCGATTGCGCAACCGGCGGGTCGGTTTCATTTTTCAGGCGTATCATCTTTTGCCTGAATTGAGCGCGCTGGAAAACGTGCTGTTGCCCGCCCGCATGGCGCGCGTCGCCCCCGCTGCCGCCGCGGCGCGCGCGGCCGAATTGCTGGGCCGGGTCGGCCTGGAGCAACGGGTGGAGCACCGGCCATGGGAACTTTCCGGGGGCGAACAGCAACGGGTGGCCATCGCCCGCGCGCTGGTCAACGCGCCGGATTTGATCCTGGCCGACGAACCGACCGGCAACCTCGATTCGCGCACCGGCGAGGAAATCATCGGCCTGCTCGACGCTTTGCGGGCGGAACGGCAGGCCACCCTTATCATGGCCACGCACGACGCCCGCATCGCCGCCCACGCTCCGCGCGTGCTCGAACTGGCGGACGGCCAAATCGCCCGTTGACCTTCACCAATATGGTCCCCCGATCCTGCCCCAACCGCGCCGGCTCTGAACTTAATTTGTGGTGGCGCCTCAAACCCGGCGAACCAGGTTGATGGTGAAATGAAGAGGCCGCTCAAATGGGTTGGCGGCGCGGGGTTGCTCTTGGCCGCCGCGCTGCAATTGGCCAATCCGGCGCATTCCAATCCGCCCGTGCTGCCGGGACACGATTTGCTGGCCACCAACCCGCCGCCGCCGGCCGTGGCCGTTCTCCTCAAACATGCCTGCTACGACTGCCACTCTTATGAAACCCATTGGCCGTGGTATAGCTACGTGGCCCCCGTTTCATGGTCCTTGGCCGGCCACGTGAACGACGGGCGCGCGGCCCTCAATTTCTCCGAGTGGCCCCATGACGAACGGGGCCGCGCCCGCAAGAAATGGAGACGCCTGGCCGACGCCGTCGATTCCGGCGACATGCCCCTGCGCCCGTACACCTGGCTGCACCGCGAGGCGCGCCTCGACGCGCAACAACGCCAGCAGTTGGCGCAATGGGCCGAACAAGAAGCCAGGCGTCTGGCGCCAGCCCGGTAAGGGCGGCGGGAATCGTTAAGCGATGTGCTCATTCTGTTCACCATAGGGTGAAGTTTGCCGCGGAACGAGTTCCGCCGGCGGCTGAGACGTCAATGGACGCGGGGCACCGCGTCCCGAATAGGGGTTCCGTCGGCGGGACGACCGCTCCCGAAGAAGTCGCTAGTGATTGTGGGGCTTGTGAAAAATGGCACAAAGTACTTGCCTCGATCTGCTTTCGGATGTTTAGTGAAAGGGTCATTGACAGAGGGTCGGTACTCCATGACAACCCAAACTGAAATCGGGTATAACTCGAAGGTCGAAGGCGATGTGGTTCACACCCGCCTGGATGCGGCCATCAATTGGTTCCGCAAGAACTCGCTGTGGCCCATGCCGATGGGCTTGGCGTGCTGCGCCATCGAATTGATGGCGGCGGGCGCCAGCCGGTTCGACATCGCCCGGTTCGGCTCGGAGGTGATGCGCTTTTCCCCGCGCCAATCCGACGTGATGATCGTGGCCGGGACGGTGACCTACAAAATGGCCACGGCGGTGCGGCGCATTTACGAACAAATGGCCGAGCCGAAATGGGTCATCGCCATGGGGGCCTGCGCCTCGACCGGCGGCATGTATCGCAGTTACGCGGTGCTGCAAGGGGTCGATCGAATTCTGCCGGTGGATGTCTATGTCGCCGGCTGTCCACCGCGCCCGGAAGCGTTGCTGGACGCCCTGATAAAACTGCAAGGCAAGGTGAGCCGGGAGCCGTTTCTCTCCTTGCAAAAGCGGGTTGCCTGAAGGCGCCCGATGATTGAATTTCCATGACTGCCCGCGAACTTGCGCAACAGTTAAAAGGACGTTTTGGAGACCTGATCTCCGAGCCGGCCGAGTTCCGGGGCGAAATCACCGTGCAATTGTCCGAGGCGGACTGCATCGCCGAGGTGTGCGATTTCGCCAAAAAACAACTCGGCTTTGATTTCCTGGTCGATGTCAGCAGCGTGGACAATTACGGGGCCGACCCGCGCTGGACGGTGGTGTATCATCTCTTCGGGTACGGGCATCGTTGCGCGCTGCGGGTCAAGACCAACGTCAGCGAGGAGGAGTTGGAATTGCCGACCGTGACGGGCGTTTGGAAAACGGCGGACTGGCACGAGCGCGAAGTGTACGACATGATGGGGATTCGTTTTCGCAATCATCCTGATCTGCGGCGGATTCTGATGTGGGACGGCTACCCGTATTTTCCGTTGCGCAAGGATTTCCCGCTGTCGGGCAAGCCGTCGGATGTTCCCGAAGTGGCGTTCACCAATGCCGCGCCGCTGGAAGGGGGGCCGTTTGTGACCCTGGCGGGCGGGAAAAGCGCCACCGCCCGCGAGCCGCGCGTGCGCGCGCCGGAAACGGACGACCGCAAAGAGGTCCCCGCGCCCGAAACAACCAAAACAGCCGCGAAGGAGGAGAAATAATGGGATCATTCACCGTCGGCTGTTTGCTCAAGAATCATGTTGACCGCGAGAAAGCGGTGAAAATCCCGCGTTTGATGGTGGATACGGGCAGCGAGGCGACGTGGATTGCGCGCCGGCAGTTGGATCAAATTGAGGTCAAGCCGGAGAAGCGGCAGACTTTTACAATGGCCAACGGGCAGCAGGTTTATCGGGACGTCGGATACGCGATGATTCGAGTCAGCGATTCGGAGACGGTGGACGAGGTCGTTTTTGCGGAGCCGGGTGATCTTATCTTGTTGGGAGCGCGCGCGCTCGAAGGGCTGCGTTTGTGGATCGACGCGCACGGCAAGAGACTGGTCGATAGCGGTCCGCAGCCGGTTGCCAAAGTAATCGTTCCCGGCCCTGTTCCACCGGACAAAGACCAATATCCACCGTGGACGGGGGCCATTATCCAGGGCCAAGGCGGCCCGCCGCCCATCGCCGGTGAAGGGGAAGTGACCCAAAGAGGGCCGAAAAAGAAGAGGACACGCTCGTAGAACATGGCCACGACGACACACGAGATGCAGGTTGGAGACGCGGCGGCGCGCGCGGCGGCGGCGCAGGCCAACCTCACCCCACCGCAACCCGCGCCCGCGGCGGACACGGATGAATTGCCGGACATTCACGGCGAGAAGATGATCCTGAACATGGGGCCGTCGCATCCGGCCACGCACGGCGTGCTTCGGCTGGTGCTGGAATTGGACGGCGAAATCATCACCAAGGCGACGCCGGACATCGGCTACCTGCATCGGGGCGACGAGAAGATCGCCGAGAACATGACGTACAACCAGTTCATTCCTTACACGGATCGGCTGGATTACCTGGCGCCGCTGGCCAACAACGTCGCCTACGCGCTGGCGGTGGAGAGGTTGCTCGGCGTGGACAAGGCCCTGCCGCCGCGCTGTCAGTACATTCGGGTGATCTGCTGCGAATTGGCGCGGGTCTCGGCGCATTTGCTCGGGCTGGGGTCGTTCGCCATGGACGTGGGGGCGCTGACGGTTTTCCTGTTCACGTTCACCGAACGCGAAAAAATTTACAACTTGATCGAGGCACTGACCGGGGCCCGCTTTACCACCACTTACACGCGCATCGGCGGGTTGTCGCGGGATTTGCCGCCAGGGTGGGCCGGGCAATGCCGCCAGTTCCTCGAGGAAGTGGTCGTCAACATCGACGAGACGGAGAAACTGCTCACGCGCAATAAAATTTTCATGGATCGCACGCGGGACGTGGGCGTGATTTCGCGCGAAGCGGCGATTGACTACGGCCTGAGCGGCCCGAACCTGCGCGGCAGCGGGCTCGATTTTGATCTGCGCAAGGCCCGTCCCTACTTGGTCTATGACCAGTTGGAATTTGAGGTCCCGGTCGGATCGGCGGGCGATTGTTATGACCGTTACCTGGTGCGGATCGAGGAAATGCGGCAGAGCGTGCGCTTGTTGCGGCAATGCCTGGACAAAATCCCCGGCGGAGCGGACAACCAGGCCAAGGAGCCGATCCACATCGCCGACGGCAAGATCGTGCTGCCTTCCAAATTCAAGGTGCTGACGAGCATGGAGGAGTTGATCCACCAATTCATCCTCGTCACCGAAGGAGTCAACGCGCCGCCGGGGGAGATTTATTTCAGCGCGGAGAATCCAAAGGGGGAGCTGGGTTTTTACATTCACAGCAAAGGCGGAGGGACGCCGCACCGCATGAAAATCCGGTCGCCGTCGTTCGCCAACCTGAGCATCCTGCCGCATTTAATGCCAGGCCACATGGTGAGCGACACGGTGGCGATCTTCGGCTCGCTGGATTTTGTGATGGGAGAGTGTGACCGATGAGCTTTAGCGTTTCCAAGGAACTGGAGGCGGAACTGGACGAATTGACGTCGCATTACCCGCAAAAGCGGAGCGCGTCGCTCATGTTTTTGCACGCGATTCAGGAGCGGTTCGGCTGCATCCCGGCGGAAGCGGTGGAGTGGACGGCGCGGAAACTGGAGGTGCAGCCCATCAACATTTACGAATTGGTGACCTTCTACCCGATGTTCCGGCAGGAGAAGGAAAAGACCGGCAAATACCAGATCAAAATCTGCCGGACCCTCAGTTGCGCGCTGGGCGGGAGCCATCAATTGCGCGAATATTTTTGCAAGAAACTGGGGCTGGACGCGTCGAAACACGGCCCGCAAACCACCCCGGACGGCAAATACACGGTCGAGTTTGTCGAATGCCTGGCCAGTTGCGGGACGGCGCCGGTGGTGATGGTCAACGAGGAGTTTTATGAAGGCGTTTCGATCCAAAAAGCGGATGAACTATTGGCAACGCACAAATGAGCGATGAAGAATAACCCCTTGCCGCGACTGGACAATTGCGAAGAGCTTCGGCAGAAGGTTTTGCCCTTTTGCCGCTTGAAGCCCGGTGAGATTTGGGTTGACGCTCAAGGCCGGCACAAGGTTGGCTGCCTGGATGCGGCAAATACCAGTGCAATGTTGGAATTAACAGACGGTGAGCGGGCCGATCTGGCCATCCACGATCCGCCTTACAACCTGGTCGCTTTTGAAGAACGCGAGATCGGAGAGTATGTTCGCTGGTGCAGACAATGGGTCAACAATACAATTGTGGTTCTCCAACCGGACAGCTCATTTTACGTTTGGCTGGGGGCGGATCAGCGCAATGGATTTCAGCCATTGCCGGATTTCATGTTGATGATGCGGCAGACTGAACTGCGCCCGCGCAGCTTCATCACGATGCGAAATCAACGCGGCTTCGGAACACAAAAGAACTGGATGGCGGTGCGCCAGGAGCTTCTTTACTACATCAAGGGGGAGCCGGATTTTAACATTGAGGCCGAATATACCGACATTCCGAAGATTTTGCGCGGTTATTACAAGGAGGTCGGCGGCAAAACAACGGAGAATTTTGAGCGAAGCAAATCAGACAACATTCGCGCGGGCAACGTGTGGGTGGACATTCAGCAAGTTTTTTACCGAATGGAGGAAAACGTGTCGGGCTGTTATGCTCAAAAACCGATCAAGTGCGTTGAGCGCATTATCAAAGCCAGTTCGCCCAGGAACAGCCTGGTGATTGACTTTTTCGCTCACTCGGGCACCACGCTGCTGGCGGCTGAAATAAACGGGCGGCGCTGTTTCACCGCGGATTTGGACCCGATCTTCTGCGAGATTACCATCCGCCGGCTGGAACGTTTCCGAAAAACGCGACGACTCGGCTGGCAAAACGGCCATCCTTTTGAGGAAGAGATATCATTGCCGGAACTTTTGGAAACACCGGAAAAAGCCGCCGGACAAATCGAAACAGAATTACAGCCAAGCTTTTTGTAATGCAAAAACTGCAACAGAAACTCGACGAACTGCTCTCGCATTTGAAAGACGAAAAGGATCTGAGAGACCGGCTCCCCACGCTTTTGTCCGTTTATCCATTCAACCGTTTTGAATATGTGATTTCGATTTTGCTCGGCCAGGGAGTTCTGTCGCTTGATGGCTACTACGAAATCCGAGACGAGTACATCGCCCGAAACCTATATCTTTATATTTTTGAAATCAGTGGTCCGCGAACTTTTGGCGAGGCTTGGGCGCAGGGACATTTGAAGGAATTGGTTCCCGATCTTGTCAAACCTTCCAAGAAACTCGACCCTGGATATTCCGGGGAATACGATTTTCTTCTGGATGGGCAGATTCGGATTGAAGTCAAAGCGTCGCGCGCCGTGGATTTCGACACGGACGAACCCTTGTATGTGAAAGCGCTTTCATCCGATTCAGGAAAATCGTTCGATATGAATTTTCAGCAGGTCAAATGCGGCTGCTGCGACGTTTTTGTGTGGATTGGGGTTTGGCGAGATGTCATTCGTCATTGGGTTTTGAGTTCCAACGAAGTTGAATCGAATAAGTACTATTCGCGCGGACAACATCGTGGAAATGTCGGCGAAGGCCAGCTTCATTTGAAGCAAGACAATATTTCAGAATTTGAGAGATTCCAGGTGAAGGGATCTTGTTTGCTGGCGGCGATACGCGCCGCTTACGTTCGCCAAATCCCTAAAAGTGTGACGAAGAAAGGATCCAAATGAATTGGCTGCCCGACATGGATTTGAACCATGACAAACAGATCCAGAGTCTGCTGTGCTACCGTTACACCATCGGGCAGGCGCACAGACTGAGAATGTAGCGAAATTGACGGTGGCGTCAAGATATGCCGCAAGAATATCGGCTCATTTTAAAGAACGTTGACCGGCCCGGTTACACGCCGGACCTGGAGTGCTATCGGCGCCACGGCGGCTACGAGGTCCTGAAAAAGGCCCTGGCCCTGCCGCCCAAAGACCTGCCGGGCGGCAAAAAACTTTCCCCGCAGGAACAACTGCGCGAGGAGGTGAAAATCTCCGGCCTGCGCGGCCGGGGCGGCGCGGGTTTTTCGTGCGGGCTGAAGTGGTCGTTTGTCGATCGCCAGAGCGGCAAGCCGATCTATCTGATTTGCAACGCGGACGAATCCGAGCCGGGCACGTTCAAGGACCGCCAGATTCTCTACAAGGACCCGCATCAGTTGATCGAAGGGATGATCCTCTCCTGCTACGCCAACGACGTTCACCTGGCTTACATTTACATCCGGGGCGAAATGCCGGACGGAGCGCGGCTGCTGAACCGGGCGCTGGCCGAGGCGCGCGCGAAGAATTTACTGGGGAAGAATATATCGGGCAGCGGCTACGATCTGGAAATCCACGTGCATCGCGGCGCCGGCGCGTATATCTGCGGCGAGGAAACGGGGTTGATCGAGTCGCTGGAGGGCAAGCGGGCCTACCCGCGGATCAAGCCGCCCTATTTCCCGGCGGTGCTGGGCCTTTACATGTGCCCGACCATTGTCAACAACGTGGAGACGCTGGCGGCGGTCAAACATATTATCCAGATGGGCGGGTCCGAGTACGCCAAACTCGGCGCCCCCAACAACACCGGCACCCGCATCGTCAGCGTCAGCGGCCACGTCAGGAAACCGGGGTATTACGAGGTGGAGGTGGGCAAGGTGACGCTGGGGGAAATGATCTTCGACCCGAACTTCGGCGGCGGCCTGCGGGAGGGGCGGAAGTTGAAGGCGGTCATCCCCGGCGGTTCCTCGGCCAAAGTGTTCAAAGCGGGCGAGAAGTTCAAAATGAAACGCAAAGGGGCGGACGGCCAGATGAGCACGGTCGAGGTCGATCTGCTGGACCTGCCCTACGATTTCGACTCGCTGCAGCAAGCCGGCAGCATGTCCGGCTCGGGGGCGATCATCGTCATGGACGACACGACGGACATGGTGGCGGCGCTGGCCAACATCGCGGATTTCTACGCGCATGAAAGCTGCGGCCAATGCACGCCGTGCCGCGAAGGCTCGTTGTGGCTGGCCAAGGCGCTGCGCCGCCTTTGCGGCGGGCAGGGCCGCAAACAGGACGCCGATTATGTGCTGAACATCGCGCAAAACATTCAAGGCCGGACGATTTGCGCCTTCGGCGAGGCCTGCGCCTGGCCGGTCTTGAGCTTTGTCAACAAATTCCGGGACGAATTTGAAGCGCGCGGCGCGGCCGACGAGGCGAAAAACGCCGGAGCGGGGCCGTCGCAAGGAATGAAACTCGCCGCCAGCCCATGAGCACAGCCGTCCTTCACCTGAATATGTCGAACGAGAAGACAGCCGAACCCAAACCCGCGCCGCCGCCGGTGGAGAAGATCAAGGTCAAGGTGGACGGGCGCGAGATCGAAGTGCCAAAGGCGATGCCGGATTGGCAGGGCAAATTGCAGCCCACCACCATGCTCCAGGCCTGCGCCGCGGCCGGCGTCGAAGTGCCGCATTATTGTTATCATCCCAAGCTGCCCGTCGCCGGCAATTGCCGCATGTGCCTGGTCGAGTTCGGCACGCCCGTCGCCGGGCCGGATCGCAAGCCGGTGCTCAATCCGGACGGCACGCCCAAAATCGCCCGCTCCGTCCTCCCCTATGAACCGGGCACGCCGCGCGGGGCCATCGCCTGCGCGACGCCGATTTCCCCCGGCATGGAGATTTACCCCGGTTCGCCGGCGACCAAACAGATGCGGGAGGCGGTGCTGGAATCGCTTCTCATCAACCATCCGCTGGATTGCCCGATTTGCGACCAGGCGGGGGAATGCAAGTTGCAGGAGTACTCCGTGGACTACGGGCTGTCCGCCAGCCGTTTTGTGGAGGAGAAAGTTCACAAGCCCAAGCAGGTGGACCTCGGACCGCGCGTCATGCTGGACGACGAGCGGTGCATCCTCTGCTCGCGCTGCATCCGGTTTTCGCGGGACATCGCGGGCGACGACGCGCTGGGGTTTGCCGATCGGGGCAGCCACAGCACGCTGACGCGGTATCCGGGAAAAAGTTTTGACAACAATTACACCCTCAACACGGTGGATATTTGCCCGGTGGGGGCGCTGACCTCGAAGGATTTTCGCTTCCAGATGCGGGTCTGGTTCCTCAAGGAAAGCAAGAGCCTCTGCACCAGTTGCGGCACCGGCTGCAACATCGTCATCGGCTCGCGCGAGGATCAGGTGTACCGCTATGAGCCGCGCGAAAACGACGCCGTCAACTCCTGCTGGATGTGCGACTACGGGCGGCTCAATTACAAGTGGATCAACCGGGAAGACCGCTTGACAGAGGTCGGAGGCTCAAAGGCCGGCCACCCGGACCCCGGCCGGCCCTGGTCCCGCGTGCTGGGCGAACTGATCGAGATTCTCAACAAAACGCGCCCCGGTTCGACCGCCATCATCGCCTCCTCGCGCCAGACCAACGAGGAGCTTTATTTGCTCAAACGGCTTGCCGCCAAGCTCGAAGCCGTGACCGATTCGGTTCCGCGGACGGGCCAGGGCGACCGGTTGCTCCTCAATGGCGACCGCAACCCCAACAGCACCGGGGCCAGGCTCATCGGCATCGCCCCCGCGCGGACAGGCTCCAACCTGGCGCGAATCGCGTCGGACATCGCCAACGAAATCATCAAGACGTTGATTGTGTTTGGCGAGGACGTGACCAAAGTGGGACTGGGAGAGAATTTGCTGGGGAAACTGGATCTGTTGATTGTGAGCGACATCCTGCCCAACAAAACGACCGAAATGGCGCACTATCTGTTGCCCGGATGCGCCCACGCCGAGAAGCGCGGCAGCTTCGTCAACGTCAAAGGGCGCGTGCAGCGCTTCACGCAGAACGTTCAGCCCAAAGGCAACGCGCGCGCGGAGTGGGAATTTCTGCTCGAACTGGCGGAGGGCGTGACGGGCCGGCCGGGGGCGGCCAGCATCGAGGGCCTCTTCAACCAAATGGCGGCGGAAGTGCCGGCCTTCAACGGTTTGACCTGGGCCGGGCTGGGAGAATTGGGCGTGACGGTGCCCATTTAGATTATTGCGAATAAATTCATGAACTGGTTTCACAGTTTAAGTCCGGCGACGCAGGCGGCGGCCTGTTTTACCTCGATCAGCGTCATCAAAATCGTCTGCGTTTTCGCGGTGGTGATGGGGGCGGTGGCGTATGCGGTGCTGGCGGAGCGGAAAGTTTCCGCCTGCATCCAGGACCGCCACGGACCCAACCGCGTCGGCCCGTTCGGCATCCTGCAGCCGGTGGCCGACGGGGTCAAAGCGTTCCTGAAGGAGGATTTTACCCCGGCCCACGTCCGCAAGGCCTACTTTTGGCTGGCGCCGATGATCACGATGATCCCGGCGCTGCTGGTCCTGGCGGTGATTCCTTTCGGCTCGCAATTGGGCGGCGAGAAAATGGTCATCGCCGACCTGAACGTGGGCATCCTCTACACCTTCGGGATTGTGTCGCTGGGCGTGTACGGGATTGTGCTGGCCGGCTACGCTTCCAACTCCAAGTACCCCTTCCTGGGCGGCATCCGCTCCAGCGCGCAAATGATTTCGTATGAAATTGCGATGGGGATGTCGGTCATTCCCGTGTTCCTGATTGTGGGCGACTTGAACCTGGGGCAGGTGATCGGCTACCAGGCGGAGCACGGCTGGCTGATCCTCTACGCCCCGTTGTCATTCGTAATTTTCGTGATAGCGGCGTTTGCCGAGACCAACCGGCTGCCGTTCGACCTGCCGGAGGCGGAGCAGGAATTGGTGGCCGGCTACAACACGGAGTACAGCTCGATGAAATTCGCGCTTTTCTTCATGGGAGAATACGCCAACATGATTGCGGCCTCGGGCATGATGGTGACCTTGTTTTTGGGCGGCTGGACGCTGCCCCTGGCCGGATTGGACAAACCGGCCGGGTCGATCGGCCTGGGATTGGTCCACATCGCCATTTTCCTGGCGAAGGTGGCGGCCTTGATGGGGCTGTTTATTTGGGTGCGCTGGATGTGGCCGCGGTTTCGGTATGATCAATTGATGGACCTGGGCTGGCGGCGGTTTCTGCCGCTGGCGCTGGCCAACATCATGGCGACCGCCATCTGGCTTTGGCTCAGGGCTCCGGGCGCTTGATTTGCATGATTGTCAAACGAACAAAGTTAAACGTTTGGGAACGCCTCTACCTCCCGGCGGTGGTGGAAGGTTTCCGCGTTACTCTGCGCCACTTTTTCAAAAAGAAAGTGACCCTGCAGTATCCGGAGGAAAAATGGACCGTGCCGGAGGGCTATCGGGGAGCGCCGTACCTGGTGAAGGACCCCGCCGGGCGCACCAAATGCGTCTCCTGTCAGCTTTGTGAATTCATCTGCCCGCCCAAGGCCATTCGCATCACCCCGCCCGGCCCGGCCGTGGACCCGTCGGCCGGCAACGTGGAGAAGGCGCCGCGCGAATTTGAAATTGACATGCTCCGCTGCATCTTCTGCGGCTTTTGCGAGGAAGTTTGCCCCGAGGAAGCCATTTTTCTGATGAAAGATTACTCCCTGACCGGACTGAGCCGGCAGGAAATGGTGTATGACAAGAGCCGGCTGCTGGCGATGGGCGGGGTCCACCAGGACCGGGTCTGGAAGTGGAAACACAAATAGATGGAACAGGTTTTCTTTTACCTCTTTGCCGGGCTGACGCTGCTGTGCGGCGGGCTGGTGGTCGCCAACCCGGTGACGCGCAATCCGGTGACGAGCGCGATGTTTTTATTATTGGCTATTTTCTCGATGGCCGGCCTCTTTGTGCTCCTCCACGCCTACTTTCTGGCGGCGGTGCAAATCCTGGTGTACGCGGGCGCCGTCATGGTGCTCTTTGTGTTTGTCATCATGCTGCTGGATTTAAAAGAGGAGGAGCGCCGCCGGATCAAGCTGGCCATGGCCGGTTTGGGGGTCGTGGCGGCGGGAGTCATCGCCCTGGTCATGATCCGCACCCTCCGGCAGTCGCGCGTGGGTTTCAGTTTGGAGCACACCCTGGCGGACGGATCGACCCTGGCGCTGGGGCGGCGCCTTTTCGAGAATTTCGCCCTGCCGTTTGAGCTGGTTTCGCTGCTGCTGCTGGTGGCGATGATCGGAACGGTGTTGCTCAGCAAAAAGGACCTGCGATGAGCCCCGTCGGACTGCAAGATTACCTGGTGGTCAGCGTGCTGCTGTTCTGCCTCGGGTTGCTGGGAGTGATCGTGCGGCGCAATCTGCTGGTCATCTATATGTCGCTGGAGTTGATGCTCAATGCGGCCAATCTGGCCCTGGTCGCCTTTTCGCGTTATAAGAACAATCTCGACGGCCAGGTCATGGTCTTTTTCATCATCACCGTCGCCGCTTCGGAAGTGGCGGTCGGTCTGGCGCTGATTGTGGCCCTTTACCGCCGCCGCCAAACGACGCACGTGGAAGATTTGGCGACGATGCGATTATGACGCATGAATAATCCGCTGCCCTGGCTCATCCTGTTTCTGCCGCTGCTGTCGGCCGTGCTGATTGCGTTGTTCCTGCAAAAGAACCCGCGGTTCAGCGCCGTTCTCTCGGTGGGCGCGGTGCTCGCTTCGTTTCTGCTCAGCGTGGATTTGCTGGCCGAGTTTGTGGGCGGCGGCGTTCCGGCCGTCCAGGTCAACTGGTTGAAGGTGGGCCGCCTGAACATCGACTTCGCCCTGCGGTTCGATCAGTTGAGCGTGCTGATGCTGCTGATCGTGACGGGGGTCGGCCTGGCCATCCATGTTTATTCGATCGGCTACATGAAGGGCGATCCGGGTTACTCCCGGTTCTTTGCCTGCATGAGTCTGTTCACTTTTTCGATGCTGGGGGTTGTGGTCAGCGGGAATTTTATCGAGATGTTTATTTTTTGGGAATTGGTCGGTCTTTGCAGCTATTTGCTGATCGGATTCTGGTATGAGCGTCCTGCCGCGGCCGACGCGGCCAAGAAGGCCTTTCTGACCAATCGCCTGGGCGACTTCGGGTTTTTCACCGGCATCCTTTTGGTCTGGTCGGCGGCAGGCACGATCGATTTCATCGGGATCAAGGAACAATTGCTGCGCAACCCGGAGTTGTTTGAAACGGCGGCGACCAGCGTGGGGTTGCTGATTTTCTGCGGGGCGGTGGGCAAATCGGCCCAGTTCCCCTTGCACGTCTGGCTGCCCGACGCGATGGAAGGCCCCACGCCCGTCAGCGCGCTGATCCATGCCGCGACCATGGTGGCGGCCGGCGTTTACATGCTCTGCCGCGTCTTCTTTCTTTTCAACGTGCCCGCCTTGCACCTCATTGCATGGGTTGGCGGCTTTACCGCGCTCCTGTCCGCCTTGATCGCGGTGCAGCAGGACGACATCAAACGCATCCTGGCTTATTCCACCATTTCGCAACTGGGCTACATGGTGATGGCGGTCGGTTTGGCGGACCCGCCGGCGGCGATGTTCCATCTGGCGACGCACGCCTTCTTCAAGGCCTTGCTCTTTTTGGCCGCCGGGGCGGTCATCCATGCGTTGAGCCACGAACAGAACATCTGGAAGATGGGCCGTTTGAAGGACAAGATTCCCTTGACCTATCGGACCTTCCTGGTCGGCGCGCTCGCCTTGTGCGGCCTGCCGCCTTTGAGCGGCTTTTACAGCAAGGACGCCATCCTGGCGGCGGCGTACGAGCACAATAGAACGTTGTTTGTCCTGGGGATAGTTGTGGCCTTTCTGACCACGTTTTACATGTTCCGCCTCTTTTTCGTGGTGTTCCTCGGCAAGGCAAAAACGGACCTGGGCGCTCACCCGCCCAAGTCGCGCGTGATAGCCTATCCGCTGGTTGTTTTGGCGATAGCCTCCGTCATGGGCGGTTTTCTCGGCATCGAGCAATTTGTCGCGGGCCAGTTTGCGCCGGTGGATGAGGCGGCTCCGTGGTTCGCCCCCTTGGCCCCATTCCAGCAGGCCCCGATCGCCGCGACGCTGGGATTGGCGGCCTTTTGCGCGGGATTCGCGGCGGCCTACTTCGTTTACGCCAATGCCCCGTCCGATCCGCTGCCCGTCCACCTGAAAGGGACCTCGCGACTGCTGCGGCGCAAGTTTTACTTTGACGAACTGTACGCCGAACTGATCGCGATCTCGCAGGAGGCGCTGGCCACCTTCGCCAACGGGTTCGATTCTTTCATCAAGCTTGTCATCCGCGGGTTGCACGGCTCGACGGAATTGAGCGGGCGCGCGTTGCGCCTGGCGCAGACGGGCAACCTGCAAACGTATGCCCTGCTCTTCGCGGCGGGCATCGCCGTCGTGCTCTATTTCATGCTGTTGCGCTGAGAAATGTCGCCACTGACTGTCATATTTGGTCTGCCGTTGCTGGGCGCGCTGTTGATCGCGCTGATCCCGCGCAACTTCCGCGTGGTCATTCGCGGCCTGGCGCTGCTGGCGACGTTTATCTCGATGCTGACCGCGATCAACATGTTCCGCACCTTCGATCCGGGCCAAGCCGCGCGGAGCTATCAATTTGTCGAACAACACGGCACCGGCGGCTCGGCCGTCACCATCCGCCTCGCCGCGCGGGGTTATCAATTTGTCGAACAACACGCCTGGGCGCCGAGTCTGGGCATCAGTTACCACGTGGGCGTGGACGGCATCAACCTGGGCCTGATCTTGATGGGCGCGGTGGTGCTCTTCGCCGCCACCTGCGTTTCCTGGCGGATCAACACCCGCGAAAAGGAGTATTACATCCTCCTGCTGCTGATGGGCGGGGGAATCCTGGGCGCGTTCGCCTCGCTGGACCTGTTTATGTTTTACTTCCTGCACGAATTGGCGCTGGTGCCGACCTTCCTCATGATCGGCTTATGGGGCAGGGGCGAGGACAAGAATTACGCCACCTTTCAAATCACCCTTTACCTCAGCCTCGGCGCGTTGCTCGTCCTGGTGGGTTTGCTGGGAATCTATCTGCAAGTGCCCGCTGCGCACCGGACTTTTGACCTCGTCGAATTGACGAAGTATTTCAAGGCGCATCCGATGCCGCCGGGGCCGGGGCATTGGATTTTCCCGACGCTTTTGTTTGGCTTCGGCATCCTGGTTGCGCTCTGGCCCTTCCACACCTGGGCCCCGCTGGGCTACGGCTCGGCGCCGACCGGCACGGCCATGATCCACGCCGGGGTGCTCAAAAAATTCGGGCTTTACGGCCTCATCCGCATCGCCTTGCCGCTCATGCCCGACGAAGCGCAAAAATGGGTCTATGTGTTGTCGGCCCTGTGCCTGGGCAACATCCTCTCTTGCGGCCTGGTGGCGATGCGGCAGCGGGATCTGAACCTGCTCATCGGCAATTCCAGCGTCGCGCACATGGGCTTCGCCTTTCTGGGCATTGCCAGCCTGAGCTTGATCGGCATCACGGGCACGGTGGTGGTGATGGTCGCGCATGGTTTTCTGGCGGCGCTGACTTTCGCCTTGAGCGGCTATTTGCGCGACGAAGTCAAAACCCTCGACATGGACCAGATGGGCGGATTGCTCCGCCGGCTGCCGTTTATCGGCACGGTGATGATCATGGCGATGCTGGCGGGTTGCGGCCTGCCGGGTTTCGCCAACTTTCCCGGCGAGGCTCTGGTGCTCTTCGGCAATTGGGACCGCTCCGCCCTGGTCACGGGCCTGGCGGTGTGGGGCGCGCTGGTCATCGCCGGCGTTTACATGCTGCGCGCCATCCGCGATATCTGGCACGGCGACAAGTCCTGGCCCGACGCGCCCGACGCCCCCAGTCTCTGGCGCAAGTTCCCCTACGGCCTGCTCCTGGCCGGGTTGATTGTTTTTGGCTGCTTCCCCCGGCTGTTGACCGACAACATCAAAACCAGCGTGGCCACGGTCGTTCGCGCGGTCGGAGCCGAACCGACGGACACCGCTCCCACCCTAATCATTCGCCGCCGATGAACCTCTCCCTCGTGATATTGGAATTGGCGGTCATCGGACTGGCGCTGGCGCTGCTGCTCATCGACCTGTGGACGCCGCCCAAATTCAAGGACCGGCTCGGCCCCGTCGCGGCCATCGGCCTGATGATCATTCTGGCCCTGAGCTTCAACATTTCAGGCGGCGAGCCGTCCGACATCGGTTTCAACGGCATGTTCGTGCAGGACGGCCTGGCGTTGTTCTTCAAGCGCCTGTTTCTGGGCGCGGGAGTGTTGGTCGTGTTGATGGCGATGGAATTCCGCGACCGCATCGCGGCGGGCATCGGCGAGTTCTACGCCATCCTCTTGATCGCGCTGGCGGGGATGATGTTCGCGGCCTCGGCCAGCGACTACGTGCTGTTGTTCGTGGCCATGGAAATGATGTCGGTCAGCTTTTACGTCCTGATCAGCTTTCAACGGTCGCGCCTGAACTCGCTCGAAGCGGGAGTCAAGTATTTGATCTTGAGCGCGCTGGCGGCGGCCTTCCTGGTTTTTGGCATTGCCCTGATTTTTGGCGCCGGCAACAGCACCAATTTTGCCGCCCTCAGCGCCGAGGGGGCCAGGCTCACGCAGGACAAAGTCTATTGGCTGGGCGTCCTGCTGGTGCTGCTGGGGCTGGCCTTCAAGATCGCCTCCTTCCCCTTGCAGATGTGGGCGCCGGATGTCTATCAGGGGGCGCCGACGCCGGTGACAGCGTTCCTGGCCATCGGCTCGAAAGCGGCGGGATTTGTCCTGGTGCTGCGCGTGCTGTTTGCGGCGGCCCCGGCGCTGGCGGTTCACCTGGACAAAATGCTCATGCTCGCGGCGGCGGCCACCATTCTTTACGGCAACCTCTGCGCCATCCCGCAGCGCAGCCTCAAGCGCCTGCTCGGCTATTCCAGCATCGCCAACGCCGGCTACCTTTTGCTCGGCGTGGCCGCGCTCAACGCCGCCGGCGCGGCCGCAGTCCTCTATTACCTCGCGGGCTATTTATTCACCCTGGCGGCGACCTTCTCCGTCATCTGCATCGTGGCGCGGGAGAGCGACGACATTGGCGTGCTGGCGGGATTGAACCGGCGTTCGCCGCTGCTGGCCGTGGCGCTGACGCTGGGGATGATTTCGCTGGCCGGCGTGCCGCCGTTGGCGGGATTTTTGGGCAAATTCCTTCTTTTCAAGGCCGTCATTCAGCAGGCCGGCCTGAACTCCGCCTATTTGTGGCTGGCGGCGGTCGGCATTGTGGGCGTGGTCATTTCCCTTTACTATTATTTCGGCGTCATTCGCGCCATCTATTGGTCCAAGGACCCGGACGACCTTTCGCCCATCGCGGTCTCGGTTCCGATGAAATTCTCCCTGGGCGCATGCATCGCCGGCATGCTCTACCTGGGGATTTTCCCGGACGCGGTCTGGGACGCCGCCACCGAAGCGGTCAAGGTGCTGAAGTTCTAGCCCGGGCTATGGCAGCGAGCGCGGGAATTGGCGGGCGAGGATTTTTTCGGCGGTGGCTTCGGCAAAATCGCCTGGGATGTTTTGGCCGCTGCTGAAATAGAGGATGGCATAACCGGCGCCCAGCGCCAGGTTCCAGATTTTTCCCCAGTTCGGCTCTTCGTCCAGATGCGTGAGGATCAAATCGTCAATGGGCAGGGCGGAGAAGGCGCGGACCTGGGCGAGCAGCACGGAGATATCGTAGGCCCCGTTGAGCACGAGATGCAGGCGCGGCGAACCGTATTGCGGCAGTTGCGCGGCCAGTTCCTGAACGGCCAGCGGATCGCGCCAATCGACCCCGGGCAGGTCGATGAAGCCGATGTCCTCCGAAATGGCGCGGCCTTCGCCGGTCCAGGCGCGTTCGTTGGGGACGCCCAAAACCTCGCAATAGACGCCCAGGGACTCGGCGGTGTTGGCGGTGGCGCCGTCCAACCTCCAAACGCGGGCCAGGTGGCCTTCGACCAGCGCGGCTTGGGTGAGCCATTTGCACAAGGCGGTCGTCTTGCCCGAACCGGCGGGGCCGATGAGCGCGTGCAACGAATGCGGCTCGCGCGGGCGCGGCGCGCGCCAGGACCTGGCCAATTGCGCGCGCGCCAGGGCGATTTCGCCGGCCAGGGCCTGCGGCGGGTTCTCGCCGTGGGCCGACTTCAAAGCGTCAACAATCTGTTTTGCGTAAAGCGGGAGCAGCCCGGTCTTTTGCAGCAACGGCGCCACGCGCCAGCCGCTGTCGTTGAGTTCGACTTGCTGTTTGATTTCGTCCAGTTCCTGGCGGAATCCGGCCAGGGCTTCGGAGACGGAGGGCGCGGTCTCGGGTGGCGGCGGCGGTTCCGGGCGGCAGGCCACCACTTCAATCATCGGCTTCTGCCACAGGCGGGCCAGGCCGGGGGCTTTGAGCGGACGGACCCGCAAGACCACGGCATCCGATCCGAGCCGGGCGCGGATTTGGGCGACGGCTTCCTCGGCCGAGGCGGCGACGAAGGGAATGGGATCGGTGGCGGGGCCGTTCATGTCACTCCGGGCAAGGGATGATGGCGGCGCTCTGGATTTCGACGCGGGAAGGGACTTCCGCGTAGGAGAGCACGGTCAATTCCGAGAAGGTGGTTTCGAAGAAGCGGCGGAAAGCCAGGCGGATGGGCGGGGAACATAAGACCACCGGCGGCTGGCCGGCGCTGAGGAGTTGCTGGACGCGCGGGGACAAGGTTTCCACAACGTGGCGGGCCAGCTTTGGCTCCATCATCAGGGTGATTTCGGTGGGGGTCTGGCGCAGGCCCTGGGCCATCTGCTGCTCCAGGCGCGGGTCGAGGGTGATGGCCTGCACGGCCCCTTTTTCGGTTTGGTACGGTTTGATGATCTGCGCCCCCAAGGCGCGGCGGGCGTGCTCGGAAAGTTCGTCGGGATTCTTGGTGATGCTGGTGTAATCGCTGACTTTTTCGAGGATGCCGGCGAGGTTGCGGATGGAGATGCCTTCGGCCAAAAGATTCTGGAGGATGCGCTGCACCTGGCCCACGTTCAACTGCGCCGGGATCAATTCGGTGACGACGGTCGGATTGGTCTGCTTGAGGTTATCCAAGAGATTCTGCACATCCTGGCGGCTGAGGATTTCGTGGCAATTGCGTTTGACGGTTTCCGACAAATGGGTGACCAGGACCGACGGGGCATCGACCACGGTGTAACCGCTGACCTCGGCGTTTTTCCGTTCGGCCTCGGCGATCCAGGTGGCCGGGAGCTTGAAAACCGGTTCGACGGTGGGCAGGCCCTTGAGGACGACCTTGCTGTTGGAGGCGTTCATCGCCAGCCAATGGCCGGGCACCAATTCCCCCTGGACGATGGGGTTGCCTTTCAAGAGAAAACGGTACTGGTTGGCTTCCAACTGCAAATTGTCGCGCAAACGGATGGGCGGGATGATCATGCCCATTTCCTGGGCGAAGGTTTTGCGCACGCCGGTGACGCGTTCGAGCAAATCGCCGCCTTTGCGGGTGTCGGCCAGGCTGATGAGGCCGTAGCCCAGTTCGATTTGGAGGGCGTCCAGGTTCAGGAGCGATTCCAATTTGTCCGGATGGGCCGAGGCGGCCGCACCTTTGCCGGCGGGAGCGCCCGGAGATTCGGACCCGGAAGCGGTGGCGGCCTGGAGGAGGGGCTGCTGTCCCTTCAAATTGTAAGCCAGCAACCCGGTGCAGGAGGCGAGGAACATGAAGGGGAACATCGGCAATCCCGGAACGATGGCGAAGACCACGAGCATGGCGGTGAGGATCGTCATGACTTTCGGGACCGAGAGCAGTTGCTTGGTCAGCTCGTTGCCCAATTCCTCCTTGGCCGCGGCGCGGGTGACCAGAATGCCGGCGGCGGTCGATGTGATGAGGGCGGGAATCTGCGAGACCAAGCCGTCGCCAATGGACAGGAGAGTGAACCGCTGCAAGGCCTCGTTGACCGTCATTCCTTTTTGCGCGATGCCGATGGCAAAGCCGCCCAGGACATTGATCAAGGTAATGAGAATGGCGGCGATGGCGTCGCCGCGGACGAATTTACTGGCGCCGTCCATTGCGCCGTAGAAGTCGGCCTCCTGCTCGACTTTGCGGCGCCGGTGGCGGGCCTCGGCCTCGTTAATCATGCCGGCGTTCAGTTCGGCGTCGATGGCCATTTGTTTGCCCGGCATGGCGTCCAAAGTGAAGCGGGCGGCGACTTCGGCGATGCGTCCGGCGCCCTTGGTGATGACGATGAAATTGATGAGGACGAGGATCAAAAAGATAACCAACCCGACCACGTAATTGCCGCGGACGACAAAGTTGCCGAAGGTCTCGATGATATGCCCGGCGTAACCGTCCAGCAGAATCAGGCGGGTGGAAGCGATGTTGAGCGAGAGGCGGAAAAGAGTGACAAACAACAGCAGCGTGGGGAATCCGGTGAAGTCGGCCGGTTCCCGGACGTAAAGGATGGAAAGCAGGATAAGGAGGGACAAGGCGATGCTGGTGGCCAGGAAGCCGTCCAGCAGCAGCGGGTGAATGGGCAGGATCATCACGAGGACGGTGATGAACAAGCCGATGATCAGGAAGATGTCGCCGTTCTTAAACAGGCGGCCAACATTGGACGTTTTTGACGGACTCTGTGCCATGTTGCGTGATGAAAGTTACGAACACTGTTCGCGATAGTACCGATAGGCATTGACGCGATAGACCCAGGCCAGTATTTCAGCCACGGCTGCATATAACTGAGCAGGAATCTCGCCACCCACCCGGCCATATTTGAACATAAGCTGGGCCAGGGGCTTGTTTTCAATGATGGGAACCTGGTGTTGCTGGGCGATTTCGCGGATTTGGCAGGCGTTGAGACGGATGCCTTTGGCCACAATCCGGGGCGCTCTCATGGTCTTCCGGTCGTATCGAAGCGCGACGGCAATGTGGGTCGGATTTGTCACAACCACATCAGCCTTAGGGACTTCCGCAAGCATCTTGCGTTTGCTGATGGACAGGCGGCGGCGGCGTTGCTGGGCTTTGATGGTGGGGTTGCCTTCGGTGTTTTTGGTTTCCTCCTTGAGCTCCTCTTTGGTCATCATGAGGTCCTGGCTTGTTTGCCAGAGTTTGTAGCCGTAATCAGCCGTCGCCAGAACGATCAGCGCCGCACCGACTTGCAGGATGAGCCGAAAGGAAGATTCTGCCATAAACGCGGCAATCCTTGCCACATTGACCGACGAGTGAAAGATCGGGTCGGCTAAAATGCTCCGAATGACACCGTAGCAGAGAGTAATGACGACGGAGAGCTTGACGATGCCCAGGCCGGTGGCAACGGTCGAGCGCATCGAAAAGATGCGCTTGAACCCTTCGACGGGGCTGAGCCGCTCCCAGTTGACGTCCAAGGCTTCGGATGAGGTGCGGAAGCGTGTCTGGATGCCGCCCGCCAGGAGGCCGCCGGTGAGGGTCGCCGCCAGCACCGGCCAGACGCACTTTCCGAGCGTCAACGCGCCCGTGACGGCGTAACCTTGCATGGCGTTCATGGAGAGGGCGGTATCGTGCAGGTGGCTCAACGTCGTGGTGAGGCAGTCGGCCATGACGCGCCACATTTCGCCGCCGGTGAAGGCCAGGGCCAGCAGGGCGCCGCCCAGGACGAAGACGGTCTGGACTTCGGGGCTGCGGGCGATCTGCCCTTTCTTGATCGCTTCATCGAGCCGCTTTTGTGTCGGTTTCTCTGTCTTCTCGCCCGTTTGTTCGCTCATAGGAGTGACGGGTTAATGGAGCAATTGGGACACCCGCAGCATGTCTTCGGGCAAACGGCGGACATAGTTGGCGATATGCTGGGACATCAACTCCATGGTGAGGCCAAAAACACTCAGGCCCACCAACGGACGCACGGCAAAGCTTTCGGCAAAGACGTTCATCTGCGGCACGGCCCGGCCCAGCACGGCGAAGATCAGCGAGATGATGAAGGAAACGGCCAGCAGCGGCGCGGCCAATTGCAGCGCGATGACGAAAAGGCCGCTGGTCCGCCCGACGATGTCCAGCACGAAGGCCTGGGAAAGATGGGCCGAGCCAATGGGCAGGTAAGCGTAGGTCTTCTCGAATCCGAGAAGCATCCAGTGGTGCATATCCAGGCTCAACCAGAGCATCGCCGCCAGGTAGTAAAGGATGGTGGAGGGCGCGGGCATTGGAGTATCCGCCAGCGGATTGATGCCGGGCGGAATGGAGAGGCCCATTTCGGCGCTGATCAGGCTGCCGGCGATTTCGAGCGCGAAAAAAATCATGCGGCTGGCAAAACCGATAATCAGACCGATGCCGACTTCGACGGCCATCAGGCCGATCAACCCCCAGAAATCGGCGGGTTGGACGGCGTTAGGGGGCAGGGTGGCGCCGACCATCACGGCCAGGAGGGCGCCGAGAGCCAGGCGCAGTTGGACGGGAAAATTGCGGGCGGAAAAAACGGGGAAGACCGCCAGCATGGAACTGGCCCGCAAAAAAACCATCAACCAGTTGGTCAGGTCGATCATGGCGGCGGTTCATTGCACCATCTGCGGGATTTTTCCGATCATGGCCGCCGAATACTCCACCAGCGAGCGCAGCATCCAGGGCATCAGGACGATGAGCAGGGCGACGATGGCCAGGGCCTTGGGGACAAAGGTCAAGGTTTGTTCCTGGATGGAGGTGACCGATTGAAACAGGCTCACGGCCAGGCCGATGACCATGGCCGTGAGCAGAATGGGAGCGGCCAGGGTGACGGCCTCCATCATCATCGTCTTGAGCAAGTCGGTGGCAAAAGCGGCGTTCATAAAATCAGGTGGCGAAACTTTGGATGATGGAACTGACGACCAGATGCCAGCCATCGACCAGGACAAAGAGCAGGATCTTCAACGGCAGGGAAATGGTCATGGGCGGCATCATCATCATGCCCATGCTCATGAGGACGGTGGCGACGATCAAGTCAATAAGAATAAAGGGCAGAAAGAGCAGGAACCCCATCTGGAAGGCCGTGCGCAGTTCGCTGATGATGAACCCCGGCACCACCACCTTCAGCGGCAGCTTGTCCACCGGCGTCGGCCCCAGGCGGGCCAGCACGGCGAACAGCTCCACGTCCTTGGGCCGCGCCTGTTTGAGCATGAACGTGCGCACCGGGCCGGCGGCGCGCTCCAGCGCCTCCTGGCTGCTGATCTGTTTGGCGCGGTACGGCTCCAGCGCCTCGTGGTCGATCCGTTCCCAGACCGGCTCCATGATGAAGAAGGTCAAGAAGAGGGAGAGGCCGATCAAAATCTGGTTGGAGGGCGCCGCTTGCAGGGACAGGGCCGAGCGCACAAAAGAGAGGACAATGACAATGCGGGTGAAGCAGGTCATGAGCAGAATGATGGAAGGGGCCAGCGTGAGCAGGGTCATGATGGCCAGCACCTTCATGGCGCCATCGACATCGACCGGCTGGTTCAAGCCGTTGATGCCGATATTCAAGCTCAGCGCGCCGGAATTGGCCTGGGCGTGGGCCGGCGCGACGGCGGCCAGGAGAAAGAAAAGCGCGACCCCCCACGGAGGCGGGACCGGCCGGAAAAGGGGGCCTCTGGGATGGGAAACGGCAGGGTTCATGATTTGCCGGCCAAAACGTGGTGGAAGGCTTCGGCGAAACTCATTTTGGGCGCGGCCTCGGGAGGCGGTTCATCCGCCGCGGGCAGGTGGCTGAGCAAGGTCAGCCCCGTGGCCGAGGAGGCGATGAGCAGGCGTTGCTGCTCGTAGCCGACGACGTAAAGGGCCTGGCGCTGGCCGAGGGATTTGACCTCCAGCACGCTGAGTTTGGGGGCGGCGCCCCCGCGGCTGGCCAGGCGCTGCCAATTTTTGACAAGCCAGACGCCGGCCAGGAACAGGGCGATGACCAGCGCCATCGCCCCCGCCAGGCGCAGCAGCGAGGCGCCCATGTCGGGCAAACCGCTGGAGAGCGCGGGAAGGTTGGTCACGGGGCGGCTCCAAAAAGTTCGGTGATTTTGATGCCGTAGCAGTCGTTCACGACAACAACTTCACCGCGAGCGATGTGCTTCTGGTTGGCGTAAAGGTTGACGGGACACTGCGCGGCCTGGTCGAGCTTGACGACCGAGCCGGGCGTGAGTTGGAGCACCTCGCGCAAGGGCATCTGGCAGGAGCCCAGCTCGATGGTCAGCTTGACGCGGACATCGAGGAGCAGATCGAGATTGAGGGCGGGACTGGGTTTTGCATCCATAAAATCAGAGGTGGATCGGTTGCGTGATTTCCACGGCCCAAGCGCCGCCGAGGGTGCCGAGGCGGCCGTTGAATTTGGGCAGTTCGCCCAGCCGCAGCGAAACCTGCCGGGCCAGTTGCGGGCCGACTTGAAGAACGTCGCCGACCTTCAAGTGGAGAATATCCCGCGCGGAAAGTTCCATCTCCCGCCATTCCGCGGTGACAGGCAGGGAGACATCGTCCAGGCCGCGGTTCCATTGAGTGGAGGCTTGGGGAAGCGGGGCGGGGGCATGGGCCGCCGGCTCGGCCTCCGGGCAAAGCTGGCGCAGCAACGGCTCCAGGGCGGCATAGGGAAAGGCCAGTTGCATCCGGCCCGCGCCATCGCCGGAGCAGGCCTCGATGGAAAAAGCCAGCATGCTGGCCTGGGGCGGCGCGGTCTGAAGAAAGCGGCCATTGGATTCGCAGCCCAAAATGGAGGGCTTAAGCGGGCGCAGCGAGGCCCAATTATTGCACCATTCCTCCAGGAGAATCTGGACGATCTGGTCGAGCAACGCCCTTTCGATTTCGCTCAACTGGCGGGCCGTTTCCGCCGCCTTGCCGGGGCCGCCCATGAGGCGGTCCACGATGGCCAGGGCCAGGGGCACCTCGATGTCAAGAATTGAAACGCCGCGCAACGGCTCGGTCTTGAAAAGAGTCAAATGGGCCGGCGCCGCCCAGGTTTCGGTCAGCTTTTGGTAGGAGACGACCTGGATGGAGGCCAGCTTGAGCGGGAATTCCGAGCGCAGAAACAGCGACACCCGCGCGCTGGCCGCGTCAAGAAACTGCTCCTCATGCGCCCGCAAAGCCCGCAACTGGCGCGGAGAGAGCAGTGAGGAAGCGCGCAGGTCCAAAGGCTGAACCGCCACGGGCGGGGGCTGGCTTTCGCAGGCCGGCGGGGTGGCGGCGGGTGGTGGATTGGGCGCCTGAGTCATTGAATGGCCAGTTCGGTGATGTAAATTTCCTTGATGACGGGTCCGCCCAGGGCGTTGTTGAAAATGGTCATCAGTTCGGCGCGGATGACGTTGCGCGCGCCGGGCTTTTCCAGGTCGGCAATTGTTTTGGTGCAGAGGGTGCCGGTGGCCAGGTCCAGGAGTTGGTCCTTGTTTTGATCGATCGCGTTCTTCAGATTCGGGTCCGTTCCCACCAGGGTGACGCTGGTCATCAAGTAGCGCGTGCCCATCGTGCCGGCGACGTTGACGAGGATTTTGCTCAACGGGACGGTGACCTTGGTCTTGCCGTCGATGGTCGTCTTGCCGTCGCTGGCCGTGGCGTGGCTTTCGCCTCCGCCTGTGGCGGCGGCGGATTCGACGGGGGCGGCGGTCGATTGAGCCAAGGCCCGCTTCATCTGCGGCACCAGGACAAACTTGGTGGTGGCATAAGCCAGCATGGGCATGGCGACCACGGTGATGAGCAGGGGCAGCCACGTTTTGCCCGAAGCCGGCGGTTTGGCCGCCGGAGCCTCGGGGGTGGGCTCTTCGGCCGGCGCCTCCAGGCGTCCGCCGGTGCGGGGTTCGGTTTTGTCCGGCATAAGACGAGGAATTAACGTTTCATGTTCACGACGTCTTGCAGCAACTCATCGCTGGTCGTGATCATCTTGGAGTTCGCTTCGAACCCGCGCTGCGCGGTGATCAAATTAGCCATCTGGGCGGAAAGATCGACGTTGGACAATTCGAGCGCGCCGGATTGAATGGTGCCCAAGCCGCTGGAGCCGGGCGTGGCCATTGCGGCCAGCGGGCCGGCGTTGGCCATGTTGGAATAAAGATTGTTGCCCACGCTGCTCAGGGCCTGCGGATTGACGAAGTTCTGCAGGAGAATCTGACCGCGGGTGAACGAGGTGCCGTCGGCTTGATTGACCGTGATAACGCCCTGGGAATTGATCGTGTAGGAGGTCATGGCGGCCGTCGAACTGGAGCCGGTGGTGTCAATCTTGATGGGGCCTGTCGCGGAAAGGGCCGTCGTGTTATAGCCCAGCACGTCCATGCCGGTGGAGGTCACCAAGAACCCATTGGAGTTCACGCTGAAAGTGCCGTCCTGGGTGGCGTATTGGGCGCTGCTGTTGCTTGGATCCTGCACCATGAAGAATCCATTGCCGTTGATGGCCAGGTTGCTGGTCACGCCGGTGGAGTTGATCGCCCCTTCCGACCAATTGTTGGTGATGGAAGCGGTGGTCACACCGGTTCCAACTTGCATCGCGTCGGTGCCGCTGACACTGCCGGTGGCAGCGGTGGCGGCTTGCAGCGTATCGCTGAAGGCGTCCACCAGATTGCCGGTGGCGGTTTTAAAGCCGGTTGTGTTGAGGTTGGCAATGTTGTTGCCAATGATGTCCATCTGCTGCTGGAAGGCATCCAGTCCGCTGACGCCTGAGCTGAGTGAAGTAAGCATAGTGTGTTATTATTTCTGAGTTGAGGATTGAGTGGCGCTGTTCGTTGGGGTTGTGCTGGTGGACACGGTCGGAGCGACGGCGGCCACCTGGCTCAAAGTGTAGGTCTGGCCGTTGACCACGATCTCCGGCGTGCCCGAGGCGATTTGCACCGAGCTGACAACGCCGCTGACTTGGGCGGCGCCGGTGGAAGGCGTGAGAGTGACGGTTTGCCCGATGAGAGAGTCGGCCTGCAAAGTCTGCAAATCACCCTCCATGTTTTGCGACGACTGCAGGGCGCTGAACTGGGCCAGTTGCGCGGCAAAGGCGGTATCGCTTTGCGGATTGAGCGGGTCCTGCGAACTCATTTGCGTGACCAGCAGTTTGAGAAAGTCCGCCTGGTTGAGGCTTTGGGACGGCAAAACAGAGGAGATGGATGACGACATAAGATGGAAGGGTTAAGCCCAGGATTCCCAGCGTTGCCGGGAACGGTTTCGATGTTTCGGTGTGCGGGATTGTGCCGGCTCAACGGCCACGTTGGCCGCCGGCGCCTCTTCGCGGGATTGCGGAAGCCGGCGCTGCTGAGGGTCTGATGGCTGCTGAGAGCTTGAACTGGCGCCGGCGCCCGGCGGCATCAACTGCACGTTCTGTCGCGCCAGCGCCTGCTGCAACTGCGTCCACTGGGTGTCGAGGGCGGAAAAATCGCCCCGTTCGCACCGCAGGGAGGCCTGCAACTGGCCGTTGTGATTTGTCAACTGCAAGAAAAGCTGCGTGTTGGCATCGACCTTCAGCGAAACTCCCAGGCTGTCGGCCCCTTTTTCCCGGATGATCACCACTTCGCGCGAAATCAACTGCTCGATTTGGGCCAATTGCCCGGTCGCGGGAGAACTGGCGGCCCCGGTCTCGCGCGCCGCCAGGACGGCTTTCGCGGAAGGATCAATCATGGCCAAATCCTGGGCCGGCGTGTCGTGCCACGTGAAATCAAGGGACGGTTTTGCCTTCCGCTGGCCAATCGAGCCACCGGCATTGACAGCCGTCACGGCACCCACAGCGGCGGGCGGCAACTTTTGCTCTGTCGGCCCGGCAATTTCGTTCCTTTCAGCTCTAAAATTCATTGTCGGATTACTCGTAGCAGCGGACGTGCCAGTTGGCGGTGCCTCGGTGCCGTCGGCCTTCTCCGGCGCCTGGGGCTGGGGGGATGCGACCGGCGGTTTTTCTTCGGCAACGCCGGAATCCGCCTTGCCGGGGGGGAGTCTCAGGGTTGGGCCGGAAGAGGCTGAAGACGTCGGAGAGGTCGGAGAGGTCAAATGAGTCATGCTGTCATATGACAGTATGCTTTCCTTGCTGTGGCTGGGTTTTGGGGTTGGGGCGGAAGGTTCTTCAGTGGCTGATGCCAAAGTCTTTTGGGCAGGCGAATTCTTAGGGTCGGTTTTGGCCGGGTTTCCCTCGGCGGCGTCCTGTTTCGGAACCAAGTCGGCGGGTTCGGCTGTGGTCGCCTCCGTGGTGAGACTGGCGGGTTTTGGCACGACCGATTCGTGGCCCTCCGGAAGTGGCGGGGGAACAGGCAGCGCTTGGGCCAGCAATGCCAGCAGCAGGCTTGACGGGTCTGGATCGGCGGCGTCCGGGCTGGCGGCCTTGCCCTGGGCGGGCGCGGTGGGGTCGGTCGATTTCTGCGCCGGCGAGTCCGAATCCGCAGCTTGGGAGTTGGCCGCCCGTAAAATGACAGTAGAAGAGTCTTGCGGGGCGGATGGCTGGATCGGAGGCGGATGGGGCAAGCCCAAATCCGCGGTCTGGGAGGTGACAGCCCGTAAGATGACAGCGGAAAAATCTTGCGGAGCGGATGGCTGCGCCGGGGGCGGATGGGGCGAAACGGAAGCCAGCAGCGCCGAGGCGCCGCTGGCTTTGGTGGCGGGTGCTTGGGCGGTCATTTGGTTGTGGTGCTGTGGGTGGAAAGGCGAACCTGCTCGGAAAGCTCGGCGGTGCGGCGCGCTTCGGCCTGTCCTTTCTTGGCCAGCGCCTCGAGGATGGCGGCCGTTTCATTGTCTTTGAGAAAGAGGAGAATCCGCACGATGGACCCATTATCCATTTCGGACAAGACCGTGGCGGCGGTTTCGGGGGACATGTCGCCATAGACCTTGGCCAGTTTTTTCAAGTTGGCCACTTCCTCCTCTTTGACGCGGAGGACGGATTTGTCGAAATCGCTCTGAAGTTGGCGGACCGACTGGGTGACCTGGCCCAGTTCGGCGCGTTCACTCTGCAAGCGGGCGGCCAGTTCATCGAGTTGTTGCTCGCGCAGCGCCACGGATTTCCTCTCGATCTTCAGCTCGGCGATGAGTTGATCGGCTTCGGGATTTTTGAAATTCCAGGCCGGCCCGGTGAAACGGAGGGCGTTTCCCAGCCTGTCCGACAGCGGCACGGTGGGCGTTTCCCAGAAGAGAACCGTGCAGAGGAGATAAACCACGACGCCCACGGGGGCGCTGATCCAGGTGTTTTCAAGTAATTTAGTCATGTGAAGATTGGGGTTGGCCGGCGTGGATGGCGGTCACGCGGCGGACGGCGAACTCGTCGAGAAGCTTCTGTTCCTCGCGCGCTTCCAGTCGCTGATGGCGGAGGTGTTGTTTTTCCCGATAGGTTTCGACAATCTCGCGCTGCTGGCGGGCGGCGAGCATCGCCTGCGAGGCGGACTGGACCCGTCGCTCGGCCTGACCGAGGGCGGCCACGCAGTCGTCGCGCTCTTTTTCCAAGGACCGGTGGAACCGGTGAGCCTGGGCCGCCTGGGCGGCGCTGCAACCGTTGGCCAGCAATTGGCGGATGTGCGACCAGTCGTCGTTGATGCGCCCGTCCACCGCTTCCAGCGCATCGAGGACCTGCTGGCGGGCGAGCAAGGCGCGGGCATAGAGTTCCAGGGCGTCGTTTTCCTGCCGCTGACGCACGGTTCGAACCGCCTCCAAGGTGAATCGAAAGGCTTTCATGCGCGTTTAGCGGGGGTGGGTTTGGCCGGCATGGGCGTGGCCATGGTTTGGGCCAGCAGGGACCAGCTTTGCTCTGTCAACGAACCCTGGTCGATCGGCTGGCGCAGAAAGCTCTTCATCGGCTCGTGCAGATGGATGCTCAGATCAATGGCCGGATTGGTCCCCGCCGGATAGGCGCCGATGTTGATCAAATCCTGGTTCTTGCGATAGGTTGCCAGAGTTTCGCGGGCGTCCGCCGTGAGCTTCTGTTGCCCGACTGTGGTCAGGTCGCGGGTCAACCGGCTGACGCTTTCGAGCACATCGATGGCCGGATAATGGTTCTGGGTCGCCAACTCGCGGGTGAGAACAACGTGGCCGTCCAAGATCGAGCGCACCGCGTCGGCAATCGGGTCGTTCATGTCGTCGGCTTCCACCAGCACGGTGAAAAGGCCGGTGATGGAACCGGAAGGGCCGGTGCCGGCGCGCTCCAGCAATTGGGGCAGCAGGGAGAAAACGGACGGCGTATAGCCGCGGGTGGCGGGAGGTTCGCCGACGGCCAGGCCAATCTCGCGTTGGGCGGTGGCAAAGCGGGTGACCGAATCCATCATCAACAGGACATTCTGTCCCTTGTCACGGAAGTATTCGGCCACCGCCATGGCGACGAAGGCGCCCTTGAGGCGGGCAATGGCGGGCTGGTTGGAAGTGGCCACCACGACGACGGATTTGCGGCGGCCGTTCTCATCCAAATCCTTTTCCAAAAACTCCCGCACTTCACGTCCCCGTTCGCCGATCAAGGCGATGACGTTGACATCGGCCTCGGCCTGGCTGGCGATCATTCCCAGCAGGGTCGATTTGCCGACGCCGCTGCCCGCGAAAATCCCCAGGCGCTGGCCCCGTCCGCAAGGCACAAAGGTGTCGATGGCTTTGATCCCGGTGCGAAAGCAATGTTGAATACGTTGGCGCTTGAGGGGATGGGGCGGTTGCAGGGTCAAACTGACGTCGTCGCTGGCCTGGATGGGTCCCAAGTCGTCCAGCGGACGGCCCAAGCCATCGATAACGCGCCCTTTGAGCGAATCACCCACCGGAACGCGCAGGGTGGTGCCCAGAGCGATGACCTCGGCGCCGGGATGGATGCCGTGAAGTTCGCCCAACGGCATGAGCAGGACGTGATTATTGCGAAAACCAACCACCTCGGCCAGCGTCGAACCATCCTGGCCGGCCGATTCGATGCGGCAGATTTCGCCAACGGCGGCCAGCGGTCCTTCCGATTCGATCACCAGCCCGATCAACTGGACGACGCGGCCATGATTGCGGATGACCTCGGTTTCCTGCACGCGGCGCAGCAGGCCTTCCAGGCGGTTGGATGTGCAGATGGCGTGTCGGTTCATCAGACGAGCAGGGTTCTTTGCAGGAGATCAAATTTTGTTTCGCGGCGCGCGTCCACGGTGCCGAAGTGGGTCTGCACCAGGCATCCGCCGCGGGTCACTTCCGGCGAGGAGAGAAAGCGGAATTCCTTGGCCCCGTCGCCCGAAGCCAGCAGAGGGGAGGCGGATTTTTGCAGCAATTCCAGGTCCGCCGGGTGCAGACGCACGGTGAACTGCGCGGTGCCCTCGACCTGCGCCAGGGCGTCGCGCACGACCGCTTCCACCATGGCGGCCGAGATGGGCGTGTCGGCCACCAGCTTTTGCGCGGCAGACAGGGCCAGGGCAATGAGCATGTTCTCGCTGTCGTGTAGAATCTGCGGGACGCAATTGCGCAGCGACTCCAGCACGCCGCGCATCAGTTCGTGGACCTCGGCCCGCTGCTGGAGGAGTTGCTGGCCCATCGCTCGTTCCGCGTCGTCGCGCCCGCGCTGGTAACTGGCGCGCAGTTCTTCTTCCATGGCCGCCCGCGCGGCCGCGGCTTCTTTGTCCGCGGGGTTCAGGAGGAGGACCCCGCGCAGCGGCTTGGGCATGGGGAGCGTGTCCGACCAAGGGTTCATGCGAGGGCGGCGCCGGCGGCGCCGTGAAATTCCCGTTCGCCATTGCCTTCCAGGCGGCGCGCGCTGTCAACAATGGAGAACATAAAGGATCAGGTTTCGGGTTTGCCGCGGGCCAGCCAACTGCGCACGGCCTGGGTGACGTTGGCGGGGTTTTCGCGGATCAATTGATTGAGGACATCCACCGTGACGACGCCGGAGCCATTGGAGCCGTTTTTGGAGCGGCCATGACCGTTGCCGTGGACCATCGGCAAAGTGATGGGGATTTCATCCTCGGCGGTCTTCTGCCACAAACGCCAGAACAGGAAGAGCACCCCGGCGGCCAGCGCCGGGTAAATCAGTTTCTGGGCCAGGTCCGTCCAGAATTGCCGTTTTTCCTGTTGGACCAGTTCCTGGGCCATTTCGGCCACCGGCTGGTCGTTGAACGGCATTTCCTCCAGCGTCATTTCATCGGTCCGGTTCGCGTCGCCGTTGGCCTGGATGCCGAGGGCGGCTTGGACGATGTGGCGCAGTTTGTCCAGTTCGTCCGCCGAACGGGGCACGGCTTTGCGGTCGGCGCCCTTGCCCTCGAAGCGCTGGGCCACGAAAACGGCGGTGGAGAGGCGTTTGATTCCGCCCGCCGCCTGCACCACGTTGCTGGTGATCTTGTTGATTTCGTAATTGTTGTTGGTGACTTTCTTCTGGGTATGGCTTTTGTTGACTGGCGTGCCGGAGGAGGAATTGGTGTCCGACCCGTTGGCCGCCACGCCGGGCGGGCCGCCGCCGGAGGAGGTGGTGGTATCGGTGTTGTCGTCATTGATGACGCTGGTGCGCACGACCTGGCCGTCCGGGTCGAATTTCTCCTCGGTGCGGGTAATGGTGTCCCAATTCAGCTCGGCGGAAACGCGCACCACCGCCTGGCCGGAACCGAGAACCTGCTCCAGCATGCCCTGGGCCTTTTTGGCCAGGTATTGCTCGACATTGCGCCGGGCGGCGAGCTGGTTGTTGGACAGCCCGGCGATGGAGTCGCTTTCCTCGTTTTCCGACAGGACGTTGCCCTGGTTATCGACGACGGAAACATTGTTGACTTGGAGGCCCTCGACGCTGTTGGCGACCAGGAAACGGATCGAGTTGACCGCCGCCGGCGGCAGTTGGCCCATGCCCTTGACGCGGACGAAAACCGAGGCGGTGGGTTTGCGGGAACTGTCCACCAAAAGGCGGTTCTCGGGCATGACAATCATGACGCGGGCGTTTTCGACCTGGTCGAGCTGGCTGATGGTGCGGGCCAGTTCGCCCTGTACGGCGCGGGTGTAATTGGCCCGCTGCACGAAATCGGAGATGCCGAAATTGGCCTTGTCAAAAATCTCGAAGCCGACGCCGTCCCCGCGCGGAATGCCCTTGCCCGCCATTTGCATGCGCACCTGGTACACTTTATCGGCGGGAACGTAGATGGAGCCGGCGCCGCGGATTTGATAGGGGACTTTGGTTTCGCCCAGGGCGGCGATGACCTTGGAGGCTTCGCCTTCCTCCAGTTTGCCGTAGAGCAGGGAGAAATCCGGGCGGCTGGACCAGAAGGCCATCGTGCCCAAGCCGGCGCACACCACCGCGGTGGCCATGATGATGCTGACGCGCTGGTTCAGCCCAAGCTGTTTCCAGATGCCGAGTAGTTGCTGGCCCAACTGCGTGAGGTTTTTGTTCATGAAATTTTATCAAACTTGCATCCGCATCAATTCCTGGTACGAATCGAGCAGTTTGTTGCGCACCTCGACCATCATCTGGAAGGACACGTTGGCTTCCTCCATCGAGATCATGGCCTGGTGCAACGAAACATTTTTTCCGCTGAGCAATCCGGTGACGGCATCGGTCGCGGCCGCCTGCTTTTGCGCCACGTCGCTGACAAAATTGCCCAGCAGGCTTTCAAAACCGCCGGTGGATTGGCCCGGCGCGACCGTTGGGAGGGGGATGTCCGAGGAAAGCTTCTGCAACTCGGCCGCGGGAATGGACTTGGTGGCGGAGGCGGCCAGCTCCTGGACGGAATTGGGCAGGCCGGCTCCCGTCTGGGGGCCGACCATCATTTTTAATGCGGAAAGGGCGTCCATTCAGCGGTCGGCGGCTTAGGAATGTTTGGCGATGGAAAGCGCCTGCAGGGCCATGGCCCGGGCGTTCTTGACCACGGCCAGGTTGGCTTCGTAGGAGCGCGAGGAAGCAATCATATCGACCATCTCCCGGTGGATATTGATGTCCGGCATGGCGACCATCCCGTTGGAATCGGCGTCGGGGTGGCCGGGGTTATAGACCAGGCGCGGCGGGCGGGAATCCTTTTGGATGCGGGCGATTTGGACGGATTGCGGGCCGGAAGTCGCGCCGTTGGAATCCTGTTGGGCGCGCAGGACCGTTTCAAAAACAACTTCCTGCCGCTGATAAGGTTTGCCGTCCGCGCCCTTGGTGGTGTTGGCGTTGGCGATGTTTTGCGAGATGACATCCATGCGGATGCGCTCGGCGTCCAACGCGGAGGCGGTGCTTTCAATGCCGGTGAGGAGACTGATCATAAAAGTAAATCAGCTTTTGCCGGTCACGGCCATGCGCAGCCGGGCCAGGGAAGTGCTGATCAATTGGGTTTCCACGCTGTTTTCCAGGGTGTTTTGGTTGAGTTTGACCATCTCTGTTTCCAACAGGACCGTGTTCCCGTCAGCCCGTCCGGAGATGGCCGTCGTATCGACCGCCAATCGCGGCTGGAGGCTGGCGATGGCTTCGGGATTCTGGCTGGCGACGGCCTGGGACAATTGCGCTTCGAAGGAGGGGGAGACATCCAGACGCTTGTAATTGGGCGTTTCGATGTTGGCCAAGTTGCTGGCAATGGCTTGGTGGCGCAGCAGCGAGACATCCAGCATTTTCTTGGCGGCCACGTATTCCGAATTTGTAAATAACGCGTCGATCATCGTTACAAGATCTCCACCCATTAGCAGTCGATGTGCCAGTCGGCAAAAAGGGCCAAACCGACGGGTTTTGGGCCGGGAAGGTCAAAAAACTGGAAATAATTGCCAGCCCGCCCGCGGCCAGCAGGCAAGAATGTCCCGGTGCGACGGGGGGAGGCGTGCCGTCAGGGTTGGCTCACAATGGTCTGGAACTCATCGAGGACATTCAAGCCCTTCACCCCGGCTTGCCGTACTCGCGATGCCCAAAATAAACGAAGGAAACCAGTGATCGACAGCGGTTCGTTTTCCCACAGGGGAAAAGAAAAAAGGGGCGTCTCAACGACGCGCGCGATTACGTCCCCACTTTTTCAATCAAACCGACAAGGGCCGACCCCGAAACAGAAGGTTTTTCAGATAATCGAGTGAGCATGAGATTGTATTTATCAAGGATTTTAACCACCCGCGCTTCGCTCAATCCCGTCTGGCGAGCGATCCCGCTCATCGTGCGCCACGTGTCTTCAGGACCGTCCAAAGCCGTGAACACCTTGATTTCGTCAGGGTCGGTGACTGTTTCTTGCCAACGCATGTCCTTATTTTCCTCGGTTTCCGGAATTTTGCAAGCTTTCAGGTTTTACGTTTTTGTAGATCAAATCTTCAATCTGATCTCGCAAGGCCGACGGATCGATTTCCGATGGCAAATACTGATCTTTCTCGAACAGCAAGCCTTCGGGCTTCAGCCAGACAAACAGAGACACCAAAACGACGAGGCCAATAAACACGCCGATCATCCACAAGAACCCGCCCCAAATGTGTTCTTCGGTAAGTTTTGAACAGGTGAGAACGATTGAAAGCGTTCCTTCAACAATCAACAGCGTCAGCACATAAAAACCGAGCGGCGTTTTCACTTGCTGCAAGATTTCAGCGCGATTTAGCGCTGGCCTTTTGGTTCGGGGACGCTTGCCTACGGCATCGATCATGGCGCAATTAAAACGGAAGTATATCGATAACGCAAGATCGTGCCATGTAATTACAAACGCTAATAAACGTAATTAATGACAGTTATTTCTCGTGCAAGCAATTCTAAGTTTTTCCCCTTTGGAAGCAGAACCATCCAGCCGCATTTACTGGCTGTGCAAGACGTTTGCCAAACTTTTAAACTTTAAACTTGCAGGCCGTCACCCCATCCTTGGCGTTTTGAACGTTGAACGAGACGACGACATTTCAAATCGCCGGCAAAGAGTTTGGCTCCCGGCTGCTGGTCGGCACGGGGAAATTCTCGTCGCCGGAATTGATGCGCGACGCGCTGGCCGCCAGCGGCACGGAGATCGTGACCGTCGCCCTGCGCCGGGCCGACTTGAGCGGACGCCGCGATCCGTTCGCCAATATCCTCGAATTCATCGACCCGAAACGCTACCTGGTTTTGCCCAATACCAGCGGCGCCAGCAACGCCGCCGAAGCCGTCCGCCTGGCCCGCCTGGCCGCCGCCGCCGGATTGCCCAAATGGATCAAATTGGAAATTCACCCCGACCCGCGCTATCTGCTGCCCGATCCGATTGAGACTCTGGCCGCCGCGGAAATTCTGGTGCGCGAAGGCTTTGTCGTCCTGCCGTACATCAACGCCGACCCGGTCCTGGCCAAGCGGTTGCAGGACGCCGGCACGGCGACGGTCATGCCGCTCGGCTCGCCGATTGGCTCCAATCGCGGCTTGGAAACCCGCGACCAGATTCGCATCATCATCGATCAAGCCACCGTTCCAGTGGTGGTCGATGCCGGCCTTGGCCGGCCCAGCCACGCCGCGGAAGCGATGGAAATGGGGGCCGACGCCGTCCTGGTCAACACGGCCATCGCCGTCTCCGAGGACCCTTGCCGGATGGCGCGGGCGTTTGCGGCGGCGGTGCAATGCGGACGCGACGCTTACGAGGTCGGACTGGCTGCGGCGGGATCGACGGCGAGCGCGACCAGCCCGCTGACGGCGTTCCTGGATTGATGAGCATCGCTGACTGATTTGAACATGAAAGCACAAATTTTAAAGTCGCCCGGACCGGGCCTGGCGCGGGTGCGCCGATTGCTGGCCGTGGCGCGCCGGGCGCGCATCCTGGTGCTGGGCGACGTGATGCTGGACCAGTTTGTCTGGGGGAGAGTCGGGCGCATTTCGCCGGAAGCGCCGGTGCCGGTGGTCGAGTTCGAGCGGGAGAGCTTCATGGCCGGGGGCGCGGGCAACGTGGCGCGGACCCTGGCCCACTTGGGCGTCGCCACCGATTTGCTCGGCGCGGTGGGCGAGGACGAGACAGCGGCGCAATTGCGGCGGATTCTCCAGCGCGACGGCATAGGCTGCGCGGGGTTGTTGCCGTGCCCGGAACGGGTCACCAGCATCAAAACGCGCATCATCGCCCATCGCCAGCAAGTCGTGCGGGTCGATCGTGAAACGCGCCTTTACGTCGATGAGTCCACGACCCGGCGGTTGCTGGCCGCATTGGAGCGCGGCCTCAAAGCGGGCGACGCCGTCATTCTGGGGGATTACGCCAAGGGAGTGATGACCCAGACCCTGCTCAACGGAGCCCGAACGCTCTGCCGGCAGCGTGGCGTCTGGTTGAGTGTGGACCCAAAACCGGCCCATCGCCTGGATTTGTCCCGCGTTTCCCTGCTGACCCCCAACCGCAAGGAGGCCTTTGAAATGGCCGGCGTCCTGGACACCGCGCTGGGCACGGCGCCGGAGCAGGATGACGCGCTGTTGCGGGTGGCGGAAAAATTGCTGGACGATTTGCAGCCCGCCCTGCTCCTCATCACCCTGGGCGAACACGGGATGCTGCTCTGCCAGCGCGGACAGCGTCCGCTCTTGATCCCGACGGAGGCCCGCGAGGTGTTCGATGTTTCCGGCGCGGGTGATACGGTGATCGCCACCTTCACGCTGGCCATTGCGGCCGGAGCGTCGCCCCTGGAGGCGGCCATTCTCTCCAATCACGCGGCCGGGATCGTCGTCGGCAAGCTGGGCACCGCGACGGTGACGCCCGATGAATTGGTGGGGAGCTTTCGCCGCGACTGACGCTGTGATGAATTCCGACAAGATCAGACAGATTCGCGCGCTCAAAGGCCGCCAGCGCCTGGCGGCCCTGACGGTTTATGATTTTGCCATGGCCCGGATGTTCGAAGGGACCGGCATCCCGTTGCTGCTGGTGGGCGATTCGGTGGGCATGGTCGTGCTCGGCTACCCGGACACGACGCACGTGACCATGGCCGACATGGAACATCACGTGCGGGCGGTGGCGCGCGCCCGGCCCGAAGCGCTGCTGGCCGCCGACCTGCCCTTTGGCAGTTGCGCCACTCCCGCCAGCGCGGTGGAGAACGCCCGCCGGCTGGCCGCGGCAGGGGCCGAAGCGGTCAAGATCGAAGGCGGCCGCGGCATGCTGCCGCAAATCCAGGCGATTCTGGCCGACGGCATCCCGCTGCTGGGTCATCTGGGAATGCTCCCCCAAAACGTGGTGGCCGAGGGCGGCTACCATGTCAAAGGCAAAACCGAGCCGGAACGGCAGGCGTTGCTCGCGGATGCGATTGCGGTGGCGGACGCCGGGGCGTTTGGCATCGTGCTGGAATTGGTCACCGCCCCTGTCGCGCGGGAAATGACCGCCGCCGTTTCCGTCCCGACCATCGGCATCGGTTCCGGGCCGGGGTGCGACGGGGAAATCCTGGTGACGACGGATTTGCTGGGCACGTCGCCGAGTTCCATTCCCAGGCATGTCAAAAAAAACTGGCATTTCGCGGAACAAATGCGCACCGCCGTGGTGGAATGGAAGGAGAGCGTGGTTCACCCGGAGGGCCGATGAAAAGGAAGGCCCCGGTTTTGGGTGGCAGGGTCGCGCCGCAGCGCGTCCGTTTCCCGGCCTTCGGTGACGCATGACAATGAAAAAGCTGTCCCATTTGGACGCGCGAGGCGAAATCAACATGGTGGACGTTTCCGCCAAACCGCCTGCCAGCCGCGAGGCGGTGGCGCGGGGCGAGATTCGCCTGAAGCGCGCCACCCTCGAGGCCATCGAGCGGAACGCCGTGGCCAAGGGCAATGTTTTCGCCACCGCGCGCCTGGCCGGCATCATGGCGGCGAAAAAGACCGGCGACCTGATCCCACTGTGCCACCCGCTGAATATCAGCCATTGCGCGGTCGAGTTCGAGATTCCGCCCTCGCGCGACCGCGTCGTGATCCGGGCCGCCGCCCGCATCACCGCCTCGACCGGGGTGGAGATGGAAGCCCTGACCGCCGTCAGCGTGGCGGCGCTGACGGTCTATGACATGTGCAAGGCGCTGGACAAAACCATGCGCATCACCGGCATCGCCTTGGTGTCAAAACGAAAGACCTGATGCGTATCGCCGCCGGCATCATCACCGTTTCCGACCGCGCCGCGCGCGGCCTCTACGACGACCTGGGCGGGCCGGCCTTGCGCCAGGCGGCGGCAGGCCACGGCTGGGAAGTTCTGGCCGAAGCGCTGGTGGCGGACGAAAAGCGCGACATCCAGCGGGCGATTCGCGGGCAGATCAACCAAGGGTGCCATGTGATCCTGACCACCGGCGGCACGGGCGTCTCCTTGCGCGACGTCACGCCGGAAGCCGTGCGGGAAATCGCCGCCCGCGAATTGCCCGGTTTCGGCGAAGTCATGCGCCTGGAATCGATGAAGCTCACCCCCAACGCGATCCTCTCCCGCAACCTGGCCGCCGTGGTGGACAAATCCCTGGTGATCTGCCTGCCGGGCAAACCGAGCGGCGCCGTCGAGTGCTTGAGTTTTGTGGCGGCGGCGGTCCCGCATTGCGTTGAGGTTTTACAGGAAGTTCCGACCAGTTGTTGACCCAGGCGGAGGCTGACCGAATGCAGTTCCTAATTTTAATCCTGATCCTGATCCTTCCGGCCACCGGGTGTGTCAGCAAGAAAAAGGCGCAATGGGAGGCGCACCAGGCCTACCTTGCCGCCCAGCAACAATCCCGCCAGATGGACCCGCAAAACCCGGCCGTCTTCGTCCAGGGTCCGGTGCAAAACCCGGTCGTGCCCTGGGAGGAGGGCCTGATGTTGAGCCGCGCCGTTGCCATCGCTGTCTATACCGGCTTTATGAACCCGATGGTCGTCCGGGTGCTGCGCAACGGCCAGGTCGTCGGCGACTTCAAAGGGATCGATTTGCTGCACCACGAGGACATGCCGTTGGAAGCCGGAGACACGGTGGTCATCGTGCCCTAACGCGCGCATCTCAGCAGTTTCGGCGCAGCACCTGAACTGTCTTGCGACTTAGCTTGAGCCACCAAGCGTGAGGCGGAAGCCGGAGAGTTGGTTGCGGGAAGCTCGAATCTCAAGGCACCACCGCGGGCAAGGATCACTGCCCGTTCGATCACATTGCGCAATTCCCGAACGTTTCCAGGCCAATTGTAGCACCGCAAGTTGGTGAGTGCGGCACGCGTCAGGCGGGGCCGCGCGCATTTAAGCTCCCGGACTGAGATATCGATGAAATGACTCGCCAGAAGGGGAATGTCCTCAATTCGCTCCCGCAGGAAACAGAAATTGCAGATTGGTGGTTAAGTTCGGCCAGTTGCCGACTTCTTCGGGCGGCGATGCCGCAGGCTGACGGTGCATTTCTTGCACCATGAAATATTACCTGGTTGTTCGAGCGGCGTTGATTTCACGGAAGAGCCAGATGCGGGCGTGGGTCCAATAATTCTTGACGGTGCGCTCGGAGAGGCCCAGGGCCTGGGCCGTTTCCACGTTGGTCATGCCCACAAAATAGCGCAGCTTCACCACCTCGGCCTGGACGGGATGGGTTGCGGTGAGCTTGTCGAGCGCCTCGTTCACGGCGATGAGTTCGTCGTCGTCACACGGCGCGGCAACTTCCAAAACACCCTCCATGTCCACGCGCTGCTGGCCGCCGCCGTGACGAACCGCACGCTTGCGGAGGGCATTGTTAATGAGAATGCGGCGCATGGCCTCGGCTGCGGCGGCGAAAAAATGTGCGCGATTGGCAAATTGCGGATTGCCCTCACCCACCAACCGCTGCCAGGCCTCATGCACCAGCGCGGTGGGTTGCAACGTCTGGTTGGGCGATTCACGCCCCATTTTGGAGGCCGCCAGCTTGCGCAGTTCGCCATAGACCAGCGGCAGCAGTTGATCCGCGGCCTTCGGGTCGCCGTGCTCGATGGACGCAAGAATGCGGGTAACGTCGCTCAACCGGCGACAATTACAGGATTCGCCGGCGTTGCGCGAGAGAATATCGTCTCATGGCATTTGGAGGCTGTAGTAACGATGGGAGTAATTCGTCCACTGCGGATCGCTGAAATGGAACGAGCCGTTGACAAGCGTGTTGGTGGTGAGCGGAACCCAAACCGCACCGGCCAGATTGGTGCAGGCTGCCACCACGACCGTGAAATTGTTGGTGCCGGTGATGTTGAAACCGAATTGATTGTTCTGCACCCCAAAATTCGCCCCGCCCACCTGGATCAGCGGGTTCCACAGGACCGCTGGCACGCCGGAATAAGTGGAGTTCCAGCCGGTAGTGCCAGGCAAATAATAAGCGGTCCCCGCGAGGCCTATTCCTTGGCGAATAAGGCCGGGAGCGTTGCCCTTGAAATAGACGCTGGTCAGGTTCGGACAGAACTCGAACGCACCCAACCCGATGAAGGTGACGCTGGCTGGGATGGTCACGCCGGTCAGATTGGTGCACCACTGGAACGCATAATTCCCGATGTTGGTGACGCTTGCGGGGATGGTCACGCCGGTCAGATTGATGCACCACTGGAACGCATAATTCCCGATGTTGGTGACGCTTGCGGGGATGGTCACGCCGGTCAGCTTGGTGCAACCCTCGAACGCAGCCTCCCCGATGTTGGTGACGCTGCCGGGAATCGTGACGCTGGTCAGGTTTGTGTTGTTTAGGAACGCATCAGGCCCGATGATGGCAACGGGCAGCCCGAGGATGGCCGCCGGAAGAGCCACAGCACCTCCAGGCCCGGTGTAATCATTAATGGTGACAGTCTGCCCTGCATTTATCGTGAAACCGTATGGGATTTCCACGTCCTCTACCGGAATTCCGGCAAAAGGCGAACTCCAGCCTGTGGCGCCCGCCAAGTAATACCCTGTCACGTTGTTGTCACCAGCGAACACAGTTAAATCAGCCACCGGAGCGTTACCCGCGAAATAGAGGCTCGTCAGGCTGGTGCAGCCCTTGAACATATCCTCTGCGAGGCTGGCAATGTTTCCGAGAATTGTGACACGGCTCAGACCGGCGCATCCCTCGAACGCACCGCTTCCGATGGTTGTGACGCTGGCGGGGATGGTCACGCCAGTCAGACTTGTGTTGCTAAGGAACGCCTCAGGCCCGATGCTGGAGACAGGCAGACCGATCAAAGTGGCTGGAATGGCCACAGTGCCGGCAAGCGCTGTGTAACCGGTAATTGTGATCGTGGTATCGGCATTTATGGTGAAGCTGTATGGAGTTTGCACCTCTTCCGCCAGGATGCCGGCAAAGGGGGAACTCCAGCCGGTGGTGCCAGGCAAATAATAGGCCGTCACCGAACCAGAGAACAGACCTCCATCAGCCGCGGGAGCGTTTCCCGTGAAATAGACGCTGGTCAGGCGACTGCACTCGTAGAACGCATCCGTCCCAATGTTGGTGACGCTCCCGGGAATCGTGACGTTAATAAGGCTGGAGCAGGCATCGAACGCATAA
The DNA here is from genome assembly GCA_049510745.1 of Verrucomicrobiota bacterium. Classification (GTDB taxonomy): domain Bacteria; phylum Verrucomicrobiota; class Verrucomicrobiia; order Limisphaerales; family Palsa-1400; genus PLGF01. Next base: position 42,164 of record JBEKYR010000015.1, on the reverse strand, counting down.
TCCCCGATGCTGGCGATGCCGTCGGCCATCGTGACGTTAGTAAGGCTGGTGCAGCCCGCGAACGCTTCCTCACCGATGCTGGCAACGCTGCCGGGAATGGTGACGCTGGTCAACTGGGAGCATTGATAGAACGCTTGGAACCCAATGGTGCTCAGGCCGTTGGACAGCGTGACGCTTCTCAGCGTGGAGCATTCGTAGAACGCCTCCGCACCGATGCTGGCGACGCTGCCGGGAATCGTAATACTGGTAAGACTGGAGCAACCAAAGAACGCGTTATCCCCGATGTTGGTAACGCTGCCAGGAATGGTGACGCTGATCAGGCCGTAGCAGTCTCCGAACGCATCCGGCCCAATGCTGGCAACGCTGCCGGGAATCGTGACGCCGGCCAGGCCGGTGGCAGCGAACGCAGCCTCTCCAATGCTGGTGACGCTGCCGGGAATTCTGTAACTTCCGGCCAGTCCGGGCGGATATTCAATAAGCGTGGATTGGCTCTGGTTGAACAACACTCCATCCACATCGCTATAAAACGAGTTATTGGGATCCACCGTGATCGCTGCAAGGCTGCTGCACGCCTCGAACGCACCAGCCCCGATGTTGGTGACGCTGCTGGGGATTGTGATGCTGGTGAGGCCAGCGCAGAATTCGAATGCCCCCACCCCGATGCTGGTGACACTGTCGGGAATCGTGACGCTGGTCAGACCAAAGCAATCAATGAACGCCTTCTCCCCGACGCTGGTGACCAGCAGGTTGTTGATGTCGGCTGGAATGGTTACGGCCCACGGAGGTCCGGAGTAACCGGCGATGTTGATGCTGCCGTCGGTGTTGGTGGTGTAAGAGTAGATGCTGCCATCGGCATTTGTGCTGTAGGCGTATTGGGCTTGCACCGCCGCCGGGGCGGCCAGCAGCAGCAAACCCAAAAAGATGGGTAGTTTTGTTTTCGTAGCGGCATGAGGGGACTCGGCCGCCAGATTTCGGGAAGGATTCAAATCAATCATAATGGTGTCTTTTCAGTTCGGAAGCCTCATGGCATTTGCAGGCTGTAGAAGCGGTTGGGGTAATTGGTCCACTGGGGATCGCTGAAATGGAACGAACCGTTGACCAGCGTGTTGGTGGTGAGCGGAACCCAAACCGCACCGGCCAGATTGGTGCAGGCTGCCACCACCACCGTAAAATTGTTGGTGCCGGTGATGTTGAACCCGAATTGATGGTTCTGCACGCCGAAGCTGCCGTCGCCCACCTGGATCAGCGGGTTCCACAGCACGGCAAAAGAGGAACTCCAGCCTGTGGTGGCAGGCAAATAATAGACCGTCCCGTAGGGATAACTGAAAACACCCTCACCACCAACGGTGGGGGCGTTGCCCAGGAAATAGACACTCGTCAGCCTGGAGCAGCCTAAGAACGCCTCACCCCCGATGTTGGTGACGCTGTTGGGAATCGTGACGCTGGTCAGGAGGTCGCATTCATAGAACGCATCGAACCCAATGGTGCTCAGGCCGTGGGACAGCGTGATGCTCCTCAGCCTGGAGCAGTCAAAGAACACACCCCCACCGAAGTTGGTGATGCTGCCGGGGATCGTGACACTGGTCAGGCCGGAGTAAGAAAACGCACCATCCCCGATGCTGGTGACACTGTCGGGAATGGTGACGTTGGTCAGGCCGTAGCACCAAGAGAACGCATCATCCCCGATGCTGGTGACGCTGCCGGGAATTCTGTAACTTCCCGTCAGGCCGCCAGGATACTGGACAATGGTGGATTGGCTCGAGTCGAACAACACTCCATCCAGATCGCTAAAAAAGGAGTTATTTGGATCCACCGTGATCGCGGTCAGCCCGCCGCAGCCAGCGAACGCAGCATCCCCGATGCTGGTGACGCTGCTGGGAATCGTGACGCTGGTCAGGTCGGTGAACTCGAACGCACCGTACCCGATGCTGGTGACGCTGTTGGGAATGGTGACACTGGTCAAGCCGTCGCTTTCGAACGCAAAATCTCCGATGGAGGTGACGCTGTCGGGAATCGTGACGCTGGTCAGGCCGGTGCAGCCACCGAACGCATACCCCCCGATGTTGGTGACACTGTCGGGAATGGTGACGCTGGTCAGACTGGAGCAGCCATAGAACGCAGAATCTCCGATGCTGGTGACCCCGTTGGAGATCGTGACGTTGGTTAGCTCACGGCAGTAAGAGAACGCACCATCCCCGAGGTTGGTGACGCTGCCGGGAATCGTGACGCTGCTCAGGCTGGCGTCAGCGAACGCATAATTCCCGATGCTGGTGACGCCGCTGTAGATCGTCACGCTGGTCAGGCCGTAGCAGTAAGCGAACGCATAATCCCCGATGCTGGCGACGCCATTTTCGATCGTGGCATTGGTCAGGCTGCCGCAAGAACAGAACGCATAATCCCCCAAGTTGGTGACGCTGCCGGGAATCGTGACGCTGGTCAGGCCGCTTGCATTGAACGCCTCCTCCCCGATGCTGGTGACGCTTCCGGGAATGGTGACGTTGGTCAGGCCGGTGCATTCCTGGAACGCATTCGCCCCGATGCTGGTGACGCTGCCGGGAATCGTGACGCTGGTCAGGCCGGCGCAGTAAAAGAACGCAGAATCCCCGATGCTGGTGACGCTGCCGGGAATCGTGACGCTCGTCAGGCCGGTGCGGTATTCGAATGCCTCCACCCCGATGCTGGTGACGAAGTTGGAAATCACGACCGCACCCCCAGCGCCAGTGTATTCGGTGAGGGTGATCGCGCCGTTATTGGTCGCGTAATCGAATTGGGCTTGCACCGCCGCTGGTGCGGCCAGCAGCAGCAAACCTAAAAGGATGGGCCATGTTGTTTTTCGGGAAGGATTCAAATCAATCATAATGGTGTCTTTTCAGTTCGGAATTCTCATGGCATTTGGAGGCTGTAAAAGCGGTTGGGGTAATTGGTCCACTGCGGATCGCTGAAATGGAACGAACCGTTGACCAGCGTGTTGGTGGCGAGCGGAACCCAAACCGGGCCGGCCAGATTCGTGCAGGCTGCCACCACGACCGTGAAATTTTTTGTGCCGGTGATGTTGAACCCAAATTGATTGTTCTGCACCCCGAAGCTGCCATCGCCCACCTGAATAAGCGGGTTCCACATCACGACAGGACAATCGGCAATGAAGCCATTCCAACCGGAAGTGCCAGGGAAATAATAGCCTATGGCCTTGGTGTCAGAATAGAACACCGAGGAACCAGTGGTCGGAGCGTTGCCCTGGAAATAGACGTTGGTCAGTCGAAGGCAGTCATAGAATGTATTATTTCCGATGTTGGTGACGCTGTCGGGAATCGTGACGCTCGACAGCCTGGTGCAGCTCTCGAATGCACCCTCCCCGATGCTGGTGACGCTGCCGGGGATCGTGACGGTGGTCAGGCGGGTGGCACCGAACGCACCCGCCCCGATGTTGGTGACGCTGCCGAAAATCGTGATGCTGGTCAGGCCGCAATCATAGAACGCATAATCTCCGATGCTGTTGACACTGTTGGGAATGGTGACATTGGTCAGGCCGCCGCAACCCTGAAACGCCGAGTCCGCGATGCTGGTGACGCTGCTGGGAAGGGTGATGCGGGTCAGTCCGGAATAAGCGAACGCACTATCCCCGATGCTGGTGACGCCGTTGGCGATCATGACGCTGGTCAGGTCGTCGCAGCCAAAGAACGCATAATCCCCGATGTTGGTGACGCTGCCGGGAATCGTGACATTGGTCAAGCCGTAGCATTCATAGAACGCCCACACCCCGATGCTGGTGACGCTGCCGGGAATCGTGACGTTTGTGAGGCTGGTGCAGTAATAGAACGCATCATCCCCAATGCTGGGGATGCTGTTGGGAATGGTGACGCTGGTCAGGCCGGTGCAGTCCGCAAACGCATACGTCTCGATGCTGGTGGCGCTGTCGGGAATGGTGTAACTTCCGTTTAAGCCGCCAGGATACTGAACAAGCGTGGTTTGGCTCTGGTTGAACAACACTCCATCCACGTCGCTATAAAACGAGTTGTTGGGATCCACCGTGATCGCGCCCAGTGGGCAGCCGGCGAACGCAGCAAATCCAATGCGGGTGACGCTGCCGGGGATCGTGACGGTGGTCAGGCGGGTGGCACCGAACGCACCCTCCCCGATATTGGTGACGCTGCCGGGAATCGTAACGCTGGTCAGGCCGCAATCATAGAACGCATAATCCCCGATGCTGGTAACGCTCCCGGGAATCGTGACACTGGTCAGGCCGTAGCAGTATTCGAACGCATCGTCCCCGATGGTCGTCACGCTGCCGGGAATGGTGTAACTTCCGGCCAGTCCGGGCGGATATTGAATGAGGGTCGTTTGGCTCTTGTCAAACAAGACTCCATTGGTACTGCTATAAAACAAGTTTTGCGCATCAACCGTTATCGCTGTCAAGAAGCCGCAATCAGAAAATGGAAACGCCCAGATATTGGTGACGCCGATGCCTATCGTGATGATGGTTAGTTTGGTGTTGAAGAACGCATCCGCCCCGGTGCTGGGGACGCCGTTGTCGATCGTGGCGTTCGTCAGGCTGGAGCAGCCTTCGAACGCACCCTCCCCGATATTGGTGACGCCGGCGGGGATCGTAATGCTGGTCAGGCTTGTGCAGTCCTCGAACGCATAATCCCAGATGCTGATGACGCTGTCGGGAATGGTGATGCTGGTCAGGCCATAGCAGTCAGCGAACGCATACTCCCCGATGCTGGTGACGCCGCCGAGAATCGCGACGCTGTTCAGGCCGCAACCAGCGAACGCCCCGTCGCCGATGTTGGTGACGCTGCCGGGAATCGTGACGCTGGTCAGGGCGGAGCAGCCATAGAACGCACCCACCCCTATGCTGGTGACGCTGTCGGGAATCGTGACGCTGGTCAGGAGGCATTGATGGAACGCATACTCCCCGATGCTGGTGACGAAGTTGGGAATCACGACGGCACCCCCGGCACCATCGTATTCGGTGAGGGTGATCGCGCCGTTATTGGTCGCGAAATAGAGTTGGGCTTGCATCGCTGACGGCGCGGCCAGCAGCAGCAAACCCAAAAGAACAGACCCTGTTGTTTTTCGGCAATGGTTCAAATCAATCATAACGGTGTCTTTTCAGTTCAGTGTCATTTTCAGTGGCCGGGCAGTTTGGCCCACCGTTAACCAATGCAAGATTCCGGGGACAAAGGGGCAAATTATTTAATGAGCGCCTTGGCTTCTTTGAGGAGGGCTTGGGAAACGATCCAATCTCCCCAATCGTCACCGAGGTCGCCGCTCTCGATCTTGGGCAGCTTCGTTTCTGCAATCTTAACCCCTCTGGCAAGGGTGGCGCGGGCCTCGTCCATTTGGCTGGACTGGCACTGCGCCATCGCCAACACCATGCAGGCCTCAACGTCGCGGAAGGGAAACTGCCCGGTTTTCGCCAGAACTTTCTGCGTCAATTCGACCGCGCTGGCAAAATGGCCCTGGCGATACTCGGCCAAGCCTTTCACGAACTGAAAATACGCCAAATACTGATGGTTCTTGCCCATGGTCACAGCCGCGTCGGCCCAATTGCTTTCGGTCGTCAGCTCCGCGCCCGGCCTGGGGAGCATCAAACAATCTTTGGCCATCCGTTCGGCTAGGACCGGGTCATTGGTTCCACCGAAGCACGCCACGACTCGCGCGCAAAGACGGCGGTAGCCTTCGAGATCGCCGCTTTGCACGAGCAAGGGCGCGAGCGAGTGACAGGCTTCGTGGTCCTCCGGCTCAAACTCGACCACCCTGGAGAAGTCCGCCGCCGCCTCTTTCCAGTGACCCATCCGGGCGCGCAATTCGCCGCGCTCGCGCAGCAGTCCGGCGTTCTTGGGCTGGGTCTCACCGGCTGGGGTTAGAACGTCGTTGAGAAGTTGTTCAGCCTCGTCAAATTTGCCTTCGCGCATGAGAACCTGCCCCAGGTCGTTGCGCGACCAGATTGCGGGCGTTTGGTCGATGTCGGGCAGCTTTTTATACAGGTTTACCACCTCGCGACCAGTGGTTTCAGCCTCCGACAGTTTGCCCTCGAGCCGAAGCACCCTCGCCAAGCCGGCGAGGGCGAGGGCCACGAGGGGGTGCTCGTTACCGAAAAGCTTTCTTTTCATTGCCAGGGCCTCGCGGGACAGGCTCTCGGCCTCGGCTAGTTTACCTTGGCTTCGGAGTTCGCCGCTTAGGTTGTCGATCGCCCGGGCTACCTCCGGATGCTCGTCGCCATACACTGCTCTGGACAGGGTGAGTCCCTCTCGACCCATGGTTTCAGCCTCGCCCAGTTTGCCTTCCCTACAGAGCACCGTGGCAAGTTGGACGAGCGTCAGGGCCACCTCCGGGTTCTTGTTGCCTGACAGTTTCCTCCGTATTGCCAGCGCTTCACGATACAGGGCCTCGGCTTCCGGCTCCCGGCCTTGAGCGCCGACCGGGCGGGCGAGGTCGTGGAGCGAGGTGGCCACATCCAGGTGCTCGCCGCCCAATAGTTTCCTGCGCATCTCCAATGCCTGCCGCAGGACGCGCTCAGATTCGGGTCGCCGGCCCTGGTAGTCCAGCGCGCAGCCCAAGCTGTTGAGTGAGGCGGCCACCAATTCGTTCGTTTCACCAAACAGCGCTCTTCTGAGCCTCAGGGCCTCGCGTTGCATCGCTACGGCCTTCGAGTAGTCACCGAGTTCAAAGTAGGTGCTCCCGATTGTGCTCCGCAATTCCTCCTCCACCTCCGGCTGGTTGGTCAGGTCTTTGCCCACGCGCTCAACGATCTTGTCCAGGATCTCCTTCAGCATCTTCGTGTCCCGGCCCAAGGCGACTGATGGGCCGACGCCCGCGAGCATGTCCTTTAGGAATTGGGCCACTTGCCGGCTCTTGTTGGCTTCGGTCTGGGCCTTCTTCTCGTCGGCTTGGGCTTGTCGGCGCAACTGGTGCTGGGTTTTTTCGGCGGCGACGGCCCGTTCATGCGCCGCCTTTTCTTTAAAGAACAGCCAGGTGGACAAGCCCATACCGATAACGAGCGAGGCGGCCACCGCGCTGGCGGCGATAAAGGCAAGTTTGTTCCGTCGAGCCAGTTTCTGGAATTTGTAGAGATTGCTCGCTGGCCGGGCCACCACCGGTTCGTTGCTCAAATGTCGCTGGATATCCGCAGCCAATCCATTGGCGGTCTCGTAACGGCGCGTACGATCCTTTTCCAACGCTTTCATCACGATCCAGTCCAAGTCGCCACGCAGCAAATGAACCAGCCTGGGCGGTTCGACTTTCCTGTGCTTGGCTATGGCCGTCAGGTCCGCCCCTAGCATCGTGCTGAGGCGCGTCGAGGGACGCGCCGGCTCCTGCTCCCGAATCGTGCGGCGGATTTCATCCAAGCCGGCTTGCAGCAGCTTTTTGGCGTCAAAAGGCGTCTGGCCGGTCAGCAATTCGTAGAGCAATACGCCCAGACTGTAGATGTCGCTGCGCGTGTCAATATCCAGCGCGCTCATCTCCGCCTGCTCCGGACTCATGTAGGCAGGCGTCCCAATAAATTGTTCGAAGGCGGTGAAGAAGGTTCGATCGGTCAATTTGCCTTGCGTGGCCTTGGCGATGCCAAAGTCAATCACCTTGGGCAGGGGCACGCCGTCGTTCGTTGTGACCAGGATGTTCGAGGGCTTGATGTCCCGATGAATGACGCCTTTCTGGTGCGCGTGCTGGATGGCACGACAAATTTGAATGAAAAGACCAAGCCGTTCATGGGTGGAGAGATTGTTCTGGTCGCAGTAATCGGTGATTTTGATGCCGCGCACCAATTCCATGACAAAGTACGGCCGGCCGGTTTCCGTCGCGCCGGCCTCCAGAACCTTGGCGATGTTGGGATGGTCCATCAACGCCAGCGCCTGCCGCTCGGCCTCGAACCGGGCGATGACGCTCTTGGTGTCCATGCCAAGTTTGATGACCTTGAGCGCGACCCGGCGGCTGACCGGTTCCTCCTGCTCGGCCATATAAACCACGCCGCAACCGCCCTCGCCGATTTGTTGGAGCAGTTTGTAGCGGCCAATCCAGTCGCCGGGTTTCTCGGCGGCAACCTGTGCGATTTGTATGGTTCCGCCCGATCCGGGCGGAAAAGCCGCCGGGCGTTCGAGGAAGGCACCCGCTTTGTCACCGGCCTGAAGGAATTCCTCGACGCGCTGGCGCAGTGCGTCGTCGCCGGCGCAGGCCTGATCCAGGTAAGCGACCCGCTCCGCAGCCGGCAATTCCAGCGCCGCGTTGAAAACTTCAATCTCGCGTTCAGATGGCTGAGGCATGGGCAAATCCTATCATTCACCCTTCAATGCAAGAAAACAGCCCAAAAGAGGCAAACAAATTCGTCTTTCTCGTCTTTTCCGATGATTGGGAATGGTCCCGGATGCGGTTTCTCGACGATCTCAGCCTCGGAAGGGAAGGGACTCATCGAAGGCAGGCAACAGGCCTTGGCCCGTTCGTCTCCAGGATTGGTTCCGGCAGGGCCTGGCCCGGCGCGGCTTCCCCGAAAAACTCGACACCGATCAGGGCAAAATCTTCACCAGCTATCATCTGCAAATCGTGTGCGCCAATCTGGGGGTGAGGCTGTGCCACGCCCAGCCTTATGCGGCCTGGTCGCGGGGAAAGCAGGAGCGCTGGTTTCGCACCCTGCAAATGGATTTCGAGGCCCGCCTGATCCTCGACCCAGTCCATACCCTGGAAGAACTCAATGCCCGCCTCTGGCGTTGGATTGAAAGCGAATATCACCAACGGCCTCACAGCGCCTTGGAAGGGCAGACTCCGGCTGAACGCTTCGCCCAAAGCGCGGTCAACTTGCGCACGGCCGATAGTCAAACCGACTGGGAGGGCCTCTTCCTGTCCCGCACCCAGCGCCGCGTGCGCCTGGACGCCACCTTTAGTCTGGAGGGCCAACTGTGGGAAGCGCCTGTTCATCTGCGCGGCCAACTCATCCAGGTGCGCTTCGATTCCTTTGGCTGGCGCCGGATCGAAATCTGGCGGGACGACAAATATGTCGGCCCAGCCCGCCGTTGCGACAAACAACTCAACGCCAAAACCTATACCGACCGCGATTATGACCGCCGCGATAAATCCTCTTGACTTGGACACCGCCCTCAAAACCCTCTGGGGCGCCAGCCAGTTGCCCTTCGGCGCGTTGGTGGAAAAACCGTATGCCTCGGACACCTTTAAGGAAACCCGCCGCCGCCTCGAACAGTGGGTCGCCGTTCGGGCCTGCGGCTTGCTCCACGGCCCCAACGGCGTGGGCAAAACTCTCCTGATGCACAGGAGCAGCACCTCGGCTTCACAAAGAAATTTCGTTGGCCCGTCTCGGACGGGCAAACACCGCCTCCCACGACTGTCGAAGTCGTCGGCTTTTTCAGTGATTGGCAGAGAGTTCCTTTGGCCTATGACATGCCGACGAAGACTTGGACTGCTACTCTGAATGATATCCGGAACAACCACACACATCGCTACGTATTCCTGGTGGATGGAAAGCCGAGTTATGACAGCACTTGCGACGGGTTGGTAGTTCCGGACGACCTCGAGGAACCGAAGTGGCAAATCGAGACCCCAAGAGGACCCCGGGTCGTGCTCCTGTTCTCCCAGACCAAGTAATTCCAAAGCCGCTACATTATTTTAGCAACCACGTGTAACTTGAATGACTGACGAAGCTTGCATGGAGCGGGTGAATCCGCTGTCGCGCTTCGCGCTATGGGAGGACATAGGGAATCGAACCCTCGTCTCGATTCACCATTCTCAAGACATTGATTTGCAGTTAGATGCGATTTTATGAAACTTTTTTCTTGAACTTTTTATTCTCACTTTTATTCTCACTCGTGTATGGCGAACATTCTCAAACGCAAGGAATCTCCGTTCTGGATGGCCTGCTTCACCAGCCGCGATGGACGGCAATTGAAGAAGTCAACCAAGACGACGGATCGAGGTCAGGCGATGCAAATCGCTTTGGGATTGGAAGGGGTGGAAAAGAAGGCGCGGGCGGGGTCTTTGACAACCATGCAACTGCGGAAGGTGTTGAGCGAAGTTTCGGAAAAAGTCACCGGCGATTCGCTCTCCACGCCGCCAGTCGAGGATTATCTGGCCGATTGGCTCACGAGCATCGCCGCCCGTAATTCACCGGCCACACTCGAACGCTACCGGAATACGGTCAAGCTCTTCGTCGCAAGCTTGAATGGCAGGGCAAAAAAGCCGGTGACGTCGGTGGCGCCAAAGGACATCGAAGACTTTTTGACGTGGCGGTTAAACACCGGCGTGGCGCCAAAGACCGCGATAATTGATTTGAAAACGCTGAACACAGCGTTTCGCCGCGCGGAAGCGTTCGGGACGATTTTGAAAAATCCGGTTGCCGCCGTCCGTCCGCCGAAAGCCGAGTCCTCGGAGCGTGAGGTGTTCACGAGCGAAGAAGTTCGGAGACTTTTGGAGGCGGCGCCGTCTTTGGAATGGCAGACGCTGATTCTCCTTGGGTATTTTATCGGCGCCCGATTGGGCGATTGCGTGCAAATGAAATGGGACAACGTCAATCCTGAACTTGGGGCAATCGTTTACACCCAGCAAAAGACCGGCAAAAAAGTGGTTGTGCCGATGCACTTTCACGTGATTAAGCACTTGAATTATCTGTCCACCTTCAAGACGACGGGGTTCCTCTGCCCGAATCTGGCGGCCAAAGGTTCTGGCGGCAAACACGGGCTGTCGGAGGGGTTCAAGCGCATCGTGAAGAAAGCCGGCATTGACCCGATGACCGTACCAGGCAAGGGCACGCGGAACTTCACCAAGCGCACTTTCCATTCCCTGCGGCACAGCTTCAATTCCGCGCTGGCCAATGCTGGCGTGGCGGAGGAAATCCGCATGAAGCTGACCGGCCATACATCCAAGCCGACGAATCAACGCTACACCCATCTGCAAATGGCGGCGCTCAAAACGGCCGTGACCGCGCTTCCGATGTTCGGCGCCCAAGCGGACGCGGCCGGAAACGACACGGCGGCAAGGTCATGAGACGCGCACGGGTGCGCGTTTCGGGATTTTGAGATAATCGGCGATGATGTCCAGACTGCCCCAAAACAACTGCTCGCAATAGTCGTCGGCGAGCTTTCCGGCAAGCTCCCTCATCGTGGCGTCGTCCACGCCGCTCGCGTCAAACCCGATGCTTTCGAGGTCGGCGCGGCAGACGCTGGTGATGGGAAAATCTGCGTATTGTGGCATGATGGTGTTGGTTAAGGTTGGTAATTTTTCGGCGGGCTATGGCGAGATTACGAAGGCGCCCTGCTTCATCGCCCTACCGATATTGCTTTCGGTGTATAACTGTCGGCCGGTGAGACGTTGGACGGTTTCGTCAATGTGGTTGACGACCCGAAAGCGGCCATCGGAAAGCAAACACATGGTTTTGCGCGAATAGAGGCCGCCCATAAGGGCGAGCTTAAACTCACGCTCTCCGTGCGAAAGCGTGTGTCGTAATTGTCGGGTGTTACGTATCTGTTGCATGGTTTTATTTTTGAGCGGCTGAATCCAGCCACTCGGTTATCCTCATAATGTCATGGAAGATGTGGTCTCTCGCCGGTCGGCCGGCTTCGAGCCAGTTCTTTTCCTCGTCGGCAAAGAGGTAATTGATAATCTCATGCAAGCTTGCCAGAGTTTTATCGTCCATGTTTTTTGCCTGTTATTTTGATAATCGGCGTGTCCCACTCCGGATCGTCGCGGGCAATGTCATAATTGAACCAGAACTGCTCCAACGCCTCCTCATTGCTCTTCGCCTGAATGACTGCCCTGAACGCCGGCAGGGTGATGGTGTAAGTTTTCATGGCTGTTGTTCTTTCGCGTCACACTGACGGGAATTATGGCAAAGCGGTGATAATGTTCCAAAGCTCCTCGACCAGTGTTGAGCCTTGTGTCGCTCGCCATTCGTCCGTGTTAAGCCCCCAGCCGAAAAGCCAATTGAACAACGCGACGGCATCTTGAAGTTGGCCGGTTCGCTTGTCGTCCTGTTCGAGTTTCTCGGAGGCGGCTTTGAGCCGTGGCGTGGCAAGCGTCCTGTCAGCCAGTGCGCGAGCCTCACTGTGCCAGTTCATATCTTCGAGCCAAAGAATCACAAATGCCGCGCGCGCCGCAATCGCGTTGTTGCTGTCCACAGTGATGTTTCGCTGGGCGAATTCGAGGATGCGTGCCAGCGCCTGTTTTTGCGTCATGGTATTACCGTGGCGCGTTCGCCCGTTCGGACAGGCGGGAGAACGCCTTCCGTCCGCCCCGCGCGGCGAAGACCTCTTCGACCGCTTCCAGCTTGTCTTCCAAGTCCGCGAAACGGGAATAGAGGCGGGATTCCGCGCCGTCTATCCGCTCTTCAAGGCGCTCGCACGAACGGGCGACGCTCACGGCGAGGTCGTCGCCGCTCTTGTAGATGATGCGTTCGATGCTCTCGATGGCATCTTGGGTCAGATTACCCGCCGGAACATTCTTTATGGTTGTCATAGTGGTTATTAATGCTTGGTAATTTCAGCCGGCTGACTAAACCGGCGAAGAGAATGGTCTGACATTCTCCGCACCGCGCGCCATGCGTGAGTGCATGACGCCCGCTCCGGAGAAAATTAGGACACGCTTCCTTGTCTGTGTACAGACTACCGTACCATTATCTGCTGTCAAGTAGTCGCGCGCGATTTTCGCCGGAGAAAGACGCGTAGAGCGCGAGCGGGAATGTCTGAAGGTGTCGCGGCGGCCTTCATCCCGCAGATTCAGCGGCGGATTCGGCCAAAAGTTCTCCGCGCCGCAACAATTCTGCATTGATTTGGGAAAGCTCCTCCAATTGTTCCTGAAAAATCGCATACGCGGCGATGCTGGCACGCGCCTGTTCGCGCTGGGCGGTCGTTTTCAGCAGGAACTTGCGAACGGAGCCGACTCCCAGGCACTGGACCAGATAGTGGAAGGGACCGTGCTTCCTCCCGCGCTGACAGCGGCAATTCTTTTTACCGCAGGTCAGAAACTGCCGGACATACGAGGCTCGCATCGCGCTGGTCGGAATGTGCATTCGTTCCAGGAGGGCATTCTTGCGTCGAGTGAGGTCCAGATCGGATGCACCTTTGAAATTAAATGTCTTAGCCATAACAACAGCTAAGATTGATTTGGCGCCCGGATCAAGCGGAAAAAGACCATGCCCGCCTAATCGGACGCCCCGCCTTTCATCCTTTTCCGCATTTCATCCAGCATTTGGCGTTCAAGCTCTTCTTGTTCGGCTGGCGTCATGGTTACAGGGCCCAAGGGCACGTCCTGCTTCTTTGGCTTTCCTTTCTCTATCTTGCCGCCCTCCGGGTCGGCGAAGGCCCAGTCAGAAAGCAAGGAAATGAACTCATCGGGCACATAGAAGCCAACTTTGGCGGTCTCGTCAGCCGGCGTCATGGCAGCAAGCCGCTGCTGAATTCTCCCCAATTTCTTCCGATCCCTGCAAATGGAGGCGACATGGCCAAACCCGGCTTCAAGACACTTGGTTATGTTGGTGGCGGCCTCGTACTCCACAGTGTTTGTCCCGGCGATTTCGCAGGCAATCAATCGATTCCCCCGTCGCAAGACAACGTCAACCCGTCTGCCTGACGGGAGAAGTTCTTCAATGGTTGCGGTATAATCCAGGGCTCCCGCCTCTCTGCAAATCAGCTTCTTGATTGCATTGTGGTCGCTATCCTGGTCCCCGGTTTCCGCGGTCGCCGATTTTTCCTCCACTGCTGTTTTCGGAACTTCAGCAACATGCGGAACATGCTTTGTTTCCGCAACTTTCGGAAGGATTGCTGCAATCGGCTTGGGCTTGGGTTGCTCAGGCACTAGGGTCACCGTTTCCAGTCTTGCACGCCACGCCGCTTCAACTTCCACCCGTGGTCTCGCATACTTTTTTCTCGAAGCCGTGATGACTTCTTGCCGTCGTCGCTCGCATTGCGCGTCATCCGACTTTTCCGGTTGCCGGATTGTCAGGTTGAAATCGCAATCACTCCGCTCCACGCGGGCGATGGCGTGGAATTTCGCCTGATTCTTCAAGCTCTGCGCGTCGAAAGAGGAAAAGCTCTCCGCGAGCCGCTTGGCATCGTCGTCGCCAACCCGAAAGACAATCCGCGTGCCTGGATGCGTGGCAACCGCGCTCGCCACTTTCGGGTCGCTCTGCAATTGGTGCAATTCCTGGTGGGCCAGCGTGAGTCCGAAGCGATATTTGCGCAAACCCTTCAAAATCTTCGCCATCGTCGGCGTGATGAAATCGTCAAACTCGTCAATATAGAGCCAGAAATCCCGGCGCGCGGACATGGCTTGCGACTGGCGGCTCATGGCGATTTGTTGGAACTTTGAGACGAGCAGAGTCCCGAGGAGGAACGAATTCTCCTCGCCAGATCCCTCCGGCAACCGGGCCAGAAAGATTTTGCCGGTGTCCATGATGTGGGCAAAATCGAGTTTGTTTTCCGACTGCGACACCATGTTGCGGATGGGCTTTTGGCTCATGAAGCCCTGGAGGCGAGTCAGGACCGGGCCAACGGAGCGGTTGCCGGTCAATTGGGGAAAGACTTTCTGCCAGTAATAGACCAATTCGGGGTCGGTAACGGTTGTGAGGAACTCGGCGCGGAAGGCCGGTTCAATCAGAAGGGAATTACCGCACGTGCCGCATCTGACGCGTTGCTTAAAGAAGGGCAGCCTTATGAGAGCCAATGGCCATATCAGAATACCACTGCTGGGGCTTTGGCGCTCGGCAGTCCACCAGACACGTTTCAGGTATTTCGCCGAGAACTCCCGCTTGGTAGCACATCGTTCGATCAAGTTTGCGGCTTGCTCGATGCGGGGCGACCTGTTTTACTCGGCGTTCGCATAAGCGAAAGCTTTTATTCGCCCAATACGGAAGGCGTTGTTGGGGAAAAGAGCCCCGATCCTGACACTGGAAATCACGCAATGATAGCGGTTGGACATGGAACAACCGCGAAAGGAAGTTGCGTTTTGGTGCGCAACAGTTGGGGATCTACGTGGGGCCTGAACGGGCATGCCTTCGTGGAAAAGGGCTATCTGGAAAATCGTTTGATTTTAACTTCTGTGATAATTTAGCAATTATGAGAGAGATCATCAGAGCTGAATCCTGCACCGAAGGGTGGTTGACGGCAACCGAGCATCTTCGCAGCCAGGACGAGTGGCGAGATTATAATGTGGTCCTCGAGATCACGCGCCCCATGAGCCTTTCCGAAGTCGATAAGCAGATATCCTTCGAGGTAAATGACTTTCTGGTATCCAACGGCAAGCATTCCGTCAGCACCATCATAAACACAATCTTCCCGGCCTCATTATATGCAACACACGGAGCATCCAGCCTTTTCGAGCGGTACCGCAAGATTACGCCGATGCTGGAAGATCATGAGGACACGAAATGGGGGACGTACTTCATGCGAATGACCACCAGAACAGACAATGACGGCAGTGAAATCAATCCATTAGAATACCTCATCAATAAACTTCGTCACCAAGTCGCAGTCCGTGCGCCAAAACGCGCAGTTTATGAACTGAATCTGATTGAACCGTTCCTCGATATTCCGATTTATGATCCTGTCACGGACAAGGGTTTTCACATGGGCGGACCTTGTCTGAGTCACCTCAGCTTCAAGCTGAAAGGCGATAAGAGCCTTTTGTTAACTGCCCTTTACCGCTCCCACTATTACCTTGAACGCGCCCTCGGCAACTTTTATGGCCTCGCCATGCTTCAGGACTTCGTTGCCCATGAAGCTGGCATCGAGGCGGCAGAGTTTGTTTGCCACTCCACAATGGCGGTTTTGGATAAAGAGGGGATCGGGAAAAGGGACGTGACAAACATGCTCGACAAATGCCTCGGACTGCGTAAAAATTCGCTCGTGAAATGAACCCTCAAACAGCATTATAATATGTTCTGGTCAACCCAAACTATCAAACACAAGCTGGATGAAACAAAACACAAGAATCTTCCTCTGATTTGGCCCTATGACAAGAATCGTGTTAACCGTGGGGCTTATGAATTATCTCTCAGCCGGAAGATTCTCATTACGCCGGACGAGTCAACAACCGGGTTACGCTCCGTTACTGAGGAGGCCCTTAGAATCCCACCGGGACAGTTCGCGCTCCTGTTCAGCGAGGAGTGCGTGAACATTCCACCGAACGTGATTGCCTTTATATCCCTGAAGGGCGGCGTTAAGTTTAAAGGGCTCATTAACATTTCCGGTTTTCAGGTCGATCCTGGGTTTCCTGGCCATATTAAGTTCTCGGTTTACAATGCGAGTGGCGAGGATGTTCATCTCAACTTTCTTGAACCATGCTTTCTCATTTGGTTTGCGACTCTGGATGCAGAGGATGAAGATCACAAGGGTGGAACGCACAGGGACCAATCTGGATTTACAACCGAAGATCGTGATCGAATGTCGAAACCCCGCCACTCTCCTGAAACTTTGCATGCGCGACTTAAGAGCATCGAAGAAAGCGTTGACAGGATGAAGATTATTGGGGTTGTTGTTATATTCCCGTTGATTATTGGATTGGTGGCCGCCATGTTCGATCATTGGTTCGGAGAGAAGGCGGATAGGATAGGTGTTGGGGCACTGATCATTTTCACGGCGTTGTTTGTGGGAATTGCTGTGCTTTTGTTAGGGCGTTTTTTCCGTCGAAAGTGACATAAACGAGGTGTGGCGTGACCGAAGTAAGCAATGTGACCGCATCGATTTTGAGTCTTTGTGGTCCCTCCGGTGTCGGAAAAACTACCGTCGTTAGAGCTCTTTCCAACAGGTATCCAGTGTTTATTGAAACGACAAACGGCAATCCACATCTGAAAGGCTTGCTGCAGGGAAACCTCGACTTCAATGCGGCAGCGAATCAAGAATGGTTTCTCCGGCGTATCGGTCGGTGCATCAGCCGTGCCAATTCGCGTTCACCCCTCATTTTGGACCAAGACCCGGCAGCGATCGTGTTGGCATATTCACGGATTTTTTTGGAGGACGGCAAAATGACCGAGACGCAATATGCCTCACTATTGGAGCGCTTGATGAAAATCGAGGAAAAGCTGAAGGAGTGGCGGTGTCCACGCACCGTTTTGCTGTTGGATGCACCCGCCGATGTGCTGCGTCAGCGAGTTTTTCAACGTTGGGGGAAATCGCGCACGCCGCCGCTCACTTGGTTTGAACGGGTAAGAAACCACTTCGTGCAACTCTTTACATGCTTTCCGAATGCGATCGTCGTCTCAACTGTCAACCTTTCAGCAGAAGAGGTGATAGCGCGAGCCAAGTCGTTGCTCGAAGACCGCACCAAAACTGTCAAACGGGATTGAGGCGCAGTGGCAACCACGGCTGCGCGAAAATGACCGCCTCGGGGGAAACGGTTTCCTCCTGGCGCACCCGCCACCAACGGGCGAGCCATCGCTCCCATAACTGTCTCAGAGCTGGATTCGAACATTCGGTCATTAATTCGTAGGAAAGATTAATCCATCTGTGTCTGCGCGCGCAGTCCGCAGCCACAACCAAAAGCCAATTGCAAAGTTCCTTGGGGAAATTTTCAGCCCGAGCCAAATGCCCCAATTTTCTGTGCGTCAGCAACACGCTTGTCATGCGCTCCATGCGCTTGCTCATCTCTGCAAAGAAAACGTCTGATTCGGCCTTGGTGAATCGTAAAATGTCGGTGTTTGTTTCGGGAGTAATCCGCCCCGAGTCCTGGACATTTTCCTGGTCGCGCACATAAACGTGAAGGCAGTCCGCAACGTGGCGGTAGTAGCCAACATCAATACCCAGCCAAGCTGCGAGAATTTCCTGAAGCGATGTGAACTGCACAAAATTGTGTGGAACCCCTAGAAACAAATCATTGCTACGGAGGATTTGGGTCCACTCCAATTTGCCGTTCCTAATTTTGGCAAAAGCACAGACATTGCACGGAATGTCCGGGTCTGCCGGACTACCATCCGGCATGGGGAAATCCACGGATGAATCCCAAATTTGGAGGACCACTTGGCGGGTATCAGGATTTTGTTGCAAGGCCTGATACGCCCTTTCCAACTGGTCCAAGCCAAAGTGTTTTCGGATGCGATGCCCGTAGGCCCCATGATAATTCTTTCCGCCACCTGCGAACTGCGGAAGCTTCGGATTCCAGTAATTGAGAAACGCAGAATCGCGCCGTCCGCTTACGATCCACACAACCTCGGCAATGGCGAATGCAGGATTTATTGAAGGCTGCCTGGACGATACCCACCGCTGTCGCGGATCGTGAATGGTAAATGCAGCACCGAGAAGTTCCTTGGTTTGACCGGCGCGGCTCGACTGCTCGTGCGTTCCCTCGGAGTTCTCAAATCTCGAGGCGGCCTTTAACCAGACTTCATTTGCAGTTGTTCCTTCAAAGAGATGCATCGCTCCCAAGAGCATCGCGCAATGGAGAAACCGTCGCAAGTCATTGTGCCTAAAACTTTTACACCAAACCCCAACTGTCCACAATTCCGAGTCGTTGAGTTATTCAAAATCATTGGATTAACGTGGTCGGTGAATAATTCATGGTCTGAACCCAAGGCACAGTCGAGACTGGGCGGCCTTAGTATTCGGAAAATGTTCTGTAAGAGCGTGTTCGGACCCTGCTAAAATTAGATCGTTGAGGCCCCATTTTGGAGGAAACCAATAGTGAATAAGCTCTGGATTTCTTGTGAATTTTTGTTTTATCCGCGTACGGCCGCTGACGCCTGGAATTTCCGGATGGGCCAAACGCGCGTACTTGCTGACTTCACAAAACAGATTTTGGCAGTCGATTAACTGGAGCGGCCTGCCCCACAAAGATCGAAAATTCAGCCCCAGCCTATCAAACTCCTCGGTCTGCCGATCTGCAATGAGCCTGATCAGATCGGCTTCAGCATGTTCACTGGTCGTCGTGAAGCACTTCCTGATTCCGTCCTTTGCACCCGGCCCGGCAACCACAAAATCCATTTCCGAAAAATTCAGTATCTTGCTGTAATTGAGGTCGGTCACAAATTGATACGCAAGAAAATTTCCCATTAAGGGATAACTGCGGAGCAATTCAAAAGCGCTGGCCATAGACTTCAAATCAAGCAGCCGGGATGGAACTTCATCCGTTATCATTTTCTCCAGAAGGGCTAAATAATTCCGATGCTTAAAGGTAGCGCTAAATCCCGCTGCGTGGGAAGGCATGATATACGCGGCAGAAAAAATCCGTTCCCCGCGCTGCATCGCGCGTGTCAAAATGTCGTTATAGTGGCTGAAAGAATACGTTGAATAACGAACCTCACCAAGCTCTGCCTCTAAAAGTTTCCACGTGCTCACGCGATTGAAAATCTTAAAAAGCATGCATCGGAAAAACACTTCCTTCGGTGCCTGGTCTCCCTGATAGATCACGTTCCTTATTAAGTGCTGACTGACGCGGTCAGAAGCACGATACGCATTGGTGAATTTGTGTTCGGCCAGAATCACGTCCCTCGTCCAGGGAGGAGACTCACCCCGAAACCTACGAAAAAAAATTTCCTGCCGTTCAGCGGCAAACTTCCAGAATGTCTCGTAAACCTTGGTGGGTTTTACGGGGAACAATTTGGTCAACACTTCCATCGACGACCTTTTATTTTTGATCCGTGCCACGCATTCCCCAGAAGACCAGACGTGGCCCTTTCGGTGTGCGCACCTTGGAAATCTCCAGCCATTTCTCAAGCAATCCTGACCGGAGAATATACCTTCGCACCTGAGCAGAATCGATTCCGGTCCATTTGTTTGCCCGAATCAAATTAACCGCATTTGCTAGGGCCGGTCGCAACGGAAGATTGTCCGTCACATTAACTTCTCCGTCCAATTTCCAATGACCCGGAAGAGGACCCTCCTGCGTTAGTTTTACGACGGCGTTCCATTCGTAATCCAAAAAAGCCTCGTTGACCAAATACCACCAACGATCCTGTGACCACTCACGCTCATTGCGTTTGATCGCCTCGATTACTTCTTCAAAAGTACGAAGCGGCATGTAATGCGGATAATCTCCCAAAGCCGATTGGCGCTCCTTCGGTTCAGTTCTAACCCCAATGAGGCCGCTACCCTCTGCCAGAATGCGTTCGACGCAATTTCGCAACTCGGATTTTCTGACGTTATCAGTCAGACAGGACGAATCGAACACACCGTAAATGGGAATTGGTAAACCCGCGTTCTTAAGAACGGAATAGTGTTCTCCCTTTTTCATGTCATCCTTCCCCATTTCGTCAAAAAGTCGCGCCGTTTCATGACGGTGAGATTTTCATAGGTTGGTAAAAAAGTAAAGCCAGTATTCCGTCGAGGCGTTGTGGGAATTCCCAAGTCACGTTCCGCGGATCGGACTCAAACCCAAATAAAAACCTCCCCGTTGGGGGAGGCGTGATTTCAATAGTCTTCCGGGAGCAAAACCGTCGTGGCACTTCGGTCGGATTCTGTGATGATCCAGAATTTGACTCCTTGGGCGGAGCGATACGCCGAAAGAAGGCGAAAGCCCTGTTGCAGGGACAATTCGTTCTCCTGGCGGTCCTCCTCCGGCACGTCGCCCCAATCGCCGGCCTGGTGCCGCTGAATGGCTGCCAGGATGTCGTCCTGGGCAAGCCTTGTGAGCGCGTTCGGCGTGGCAACGATTTGGCCCAGGGGAAACTTCGCAAGGGAAGGGTTTCGTATGTTCATAACCCAAAATCCTCCATCGTGGCGGCGATGCCGTCCTCGTCGTCTCCCAGAATCGCCACAGGCGGAACAGTGAACATCCATGATGAACCTCCTTCATTCGTTCTCGAACGCGTTGAGGGTTTCCTGAATCTCCTGTTCTGTGAGTGTCCAGCCTGCATGAGGCAAACCGGCCACAGCGGCGGACTTGAAGTCTTGATGCCACTCGACGGCTTCCTGATCGTCGCTGAGACAATCTGCCAACAGTGCCAGCGCCAATTGCGCCGGCCCACTGCCGGCATAGCCCCACTCGAACCCGGTTGGACTGTGATTCCACAAGTCCAGCCGGGGATTGAGCGGCTGCCCGTCAACGGTGACCTCAACGCCCTGGCCGGTTCGTCGTCCTTCGTAACGCTTCACGCGACACCTCCAAACAATTGGGCCACGTCCTCGGCGGACAGGTGCTCTGGCTGGGTGCCGGGTTTCTCGAACTGATGCATCTTGACGAAACAGAACTTGGCGAGGCGGGCGGCGATGTCATCGCGCCCGGCCCGGCCGGCGTCGTCTTCGTCGAGCATGACGATGACTTGGCTTTGGCCGTTGGTGTTTTTGCGGATCAATTCCTCCTGGCCGGCAGACAGGCTGCTGCCCATGAGGGCAACGACCTTGCGGCAACCGTTCTGGTGAAGCTTGATGGCGTCAAAGAAGCCCTCAACGATCACCAGCGGTTTGTCCAGCGGCTCCTTGACGGCCCGGTCGAGGTTGAACAGTTCCAACCCTTTCCTGAACCCGGTGGGCAACTTGTATTTTGGCGTGCCGTCTGGAGGATTACCCGGCCAGCGCCCATTCCAACAGCGCCGCAATCGCATTGTGGAGGATGTATTCCATTCTCGGCCCCCAGGAGTCGTGCCAAATGCTCTTGAACGCGCCGACAATCCCCGACGCCACAAGATGCCGCTCGTCTGGGGAGACATTGGCCAGCAGATTCAATCCGATAGGGAAGTCGAGGTCAGCCGGATTGAAATAGACCAGATGGTCGGCGCGCCAGGAGGGGATGTGGTGCAAAAGTTCCTCCGCCATATCCCCGTGGGGATCAATGAATCCGACACCGTGGCCAAGGGCGATGAGCTGGATGATCGAGTTCCGCAGGAGGGTGGTTTTGCCGCTCCCGGTTTTTCCGATCACATAAACGTGATGGCGCAACTCTGAAATTTGAATTCCAAAGGGGAGTTGCTGGCCCCAGCCCTGGCGCGTGCCGATGAGGATGGTGTCGTCGTTCATGATTGCAGATTCAGCCGCCACTCCCGGCCATGCCGAAAATTCCCCGTGTCAGTTGAATTTTCGGCCAAAGAAACGCCGCACCAGTGTCAGGCGTTTGTTTGGCTGTTCCCGGAAGGGAACCATTGGCAAACGCTGTTGGGTGCGAGCCAACGGGGTAATGGCGGCTGAGTCTGAAACCCGAAGACCCTCATATTAACACGGGAAGTCGTCGCGCTGCGCGCGGCTGCTGTGGATTGGCGACACGGGCCGAAGCCGGCGCGGCGCTTTTTCCAGCTTGAGCGAGGATTCGAGCGGATGGAACCCGTCGTCTCCTGCTCCGCGCAGTCGCGCGGAGTCGTCGGGCGAATTCGCCCGCTCTCGTGTGTCCGATAGGACTCTTTATGAACCCGTCCCCCCAACGTGTCGACGGCTACAGTACGATAGACTGGAGCGGCCGACTTCGCGCTTTTTGGTGAGAGACGCCGGTTAGGCGGAACGAATCCCGATAGCCTACTGGAAAAAGCGCGAAGTCGGGCGATAGCCGACGACACGTTGGGGACGTCGTATGGCTCGGTTGAGCCACCCGTCGGTCGCCGGCGCGATCCGCGCCCCTACATACCATGTATGTAGCCCCTCGTTGGCATTGGTAAAGGACACGAGTCGTCCATACACCGTGATCACGGCTATGTGAAATGGCGACGTGCAAAAAGATCGTAAATCGTTAAGAATCCGGCCAGTGCATGTATCTGAGGCCCTTCCAGTATTACAGTGACGAGTACGACCGGCAGACGGTAGAGTGGTGCCGAGCGCGCGAAGCAAGCCACCGGAAAAGCCGTGATCAAGGGCTTCAAACGGGAGGCGATCCCAAAATGTGGGAGTTTTACTACAAAATCTCCGTTTATTTTGATGTTGAGGGCTTCGCCTGCGACCGCTGGGAACAAAAGAAAAGAGTAATCGAGGAACGGATGCGACAGGATCGATTCAGAGACACGCTTCTAACGACGACTGAGGAGCCTGGGCATGTCCATTGCTTGGTGTGCGGGGCGAAGATGAGAGTCACTGAAAAAGAGCTTTACGAGGATGTTGCTGGGAAAGAAGGAGTGTTGTTTTTTTACAGTTGTCCGAATCAATGCAAGGCTCGCCGGGCATTTTTTGCGGATGGCGAAGAGCTTCGACCAAAGACGGCGCCCTGCCCAATATGTAAAGGCATGATGACGAGAAGCGTTGCGCGAGAAGACGGCCACGTGGTCGTGAGAGAGCGATGCGTACAATGCGGCCATGTCGAAACTGAGCATTTTCATTCTCCGGAAGAACCCGCGAAAACCGACCCGGACTTTCCCAAGGATCGAGAACGTTACTGTTTCACCGACGAACGAGGCGAAGAATTTCTCAAGGAGAAGCAAGGATGGGATTTTGATGTTCGAAGATTCAAAGAACAAGAAGCTGAGAATGAGCGAAAGATGCAGGCGGAACGCCTGTCAAAAATCCAGCGGCTTACTGTCAGAGAGGTTGAGCAGATGCTTAGTCCCGTGCTTGCAGAGAAGCAATTCGTTCGTTTGGATTTCAGCCCCCCGCAAATTGGACGCTTTTTCATTGTGCCATTCACAATCCAAGACGCGCGCTCGGACAGGCCGGAGCAACAAGCCATTTCAGAAATCGAAGTGATTCTTGAAAACCTACTTGCTGCTACGAACTGGCGGCTTATGAGTGATGGTGTTTGCATTCAACTCGGCATCTTGACCGGAAGACTGCGAGGGTATGACAAGAATTACGAACTGATTCAACTCACGGAAAAGGGTTCAAAAGAGAAGTAGATGATTTTACGCTGTGATCTCGGCTTCGGAGGGACATTGCGAACGCGTCGATAATTAGGGAATGGCTCAACAGAGCCATTTCTGAACGTCGCACAATAAAAGTTGTACGACGCACCGTCGGAAAATGGCTCTGTTAAGCCGCATTTTGGGCGCCAGTGGCGGTCGCACAAAATCGTCTGTCGATCCGGATTTGTCCGTCAGGCGGTGTGAAGTTGTGGTTGGCCGTTTTGTCTGTCTGTGGTGGCTTTGAAACACTTTAGAGAGCCGCTCTTGACAGGTTTGCGCCTTTTGTGGTGTGGCGATGCTCCCGGTTGCATTCTTTGGATTAGCGGTGATAATATAATAATGCACTTGTGAGAGCATTTGTTCTCCAGCGGTTATCGTAAACCGCAGACAAGTGCCATCAAAGACCACCGGCAAACCCGGTGGTTTTTGTCCGGTCAGTCCACAGCAGGATCGCCGCTGTGAATCAGGCGTCTTCCCTGCTCTGATTGCCGCCAAAATGGAATCAGGCTCCAAAAAATCCGCTCGCCGGCAGGCAGTTGTTTGACGATCACCTTGAATCGCCGCCGGTCGAGCACGGCGATAAACTCATAATACGTCACGAACACGAGCAGGTTCTCCCATTTGCCGTGCCGGCGCCTACGTTCCCACTCGTGGGTTGCCTGGATTCCCTGCACCGTGCGCGACAGCCGTAGGATCTCCGGAGCGCGGGATATGTGTTTCAGCCGCATGAATTGGTCAAAGCGTTCACGGCCCCGGTTCCAGGCTTTCCGGCGGAGGTGTTCTAGCCCCTGGGCATTGAAATGGACGTTTTCGCCGAAATACGGGCATCTGATTGCGCCGATGGTCGGGTAAAGTTCCTGGGCTTTTTGCAGGATTTGGGAGAACTCCTCGTCTGTGAATGCCAGCGGGGCCATCTTCAATATCGGATAGTTTCCAATGGTCGTTCCTGGCGGGCCTCCAAAAGCCGGGCCTCCTGGGAATTGATGGCAATCCGCGTCTGGATGATGACCTCGGTTCGCTTTTTGGCGGCCTGTTTTTGAAGCCACTGCAAGATCGCTTGGATTGTGATGGGTTGAACCTCCATGCCGCCCATTTTACCGCGATTCGGCCCTGTCAGGCAAATGCGCGTTTTCGGCTTCGCCGCCAAAAAGCGCCGCATTGAGTTATCCCCACCCTTCAAAGAAAGTTTCTCTTATTCTTAATCTGTATATTCTTATATAGAGAGAAGTCGGCGGGCTGACCTCTAGTCGTCAACTGGCCGACTTCTTGATGTCGGCCGGCCGACATCTGGATGTCGGGAGGCGACTTGGAAGTGGATGGTGTAAATGTTGGTTTTGCCCAGTCCCCTGCGCTGGATGGTGATGAGGCCGGATTTTTCCAGTTCGCTGACGAATTCTGTGACACGGGATCGGCTCATGCCCATGTCCTCGGCCAGCCGTCCCTGGCCGGGAAAACAGGAATCGTTGTGCCAGGCGTAGCTCAGGAACATGGCATACGCCACCTTGGCACCGACGGACAACTTGGGGTCTTTGAGGATGAAATTGGGGACCTGGGTGAAGCCGCCGCGCAACACCGGATTGTCTGTGTCCAGTTGCAGGTTCTTCTCCTTGATGATTTCCCCTATCGTTTTCATGTGTGGTATGATTATACCGCGAAGCCGGGTGCGCTCCAACTGTGGATAAACCGGACTTCCCCGCCCCTAAAAAAACCCTCATGGATCAAAATAACCAAAACCAGTCCAGCCCGGTGCCGCATGATTCCGCAGAGTTCGGGAGCGTGCGGAAGGATTCCGCAACGTTCGGAAACGTTCCGCACGATGCGGAAAGCTTCGGAAAGGTTCCGCAACGTTCCGCAAGCTTCCGCAACGTTCCGCAAGCTTCGGAACGCAAGGAAAATCACACCCTGACGGTCCGGGAAGTGGCGCGGCTGTTTGAAGCTGCTGGCGTTGCCCGGTCGGAACGCAGCATCGTGAATTGGTGCCAGCCGAATCGTCAGGGGATTCCACGCTTGAATTCGTATTTTGATCCAAACGAGCGGAAATACTTCATCACGCCACAGAGCGTGGAAACTGCCATTACGGAAGAAAAGGCCAGAGCGGCGGTCAAGACGCCGCAGCAGCCAGAGGTTTCTGAACCTCTCCGCACCTTTCCCAAAAATGCGGAAGCAGAACGGATGGAGCGGAAGGATGATTCGGAAACGGACAGCGAGCGGACACGGGAATTGGAGCGGGAGAATTTGGATTTGAAAATCGCCAACCGTGGAAAGGACTATCTCATTGAGCAAATGCAAAAGGAGAGAACCAGCTTCTTTGATCAATTGTTGGCTGCCAATCGAAAGATGGGCGAACTGGAAACCAGGCTCCTACAATTGGAAAGACCGCAATCTGGCCTCGATCCGAGCGCACACTAATTCTGTGACAGCGCACGGGAGGGATTTGGTGAGAGTGTGCCGGCTCATAACGAAAGCCACCAACCACAGCTTGCAGCTTTGCGAGACAACCACGACGACAATTCCACGGTGTTTGAAGCCATCGCGGCGGCTGCGATGTAAAGGATGCAGCGTTCAGCGTAACTGCCGCCTGAGGTCAGGTTCTACTTTGCTTTCGGAATGCCTTGGCATGCGGTGCGGATCTCTTGGGCGACCCAGGTGGAAGTGATCAGGCTTGGGACTGTTGCCAAGGTTGAGAGGAAAAGGGAGCAGAGGTCGTCGCTGGTGAGGACCACAATTCCGGCGTTGCGAGCCATGAGTTTGACTGTCTTGGGCACCTCCTGAGTGGTCACAAAGATGAGGGCGAGTGGGGCAAATGGCTTGATCTCAAGGTCCTTATACCGACCGTCTATCTTCGAATAGATCTTCAGGGCTGCAAGCTTTGAAGCGCCCACGAAGTCTCGAATGTCGCTGGAGCCTACCTTCGTATCTAGGTAATGCTTTGCCTGGGCTAGAAATACAACCTCGGGATTACCACTGATCCATTGGTTCCTCATGTGAAAGTAGGGCATGTAACCAAAGGAGTCGAGCCCCTCGTCGTGGGTTTCCTGGGTGTGCCAAACGCGGTTGCAGGAGGCGAGACGGAGCAGGTGCGCACTAAAGGTCTCAAACTCAGTTGGGGTGAGCGAGTTGATGCCATCCTGGAAGGCGAGCCGGTCGGCTTGAGCCATGCCGCCAATGCCCTGGATTATTTCGGCGTCGTCGTCAGCGAAAAGGTAGCGGAGACTAGCAGCGCCGCCAGCGCGACTATTATACTCATCGACGAGTGTGTTTCGCAGGTGATCGAGGTTCTTCGCTATGAAGTCATCGACAATGCCAGGGGTGTAGGTGGGGGTGAGATGCTGCACCACATAATGCTCGAGGTTTCGGGGCGGCTCCGTAACTGAGTAATCCGTCAAGAAGTGGGCCAGCACTTCGTCGAATATGTCGGTGTGCTTCACCGCAGTGCGGGGTTTATTTGCCGAGAACTTCCTTGAGCTCTGCGATCAGCTTTTTGATCTGTTTCTTGTCCTTCGGGGTAAGGGCTTTTAGCTCCTCGCGGGTCATCTGCTGAATTCTGGTGAGCGTGTCGGCAAGAAAATCGGGGAATGGGTTTTTTTGCGCCGCTGTTGGTGGGCGGTGTTGCGACGCTTCTGCGAGGGCATCGGCGAATGATCTGGCCGGGTCCAAGAGGATTTCTTCAGCAGCAGGGTTCGTGATGATTGTCTTGAGCTTGCGGACGTCGGAGTAGGATTTGAGTTTTGCCTCGGTTGCCTCCTTGGTTTGGGGTGCGATTAGTTCGAAGAACTCCCGAGCTTTGTCGAGGTTCGTAAACTGGTCTGTTTCTGAATCCCAGCCGAAGCGGGTTCGGACCTCAGGCAGTGAGACGAGCTCGTGGAAAAGGCGGTAGTACTCCGGCTCGGCCTTTTCTGCATAAAGCTCGTCATTTTCCATGGCCTTTAAGGCATTCATGGCGCGGTACCGCCTACTAACCTCCACGGTCGAGAGGCCGAGGTGGTCAGCGATGGACGAGAATTCCTGGGCTTCTTCGTTGTGGAGCTGCTGGATTAGCTCTGCCTGTTGGTAGGCGCCCCACTCGCGCGGACCAGTGATATGGCGGATACCCATTATTACGCGGGCCGCGTGCGTGCGTTGGCTTTCTTCGACCTTAAGGATCGCGCACGGAATTTCTGAGAAAGTTTTGATCTGATCATTTGTCAGTTCGCGCACACCTTCGTCGTGCTCTTGCAGAAGGGATTTGAGAGCTGCGACGCGCCGGTTGCCCTCAATGACGATGAACTTGTCAGTCTGGCCGTCGCAGGGAACAACGATTAAGCGCTCCATCGGGACATAGCCGTTTGTGAGAATGCTCTTTTTGAGTTCGTCAAGCTGGTAGCGTTTATCCTGGGCCAGCAGTCGCAAGGTTGCGTTTTGCACCTTGTCGGAGGCATAGCGATTCTTTGGCTTGGGCTTGTAGTCCTTGTTGTCCAGGAAGCGATAGTTGTTTGGATCGAGTAAGAGGTTGGCTAGGGGGATATCGTCGCGGCTTTCGAACTTCATGGGAGCGGACTGGGGTGGCTGTGCGGGAGCGAGCGGTTGGGCTGCGACCGCTTCGTTGACCTCGGTAATCTTTACAGCCGGGTCGGCGACGGGGACTGGCTCGGGTGCGGGCTTGGTGTTGGGGTTGCTTGTGGTCATGGCGTGGTCCGGTGCTCTTGTGGTGGCTACTCCTTTTCGAAGGAGTGGGAGGAGAATTTGAGGGTGCGGGCGTTCTCTGTGACGATGCGGACGATGTTTTCAGGGGCGCCTTCGGGCATCTGTGCTTGGATTTCGAGTGTGACCTCGATGGTCGCGCCTGGCTGTAAGGCGAGATGTTGAACGATCTCTTCCGCAATTTTGCCGGCGTCCTTGCCGACGCGCTGCGGATTCAATTGAACGGACCCGTAGAAACGTTTTGGTTTGGCCGGCGGTTGCGGTTTACCAAGATCGCCTTCGGTTTCCGTTGGGGTTGGCTGGCCCGCCTTGCCGGGTTGCGCGATTGGCGCTCCGCCGATGGCGGTAGCGGTGGCAGCTTGCTCGGCTTGGAACTGTTTCATGGCCGCTTCCGGTTTGACCAGAAGGCCGGAAAGTTCGTCCTGCCCCATCGGCATCTGCTGGCCAAAACGGAGGCCGCGATACCGTCTGACTGCTTCGTCGAAACTGTCGGCGTAGGCGAAAGAATCTTGCTGCCAACTCAAAAGGGCGATGCCTTCGTGAATGGCTTCCACCAGTACCTGCGAGTTGCGCAACCGAGGCAGGTAAAGATAGCGGGCAAAATCTTCCACCAGTTGCCTGATAGAGACATGGTCGCCGCGCCAGAGCGGGACGTTGTCCAGTTCCAAGCGCAGTCGCGAGGCGGCGAGTTTGGACACCAGCAACTCGTCGTTCTTCAACTTGCGGCTGGCGCGGAGAGCGAGTGCTTCCTGTCCCTGCAATCGGAACGCCTGCCACTGGACGGGGTCCTGGGACTTCGACTGCGTCGGAACAAGAAGCCATTGGTAGGTTTCCGGAATGCGAGCGCTGACGGTGGTTTCGGCATTGTCGCGCTGGTTCTTTGCCTGGCGCCGTTGGTGTGCGTCGAGGTTCAGAGACGGCTCGTCGCCTTCGGATTCCTGAACGATTGAGTTCCACGCTAGGTATCGTCGCACGGCTTCATCAAGATCGAGGAGCCGGGTGCGGTCGGTGGCGAGGAAAACAAGCGCATTTCGGTAGATACGCGGCGCAGTGCCTCGACTTTCCAGCATGGTCTTGGCCGCGACCAATGCCGTGCTTTCCTGGTCCTTTGTATGGGGATATTCGACGCCGAGGATGACAAGCCGGGCGTCAGGATCGTCGGGTACGTCCGCGTTGGTTTGCGGAAACGCGTGGAGCCGGCTGAAGTCCCCGCGTTGCCTGGCGTCCTGGATTACGCGCTTCTTCACATCATCGGCAACGGCATCAGGGTCAGATTTCAACTGCTCGGCACGGTCTTCAGCCAGCTTGGTAACCGTCGGTTGTGTAGAATACCAATACCGAGCGCCGTCCGCGTAAAGGTAAGTTGCCTGCTGAGCGAGATGGCGAAGCGCGTCGCCAAAAATGGCTGGTGCTTCGCCGGGCTGGACACAACCGAGTTTGACACGCCTGTCTTCGACTCCCCGGTTGGCAGCCTTCGCTGTTGGAGCGGAGCCGAGATAAACCGTGCGCGCCACACGGCGGCAGGCGGAATAACGGCCGAGATTCGGTTTTTCCCCGTCGATGCGGAGCGGGAGCGAGTTCGGACCGTCCACGTCCTTTTCAATGACTGGCACCCAGTTGTCCGGCAGGTAGCGCGTGAGTTCAAATTGAACGCGCGGGTCATCAATCGGAAGGTTTGCGGGCAGGATGAGCGGGTTGCGGTCCTGCTTTTCCCAAAGCGAGTGAATCACCGCAGCCATGAGCCGCAGCACGCCGCGCGTGCGTTGGAATTTTACGAGGCTGGACCAGTCCTGGTACAGTCGTTCAAAAACCTCTGGATGAATCGGGTACGCCGCTTTGAGTTTTCGTTCATAATCCGCCTCGCGGCATTCAGGAGGAAATTCCTGCTGCTGGTTGCGGTAAAGTTCCATGAATGCCTTGGCGGTGAGATCGCGCGCGACATGCGAGTCGCCGGCGAGAGATTCAAACAGGCGCCGGCGGACAATTTCGAAGCCTTCGTCCGCGCTGGCTGGTCGCCACGAAGATTCCACGCGACCGATGGCGTTCTTCAGTCGCTCCAAGGCGTGGCGTCCTCGTTCGCCGCCGACTTCCACGTCGGCGATCTCGCTGCCGCCTGGGCTGACGACACCGCTTTCGCTGGCCGGGATGCTGACGACGAGCAAGGTGTTTTTCGCCGCCTTCGCGGCTTCGCTCAACGTCTGCGCAAAGGTAAAGTGGGTTTCGAATGTGCCGCCCGGCAAGTCAGCGGCGTCATGCAACATGCGCGCGTAACCGACCCACTCGTCAATAAGAATCAGGCACGGCGCGTATTTGTTGAAGAGCACGCGCAGGGTGTCGCCGGGGCTGGTGGCGCGCTCGTCATCTTCCTTCACGAGCGCGAAGCCTTCCTTGCCGCCGAGTTGCCAGGCGAGTTCGCCCCAAAGGGTGCGGACGACCGTGCCATCGGGTTTGCGACTTGGTGAGCCGGGAGAAATCTTGTTGCCGACGATGACAACACGCTTGGCAGCGGGAATCTTGTTCACGCCTGCCTTCTCGAACACCGGCTCAAGTCCCGGCAGTTCGGACGCCTTCATCCCGCAGAACAAGTGATATAGCGCCAGCATTGAGTGCGTCTTGCCGCCTCCGAAATTCGTTTGCAGTTCGATTACGGGATCGCTGCCCTGGCCGGAAAGGCGCAGCAAGGCGCCTGAAAGAAGATCGCGCAGACCTTGCGTCAGGAAAGTGCGCCGGAAAAATTCCACGGGGTTGCGATATTCGTCCGTGCCCTCGCCCATGTGGACCTGCCACAAGTCGGCGGCGAACTCGGCTTGCTGGTACTTGCCGCTGGCCACATCTTTATGCGGCGTGACGACTTCGCGCCACGGTTTGAGGCCGGCGACACTCTCGCCTTCAATTGCGCCGCTGGCAGCTTTGCGCTTTTCCGTTCGGACCTGCTCATCAAACCGGACGCGCAGTAACTCCACTTTCAGCTTGTCCACCTCGGATGCTTCCGGCGCGGAAATGGCGGTGAGCAGGCGGGCGATGCTGTCGAGGGCGCGGTAGGCGTCATCTGTGCTGAATGGCCGCTGGTGCGCCCAGCGGTTGCGCACTTCGCGCAACTCGCTGACGAGGGTGCGCTCGGCTTGTCCAAGCGTTTTTCGAAAAACCTCGTTCCACTGATTCCAGAGCGTGAGCAACAAGGCTTGGGCATCCCACTGCGGAGTCTCGGCGTTGCCGAGAAATTGCAGTTGGCTGGCGGCCATTGTTTTTCGCGTCACCTCGAACCAGCCCTGCTGGTAAGTGCTCTTGAGTTCGCGTTCGACAAAAGGTTTGAGGCCGCCGGTCAACATCTCCAGCGCCTTGCCGACTCGTTCGTGATTCGTGATGGCCATACGTCATTTAGCTCTCGGGCAAATCCGGCTGAATGGTTCGCGTCGGTTGCTGCTCTTGGACTAAACGTATCAAATCGGGCCACGCCAGCACCAGCGCATTGTAAGCTTGCGCGTCCTGCGAGTGGTGCTTTTCGGCCAGCCGGAAGAGGCGGTAGGCCAGATCGCGGGCGACTTCGGCCCGGCCGGCGAGCTTGCGCATCAAGGCTGCGGTGGCCGTTTCCCCCTGTTTCTCCGCGTAAAATACCCGCAGCAGGTGGTGGGTCATCCCCCACACTGTCAGTCGGTTGTCGGTGCTGGGGTCCCAGTCTTTTTTGAGTTCCTCCGGGCGGAGCAGGCGAACTTTTCCACGGGTGGAATAAAGGATACCGGCGTCCACAAGGCCGTTGACGGCAGTGTTCTTGGCGGTAGCGAGCGTGTTGGCGTCGCCAAACTCGCCTTCGGCAAAACCCTTTTGCTCGAACCACGCCAGCGCCCAACGGGTGTCCGCGTCAAACTCGTCTTCCTGCTCGGTGAGGACTTCGCCGAGAATCTGGTTGATGAGAGCCAGCGCGGTGCGGACGGTCATGCTCTGGCCGCTGCTTTCGAGCACGCGGGAGAAACGGGAGAACACGGCCATGCCGGGGCCGATGGCGGCCTGGGCGAAGTCCACCGGCGCCACGTTGCCCTGCTGCAAGTGGCGCAAAGCGGGCGGCAACTCGCGCTTCAACTCGGCGACAAAGGCGCTCCTGCCGACGCGCGGTGCGTTTGCCGAACGAGCGCGACACGCGAGCACGATGTATGATGCGAGCGCGTTAGACTGTAATGAACGCATTCGCCACTCGAAAGATGCGCGCACCGGCCAAGTTGCTGTGATTTGGAAACCGCTCGAGGTGAGGGCTTCTAAGAGGGTTTCCCACCCGGTCGTCAAGTCCACGCTTCCTTTACTGTCATTGTCGTCATCAGCATTACCGCCTGCTTCTTCGTCGTCTTGCTTAAAGGCATAATAAACAGTGAGCGGAAAGCGTGGATCGAGCCGATCTCGGAGTCCAGAAAACGCGCGACGAAAACCGGATTCGAAATGTTCTTTGGCTTTCTCTTTATCGCCGTCAAATCGTTCCGGTGATGCAGTCAGCTCGCGCATCTTTGGGACGAGCAACGTGTCACAAATTGGCCGGTGTAATTCACCAACGGTTCGGCGCAGCCAGATGTAGTAAAAATCACTAAGCGCTGCGTAGCCGATGTTGTCGTAATATGGAGGGTCTGTGCTAACCAATGCCGATAAGATTTCGGGGGATCCTCCAGCAGCGTCAGCCTGATTTACGGTGCCGCTCTCCGTTCTGGCCATCAGAAGCGTCTCAACAGCTTCGGCGCAAATATCCAGTGAAGTCAACCAACAAATGGCTTTGTCTCCGAAGACATTTGCCTCAGCGAAATCCCACAGCATTGGAATGGCTGCGCGTGTAAATATGAACACTGTTTGATTACCGTTCCACCGACAGAATCCGTTGTTGAACGAAGCGAGTCTGTTGAGTGCGAGCGCCAAGAATGTTGTAATGGATTTAGCGTAATCCTCCGCATCGCGTTCACAGAGGCCCGCAACCTTGGCCTGTCCGACAATTTCCGGGCGTACCGCCCGGATCGCATCACTTAGAGCAACAGTAGCAGCGAGTTGACGCGGGGTGAACATTTGCCAGTGCTTTTCAAATCCATACTTCTGAATTCGAAAGCCCAACGCCTGGTCAGGGAGATCGGTGTCAGGATAGTTTTCTGGAAATGGAACATCTGCCGACTTCGCGTGAAGGTCATTGGGTGAGAGAAAGACTTTTCCGCGCCTTCCCTCGGCGACAATGGCAATGAGATGCTGGCCTAACCGGCCAGCTTTGCCTTCAGACCGAATGTGATCCAGAGGAATAGGGTTGCCGCTAAATAGGCATTTGCCGCCTGTGCGCAACATAGTGCCTTTTACCGTGGGAATACCGCTTGTCCTGACCGTGTATTCGATTGTCCTACTCGCACGGTCAATGGTCGGTTCGATCCATATTTTTTCACCCTTACTTGAAATTGTGAATGATCGAACAAGCGGCACATGCGCGCCGCGCGCTGCCGGGTCGGGGCTGGCGACAGTGCGCGCCCAAAGCCACGCGATGACATTCGCCGCCCCGCCGCCATGTTCCTTTGGCAATTGCACCTTCGGATAGTGGTGGCCGAGTATTTCCTGCGTGCGCTCGTGGATGACTTTTCCGTAGTAGCGAACGTCCGCCGCCAACCCATATGTTCCAATCCAGCTTTGCGAGCCGCCAATTCCACGACGGTCTGCCGGATTGACCGGAGCGTGGCCGGCCCAGCGGGGGGCGATTTCTAAGTTGCACTTATTGAGCAGCACGGCCACGGGATTCAAATCCGCCGCGTGCGCTTTGCAGCCCAAGCGCACCGCTTCCAGCGGAATGGAGCCGCCGCCGGCAAAAGGGTCGAGGACCGGCGGGAGTTTGCCATCGCAATACTTCTCCATCTCACGCCGCGCTGCGGCATAAATCTCGGGATGCTCATGCAATTTCTTCTGCATGAGGCGCCGCACGATTTCAAACAGCCGCTCGCGCTCTGCGTTCTGCGCTTGCTCGGTGGGAAATTTCTCCGGGTGCGCCGACGGATCATCCACGACGGACGCGAACAAAACTGCCCGCGCCGTCGGAAGCGGCAGCCGAGCCCACCAGTGATGAATGCCTTTCGGGTGCGGCCCGATGCCCGGCATTTTGTCGTAAGCCGATGCATCGTTGATTTCCGGCAACGGCAGTGCGACCTCGATGAGCTTTTTCGGCTGGGCGGAACTCATGGGGGACAGGCGGCAAGGAGCTTTGGGTTGGTAGTAAGAAGTGTAATGCCGCCATCAGTGAAATCCTTGTCGTTTGTGAGCAATGAAAGTCCATGCTTGCGGCACGACTCCACAAGGAATTGATCGGTGCAGTCAAACCTGCCGGTGCTGAAATCGTTTAGAATGTCGGCGATTTTCCATTCGGAAAAACTGTGGTCTACCCGGTCACAAGCGCCGACAAGCGGAATGCAGTTGTTGGCGATGTCCTTCGCAATTGGGGGAAAAGCGGATGAACCGCGGAAATCTTTGAAATTACGGTAAACTCGTTTACCGCTCGCATTCGGCGGATCCTGACGCTCGTACTCGATGCGAGCACAACGATTGATAAATTCTCCGAGAACAAGCACGTCCAGGACAGGGCGGATGCTCGCCATAAGCAGCTTGGACAGAATCGCTGCGTAGCTCTGCACAATTGGGTCGCCCGGAACGGATGGACCATGAATGTATATCCACACATTCGCATCGATTAAGACTCGATCTTTGGTGCTGAACTTATACGTGCGTGCGTCGAGGGCCTTATTCTTCATTTCCCATGACCTCCTGGATACTACGCTTGATCCGTTCCGGGTCGCGGAAATAGGCTTTGGACCATTCGCGCGATTTGTCGCGCGTCGTTTTGAAAACGGGCAGAAGGTCGCGTACTTCAACGAGGCGATCCACCTTTTCTTCGGGAAACTCGCCGTAAAGCTGGCCAATGGCAGCGTTGAGAAAGGCGGTGATGACCATGGTGATGCCATCGAACGAAAGAACGACCCCGGTGTCATTACGCAAGAGAGGCGCGATTTTGTCGTGAACCCGCTGGGCGTCGGCTGTGTCCACGCAGCGGTCGCCAGCCACAACGTCATAAACTCGTAAGAGGATTGGTTCACTCATAAAGAAACATTGTTATGCCTGAACGCCCGTCACGGCAAGATGATAGATTCTGGGATCGTCCGTGTTGACTTCAAGGTTGACGGC
Organism: Verrucomicrobiota bacterium; assembly: GCA_049510745.1. GTDB lineage: Bacteria > Verrucomicrobiota > Verrucomicrobiia > Limisphaerales > Palsa-1400 > PLGF01. Next base: position 6,628 of record JBEKYR010000015.1, on the reverse strand, counting down.
TGTGCCGGGGAACGGTTGAGCGAAAGGCCAAAAGGTCTCCTTTCCCGCCTTGAATTCCCAGAATGCGCCGCCGGAAGCGATTTGCACGCAACCGCCGTTGATCTGGATAAAATCTTTCAGCAGCTTCAAGCCGACACCTCCGGGAAGGCCCTTCTTGGTTGTGTGTCCTTCCCGGAGCGCCCATCGGAGCGCCGCCACCGGAGAAAGGGTGACGCCGAAGGCTTCGTTGACTTTGCGAGGAATGCCAATGCCGGCGTCGGCAATGGAGATGTCGAGGCGGTGGTGCATTGGAAAGAACTGGCCGCAGGAAAAAGCGCCAAGCTTGGAGTTGGAGTGCCACGAGGCATTGGCAAAGATTTCAAAAAGGCTCTGTTGGAAAAGCAGCGCAAAATCGCTGGTCATGGTCGGAAGACCTTTGCCGGGGAGGTGGGCCGCGAGATATTTATCAAACACCTTCGTTTCGGCCAGCTTGAAGCGCTGGTAAGGCAGTGACGTCGGATTGGCGTCTTTAGGCGGCGGCCATCCGAAGTTCGCGAGAAACCCATTCCGTTCGAGGGTGCTCTGAATGGTAGGTTTCGGGGGCGTGGCCCAATAATATGAGCTTGAGGAACCGGACGGGCTTGGGGCATCGACGAGGCTGATTACTTTGTACGCGTCGGCCAATTTGGCCAGCACTGCTCCGAACGGCGCGCACATATTGGCATCAAACGATGTGATTCGTGAAAGATTGATTTCCACTTCGGGGAACTTGTCCGTCTGAGCAGCCGCATACAATTCCGTCAATTCAGTAAACCCGGCGAAGTCGCTTTGGATATTACGGAGATAGCGAATCATGAGGGTGGAGCGGCCCGGCTCAACAGGTCAGCCAAACTGTAGTTCACACTGGTAACCGCGAAATCAGGCTCACGCTGGAAGGGTTGACGGACGTAACGCGCGTCGGCTTTGTCGCCGTCCACCGTTACAATAGCCAGGATGAAGTCGTCAGGTTTGTTGAGCGCGGTCATGATCTCGTTCCGGGTAATCGTAATGGATTCAGCACCGACCGCGCGACCTTTTACTTCCAGAAAGCGGAGCTTGCCGGTGCCGGTGATGCGTGATTCCACGTCGAATCCCCGATTGTCTGCGCTGACGTCCAGCGGCTCGAAACCAAGCTGGCGCTCGGCGGCCATGACGGTTTGCATGGCGAGCATTTCAACACGGCGGCGCATTTCGGCATCGCAGGTGTTTGGCGGCGGCGTTTCGGCAAGATGAGACGCGGCGAGCTTTTGAAGGAGACTTGCCGGAACGACTATCGCGCCGCCCAAGACAACCGGGGGCAGTGGTGAAAGCTGCGATTCGAGATCGAGTTCACGCAAACGGTTTTGCAGGCGGGCCTGGAGGTCGTCGGCTCGCTGTTGGGCTTTTCCAGAGTTGAGTTTCGCATTGACGTGGCCGGCGCTCTCTTCAAGGCGCAGTTGTTGAGCACGATGATCCCAATAATTGATTTCCTTGGTCAACCTTTCGCGCACAGCGGCACGGGTGCGCTCAATCAGGTCCGTTCGGTGATCGCGAACCTCCATGATATGCCTTGGAAGCAATTGAGTGATGGCATACGAGATGGCTTGGGATTCCAATTGCTTGCTGAGCCAAGGCTCCTGGAATAGTTGCTGGACGGCAGGGAGTTCCTCTTCTTTCAGCGGGCGATAATCCAGATAGGGAGCATACCCGGCAGGGCGGCATTGGCCGTTGGGATCGATTTCCACGAACTGCATCTGGCGGGAAATGAGGTGCCGGCTTCCGGAACGGTCAGTTCGCGCGTCTTGGATGGCGTGTTCCAAACAAAGCAATGCGCGGGGTCCCGGGGCGTACTCACGGTCGTCAACCAACACGGTTCCGCGCTTTAACAGGTCACGTTGGCGTTCGAGAAGGACGTCCGACACGGCTTGCAGGAGGGGATGCCCTGGGCTGATGAATTCGGCGACAGGTTTGCCAGCGAGCGCGATCAGACTTTTTTCGAAAGTCGCGCGTTCGTAGCGGAGCAAAACAGGGTCGCCGATTCCGGTTTGTCGGTCGCGTTGGCGCAAGACGGCTGGCACGTAAGTGATCTCGTAACGGCGCGGTTCGCGCTCACGAATCGCGCCGCCAAGTTCCGTAAATGCAGCAATGAAATAAGCTTCGACAAAATGAGGCTGGAGGCGGCGGGTTTCAATCCGTTCCATTGATTCGCGGATACGGCGGACCTTCGAGGCGTCCATCGAGTCGTGGGCCAGGGCGCGCTCTTCGATCAAATCGCGCAATTTTTCCCGGTCCAGGGCATTTTCCACAATTTGAAAGAGGCGCGCGCGGACTTCGGGGAGATTTCCGTAACGAACGGCTTCTGTGAGAAGCTCACGGAGCGGGCGGTCGTTAAACGTCACCTTGCCCAAAACGTCAAACACCTCTCCTCCCAAAGCTTCCCGCTCCTGAGAGAGCTTCGTCAGGAGGAGTTGATAGACAGCACCCTCGCGCGTCTCTGCGGCGACAAGATTCCAAAGATGGCAGACCTCCGTCTGGCCGATGCGATGGATGCGTCCGAATCGCTGTTCGAGCCGATTTGGATTCCAAGGCAGGTCGTAATTCACCATAAGGTGGGCACGCTGGAGATTGATGCCCTCGCCCGCGGCGTCAGTCGCCACAAGAATTTGCACGTCTTTGTCTTGGGTGAAGAGTTCCTGGTTCTTGGCGCGTTCCTCGCGGCCAATGCCGCCATGGATTATGACGACCGATTCAGGTTTGCCCAGCAAGGTGCGGAGATTTCCCGCCAAATAGTTTAAAGTGTCGCGATGCTCGGTGAAGAGCACGAGTTTGAGGCGATGGCCATGGGCGTCAAACATGTCTTCGTTGTCTTGGAGCAAGCTGGAAAGTTCCTCCCATTTGCGATCCTTGCCACTGCGACGAACCTCCAAAGCAAGAGATTCCAGCGAACGGAGAATGCCGATCTCTTTTTGCAGTTCCGCGATGGTCTGGGCCGCGGTCGCCTGATCAATGAACTCGGCTTCCGCTTCTTCGATTTCGGAACTTGGCGCATCCTCAAGCTCGGCCAGATCGTCCAACGAAAGCATTGGGCCAGTTGGCTCAATCGGAACGCTCGCGCCACGACGAAGCAGTTCCTCCTCGCGCAGCCGTTTCTCCAACCGTTCACGGCGGCGGCGGAGTGATTGATAAATCGCTTCGGGCGAGGAAGCGAGGCGGCGTTGCAGGGAAGTCAGGGCAAAGCCAACGGTGCCACGACGTCCTTCACTCGTGAGATTGTCCGCCAGATTGAATTGTTCTTGGACATATTCCGTGACCTCCTTGTAAAGCCGGGCCTCGCCATCGGAGAGACGGTAGTTGACAGTGGACGCGATACGTTCTGGGAAAAGCGGCGTGCCGTCGAATTTGAGCAGGCGCTCTTTGACCATTCGGCGCATGAGGTCGCTAACGTCGGTCGAATGCACTCCGTCACGGAATGTTCCCTCAAACCTGTCGCCGTCAAGCAACGCCATAAAAAGCTGGAAATCCTCTTCTTTGCCATTGTGAGGCGTGGCTGTCATCAGAAGGAAATGGCGCGAGAGGCCGGACAATAGCCGCCCCAAATGATAGCGCTTGGTGTATTTGGGCTCGCCGCCAAAGACGCTGGCAGACATTTTATGGGCTTCGTCGCAAACAATCAGGTCCCAATCGGTATCCTTGAGCTTGGCTTGGACATCCTCGTTCCGGCTGAGTTTGTCGAGCCTGGCGATGCACAGTGAATTTTCGCGAAACCAGTTTCCGGTGCGCGCCGCCTCCAGTTTATCGTTCGTGGCGATTTCAAACGGCATGTGAAATTTGCGCCAGAGCTCATCCTGCCATTGCTCAACAAGGTTGCCGGGGCAGACAACGAGACAGCGCATGAGGTCGCCACGAATCAAAAGCTCCTTCATGAACAGTCCCGCCATGATCGTCTTGCCCGCGCCAGGGTCGTCTGCGAGAAGAAAGCGGAGCGGTTGACGCGGCAACATCGCTTCATAAACAGCCGTGATTTGGTGCGGCAGAGGTTCGACCAGCGACGTGTGGACTGCCACCATTGGGTCAAAAAGGTGTGCCAACCGGATTCTGTGAGCCTCAGACACGAGCCGGAAAAGCCTGCCGTCGCCATCAAAACTCCAAGGGCGCCCGGTCGTGAGAATTTGCAGGGCCGGCTCCCGGTCACGGAAAAGAATTTCTGTTCCGACGCGGCCTGAGCTGTCCTTGTAAAAGACCTCAAGCACGTCTGAGCCATGCCATTTGGAACTGACCAACTCGGTCAAGGCATCCGGCAGAATGCCTTTGACGAGCGTTCCGGTTGTGAGGTCTTCCAGTTTTGCCATGTCCAGGCAATAATCTCATTTTGGTGGGAGAATTACAGCCAAAAAACGGGGGGCTTTGCGCAGCCTGAAGGCTCCTCCTGCGCGACATCTGCTGCCGAAGGGACAGGCTGTTCGCCTTAGATGGCGGTGAGTTGGTTTCAGGTCTCGGAGAGTTAGCGAGTGACCAAGGCTTCAAGCAAGTGGTGGCGAAAGCGCCATCGTATTCTCACTTTCATCCGTTGTGAGAATTGCTTTAAGTCACTGAAAAAGAGGGGTTTTTAGATGCAGATAACAAGAATTCCGCAATCATTATTCTCACTTTTATTCTCACTTTGTGAGATTTGGGAATGTGTAAAGTGCGTAACTAATTGAATATAAACGCATTGATCGATGTTGGAGCGGGTGAAGGGAATCGAACCCTCGTCTCATCTGTTTTTCATGTTGTTTATTATCACGTATTTACAGATTGGCACGGTTCAAGCTAATGATTGCTGAGTAGGCTAATTTGGGTAGTCTCAGAACAGACCTTTCATGACATCGCCAAGGTGGCATCATTCATTTGCAGCACAGCCATATCTTTAATCACCCTGTTGGACAATAAATGCCAAGGGTTCAAAGCGAAAGTTGGGCTGGAAACATCGCACGCGCACCGCGATCAGGCGCCTTGCGCCTGCACCAATGTCCAAAGCAATGGCATTACGCGGATGTGGGTGTAAAGTTGCGTCTTGAAGAAGCTTATGTCAACAGAGTATTCGGCCAATGGAAAGAAAACATTTCTGCTTGCCTCTTTTCGGCTGATTTTTCGCATTGGAAGGTGAATGATTGAATTTGCCCATGTCTCAGCCATCTGAACGCGAAATTGAAGTTTTCAACGCCGCGCTGGAATTGCCGGTCGCGGAGCGCCTCGCGTACCTCAACCAGGTCTGCGCCGGCAACGCCGCACTGCGTCAGCGTGTCGAGGAACTCCTTCAGGCCGGCGACAAAGCAGGTGCCTTTCTGGAAAGCCCGGCAGCCATTCCGCCGGGAGCGGGGGGAACCATGCGCGTGACCTTCGCCCCCGCCGAGAAGGCCGGAGACCGGATAGGCCGCTACAAATTACTCCAGCAAATCGGCGAAGGCGGTTGCGGCGTGGTCTATATGGCCGAACAGCAAGAGCCGGTTCAGCGCCGGGTCGCGCTCAAGGTCATCAAGCTGGGCATGGACACCAAAGAGGTCATTGCCCGTTTTGAGGCGGAGCGGCAGGCGCTGGCCTTGATGGATCATCCCAACATCGCGAAGGTGCTGGATGCCGGCGCGACGGAAACCGGGCGGCCCTATTTCGTCATGGAACTGGTGCGCGGCATCAAAATCACCGATTACTGCGACCAGAACAACCTCTCCACCCATGAACGGCTTGATCTGTTCATTCAAGTTTGCCGGGCCGTTCAGCACGCGCACCAGAAAGGCATCATTCACCGGGACATCAAGCCCTCGAACATCCTGGTCACGATGAACGACGGCGTGCCTGTGCCCAAAGTGATTGACTTTGGCATCGCCAAGGCGACGGAAGGCAAATTGACCGACAAAACGCTCTTCACCGCCTTTGAGCAATTCATCGGCACGCCCGCCTACATGAGTCCGGAGCAGGCGGAGATGAGCGCGCTGGATATTGACACCCGCAGCGACATTTACAGTCTGGGCGTGCTCCTCTACGAATTGCTCACTGGCCAGACGCCTTTTGACACCAAAAAACTGCTCCAGGCCGGCCTGGACGAAATCCGCCGCACGATTCGGGAGCAGGAACCGGCCCGTCCCTCGACTTGTTTGAGCACGATGCTGGGCGCGGACCTGACGGCCATCGCCAACCACCGTAAAGCCGAGCCGCCCGGGCTGATTCATTTGGTGCGTGGGGACCTGGACTGGATCGTGATGAAAGCGCTGGAAAAGGATCGCACCCGCCGTTACGCAACCGCCAACGACCTGGCTCGGGACATCGAGTGCCATTTGAATCATCAGCCGGTGAGCGCGGCGGCGCCGACCTTGCGCTATCGGACAGCCAAATGCGTTCGGCGCCATCGCCGGGCGCTGGCGACAGCGGGGGCGTTTGCCGTTCTGCTGATATTGGGTACGATGCTCAGCGTGTGGCAGGCCCGGCGCGCGCGGGAGGCGGAGAAGGAACGGGGAAGCCTGCGGAGCGTCAATTGGGCGCTGGAAACGGCGGTGCCGGAAATCGAGCAGTTACTCGACAAGGATGATTACACGGGCGCCTTTAAACTGGTCGAGCAAGCCCGGCCCTTCATGGAAGACAATGCCAGGTTCCAGGC
>JBEKYR010000014.1:0-114668 GCA_049510745.1 Verrucomicrobiota bacterium | reverse complement strand
TAAAGCGATGCTTTGTCCTAAACCCAAGGAGGCCGGAACGCCAGACGCAGCGCTGCCGCCCGGCCAAAAAATCGGATGTCTGCTCCAACCAGAAATCCCGACCACCTTGCGAAATCGATGCCCCTTAATCTCTTTCCTTGACGAGGGGACCACAGAATCGTTAGTGTCACCCACGGTTCGTGTTTTACCCATTATGAAGACATGCAAATTGTTGTTGAATTTAGTGTGCGTCGCCGTCGTGGTGTCGGCCGTGCCGCAGTTGCCGGCGCAGGAGTTTTTAATGCTGACCAGTTTTGGCGCGCCCGGACAAACACCGTTAGGAGCCCTTGTGCGGGGCGCGGACGGCACCTTGTATGGAACCACTTCCGGCGGTGGCGCTTACGGCTACGGGACGGTGTTCAGGGTGAACAGTGACGGCACCGGGGCCACGAACCTATGCAGTTTTGGAACCACCAATGGAAACAATCCGTACGCGGGCCTGGTACTGGCCGGAGACATGCTTTATGGAACGACCGAGTACGGCGGCATCAACGGCTATGGAACGGTGTTTGCGATCCAGACGGACGGAAGCGGGTTTACCAACCTGCACAGTTTCAATTATGCGGATGGCTATTACGCCCAGGGCGCCCTGGTGCTTTCCAACGGCGTTTTGTATGGAACGACGGAATATGGCGGGACGAATGGCAACGGCAACGTGTTCTCGCTCGACACAAATGGAAGCGGTTTTACATCGCTGAGAAGTTTCGGCATCAGTGCTTACAATGGAGTCAACCGCAGCACGAACAGCGACGGCTTCTATCCCGCCGCCGGCTTGGTGTTATCGGGCGGCGTCCTGTACGGGGTCGCCGAGCAGGGCGGCACCAACGGCTACGGCACAGTGTTTGCGATCAACACGGACGGGAGTGGTTTTACCAACCTGCACTCTTTTACCGGAGACATCAGCGATGGCAACTATCCAATCGGCAGCCTGGGGTTGTCCGGAGACCTGCTTTATGGAACGACCGAGGAGGGCGGCACCAACAGCGCCGGGATGGTTTTCTCGATCCAGACAGATGGCAGCGGATTTACCAGCGTGCACAGTTTCTCATATGGCGGGGGGTCTGGGTATTACCCCTTTGCGGGCCTGGTGGTATCGGGCAACGTGCTTTATGGGACGACAATATACGGCGGCCTGGACGGGGGCGGCACGCTCTTCCAGATGAACGCGAATGGCAGCGGTTTCACGAACGTGATGAACTTTAATTACCAAAATACCGGATATTATCCGTACGGCGTGACACTTTCCGGCAGCACGCTCTATGGGGTTGTCTCCCAAGGCGGCAGCGCCGGGCACGGCACCGTGTACAAGGTCAACACGGATGGAAGCGGGTTCGCGGTGTTGGATGACTTTCTTGTGGTCGGGGGGGCCAATCCTTACGGGGGAGTGACGGTGGGATCAGGCAACACGCTTTATGGGACACTCAGCAGCGGCGGCAGCGCCAACAACGGCGTGGTTTTCCAAATCAACCGGGACGGGAGCGGATTCGCCCCTCTTTACGATTTTATTGGCGGGGGCACCGATGGCACCTCGCCTTACGCCGGTCTGGTGTTATCGGGCAACACCCTGTATGGCACGACTTATAGCGGCGGCACTCATGGGAACGGAGAGGTATTCAGCGTCAACGTGAACGGTTCGGGGTTGAGCAATGTTTACAGTTTTCAAAGCAGTACCGGATACAATCCATCGGCCGCCCTTATATTGTCGGGGAACACCTTGTATGGAACGACGCAAAATGGGGGGCCTGCGGGATATGGCACGGTCTTTTCGGTCAACACGGATGGCAGCGGGTTCGCCATCCTCCATGGTTTCAGTAGTTCCAGTGATGGCGGAGATCCCAAGGCGGCTCTGGTCTTATCGGGCAGCATGTTGTACGGGACGACCTCCGAAGGCGGCTCGTCGGGTTACGGGACCGTGTTCGGAATCAATACGAACGGCACCGGATTTACCAACCTTCACAGTTTTGGCTACAGCGACGGAGCCTACCCTTACTCGGACCTGGTGGCGTTTGCCAACGTGCTTTATGGGACCACTGAGTCTGGCGGCACGAACGGAGCAGGCGATGTCTTCGCCCTGACGATGGACGGGGGTGAATTCACCAATCTTTACAGTTTTGGCTACAGCGATGGAGCGAATCCTTACGCCGGCCTGGTGATGTCCGGAAACACACTTTACGGAACCACGTCGAGTGGCGGCAGTTTGGGGTATGGGACGGTGTTTGGAATCAATATAAATGGCGCCGGCTTCACCAACTTCTACAATTTCACCGGCGACAATGATGGCGGTAATCCTTATGCGAGCCTGGTGTTTTCGAGCGGCGTGCTCTACGGGACGACGTCCACCGAGGGCAGCGCGGGTGCCGGCGTGGTGTTTAAGGTGAATACCGATGGCACCGGTTTTGCGACACTTCACGCTTTTGAGGGCGGCCTTGACGGGGCCAACCCGTACAGTGGATTGGTCCTGTCTGGCGGCACATTGTATGGAACGGCGTCCGATGGGGGCGTGGCAGACCAAGGCACAGTGTTCGCGGTCAACGCTGCCAACGGCGGGTTCACCACGGTTCACGGCTTCAATAGCAGCAGTGATGGCGTCAGTCCCTATGGCACCATGGTATTATCGGGCACCATGCTCTATGGGACCACGTATCGCGGCGGCAATCAGAACGTCGGGACGATCTTCGCGATCGCAACCAACGGGAGCGGCCTGGTCACGCTGCACGAGTTTTATGGCAATGGAGACGGCAGCTATCCGTACGACGGACTCCTGTTGTCAGGCGGCGCTCTGTATGGAACGGCCAACAGCGGCGGCAGTTTCGGATATGGCACGGTCTTCAAGATCAACACCGACGGGAGCGGATTTTCGGTTCTGAAGAGTTTCCCCGCGATCGAAAATAATCCGTTCACCGGGCGACAAAACAACGCCGATGGTGCCAATCCGCAAGGCGGTCTGGTGATTTCCGGAAGCACGTTGTACGGAACGGCCAGCAGCGGCGGCGGTTTCGATAATGGCACCGTCTTCAAGGTCAACACGGACGGCAGCGCCTACGGAGTTCTCCACATTTTCGGCAACTCCGATGGCCGGTATCCCTACGGTGGTTTGGCGCTGTCCGGCAGCACGCTTTATGGGACGACATATCAGGGCGGAAATTCGGGCGGGGGCACGGTGTTCAAGGTGAACACGGACGGCAGTGGTTATACCCTTCTGCACCAATTCAGTTACAGCGATGGAGCGTCTCCTTACGATACCCTGGTGTTGTCGGACGATACGCTCTATGGGACAACCTACTCCGGCGGCGCGCAAAACGATGGCACGGTCTTCCAAATGAACTTGGATGGCACTCATTTTTACACTCTTTATAGTTTCAGCGGCGACGACGGAAACGCGCCTTACGCCAGTCTGACACTCTCGGGCAACACCCTGTATGGCGTGACATTGACGGGCGGCCCGCTTGGCGGCGGCGGCGTTTTCAGCATTAACGTCACACCGCCCACGCTGCAAATCGTGCGGTCAAGCCCCGGCGTCATTGTTTCCTGGCCGTCGCCTTCAGTGGGCTATGTGCTGGAACAGAATGGAACGCTCTTCGCGCCCAACTGGGTGGATTATGGCGGGGCGCTCACGACCAATGGCACGACCATATCTGCCACGATCACCCCGGCGACCGGCAACCAGTTTTTCCGGCTGGAACAGCAATAGCCGCCGTGGGCGCGACCGCGACTCCAGCAGGCCGCTCTCCATTTCTATGGGGAGGCTGATTCATCCCCTGACCCGGTGGTGGTCGGTTTTCGTGTGGCGACGGTGCTGTGGCGGGCGATTTAAGGGGATTCGCCAACGAAAAACTCGTAACCCGGCTTGTAACCCGGTTTGAGAATTTGGGATTATATGAGCTGAGATGGGATGACTTGGAAACGCATCGTAACCAGTTGGAAACCAACGCACTAGCAATGATTGCAAAGGCCAGCAAAACGTAGCTAAAAATGGCTAAAAAGCGTGAAATTTGCTCCCGAACCAAGCGCGCGACCAAGCTACGCTACGCCCGACCGAAGAGCACCAATCTGCCGGTTGCCGCGCGGGATTGTAAACAGTTTTGGGAAAAAGATTTCCGGCGCCCCTTTCCCGGCGAAAGGGGCTTGACAGGTTTCCCTTTTGTAACCAATTTGATTACATGAAAACGGTCAGTTATACTCTGCGCATGGACCAGGACGTTTTTAAGCGCGTGGAGAACGAAGCCAGAAAAAGGAAAAAAAGCCTGGCCGACATTTTCCGTGATTCCATCGCTTACGGCCTGCCCGCGCTGCCTCCTGTGCCCAATATGGACACCGTCATTTCGGACACATGGGAAAAGCTCGGTCCGGCGCCCGAAATTAATTATGACAAACTTTAGTCGCGGCGACGTGGTGATCGTGGACTTGGGCCTGGCTCAAAAGGTTCGACCGTGCGTGGTTGTTTCCATTTCCAACCCCGACCGGCAGCGCAACATGTCCGTGGTCGTTCCCATGACCACCGAGATTCGCGGCGGCGACTGTGAGGTTGCCTTTCCCAAACCAGCCTGGCTGAGAAACGAATCCGTGGTGAATGTTTTGGGCGTGGCAGGCGTGGACAATGCCAAGGTGGTAAGACGAATTGCTCCGTTCCCCGAACGGAAATTCCAGGAAATTACCCGGACGCTGGCAAGAATCCTTGGGTTCGACTTAAAAAATGGTCCCGGCCCGGGTTCCGCCTGACCGCCGGTCCCGATGAGTTCGTGACTTGCCAAAAACTGCGGCGGCCGTTGGCCGCACGGTTTCACGCGTCCGGTTCGCCTCCTTCAGGTCCGCAGGCTGCCACCCAATCTCCCACTCCTTCACTGCGGCGGCGGCCTGACGCGGCGCGTCAGTTGGGTCGGTCTTCCTCCCACCTCGGGCGAGCCGGGCTTCGGTCCGAGGGCGGGCCGGCCCCCGGGGGCCGCAGTCGCGGCGGCGCTGGGCGTGTAAGAGGATTCAAAGGCGGACGCGCTCAGGTCCGGGTTGGATTCCAGGTTCTCGTAGGTTTCGACGACATTGCCCTTCAATTTGGACATGCGGGTCAATTGGTCGCGTTCCGCCGGCGGGAGCTTTTTCAGCGCCGCTTCGTCCACCTTGCCGCCAAAATCAAATTCGATTTGCGGGATGAGAAAGCTCCTCTTGTTGATCCACAGCACAATATTGTGGGCGGCGAGTTCTCCGTTCAAGATATAGCAATCCTGCCCGCTGAGGGCCGTGCCATTGGTCCGGGTGAACGCGCTGGCCTGCGTCGCCAGGTTGTTGGTCTCGCTGAAAAACAACTCCGCGATCAAACTGCACAAGGCCGACGACACGGCGGCCGCCTTGGTCAAGGCCTCCTCGCGGTTCTTCACCTTGCCGGGCGGGTAGGGGCCGAATCCGAAAAAGTCGCCCTTGCCGGCGCTCCAGGCCGCCCCTTTGATCGGCGTTCCGCTCACGGTCCGTTCCCATTCCATCCGGTAAAGATTGGAACGGCCCAATTGCAGCGCGACCGTCGCCGTCGAGCGCTGCTCCCCCTGCATGGCGGGGTTGATTTGCGAAACGTCAATCATCATCACCGACTGGCCCTTGAGGGCAAAACTCTTCAGGCCCGTGTAGGTCTCGCCGACCTTCTGCAGGATTTCCTCGCTCGTCAACTCAGGTGGTGGCGGCGGCGGCGCGTTGGTCGGCCCCTGATCGGCCGCGGACGCTTCTTCGTGGTGAAAATACTTGGCGTAGAGCGAGGGGCCAAAATTGATCCCCGCCGAAATGGCGCCGGCTGCCAGGATCAGGCCGACCACCAGCCCGGTGCGATCCTTCTTCTTCTTCACCGGGCGGCCTTGCACGATGAAAGGCGTGGGCGTGGCCACGCGATTGACCGTCGAGGGCGCTTTGGTCAGCTTGGTCACTTGCGGCGGCACCGGCCCGCTGGGCGCCGGCGGCACGGTCAACAGATGCTGGCAGGCGGGACAATTGATCTGCGCGCCCGAATACTCCGGCGTCGCCTCAATCTTCTGCTGGCAATTCGGGCAGGAAAATTTGAATTCGTTCATAACAGGACTCGACAAGACTAGCAGGTCGGGCCGGCCTCGTCCATCAGGGAAGCCACTTTATTTTGGCAACAGGTTCAGGCACGGCGTTCCCGAATCGCGGACAAGATTTCCGCCACCACTTCCCCTTTCGGCTTCGCGCCGATGCTGCCTTTGCCGTGCAGGCGCACGCTCACGTTTCCGGCCTCCAAGTCGCGGTTGCCAATGACCAGCATGGTGTGGACCCGCGCCTTTTCCGCTTCCTGAATCTTCCCGTTGATTTTGTTCGACGAAAAATCGACCTCGACGCGGACGAAATTCGCGCGCAGTTCCGCCACGATGGATTTCGCGTACCCCACCAGTTTTTCGTCCTCGCCAATCGTCAGCACGCGCACCTGCTCCGGCGCGAGCCAGAGCGGGAAGTTGCCCGCGTAATGCTCGATGAGAAAGCCGATGAACCGCTCGTGCGTGCCCAGCGGCGCGCGATGGATGCACAACGGCGTCTTGTCCGTGTTGTCGCGGTCGCGGTAGGTCAGGCCCATGCGCCTGGGCTGCGCGAAATCCACCTGGTTGGTGGCCAGCGTGAATTCACGGCCAATGACGCTCCAAACTTGCACATCAATCTTCGGACCGTAGAACGCCGCTTCGTTCGGCACTTCCTTGTAGTTGATGCCCGACTTTTCCAGCGTGGCGCGGACCATGTCTTCGGTCTGCTTCCAAAGCGCCGGCTCGTTGACGAATTTCGCGTTGTCGCCGGTCAGGCGCGACGGGTCGTGCGTGCTGAAACGCATGACGTATTTCTCGATGCCGAAAATCTTGAAATACTTCAGATACATCTCGTTGACCGCGTTGAACTCGGCCGCGAACTGCTCCTCCGTGCAATAAATATGCGCGTCGTTCATGTTGAGCGAGCGGACGCGCATGAGGCCGATCAACTCGCCTGATTGCTCGTAGCGGTAGCAGGTCCCGTATTCCGCCAGCCGCAACGGCAAATCCCGGTAACTGCGCGGTTCCGCCGCAAAAATGCGGTGATGGTGCGGGCAGTTCATGGCTTTGAGGTAATACTTGTCCGAGAGGAATCCGCCCTTTGTGATTAACTGGGAAATTCTCTCATTCAACTCCTTGATTCGATCTGAGTGTGCAACCTTGCCGTCCTCTTCAAGACGAACCCTCTCTTCGCGCATTTTGACTGCTTGCTCAATGCGTTCGCGATGATCTCCCTCCATCAATTCCATCGGCGGAAACATGCTCTCCGCGTAAAGCACCGGTAGATGCCCGCTGGTCAAATACATTTTTTCCTTGGCGATGTGCGGTGTCTTGACCCGCACGTAGCCGGCGGCGAATTCCGTTTCCTTGGCCAGCTTTTCCAGTTCCTCCAAAATCGCGGTGCCTTTGGGCAGCCAGAGCGGCAGGCCCGGCCCGACGTACTCGGCGTCCACCGCGAACAGCCCCATCTCCGCGCCGATCTTGCGGTGGTCGCGGCGCTTGGCCTCTTCGAGCATCGCGAAGTAGGCGTCCATCTCCGTCCTATTCTTGAAGGCGGTGCCGTAGATGCGCTGGAGTTGCGGGTTGCGCTCGTCGCCCTTGTAATAGGCGCTGGCGACGTGCGTGAGCTTGAAGGCGCCGATGTTGCCCGTGCGCATGACGTGCGGCCCCGCGCACAGGTCGATGAAATCGCCGTTTCTAAAATAGGAAATCGCTTCGTTGTCGGGAATGTTCTGGACGATGTCGAGCTTGAACTTGCTCGGCACGGGCCGTTCGCCCAGCGCGGCCAGCCGGCCTTTTTGGGCGTCCTCCAGCGCCTGGGCGCGCGGCACGACCACTTTTTCAAACGTCTGGTTCGCCTTCACGACCCGTTTCATTTCCTCCTCGATTTTTGGAAAATCCTCCGGCGAGATGCGGTGCGACAGTTCCACGTCGTAATAAAAGCCGTTCTCGACCGGCGGTCCGGCGGCGAATTGGGCGTCGGGCCAGAGCTTGACGATGGCGGTGGCCAGGACATGCGCGCACGAGTGGCGAAGGCGCTCCAGTTCCGTCATTTTGTTCCGTTCGTCCGGCGTTTTGCGTTCATTTTCCATAAAAATTAACTTGCTCCGTTCCGTCCCAAATGTGGTAGGGACGCGGTGCTCCGCGTCCTGGCCGCGCGGCAGCGCGGCCCTACCTTTATTGCCCATCGAGCATCAGGTTCTTCGTCTGCCCGTTCCATTCCACAATCACCCGGTCCATCTCAATTCTGGCCACCAGCACCCCGCCGACGCTCTCGCCCGGCCCGACCGTTTTTCCGTTAATCAATGCACGCGGGTTTGCTTTACTATAGAAAATCCCCTTCAACGTCAATTCCGTTGGCCAGGCTGCCTCGACGCTCGCAGCGGTCGGGATTGCCTCCGCTGGTTTTGCGTTTGCCGGTGCCGTGGCTGCTGTCATCCTGTCATATGACAGTATGGCTTGGGTCGCCTCCCCTGGTTTTGCGGCCGGCGTGGCAACAGGTGTTGGCGGAGGCGGAGTGGTTTCGCGCGCGACGGCCGCGGGCGCTGGCGGCGGCGCGGGCGCCGCCACGACTTTGAGGGCCGACGCAGGGGCCAAGGCCGGGTTTGCCGCGACAATTGGATGGCTCGCCTCCCACCATTTCCAGAAAAACAATCCCGCCAAGGCCAGGGCCACGGCCACGATGCCCGGCAAAACCCACGAAATCTGCGCGTTGCGCCCGGCGTCCGCCGGAAGCATGGGCCGCGGCAGGGCGGCTTGGCTGGGCCGGTTTCTGTCCGCCTGGCTGGCGCGTCTGAGGGCGTCATTGATCAGGCTCATAAGTCGATCTGCCCTTCCAACTCGCGCACCGCGCGGCCGACCATGCGGAAATCAATGCTGTCCCGTTGCTCGACGAATCCCGCTAAAAGACACTTGTCGCACGCCGCGTTGATCAAGCGCGGAATCCCCCCGCTGTATCGGTAAATGCGCCACAACGCCGCCGGCGTGAAATAGGGCGCGCCGTTGGCCCCGGCCACTTGCAGCCGATGCTGGATGTATTGCCCGATTTCACCGCGGCGGAGCGGATTCAAATGGAAGCGGATGGTGATGCGCTGGCGCAACTGGCGCAGGCTGTGATCGTTGAGCCGGTCGCGCAGCTCCGGCTGGCCCAGCAGCACAATTTGCAGCAGCTTGCGCTCATCGGTTTCGAGATTGGACAACAACCGCACCTGCTCGAGCAGCTCGGGCGTCAAATCCTGCGCTTCGTCAATAATCAGGACGGTGTCCTTGTGGCGCTCGACCTGTTGCAGCAAAAAGCGGTTGATTTCGGCGACGGTTTCCAGGCGGTCGAGTCCCTTGACGTGCAGATGCAGCTCCATGGCGATGGCCTTCATCAGTTGATCGGCGTCCATGACGGGGTTGAGAATCAGGGCGGTGGAAAAGCCCGGCCCCAACTGTTCGAGCAAGGCGCGGCAGAGGGTGGTCTTGCCCGCGCCGACCTCGCCGGTCAACTGGACAAACCCCTTGCGCTCGCGAACGCCATAGAGGAGATGATTAAAGGCCTCGCGATGTTTGGCGCTGAAAAACAGGAACCGCGGGTTCGGCGTGATATTAAAGGGCGGTTCCTTCAGCCCGTAATACTCGAGATACACACCGTTTTAATAGCGCAAAGCGCGGCGGGAGGAAAGTTAAAATGGACAGCCCGGAAATCGGAATAGTGGTTTGTAAACGGGTCCCGCATCACCGTCTATTATCGTCTTCTTCCCGCATCGCGCAGCAGGTTCATGTTGTGAACGAATTATGGATTGCGAACCCTCAGTCCGGCAGCCGCTTTCTGAATTGCCGGCAGGCCCCGGCGATGTCCGGAGCGTTGAGAATCGCGGACACGGCGCAAACCCGTTGCGCTCCCGCCGCCAGCACGGCATCCAGATTGCCCAAATCGATTCCACCGATGGCGAACCACGGCATTTTCACGTGGGCGGCCGCCCACCGCACGTATTCCAGCGTGACCGGCTTGACGCCGGGCTTGGTGCCCGTGGCATAGACCGGTCCGATGGCAATGTAGGCCGGCCCCGCCTCCATCGCCCGCCACGCCTGATCGGGAGAATGCGTGCTCAAGCCCACCCCGGGCGCGGACGGCAGACCGGCCAACTGGGCCACGCTCGTCCAACCGGCCCCGAAAAAATCCTCCTGGCCCAAATGGCACAAATCTGCCCCAAGTTCGCTGGCGAGGTCATAGTGGTCGTTGATGACCAATCCAACGCCCGCGTCGCGGAAGATGGGAAGGATTTCTCCGGCCAGGCGCCGGATTTCGGCGGGAGTGGAATGCTTGGCGCGCAGTTGCACCAGGTCCGACCCGCCCGCGCAAAGCTGGCGGGCGACGCCCGCCGCGTCGCGCCCGCGCAAAAAGGCCGTGTCAATAAAGGCATAGAGCCGGCACTGGGCGAGCGGTTTCACGCGGAACGGCCCGGCGGGCGGCTACTCGACCAATTCCCGGCGCGCCCCGCCGAGCAATTGCTCCAGAAAACTGGTCGAATACACCCCGCGCCGGAAGTTGGGGTCCTGCAAAATGGTCTGCTCGAATCCAATCGTCGTCTTGACTCCCGTGATCATGTATTCGCCCAGGGACCGGCTCATTTTGTCCATCGCCTCGCGGCGGTCCTTGCCCAGGGTGATGAGCTTGCCGATCAGCGAATCGTAGTGGGGCGGGATGGTGTAACCGGCATAGACATGGCTGTCCACGCGCGTGCCGCGCCCGCCCGGCGCGTAATACATCTCCACCCGGCCCGGACAAGGGCGGAAGTCGTCGAAGGGGTCTTCGGCGTTGATGCGGCACTCGATGGCGTGGCCGCGCCAATGGACGTCGCTTTGCGACAGGCGCAACGGCTCCCCCATGGCGATGGCGATCTGGTATTTGACCAGGTCGATGCCGGTGACCTCCTCGGTGATGCCGTGTTCGACCTGGATGCGTTTGTTGACTTCGAGAAAATAGAACTGGCCGTGCTCATCGACCAGGAATTCGACCGTGCCGGCGTTGGTGTAATGGGCGGCCTCGGCGATGCGCACGGCGGCCTTGCCCATCTTTTTGCGCAGGTCCTTGAACTTGCCTTCGATGAGCGGCGAGGGAGCTTCTTCGATCAGCTTCTGGTTGCGCCGCTGCACCGAGCAATCGCGCTCGCCCAGATGAATGAGCGCCCCGCGGCTGTCACCCAGGATTTGAAACTCGATATGGTGCGAGTTCTCGATGAGTTTCTCGATATAGACTCCGGAATTGCCGAAGGCCTTTTCCGCTTCGCTCCGCGCCGTGTGGTAGCCTTTGACCAGGGAAACGTCGTTATGCGCCGGGCGCATGCCGCGCCCGCCTCCCCCGGCAATCGCCTTGATCATAACCGGGTAGCCGATGCGTTTGGCCACAGCCAAGGCCTCCTGCTCGTTCTCGGCCGACCCCTCCGATCCGGGCGGGGTCTGGACTCCGGCTTTTCTGGCCAAAGCCCGGCTGACCGCCTTGTTCTCCAAAGCGGTCATGGCCCGCGAACTCGGCCCGATGAAGCGGATGTTGCAGCTTTCGCAGACATCGGCGAAGTGCGCGTTTTCCGAGAGAAAGCCGTAGCCGGGATGAATGGCATCGACATCCGCTATCTCGGCGGCGCTGACGATGCGGTCGATCCGCAAATAGCTTTCGCTGGCGGGCGCCTTGCCGATGCAGATCGCCTCATCGGCCATCTGCACGTGCATGGAATTGGCATCGATGTCCGAATAGACGGCCACCGTGCGGATGTTCATTTCCTTGCAAGCGCGGATGATGCGGATGGCGATCTCACCGCGATTTGCCACGAGGATTTTCTCAAACATGCGTCAGGGCCTGTCCCGTCCGACTAGGTCGGCCGGATGCGAAACAAGGGCTGGCCAAACTCGACGGGCTTGGCGTTCTCGACCAGGATATGTGTCACGACGCCTTTGACCTCGGCCTTGATCTCGTTCATCACTTTCATGGCCTCGATCAGGCAGACGACGGTCTCCGGAGTCACCTCCGTGCCCATTTCCACGTAATCAGCCGATTCCGGCGACGGCGCCCGGTAGAAGGTGCCAATCATCGGGGATTTGATCTCCAGGAGCGGTACAACAGGGGGCGCGAGAACCGGGACGGGTGCCGGAGCCGGCAAGCCCGGCGGCGCCACCGCCGAAGCCGGCCCCGCATACGGGAGCGCGGCCGGTTCTTCCGCTGGCATCGCCGGCCCGCTCACCGCTCGTTTAAGTTTGATCTTGAAGTCCTGTTTCTCCAATTCGAATTCCGACAGGGAATTCTTCCGCATCAAGTCAATGATGGCCTTAATGTCTTTCAGGTCCACGCTGCCTCCAGTCGGAGTATTGGGTTTTTGCCGTCGCAGTTATTCCACATGATTATTGAAGCAAAAAAGCAGATGTCGAATCGACACTGCTTTTTATATCGTTTTTTAACTTGCGGGCGGAGTCTAAGGGGTTGAACACACTGCGTCAAGCTCTAAAATAAGGTTCTTGAAATAGAAATATGAAAAAACCCTGTTTTCCTTATCAAAACACGGTTATTCATGGAACTTTATCGTTAATCTGCGATTTCAGTAGCCAGCCAAACAAGAAAAACATCGGCCACGCCAGCGCGGGAATGTAAAGATGAAACTCGACCATGCTGTGCAGGCACAACCCGAACAGGCCAAGCCAAATCCCCAATTGCAACCAATCGAACGGGGGTTTTGTTGCACTATATCGATACAGTTGATACAACAATGCGATAATCATCCCAACGTAACATATCATTCCGGGCACCCCGGAATCACAGGCTTGTTCCAAGTAATCGTTGTGTGCCAAACGCGCCATCTCGTCGGTCGGGCGTTTGATTCGCTCGTAGGGAACTTGAAATGTGCCCGGTCCTGTTCCAAGCAATGGGTGTGTTTTAATGATGATGCCTGCGGCCCGCCAGTAGCCAAAACGCGCACTCACACTGTTTCTTTCCTTCTGAAAAAAGGCGGCGTATTTGACGGCGAAACCGGCCATGCCGACAATCAGCACGCCGCCAATCAACCATCGCTTCCATTTCAATGGCAGGGCCGAATGACCCAAGGCAACCAATCCGACCGTCAACGCCACCAGCCAACCCGCCTTTGATCCAGACCAATACAAGCAAGCCAGGCCGCATCCACCGAGAATCGCGACAAAGGCGAGCCGCACACTCAGCCGGACTTTCGGGGTCAGCCGCCAGAGGAACACTAACGTTAACGGCAACAGCAGCACCAGTCCGCCCGCCAGGGCGTTGGCATAGACAAACGTCGAATAAATGCGGTTGCTGGCGATCCTCTTTTGGAATTCGGGGTTCTGGAGCATTTGCGCCGTGAACTCCGGAATATGATGCCCGGAATAAATCAGCTTTCGCGTCGCTTCCAACCCACCGAAATGCTGCTCAAAGCCAGCGCGGATAACCCAACACAACGCCAGCGCCATCCCGGTCCAAACCGGCCAGGTCTGGGAGCCGCGGTTGAGCGCAAAGAATCCAACGTAGAACAAAACGACGCAAGCGGCAAAGTGCTTCAGGGTTACAGAAGTCAACACGGGCCTGACGGTCTGCGTGGCTGCCAAAAGCTCCCATCCCAGCCAAATGGCCGGCAAGGCCAAAGTCCAATGGCCTCTGAGCCGATTCCAAGGCACGGCAAAGAGTCCCGCTGCCACAAGCGGCGCCACCAGCCACGGCCCCCACCGCGACGGCCACGATCCGAAAAAGGTTTCCGCCATGTCGTGTGGGGGTGGCAAATTGTAGTCCAGGATGACCGGGTCCCCAAACTTGATGATGGTGATGAAAAAGAACACCCCCGCCACCACCGCAAAAGCCAGCGAGGCGCACTGGCCTTCGGGAAGGGATTTCTGCTTGGGTGGCATGGCTTGGAAGCAGGCTACAATTTGAGTTTGAGCAAGCCGACCTCCAGCGCCAGGGCCTCTTGCACATTGGTGTGGAGTTGCCGTTGCAGGCGATCCACCTCCTCGAGGTTGGAACGCGCCTCCGCGGGAGAAATCCGCCGCGCCACCGCTTGCGCCGCCGGCGCCAGACTCGGGAACGAAACCATCTCGGTCCCCAGCGCCAAGGATTGGAGCCAGACATCGCGCAACCACCAATGCAAGACGCCGATCAAATCCGTCCGTTGCCGCCGGTATTCGGCCTCGATGGCCGCCGCCAATTCGTCCTCCAGTTTATCCCGCATCCCGGGGTCCAGGTCGTCGTAACGTTCCAGCGGGGAGAGAGCGCCCAGCGCCTTCTCAATCTCGGCCCGTTGTTCGCCGAGCTTCTTCAAGATCAACCCCAGCAACCGGTAACGCCCCAGCAGACCGCCCGCTCCGCCCGCGGCCACGCTGCTGAATCCGGCCAGCCAGCCGGTTTGCCCGGCGTCGAAATGAAGGCGTTCGCCGGCAAAACAAAGGCGCAAACACCGCGACAGGATCGTCTCCAGAATCCGTTCCGGCTCGGTGGAC
Organism: Verrucomicrobiota bacterium; assembly: GCA_049510745.1. GTDB lineage: Bacteria > Verrucomicrobiota > Verrucomicrobiia > Limisphaerales > Palsa-1400 > PLGF01. The sequence continues at coordinate 100,146 of JBEKYR010000014.1, read as the reverse complement.
AGGAGGATCAAGATGGACTTGGCGGGCGGCTCCTCCAGAGTCTTCAAGAACGCGTTGGCCGCCTGGACGGTCAAACGGTCGGCAGCCACGATCACGCCGACTTTATACTGCGCCGCCGACGGCTTGAGATTCACCGCGCGCATCAACTCGCGCACTTGCTCGATGGTGATGAGGCGCGATTTCGATTCCGGGCGGAGAAAGAGGACATCGGGATGATTGGCTTGGTCGATGCGGCGGCAACTGTCGCACCGGTCGCAACAATCCAGCGGCAGGCCGCGCGCGGAGCGGCGGGTTGGCGAGAGGCAATTGAGAGTCTTGGCCAGCGTGCGGGCCATCGCCTCCAATTCGTCCAGCGCGTGGCCGGTGAACAGGTAAGCGTGGGCCAGGCGATTGCGCTCCAGGCTGCGTTGGAGCAATTGCGCGACCTTCGTTTGCTCTGGAAAATCGGAGAACATGGGGGCAATCGACGGCCTCTTCAGTGAGACTTCTGCTCCATCTCTTTGACCGCCAGCGGAATGCTGGTGAGCGAACGGCCGTCCAGCGCCAGATTGACCGAATAAAGCCCCGCCTTGGCAAAGACCATTTGCTGGATATTGACAATGAAATTGCGGGAAACAAAGGTGGCCTCGGGCGGAAACACCACTTCCCCCGGCAGCTTCATGCCCCGCATGATCGGCTGGCCGTCTTCATCGACAAACCCCACCTCCAGCAAATGCGGGCCTTCCTCCATCCGCTCAAAAGCGATCCGCACGGCGATGGAACATTGCGGATGCTGGGCGGGCATGACCGGGGAGTAGATCGTGTCAAACGTTCCCAGCAGATTGAGTTTGCCGTTGTAATCCGTTGCCGCGTCGCACAAAACCGCCACCTGGATCGTCATAGAATTTTCGCGCAAGTTTAAGACCCTCCCCGGAATAATCCAGCGCCGATTTCGGCTCGTTTTTCCCGCGGGCGCATCGCAGTTTTTGGACAATCCCCAGGCCGGGACGCCGCCGCAGCGCACAGGCGGGATCGGTCCCTTCCGCCGGCATCTCACCGGCGGAAATCAGGGCGCGGCGACAGGCGCCATTTGGTGAACAGAGTGAAAGCATCACCATGGATTTCGACGAATTAAGAATTGAGACTCCCCGCATTAAAAGCCGCAATGCGGGTATGCTAAATTTCGTATTCGTCCCAAACCATTGGAATTTCCTCGTTCCATTTACGGAACCGGCTGCTCGAACAGCTTCACAAGAGATGCGCCCGAGCCGACCCAGCCGGGCGATAAGCCTTGAAGTGGCCGAGGCCAATCGTCAATCATCCCGCGCGTGCTGGCGGCGATTTTAACCACCATTCTGTTCTCCATTTCGGTCGTTTGCGCGACGCAATCGGCCAAGCTGCTGGGGGGCACGGAAGCCAATTTCTGGCGCCTGGCGTTGGCCACGGGTTTGCTGGCCATCTGGGCGCACACCTTTGGCCAGGGGTTGTCCGGCAACTCCTTTCCCTGGTTTCTCATCAGCGGCGTCATTGGCGTGGGCGCGGATGTCTTTCTCTTTCAAGCCCTGCCGCGCATCGGGTCGCGCCTGTCGCTGCTGATCATTCAATGTTTTTCCGCGCTCTCCGCCGCGACGCTGGAATGGCTCTGGCTGGGGACGAAACTGACCGTGTGGCAAATCGCCGCCTGCGCCACCATCCTGGCCGGCGTGGCGGTGGCGCTGGCGCCGGGGCGGCATTTGAACATCAGACGCGGCGTGCTGGCCGCGGGAATTTGTCACAGCCTGCTGGCCGCCTTCGGCAACGGCTCCGGCGCCGTCCTCAGCCGCAAAGCCTACGCGGTGGCAAAGGCGGCCGGACAAGACATCGACGGCGCCACGGCCGCCTATCAGCGGTTGATCGGGGGATTATTTGTCGCCGCGATCTGTCTCCTGGTGGTCAAACGCCGCGAGGTCGCCGCGCAAGTGTCCGATCCCGCCTCGGCCCGCCTTCCCGGACTGGAGAAATGGCGGCGCGCCTGGTTGTGGGTGCTGCTCAACGGCATCTTCGGACAAACCCTGGGAGTGACCTGCTATCAATGGGCGCTGCGCACGACGCCCACGGGCCTGGTGCTCGCTATTGTGGCCACAACTCCGCTGGTCGTGATTCCTTTTGCCCGTCTTTTCGAGGGGGAAACCGTCCATCGCCGCTCGCTCATCGGCGGCCTCATCGCGGTGGCGGGAGCGGTGTTTTTGGTCCTCGTTCGCGCCACTTGAAGCGCCAGGCGGGGCCGCTTATGCTGGAGGCTTCATGCTTACGATTTCGGAAGTCAGCAAAAGTTACGGGCCGCGGACGTTGTTTGAAGAGGTGTCGCTTCAGGTCAATCGCAGCGATCGGGTCGGGTTGATCGGGCCGAATGGGGCCGGAAAATCCACTTTGTTTTCGCTTATCTTGGGACAGGAGGCGCCGGACAAGGGCGCGATTACGCTGGAGAAAAATGTCGCCGTGGGACATTTGCCGCAGGAGTGCGCCCCGGCGGGCGACGGGACGGTGCTGGAAATGGCCGTGGCCATCACGCCGGAAATCGCCGAGTTGCGCCGCAAGATCAAGGCCTGGGACTCGGCCCACCCGGCCGAGGCGGACCATCACCAGAATATCCACGCCCGCTACGATGAACTGGGCGGATACCAGTTGGAACCGAAGGCGAAACGAATCCTGGCGGGGTTGAGCTTCCGCGAAAAGGATTTTGACCGCCCCTTGCGCGAAATGAGCGGTGGCTGGGTCATGCGGGCGCACCTGGCGCGGCTGCTCACGCAGGGATCGGACCTCTTGCTGCTCGACGAGCCGACCAATCATCTCGATCTGGAATCGTTGCAGTGGTTCCAGGAATACTTGCGCGCCTACCCGGGCGCCATCCTGATGATTTCGCACGACCGCAGTTTTCTCAATGAACTGACGACCCACATCGTCGAAATCCGCCAGCGCAAACTCATCCGTTACCGCGGCAATTTCGACGCCTCTCTCGAACAGCGCGCGGCGGCGGAGGCCCAACAACTGGCCGCCTACAAAAATCAGCAGCGCGAGATCGCGCACAAGATGGAGTTTGTCGAGCGGTTCCGCGCCAAAAACACCAAGGCCGCCCAGGCCCAAAGCAAGCTCAAGCAAATCGAGCGCATGGAAAAAATCGAGGCGCCGGCGGACGACGAAAAGAGAATCCACTTCCAGTTTCCACAGCCCCAGCGCAGCGGCTTGAAGGTCATCGCGCTCAAGGGCGTTCACCTTGCCTACGGGGACAATGTGATTTATCGCGGCCTCGACTTCCAGGCCGAGCGCGGACAGCGCACCGTCCTGGTGGGGCCGAACGGAGCCGGGAAATCGACCCTGCTGAAAATCCTGGCGGGCGTCCTGCCGCCGCAAGCGGGCGCGCGCGAGTTGGGCCACAACGCCCGGAGCGGCTATTACTCGCAGCACCGGCTGGATATGCTCGATCCCGCCCGCACCGTCCTGGAAGAAGGGATGCGGACGCCGCAACGAGTGACGGAAGAATTCGTCCGCACGGTGCTGGGATGCTTTTTGTTTCGGGGCGACGACGTGTTCAAAAAGGTCGCGGTGTTGAGCGGCGGGGAAAAAAGCCGGCTGGCCCTGGTGAAATTGTTGCTGGACCCGCCGAATTTATTGTTGATGGACGAGCCGACGACCCATTTGGACCTGGCGAGCATCGAGGCCCTGATCGGCGCTCTGCAACAATACTCGGGCACGCTCATTTTCATCAGCCACGATGTTTATTTCATCCGGCAACTCAGCACCCACGTGGTCAGGGTCGAGGGCGGCCGGCTCACGCACTATACCGGCGGATACGCCTATTACCTGGAAAAAACGGCGGGGTTGGCGGCGCCAGTGCGCCCCGCCGCCGCGCCCGCCGCCGGGGTCAAGGCCCGCAACAAGGAGCAGAAGCGCCTGGAAGCCGAGGAGCGCCAGGCGCGCCACCGGAAACGGAAAAGCCACGAAACCACGGTGGCCCAACTGGAAAAGGAGATTCAACAATTGGAGGGCCGCCACAAGGAACTGGCCGCCGAATTGGAGAACCCCGCCACTTACGAAAAGGGGGGCCGGGCGATGCAACTGAACCGGGAATGGCAGGAAATTACCCGCCGCCTCAAGGAGCTGGGGGAGCAATGGGAGCAGGCCGCCACCAAGCTGGCCGAGGCCGGAGCCGTGACGGATAAAGCCTGATCGGGCGGCCCCTGCCCCCAACGTCAACCCCCCTTTCCCCGCCGCTTGACACGAAGCCGATCACATTTATAGTGCGTAAAAATGCAAAGTCACATCTTTGACGGGCAGGCGGAGACGGATGAGCTTGACTCCGCGCGACTCCACTCCCTGAAAACCTTCCATTCCGCCGGCAGAGGCTTCTGGAGCGATGTCCGCCCGGAGGATTGGAACGACTGGCGCTGGCAGCTCAAGCACCGCATCACGTCCCTGGCGCAGTTGCAGCGCTTCCTGCCCACGCTCACGCCCGAAGAACACGAAGGCACCCTCCTGGCCAATCACAAGCTGGCCCTCGCCATCACCCCTTACTTTTTCAATCTTATTGACGCGGCCGACGACCGTTGCCCGATCCGCCGCCAGGTCGTGCCGCGCGTCGAGGAAACCTTCACCGCTCCGTGGGAAATGAGCGATCCGTGCGGGGAGGATTCGCATTCGCCGGTGCCCGGTCTGGTGCATCGCTATCCCGACCGCGTGCTCTTTCTGGTGACCGACCGCTGCGCGGCTTATTGCCGGTATTGCACCCGCTCGCGCATGGTGAGCAATGCCGCCGGCTACGATTTCCATCCGGAGTTCGACCGCCAAATCGAGTACGTCCGCCAGCACACCGCCATCCGCGACGTCCTGTTGAGCGGGGGCGATCCGTTCTTGTTGAGCGACGAGAAGCTGGAGTTTTTGTTGGGGCGGCTGCGCGCCATCCCGCACGTCGAATTCCTGCGCATCGGCACGCGCATTCCCGTTTTCCTGCCGCAACGCATCACGCCGGAGTTGTGCGCCATGTTGCGGAAATACCACCCGCTCTTTATCAGCATCCACTCCAATCACCCGCGCGAGTTGACGACCGAGGTGCGCGACGCCCTGGGGCGGCTGGCCGACGCCGGCATTCCGCTGGGCAACCAATCCGTTCTGCTGCGCGACGTCAACGACGATCCGGTGGTGATGCGCGCGCTCATGCAGAAATTGCTCATCTGCCGGGTCAAGCCCTACTACATTTATCAATGCGATCTGATCAGCGGCTCGGCCCATTTGCGCTCCAGCGTGCGCCGGGGAATCGAGATCATGCAGAGCCTGCGCGGCCACACCACCGGCTACGCCGTCCCGCAATATGTTATTGACGCTCCCGGCGGCGGCGGCAAAGTGCCGGTCAATTCCGATTACGTCCTGAGCCGCAACAACGACCGCCTTGTCCTGCGCAATTTCGAGGGCAGGATATTTGAATATCCGGAAGACGCCGGCGGCGCCCCCCTCTCGCCGCCGCCCCGGGAAATCGAGGAGCCGGAACTGGTTTGACAGGTTGAAAGGCCGCTTTGGCGGCCTTCTTTTGGTCAGGTGAGAGGCTCCGCAAGGCGCGGCGGAATTGCGGCGTCGTCTTGAAAACACGGGCGTTCAAGGCCGATCCAATTCCGTCAAGGCCTCATCCAAGTCAATCAACCGTCCGTCTTCCGCCTCCTCAATGCCGCGCCACACGTCTTCCGGAATGTCCGGATTCTCCAGGCGCCGGCACAATCGCTCGATCGCCTTGCTGCTTTGGGGGCAAAGCCCGGCCAGCGCCCGTTTCAGAACTTCCACCCGTTGGGCTGCGGGCAATGCTTCCAGTTGCTCACTGACTTCCTGTGCGCTCATATTGACAATTATCCACAAACCGTCGCTCCAATCAAGCGGCGTGTGAATACCAGCCAATCACGCCCCCCTCTCCCCGCCGCCCCGCCAAATCGAGGAGCCGGAGTTGGTTTGAAGAGTTATCCCGACTGGATCAGGATGTTTCCGTATTGCGTTGTGTCGCCGGTGCGGATGAGGCCGATGGCGGCCGGGACGCGTTTCTTGAACGCAACGTGGGGCAGGAACTCAATCCGGGCCGACGGCAGCAGGGCTTGATACCCGGCCAACACTTTGGCGTCGTTCTCCCGTTTGACCTCCGCCGCCATCAGCGCCGCGCTGATGCTGTAGTTTTCCCGCAAAGCAGCCAGCACCTGGCGCACGGTCGGGATGTCATCGGTCAGGCTCAGATCGACGGTTTCCAACCCCGGCCAGGACGGAAAACCGCGGTCGGCAATGACCAGCCAATTGGTATGGCGAAAGCGGCAGAGCAACGAGGCCAGCGCCGGATTGAGAATGCCGTGTTTCAGCATAAAGACAAACGCGGCTTCAGCCGGCCGCTTCAAAGGACCGTCCGCACCCGCAGCTTTGAGCCGCGCGCGGATTGGTGATCTTGAACCCGCCCCCGCTCAGGGCATCCGAAAAATCCACCACCGCCCCCCGAAGGTAATCCGCGCTGAATGGGTCCACCCAGACCGGGACGCCAAAAAACGACTGCGCCAGGTCATCGGGCCGCTGCTCATCGAAAACCATGCCGTATTGCAGCCCCGAACAGCCGCCTTTTTCGACATAAACGCGCAAACCCTTGGCCGCCCCTTGCGGGTCCGCCGCCAGCTTGGCCCGGATTTCTTCCGCGGCGCTTTCCGTCAGCGTCACCACCGCCTCGCTCTGTTTGGCCGTATCCATCTCGCCCCTAACGTACCCAACATCCGTCCGGGTGTCAAAAGCAGATTGGGCGCATTTCTTTGGGTCTCCTCCTACTCTTAATCTTAATCTTAATCCCGGTCTCACCAGAAATCCGCTCCAGCAGATTGCCATTGAAAATCCCGCCACGAACAATTTCAATCGGGCGCAAACGAAGCCGCGCGATGAGCGTGATCGATTTTATTTTAAACGTCGTTGGATTGTTGCTGTGGTTGAACTGGCGCGCCATTCCGCTGGCCATCCCGGCGCCGGCGGGCAGTTTGCTCGCTTCGACGCTCAAACCCGCCGGGCCGCCCCGTCCCCGCGCCTGCTACCTGGCCGCCCTCCTGCTCCTGCTGCCGGTCCGCGCGTTCTTTTATTGGCAGGTCGGCCAGCCGCTCCATTGGACCCCGCGCATTCCCCTCGGCCCGACGACTTTTTGGTTCCGCAGCGACGTGTTCGGGCGGATGCTTTTGTTCTCCGTCTTGAGTTTTGCGGTCGCCCTGGGGATTTTTTATCTCTGCCTCTTGCTGCTCTCGTGGCTCAACGGGAAAATCTCCGACGCCGATCCCGCCCAGCGCCTGGTGCGCGCCCACCTCGGCGCGCTCGACCGCTGGCCGGGCGCGATGAAATTGCTCTTGCCGCTCTTTTTCACCGCCGCCGCCTGGTGCCTGCTCAATCCGTTGTTTGTCAACGTGGGCCTGGTATCGCGCAACGCCCATTCCCTCTGGCACGTCGTGGCGCAAGGCGCGGTCATCGGTTTGGCGGCCTACCTCGTTCTCAAGTTCTTTCTCGTCGCCGTCCTGGCGGTCTATCTGGTCAACAGCTACGTTTATCTTGGGGAGCTTCCGTTGTGGAACTTCATCAACGCCACCGCGCGCGCGCTCCTGCGTCCGTTGCGCTGGCTGCCGCTGCAAGCCGGCAAGATCGACTTCGCGCCCGTGCTGGCCATCATCGTTCTGCTCGCCGCCGCTCCATTCAGCCAGCGCGGCCTGACCGAACTTTACCAAAGGCTGATTTAATCAATAATAGTCAAGCGCACTCAGCTCGTATGTCAGACTCGACGTGGTCCAAAGTGATAAGAGTGGCTCTATTTACGCTGGTTCCCGCTGCCTATTTGAGCATGGGACTCTGGCGGCCCCACAATTCTTATGGACGATTTGGGCGCGAAGGTGTTTCCCCCGGTTGCCTTGTCCTGATGACGGCTGTCTTTTTGGTCAGCGTCCTGTCCTGGAAAACACATCAAATGCTCGCTGTATTTGGGTTGTTGGCATGTTTCCTCTGGCTTGCCGTTGGGCTGCTCCCGGTGTTATGAGAAAAAGTCAGGGACGCGCCACGAACACCGCCCCGCAGCCTGCCTGGCCCGTCCTCCTGACCCGCTTGGAAATGGCGGTGGCGCTTCTGGCCAGCTTGTGGGTGCTGGCGCTGCATGGAGTCTATCTCTTTTCCGCCGGCCCGCTCTGGCGCGATGAAGCCGGCACGATCGGTTTCGCCTCCCTGCCGTCTCTCGCGGAGATTGGCCGCAATCTGCAATACGACAATTTCCCGCCCCTCTTTGTCGCGCTGGCGCGGGTCTGGACGCTGGCCGGAGGGACCGCCGATTTCAGCTATCGCGTGCTTGGCGCCCTGGTCGGAGTGGGCACGCTAGCGGTGTTTTGGTTCGGCGCGCGCAAATTCGGCGCGCGCGCGCCGTTGCTGGCGCTGGTCCTCTTTGCCGCCAATCCGCTCGCGTTGCGGGTGGGCGACTCCATGCGGCCTTACGGCTTGGGCATCGCCCTGACGCTGCTGGCCTCGGTCACGATGTGGGAATTTGCGCGGCGCAAAGGGACGCGCCCCTGGCTCTGCGCCCTTGCGGCGGCGGTGTTGAGCGTGCAATGCCTTTATCAAAACGCCTTCCTTCTGGCCGCCTATTGCTGCGGAGCGTGGGCCATGACCCTGGCGCGGCGCGACTGGAAAACGGCCGCGCGCATCGCCGCCATCGGGGCCGCCGCCGCTGTTTCGCTCCTGGCCAATGCTGTCAACATCAAAAAAGCCCAGGCCTGGTTCGGCATTTCGCGGCAGGAAATCCACTGGAGCCGGATCGCGAAGGTCCTTTCCGAGGCGCTCAACAACGCCGGCGGCTGGATGACGCCCGTCTGGGCGGCGTTGCTCCTGGCGGCCCTGGCCGCAGCCATTGTCCTGGCCGCGCGCCGGCCAGGCCGGGGAACGGCGTACCACGGAATCGCTCTCGCCGCGGGCCTGGCGCTGTACCTTCTATTTTTGCGCAACCTGGGCCTGGAACCGCGCGCCTGGTATTTCCTGCTGCCGCTCGCCCCGGCGGCGTTGGCGCTGGACGCCATCTTCGGCGGAATCGACTTCGCGGCCGTCCGCCTGGCGCGCGCCGGCGCGGCGCTGCTCATTGGGCTGGCGTGCCTTCCGGCTTGCTACGGCGGCGCGCGCCTGCGGCAATCCAACGTCGATCTGGTCGCCGCGCAATTGCGGCAAGCCGCGCAGCCGGGCGATTTGATTTTGGTTTCGCCGTGGTATTACGGCGTTTCGCTGCAACGATACTTTGACGCCCGCCGCTTCGTCACCCTGCCCCCGATGAGCGAGTTGCGCATTCATCGCTACGACCTGATGAAGCGGCAAATGGAGGCGGAAAACCCAATCGGCCCGTTGCTGGAGGCTATCCGAAAGACGCTGCAATCCGGCCACGCCCTCTGGATTGTCGGCGTCTTTGAAACCCCGCCGCCCGGCCCTCCCCAACCGGTCTATCCCCCGTATCATGGCGGCATGGACATGCCGGACGCGCGATATTTTTCCAGTTGGATGTTCGAGATTTCCGGGATGATTCAAGCACACGCCCTCAGCGGGGGGCTGGTATCGATCCCCGTTCCGGGCGGCCAGCCGGTCAATCCGGTCGAGGACCTTCCCCTTTTGGTCATACGCGGCTGGCGGGAATAGGCTGATTGCGTCGGATTCTCTTACAATCGCCGTCCCATGCCGCCTCGCAAGGAAACCAGCATACGCATCCCGCTGAAAATCAAACGCTTACGGTTAATCCGGCGAATCTTGCCATAGGGGAAAAACTGAGGAACTGCGCCCTGCGCGTCGGCTTTCTTGCCACTCCACGATTTCCGGGTCAAACGGACCAGATTTCTAACCAATTATGGCACAACCGATTACGATCTTCTGTGCAATTTAAATACCGGATGGCACGGAACTTTCTATTACAGACTTGTAACCAACGGGGCGATGCCGCGGTGGTTTGAGGTTTTAGTCGGTTTTGGTGGCAAAGTCCCCGGCGGGGTAAATCCCCCCCCTTGAAAACCATTCGACGCCCGCGCAAGCGGGCGTCTTTCTTTAATCCAGCATTTACATTTATCCCTCTAAACGTAATGTCTGCTCTTCATGATGGAACACCTTCTCTGGAACGCGCGGCCGACCCGGCGCCTGCGCCACGAAACGACGATGACCCTGAGCGGGATTGCCAAGCGATCAAAGATGAGATCGAAACAACTCGCAAACGTCCTAATCACGATGCCGGGGCTGGCGTGCCTTTTTATATTGTCTCTCGCCTCAGCCGGCGCCTCTGATTTGGCCGCAAAATCCCCGCGCGAGTCTATTCCACTGACGACTTGGGAGTTTGTCGAAGATGGCGAAACCAATGCGATGGCGGTCCAGCCACCGACGACGGCGGAGTGGAAGCAGATCGCTGTTCCGCATGTCTTTCGCCAGTCTGGCTTGCCCGACAACGCTGCCGGTTGGTATCGCCAGATCATAAGTCTGACCGAGGCCGACCGGAACAAGCGTGTGTATCTGTTGCTGGAAGGCGCTGCCTCGGTCAAAGACGTCTTCGTCAATGGCCGGTTCATCGGCCGGCACAAGGGCGCGTTTTCGGCGTCGGCCTTCGACCTGACCCCGGCGCTGAAAATCGCCCCAACCAACACCCTGGCCGTGCGCGTGAGCAACCGCGACAGCGAAGCGCGGAACTGCTTTTCGCGTTCCTCGCTTTACTACGTCAATGGCGGCATGTTCCGCAAGGCCTGGCTGGTGAAAACCGGCGCGGTGCATATTTTCCCGGATATGGGTTCGAGTGGCGTTTATTTGACACCAGCCGGCGTGACGGCGGCCGGCGCCGATCTTAACGCGCTGACGTTCGTGCGCAACCCCCTCGCCGCGCCCGTCGAGGTGGTGGTCCGCCATTTTGTCACCGACCCCGGCGGCGCGGCTGGCGCGCCATTCGAGGCCAAACAAACCATTCCCGCCGGAGAAACGGCCGCGATCAAGGCGGCGGGAAGAATCGACCATCCCAAACTTTGGGATATCGGGCAGCCCAATCTTTATACGGTTCGCACTGAAATCAACGTGGGCGGCCAGGTGAGTGACGCTGTGACCGAGCGCGTCGGTCTGCGCTCCATCGAGTTCAAAGACAAACACTTTTTCCTCAACGGGCGCGAGGCGCAGTTTCGCGGCGTCAACAAGCACGCGCAAAACGAATACGCCTGGAACGCGGTGAGCGATGACGAGTTGCGCCGCGAATGGCAATGGATGGCCGATCTGGGGGTGAACATGGTGCGGTTGCCGCATTATCCGCACAGCCACCTGGAATACGACCTGGCGGACGAGCGCGGCATTGCGGTGTGGGCTGAGAACGGCTACGCCGGGCAGGTTTGGAAAGACCCGGGCAACGAGGAAAAAACCGTTACGCCCGACGGCGAGCGCCTGACTCGCGAGATGGTGCGGCAGAACTGGAACCATCCCAGCATCCTTTTTTGGAGCGCCGGCAACGAAACCATTCTGGACGTGGTGAGCCACTACGCCAGCGTGATCCGGCAGGAACAGGACCCCACGCGCCTGGTCACTTACGCCGCCAATGACAAGGAACCCCGGAACTGCGATTTTGTGGCGAACAACACCTACGATGGCTGGTACACCAGCGGCCCCTATACCGATTTCACAAAATTGCCGCGCAATGCCATCGTTTCCGAGACCGGCGCGGGCGATTGGATCACCCACCACGTTCCCTACGGCACTATCAAGTGGTCGGTGGATAAATTCGAGCCGGAGGAGTACGCGGAGATGTTTACCGAGTATCGGCTCCAGACCGTCTGCCGCGATGACGTCCGCAATCGCCCCATGTTCCTCTGGTGGAACTTCCGCGAGTTCTACAACTTGAAGTTCAAAAACAATCGCAACACCAAGGGCTTGCTTACCCTGGCGGGCATGCCGAAGGACCTCTCCTTTTTGTTTCAGGCCTTTTTCAATCCCGCCAAGCCGGTGGTGCATCTTTGCGGGCGCCACCACTTTCTGCGCGCCTTTGCGCCGGACGATGGCATAAAGGCTTACTCCAACTCCGACGAATTGCAGTTGACTCTGAACGGAGTCCCCCGGGAAACAATCACCAACGGCACTTATCGCATCCCGGATTCCGGGATGAAAAAGAAGGACGGGACGGTGATGCTTGTGCCCGGCATCCCGGTGGCGAACGTGTTCTTCTGGAAAACGCCGCTCAAGCCGGGCCGAAACGTGGTCGAGGTTGGCGACGGCCGCGGGCACAGCGACCGCATGATTATTTACCAGGAACCGGCGGGTGCGCCGGATTCCACCGCCTTGGTGCAGGACTTGCAGAGTTCGAATGCGGACAATCCCGCCTGCTTCATCGACCGTCCAGTCGAGTCGCAAGGGCCGGTTTATTCCGATGTCGATGGTTCCTCGGACAACACATTTGACCTGCTGCCCAAGGAGGTTGAAGGCGCGGAATGGATCGCCACGCGCCGCCTGAGCGACCCCAAGCTCAAAACCGATCTGGCGTTCCGCATCAACCCGTCCGCCAAAGGCGCAACGGTTTTTGTGCTCTTCTCGACCGGTGCTTATCCGACCGTGACGCTGAAGCAGCCGGATCCGGCTATCGCAGGCGCGGCGCAAGCATTGCGAGAGTCGCTCGCCGCCGCCGGGTTTAAGGCCAGTGCCACCGAGGCTGTCTGGCGCGATCATCTGCTCAACCGGGCCTGCGCCGAACTTTGGAGCCGCGACGTTGCCCCCGGCGAAAAACTGAAACTGCCCGGCCAGACGCTCGATTACGTGGTGATGGTGCGCTGATGATTTGCTCCATTCACCGGGCGCATCGCCTCCCGGTTTTACTGTCTGGTTGCCTTGCGCTGCGATCTCCAGTTGGCAAAGCTGACGGCTATGGCAATGCCGGTGAAGCTTGCCCAAACGACATAATTTGGGAACCAATCAGACCACCACTGATCCGAGAAAAAAACTGACGAGCTTCTGTGAAATACAAACAGCCCGGCCAGATTCAGAATGAGCGTGCCAGCCAACGGGAGGGGGCCGATCCATAACCAAACGCTGCCGTTCGCTCCGCAAGTTTTCTTGAATTCGCTTTTGAGCTTGTCGGCCTGGCCGATCCGCCGGACCGAATTTTCAAAAGCTTGTTGCGCGTTCAATCCCGACCGGACCTGTTGTTCCACGTCGTCGCGCAGATGGCCTTCCAATTCTTCCAGCGGCACGGGAGTTTTGATTCCGGCTGCCAGCATTTGTTTCCGCCATTCCGCGATTGATTTTTCGAGGTCAAACATATTGCTCCTTTCGCAGGCCGGACAAAACGCCATGAACCAGCGACCATTGTTCGTGGTGCCTGGCCATCGCCGTTTTCCCGTCCCTTTTAAGCGAGTAGTATTTGCGTTTCCGCCCGGTCTCGCTTTCGCCCCAGCGCGACTTGATCAACCCCCGCTGTTCCATTCGGTGCAACACCGGGTAAAGCATCCCGTCGGTCCATTCGATCTTGTCCCCGGAAAGCCGTTTCACTTCCTGAATCAGGGCATAACCGTAGCTCTCGCCGCCGGCCAGGAGGGACAAAATCAACGGCTCGGTGGAGGCCGCCACAAGTTCTTTAGTCAGCATAGCGACACAATACATTGCGTTGCGATGTATGTCAAGCGGGAAAAGCGCGCATTTCAGTTTTTGGCAGGAATCGGACAAGGTCGCAGGAGGTCCAAAAACCGGGATACGCCCGTCGGCCCTTGATGGGCTCGATTTTTTTGGTGACAACGGCCCGGCGATCCGGTAAGACTTCGTTTGAAGTCAAAGCCGAGAGCGCCAACCATGAGCTGTCTGGTAGTCAATCCTGGAACGCCGCAGGCCTGGGAAATCCAGCTCAAGCCGGGGGCGAATTCGCTGGGCCGAAGCGACGCGAATGATTTCAAAATCAATGATCCGAGCGTGTCCGGGTCGCATTGCCAGGTTTGGGTCAGCGACAGTGCGGTGGTGCTGAGGGACTTGGGTTCCACCAACGGCACGTTTGTCGGCGGGTCGCGCATTCAGGAGCGAAATCTTGAGGATGGCAAAGCGATACGGCTGGGCGGCGTGGAAATGACTTATTACTCCGGGACAGCCGCGCCAGCCGCCGCGGTCGCATCGCCGCCGTTGCCGCCGCCGATCAGAATGGCCGCAAGGGCCGCGGCGCCGCCTGCGGCCGCAGTCCTCGAATCGCCGGCGGCGACGGCAGGCACGACGGAAACCGCCCCAGAATTGTTGACAGGGACGAGGTTCTGCAAATATCATCCGAAATCGCCGGCCCGTTTTTTGTGCGACAAATGCAACCGCGCATATTGCGATTTGTGCATCCAGTTGACGGAGACAATGGGCCGGACGGCGCGGACGTGCCGCACCTGCGGGGAGGAGGTTGTTCCGTTCCAATTCCGGCCGGCGCCCACCCAGGGATTTTACGCGAAGCTGCCCGGCGCGTTTCTGTATCCGTTCAAAGGCGCGGGGATAGTCATTCTGGTTTGCGCCACGATCGCGTTTGCGGCGCTGAACTTCCTTAGCGGCAGCATTTTCGGATTCTTCATCAAAATTGCGCTTTACGGATTTGTCTTTTTGTTCATGCAGAACATCATATTGACTACGACGTCGGATGAAAATGCGTCTTTGTGTTTTCCCGACGTGAGCAGCCTCATCGGGGCCGCCTTTCAACTGGGCGGCACAGTCGTGGCGTCGTTTTGGCTGGCCATCGGACTCGTAATTGCGAAGTTGCGCGGGGTGGAGGTTCCGTCGGAGGCCATTCTTGGGAGCGTGATTCTTGGAGGAGTTTATTTTCCGATGGCATTGCTGGCCGTAGCGATGAAAGACTCCGTCCTGGCAGCCAACCCCCTGGTCGTCATCCCGGCGATGGTGAAAGTTCCGCTGAAATACTCTGTCACCGCCGTCCTGTTTCTGGGAGTGATCGGAATCCGCCAGCTAGGGAGCCTGTTATCGGGCGGCCTGGGAAGGGTCGCGCTGAGGACCCATGACAAGAACACGTTTTTTGCGGCCGTGGGAATCCAGGCGGTGTGGGCGCTGCTGAGTGTTTATCTGCTGACGGTCACGATGCGCCTACTGGGACTCTTCTATAACGCCAGCAAACAAAAACTGGGCTGGTTCAATTGGTGAGAGTTTTCTTGAGGGACCATTTCACGGGGGCCAGGTTCAGGAAATCGGATTTGCGGGCGAGCTTTTTCCATTTGTTTTGAAGCCGGGCGATGCGTTTTTCAGTGGCCGGGTGGCTTTGAAAGGCCTGCGGCGCGAGGGCGCGCAATCCGAGTTTTCCTTCCGCCGCCTCCAGCTTTTGGAAGGCCCGGATCATGCCGCGGGGATCGATATTCGCCGCGACGAGATAACTCCAGCCCGTATCATCGGCTTCCGTCTCGTAATCCTGCGAAAACCCCTGAAAAACCATCAGCCCCGAACCGAGCGCGAGGAGGTTTCCCATTCCGCTGTCGCTATGGAGGAACAGGCCGAAAATCACCAGAGGGCCGGCAGCGGCGAGGCCGCGGCGGATGGCGTGCCGTTTAGTTTGGTGGGCCAGTTCATGGGCGAGCACGCCGAGAAGCTCTTCGGGCTGATCGGCCATTCGCAGCAAGCCGGCGTTGACAACCACGTGCCCGCCGGGGAGGGCAAAGGCGTTGGGCGCGGGATCGTCCAAGACGTAGAACTTCAGATCGCGCCGGCCGGTGGGCAAAGCCTGGATGAGCGGCGCGGCGAGAGCGGTCAGTTGCGCGACGTCGTTCGAGTCATCGAGCAGCATGCCGCTTTTGCGCAGCTCATCAATTTTCCGGGCGCCGATCTTTTGCTCCCATGCCATCGGGACCCTCGCCGCAATGGCGCGGGCCATCGCGCTCATGGCCAGCGATCCAAGCCATACAACCAGCACGCAACCGGCGGCGAAATAGAGCGTCAGGCGGAGGGCGCGGGTCAATTCGCGCCGGGCGAGGACGGGCGCGACCTGGGGATGGGACCGGATGGCCGGGTGCCGCAGAATGGATTGATCCAGGGTGAAGATTTTCACCTCGGGGCGCGTTGCGTCGTTAAAAAAAATCCCCTTGCCGGCGCGCTCAAATTCCACTTCGAGAGCCGCCAGAGGAATATCCGTGGAAAGCGCCTCTGACTGAAACTGCAACTGGGTGCGGCCAACCAGTATTCTCCCGCCGACCGGCTCGGTTCCCAAATCCGGGTGGAAGAGGCTCGCTTCAAAGCCGTGGGTAGTTCGGTTCAAGCTGGCGGGAAGCATAACGATCGCGCCGCCAAACTGCGAGTTAAAAGAGCAGGCCGGGATAATGACAGGAGAGCCGGATGGGGGAAACCGGCCCGTCGGTCCGGAGGGAGGGGTGGAGCGGAAAACTCCATCCCTGCCCGTGTCCGAAAAAGCCGCCGGATCGGGATGGAAAAAAAGCTCAAAAAAGCCGTTGACAGGTTTGGCGACCCACCGTAGTTTTGTGAAAGTTATCGGGTGGAAAACAGGAACCATTAGCCCCGAAGTCGCCCCGCCAAAAGCGGGGGAAGGCAGGGGTAATGGGGTTTTGTCGTTTCGCACGGTCAGGATGCCAGAATGATAAATTTGGCTTTTGCCCATGTAGCTCAGTCGGCAGAGCGCGTCCTTGGTAAGGACGAGGTCATCAGTTCAATCCTGATCATGGGCTCCAGATAACGGAACCGAAATGAATATCGCAGCGGATTTTAACTAAAAAAAGAAGCAGGAGATTATGGCAAAAGAAGCCTTTCAACGTACCAAACCTCACGTCAATGTCGGCACCATCGGCCACATTGATCACGGCAAATCCACTTTGACGGCCGCGATTGTCAAGGTGCAGGCCAAGAAGGGCCTGGCGACGCCGATTTCCTATGCCGAAATCACCAAGGGTGGGACGGTACGGGATGAAACCAAAACTCTGACGATCGCGGTTTCCCACGTGGAATACCAGAGCGACAAACGCCACTATGCCCACATTGACTGTCCGGGGCATGCCGACTTCATCAAGAACATGATTACTGGCGCGGCGCAGATGGACGGGGCCATCCTCGTGGTGGATGCCTCGGAAGGCCCGATGCCCCAGACCAAGGAGCACGTGCTCTTGGCCCGTCAAGTGGGTGTGCCGGCCATTGTGGTTTTCCTGAACAAGGTTGACCTCGTGGATGACAAGGAATTGCTGGATTTGGTCGAAATGGAAGTCCGCGACCTGCTGACTAAATATGAGTTCCCCGGCGAAAAGACGCCCGTCATCCGCGGCAGCGCCAAAGCGGCGATGGCCGGGGACAAGGCTGGCGAAGATGCCATCCAGGAATTGATGGAAGCCATTGACGTGTTCATCCCGCTGCCCACGCGCGAGGTTGACAAGCCGTTCCTGATGTGCATCGAAGACGTGTTCAACATTGAAGGCCGCGGCACGGTCGTGACGGGCCGTGTCGAGCGGGGCGAATTGAACAAGATGTCGGATGTCGAGATCGTCGGCTTGAAGGAGACGCGCAAGACGGTGGCGACGGACATTGAGATGTTCCGCAAGCTGCTGGACAAGGCCAGCGCCGGGGACAACGTGGGCGTGCTCCTGCGCGGCACCAAGAAGGATGAAGTCGAGCGGGGGATGGTTCTGGCCAAGCCGGGGACCATCACACCGCACACCAAATTCAAGGCGGAAGTGTACGTTCTGTCCAAGGACGAGGGTGGGCGGCACACGCCGTTCTTCACCAATTACCGGCCGCAGTTCTATTTTCGGACGACCGACGTGACGGGCACGGTGAAGCTGGCCCAGGGAGTGGAGATGGTGATGCCGGGCGACAACGTGTCGGTCGATATCGAATTGATCGCGCCTGTGGCGATGGAAAAAGGGCAGCGGTTCGCCATCCGCGAAGGGGGTCGAACGATCGGGGCGGGCCGAGTGTCTGACATTGTGGCTTGAGTTGTGCGTGTAGCTGGAATTTTGCGGCAGGAGGGCAAGGCGCTCCTGCCGGTTGGCTGAGGGACTGCTCGGGGTGAAGGGCGGTAGCTCAATTGGTAGAGTAGCGGTCTCCAAAACCGTCGGTTGGGGGTTCGAGTCCCTCCCGCCCTGCCACTCGGGGCAACGAGAGTCGAGGGGTTGCGACCGGAGGGGTGGCAGAGTGGTCTAATGCGACGGTCTTGAAAACCGTTGTGCGGGCAACCGCACCGGGGGTTCGAATCCCTCCCCCTCCGCCAAAAAGAGGAAACGAGATGAGAGATTATTTGCCAATCATAATTGGGATCGTGATCGCCATGACGGTGTTCACGCTGCTTTGGCGGCAGGGTGCGTTCCTGCGCCTCTCCGGCTATTTCCGCGAGACGCAGGACGAGCTCAAGAAATGCACCTGGCCAACCTGGGATGAATTGACCGGCTCGACGGCGGTGGTGATGGTGTCGGTCGCCTTGCTGGGCGGCTTCACCGTGGCGGTCGATTTGACGGTGGCGTGGCTGCTGAAACTCATTGTTTGAGGATTTTCTAATGCCAAAGAGCCAGTGGTTTGTCATACATACTTTGTCCGGACAGGAGCAGAAGGTCAAAGAGAACATTGAAAAGCGCCTCAAAGCCGAGGAGATGGGCGAGTATATCAAGGAAGTGCTCGTGCCGGTGGAGAAGGTGGTCGATGTGCGCGGGGGCAAGAAAACGGTGACCAGCCGCAAGCTGCATCCCGGCTATGTCTATATCGACATGGTGCTGCTGGACGAGAACAACCGGATCATGGAGCGGCCCTGGTATTTCATCCAGGACACGCCGGGAAAAATCGGCATTGTGGGCGGGGACCGTCCGATGGCGGTGACGCCGGACGAGATAGCGACGATCAAGGCGCAAATAACGGAGTCGGAAGAGACGGAGAAGCCGAAGGTGCATTTTGACGTGGGGGAGACGGTCAAGATCAATGACGGGCCGTTTCTGAATTTCAGCGGGGTGATTGAGGAGATTGAGCCGGAGCGCGGCAAACTCAAGGTCACCGTGAACATTTTCGGGCGCAATACGCCGGTCGAACTGGAGTATTGGCAGGTGGAGAAAGCATAGTTTTTTATGGCAAAAAAGATTACGGGCCAGATTAAATTGCAGATTCCGGCCGGACAGGCCAACCCGGCGCCGCCGGTGGGGCCGGCGTTGGGCCAGCAAGGCGTCAACATCATGGGGTTTTGCAAGGAGTTCAACGCGGCCACCAAGGAGCAGGCCGGGCTGATCATTCCGGTGGTCATTACCGTCTATCAGGACAAGTCCTTTACCTTCATCACCAAGTCGCCGCCGGCCGCCGTCCTGCTCAAGAAGGCCGCCGGCATCGCTTCCGGCTCGAAGGTCCCGAACAAGGACAAGGTGGGCAAAGTCACCCGCAAACAGGTGCTGGAAATTGTCAAACTCAAGATGAAAGATTTGAACTCGACCTCCGAAGAAGCCGGGTTCCGGGTCATTGCGGGCACCGCCCGCAGCATGGGGATCGAAGTCCAGGAATAAGCCAACGCGGGAGAGTCTGCGCCCGCGGGCGGGACTCGTTTGCACCGCTGAAACACAATGCCAAGCAAACGTTACAAAAAAGCGCGCCAATTAGTCCAAACCGGCAAGCTCTATCCGCTGCCGTCGGCCGTGGAAATTCTCGGAAAATTTCCCAAAGCCAAGTTCAACGAAACCGTGGACATGGCCTTCAAATTGGGAGTCGATCCCAAGCAATCCGACCAGATGGTCCGCGGCACCGTCCCCCTGCCGCACGGCAGCGGCAAGACCGTGCGCGTGCTGGTCTTTGCCAAGCCCGGCCCCGCCGCCGATGCGGCGCGCGCCGCCGGGGCGGAATTTGTCGGCTTTGAGGATTTGATCCAGAAATGCACGGAAGGGTGGACGGATTTCGACGTGGCCATCGCCACGCCGGACGCGATGTCCGAGGTGCGCAAACTGGGCAAAGCGCTTGGGCCGCGGGGATTGATGCCCAATCCCAAAACAGGCACCGTGACGCCGGACACCGCCAAAGCGGTCAAGGAAGTCAAGGCGGGGCGGGTCGAATTCAAGATCGACAAGGGCGGGAACATCCATGTTCCGATAGGCAAGGCCTCGTTTGCGCCGATCCAATTGGTGGAGAACGGGCGGGCGGTGATCGAGGCGGTGGCCAAAGCCAAACCGGCCAGCGCCAAGGGGACGTTTATCCACAGTTGCACCATTTCCGCGACGATGAGCCCGCCGGTGCGGGTGGACGTGCGCGAGTTCCTGGCCGCGGCCTAACCCAAAAGACACCATGCGCGCCGAAAAACAAATCATCAGCAGCGAATACCTGGCCCGGCTCAACGCCTCGCCCTATTTTATTATCGTCGATTATCGCGGCCTCAAGGTCGGGCCGATCACCGAGTTGCGCAAACGCCTGCACAAGGCGGGGGCGGAAATGCGTGTCGTCAAGAATTCCATCTTCCGCCTGGCGGCCAAGGAAGCCGGGGTGGCCGACTTGGGCGCCTGGCTCAACGGCCAATTGGCCGTCGTCACCGGCCAGCGCGACGTGGCCTCGGCCGCCAAGGTGGTCAAGACGTTCAGCGCGGAATTTGAGAAGCCCAAAATCCGGTTCGGTTATTTGAAAAACCAGCGCCTGGAAAGCGCCGACATCCTCGCCCTGGCCGATTTGCCGTCGCTGGATGTCCTGCGGGGCAAACTGATGGGAGTGCTGCTGGCGCCGGCGACCGGGCTGGCGGCGGTGCTCAACGCGCCGGCAACACAATTGGCCCGCGTCCTGCAGGCGCGGGTGGACAAGGGCGGTTAGCCCGTCGAGAAATCAGGAGAGTGAACCCTTTCATTTCCGTCGAGCCACAGGAGATGAAGCACACAACATAAACAAAGTAAATCGTCGGCTCGCGGGCTCGCGAGCGCAACCCGTCCGCGGCCGCGGACGGCAACGAGACTGAAAGGAAACATGGCTGACATAGCAGCATTAGTGGAAGAACTGGGCAAGTTGACGGTGTTGGAAGCCGCCGACCTGGTCAAACAACTGGAAAAGGCCTGGGGCGTCACCGCCGCCGCGCCGGTCGCCGTCGCCGCGCCGGGCGCCGCCGGAGGGCCTGCCGCGCCGGTCGCCGAAGTGAAAACGATCTTCGACGTCATTCTGGCCTCGGTGCCAGCGGAAAAGAAGATAGCCGCGATCAAGGCGGTGCGGGAAATCAAAGCGGGCCTGGGCCTGGCCGATGCCAAAGCGCTGGTCGAGGGAGCGCCCAAACCGGTGCTGGAAGGGGCCAACAAGGCCGACGCCGACGCCGCCAAGAAGAAATTGGAAGAGGCGGGCGCCAAAGTTGAAATTAAATAGGAACGGTGTATATTTGAGCGGCGGTGTGTCTTTCGCCGCCGCTCAAATTGAACCGTCACAAGAGCGATTTCTAAAACGAGCATTATCGTTTCAGCAAAAGGATTATTGAACCGGCGCGTTTTCCACATGCCAGGGAACGGGCCTTTTGTCGTTGCAGCTAAACAAGAATCTGGCCGCCGCCAGAGAATGACCCGAGGTTATCATGCCATCCAAAGCGACTGAACGAGTCCAATTCGGAAAGATTAAAGAGGTCATCGCGCCTCCCAACCTGATCGAATTGCAGACCAATTCGTACCGGGAATTCCTTCAGACCGACACCCCGCCCGCCAAGCGCAAAAACACCGGGTTGCAGGCCGTCTTTACCGAGGTCTTTCCCATCGAAAGCTACGATGGCAAGTGCATCCTGGATTTCAAGAGCTACGAAATCGGCGAACCCCGGCACGACTGGCTGGAATGCCTGAGGGAAAGCATCACCTACGGCGCTCCGCTGCACGTGACCTTCATCCTCAAGGAAGAAAAGGGCGCCAAGGAAGAGAACGTCTTCATGGGGGAACTGCCTTTGATGACGCCCCAGGGCACGTTTGTCATCAACGGGGCCGAGCGCGTCATCGTCAGCCAATTGCACCGCTCGCCCGGCCTGGCCTTTGAAGCCACCCAGCATCCCAACGGCAAGACGCTTCATTCCTTCCGCATCATACCCGACCGCGGCTCGTGGTACGAAGCGCAGTTTGACACCAGCGATTTGCTCTACGTTTACCTCGACCGCAAAAAGCGCCGCCGCAAGTTTTTGACCGCCACTTTCTTCCGCGCCCTCGGCTACGGCAGCGACGCCGACATCCTCAAACTCTTTTACGACATCGAGGACCTGAGCGTGAAGGACGCCGAAAAGCTGGAGGACATCCAAAACAAGGTCCTGATCGAAGACGCCCTGGACGCCGACAAAGGCATCGTCGTGGCCCGCGCCTTCGAGCCGCTCTCCAAGGCGGTTGTCAAACAGATTGCCGAGCTGGGGATCAACAAGATCAAAGTGGTCGATACGACCGTCGATGACGGCATCGTCATCAAATGCCTGAAAAAGGACCCGACGAAGAACGAAGAGGAGGCGCTCAAGGACATCTATCGCCGGTTGCGGCCGGGCGACCCGCCGACGGCGGCCAACGCGCGGGCGTTGATCAAGCGGCTGTTCTTCGATCCCAAGCGCTACGATCTGGGACGGGTGGGCCGTTACAAGATCAACCAGAAGCTGGGGATCAAAGGGGGCGATTCGCGCATCCTGACCAAGGAAGACCTGGTAGCCGCGACCAAGTATCTGCTGCGCCTGAAAAAGGGCGAAGGAAGCCTGGACGACATCGACCACCTGGGCAGCCGCCGCATCCGCACGGTGGGCGAATTGCTCGCCAACCAATGCCGGGTGGGCCTGGCCCGCACGGAACGATTGGTCAAGGAGCGCATGACGCTGTTCGATCAAAGCCTGGAAAGCATGTCGCCCCAGAAGCTGATCAATCCCAAGGCCCTTTCGGCTGTCATCCGCGATTTCTTCGGGCGCAGCCAGCTCTCGCAGTTCATGGACCAGATCAATCCGCTGGCCGAATTGACCCACAAGCGCCGGCTCTCGGCCCTCGGGCCGGGCGGTTTGTCCCGCGACCGGGCGGGCTTCGAGGTGCGCGACGTTCACCCGTCGCACTATGGCCGCATCTGCCCGGTCGAAACGCCGGAAGGCCCCAACATCGGTTTGATTGCCTCGCTGGCCACCTTTGCCCAGGTCAATGATTTCGGCTTTTTGGAAACGCCCTATCGCCGCGTCGAAAAGGGCCGGGTCGGCGCCCGCATTGAATACCTCACCGCCGATCGCGAGGAAGCTTTCATCATCGCCCAGGCCAACGCGCCCATCGACGAAAAAGGAAACTTCGTCACCGAGCGGGTGACGTGCCGGAGCAAAGGGGACTTCATCGACGTCGAACCGTCCCGGGTCGATTACATGGATGTGTCGCCCAAGCAACTGGTGTCCGTCGCGGCCAGCCTCATTCCGTTTCTGGAACATGACGACGCCAACCGCGCGCTGATGGGGTCGAACATGCAGCGGCAAGCTGTGCCGTTGCTGGTGACGGAGGCGCCGCTGGTCGCCACCGGCCTGGAAGAGCGCGTGGCCCGCGACTCCCGCGCGGTGCTCGTGGCCGAGGAATCCGGCAAAGTGGCGTCGGTCAACGGCAATATGGTCGTGGTGACGGCCGACGGCAAAATGCCGGAGACGAAGAAGAAATTGAAGACGGACCCCGCCAGCGGCACGTGGGTCTATCCGATCCGCAAGTTTATGCGTTCGAACGCGGCCACTTGCATCAATCAAAAAATTCTCGTCTCCAAGGGCGATGTCATCAAGAAGGGACAAGTCATCGCCGACGGCCCCTGCACGCAGGGCGGCGAACTGGCCCTGGGCCGCAACGTGCTGTGCGCCTTCATGCCGTGGAACGGATACAACTTCGAGGACGCCATCCTCATCAGCGAGCGCATCGTCAAGGATGACGTATTCACCTCCATTCACATTGATGAATTCGACGTCGGCGCCCGCGACACCAAGCTCGGCCCGGAGGAAATCACGCGCGACATCCCGAACCTGGGCGATGAGGCGTTGAAGAACCTCGGCCCGGACGGCGTCATCCGCATCGGGGCGGAAGTCAAGCCGGGGGATATTTTGGTGGGCAAGATCACGCCCAAGAGCGAAACGGAACTGGCGCCGGAAGAGCGCCTGTTGCGCGCCATTTTCGGAGAAAAAGCCGCCGACGTGAAGGACACCTCGCTCAAAGTGCCCTCCGGCACTTACGGCATCGTCATGGATGTCAAGGTTTCCTCCAAGAAAGAGCGGGAAGCCGAAGCCAAGGCCGCGCCGGAAGCCAAGCGCCACGCCAAGGAAGTGCAGGACGAGCACAAGACCAAGACGGACGAGTTGCGCGAGCAATTGACGGAGGCCCTGAGCAACATCCTGCTGGGCGAAAAGATTCCCCTGGATGTGGTCAATTCGGAGACGGGCGAGATTATCATCCCGGCCAACCGCAAGATCACCAAGACGCTGCTGCGCAAACTGGCGCAGGTCTATGACCGCATCGAAATTGATCCCTCGCCCATTCGCAACAAGATTAATGAGATCATCGGCAGCTTCAAAAAGAAGTTCGACGATTTGCAGATGCAGCATGACGAGGAGCTCGAACGGGCCGAAGCCGGCGAGGAAGTCGATAGCGGCGTCATCAAGTCCGTCAAGGTCTATATCGCCTCCAAGCGCAAACTCTCCGTCGGCGATAAAATGGCCGGACGCCATGGCAACAAGGGTGTCGTGGCCAAGATCGTGCCGGAGGAAGACATGCCGTTCCTGGCGGATGGCACACCGGTGGACATCGTCTTGAATCCGCTGGGCGTGCCTTCGCGCATGAACGTCGGACAGGTGCTCGAAACGCACCTGGGCTGGGCCGCCCGGCTGCTGGGCCTGAAGTTTGCCACGCCGGTTTTCGACGGCATCAAGGAGAAGAACATCCGCGCTTATCTCAAGGACGCCAAATTGCCCGAACACGGCAAGGCGACCCTGTATGACGGCCGCACCGGCGAATCGTTCGACCAGGAGATTGTCGTCGGCTACATCTACATGATGAAGCTGGGCCACTTGGTGGCGGACAAAATCCACGCCCGTGCCGTCGGCCCGTACTCGCTGGTGACGCAGCAGCCGCTGGGGGGCAAGGCGCAATACGGCGGCCAGCGCTTCGGCGAAATGGAGGTCTGGGCCATGGAAGCCTACGGCGCGGCCTACAGCCTGCAGGAGTTGTTGACGGTCAAGTCGGACGACGTCCAGGGCCGCACCCGCATTTACGAGAGCATTGTCAAGGGCGACAATTCCCTGGAAGCCGGCGTGCCGGAATCGTTCAACGTCCTGGTCAAGGAAATGCAATCCCTGGGGATGGATGTCAAAGTCGGATACTCCAACCCGGTGGAGCAAGCCGCCGCCGCGCAGGCGACCGCCTTGGGGGCGTTGAAGTAATCGCAACAACCTTGGACACCTTTCCCATACGGCATAAAGCAAAATGAACACTAAAGACACTGCCCGCGAGTTGCTCGGCCTGGACAAAGTCAACCAGGTCGAATACGTCGCCATTTCCGTCGCCTCTCCCGAAGCCATCCGGGCCTGGTCCAAAGGCGAAGTCAAGAACCCGGAAACGATCAATTACCGCACCTTCAAGCCGGAAAAGGGCGGTCTGTTTTGCGAGCGCATCTTCGGCCCGGTCAAGGATTGGGAGTGCTCCTGCGGCAAGTATAAACGGATCAAGCACCGCGGTGTGGTCTGCGACCGTTGCGGCGTCGAGGTCACCCTGGCGCGGGTTCGCCGCGAGCGCATGGGGCACATCGAGCTGGCCGTGCCCGTCTCCCATATCTGGTTCTTCAAGTGCATGCCCTCGCGCCTGGGTTTGGTGCTGGACATGACGGCCCGCAACCTGGAGCGGGTCATCTATTATGAGGATTACATGGTGATCGATCCCGGCTCGACGCCCCTCAAGCTGCATCAGTTGCTGAGCGAACACGAGTATCGCGAGGCGCGCGAAACCTACGGGGCCGAGGCGTTCGTCGCCAAAATGGGAGCCGAGGCCGTGCGGGAGGGCCTGGCCAACGTCGATCTCCAGAAACAGATCGACCACCTCTCCGTGGCCATGAACGAAACCAAGAGCAAACAGATTCGCAAGAAAATCGCCAAGCGCATCAAGCTGCTCTCCGCCTTCCAATCTTCCAAGACCCGCCCGGAATGGATGATCCTGATTGTCCTGCCGGTCATTCCGCCGGACCTGCGCCCGCTGGTGCCGCTGGAAGGCGGCCGGTTCGCCACCTCGGACCTCAATGATCTTTACCGCCGGGTCATCAACCGCAACAACCGGTTGAAGAACCTGCTGCAGCTCAAGACGCCCGAAGTCATCATCCGCAACGAGAAACGCATGTTGCAGGAGGCGGTGGACGCTTTGTTTGACAATGGCCGTCATGGCCGGGCCGTGACCGGGGCTGGCAACCGCGCCCTCAAATCCTTGAGCGACATGCTCAAGGGCAAGAGCGGACGCTTCCGCCAGAATCTGCTGGGCAAACGGGTCGATTATTCGGGCCGCTCCGTCATCGTCATCGGGCCGGAATTGAAACTGCACCAGTGCGGCCTGCCCAAGAAGATGGCGCTGGTGCTCTTCGAGCCGTTCATCATCCGCCGTTTGAAGGAACTCGGTTACGTCCACACGGTGCGCTCGGCCAAGAAAATGATCGAGCGCCAGTCGCCCGAAGTGTGGGACATCCTTGAGGAAGTGACCAAGGGGCATCCGGTCCTGCTCAACCGCGCGCCCACCCTCCATCGCCTGTCCATCCAGGCCTTCGAGCCGATCCTCATCGAAGGCGAGGCCATTCGCATTCATCCCCTGGTTTGCACGGCCTACAACGCCGACTTCGACGGCGACCAGATGGCCGTCCACGTGCCGCTCTCGGTCGAGGCCCAATTGGAGGCGCGGATGCTGATGATGGCGCCCAACAACATTTTCAGCCCCTCCAGCGGGCGGCCGATCATGACGCCGACGCAGGACATCACGCTGGGCTGTTTTTACTTGACGGCGGAGCCGCGGGCGCGCAAGGCCGCCCGGCCGGCCATGCTCTTCGGCTCGAAGTCCGAGGTCATCTTCGCCCTCAACGACGGCGGCCTGACCATCCATGACCGGGTCCGCCTGGCCAATCCGGACCGGGGAAACAAGACCAATTATGGCAACGCCGAACAAACCGCCATCGAGACGACGGTGGGCCGGGTGATTTTCAGCGAGATTTGGCCCGAACGGCTCGGCTTTTTCAACAAGGTCGCCGGCAAATCGCAATTGGGCGACCTGATCTGGACCTGCTACAAAATCTGCGGCCACGAAGAAACCGTCGTCATGCTCGACAAGCTCAAGGAACTGGGGTTCCGCTCCGCCACCCGCTCCGGCTGTTCCATCGGCATCGATGACATGATCATCCCGAAGGAAAAAGACCAGGAAATCCACAACGCGCAGAAGCAGATCGCCGACGTCGAAAAACAATATCGCAAAGGCGTCATCACTCCGGGCGAGCGCTACAACAAGGTCATCGACATCTGGACCCATTGCACCGACCAGATCGCCAACGTGATGCTCCGCACCCTGGAGACCAACCAGGGCAAGGAGGAATACAACCCCGTCTCGCTCATGGTCGATTCCGGCGCCCGCGGCAACCGCCAGCAGGTCCGCCAACTGGCCGGCGTCCGCGGCCTCATGGCCAAGCCCAGCGGCGACATCATCGAGAAACCTATTCTCTCCAACTTCCGCGAGGGCCTGACGGTGCTGGAGTACTTCATCTCCACTCACGGCGCCCGCAAGGGGCTGGCCGACACCGCCCTCAAGACCGCCGACTCCGGTTACATGACCCGCAAACTGGTCGATGTCGCCCAGGATGTCATCATCCGCATGGAGGATTGCGGCACCTCCAACGGCATCGTCGTGCAGGCCATTTATGAAGGCGAGGACGAAGTGGTCAAGTTGAGCGAGCGCATTATTGGCCGCCTTTCCTGCGATGATATTGTCGATCCGGCCGATGTCAAAAACGTCCTCATCCACGCCAACGAGATGATCGATGAAGTCAAGGCCCGGCGCGCTGAAAGCGCGGGCGTCGAGAAAGTCCGCATCCGCTCGGTGCTCACCTGCGAAAGCAAGCAGGGCATTTGCGCGGCCTGTTACGGACGCAATCTGGCGACGGGGGGGATGATCAAGCGCGGCGAGGCCGTGGGCATCATCGCGGCCCAATCGATCGGCGAACCCGGCACGCAATTGACCATGCGCACCTTCCACATCGGCGGCACCGCCTCGCAGGTTTTCAAGCAGCCGCAGATCAAGGCCAAGTTCGACGGTGTGGTCCGTTACAACGACATCCGGCTGGTCGAACTGGAAGACGGCAACAGCATCGTGCTGAACAAGAACGGTTCCATCTCCATCATGGCCGAGGAAAGCGGGCGGGAACTGGAAGTCCACCCCCTGGTCATCGGCTCGGTCATCTCGACCAGGAATGGCGGCAAGGTCAAGAAGGGCGATCCGTTCGTGCAATGGGACCCCTACAACGTCCCCATCCTTTCCGAAAAGGGCGGACGGGTCAAATTCGTGGACATCATCGAAGGAGTCACGATGAAGCAGGAAGTCGATGAAACGACCGCCCAGGAGGCCATGGTCATCATCGAGCACAAGGAAGACCTCCACCCGCAAATCGTCATCTTGACCGACAAGGGGGATCCCATCGCCAACTATCCCATTCCTTCGGGCGCCCACATCGTGGTGGCCGAGGGCGATAAGATCGTGGCCGGCACGCTCATGGCCAAGACCCCGCGCAAATCCTCCAAGACCAAGGACATCACCGGCGGTCTGCCGCGCGTGGCCGAGTTGTTTGAAGCGCGCCGTCCCAAGGACGCCGCCGAGATTTCCAAGATCGAGGGGGTGGTCGATTTCGGCCCCAGCGTGCGGGGCAAGCGCACCATCCTGATCAAGGACCCCCAGACCGGCGTGGAGGAGGAGCACCTCATCCCCATCGGCAAACACGTCATCGTCTTCAAGGGCGACTTTGTCAAGAAAGGCCAGCAACTGACCGAAGGCCCGGTCGATCCGCACGAGATACTCGACATCTGCGGCCCGCAGGAATTGCAGGAGCACCTGGTCAACGAGGTGCAGGAGGTCTATCGCCTCCAGGGCGTGACCATTAACGACAAACACATCGAGATCATTGTCCGCCAAATGCTGCGCAAGGTGCGCGTGACCGAGCCGGGCGACACCCAGTTCCTCTGGGGCGAACAGATCGACAAGATCGAATTCGAGAAGGAGAATTCGCGCGTCGAAAAAATGGGCGGCAAACCGGCCGAAGCCCAGCCGGTCCTGCTGGGCATCACCAAAGCTTCCCTGGAAACGGAGAGCTTTCTCAGCGCCGCCTCCTTCCAGGACACCACCCGCGTCCTGACCGAAGCCGCCACCATGGGCAAAGTCGATTACCTGCGCGGCTTCAAGGAAAACGTCATCATGGGGCACATCATCCCCGCCGGCACGGGCTACACCTCGCACCGGCGCGTCGATCTCAAGCCCCTGGTCGAGCCGTTGCCGGTCGAGGAGCCCGAAGCGCCCTCGCCTCTGGAACCGTCCCTGGTGGGCTAAGGGGCCGGCAGATGTTTAACCGCGAAAATGGCCGGCGCACTCCGCCGGCCATTTTTTAAATGGAACCCGTGCAAAACGTCGTCGTGGTGGACCACCCGCTGGTCAGGCACAACCTCACCTGCCTGCGCGACCGGCACACCGGCCTCCTGGAATTCCGCCGCCTGCTGGGTGAAATTTCCCTCCTCATGTCCTACGAAATCGCGCGCAGCTTCCAAACCGTCCAGGTGGAAGTGCAAACGCCGCTGGAAGCGACCCGCGGCACCCGGTTGCGGCGCCAGGTGGTGCTCATCCCCGTCTTGCGCGCCGGCCTGGGCATGCTCAATTCCATCCTCAGCATCTTTCCCCGCGCGCAGGTGGGGTTCATCGGCCTGAAGCGCGACGAGAAGACATTGGAGCCGCATTTCTACTACGAGAATTTCCCCAAGAACCTTGCCCGCCGCGAGGTGGTGCTGATCGACCCGATGCTGGCCACCGGAGGCACCGTCGTTGCGGCGATGGACCTGCTGGCGCGGCACGGGGCCAAGCGCGTCAAGCTCTTGAGCCTCCTGGCCGCCCCGGAGGGGATACGGCGCGTCCACGAGAAGTTCCCGCATCTGGCCATTTACACCGCCGCCATTGACCGGCGCCTGAACAAGAGGGGTTACATCCTGCCGGGCCTGGGCGACGCCGGCGACCGGCTCTTCGGCACGGCCTGACTGTTCAGGCGCGCATCTCAGGAAATCAGTCGCCTTTGGCGACGGAAGTTTTTGGCAGGGATCGGACATGGTTGCAGGAGGTCCAAAAACCGAGATAGGCCCGTTGGCCCGCCCGGATTCCAGATTTTTCTCGACAGAAGGGAGATTTGAAATTAGACTCCCCGCATTGCGGCTTTCAATGCGGGGAGTCTCAACTTTGAATTCGCCAAAATCCATGGCGATGCCCTCACTCTGTTGACCAAATGGCGCCTGAGATGCGCCTGCTGTTCAGAGTCCTTCAAAAAAACGCTTGTGAAAAATTTCACGATGAGGCAACTTTTTGCCCGCTTCAGCCGGAGAAGCGGTTTTTCCTCTGGCGGAAGCGGCGTTTTTCCGTGGTTTTATCACGTCCGATGCGACTGATTATCGTTTCATTTTTATTGTTGGTGTTGGCGGCGTCGCCGCTGGCGGCGTTGCCGGCGCAGTCCGCCGCCGAAGCCAAACCGGCTCTGGCGGGGCTGCCGCCGAAGGCGCCGACCATTTTCAATATCGGTTCGTTTCCCGTAACCGACTCGATGCTCGTGACATGGATTGTGGCCGTCGGGGTCATCGTCTTTGCCCAGTTTTCAACCCGCCGGATGAAGGACGTTCCCGATGGGGCGCAAAACTTTTGGGAATTCCTGGTGGAAAGCCTGCATGATTTTCTGGGGGAAATTGTCGGGGAGGAGCTGATTAAGAAGACGTTCTGGTTTTTTGCCACGATTTTCATCTTCATTTTTTTCACCAACTGGTTCGGGCTGTTGCCGGGAGTCGGCTCCATCGGCTGGGGGCATCAGACGGCGGAGGGATTTGAAGTGACCCGGCCGCTGCTCCGCGGGGGCAACGCGGACCTGAACATGACGTTTGCCATGGCGGCGATTTTCATGGTGCTGTGGTTTATCTGGGCGCTGCAATCCAACGGCATCGCCGGCTTTGTGCTGCACATCTTCGGCCCCAAGGGCGACAGCCAGGGGGTGCTCAAATACTTCATGATCCTGGTGTTCTTTCTGGTCGGTTTCGTCGAAGTCATGTCCATCGCCTTTCGCCCGATTTCCCTCAGCTTCCGTCTTTACGGGAACATTTTCGCGGGAGAAAACCTGTTGGACGCCATGTCGCACACCGTCCAGCATCCGGCCTGGGCCAAGGTGGTCTTCAGTGCGGTGCTGCCGATTCCGTTTTATTTGCTGGAACTGCTCGTCGGCTTTGTCCAGGCCATCGTGTTCATGCTCTTGACGTCGGTGTTTACGGGAGTGATCTGCATGCACGACGAGGCGCAGGCCCAGGCGCATCACTAGGAATTGAGAATTTCGGCGGCCGGACCGTATTCAATTGCGGGGGCCGCCGGAGACAAAAGCAACAAGTAAAGAAAGGTCATTATGGCAACGCCTATGTTGGCAGAAATGGGAGGCAGCATCCACGTCGGCTTGGCCGGCCTGGGTTCGGCCATTGGCGTGGGATTGGTGGGAATGAAGGCCTCCGAAGCGGTGGGACGCAATCCCGGCGCGTTCGGCAAAGTGATCGCCATCGCCATTCTTGGCATGGCGCTCTCCGAGGCCATCGTGTTCTACGCGATCTTCATGGTGCATTAATCAGTGAAATGGCGCGGAGCCGCGTGCTCCGCGCCAGCCTTTCTCTCCATTTATGACGCATTTGATTCTTTTCGGCAGCATCGGCAGCGACCTGGCAAAGACCGCCAGCGACACTGCGGAAACCTTCGGGCTGGATTGGCCGCATTTCATCGCCCAAGTCATCAGCTTTTCGGTGGTCGCCCTGCTTCTCGTCAAATTTGCCTACAGGCCCATCCTCACCGTCCTGGCCGAGCGCCGCCAGCGCATCGCCGACGGCCTGGCCAACGCCGACCAGATCAAGGCGGAATTGGCCCGCACCGAGGCCCTGCAGCGCGAGGTCCTGGAAAAGGCCAATGTCCAGGCGGTCAAACTCATTGAGGAAGCCCGCGCCGCCGCCGCCCGCGTCCAGGAGCAGGAAACGCAAAAGGCCATCGCCCAGGCCGAGCAAATCATCGGCAAAGCCCGCGAGGCCGCCACTCTCGAACGCCAGCGCATGCTCATCGAACTCAAACGCGAAGTCGCCGCCCTCGTCGTGCAAACCACCGCCGTCGTCAGCGGCAAGGTCCTCACCGCCGACGATCAGCAACGGCTGGCCGAGGAAACCCGCCGCCAATTGGCCGCGTAACCCGCGAATCTCACCGGGATGAAAATCTCCAAACAAACCCGCCGCGACGCCCGCCAATTGTTTCGCGCCTGCCTGGTCGCCGACGCGCTGGATGAAAACCGCGCGCGCCAGGCCGTGGCCGCCGTCGTGCGGCAAAAGCCGCGCGGTTACGTCGCCCTCCTTTCCCATTTTCAACGGTTGGTCAGGCTCGAAGTGGCCCGCCGCACCGCCCGCGTTGAAAGCGCCGCGCCGCTCCCGCCAGAAATGCAGGCGCGGATGCAAAGCGACCTGACCCGCAAATACGGTCCGGGCTTGAATTTCACGTTTTCGGCAAACGCCGCCTTGATCGGCGGGGTGCGCATCCAGGTCGGGGGCGATGTTTACAACGGCAGCGTGCAAGGGCGTCTGGCCGCCTTGCGGGAGAGTTTCTAAACCTTTAACCGCCTATGAGTACATTGTTGCAAGAGATTGAGGCCCAGATTGCGGGCCTGAAAACCGGCGTCACCCGCCAAAACGTCGGCACCGTCCGCGAGATTGGCGACGGCGTGGCCAAGATCGAGGGTCTCTCCGACGCCATGCTCAACGAAATGCTTGACTTCGGCAACGGCGTCGTCGGCCTGGCCTTGAACCTGGAGGAAACGGAGGTCGGCGCGATCATCCTCGGCGACTACACCGGCATCAAGGAAGGCCAGGAAGTGCGGACGACCGGCAAATTGCTGCAAGTGCCCGTCGGCAAGCCGTTGCTGGGCCGCGTCGTCAACGCCCTCGGCCAGCCGCTTGACGGCAAGGGGCCGATCAACACGCAAAAGTTCTATCCCGTCGAAAAAATCGCCCCCGGCATCATCAAGCGCAAACCGGTCAGCCAGCCCGTGCAGACGGGCATCATGGCGGTCGATGCGATGATTCCGATTGGCCGCGGCCAGCGCGAGTTGATCATCGGCGACCGCTCGACCGGCAAGACGACGATCGGCGTCGATACTATTATCAGCCAGGCCCGCCTGAACCGGGCGGCGGAGCAGGCCAAGGACGCCAGCTACCGTCCGCTCTATTGCATTTATGTGGCCGTGGGCCAAAAGCAATCCAACGTGGCCCGCGTCATTGCCGTCCTGGAGGAAGCCGGGGCGATGCCTTACACGATCATCGTCAGCGCCAGCGCCTCGGATTCGGCCACCAACCAGTACCTGGCGCCCTTTGCCGGCTGCGCCATGGGCGAATGGTTCATGGACAACGCGATGGACGCGCTGATTATTTATGATGATCTTTCCAAGCACGCGGTGGCCTATCGCCAGGTTTCGCTCGTGCTCAAGCGTCCCTCCGGCCGCGAGGCCTATCCCGGCGACGTGTTCTATTTGCACAGCCGTTTGCTGGAACGGTCCGCGCGGGTCAGCGAGGAATACGGCAACGGCTCGCTCACCGGCCTGCCCATCATCGAAACGCAGGCGGGCGACGTCTCCGCCTACATTCCGACCAACGTCATCTCCATCACCGACGGCCAGATTTACCTGGAAACGGACCTGTTCTACCAGGGGATTCGCCCGGCCATTTCCGTCGGGTTGTCCGTCTCGCGCGTCGGTTCGGCGGCGCAGATCAAGGCGATGAAACAAGTGGCCGGGCGGGTGAAGCTGGACCTGGCGCAATTCCGCGAGTTGGCGGCCTTCGCGCAATTCGGCTCGGACCTGGATGCCAAAACCCAGGCGCAATTGGAGCGCGGCAAGCGGATCGTCGAGGTCTTCAAGCAGCCGCAATACAATCCGATGCCGGTCGAAGTGCAGGTCGCCGCCCTCTGGACGGTGCAGAACGGGCTGATGGACGACGTGGCGGTGGACAAGATCAAGGATTTCCAGGGCAGGCTGACCGATTACTTGACAAGCCGCAAAACGGCGTTGATGGACAAAATCCGCGGTGAAAAGGCCCTGAGCGACGCCCGCGCCGCCGAGTTGAAGGCCGCCGTGGCCGAGTTCAAGCAAACCTACAAGTAAGCGCCATGCCCAGCACACGCGACATCCGCCGCCGCATTAAGTCCGTCAAGAACACGGCGCAGATCACCAAGGCGATGCAGATGGTGGCGGCCTCGAAGATGCGCAAAGCCCAGCAGGCCGCGCTGGCGGGCCGGCCCTACGCCAATCTGATGAACGAGGTGCTGGCCGCGCTCGTGTCCGAGTCCAGGGATTTCAGCCATCCGTTCCTCGAGCCGCGGGAGAGGGGGATGCGTTGCGTGATTGTCGTCAGCACCGACAAGGGCCTGTGCGGCGGGTTGAACAGCAGCCTGATGCGGGAAGCGGCCAAGTTTGAGGCCGGGACAAAATTCATCTCCGCCGGGCGGAAGGCCTCGCAATTCCTGGCCCGGACCAGGCGGATGCTGGTGGCCGAATTCAGTTACAAGGACGCCCCGCTCTTCAGCGAGGCGCGCGCCATCTCCAAATTCGCCCAGAACCTCTATCTCGAAGGCGAGGCCGATCAGGTCGATATTCTGTTCACCCGATTCATTTCGACGTTGAACCAAAAACCGGAAGTGCGCCAACTGCTGCCCATCGGCGAGATCCGGCATGTCACCGCGGGCGTCGGGGCCAAGGCGGGGGGCGCCCATCCGGTCGGGACCGGCACGGGCGAATTTCTCTTTGAACCCAACCAGGAGCAGGTGCTGGGCGCGCTGCTGCCGCACAGCTTGAATTTCCAGGTTTACCAGATTCTGCTCGAAGCCAAAGCCAGC
Source organism: Verrucomicrobiota bacterium (assembly GCA_049510745.1). GTDB lineage: Bacteria > Verrucomicrobiota > Verrucomicrobiia > Limisphaerales > Palsa-1400 > PLGF01. Next base: position 65,080 of record JBEKYR010000014.1, on the reverse strand, counting down.
GAGCACAGCGCCCGCATGGTGGCGATGAAAAACGCGACCGACAACGCCATGCAATTCATCAAGGACCTCACCCTGGAATACAACAAACTGCGCCAGGCCAACATCACCAAGGAACTGCTCGAAATCAGCAGCGCCGCCATGGCCATGGGTTAGCCGGGTCAGTTCAACTTTCCGTGGAAAAAAAGGTCCTCGTAGTGGACCAGTTGCTTGTTGAGCTTTTTGATGTCCGTCTGTTGCGGGATTATGTAGGCCGTCCACGGCGGGCGGGTGGGCATCCGGTCAACGGCATCAAAGAGCGCCCGGGGGCCTTCGGTGGCCAGGGCGCAGTTGAGGGCATCGATCACGCCCGCCTTGACGGACACGTCCCATTCGGCGGGCGTCAGGAAATTATTGATGGGAGTGAGCTGGCCGCCGGCCCCGGTCATCTTGGCCGAGTATTTGGCGTAATGACCCAGGTAATGATGGGCTAAATTGATGGCCGTCAACAGGCCGATCATCTGGTTGAAATAGCTCAGTTGGTCGTTGATGATGTCCTCGGTCCAAAAGCGCGGCTCGACGATGGGGGGCGGCGCCAAGATGTCGCCCGGGCTGAGCCGGGCCAGATTCTTGACATACTGATCGAAAAAGCCGGGCTGAACCCTGTCGATGGCTTTGGCGTGGCAGATGTGATTGAGCAGGTCGATCAGCCCCGCCGAGAGAGACACCTGCCGGACGACCCGGTTCTCCTCGGTGGTGGCAATGGGGCTGACCAGCGGCATATCCTGGGGTTGGAGGGTGATGGTCTGGGCGTTCAATTGGTCGGCGAACTTCGGCGGCAAGGCCTCGTACAATTCCCCACCCAGTTTGATCGCCACGCTAAACCCGCTGGGGTAAACCCCGGGCGCCGGATTGACGTCCCCCGCCGCCGACAAGGCCACGACCAGCAAAAGAATGCCGGCCCGGGCCTTCATGTTTGTTGTCTGGGTCATTCCTCGCAAAAACATTCGATCGCGACTGTTCTGTCACCGGCCACAAGAATTCCGGAGACCACTGTAGCGGAGGCGCGCCGCACAGGCAAAGCAGAAATTTCATAATTCCGCCCGAAGGCGCTGATCGACAGGGCGGGCGGGAGAGGCCAGGCTCCCGGCAGAAAACAAGTCCAAAACCACGCCGCCCATTGTGACCCGAGAGCATTCCCGCGCGTTTCAGCCATCGGGAGCCCTTGCACGATAAGAAGATACGAAGATGCTTGCGCCGGGCAAATCTTCTGGCATCTTGCGCCTTGCGTGCTTTTTAGCGCTCTTTTGACCAAATGAGGAACCGATTGATTTTCTGGGCGGCGGCGGCCCTGCCGTTGTGGGGCACTTCGTGCGATCAGAAGCCGGCACCCAAACCAGCGCCCCCCAAGGTGCAGGTCTTGACCATCGCCCCGCGCGATGTGCCGGTCTTTCAGCAGTGGATCGGCACTTCCGACGGCTATCCCAACGCCGAAATTCGCGCCCAAGTCACCGGTTATTTGATGAAGCAGGATTATGTCGAGGGCGGCAAAGTCAAGCAGGGCGACCTGCTCTTCGAGATTGATCCGCGCCCGTTTCAAGCCCTGCTCAACCAGGCCGCCGCCAAGCTGACGCAAGACCAGGCCCTGCTGGGCAAGACGGAGTTGGATGTCAAACGCTACACGCCGCTGGCCAAAGAGCAGGCCATCAGCCAGCAGGAATTGGACGACGCCGTCCAATCCAATCTCATGGCCAAGGCGGCGGTCGAGGCCGACAAGGCGGCGGTCGAGAACGCGCGGATGAATCTGGATTTCACCAGAATCACCTCGCCGGTGGACGGCATCGCGGGCACGGCGCTGGCGCAGATCGGCGACCTGGCCGGCCCCAACGGGAGCGTGCTGACGACGGTCTCGACGGTCGATCCCATCCGGGTCTATTTCAGCATCAACGAGCAATTCTACTTGACGCACTTCCGGCAGTACGCCACCAGCGGGGAGCGGGCGGCGCACGAGGCGGAAATGGAGCTGGAGCTGGTCCTCTCCGACGGCTCGGTTTATCCCCGGCGCGGCAAGTGGGTGTTTACCGGCCGGCAGGTCGATGTCACCACGGGGACGCTGCAAGTGGGGGCGGCCTTCGCCAACCCGGAGGACGAGTTGCGGCCCGGCCAGTACGCGCTGGTGCGGGCCAAAACAGAAACGCGCCACGGGGCGTTGCTCGTGCCGCAACGGGCCGTGATGGAGTTGCAGGGCGCCTGCCAGGTGGCGACGGTGGACGCGCAGAACAAGGCGCATGTCAAAACCGTGAAAGTAGGCCAGCAGATAGGTACGGAGTGGCTGATCGAAAAGGGGTTGGAACCCGGCGAGCGGGTCATTGTGGAAGGGACGCAAAAGGTCAGGGAGGGCACGGTGGTGGACCCGGAACCGTTCGCCGTTGCGCCGCCCGAAACGCCGCCCAAACCCGCGCCGGCCGGGGCCAGACACGAATGAAACGGGCCGTTTAAATCCTGGCGCGATGTACCGTTTTTTCATCAACCGCCCCATCGTGGCCATGGTCATCGCCATTCTCATGGTGTTGACCGGTTTGGTGTCGATGGCCACGCTGCCCATATCGAAGTTTCCCAAGGTCGTCCCGCCGGAGATTCGCATTCAAACCACGTTTGTCGGCGCCGATGCCGAGACGGTCCAGCAGTCCATCTCCACGCCCATCGAGGAGCAAATGAGCGGGGTGGACGACATGAATTACATGTATTCCATCAACGCCAACAACGGCGTCATGCGCATGGTGGTCAATTTCGATGTCAAAACCGATCCGAATATCGACCAGATGCTGACCCAATTGCGCGAGGCGCAGGCGGGGCCGCAACTGCCGGCGGCGGTGCAGAATTACGGGGTGTCGATCCTCAAATCGCCGACCACGCCCATGTTGCTGGTGGCGCTCTATTCGCCCGAGGGGACTTACGACGCCACCTTTCTGGCCAACTACGCCTATATCAACCTGGTGGACCAGATCACGCGGGTCAAGGGCATCTCGAACATCAATGTTTTTGGCGCCGGCCAGTACGCCATGCGCTTTTGGGTCAAGCCGGACCAATTGGCAAAACTCAACTTGACAGTCAGTGATGTCATCAACGCCGTCGGCAGCCAGAACACCGTCAATCCCGTCGGCCAGATTGGCGGCCCCCCCTCGATGGCGTCGCAGGAGTTTACCTACGCCGCCACCGCCCAGGGGCGGCTGGTCACGCCCGAGCAGTTTGGCGACATCGTCGTCCGCGAGAACTCCGACGGCTCGGTCGTGCGGCTCAAGGATGTCGCCCGCATCGAACTGGGCGCCCAGCTCTATAGCATCGTCGGCCGCTTCAATGGGCGTCCGGCCGCCGTCATGGCCATTTACCAGTTGCCCGGCTCCAATGCCCTCGATGCCGCCAACGGAGTCAAGGACTTGCTGCAGGAGCTCAAAAAGCAGTTTCCGCGCGACCTGGACTACGCCGTGTCGCTGGACACGACGCTGGCCGTGAGCCGCGGCATCGAGGAGATCATGACCACGCTGTGGGAGGCGATGCTGCTGGTGATTCTTGTAGTATATATCTTTTTGCAGGGCTGGCGGGCCACCCTCATCCCCATGCTGGCGGTGCCGGTCTCGCTCATCGGCACCTTCACCCTCTTTCCCGTCTTTGGGTTTTCCATCAACACCCTCTCGCTCTTCGGCCTGGTGCTGGCCATCGGGTTGGTGGTCGATGACGCCATCATTGTGGTCGAGGCGGTCGAGCGCCACATCGAGGAAGGAATGACGCCCAAGGATGCGGCGTTCAAAGCGATGTCGGAGGTATCCGGGCCGGTGGTGGCCATCGCCATGATATTGACGGCGGTCTTTGTGCCGACAATTTTCATTCCGGGCATCACGGGGCGGCTTTACCAGCAATTCGCGCTGACCATCGCCATTTCGGTGATCTTTTCGGCTTTCAACGCCCTCTCCCTCAGCCCCGCGCTCTCCGCCCTGATCCTCAAGCCAAGAGGCCAAACGCACAGTCCGCTGACGTGGTTCTTCGACTGGTTCAACCGCGTTTTTGGCCGGGCCAGGCACGGCTACGTGCATTGGAGCGACCTGCTGATTCGGCGGAGCGTGCTCAGTTTGGTGCTGCTGGCCGGCGTGGCCCTCCTGGCGGTGCTGGCCGGATACAAACTGCCGTCCTCTTTCCTGCCCGAGGAGGACCAGGGCTACATGTACATCAACGTCCAACTGCCCAACGCCGCGGCCATGCCGCGGACAGACGCCGTTTGCAAAAAGATCGAAACCATCCTGAAGCAGATACCCGGCATCAAGTATTACTCGACGGTGCTGGGATTCAGCCTGCTGAGCCAGGCGCAAACGACCTACAACGCCTTGTTCTTTGTCACTTTGCAGCCGTGGGACAAACGCACGGCGGCGGCCGATCAATTCGACGCCATTCGCGCGCGGATCAACGACGAGTTGGCGGCGCTGCCGGAGGCCAGGGCCTTCGCCTTTCCGCCCCCGGCCATTCCCGGGGTCGGCACCGCCGGCGGCTTCACCTTCATTTTGGAAGACCGGCTCGGCAAGGACCCCGCGTTCCTGACCGAAAACCTGGGCAAATTCATGGAGGCGGCGGCCAAACGCCCCGAATTGTCCGGCCTGAGCACCTCCTACCTGCCCAGCGTCCCGCAGGTGTTCATCGACGTGGACCGCGACAAGGCCCTCAAACAAGGGGTCGATCTGGGCGAGGTGTACCAGACGCTGCAAACGTTCCTGGGCGGCTATTTTGTCAACTATTTTAATCGTTTCGGCCGCCAGTGGCAGGTCTATGTCGAGGCGGAGGACCTCTACCGCTCCAGCGCCGACAACCTGGGGTTGTTCTACGTCCGCAATCGCCGGGGCCAGAGCGTTCCGCTCTCGGCCCTGGTCACTGTCAAGCATCGGACAGGCCCGGAGTTCGTCATGCACTACAACGAGTACCGGTGCGCGCAGATCAACGGGAACGCCGCCAGGGGCTACAGTTCGGACCAGGCGACCAAGGCCCTGGAAGCGGTTTTTGCCCAGACCATGCCCGGCGGGATGGGATACGACTATTTCGGGATGTCCTTCCAGGAACAGCAGGCCGCCCAAGGCGTCCCGCGCGCCGCCGTCTTCGGCCTGTCGCTTGTCTTTGTCTTTCTCATCCTGGCGGCGCTCTATGAAAGCTGGTCGCTGCCCTTCAGCGTCTTGATCAGCACGCCGGTCGCCGTTTTGGGGGCGTTTCTGGCGATGTGGGCGCGCCGCTTCCAGAATAATGTCTTCCAGAATAATGTCTATGTGCAGATCGGGTTGATCGTGCTGATCGGGCTGTCGGCCAAAAACGCGATCCTGATTGTGGAATTTGCCAAGAGGGAAGTCGAACGCGGCAAATCCCTCGCCGAGGCGGCGCTGACCGGCGCCCGCATCCGCCTGCGGCCCATCCTCATGACCTCCTTCGCCTTTGTCTTCGGCTGCCTTCCGCTCTGGTTCGCCACGGGCTCGGGGGGGATTTCGCGCGAAACCCTCGGCACCGTCGTCATTGGCGGGATGCTCGGCTCGACCTTGCTGGGCATTTTCATCATCCCGGTCAATTACTACGTGGTCGAACGCCTCTCGCGCCGCGCCGGGAAAAAGGAGGCGGAAAAAACGTGAGCCGCTTTTGTCCCTTCCTCCTTTGCGTGCTTTTCGCCGCGGGTTGCGTCGTCGGCCCCGACTACAAAAGGCCGGACGCCCGGCCGCCCGCCTCCTTCCGCGGCGACGAGGGCGCGCGGACCAATTCGCTGGGGGACGCGCCGTGGCCGGAGTTGTTTCAGGACCCGGCCCTGCGGGAGTTGATCCAGACCGCGCTGACCAATAATTATGATTTACGCCTGGCGGTGGCGCGGGTCGTGGAAGCGCGGGCCGTCCTGGCGCAGAACCGGTCTCTCTACTGGCCCCAGGCGGCGTATGAAGCGGGGGCGGGGGCGGGGAGAAATGTCACGGCCGGCGCGCCCAGCAACAACGGCGGCCCGGCGGGAACTTCCCTTGGATTCGACGGCTCTGTTTCGTGGGAAATCGACCTGTGGGGGCGCATCCGCCGGCTGAACGAATCGGCCCGCGCCCAGTACCTGGCCACCGAGGAAGCGCGCCGCAACGTGACCCTCAGCCTGATTGCCGAGGTAGCGGGCGCTTACTTTCAACTGCTGGCGCTGGACAAAGAGTTGTCGATCGCCCAGGAGAGCACCAATTCGTTCGCGCAAAGCCTGGCGATATTCAGCCAGCGCCTGAGCGGCGGGGTTTCCTCCAAACTCGAGACCGCCTCGGCCCGGGCCGCGCTGGCGGCGGCGGCGGCGGCCATCCCCGAATTGCGGCGGCAGATCGCAGTTGAGGAAAACCAACTGCGCATTTTGCTCGGCCTGCCGCCCGGACCCGTCGCGCGCGGGCGGGCCGCGCTTGAGGACCAACGGCTGCCGGACGTGCCGCCCGGGCTGCCCTCCGCGCTGCTGGAGCGGCGGCCCGATATTCGCCAGGCCGAACAACTGATGCGCTCCGCCAACGCGCGCGTCGGAGTGGCCCAGGCGGATTTTTACCCGCGCCTGAGTCTGACGGCGCTCTTCGGGCAGGTCAGCCCGGAACTTTCCACGCTCACTTCCGGCTCCGCCAACGCCTGGGAGGCGGCGGCCGAATTGACCGGGCCGATCTTCGAAGGCGGAATGCTCAAGGGCCAGTTGCGCCAGGCGCGCGCCCAGTGGGACGAGGCCCGCCTGCAATATCAAGCCACCGTCTTGAACGCCTTGGGGGAAGTGGCCAACGCCCTGGCGGCGCGCGAGCAACTGGCCCGGGAACGTCTCGAGCAAGCGCGCGCCGTTGCCGCCTACCAGGAAGCCGTGCAAGTGGCCAGCCAGCGCTACCTCGGCGGCCAGGCCAACTACTATGAATTGCTGCAAGAACAGCAGCAACTTTTCCCCGCGCAAGACGCCTTGACCCGGACGCTGCTCAATCAACTGCTGGCGACGGTGCAGCTTTACAAGGCGTTGGGCGGCGGCTGGAACACTCCGCTTTGAGTTTTGCGAACGGCACGGACGCCGATTTCTATTGGGCGGCAACAGTGACTATTGCCGATGTTTGCAGGGTCACCGGGCCAAGCAGTCCGGATTCAACCAATCGATCGTTCTTGTGCCAAAGCCGCCAACTGGTGAAGGTGAAGCGCCCGGTTGGGCTGGGCTGGCCCTTCCCAAGCCACTCCGGCCACTGCTTGAGCGTGCCGTTGCTGTTGCGCTCGCTGTCCTCCGGCAATTGCTCGTCGCCGATGAGGCGGTTGATCCAAAGGTTGACGACCTTGATCTCCAGATCGTTGTCCCCCGGCCGGAGAACGCCGGTGACATCAGCGCGATAGGGCGCTTTCCAGAGGATGCCGAGGTCCTGGCCGTTGAGCTTGACTTGCGCGATGACAGCCACCTCGCCGAGGTCCAGATAAAACCGGCGATTCCCCTCGATCAGGCTGGCCGGGACCTGAATCGTCTTGCAGTAAGTGGCGGCGCCGGAAAAGTACTTCACGCCGGCGTCGGGATGGTCACTCCATGAGATCAGCCGGTCGAGTGTGACGTGTTCCGGCGCTCCCCAGTTTGGAGGGAAGCGCAAGTCCCACGGTCCGGTGATTTCGATGGGCTGAGGCACGAAGGCCAACTCGAATCGCCGGGTTCGACCGTCGGCGGACGCCATCTCATACTTGCCCGGCCGCGAGACTTCGGCTGCCACGCGTCCGCTCTGATCTCGCGTCAGTTCCACTGCCTCGGACCGCCCGCGGGTGGCTGAGACATAAGCGGACTCGGCCAAAGCGGTGGTCAGGAGAGGCGCGCCGTCGCAGCTCATCGCGGTAATCCGGTCCTCCTCCACCGGCGCGCCGTCGCGGAATACAACAAAGACCGAACCATTCGGATCGAAACGAACAGGGAGGCGGACGCAGCCGTCTTGCTCGTCATAGGCTGCGGCTCTTTCGATGCGCCCTGTATCCGGCCGCCATAATTCCGGACGGCGACCGTAAACGCGGAAGGAGCACAAGGCGTCCTCCGGGCGCGGGTATTTATTGGCGACAAAATAGAGGTCCGTGCCACCGGCGACGCGATGGATGAAGCGCAGGCATGGCGAGGCGTCCGCGGCCTGAAAGCTGAAGTCCGCCGGCACCCTCATCGCGGCCAACAGGCGGCAAAGAGAATCGATGTCAGGAATGGAGTCCGGGTTGCCGAGACTCATGGCGGGATAGTTCCAAGGTGACATGCCCAGGGGGCCGAGTTCCATCGCGGCGGCCCATCCGTCGGATGCGGTCGCGTCGGAAATCCATTGGCGGCTCGCGCTTTCCGCCGCCTCCCATCTCTGGTCGGTGGGGATTTCCTGAGAACGTCCGTCGGCGTATTTGATGCTCAGCAATCCGATGAGGCCGGCTGGGTTGGGATGGTCTCCGCCGTTGACGGCGGCCACCGCGAGCAGGTTCGCGCCCGGTTTGAGCAGGTGGGTGAGGTCCATGGAAACGATCCGGTTCCAGTCGTCTCCGCTGCCGGCGCTCTGGCCATTGACCCAGCACTGGAAAGAATTATCGGCGGTCATCTCCAGCCGGGCGGAGGAGATGGGGCTTGCGGCCTCGACGGTCAGAAGGCGGCGGAAGTAACGGGCGCCTGGCGGCGCGGCTTCCGCGGGATTACCTTCCGCGCGCCAAATCCATTTCCCTGAACTGAGTTGACTGACGGGTTGCGGCGTGGGTTCGGGATCGAGCCGGAACTCTCCACCCCAGATGATTTTGCCTTTGCCAAAGGGACGCCCGGTGGCTTGCTCCGGCGGTTCGCCTGTTCCCCACAACTCGCCAGCCAGTCTTTTCACCTCGTCGTCGCACTTGGGATAATCGCTCAGACTGGGCGATTTCACCGGCGGCGCGCCCACAACGGTGGCGCCGGCGGCGACCAACTCCTTGATCTTGCCCAACAGACGCGGAGTCATCGTTCCGACCTTGGGCAACACCAGCATCCGGTAGCTCATGCCGTCGGGCAATACAAGCCGTCCGGCTTTGACCGACATGCGCGTGAGCACAACTTCCGCCGTGCAGCCGTCAAAACCGTAACCCGGACGGTCGTAGCCGGATTTGACTGGCGAGTGAAAACCCTGTGGGGACGCTTCCGGCTCAAGAAAACAGAGGTCGGCCGCGAAAAGCCCCTGCCGGAGCATGAACTGGCAGCGGGCCAGATATTCGTGCCACGCCTTGGACTGTTCCCACCAAGTTTGAGTGCGCTCGTAATGAAGCCCCCACGGTCCCATGGACATGCCGGGAAGGCGGTCGGGATTGGTCCACGGTTGAAGGGCATAGCGGTGGAAGACGAAACGATTGATCCCTTCGCAGAAGGCCCAGTCGCCCAGTTCTTTGATCGAGCCGGGATACCCCTGCCATTTTTCGCCGTCAGTGGCGGTGAAGGCTTCGGCGCCCAAAATGGGCTTGCCATAAATATGGGCCGCCGAAGCCATCTCGGTGCAACTGCTGGCGGCGCCATATCTGGTCCACGACCAGAATTCGCCCATTGGCTCGTCGGCGCGCCCGGCGTAAGCCATGTCCTCCGCAGGCTCGCCAAAGTAAGCTTCGATGGAAAGCCGCAGGCCGCGGCGGTTGGCCAATTTATGGAATTGGCCGGCGTAATTCTCCAGCAGCAGATCGTCCACCGTTTTGCGAACGTCCCAGAGGAACCGTTCGGAAACTTCCAAATTGTCCACCACCCGCCCAGTCATCACCGGCAAGAAAGGCAGCGGGTCGTAACCGCGCAACCGCTTGAACTCCCTGCGGAAACGCGGGGTCCAATTCTGGGAGCCGGTTTCCCAACTGTCGATATGAGTTGAAACCAGCGTCTTGCCTTTGCCCGCCAGCGATTTGGAGTCAGCAATGACCTTGGCCATCAGGCCGGCAAACGCCGCGTCGGACGCCTCCTTGCTCAACTTGTCGCTCTCCAATCCCAAGCCGCCGGGCGGGGCGGGGTGGTTCTCCACTCCAGTGGTCGTATGTCCGAGGCGCAAGAGCGTCCAACGGCCTGCCGGCACGTCCCAGACCAGACGGCCACCCTCCCCAAGGCGCGCCGTGAGGTCCACGATGCGGTCGCGCGGAATGACCGCCTCCGAAGGCAGCGCCGCAAAAACGGTGTGAAGCGGAATCTCCCCCGACCCTTCGGCCGACTTGTCGCCAATGTTCGGTATCAGGTAACTGATTGCGGGTGTGGGGAAGGCGAGCAGGGCGATGTCGCGATAGAAATTCAATTTGGCTTCGGGCTGGGGGAGGGTCCCGGTGAAAACCAGCGGCCCGGACACATTGGTCACGGTCCAAACCACCCGCTGCATCGACAGCTCCGGCGTGATCCAAGGGCCGCCGCTGCCGCACCAGCCGGCGTCGTTGTTCATGTTCACCTCCAAGCCCAGGCGGCGCGCTTCCGAGCAGATATGTTTGAAGAGGTCGCGCCACAAAGGTCCCGCGAATCGGGCCGGCCCCTCTGGCGCGCCTTGGTCTGTTTCCATGTAGAGCACGCCGCCAATCCCGACCCGTTTCATCGCCTCCAGATCGGCGGTGATGCCGTTGCTGGTGATGTTTCCGTCGAGCGGAAACCAATAAACCCACGGACGGGCGGAAGAGGGCGGATTGGCAAACCCCTGGGCCATATCGTCGGCGCCTTTCATCCCGTCCGGACTCAGCATGCAACCAGCGATGGCAGCTATTGCCAGCAGTGCCAGGACTGTTCTTTTCATAGATCAGGAATCCCCGGGGGACGCGGACTACGGGGCATCGACGTTGTGGCCAAGCTCGCGCAGGCGCTGGAGTTTGTAGATCATCGCGCGACGGCTGATGCCCAGGGCCTTGGCTGTGGCGGTGCGGTTGAAATCGTTCTTGCGCAAGGCCTGGAGAACGGCTTGCGCTTCGACTTCCTCGAGCTTGCCGGCGTCGGCCGATTCCAGCGCGGCACCGGGACGGGCGCCAGACTGGATGCGGGGGGGCAGGTGTTCGGGCACAATGAGATCGCCGCGGCACAACAAGGCGGCGCGTTCCATGGCGTTGGCCAGTTCGCGGACGTTGCCGGGCCAGGAGTAAGCCTCCAGAGAGGCGGCGGCGGAGGAAGAGAGACGGGCGCGGCCCTGGGTGAACCCGGCCAGCAATTGATTGGCCAGCGGGAGAATGTCCTCGCGCCGTTCCCGCAGCGGGGGCACGGTCAGTTCCACCACGTTGAGCCGGTAAAACAAATCCTCGCGGAAACGGCCGGCTTTGACTTCCTCCTCCAGGTTGCGGTTGGTGGCGGCGAGGATGCGGGCGTTGACGTGGATTTCGGAGTTCGAGCCAATGCGCTGGAAACGGCCATCCTGGGCGACGCGCAACAATTTGGCCTGAAGCTGCTGGGCCATGTCGGCGATTTCATCCAGGAAAATCGTGCCGCCGTCGGCCATCTGGAAGCGGCCAATGCGCTGGGCGACTGCGCCGGTAAAGGCGCCTTTTTCGTGCCCAAAAAGTTCGCTCTCCAGCAACGTTTCGGGAATGGCGGCGCAGTTGACCTTGACCAGGTTTCCGGCGGCCCGCGCGCTCCAAGTGTGGATGACATCGGCCACGACTTCCTTGCCCACCCCGCTTTCGCCGGTGATGAGCACGCGGCTTTCGGAGGCGGCGATGAGGGAGACGTCGCGGAAAAGGGCCTGCATGAGGGGGCTGGCGGCGACGATGTTGGAGGGCAATTGCTTGCCGGCGTCGAATTTGAGCGGCACGCGCCGGGACAGGCCGGTGGCCTGGCGGACGGAGGCGAGCAATTCGTCCAGGTCAATCGGTTTGGAAAGATAATTGACAGCGCCGTCGCGCATGGCGCCGACGGCGTCGCGGACATCGGCGTAGGCGGTGACCAAAAGAATGGGAAAAGAGCCGTGTTGCTGGCGGGCCAGGCGGAGGGTTTCCAGGCCGGTCAGGCCGGGCATGCGCACGTCGGAGATCATCATGTTGATTTCCTGTTCGCGCAGGATTTCGAGGGCGCGTTCGCCGGAGGAGACCGGGACGGTTTCGAAGCCCTGGCTGCTGAGAAAGGAATCCAGCAGGCTGCGCTGGCCGGCGTCGTCATCGACAATCAGGAGTCGTGGCGCGCGCGGGCCGATGGAAACGTCGTTGGACACTTTCTTCACTCCTTCATCTTAAGCTTGACGTGCGAAATGCGAAAGAGCGCGCCGGCGGGCTGGTTGGCCAGGCACTCGATCTCCCAGCCGTGGGCCAGGACGATTTGCTGGACGACGGCCAGACCCAGGCCGGTGCCCTCGGCATGGGTGGTGAAGTAGGGTTTGAAAATCTCGGCGCGATGCTCGGCGGGCACGCCGGGGCCGTTGTCGGAGATTTCGATGAAGGCTTCCTCGTTGGTGCGCCGGCTGGCGCGGATGCGAATGACGCCCTGGGGGGGCACGGCTTGCACGGCGTTGAGGACGAGGTTGAAGAGGGCCTGGCGCAGCAGTTGTTCGTCGGCTTCGATGACCATGGATTCGACCAGGACTTCGAGCTGGATTTTCTTCTCCTCGAGGTCGTAATTGAGGGCGCGGGCGACTTCGGCGGCGACGGCGCCGAGGTCGGTGGGGGCGCGGCGCACTTCGCGGGGACGGGAGTAGTTGATGAAGCCGTTGAGTTGGGCGGTGACGCGGTCGGTTTCGTTAATGATGTCGCGGGACTTGGCGCGGATTTCAGGGGCGGCCTCCTCGTGTTTGGAGATGAGTTGGGCCAGGCCGCGAATGATGTTGAGAGGGTTGCGGGTTTCATGGGCCAGGCCGGCGGCGGCGATGTTCATTTCCTTGAGGTGCAGGTTCTGTTCGCTGGCGCGGACCAGGCGCAATTGCAGCTCGGACGTTTTGACCAGGCTGCGCCACGCCAGGCCGTAGCCGGCGACGGCCACCGTGCCCATCATGGCAATGAACACGCGCATCCAGAAATCATCGCGCTGGGCGGCCAGGACGGGCTGGGCGGACAAGACGACGACAAAGGTGTGAGCGCTCTTGGTGTTGATCAGCGCCCTGTAATCTTCCTCCTTCATCCAGTAAGGACGCTCGGTGCGAAAATCCACCCGGCGGGGGGGCTGGTCGGGGGCGAAGGGCGGGCGGTCGTCCGGGTTGATGCCGGCGGCGGCCAAACGATTGGTGCGCATGGAAAGCAACTCCGCGGAGGGGATGACCAGTTCGGCCACCATGTTGGTTCCCAATTCAATCGGATACTTCAGAATGGCGGTGTCGTCGCCCCAATAGACGCCGCCCTCAAAGTCGCTGGGCGGCGGCAACTTGATGGGCGGCCCGGCGGAGGCGACCACCTCGTCGGAATTGTTGAGCAGTTCGACCGAGCGAAGCTCATTGGTATCGACCAGGACACTGAGGCCGCCTTCGAGCCGTTCCCGGTTGATGATGCCCGGGGAAAAGCGGGGCGAGCGCATGAGCTTGCCGCAGGCCGTCGTTTTCGCGCGGCCCCGATCGATGAGATTATCGTGGAGCGCTTTGCGGACGCGGACGTGCTCGCCTGTCTGCCAGGCAATCAGGGCGACCCACACGGCCGCCAGCACACCATAAACAGCCCATCCACGGCGAGTCATCATGAGTCAATTCTTTTTATCGGGCATGGGGGGAGCCGGACGGGGCGGCCGGGGGCGGTGGTTTGCTTTGTCCGCCTTCCAGGTATTGGTTCAACTCGGCCTGGGAGAAGGCCTTGGGCGCCAGTTGCGCCCGGCCACGCTCGTCGGCGCTCATCCGGGCCAGGTCGGACGGCGTCTTGACCACGTAGGGAGTGAGCAGAATAATCAACTCGGTCTTGGTGTCGGATTGGAGTTTGTGATGGAACAACGCGCCCAGGAGCGGGATGTCCCCCAGAATGGGAATTTTGCTGTCGGTGCTGGAGCGGCTGTTTTGCATCAAGCCGCCGATGACCACGGTCTGGCCGTCGGGCGTGACGACCACCGTGTTGGCGGAACGGATGTCGATATACGGGGCGGTGATGGCCTGGCCGTTAGTGGTGTAAGCGATGGCCTGGGAGTGGCTGGGATCGACCTCCGAGATTTGCGGCGCCAGGATCATCTCGACCATGTTGTCGGAGGTGATGAACGGTGTGACTTGGAGGATGATGCCGACGTTCTGGTAGGAGATGGCGTTGTGCTCGTTGCCAAAAGTGTCATAAGTGACGCCGGTGATGAGAGGAACCTCCTGGCCGACGACAATGGTGGCTTGCTGATTGTTGCGGGCCAGCACGGTGGGGCGGGAGAGGACTTCGACCTTCCCGACTTCGGAGATGGCCCGCAAGGTGGCGGAGAAATCGTTGCCGACGACGGTGTAGAGGCCGGCGCCGGGGAGGGTGTTGACGCCGGCGGAATTGGGGGTGATGCCCTGTTGGGCCAGACCGAAAAGGCTGGAGGCGGAGTTGGTGGTGGAGGCGTTGATTCTTTTGGTGACGCCGCCTTCAACTCCGATGTCCACGCCTTTATTATAGGTGACTTCCAGGAAGACGACCTTGATCAAGACCTGCGGTTTGGGGCGGTTGAGGTTGGCCACCACGTTGCTTACGTAGCCGGCGGTCGCGTCGTCGGCGATGACAAACAACTGCCGCGAATCCTGATCGACATAGAAGTTGGCCGTGCCGACCTGGCCGTTGGCCGGGCGTTCAATGGTGGAAGTGCCGGAGGTGGCGGTGGAAGTTCGTCCCGCGCCCCCCCCGCCCCCGCCGCCGCCAAAGCCGCCGCCGCCAAAGCCGCCACCCCCGCCGCCGCCGCCGCCGGTCCGGGTTTGCGCCAGCAATGGAAGAGTCAGGCAACAGAGGCCTAGCGCCGTCCACCGGCCGGCCCGAAGTTTCGCAGTTTGGATGGTCATATTTTTGATTGGTTGGAAAGATGTTGCGATCACCGAATTCCGGTCGTTCCGCTGGCGCCGGTGCCGAAGCTGCTGGAGGAGGAGGAAGTGGTGGTGGTGGATTGGCTGTTGGCATTGCTCTGCTCGCGGGCGCTCAAGGCCGTTTGCGTCTGCGTTTGTTTGGAGGAGGCACCGGAGCCGGCAAAGAGGCCGGTCATGGTTTCCTGCACACTGGCCGGGTCTGCGCTGTCGATGGGCAAGGCAAAAACATGCTGCACGCCCTGGGTGCCTTCGTCCAAGTCGGCAATCATCGCTCTGATCTCCGTCATCATATCCTTCGAAGCCGTGACGACCACCGCTTGCTTGCGGCGGTCGGCCACGGCCACCACGGTCGTTTGGTGTTTCATGCGGGTGCTTTGGGAATTGGCCGAGGATTGCTGCTGCATAAACGGCGGGCCAAACCGAAAGCCCATCGTCCGGCTGTTCTGGTCCGAACTGGTGCTTGAAGGAAACAGGGTGGACAGTTCGTCGGCGATCTCCTGGGGGTCGGCGTTCTTCAAATGGAAGACTTTGATTTCGGTGATGTCCTGGCTCGGTTGGTCCAACTGCTCAACGATGTTGCTGACGGTGCGCATGTAGTCGGGCGGCGTGCTGGCCACGACGGCGTTCATTTGATCGTCGGAGACGAAGACGGCGTGGGTTTGCGAGGTTTTCGTGCTGTCATCGGTGCCGCCGCCCCCGCCGCCGCCGCCACCGAAGGGGTTGAACCCGCCGCCGAACCCGCCCCGGCCGGCGCGGCCGGCAAACGTGTTGCGCGTGTTGGCGCGGGTGATGTCCGAATCGGCGCTTTGGAAAACTTCCTTCAATTCGGAGGCGACCGACTTGGCATCGGCGAATTTGAGGATAAAGACCTCGACGTCGGAAATGGCCGAACTGTCGAGGGCGGCGATGATTTCGGAGATGCGATGAATGTCTTTTTGCGAAGCGGTCATGAGGATGGCGTTGCCCGCGTCGTTGGCGGTGACGGTGTCGCCCGGGGGGATGAGGGTTTCAAGGTCCTTGACCAGTTGCCCCGGGTTGAGGGTGTGGACCGGCAGGATTTCGGTGACGACGATGTCGTTGATCGGAATCGTGTTCGGACCGCCGTTGGCGACGATGACGGGAGTCAGGGCGCTGGTCTTGGCGCGGGTGGCATCCATAATGGTCAGAGTGCGGCCGTTGAGGTTGACGGCGTAGTTGTTCTTGCCCAGTTGTTCGCTGAGCAAATCGACGATCTCGTTGGTGGTGACCGGTTGTTTGGCCACGACGCTCACCTTGCCCCGCAAATCGACATCCGACATGATGATCAGCCCCGCCTTGGCGCTGAGATAATTAAGCACGGCGTTCAAAGGCGCATCGTGGAAGTTGAGGATAAGGCCGTTGGTCGGCGTCGGTTCGGCCGGCAGGTTTGTGTCCGGCGTTTCCGGCGCCGGGGCGGGGGTCGGCGCGGTGTTCGCGGCGGTCGCGTCCGGGGGCGGGCCGGGGGCGGGCGCGTTGGTGGTGTCGTCCGCGGCGGCGGCGAGCCATCCGGCGGCAAAGGTAGTCAATAGAATAGTGACAAGGTGTTTCATTTTCATTTTTCCTCCTGTTCGCGTTTCAATCTGAGTCGTTTGATAATGTCGCTCTCGCCGCCGCCGCCCGCGGGCGGGGCGGAGGCGCTGGCGGACGGCGCCGGGTCATCGGCATTGCCGCTGGGAATAAGGACCGGGTCGGAGAGGTCGGACGACCCCTGCCACGGCCCGTTCTCCTCGCGGCGCAGGCTCCTTCGGCTGTCGTAGTCCATCACAAACATATTGGTGTTGGTCACGCCCGTCAGGCGGACGCTATCCAGTGTGATCTGGACAATTTTGAAATCCTTCACTGTATCACCCGTCTTGAAGGGCCGCTCCGGCACGCCGTTGCCTGTGAAGATAGCCACCGCGTCCCCGTTATCGATGCTCGTGCCCACCAGGCTGACGCGCTCGACGCGGCGGGGCGGGGCGCCGGGCCGGCGCCGCCCCGTGCGGGTCGGGTCAAATATATTTCTTTCAGCGATGATTTTGAACGAATTAAAGTCCGGCCTGGCCCCGGCATTGGTTTCCTGGGCCGGCGCCCTCATGGATGCAACCAGCAACGACGCGATAATGATGGGGGCGAACGATTTCATGGATTGGGTGTGGGCAAAATCAAGCCGCTCATGTCCAGGGCGAGCGCCAGTTGTCGTCCGTTGTCGTCGCGTGAGGTCAGTTCGCATGACTCCAATTTAACCCCAATCGGGTCTTTTTCCATGTCAAAAAGAAACTGGGTGACGGCTTCGGGGGTGCCCGTCACATCCGCCCGGCATTCGATGGTGGAATAATTGTCGTCGGTCTCGTGCAACTGGGGGCGGAAGGAGCCTTCGGTCACGCCGCTGGCGCCGACCCAGCGGTCAAAGGCGACGAACAACTGCCGCTCGGCGACGGTCGGGTTGCTGGAGAGGGCGTTGGTCCGCATGTAGTCCCAGCGCCCCCGCACCGTGTCCTGCCGCCGGAGGAGCATCGTGCCTTCGGCGATGGCCTTGCGCAGGCTGTCGATTTGGGCGGAGCGGCGGTGCCAGGCGTTGGTCATGGGCGTAATGACCAGGAGGTTGAAGAGCCACAGGCCGGCGCAGACGCCGGCGGCGATGGCCAGGATTTTCTCGCGGTTCTTAGTTTCCATTGGCCACTCCTTCCTCCCACTGGAAGTTCAAGGTGAACTGCGTCGGGTTTTGGCCGCGGGTCTCGGCGTGCAGGTTGCTGATCTCATTGGTGTCGTCGCCCAGCTTGTCGTGCATGCGGACGAACGCCGCCTTGTCCCGCGCCTGGCCGGAGCAGGTGATGCCGGCCGTTTCGCGAATCTCGACCGTTTTGGCGGAAACCGAGCCGTCTTCGGGAAAGGCCTCCGTCAAGCGGCGCAGGATGCGCAGGTTGCGAAACGTCTGGTCGTACCAGGGCCGGAATTTTTTGATCTGGTCCTGGTCGCCGGTCAACTCGCTGACCAGCGGCGCGATGGCGTTCCATTTGGATTGCAGGCTGTGGATTTGCCATTGCTGCACGCCGAAGGCAAGCAGAATGCCCAAAACCACGGCGGCGGCCGCCCCGCCCGCGTAGGCCAGTTTGCGGGTGGACAGGCGCGTGCTGATCAATTGCTGCCACGGCTGGACGCGCGGAGGCAGAAACTCGGGAGTGGAATCGGCGCCCCGCACCCAGGCCGCGGCCAGGGCCAGCGCCGGAGACACCGCCAAGTCCGGCGGCGGCGGCGGGTCGAACAGCGCGTCCGGGACCCGGTCCACGGTTTCCACCGCCAGGCCCATCGCCTCCAGGCGCGGAGATATATCATGGACGAACTCGCGGCACATTTCGCCCTGGCCGAAGACGCGGATTTTGCCGGGGCCGCCGGCCAGGCCGCCGGGCAACTGGCCCAGCGTGATGCGCAACTCGCGCGCGGTCAACTCGGCCGAAATCCGCTTCTGCCCGCCCTGGGTTTCAATGGCCCCGTCCAGCGAGCGCAAGGCGACGATGCCGCCGCCGCCGCTGACTTGCAGGTCAATACTATTGCTGCGCACGCAAAGGGCCAGGACGCGCCCTGTGTCGCCGGCGGCGGGCTGGAGGGCGCCGACGCCCAGGGCGAAGGTGACGGGCTTGAGCTTGGCGGCGCGCAGGACCCGTTCGAGGGTATCGAGGTGGTTGCGCGGCACGGCCAGCAAGGTGGCGAACGCCTCGCCGCCCACCGGCCGGAACAGGGAATGGGCGGTGAAGAGCGCCTCGGGGCCGCCGTGAAATCCCCGCTCGGCCTCCAGTTGCAGGAAACTGGCCCGGTCGGCATCGGACAATTCCGGCACGGTGACCTGCAGCGTCAGCAGCCAGCCCAGGGGCAGGCAGACGGCGCAGCGCCGCTCGCGCACGCCGGCCTGGTCGAGGTGATTGCGGATTTCGCGCCCGACCAGTTCCGGGTCGTCGGTCAGCGGCGACATCGCCAGGTCGGCGGAGACGGCTTTGCGGACATGCAGCGTTCCGTTGGAGCGGCGTAGAACGACGGCTTCCAGCCGGTTGCCGTCCAGGGCCAAACCCAGGACGGAAGCGGCGCGTTTGGATTTGAAAAAGGCGATCATTTCGAGTTATCGGCCAACAATTGGTCGTGCAGTTTTTTGCCCAAGGCCCATCCCAGATGGGTCAGGTCCTGGCGATAGACGATCAGGGGCGTGCCGCTGCTGCAATCAAAAACAAAGCGGACCCGCCGATAGCCGCGGTTGTGGTGTCCGAGCGCGACGACATCGGCGGTGAATTGAAAGGAGTAGGGGGTGACATAAGGGCCAACCTGCGCGATCGTGGCCGGATCGGTGGTGCCCAGGGCGGTTTTGAGCCAGGTGATCGAGGGCGTCTGCGGCGGATTGGACTGGCGGTAAGCGAGCACTTGGGGCGCCTGGTTCAGGCCGATGCCCGGGACGCACGCCAGGGCGGTGGCGGTGGCGGTGTTGACGTTAATCAAGCCCGTCAAGTTGGTATTCATGAGAAATGGCTCGATTTGCTGAAAATCGCTTTCGGACATGCCGCTGCGAATGTAGAAGTCCAGCACGCTGGTGGGAGCGGCGGCGGCGGTGGCGCTGGCGGCTCCGCCACGCGTTGCCCCGGCGCCGGTGCCAGCGCCGGCGCGTCCGCCGGCGGCCGTCCCCGCGCCGCCGGCCGCCCCTGCGCCGCCGCCGAAGGGAGCCAGGTAGGAGACCAGGGAGGGATAGCTTTGCTGGAGAAACGAGGTCAAGCTTGAAATATCGTTGACAGCGATGCGGGCCGAGCCGTTGGTGTCCAGGGTCGGTTCGCGGCTCCAGACGGTGACGTATTCCAGGACGCCGGGATCGAGGATGCCGTCGGAATTGTCCGTAGGCGGCGTGACCATGCCGTCGTTTTCGTTGGGGTCCAGGATGCCATTAAGGTTGGCGTCCTCGCCGTAGAGCAGGTCCATGTTCAGGCCATAGACCAGGCGCAACTCGTCGATGCTCTCGTAGGGGGCGCTTTTGCAGAGGTAGGCGGGCTGCAAACCGGAATAGGTTTCGGATTTGGCGCCGCCGGTGCTGGGCGAGCTGTTGCTGCCGGTCTGCCAATCGTAGATGGCGGCGGCCGTGTTCGCCGTCATTTGCGGAAGATTCTGCAGCTCGGCGGCGGTGGCGCTGTTGAGATTGAGCTTGGAGGCTTCATCGATGAGGCCCCAGACGGGCTGCTCGCCCTGGGCGGAGGTTTGCAGGTCGTTGGTGTCCCGGCCCACCAGCCAGAAGGTCGCCTCGCCCACCTTCACGCCGTCGGCGCGGAAATTGTCCGGGGTGGGAATCATCATCATGTTGGCGCGGTTGGCGAGGATGTTGCTGACGTAAAGGGCGGCGCCCTCGATGGCTTGATCGGCTTCCAGGCTGGCGACCCGGTTATCGGCCGCCTTGAGTTCCATCGACATGGCGTTGGCGAAATAGAGGGTGATGGCGACCAGGCCAAAGGCGACCCAGAGCACGATGATCAACACCGAGGCGCGGGACGAAGTCGAATTGGCGGCGGCCAGTTTCATTGCAGTGCGGTGACGGGGTTGGTGTTGAGCAGAATATCCACAGGCACGACCAGTTCCAACGGGCCGCCGGCGGCGACGCCCCGGGCGGCGGCCATTTGAATGCGCACCTTGATGGCCAGGGGCAGATTGGTTTGCTGGGTGGTGTCCCAATCGGGGTCCCATTGCGTGCCGTCATAATAGAGGAACGTCAAAGTCTGGACGCCGCTCAGGAGCGCATGTTGTTCGTCCGGCTGGGGCGGCTGGTTCAGGGGGAGCAAGTTGCGGGTGACGGCGCGGATGAGGTCCTTGCCCGGACCGCGAACGCCGTTGGTCGGCGTGGAGAGCAAATAATCAATCTTCTGGATATTGCCCCACGGCACCATGCCGTCCATTTCTCCGCCGGTGGTGTAAAAATCAGGGCCGATCTGGTCGGGCAGGGCGTTGGTGGGAGTGGTGGTTTGGAGCGGGCCGATGAGCACGCCGTTGGTGGAGGCGACGATGTTGGCCAGATCATGCTGCATGACTTCCAGGGCTTGTTCGACCGGCAGGCCGGCTTCGACGGCATTGACGGTGGCGTTGCGCAGGTGAATGGCCGTGAAAAAAACGCCGTGGATCGCAACCAGGACGATGGACATGATGGAAATGGCCAGGAGCAATTCCAGCAACGTGAACGCGCGCGCAGGGTTGGGATGGAGGGGCGGTTTCATGGCTGGACGGGCGGCAGCAGCGTGCTCAGGTTGACGTCGAAGCTCCTGCCCTGGGCCATATAAGTGACGGTGACGGTGGCCACGGTCATCTGGCTGAGAGTGTCCTCCGTCCAGGGCTGATTTTTGACCGACCATGTGTAAGTCAGGCCGCGGTCCTGCACGACGCCTCTTTGGCTGGTGTTTTGCAATTGGCCGGTCACCTTCAATTCGTTGAGGATTTTGTTGCCGATGCGGGCGGCGGCCATTTTGCGCTGGCTGACTTCGCCGGCCATGCTGGCGACATGCAACCCCTGCACGGCCACCGGGATGACGATGACCAAAAACAGCATCGCCGCCAGCACCTCGGCCAGCGTGAAGCCGGAGCGGGCGCGTTTAGCGGCGGTTGGGTTGGCCGGGTTGAATGTCATATCTCAAATGGGAGGGGGTTTCCGCGATCCAAATCTGGCCGTCCGCGCCCTGCCGAAAAAAAATGTTCTCCGGGCTGGTGTCGCTGATAAAACCGTCGGGCTGGAAGCGGATTTTGCCCACCGCGCCGAACTGCCCTTGGGCCTGCGTCCAGAAGTTGGAGCGCACCAGGACGGAGGACGGCGCGGAAAAGGCGAGCGTCACGGTGGAGTCGAGGTTGAAGGCCATCGGATTGGTGCGCGTTTCCGTGTAGCCGGAGAGCGCCTGCACGCCGTAGGAGCCGCTGCGCGGGTTCATCCACAGTTCGACCGGCAGACCCTCGGAGATGGCGCGGCTTTGGGCGTATCGTGTCAACGACAAAAACCGGCGCGCCTCGTTGTCGAGGTTGCGCCCGTGGAAGAAGCCCTTCAGGGAAGGGAAAACCAGGCTGATCAAGATCACCATGATGGTCATGACCAGGATCAATTCGACCAAGGTGAAGGCGGCGCGGCGCCGGGCCTTATCGTTGTTGTACTGTCCAGTTTCCATAAACAGTGCCGTCGGGGCCGGTCGTGTAGAGATCATAGCCGGACGGGTTGTGTTTGCCGGGGCATTCATACACGTATTTTTTGCCCCACGGATCCGGCGGAATATCCTTCTCCATGTACGGACCGTGCCAGTTGAGGGCGTCGCGCGGCTTGACGATCAGGGCCTGCAAGCCGTCCCGCCCGCGAGGATAGTTGCCGTTATCGACTTCGTATGTGCCCAAGGCTGTGCCGAAGGATTCAATCTGGGTCTTTGCCGCCGCCACGCGGGCTTGTTCGCCCCTGCCGGCCATCTTCGGCAGGACGATGCCGGCCAGAATGGCCAGAATGGTCATCACCAGGAGCAGTTCAACGAGCGTGAATGCGCCCTGAGTCCGGCGGGCGGGGCGATTTGCATGGCGGGGGGTTATTCTCATAAATGTCCTGTCTTTTTATTTGATGTAGTCTTGCATGGCAAAAATCGGGTAGATCATGCCGATGAAAATCGTTCCAATAAACCCGGCGATGAAAAAAAGCATCAACGGCTCCAGAAACGCCACCGCCGTTTTCAGGTTCCGGTCCAGGTCCGTTTCCGTCACGCCGGCGATGCGGACCAATTCCTGGTCGAGCTTGCCACTTTCTTCGCCGACGGAAATCATTTCCAGGACCGAGCTGGGGAAAAGCGACTTGCAATCCGAGAGGCTGGCGCCCAATTGCGCGCCTTCCTTGACCCGCTCGATGGAATTGGAGACGGCATCGACCAGGATCTGGTTGCCGATGGAGCGGCGGGCGACGTTGAGGGCCTGCACCAACGGCACGCCGGCGTTGAGCAGCGTGCCGAGCATCCGGCAAAAGCGGGCCATGGCAAATTGGCTCAAGAGCGGCCCCAGCACCGGCACGCGAATAATGAATCCTTCCCAGGTCCGCCGGCCGCGCTCCGAGGTGATCCAATTGCGCACCAGCAATCCGGTGACCACAAGCCCGACGGCGATGAAAAGCCCGTAGTGCCGAATCCAGTAGCTGACGGCGACGATCATCCGCGTCAACAGCGGCAATTGCCCGCCGAAACCCTCGAACATCTTTTGGAATCGCGGAATAAAAAATGTCATCAGGACGATCAACACGGCAATGGAGAGCACGAGCAGGATGGCCGGGTAAAGCATGGCCGCGGTGACCTTGCCGCGCAGGTCTCTTTCCCGCAGTTGGAAATCGGCGATTTGCGCCAGCACCAGGTCCAGGAACCCGCCCGTTTCGCCCGCCGACACCATCGCCACATAGACGCGCGGGAAGGTGTCCGGCATGGTGGCCATGGAATCGGCCAGGGAAATGCCATCGACGACCGAGTCGTAAATCTGCTTCCACTTGGCGGCGGCCAGGGGGCTGGCGGCCTCTTTGCAAAGAATGACCAGCGCGCGGCTCAACGGCACGCCCGCCGCCAGCAAACTGGAGAGCAGCCGGGTGAAGTTTTCCAGCATGCGCGGCGTGACCTTCTTGGATTGAAACCTGAACGCCGCGCTTGGGGGCGGCGCGCCGTTGCCGTCTTTCTCCGCGGCGGCGGCTTTCTCCGCCAGCGTGATGGGCCGCAGGCCTTTCTCTTCCATCCGCTGAAAAGCCTCCTGCCGTCCGCCCGCCTCGAGTTGGCCCTCGGCGGTTTGGCCGTCGGCTTGAAACGCTTTGTAAACGAAAACGGGCATAGAGGGCTAGGCGGCCTTGGGTCGGCTGTCGAACGCAGTGTCGGCTTCGGCGTGGCCGATTTTGCCGCCCATCAGGGTCTGGTCCTTGGTCACGCGCATGACTTCCTCGGGCGTGGTGATGCCCATGCCGATGAGGCGCCAGCCATCGTCACTGAGGCTGTGCATGCCGTTGCGCACGGCGACTTCGCGGATTTCGCCGCTGGAACAGTTTTTCAAAACCATCTGGCGGATTTGATTGTCCAGGTCCATCCATTCAAAAATCGCGTGCCGGCCGTGATAGCCGGTGTTGCGGCAAGCCTGGCAGCCGACCGCGCGAAAGATCGTGACGCCCGGCGCGATGCCGGCCTGCTCCTTGAACGCGGCGGTGGTCGGAGACTTATCCTCCATTTTGCATTCCGGACACAAAACGCGCACCAGGCGCTGGGCCAGCACGGCTTCGAGAGACGACGCCACCAGGTACGGCTCGACGTTCATATCGACCAGCCGGGTCAGCGCGCCGGGGGCGTCGTTGGTGTGGAGAGTCGAGAAGACCAGGTGGCCGGTGAGCGAGGCCTGAACGGCGATTTGCGCCGTTTCCTCGTCGCGGATTTCACCGACCAGGATCACGTCCGGGTCATGCCGCAAAATGGAGCGCAAGCCGCGGGCAAAAGTCAGCCCCGCCTTTTCCGAGACCTGAATCTGGTTGACCCCGCGCATTTGATATTCAATGGGGTCTTCAATGGTGATGATCTTGCGAACATCGTCATTGATGGCCGCCAGCGCGGTGTAAAGGGTGGAGGTCTTGCCGCTGCCGGTCGGGCCGGTGACAAGGATAATGCCGTGCGGCAGCGCCAGCACCCGGTGGAAGGAGGCCAGCACGCCGGGGTCCATGCCCAGTTGCTCAATGCCCAGCAAGGTCGCCTTTTGGCGCAGCAACCGCATGACCACCGCCTCGCCGTGCAGCATCGGAATGATCGACACGCGGATATCGACTTCGTTGTTGGCCAGGCGGATTTTGATGCGGCCGTCCTGCGGCAGGCGCTTTTCGGCGATGTTCAAATGGCTCAAAATCTTGACGCGGGAAACAATGGCCGGCTGAAAACGCTTGATCTGCGCCGGCACCGGAATCTCCTGCAACACGCCGTCAATCCGGTAGCGGATGCGCAGCTCGTCCTCAAACGGCTCCAAATGAATGTCCGAAGCGCGCAGTTCGATGGCGTCGGTGAGGACCTGGTTGACAAATTTGATGATGGAGGCGTCCTCGGCCGCGTTTTCGAGGTTGGTGTCCTCTTCCCCGGTTTCATCGACCACTTGCAGCGGCGCGACGTCGTCGAGGGTGTCAATCGTATCGGCGCCGACGCCGAGGTGCCTTTTTATTTCGCGCCGGATCGCTTCGGTCGGGGCGAGAATCGGTTTGATTCTCAGGCCGGTCAGCGTCTTGAGCGTGTCCAGGCCCTGGGTGGCAAAGAGGCGGCTGGTGGCCACTTCCACCACGCCGTTGACGCGCTGCAAGGGGAGCAGTTCCTCTTTGAGCAGCACGCGCGCCGGGAAAAGCGAAAGCAACTCGCGGTCCGGCTCGACCTCGTCCAGAGTGGTGAAACCCAGGCCGTACTCCCCGGCCAGCCAGCGGAGCACTTCATCCTCGGTTTCGATGGGTTTTTGCGGGCTGGAGCGGTTTCTCTTGGTCAAAATGGCCGCGTCGGTCGAGGAGAGTTGCTTGGCAGCGACCATCTGGTCGAGCAACTGGGCGACCGGAGCTTCCGCTGTTTTTGCTTCGTTCATTTTAATGGGCCTCCTGCGGCGGCGCCGGCGTCCGGGGATGTCCGCCCCTCGGAACGCCCGGCGCGGCCACAGTAAGACTCCCCGTTGGGGGAGTCTATTGCAAAAGACCGTTGATGGTGGCGATGGCTTCCTGGCGGGGCGTCAGGACGCTGCGCAAATCTTCCTGGGCCGCTGCGAGCTTGGCCTCGCGGTCCTTGACGTCGGCGCGGTAAGCGGCCAGCTTGGTCTTGATCTCGGCGCTGGGGGCCTTGTCATCGATGGCTTTTTGCAGGGCATCGAAGGCGGGGCTTGGGTCGCCGAACGGGTTCCGGCGCGGCCTTTGCGTCTGATCATCCGCGTTGCCGTTGTTCGGATTGCGGCGTGGTCCGCCGCGGCCGAAAGCGCCGCGCATGCTGATGCCCATGACGTTGGCGCGGGCATCGTAGGCTTTGCTGAGTTTGGCTTCGATCGCGGTCCATTCCTGATCGTCCTTGATCTCCATTTGATCGCGCAGGCTGTCGAGCCTGTCTTTTTTCATTTGGGCGGGATCGAAATTGGGGCGTCCCTGGGCCATGAGGCTGCCCGTAGTTGAAAAGAGCGCGCACGCGCACGCGCCGGCTATCAGAGCTTTCCTAAGTATGTTCATAATTTACGTTGAATATTGTGGTTAACCAGTTCGCAGGCGCTCATTTGCGCCCCGAAAACAGTTGACGTCAGCCAACCGTAGGCAACTTGTGTGCCAAGCGTTGCGTCGGTTGGTTTGCTGAATGAAACCGGTGTTTTGGCCCGCCGCCGCCCGCGTCTCCGCGCAGATGTTGCTCGGTGAGTGCGCAAAAGTTGCGCAATCCGCGCGAACGAGTCATTTCTTGTCGCGGAGGATGCGTTCGGGAGTGCGGGCGCGGCTGATGGCGGAGTCGTAGGTGATGAGGCACTTGCAATAGAGGTCGTAAAGGCAGTTGTCCATGAGGACCATGCCTTCCTTGCGCCCCATTTGAATGGCGTTGTCCAGTTGATGGAGTTGGTGCTCGCGGATCATGTTGCGGACGCCGTTGGTGGCGATGAGCAGCTCATAGGCAAGCACGCGCCGGTTGCGGTCGGTGGCGGGCAGCAAGTCCTGGGCGATGATCCCCTGCAATGAATTGGACAATTGGAGAACGATCTGCCGCTGTGCGTTGCCTTCAAAGACGCCGATGATCCGCTCCAGGGCGTGAGACACGTTGGGGGAGTGCATCGTGGCCAGCACCAGATGGCCCGTCTCGGCCGCCGTCAGCGCGGTGGAGATCGCTTCGTGGTCCCGCATCTCGCCCACGACGATCACGTCCGGGTCCTGGCGCAAGACGTGGATGAGGGCGCGGTTGAAGGAGCGGACGTCGGTGAGGACCTCCTGCTGGACGACGATGGCCCGCTTGTTCTCATGGACAAATTCAATCGGGTCCTCGATGGTGACGATCTTGCAGCGGCGCTCGTTGTTGATGAGATCGACCAGATAATTGAGGGTGGTGGTTTTGCCGGCGCCGGTGGCGCCGGTGACCAGGACCAGGCCGTTGGGCCGGCGCGCCAACTCGTCGAGTTTCTCCGGCAGGCCCAGTTCCTCGCGCGAAGCGATGTGATGGCCGCAAAAGCGCAGGCTCAGTTCGGGATGGCCGTTGCGCCTGTAGAAGGTCACGCGCATGCGGCCAACGGCGTCATGGTGTTTGGAGATGCAAAGTTCCCAGTCCTGCTCCAGCTTTTTCTTTTGCTGCTCGTTCAACAGGCTGTCGGCCAATTCTGTCACTTCCTCCTCCGTCAAGGCATCGCTGTTGGCCAGGATGATTTCGCCGTTGACGCGGAAGGCGGGGGGCACGCCGGCGACCAGGTGAAGGTCCGAGGCCTGAAAATCACTGACGGCCGATAAGAGGCGGTCGATGTTGGCGGTGCTCATGGTGGCGGCGGTCATTTTCCCAGGCGCCGCCACCAGCCGCGCACGCGGTCGGTGAGGCCGCGGGAAAGCAGGCGGGTCAGGGCCTGGTCGGCGGCATGGCAATTGGGGTTGAGTTGGAGGGCCTGGGTGAAGGAGGATTCAGCGGGACCCAGGAAGCCGAGGCTCTCCTGGCAGCGGCCCAATTCGAGCCAGAGCAGGAAATGGCCCGTGTTCCACTCGATGGCCTTTTGCAGCAAGTTGAGGGCAAAGACAAATTGCTTGTAATAGGCGCGGATGCGGGCCGCCAGCCAGGCGACGAACCAGTTGCGCGGGGCCAGCAGCAGAGCCTTTTCAAAGCAATAATCCGCCCGTGGCTCCTTGCACGCCAGCAGCACGTCGCCCCGCGCCAGCCAGATATAGGGGGTGTCGCCCCGCTCCTCGATGGCAGCGTCGGAAAAAGCCATCGCGCTTTGCAGGTCGCCGCCACGGCAGAGGGTGACGGCCTTGGCGGCGAGCAACTCCGGCTCCTGGGGAAAGCGTTCCAGGGCTTTGTCAGCCCAGATTTTGGCTTCGCGGTACTCGCCCAGTTCAATGAGCATTCGGACCTGGGCGGTCCAGGCGGCGGCGTTTTGGGGATTGAACTCCAGGACGCGGGCGTAATGGCGGAGGGCTTTCTCGAAGTCGGCGTTTTCAAAGGCGGCCTGGGCCTCGCGCAAGTAATAAGCTTCGTCCTTGGCCAATCCCTGCTCCGAGCCGAGGGACTGGTCCTCGGACTCACCGCCGAATTCAAGATTGATAAACCTGCTCATTGGAACGATTGCCGCCGCCAAAACCAGTGATCGAAAGGTTTGCCGATAAGCTCGTCTTTCGACACCAGGGCCATCTGCATCACCATGCCGGACACATCCATCGCGTGTCCGTGGGCGTATATAGCAAACTCCGGCCAGGCAAACCAGCAGTTTCGGTCAACGGTGAATCCGCCCGACTGGGGCATGTTCTGCCGGCGCGGTTGCGCCACGCCGTTGACGGAAAACGCCTCGGCCGAAAACTCCACTTGATCTCCTGGAAGGGCCAGGACAGGGGCGAAGTTGACGCCGGAACGAATGTACATGTGGTCGCCGCCGATCGAACCATTCCGAAAAGCGATCCAGTCCCCGCGCCGGAGCGTCACGGGCGAGGTGAGGCGGTGGATGACAACCACCTGGCCCTTGACCTGCAATGGCATGAGCCAGCGGTTCTCCAACAGGTCGCGCGCCGGCAGATACACGAACCCAATTGTCAGCGCGCACAACATCAGGGTGGCCATCAAACGAAAGGACAAGCGCGCGGAGGCCACGACAGGCTGGTAATAAGCGACCACGCCCGTAACATGGATGGACATCAAAAGGGCGAGCGCAAGCGTGCCCAGCGGATAGCCGAGAAAAGCCATGAAAAACAGAAACAAGAGGGCGCATACCCCCATCGCGGCCCGGCCCGAGGCGCGCGGCCCCCGGAGATACAGCGCCAATCCCGGCACAAACACGCTGGCAATGACGCCCCTGACCGTGACCTTGTCCGCCAGGAGCAAGCCGCTGCGGTCCCACAACCGGTGCAAAGCGTCGCCCCAAGCGAGCAGGGGGCTGAACAGGTTGGCCCGCCGCGGATAGTAGGGTGAATCAGGGCGGGTCATGTTCCGTGACGTTGATCCTGGCGAAAGCGGACTTGCTCTTCCGGTTCATAGAACTCGCTGGTCTGGCGTTCGGACTGCATTTCGCCGACGATTTGCTCAAAGATTTTGGCCGCCTCCTGGCAGGCGCGGCCCTTGTAACCTTTGACGTGCAGTTCGACGCTGCCGTCTTTGGCGATGGTGATGTCAAATTCGCGTTGTGGCATGGTCAATTCTCCCAATGGCGCACCTTGAGGCGGATGGAGCGGTCTTCGCTGGCTTGCTCTTCCACGACGATGAAGCCGCGCGACCGCATTTCGTCCATAAGCTTTTGGTACACATATTGTTGCACGACGGCCTGGCTCAACTCCTTGCCCAGGGCCTTGAGTTCCTCGCGGTCGTGGCCCTCGCCGGTGACGCAGAGGGAGGCCTTGCCGCGGGCGTCGCGCGAGAAGGTCACCGAGACGCCGCCGCGCGCGACGACGATCCGCTGCTGGCGGCCCAACTGGCTGGTGACGACCTCGCTGCGGGCGATTTCAAGCTGGACACTGTTGGATGAAACGTTGGCGACGGTCTCTTCCTGGGCGGTGGCAATGACCTGGTAGCCGAGTGAACTGGCGGCGGCGGCCACGGCGGCGCTGAAAGCGGGCCAGGCGGCGATGACCAGCGGCGTTAAGATGCAAACACAACTCATAACTTCCTCATGTTTTGATTTCCTAACAACTTTGACCGCGCCCGGCGCATTTCCTCACGCGGGAAACGCTGGAGCATATCGAGTCATGTTTTTTCGACCAACTTTCACCAGCACCGGCGTTGGGGGCGTCGCAAAAGCCTTTAAGGCCAACGGACGCAATAGAAGTATTCCTGTTTCGTGGCGTTGTCGGTAAACGTGTAATTGCCGGCGGGGTTCTCCACCACGCCGCCCGAGACGGTCCATTGACTCAACGGCAATGAGAGGTTGGTCGTGCTCAAGACGGTGAAGCAGACCCCGGGGGCGTTGGTGAAGCCGAAGGAGAAGCTGCCGTCGACGGACAGGGTGGGCGCGGAGAGCAGGATGGGATTGAGATTGACCAGCAGGGTGCTGAGCTTGGGGCCGAGAAGCGGCGGTTCAATATTTGAGTAGATATAGTAATTTCTGGCAGTGATTGTGCCGGTCGTGCCGGGGTTGATATTGACGGTAACGGTGAGGCTGCCACTGGCGCCCGGGGCGAGGTTGGTAAGCGTGCATGAAACCATGCCAGGCATCCCGACCTGCGGGGGGGAGGCCGCCAGCCCGGGGGCATCGAGCGATTGGAAGGTGGTGTTCAGCGGCGTGTTGAAGCAAAGCACCACTCCGGCCTCCGCGGAAGCGGACCCGTTCCTGTAAGCCAGCGTGTAGGTCAGGTTGCCGCCGGCGAGGGCCGCTTGGGCGGCCGTGCCAGTCACGAAGATGCCGGGGATCAAATTTGTGGCCCCATCAATGCCGTCAACGTACATCTGGCCCATATGACCTCCGAGAGAGCAGCCGCTGGCGATGGCTGTGAGCGTGAGCTGGTCGCCCATCGCAACATTGGTGCCGTCGGGCACAACGTCTATGAGTTGCCAGTCCGTGTAGTCATATTCAGTGACATCTGTGGTCACGATTTTCCACGGGATATCCGGGTCGTCCAGCGCGCCAAAATCCTGGTACAGAATGGTGTTCTGTGTATCGTCCGTCAACTGGATGAAATAGTATGGTTGTTGAAAGGGCAGGTGGTGGGGGTTCTCAAGCACAGGCGCCACCACAAAGCTCACATGCACTTGGCCGTCAATAGGATTGATCATGCCGGCTCCGACTGTTGCGCTCTGCGATAACGAGTTGGCGTTTTCGTCTCTCCCATCCTGATTGATCAGGGCGCACTGGTATCCGTACCTGGGCCAGCGGAGCGATGCGTCCGCGCCGACGTTGGGGTCCGGCTGAGAATCAGGCCCGGTGGGGGAGTTTGTGACAGAGGTCAAGTCAGAACCGCCTTCGAGCAGGTTCAATTCCGCTTCTGTTTGCGGAGTCTGCAAGGTGACGCCATCGACCGGGTTCATGTACGTCGTAACGACCCACGGGGAGGCGGGCGGCCAGCCCGAAGTATCGAGCTCAAAGCCGCCGTCAGCGAATTGCGCGGAGGTCTCCATTCCCATGACAAGCCCCGCAGCCAGGGCCAGCAACAGGAATCTGCTCTTTGAAGGCGCGTGCTTCACTGAGAAGTGTTTTTGCGCAAGATTCACAAATTCGTTATTATCAATGGAGCGGGTGAAGGGGATCGAACCCTCCTCTCAGGCTTGGGAAGCCCGCATTCTCCCATTGAACCACACCCGTTTTCCTAATGCCATCGTATCCTTCCTGGCCACGATTGCAAGACCGTAAATCAACAGTCTTTCCGGCGGATACCATTGCACTCAAGGCGCTTGCGAATTCGTGGCACAATCCGACACAGCCCTGCACAAGCGGGAGAAGCCCCGCCGGGAGGGTTGAAGCCCGGCCGGAGGAACATTGATTTCGGTCGAATTGGGTCGAATTGGGTCGAATTGACTCGGAGCGACGGGGGAAGGGCTTGAAGGCTAAACGCTAAAGGCTAAAGCGAGATCTGATGGTTCATCAATCGTGGTTGGGATTTTTCTTTTTTTGGCACGATTTAGCACGATTCAGCACGATTCAGCACGATTCGGCACGATTCAGCACGATTCAGCACGATTGGCCATGCGGCGGTCGTGAATGACGCCATTGCGGGCGGCGTGGGGTCCGTCCTGCGGCGAGGTGACAGGAGGTTTCCCGCGGCGGCTCCACTTTATGTCAAAGAGCAAGTTCTCGCACGTTGCGAATATGACACAGTATTCTGTATATGCAAGTCTTTTTGTTACTTTTTCCGTTTTTTTTTGGCTTTGGGGAGGGAAAGAGGATTACGATTACGATTAAGATAAGGAAATGCACGAAAAGGACGGAGACGGACGAAAGGGACGAAAAGAGGCGGTTGTATCTGATTTCCCGGCCGGGCCGCTCGTTGGATTTGCCCTATTGCACTGGCGAGGCTCGAAAAAGCGATTGTTTGAGCCGGCGCCACGTTGGCTGAAATGCACGAGAAAACTTAAAAAGCGGGCGATCCTATGCGGATTCCGATCAATTCGGACACCTGTTCCAATCCATTTCGGACAGTTGTCGGAGCGAAGCGAGCCGACGGCTGGCGGCCTGTAGCGTAGCGCCGGGGCCCGATTTGGGGGTGGCCCGGACGGCGGTCGAACTGGTCGGCTGGGATTGATTGATTAGCGCAAGTAAAGTCTCGAAGCACGCTTCCCCAGTTCGTCACGGAGACTGCTTTCGATCGGCCTCTGAGGATGGATTTGCATCAATCAAGAGGGTCGGCATTTTCCGCATAGTCAGTTTAAGGTCCAATCCCAACTGTTGACGAGCGGCCTTGATGACTTTGACTGGATCGGGTTGAAAACGTTGATGAACCGGCTTGGCTAGTTCGATTTTCAATAACTGGAGTTCGTGAGACGAGACGGCCTTTTGCAGATGCTGTGGCAAATCTTCGAGGTCGATCTTCTCGGGAGGCATGTCAAGAATCGCGTAAAACTGGTGACAGAGCCGTTGTTGCAATAACTCTGATTCCGACATTGGCCAATTAAAGTCCACCTTCCATAAGCCGGTCAGCCCCGACTCGTCTATGACCGGCTTGTTGACGGCGTCCTCCAGAAAGGAACAGATCGCTTTCATATGGCTCCCTTGCAGATAAAAACCTCCAGGACGTCCACCGCCACCGCCGGTCTTTTGATCCCTTTGCAGACAAGGTGCGTTAGATGAATAAACGATAAGGCTATAGACTTGGGTCTGTTGGAGATTTGTCACGACGGTGATGCCCAACTTCTCTTTCACCGCAGCCACAACCGCGGCCTGAAGCTGCGGAAGTTGCCCCGGAGGAGCGGCTGCGGAGATATTATACAGTCCGTCCGGAACCTTCCCTTTTTGTGTTACCAGTAGTGGGGTGATATCAAAAAAATAACTCAAAGCATCCCGCAAATACGCCTTTTCTGCGATGAATTGATAGTCGGGTTTTTTCCAACCACGCGAATTGAAGGCGCCAGCCGGAACCTCGACTGGTCCGCTGATCGACACCTCCACCCTTGCGGGCGCGATATTCGATACCGCCAACAGATCGTTACCGCCGTTCTCGATGTAAGGAACAAACGGCGGCAAAGTGCTGGGTTTCCCCGCCAAAATCTCGTCCAGACTTTGAGCTGTTACGTCGGACGGATGGGTGATCGCAGCAATCCTCCCTGCGGGATTTACGATCACGGTATGAGGAATCCCGACTACGTCAAATTCCGTTCTGGTCGGACTGAATGGTTGGTCCAGAGCCACCCAGCCTTGAATGGGGGTTCGCTTGAGGAACAGAGCCAGATCATCCTTATTGTCATCGGAGATGCACAGGAACACGACGGGCTTGGACGCGAATTCGGCCGCGAGTTGGTTCCAATGAGGAATCGCTTTGAGACACGCCCCGCACCTGGTTCCCCAAAACTCCAAAACAACGACCTTGCCTTTCAACTTTTCCCAGGAAATGTCCGAAGCTGGCGGCCCCTGAACGACGTCGCTCAAGAGCAGCGGGGGCGGAATGTCCCCCGCCTGTGGACTGTTTTTTCCTGCGAGGAAGGAGGAATCATTTGTGAACAAGGAAATCGCGCAGCCAACGGCCATAGTTAGGTGAAACTTCGTCACCACGGAAATGAGTTTAGTCCGGCAACTCCGATTTAGCAACATTGCACCTTCAAGCCGTCCAGCCTGCGCCATTCAATAAGAGGCGCCACAGCGACGCGACGGCACACCGACTTTAAACCTCCATTGCTGGCCCAGCCTTACTTTTGGGCAACGACTCGCCTTTGAGCTCAAGGCGATACCCATGTCGCGCTGATTAGGGGGCGTCGGGAGGCTGCTTGCCGGCGGCGCGAATCCAGACTTTGGCTTGCTCGGGGCGAACGGCCCCGCCGAGTTGGTTGAGCTGCGAGGCGAGGTCCGCCGGATTCTGCCTGGCCAGCTCATCGAAGCGCGTGATTTTCAGTTTTTCCAGAGCCGTGGCGTTGGCCAGGCCCATCCCTTTGAGTTCCGCCAGGCGCGCGATTTGCCGCAGGCGCGCCCAGAGGGCAGGGTCAATCTCGGGCGGCCGGTCTTTGAGCTTGAGAAATTGATGTCCCTGCAAGGCGTCGCGCTCGCGCAGAGCCGCGACACCTTGAGTGCCAAGAGCGGAGTGAAAATACCAGTCCAACGGCTCGGAGAAGGAAGCCACGGTTGGCATAGTGGCCAGGGCGGCGAAGCAGATGGCAACGGGCATGAGCAGGGCACAGGCAGCGACGCCCCAAGCCGGCAGGCCGCGGCGCTGGCGGTTCTCCGCGGCGCTCAGTTCCCAGTTGCGTCCGCCGCGAAAGAAGCTGAGGAGATTGACCAGGGCGTAGCATTCCAAAGCAAAGGGCGGAAAGCCCAAGAAACCCAGGACGGGCATCTCGCCGATTTTCAATTCGTCAAAGAACGGGACGGAATAAATCCACTTGGTGCGCGCGCCGAGGTTCCAGCCCTCCCAAAGGCCGCCGCAGACAAGTCCCGCCAGCAAGAGCGCGACCAAGCGGGTGTTGTCGCCCGAGGCCAATTGGCCGAGCAAACTGCGGCCGCCGCGGGCCGGTTGTGTTTTTCCGAGCCAGTAACAAATTGGATCGACCAGGAAAAAGGCAAATCCCCACGCCAGGCAGCCGCAGGATTTTGGGCAAGCCAGCAGGAAAAGCAGCATGGCGGCGCCGATGAGCAATTGGAGGGCGATATTCCAGCCGGGCACGGGAAAGGGCCGTCCTGTGATTTTGCCCCCAGGCACCCACTTCTCGATCACGCCAATGACCAACTCGGCGGTGACAAAGATGCCGGGCAGGACCGAGCCGAAAGCCAGGACCAGATAAAGCAGACCCACCGAAAGAGCGCAGGGGGCCATGACGTAATACCAGTTCTGGATGCGAAGGTTGACCAGCTCGAAGAGCAGCCAAAGGGGAACCGACCAGATGGAGAGAACCAGGAGTTCCCGCGGGCGGTCGTGCAAGAGCGACGTTCCCCGCTGGATGAAAACCGCGAAATCCGCCACAAAAATATAGGACCACCAGAGAAAACAATAGATGGAAGAGTAGAAAGGCTCGATTTTTGCCGCCAGCCAGTAATGGGAGAGCGGCAACCCGACAGCGCCTACGATCCACGCCAGGCGGTACATGCGGGCAGGGTCGCTTTTTTTTCAGGCGCTGGCAAGGCGGAAGGGCCGGGCGCAAATCCTCGTCTAACGCGGTTTTACCGCCGAGCGATGACCTATACAATTTGGATAGGAGAGCGAAGAAGCGGTCGGCGAGGGCGCCGACCGCTGCACGCGAGGGCGCGCGCGCTCCCCGGGATGTACTGCAACGGTTCTTACGAGGATCTGGGACCTAGGGAAGAGTTTGCCTGTTCGGAGGCATAATCGTTTGTATCACCTGGCGGCGATGCTTGCGATACAGAAGATAAGCGGCCAGCGGCCCAGTGTCCAAAATGACCCCTTCAGTCACGCCCAAACCCCTCCATCCGCTTGGGGTTCCAAGAGCGGTCGCGTGGGCCGCCTTTGATGACGCCACAGGCGTCCTTCATGACATCATGGGCGGAAAGTTTGACCCGTCTTTTTTGCTGTTCCAGATTTGCCTCGATGGCTTCCCGAATCACCGTTGATTTCGAGACCCCCCGCTTTTCGGCCACGGCCTCCAGTTCGGTGTCGATCCGTTCGGGAATCTTGCAGGTAATCGTTGTCATTCCGCTAAAAGGGAATACCAGACGCCCATAGAACGCAATACCCATTTTGCGCTGGAAACTCACGGGTGGGAAGGTTCGTTGCCAAGCTGATACTGGCGCAATTGGGATTGGAGGACCGCGGCCAGCGCGGGGTCGTTTCGAGCCAGGGCCAATTGACGGGCCTGTTGCGCGGTGGCCGCGGCCTCGGAGAATCTTCCCGCTTCCGCGTAGGCGGCGGCGAGGGTGCCGAGAATGCGCGGATTCTGGTCGCGGCTGTGGGCGCTGGCTTGGCGGGCCAGCGCGATGGCCTTGGCGGGGTCGCGCAAGGAGCGGTCGGAGCAAGTGGCCAGGAGCCAGGCCAAGTTGTTGGCCGCTTCGTCCATGCTTGGGCGAAGGCGGAGGGTCTGGGAGTACTCGGCAATGGCCTGGGCCGGGCGGCCCAATTGGAGCAGGGCGTTGGCTAACCTGTAATGGATTTCGGCCACGCCGGAGTCCAGGGCCAGGGCGCGTTGGAAGCAATCGACCGCGACGTCGGGCTGGCCATTGGTCAGGAAGGCGCGGCCCATGTTGAAGTAGGCCTGGGGAAACGCCGGTTGCAACGCCAGGGCGCTTTCAAAATTGGAAATGGCGTTGGGAATCCGACCTTGCTCCAAAAAGGCGCAGCCGAGATTGTTTTTGGTCCGGGCGAGGAACGAAGGCGGAGCGTTCTTGCCGGCGACTTTGAGCGCCCGTTCAAAGCATCTGGCGGCGCGGACAAAGTTGCCCTGCTCCATCACGGCGCACCCGACATTGTAACAAGTCTGGGAGTCTTGATCGGAAATATCGGCGGCGCGGGAGAAGAGGGCGACAGGATTTCTCCAAAAAGCGATTTGGCGGGGCGTCAAGACCGCGCAGGCGGCCAGCGCCAGCACGGCAGCCGCGGCGGCGGCTTTGAGCAGCCAAGGACGGCGCGCCGCCCCCTCGCGCAATCCCCAGGCCACCATGAGCGAGATGCCCACGCTGGGAAGGTAGGTGTAACGGTCGGCCATCGATTGATGGCCCACTTGCACCAGGCCGATGGTGGGAGCGAGCATGCCCAAGAACCAAAACCAGCCCACCGCCAAATAGGGCCGCGCCCGCCTCTGCCGCACGACGAAGAACGTCATCGATCCCAGAAGAAAAAGCGCGCCGGCCACCTGGTAAAAACTCCAGTGTTCATAGCCGTAAAACACGGCCAGCCCCGACGGCCAGAAAATCTTGGCCACATAGCGCACGTAGGCTACGGGGACGTTGGCCAGCCGTTGGCCCAGGGAAACGGCGGAGAGCGAGGCCAGCACGCCGGAATGGCTTTGCACAAGGAAAGTGACGGCGCTGGAGGCGGCGGCCAGGAGGAGGAAGGGAATCTTCTCCGCGATCAGCCGCCACGAGAAGGCGGCTCCGAACTGCAACCGGCCGAGCGGCCAATAATCCAGCAGGAGCAAGACAAAGGGCAGCGTCACGAGCATCGGTTTGGACATCAAACCGAAGGCGAAAAACACCAGGGCCAGCGCGTAGAAGATTTTGAACTGTTGTCCTCCGTTGCTTGCGGCCTCCGCAGTCTTGGCGGAGGAGGATTGGGGAAGGGGAACTGAACTGTTGCCCCGGAAGGATTCGGGGTTGGAAACTTTGAATTGGTCCGCGTAGCGGACGTAAGCGCCGACGGAGAGCATCCAGAAAAACGAACTGAGCACATCCTTGCGCTCGGCCACCCAGACGACCGATTCGACGCGCAAGGGATGGAGGGCGAAGAGCGCCGCCACCCACGCGCTGGGCCAGAGCGCGCCGGTCAGGCGGTTGAGGAGCAGGAAGAGCAAGAGGGCATTGGCCAGGTGCAACAGCAGGCTGGTCAAATGATGCCCGGCAGGCTGAAGCCCGTAAAGCTGGCAATCCACCATGTGCGACACCCAAGTCAGCGGATGCCAATTGGCGGCGTGCGCGGTGGTCAAGGCCCAATGGACGGCCGGCCCGTTCAAGCCGTGTTGAACGTGGGTGTTTAAGGTGACGTAATCGAGGTCGTCATAATCAACGAAGCCGCAGCGGAGGGCGGGCCAAAAGACGGCCAGCACGGCCACGGCGAGCAAGGCGCAAACCAGCGACTTCTTCCTTGTCAAGTTTGCGTGGTCAAGGTTCATGAGTTGGCTTCATTGCTCCCGTTGCTTGAACAGGCCGAGAAGGCTGCTCCGCTGATCGGTCCAGAGCCGCGCCGCGCCGGAAGGGGCCGGTCCGCCGGGACGCAAGATGGCCCAACGGACCCTTCCCGCGATGGAGAACTCGCAACCGGTGGACATGGAGCGGGCCAGGCCCGTGGCGACCGGGCGCAGGTCAACGTGGGCGTTGGTGATGTGAATGGCCAGCGCGCCGCCGGCGTTCAAACGGCGGCGGTAGATTTCGCCGGCTTCGCGGGTCAGCAGATGCATCGGGATGGCGTCGCCGTTGAAGGCGTCGAGGATGATGAGGTCGAACTTTTGTGATTCCTGTTCCAAGGATTTGCGGCCGTCGCCCAGCACGACGCGGCTGCGGGGATTGTCCAGATAGGTAAACCAGGCGCGGGCCAACTGCTCGACTTTCGGGTCCAACTCGTAATAGATGATGGAGTCCTGCGGGCGGAGGTAGCGGTTGAGAGTGCCGGCGCCCAAGCCCACCACGCCTGATTTCAAGGCGTTGGTCGATTGTTGCCGTTGCAGAATGAGCCGGCCCAGGCCGGTTTCCTTGCCGTAATAGCTCATGCCGGCGCTGGGATTGCGGCGGTCTTCTTCACTATGGGTGGTGGTGTTGTTAATGAGCGAGTAGAATTGCGTGTCCGGCTTGCGGGTCACGCGCCAGCAACCGTAGAGGGTGCGGGCGCGGGCGACTTCATTGGCGCGACCGCTGGATTCGGCGGCAAGGGTTCCGCCAATGGCGACGACGGCGCAGGTGGTGAGAATAGGCCGGACGACGCGGCCGCTCCACAAAAATCCGGCAATGGTCAGGACGCTCAAGGTCAGAATGGGAAATTCGACGGGACCGTTGGTCACGCGCGGAATGACCAGCACCATCAGCGCGCTGCCCAGCGCGCCGCCGATGGCGGAGGCGGAATAGAAACCGTGAGTATTGACATTGCGCGAGGCGGCCAGCCAGACGTGGCAGGCGAGCATGCTGGTCCCGCCGGCGAGGAGGGCGAAGCCCAGCAACAAGGGGCTGCGGGCCTCCGTCACCATGTGGGAAGCAGTCAAGGCCGCCAATCCGGCGGCGGCCAGCAGGCCGAGGGAGTCCTGGCGATTGCCGGAAAAGGCCCAGACGTAGGTGGCCAGAAACAGGGCCAGCGGCATGGCCCAGGCCAGCGGACCGGCGGCGGCTTCGTAGCTGATCTGGTTGGTCGTGGCCAGCATGGTGGCACTGCTGACGGCCGGAAGGACCCACCATTGCCAGCGCGTTTTGCCGATGCCGGCGGATGCCGCGGGGCTGACCGGCCCGAGACGCGCCTCGCGCAACCCGAAAACGCACACGAAAAGGCCGCCCGCGACCCAGACCCAATTTTGCGTGGAAAGGTCCGTGAACGGTTCGACCAGGAGTGGGTAGCAAATCAGGCCGGCCAGCGCGCCGGCGTTGGACCAGGCGTAAATGGAAAAGTCGCCGCGATCGGCCTGCGTTTGGTGCAGGAGCGGCGTGGCGCAAAAGAGGGCCGTGGCCAGCCCGGCAAAGGGGAGCAACGCGGCCAGCGGCTGCAATTCCAGCGGAAGCCAGGAGGCGCGGATGGGTTGCGGCAGAAGAGTCAATAATCCGCTCAGGCCCAAGCCAAGGAGGATTTCCCTTTGGCGAGGCGCCTGCCCCAGGCGGCGGCTGCCGTAATAGGCCGCCACGACGAGCAATTGGAAAAAGAGCACGACCCCGCACCAGACGTAGGCGGCGCCGCCGAAATCGGGCAGGAGCCTCTTGCCGGCCATCAGTTCGCCCTCAAACGCCAGAAAAGCCGCGGTGGCGGCAATCCATTTCGGAAACCGGCGCGCGCCATCATGTTTGTTATTTTTGATCTTGACCTTTATTTTAATCCCCGTCCTGCCCTTCCGCCTTCGCCGAGGCCTCCGCCGCCGCCAAAGCAATGGCGCACTGGCCGGCGGACAGGCCGGGAAGGGGATTAAGATTAAGGGCAAGAATAAGTTGAGGAGCAAGAAATTGCTGCACAAAAAGACAGACAAAGCCAAGGAACCTGATACAGTGGCCTGTGCGTTGAGGCAAAGAACGCGCATGATGAAAAAAAGGTTGATTCTTCTTTCCGCCCTGGCCGGGACGGTGTGCCTGGCCGCCATCGGGTGTTCCAACAAGAACATCGACACCGCCAAGGTCCGCGAGGCCTTCCAATCGCTCTCCGGCGAGCCCAAGCAGCAATTGGAGCAGGCGTTGACCGCCATCGAGGCCAGCAATTACGTCGCCGCAATCAAGCCGCTGAGAGGGTTGGGTTACAGCATCAAAATGGACGTGAAACAGCGGAAGATTCTGGAGGACACGATGAACAAAGTGAACGCCAAAGCGGCCGCGCAGAAATGAGAGCGCGTCCGGCAGAGTTATTTTGCTGGCCAAAGCGGGCCGGCGAGGTTAAGTTGGGGCAAGGAGCAAGGTAATGTGGTGAAGAACAAGCAAGGAGCATTTACGCTGATCGAACTGTTGGTCGTGATTTCGATCATTTCGATTTTGGCCAGCATGCTGCTTCCGGCCCTGGCCAAGGCGAAGGAGAAAGGCGTCGCCATCTATTGCGTCAACAATCTCCGTCAGATCGGTCTGGGCATGCAAATGTACGCCGACGACAGCGACGACCGGCTGCCCGTGTCCTACGCGGACATCAAGACGCCCAGCGCCGGGGCCTGGACAAACCAGCCGACGCCCTGGACGTTCGCGCTGCTTTCCTATTACGGCAACAACACCAATGTCCTGCGCTGCCCCGGCTTCAACTCGTTTTACAACCATTCCGGCTACAGCTACTTCATGGGATCGGTGGCTTTTTACGTGACGGCGGGCGACACGCCATCGAGCGTGAACCTGCGGAGCATCAGCTATCCCTCGCTTTACATCCTGTCCGGCGACTGCAACTATCCCTCCTACGCGATCAACGCCGACCTCAATGACAACGACACCAACGTGTTGTTTGCGTACAATCCGCCCACGCACAACAACCGGGTCAACATCCTGTTCTCCGACTGGCACGTCAAGAATTACAGGAGCTTCCGGGAATCGGAAATGACGTTTTCCTTCAACACACCGGGATTTGGGTATCACTAAGATTAAGATTAAGAGCAAGATTAAGATTAGGAACCGGAAACCGCCACCCAAAAAAAGAAATGCGCCCTCGCACATAGTGGAGGTTCCGTCCCAATTACTGCTGGCGGGGCGTTAAGTACCCTGCCTTTGGCCCGGAGCTTACAGGCTGGTCTTGCCAGCCGCTCTGGCCGCGGCCCATCGGGCGCGGGCAGCCGCCGCAAGCTTGGCCCTGACGGCCGGACTGCTGCGTCGATCCGCCTTTTTGGCCGCCTGCGGTGTGACCGGAGTGCCTCTGACTCTGGCCCATCTGGCCTTTGTGGCAGCGATAATGGCCGCCCTTCCAGCCGCGCTTAATCGCCTCTTGCCCTTCTTCGCGGGCTTGAAAGCCGCGGCCTTTCTTCCTTTGACCCTGGCCCATCTGGCCCTGGCGCCGGCGGCAATCCTCGCCCGGGCGGCGGCGGACATGCGGCGGCGCCTGGCCTTGAAGGGGACCGGTCTTTCGCCGATGTCACCGGCGAGGGAGGCGAGTTCGCCCTGGAGCTTCTCAATTTGTTCTTTAATCGCGATAACGCGGTGGAGTTGACTTGCTGTTAAATCATTAAGATTTATCATCCCAGATTAGTAACACCAATGCGGGGGAATAGTCAATCAGGCAAGTTATACCGGGTCTCAATTCGGAGGGCGCCTTCCGGACTCCCGCGTTTACGTGAGGGCAAGAGGCCCGGAAGACTGCGAACATGCGCTTCACACTTGAACCGAGTTGGGACCATTGTTAGAGAGTGCGGAGAATTTAATCTGACGCCGTCATGAAAAAACGACAAAGCATGGATCATTGCTGGAAGCAAGGTTGCAGTTACCTTGTGAGGCTGTTGCTGGCGGGGACCGCCGTTTGGCGGTGCGACGCCGGTGAATTCGATGAGTGGCGGGAAAAGATGGAACCGATCGTTCCGCACGGCTATCTCTGCCGCCACACCGCCGCGCCGATTTTGGTGGATGGAAAGCTGGACAAGGCCGCGTGGGCCGAAGCGCCGTGGACGACTGATTTCGTGGACATTCAAGACGGCGCCAAGCCCAAACCGCGCTTGCGCACGCGGGCGAAACTGCTCTGGGACGACGATTATCTCTACATTGCGGCCGAGCTTGAAGAACCGCACGTCTGGGCCACGCTGACGCAGCACGACTCGGTCATTTTCGAGGACCCCGATTTCGAGGTGTTCATTGATCCCGATGGCGACACGCACGCTTACTACGAATTCGAGATGAACGCGCTGAACACCAGTTGGGACTTGATGCTCGACAAGCCTTACATGGATCAAGGCAAGCCGGACAACGCGTGGGACATTCCCGGGCTGAAAACCGCGGTCCACGTCAACGGCACGCTCAACAATCCCGCCGACACCGACCAAGGCTGGAGCGTTGAAATCGCATTCCCGTGGAAAGTGCTCGCGGAACACGCCCGTCACGCCGGCCCGCCGACCGAAGGCGAGCAATGGCGCATTAACTTCTCGCGCGTCGAGTGGCAAATCACCACCAACGGCGGCGTTTACAGGAAAGTGCCGGACACGGCCGAGGATAATTGGGTCTGGTCGCCGCAGGGGGTGGTGGACATGCATCGTCCGGAAATGTGGGGCCTGCTGCAATTCACCCGCCAGTCCGCGGGCGAAAAAATTTCAGTTGCGCCAATTCCCGGCAAGGACGCGCGCGATCGCGCGCTGGAAATTTACTACGCGCAGCGGGATCTCTGGAACGCCCACAAACGCTGGGCCACAAACCTGGTTGAACTGGGGTGGAACAGCCGCGAACTTCCGCCCGGCCTCGAACAACCCGTCCTCGAACCGACCGCTGACGGCTACGCCTGCGCGGCGGCTTTCAAAGACGGCGAGCGCCGCCGCGTCTGGCGGATTCGCCAGGATCGGTTGCTGAAACTGGACGAAACGATGCCGGTCGAAACGGCAACCTTCATTGCGGCCGCCGCGGCAAAGGAGGGAGAACCCGGCCGCCGCGCGGCGTATTTTCTTGTGGACAACATGGCCGCCAGCGACCGGGCCGAATTGAGCAGTGATTTTCTGATGGAGAATCTTTCGCTGGCGCTCGAGGCTCGAAAGAAATTTTCGTGGGCAGCCGCCGTGCCGGAGCGGATGTTCTTGAACGACGTGGTGCCTTACGCATCGCTGGACGAACCGCGCGATCCGTGGCGGGCGGAGTTTTACCGGATTGCCTCCGACATCGTGCGCGACTGCAAAACGGGGACGGAAGCCGCGCAGGCGTTGAACCGCGACCTCTTCAAACGGCTCAACGTTCACTACAACCTGGGCCGCAAACGCAACAATCAAAGCCCGAAGGAATCCATCGAACAGGGCAAAGCCACCTGCACCGGCCTGGCCATCATTTTGGTGGATGCGTGTCGGGCGGTCGGCGTGCCGGCGCGCGTCGCTGGCGTACCCGAATGGGCGCACAAGGATGGGAACCACACGTGGGTCGAGATTTGGGACGGGGACTGGTATTTCGCCGGCGCGGATGAATATGACAAGAACGGCCTCAACCGCGCCTGGTTCAACAGCGACGCCGCCAAAACGGCGCGCAGCGCCAATCCGCTCCATCAAATTTACGCCACAAGCTGGCGGCGCACCGGCCAGTATTTTCCGCTGGCCTGGGACCGCGCATCGCGCGATGTGCCCGCGGTCAATGTCTCCGCCCGCTACGCCGCGCTCGCGGTGGAGACAAACACCACGGCGACGGTGGTGCAGGTGCGTCTGCGCGAGAAAGCCGATGGCGAGCGATTATCCGCCGAGGTCGAACTGCGTTCGGCGAGCGGCAACCTTCTCTCACACGATCACAC
The DNA here is from genome assembly GCA_049510745.1 of Verrucomicrobiota bacterium. Taxonomy (GTDB): domain Bacteria; phylum Verrucomicrobiota; class Verrucomicrobiia; order Limisphaerales; family Palsa-1400; genus PLGF01. Next base: position 21,223 of record JBEKYR010000014.1, on the reverse strand, counting down.
CCGCGCCGGCACCGCGGACTTGAACGACATGCCGGAGTTCACGTTGCCGGACCATGCCGCCAGCGTGACATTTCGTTTCGCGCGCGACGGCGAAGCGAGGGAAAAGGCCGTGTCCTGCGCGTCGTGCGCGAACAGGCACACGCTGGATTTTGTTTGGAGCGACCTGGCGCCGACGCCGCCCTGCGTTCTGCAGGCCGAAGCCTGGCTGGCCCGTCCGGCCGCCGAGCGCGGCGCGCCGCCCGATTTGAAGTTCAGCCGCGCCGAGGCGGAGCGATTGATTTCGCTCGCCTGGGAGGACGTTTGCAGAACCAGGGCGCAATCGGCGGCGGAAGAAGTGTCCGCGAAAAAAATCGTGATGGGAAACAAAACCCTGAAGTGGATGGAAAAAACTTTTGGCGACGCGCCGGACGGCAAACACAGCCTGTGGATCACGATGCACGGCGGGGGCGAGGCCACCACGGAGGAGAACGACCGGAACTGGAGAGGCTATTACGGGCGGTATGAATTTCCGCCGGGCAGCATCAACGTCGCGCCGCGCGCGCCGGCGGACACCTGGAACATGTGGCACATCAAGGAGGCGGACGGCCTGTTCGACCGGTTGATCGCCGACATGGTGATGGAGCGGGGAGTCGATCCGGACCGCGTTTATCTGATGGGCTACTCAGCGGGCGGCGATGGCGTTTATCAACTGGCCCCGCGGCTGTCCGACCGCCTGGCCGCGGCCGCGATGTGCGCCGGGCATCCGAACCACGTCACCCCGGAAGGGTTGCGCAACCTGCCGTTTTTCCTTTACATGGGGGGCGAGGATTCCGCCTACAACCGGAACACGGTGGTGCGCGAGTTCAACGCAAAACTCGATGAATTGCAGGCGGCTGATCCGAGGGGCTACGTCCATCGGCTGACGGTGTATCCCGGCCTGCCACACAACATGCAGGGCCGCGAAGCCGAGGTGATTCCGCGCATGTCACCGCTGGCGCGCGACGAGTGGCCCAAGCGCGTGGTGTGGCAACAGGAGGACGAGGTCACGGACACGCGGTTTTACTGGCTGGAACGGGCGCCCGAGGCGGTGCGGCCCAATGAAATTTATGCCGTGCGTGTCGAAGGGCAAACGATCAGCATCGAAGCGCCCGGCGCCGGCAGCCTGACGCTGCGCCTTTCCGACGCGCTGCTGGATTTGGATCGTCCGGTGCGTGTGATGGCGGGCGGGCGGGCCATTTTTGAAGGCAGCGTGGCGCGCTCCTTCGCAGCGGTTGTGCAGTCATTGCGCGAACGCGAAGACCGGGGAACGGCCGCCACGGCGCTGCTGGCGGTTTCGTGGTGAGGCACTGGCCGGACAACTCCCGCGTTTGCGTGAAGGCGGTTTGTCCGCAAGGATGTCAGAATCATTTTTCAGGCAGAATTGCCAAGACATGACGGAATCCATGGAACCACAAGCCCTTGAAAACTTGGAGCGACAGACGCCGGCGCGGCGCGGGTGTCGGGCGATGTTTCCGGTTTTGAAAGTCTGGCTGGCGTCTGTTTTCCTTGTTTTCGGTCCGGTTTGGATGAACCGCGCCCAAGCCGGCGATGCTCCTTTATGGAGAGATCCGGCCCAACCGCTCGACGCGCGCGCGCGCGACCTTGTGGGAAGGATGACGCTGGAAGAAAAGGCGCTTCAGGTTTGCAACCACGCCCCGGCCATTCCGCGCCTTGGCCTGCCGGCGTACGATTACTGGAACGAGGGCCTGCATGGTGTCGCGCGCAACGGCGTGGCGACCGTGTTTCCCCAAGCCATCGGCATGGCGGCGACGTGGGACACGCCGCTCGTGCATCAGGCGGGGGATGTGATCGCGACCGAAGCCCGGGCCAAGAATCGCGAATACACGGAGGCGCACAACGGAGACAGCGACAACTACACCGGACTGACATTCTGGTCGCCGAACATCAACCTCTTTCGCGATCCGCGCTGGGGACGGGGGCAGGAGACGTACGGGGAAGACCCGTTTCTGACGGCGCGTTTGGCGGTGGCGTTCATCCAAGGGTTGCAGGGCGACGATGCGAAATACGTCAAGGCGATGGCGTGCGCAAAACATTTTGCCGTCCATAGCGGGCCGGAGGCGGTGCGCCATCGGTTCAACGCCGAGCCGCCGGAACGCGATCTGTATGAAACGTACCTGCCCCAGTTCGAGGCGGCGGTGCGGGAGGGCGGCGTCGGCGCGGTGATGGGCGCTTACAATCAGCTTTACGGCACGCCGGCCTGCGCCAGCTCATGGCTGCTGACCGATTTGCTGCGGCGTCAGTGGGGTTTCAAGGGGCACGTCGTCTCGGACTGCGGCGCGATTTACGACATGGTGGAGTTTCATAAATATGTGGTGAGCTTTGAGAAGGCCGCCGCGCTGGCGCTCAAGGCGGGCTGCGATTTGACCTGCGGCTCGGAATATCAAAGCCTGACCAACGCGGTGCAGGAGGGATTGCTGGCCGAGTCGGACATTGACACCGCGCTGGGGCGGCTGCTGGAGGCGCGTTTTCGGCTCGGCTTGTTTGATCCGCCCGAGGCCGTGCCTTACGCGCAGATTCCCGTCACGGAGAACGACACGGCCGCCCACGGCGCGCTGGCCCTGCAAATGGCGCGCGAGTCCATCGTGCTGTTGAAAAACGACGGCCTGCTGCCCCTGGACCGGCATAAAACAAGGCGGCTGGCCGTGATCGGCGCGAACGCGGACTCGGTTCCCATGATGCTGGGCAATTACAACGGCAAGCCGTCGCATCCGGTGACAATCCTCGGCGGCATCCGGAATCTGGCCGGCACGAACACGGAGGTGATTTTTGAAACGGGCGGCCCGCTCTCGCTGGACGAAAACGGCGCCAACGGAATGGCCAACGCCGAGGCCCTGGCCAGGGCCGTCGCCGCCGCGAAATCCGCGGACGCGGTCGTTTACGTTGGGGGGTTGAACCCGGAACTGGAAGGGGAGGATTTGCATGTGTCCAATGAGGGCTTCCTGGGCGGCGACCGCACGCGCATCGAGTTGGCGGAGGTGCAGATCAATTTGCTGAAAGCGTTGCACGGGACGGGCCGGCCGGTGGTGTTCATCAATTGCAGCGGCAGCGCGGTGGCGATGCCGTGGGTCGCGCGCCACATCCCCGCCATCGTGCAGGCGTGGTATCCGGGGCAGGCGGGGGGGACGGCTGTGGCCGAGGTTCTATTCGGCGCGACCAGCCCCGCGGGGCGATTGCCGGTCACGTTCTATCGTTCGACGGGAGATTTGCCGGAGTTCACCAATTACGCGATGTCAAATCGGACGTATCGGTATTTCGGCGGCAAACCCTTGTTCGCTTTCGGCCACGGCCTCAGCTACACGAAGTTCCAATACCGATCGGCGCGACTGGACCGCGCGCAGGCCGGCGCAAACGACACCGTGCGCGTGAGCGTGGAGGTGTGCAACACCGGCGGCCGCGACGGCGACGAAGTGGTGCAAATTTATTATCGCCATGTAAAATCGGCGGTGACGCAGGCGCGCGAGGCGTTGTGCGGGTTCCGCCGCGTGAACGTTGCACGCGGGGAAACGGCGCGGGTGGAAATCGAAGTGCCGGTGAAAGAATTTCGTTTTTGGGACACGGTGAAGAAACAATACCTCGTCGAGCCGGGCCGGTATGAGATACTCGTGGGCGGGGCGTCGGATGACATCCGGGCGCGGCTGCCGCTGCGGGTCAGGACGGAGAAATGAAAATGAACATGAAATACAAGCGCATCGTCATCCTCACTTCGCTTTTGGCGCCGGCTGTTTTCGCCGGCGGCGCCAGCGTTCCGGCCATCATCCCCGCGCCGCAGAGGATGGAACTGCGCGAGGGCGTGTTTCAACTCGGGCCGGACACGCGCGTCCGCGTGGACGCGGCCTCGCGCCAAACGGGTAAATTTCTCGCCGAACGGCTGCGCCAATCCACCGGCTACCGGATCAGGGTGGACCGGAAAGCTGTTGAAGGTGCGGCGATCCCAGGCTCGATTGTGCTGACCACAAACCAGGCGAACGCAAATCTGGGCGCGGAAGGCTACGAATTGGCCGTCGCGCCGGACGCGGTCGTCATCCGCGCGCCGACGGAGGCGGGAGTGTTTTACGGCGCGCAAACGCTCCTGCAATTGCTGCCGCCGGAAATTTTCTCGCCGCAGGCCGCGGGCAAAGCGGATTGGAAAATTCCGTGTGTGCAAATCGAAGACCAGCCGCGCTTCAAATGGCGCGGGCTGATGCTCGATGTGAGCCGCCATTTCTTCACGAAGGCGGAAGTGGAGAGGCTGCTGGACGAGATGGCGTTGCACAAGATGAACACGTTTCACTGGCATCTGGCGGACGACCAGGGCTGGCGGATCGAAATCAAGAAGTATCCGAAGCTCACGCAACTCGGCGCGTGGCGGACCAGGAGCGGTTTCGGCATGGAGGCCAAAGCCAGCACGGCTTACGACAAGAAGGGACGCTACGGCGGTTTTTACACGCAGGACGACATTCGCGCGGTGGTGAAGTACGCGGCGGCGCGGCACATCAGGATTGTTCCGGAAATCGAAATGCCCGGCCATTCGAGCGCGGCCCTGTCGGCGTATCCGCAATTCAGTTGCGGCGGCGGGCCGTTTGAGCCGCCGCTCATCGGCGGGGTCTTCAACGGGATTTACGACCCGGCCAAGGAAGAGACGTTTGGATTTCTGGAGGACGTGCTGACGGAAGTGTTTCAACTGTTTCCGGGGGAGTATGTTCACATCGGCGGCGATGAGGTGCCGAAGGAGGATTGGAAGAAAAGCCCCGACTGCCAGGCGCTGATGAAGCGGGAAGGACTGAAAAACGAGGAGGAATTGCAAAGCTGGTTCATCCGGCGGATCGCAAAGTTCGTCCAGGCGCACGGGCGCACGCTCGTCGGCTGGAGCGAGATTTTGCAAGGCGGCCTGGCGCAAGACGCGGTGGTGATGGACTGGATAGGAGGCGGCGCGGAAGCGGCCGGCAGCGGACACGACGCGGTGATGACGCCGACGGGCTATTGTTATTTTGACAGTTACCAGTCCACAAACCACGCCACCGAGCCGTTCGCCATCGGCGGTTACACGCCGTTGGAGAAAGTCTATGAGTTTGAACCGGCGCCCGCGAATCTGGCGGCGCAATTCCAACCGCGCATCCTCGGCGCGCAAGGCAACGTGTGGACGGAATACATTCCCAATTTCAGGCAGGCGGAATACATGATTTTCCCGCGCGCGTGCGCGCTGGCCGAAGTCGGCTGGTCGCCGAGAGAAGCGCGCAACTGGGATGACTTCACGCGGCGGCTGGCAGTGCATGAAGAGCGCCTGGCGCAGCTCGATGTGAATTATCGCCACGACGGCGGGTTGAAGTCTGTTCAAGCGCAGATGGTTGAACCGCCCGCGCCGTTCGGCCCGACGCCGAGCCGACGGCAACTGGCGTGGCAGCAAATGGAATTGGTCGGCTTCGTCCATTTCACGGTGAACACGTTCACGGACAAGGAGTGGGGAGAGGGCAACGAACCGGAAACGATTTTCAACCCGACCGCGTTCGACGCCGGGCAAATTGTCCGCGCCGCCCATGACGCGGGGATGAAGGAATTGATTTTGACGGCGAAACATCACGACGGGTTTTGCCTGTGGCCCTCGAAGTTCACGGAGCATTCGGTGAAGAACAGTCCGTGGAGGGACGGGCAGGGCGACGTGGTGAAGGAAATTTCGGAGGCGTGCCGGCGGCAGGGCTTGCGGTTCGGCGTCTATCTTTCGCCGTGGGACCGGAACCGCGCGGACTACGGCACAGCGGAATACATCGCTCATTATCGCGACCAGCTTCGAGAGTTGCTTTCCAATTACGGCCCGATCAGCGAAGTCTGGTTCGACGGCGCCAATGGGGGCACGGGCTATTACGGCGGCGCGAACGAAAGGCGCGTCATCGACCGGAAGACGTACTACGATTGGCCGAAGACGTGGCAACTGGTGCGCGAGCTGCAGCCGGGGGCCTGCATTTTCAGCGACGGCGGCCCGGACATCCGCTGGGTGGGCAACGAAAGCGGCGTGGCGGGCGAAACCTGCTGGGCGACGTTGAACGCCGCCGAGTACGCGCCCGGCGACGCGGATGAGAGACGCCTCAATCGCGGCGACCGGCCCGGCACGGATTGGGTGCCGGCGGAGTGCGACGTTTCAATCCGGCCGGGCTGGTTTTACCACAAAAACGAAGATGACAAGGTGAAGACGCCGGGGCAATTACTGGATCTGTATTTCAAATCGGTCGGACGCGGAGCGACGTTGTTGTTGAACATTCCGCCGGATCGGCGCGGGCAAATTCCCGAGGCCGATGTGAAATCGCTCGACGGTTTTCGCCGGCTGCTGGACGCCACCTTCGCCCGCGACCTTGCCCGTGACGCAAGAGTCACGGCCAGCAATGTTCGCGGCCAGGATTCGCATTTCGCGCCGGAAAAAGTATTGGATGACCGCCGCGACACTTATTGGGCGACGGACGACGCGGTGACCAACGCGGAGCTGGTTTTGGAATTCAAGCAGCCGGTCACGTTCAACCTTGTTCGCTTGCGCGAATATTTGCCGTTGGGCCAGCGGGTCGAGGAATTTGCGCTCGATCAATGGAAGGACGGCCAATGGCTGGAGTTTGCGAAAGGGACGAGCATCGGCAATTGCCGTCTGGTTCGCACCGAGCCTGTCACGACCCGCCAAGTGCGGCTGCGCATTGTGAAATGCCCGGTCTGTCCGGCAATTGCGGAGTTGGGTTTGTTTTCGTATCATCCGTGAGCGTGAACCGATTCATAGGCGCGATCCTGATACTCATTCTATTGCTTCCGGGGGGAACGGCCTTGAGCGCGCCGGAGCCGCAGCCGTATCGCATCGACTCCTGGCAGGTGGATGATGGCCTGCCGCAAAGCTCGGTCCTCTCGATTGTGCAGACGCACGACGGGTATCTTTGGCTCGGCACGGCGGGCGGGCTGGTGCGCTTTGACGGGGTGCAGTTCAAGGTGTTTACGCCAGACGACACGCCTGGATTGCCGAGCAATCGAATCCTTTCGCTTTTCGAGGATCGGCTGGGGACGCTGTGGATTGGGACCATAGAAGGTTCCCTGGTGCGCTATTCCGGTGGTCAGTTCCAGGTTTGTTCGCCTCCAAGCTGGATGAAATTATCCGGCTATATCCAGACGTTTGCCGAGACTCCAGACGGCATGCTTTGGCTGCTGAGTCCCGACAAGGAACTGATCCGCTTCCCGGAAGGCCAGGGTGAGATTGCGCACACTAATTTTGTGGTGTTGCAAACCGGCGTCAATTTCCTGACGGCAGATGCGCAGGGCGAAGTGTGGGCCTCCACAGACAAGGAGGTCGGGGTGTGGAAGGACGGTCAATACACCCGGGTGATGGAATTGGTTCCGGCCGGGGAGTTTTCGCCGGCGGTCATTGCGGGAAGCCGCGCGGGCGGATGCTGGGTTGCGGCCAACGGACGTCTGCAAAAGTTCAGGCAGGGCCGTTGCGTCGCGGATTTCGGGAGTTACCCCTGGTCCAAGGGAAGCGTGGTTTGTATCCAGGAAGATTATAGCGGCCAGGTGTGGGTCGGGACGTACGGCAGCGGATTGTACTGCTATGGCACCAACGGCGCCGTCCGCGCCTTCTCCCAGAAGGAAGGGCTGCCCGGAGGGTTCATCCGTGCCCTCTGCGAGGACCGCGAAGGCAATATATGGGTGGGAACCGATGCGTGCGGGCTGGCCCGCGTGAAACCGGTTGTGTTCCGGAGTTATGGACGGGAACAAGGGTTGTCCGGGGATTGCGTGATGTCGGTGTGCGAGGGGGCGGAGGGCGAACTGTGGATCGGGATGATCGCCGATGGGGCCGACCGGCTCAAAGACGGGGTCATCACGCATTACGGCACGGCCCAGGGATTGCCCAACGATTACGTCCATTCGGTATTCTATGATCGGCGGCAGACGCTTTGGGCCGGCACCTGGGGAGGGGGGCTGTGCCGGATGCAGGGCGATAAATTCGTGCCCTACGCCAATCCGGGAGAATGCAGTGGCATTGTGTGCGCGCTGTATGAAGATTCAAAGGGCAACCTCTGGGTGGGCCAGCAACGGCCCAAGCCGGAAATCGTGTGTTTGGAGGACGGAAAACCCGTCGTGTTCAACTTGCAGAGCCGTCTGACCGGCACGGATGTGCGCGCGCTGGCCGAGGACCCGGAGGGCAACCTGTGGATCGGCACGCAGGGCGACGGGCTTTACCGCCTCAAGAACGGCCAGCAGACTCATTTCGGAAGAAGCCAGGGACTCGGCAACGAATCCATCCGCTCGTTGTACCTGGATGCGGAAGAGGTGCTCTGGATCGGAACTTTCGGCGGCGGATTGATCCGGTTCAAGGACGGCCAATTCACCAGCTTCACGACCCAGGACGGACTGGCCAATGATTTGCTGGGATCGATCATGGAGGATGGCCGCGGCAACTTATGGTGCGGCTCGCTGGCCGGAGTTTTTCGGGTGAACAAAAAGGAGCTGAACCGGTTCGCCAGCGGACAGAGCCGTTGGATTCAATGCCTTCCATTCACCAAATCGGACGGCTTGCCCAGCGTGGAATGCAACGGCGGCACGCAGCCTTCCGGCTGCAAGACGCGGGATGGACGGCTCTGGTTTCCGACCGTGCGGGGCCTGGCGGTGGTGGATCCGGAAAACATCCCCGTCAACCGGCTGCCTCCGCCCGTGGCCGTTGATCAATTAGTGATTGAAGGAAGAGAACGAAAATCCATCGCCGACGCCGCCAGCTCAAGCGCGCCCGGCCTGGCCAAGACGCCGCTGAAGATCGCCCCCGGCGTTCAGCGGCTTGAATTCCACTACACCGGGCTGAGTTTGACGGAGCCGAAAAAAGTGCGCTTCAAATACATGTTGGAAGGATTGGAGGAGAACTGGGTTGAAGCCGGGACGCGGCGCAGCGTCAACTACACGCATCTGGATCCGGGGACTTACCGTTTCCGGGTGCAGGCCTGCAACAACGACGGCGTCTGGAACGAGCAAGGGGCATCGCTGGCCTTGATCATATTGCCTCACTTCTGGCAGACGTGGTGGTTCAAGGTGGTCTGCGTCGCCGCGGTCGTGCTGCTGCTGGTGGTGATTTACGAAATGCGCCTGGCTTCCGAGCGAAAACTGGCGCGCCTCCGGCTGCGCATCGCCAGCGACCTGCATGACGAAGTGGGCAGCAACCTCGGCAGCATCGCCTTGCTCAGTGAAATGGTTTCCTCTCCGGCGCCGGAGGTGGATGAAATCCGGCGGGTGGCGCTGGCCACGGTTGGCTCGCTGCGCGACATCGTGTGGTTTCTGGATCCGACCGGCGACAGCATGGAGGACCTGGTTTTGCGGATGAAAGACACGGCGCGGACCCTGCTCCCCGGCATCCCGTTCGAGATTGTTGTGGAAGGGGAAACCGGTTCGGCCCGGCCCTCGCTGCGCCTGCGGCAGAATGTGTTTCCGATGTTCAAGGAAATCCTGCACAACATCGCCAAACACGCGCGCGCCACGCGGGTGCGGATTCTCGTCAAAGTCTCTTCCAACCAGTTCCGCTTGAGCGTGGAAGACGATGGCGCCGGATTCGACGAGAGCCAGGTGCGGCGCGGCAACGGGTTGAAGAACCTGCGGCGGCGGGCGGCCGACTTGAGGGGCGAATTGCAGATTCAGAGCCAGCCCGGACGCGGCTCGCGTTTCACCGTCACGGCGTCCATCACGTAAATGCGGGGTGGTTTAAAGGCCGATGATGGTGTTAAACTATGGGGAGAAGTTTGTTTATGAAACAACCAACAATATGATGCAGGAAGATGCCGCGATTAAAACGTTCATGAAACCTCAGAAGTCCCCCCCTGTGAGCGGCGAAGGCCAGCCCCTCATCAATGTCTGGCTGGTGGAAGACAACGAGACGTTCCGCAACACGGTGGCCCGCGCCCTGGCCCGGGTCCCCTTCTTGAAATGCGCCCACCGCTATCCCAACGCCGAGGAGGCGCTGGAAGCCTTGGAGGAAGGAGTCCTGCCGGACGTCGTGCTGCTGGATGTGGAACTGCCCGGCATGAACGGCGTGGAAGCTGTCAAGCGCATCAAGTCCCTTGCCCCCGCGACCGACATCATCATGCTCACGGTGGTGGACAGCCATGACAAGATATTCAAGGCGATTTGCGCGGGGGCTTCCGGGTATTTGTTGAAAACGTCGCCGGCGGAAAACCTGGTCGAAGCCATCAGGGAAGTCCACGGCGGCGGCGCGCCCATGACGCCGCAGGTGGCGCGGTCGGTGCTGGAGATGTTTTCCCGGCTCCCCGCCTCGCAGGAGGACTACAAATTGACGGAACGGGAACAAGGAATCCTGGAACTGATGGTGAGCGGATTGATCAAGAAGGAAATTGCGGACAAGCTGAACCTGAGCTATCATACGGTGGACACGCACTTGCGGAACATTTACACCAAGCTGCATGTCCACACCCGGACCGGAGCCGTGGCCAAGGCGTTGAAGGAAAGGTTGTTTTGAAGCGCCGCCGGGCGGAGGAAAGGGCACCCGCGTTTGCGTGATACCCAGAAGACGGGGGCTTTGCTAAGAATATTGGAGTATTTAAGAAATTATGCGCGCTTACTGTGGTGACTCCCGTTGTTGCGGGATGTTCTGTCGGCGCGGATGACAACGAAAACAAGAATGCCCAATAACCCAATCGTCACATGAGACACAAAATCCTCTGCATCAGTTGCGCCCTCGCGGCGCTCTTTATGATCCGGCCGGCTTCGGCCACGGTGACCACCCAAGGCTGGTGGCATTTTGGCGACGGCGGCAGCGCCTTCACAGCCGATTCCAGCGGCAACGGCCACAACTACACCGCTTCCTACTTTTTTGGTCCGGAGCCGCCGATTGTTCAGAACGCCGTTGGCGGGCCGCTGGGCACCACCGGTTTTATCAGCACCAATGCCGCCCGCTTCGGCTTCGGCGGCTTCGGGACGGAAATTTGGAACACCGGCTACGTTCCGCCGGCCACCAACTACGGCCTGGAAATATGGTACCTTCCGCAAAACAAAGGGTACGTGGGCGGCACCGATAACGAGACCTGGCTGATGTCTTCCGGCGGCTCGCAGTATGGCTTGGGGCCGGGCGGCGGCGCGGCGGTCCGAATCGAGGACAATTTTAACGGCACCTCCTCGCTCCATGCCGGCGTGGTTCATCAGGGCGATTCCCACACCTCCGTGGTTGATTTTGGGCCGGGCGTGCTCCTGGACACCAATCGCTGGATTCATTTGGCCCTGGTGAACATTGACGGAACCCTCATCTTTTACACCAACGGCGTCCCGTGCGCCACCAATGACAACAGTTCTGTTCCACTGACCGCCCCGGCGGGCTACATGTTCATCGGCACTGACGGCGCCTGGTGGACAGTGGACGGATTCATCGACGAAGAGCGCGTTTTCACCTTTGCATCCGGCCAGTTCACCACCAACGACCTGCTGCTGCGCCCCCTGCCGAGCCTGGTGATTGAACCGCAGAGCACGACGGTTTGGAACAACGGCGCGGCTAATTTCAGCGTCTTGGCGTCGCAGGACCCGGGCAATACTTACCAATGGTTTGGCGGGATCACCAATCTGTCCGGCGAGACGGCGCCGACCCTGTATTTGCCGCTGGTGCCCCAGGCGGAGAGCGGCAACCAATTCAGTTGCGTGGTAGGCAATGGCAGCCTGTCCGCCACCACCACGGTGGTGACTTTGACGGTTGCGCCCACGCAGACCGCCAATAACACCGCGTACCGCAGCCTTGTCACCGGCGAGTCGAGCGTGGTCGCCTATTTCGAGGTCGATGGGAGCACGGGCGCAACGATCGCCAACGCGGTTGACGGGACGCACCCCGGCGCTCTGGAAGGCAGCGCCTCCTATGACGGCCAGACCAATCGCTCTTACGGCCAGCGCGCGCTCTATTTGACAGGTGGTGGAGACGTTCAAATCCCCGCCAAGAGCGCCTACGAGTTTCCCGGCGGCACCGGGACGGTGGAAGCCCTGGTTGACTTGTTCCCCGGCAACGCCGGCAACGTCTTCATCTTCTCCGAGGCCTCCCTGGACGGGACGCAAATCCGCTACGCCTTCGGCGCCTCCGGCGACGGCAGCGCCCTGGTTTACACCAATGACAGCGGAGTGGAACTGAGTTGGTCGGCGCCGAATAATCTGCTCAACCGCTTCGCGGACGTCGCCTTTGTGTTCACCGACACAAACACGATCACGGCGTATCTGGACGGGCAATCGTTAGGCTCGCAGACCCAGGCTGGATTTGGCAGCGCTTCCGGAGCGCCGGTTTGGATTGGCTCGACCACGACCAACGACCCTGGCGCCTGGACGGGCACGATTGATGAATTGGCCATTTACAGCGCGGCCCTGAGCGCCAACGACCTGCAGGTCCATTATGCCACGTTCGTCTTCGGCACGAACACATCAGGCCCGAGCATTGTCAGCCAATCGGCTGGCGGAACGCTTTACGCGGGGGGAACGGTTGTGCTGGCCGCCAACGTCGCGGGCACTCCGCCTCTCTACTATCAGTGGAAGAGCAACACTGTGATGATCTCCGGCGCGACCGCCACGGCTTTGACTCTGGCCCGGACGCAGACCAACTACTCGGCCACTTACACTCTGGCTGTGAATAACAACTTCGGATCGACCAACAGCCAGCCCATCGCGCTGACTTTTGTTGCGCCGCCAAACGGCTACGCCGCCAAAGTGATGGCGGACAATCCCTCGGCCTACTGGCGTTTGGATGAAAGCTCTGGAAGCACCACGATGCACGACTACGCTGGCGGCCTTAATGGCAGCTACCTTGCCGGCGCGGGATCCTACACCCTCGGCGTTGCGGGCGCCCTGGCGGGCGATCCTGACACCGCACTGGCTGTGACCGGCGGGGGGCATGGCGAGGTTCCTTATTCGAGCATCCTCAATCCGGCCGGGCCGTTCACGCTCGAATTGTGGCTCAAGCCGGTTGACACGGGGACCGAAGCGATATTCAGTTCCCAGTTCCGCGGCTCCCCGGCCCGGCTCGGCTACATCTTGTATCAGGACGACGGCGGCTCTGGCTTGACTTGGATGATGGGGAATGCGTCAGGCATCACCGTGCAAATAAACGGCGCCACCGCCTTTGTCCCGGGCAACTGGTACCACACCGCCGTCGTATATGACGGCACGGCCACTGCGACGGCCTACGTCTTTGGCTATGTGGACGGAACGAGCGCCGTGGCAAGCGGCGCCTATGTGCCTAATTCCAGCAACCCGACGGAAGTCGGGATCAGAAACGGCAACAGTTTGGGCTTCAACGGGACTTTGGATGAGGTGGCTTTCTACAACTACGCCTTGACCCAGGCCCAACTGCAAGCTCACGTCGCCGTCGGCCTGCCGCTCAAGGTGGGCATCAACGCGGCCAGCAACGTCATTCGCGACGAGAAACCGGCCGGCCCGTTCTACGACGGTTCCGCCTCGGCCGTGACCTGGCTGGCGTCCGACTCGGACGGCACCACGACGCGGACGGGTGTCATGCAGTTTGTTGACACAAACACTTCGCAAATCATCGGCTTCGGCCCGCCGGCGCTGGACTCGGATCAGGGGACCATCATGTTCTGGATGCGCTCGGCCGGCACCGATCAGACCGACGGTTACAACGAAGGGGCCATCCTCTTCGATCATCGCAGCTCCAGCGGGTGTGCCTTAATTCAACACGACGACGGCAACATGTTCGTCCAGGCCCAAAACAACTGGAATCACTTTGAATCGTCGGCTACGGTCTCCGACAACAAGTGGCATCATTGCGCGTTCGTCTATGATGACAGCCTCAGCGGGTCTATTACGTTCTACCTCGACGGCGCCCTGGATTCCTCGGGGGCCAACAGTGAGGCCTGGAGCTGGCCGGCGGGAGCAAAGATGGAGCTCGGCGCGGACACCATGTATGACGGCGGGTGGTGGCGCGGCTACAATGGGCTGCTGGACGACTTCCGCATGTATAACCGCATTCTGACGCCGACGGAAATCGGCCAGGCTCTCAGCGGGGCGCTGGTGGATACCAACGCCTTGGTGTTGCAGTATAACTTCACGGCGCCGCCGGCCGGGTTCATGGTCAGTGTGCCTTATGGCTCGGTGGTTTCGGCGCCAGTGGTATCAGGGCCGTATAGCACGATAACCAACGCCTCGTCGCCGGTGCCAGTCGCGCCACACGGCACGCAGATGTACTTCCAAGGAAAACAATAGGGTGCTGAGAAGGAGGGCCGGGCATGGCTGCCCGGCCCTCTTCCGGCGCGCGCTCAAACGCAAGACGACAATCATGAAAAGACAAGTGGATAATGGCGGTCAACAGTCCGGTTCGCGGTCGGCTCGGTCGGGCGGGCCGGCTCCCGGGGCGTTCACGTTAATCGAGTTGCTGGTGGTCATCGCCATCATCGCGATTTTGGCGGCGATGCTTCTGCCGGCGCTCTCCAAGGCAAAACTCAAGGCGCACCAGACTGCTTGCGTGAACAACCAGAAGCAACACGGGCTGGCTTTGACGATGTATGCGGACGACAACAGCGGATGGGTGGTGCCGATGTATTATGGCCCGACGGGCATCTCGGGCGGCGGTTATTGGAGCGGGCCGCTCCCAAACCCGCCCTACGCGGGCGAATCGCCAGAGACTGCCCTGTCGAACACCGTGTACGGCTTGACCTTCTACGATCTTCTTTATCATTATTGTCCCAACCCACAATCGTATCATTGTCCCGGCGATACTCGCTCCGTCAATCGAGCCCCGGGGTACGGTTGGGCCTATGACAGTTATTCAAAAACGCAGAACTATGGCGGCGACCCCACCGTCATAACTTCTGGCGCCAGTGTGCCGAGCTATTATGTCAAGGTCAGCCAGATTTCGATGGCGTCCATGACCTTTGCCATGATTGAGGACTGCGATTATCGCGGCTATAACGTCGGCACCTGGATGTGCGAGTGGAATATTGACACGGACAGGCAGCACTGGGACGATGCCATCGCCATGTACCATATCAACGTCAATACCTTCGCCTTTGCGGATGGCCATGTGGAAATTCACAAGTGGATGGATCCGATCATCGTCAAAGCCGGGCTCCTGGCTGCTTCGGGGGTTAAAGCGAACGACGTCATGAGTGGGGCCTTGACTTATGGGCCGGATTTTGATTACGTCCGCAACCGCTTTCGTCAGCCCAACTGGAGACCGCCGACCGACTAGCCGTCTTCGCGCCGCCGGTTCATTGCGGAAAGGCCCCGCCACCTTTGACGGGGTTCTTTTTTTGGGTCGTTGCCCTGCCACTATTGCCTCGCCCTCAATGCGTCAAAGCATGATATGCTGGGCTGGAACTTGAGAAAGAACCAGACGAATGAAAGGGAACATGGAGATCAATCAGTCAGCCTGCGAAGACAAGGCGATGAACTCACGAGAACGCGTCGTGAGGCTGATTGAAGGCAAACCGGTGGACCGCCCGCCGGTCATGCCGATCACCATGATGTGGTCCGCCGATTTGATCGGCGCGAAATACCACGACTACGCGACGCGCGCCGAAATCCAGGCCGCCGGGCAATGCGCCGCCGCGGGCCAGTTTGGCTTTGACCATGTGTCGGTCATTTCCGACCCGTGCTGCGAAGCCGCCGACTTGGGGGCGGACATCTTCTATCCTCCGGACGGTCCGCCCGCGATCATCGAGGAGAACGCCTTGCTTTCCGACCCCGCCGCCTTGCGCACACTGTGTGCTGCGGACCCGCACCGCACCGGCAGCCGCATGGCCAATCGTCTCGCGGCCGTGCGTCTGCTGCGCCGGAAGCTCGGCGACACGCACCTGATCGAGGGCTGGGTGGAAGGGCCGTGCGCCGAAAGCGCCGACTTGCGGGGTCTCAACGCCCTGATGATGGATTACTACGACGATCCAGATTTCATTCACGCCTTGGCGGAGTTCACCGTGAACGCCGCCTTGAAGTTTGCCCGCGCGCAGATCGAGGCCGGGGCGGACCTCATCGGCGTGGGCGACGCCGCCGCTTCGTTGATCAGCCGCGAGCTTTACGATAAGTTTGTTCTGCCGCACGAGAAGCGGCTGGTGGACGGCATTCACGCCGCGGGCGGCCGGGTGCGGCTGCACATCTGCGGGCACACGCTGCACCTGGCCGACGCCCTGGCCACGCTCGGCTGCGAGATCGTGGATCTGGACAGCATGGTGGACTTGGGCGCGGCCCGGGCCGCCATGGGTAATCGCCAAGTGCTGCTGGGCAACGTGCATACGGTCAACGTGGTCAGGAACGGCACGCCGGAGGACGTGCGCCAGGCGCTGGCAAAATGCCGCGCCGCTGCCGGGCCGGCCTGGATCGCCGGGGCGGGATGCGAAGTGCCCCGACATTCACCGGCGGAAAACGTGCGCTGCTTCGCCCAAGTTGTACGAGTTGGATGAGGGCGCAGCGCAGAGATTGAAACCTTGTTGTCATGAGCATTTTTTCGCAGGCGGATAGGGACGCGCTCCGGGAGCCGAGAATTGCGCTGCTGGCCTGCTCGGTGTTTGAGCGCGAGATCGCGCTGGCCGGGCGGGGGGCGCGGCACATTGCGGAAGTGCGCTTCTTCGAGATGGGTTTGCATGAGCGGCCCGGCCAACTCCGCGCCACTTTGCAGGAAAACCTTGACGTGATGGACGCGCGGGCCGATATCGAGGCCGTGGCGCTGGCCTATGGCCTGTGCGGTCGCGGCACGGCGGGACTCCGCCCGTTGCGCCACAAACTGGTCATTCCGCGCGCCCATGATTGCCTGACAGTGTTCATGGGGAGCAAGGAAGCCTATGCCGAACATCAGCGGCGGTGTCCGGCCTGTTATTACTATACGCCCGGCTGGAACCGCGGCCGCCGGGTGCCCGGGCCGGAAAGGCTCGCCGCGATGCGCGCCGGGCTTGCGGCGAGGTTCGAGCCGGAGGAGGTCGAGTTTCTCGTGGAGACCGAGCGCGGGCAGTGGGCGTTGCACGATACGGCCACTTATCTTGAGCTTGGCACGGACGACGCGGCGACGGAGGCGGAATATGCCCGCAAGTGCGCGGACTGGCTGGGCTGGAAGTTCGAGCATTTGCGCGGCGATCCGGCCTTGCTAAAGGACTTGCTCTGGGGCAACTGGGACGCCGAACGCTTTCAAATCATCGAGCCTGGAATGCAACTCGGTCACGCGCCGGACGAATCCATCCTGCGCGCCGAACTCGTGCCGGCCAAACAGTAGTGAGCAAAAAGAGACGTGAAAGCAATATTCGCCGCATGTTTAACTGCCCTCGCGTTTGTGGCCGCTGCGCCAGCCGCCAACTTCCATGTCGCTCCCAGCGGTAATGACGCCAGTCGCGGCACGCGCTCGGCGCCGTTCCGCACCATTCAACAGGCCGCCGACGTTGCCCAACCGGGTGATGTCATCACGGTGCATGAAGGGGTTTACCGCGAACGCATCAGTCCGCCGCGCGGAGGTGAATCGGATCGGAAGCGCATCGTATATCAGGCTGCGCCGGGCGAGAAGGTCGAGATCAAGGGGTCGGAAGTCGTCACCAATTGGGTGAGAGTTCAGGATGCTGTCTGGAAAGCGACGCTGCCGAATTCTTTCTTCGGCAGTTTCAATCCGTTCAGCGACCTTATTCACGGCGACTGGTTCGAGGCCAAGGGCAGGAACCACCACCTCGGCGCCGTCTATCTGGACGGCGAATGGCTAACCGAGGCGGCCAAGCTGGACGATGTCCTTCAACCACCCGCCAGCACGCCTTTGTGGTTCGCTGAAGTGGATCAGGAGAACACCGCGATCTGGGCGCGGTTCAAGGGGATCAATCCGAACGAGCACCTGGTGGAGATCAATGTGCGCCGGACGGTGTTTTACCCGGAAAAAACCGGCATCAACTTCATTACGGTGCGCGGTTTCACCCTGCGCCAGGCGGCCACGCCGTGGGCGCCGCCGACCGCGGAACAGATTGGCCTCATCGGCACACACTGGAGCAAGGGCTGGATCATTGAGAGCAACGTCATCAGCCACTCGATCTGCTCAGGCATTGCGCTGGGCAAATACGGCGACCAGTGGGACAACACTTCGGCCAATACCGCCGAGGGCTACGTTGAGACAATCCAGCGCGCGCTCACCAACGGCTGGAACAAGGAGACCATCGGTCACCATCTCGTCCGCGGCAACGACATTTCGCATTGCGAACAAACCGGCATCGTGGGCAGTCTCGGCGCCGCGTTCAGCACCATCACCGGCAACAATATTCATGACATCCACGTGCGGCAGTTGTTCAGCGGCGCGGAAATGGCGGGCATCAAGATTCACGGCGCCATTGATGTTCAAATCAGAGGCAACCACATTTATCGCTGCTGCGGGGGTGTCTGGCTCGACTGGATGGGCCAGGGCGCGCGCGTCTCGTGCAACCTGTTACATGACAACGTCTCATACGACTTGTTCTTTGAAGTGGACCACGGGCCGATTCTGGTGGACAACAACATTCTCCTCTCGGCGCAGTCTCTTTTAAGTGCCTCGCGCGGCGTCGCCTTTGTCCATGATTTGTTCGGCGGGGCAGTGAGCGTGGTCGAGTTTGATGCCCGCCAGACCCCGTTTCATAAATCTCACTCGACCGAGTTGGCCGGATTCCATGACAATCCGCGCGGCGATGACCGGTACTACAACAACTTGTTGGCGGGACGCGGAGATTTGAGCCAATACGATGACGCTAAACTGCCCGTGTGGATGAACGGCAATGTTTTTCTCAAGGGCGCCAAGCCGTCCAAGCATGAAGCCGCGCCGCTGGTCCAACCGGAGTTTGCTCCGGCGCTCAAGCTGGTCGAGCAGGCCGGCGATCTCTATCTCGAAATGAAGTATGACCCGGCCTGGAACACGGAGCGAACCCGCAAAACAGTGACGACCAAGCTGCTGGGCCGGGCCGTTATCCCGAAGGCGGCCTATGAACAACCTGATGGCACGCGGATTCGCATCAACACCGATTACTTCGGCAGGAAAAGGAACGAATCCAATCCAACTCCGGGACCGTTCGAGAATCCCGGCCGGGGCGATCTCAAAATCAAGGTGTGGTGATAACGAGGACGAGGACGACGCCATGATTCTTGCCGCATGAAATCGAATCTTCAGCCAACAAGCCAGATTTACGTCGAACTGGAATCGGGCCAGCGCCGGGAGATCGCAGTCACGCGGGACAACCGTTCGGTGGCCGATGTGCTCGCGGCGCACGGGCTGCCGCTGAACACTCGTTGCGGTCAGCGCGGACTCTGTCGCGGCTGCGAAGTCGTGTTGCGTGAGGGGGAACTTTCCGTGGATGGCAAAGTCGTGGCTGCACCCGCCACCATCCAGGCTTGTCGCGCTCGAATCAACGGCCCGGTGACCATCCAGATTCCGGGCCGTTCCCGCATGGAACATCGGCCCCAAGTGGGCGAGACCTTTGAGATCGCCATCCCCTGCGCGCATCAGCCGTTGTTTTCGCCAGTGGCCGGCGGGCGCGACACGGCGTTTGTGGTGGACGTGGGCACGACCACGGTGGTGGTGCTGCTGGTGGACCTAGTCACCGGCGAAGTGTTGTCACGGGCCGGCGCGTTCAATGAGCAAATCCGTTTCGGTGACAACGTCGTGACGCGCATCGAAGCGGCGCACAAACCGGAGAACCTGGCCGCCATGCAGCGCGCCATCGTGGAGGAAACGATCCGGCCGCTGCTGCTCCGCGCCTGCAAGCGGGCTGGCCGGCCGTTGGATCGCATCGCCGGCGGCGCGGTGGCCGGGAACACCACGATGCTGCACTTGCTGGCCGGGGAAGACCCGACGCCGTTGGGGGTCGCGCCGTTCAGGCCTCGCTTCCTGGCAGGCAGACAGGTTTTGGCGGGCGACCTCCGGTTGGCCGCCGACAGTCTTGCCCCGGAGATACCCGTGCAATTGCTCCCTGGCATCGCGGCTTACATCGGAGCGGACATTACGGCCGGAGTCTTTGCCACCGGCATGGTCTTCGACCCGTCGCCGAGCCTGCTGGTGGACATCGGGACGAACGGCGAGATCGTGTTGCAGAGCGGCGGCCAGTTGACCGCCTGCGCCACCGCCGCCGGCCCGGCGTTTGAAGGGTGCGGATTGCGCTGCGGCACGCGGGCAGGCGAGGGCGCGGTCAGCGGCCTGCGACTGACGCTCAATCCCTTTCGACTTGAAACCGAGACCATCGGCAACGTCCCGCTCGCCGGGGCCAACGGGTTGTGCGGCTCGGCGTACGTGGATTTTCTCGCCACGGGGCGACGCAGCGGGTTGCTGGGCGCGACCGGCAGATTCGACCCGGCAGCGTGGGAAAGTGTGCCCACCCAAAATCGTCACACTGACGGTGGCGAACGGGCCTTGCGCCTGACAGAATCAAACGGCGCGGGCGGGTTGCGCATCAGCGAAGCGGACGTGGCGCTGTTGTTGCAGGCCAAGGCGGCAATGGGCGCAGGCATCGAGATACTGCTGGAAACGGCCGGTGTCCGCGCGGCGGAATTGGCGCGCGTCTATCTGGCCGGCGGGTTCGGGATGCACCTGAATGTTGTCCATGCCATCGCCATCGGACTTTTGCCCGGCTTCCGCGAGGAGCAAGTGCGGGTGGTGGGCAACACGGCGTTGGCGGGGGCGTTGCTGGCATTGGTGGACCGCACCACGCTGGACGAAATGGAAAATCTGCGGCTGCAGGTCGAGGTCGTCGAATTAAATCTCGCTGACAGCTTCGAGGATCGTTACATTGAGCATCTGATGCTGCCATGAACAGTTTTCCCGCCATCGCGCTGCTGGAGCAGCGACCGCATGAGCGGATGACAAGACCCAGTGACTGCAAACTGGCAACCTTCTCCTTGTTATGAATGAACCCCACCCACTCACGCAGGCCATCATCGCCGGACGACGCAAAGAAATTGCCGACCTCGTCAATCAATGTCTTGCCGCCGGGGAGACGGCGGGTGACATCATCGAAAACCGGCTCCTGCCCGGCATGATGGCCGTGGGGGAGAAGTTCAAGCGGAACGAAATCTTCGTGCCCGACATGCTGATTGCCGGCCGGGCGATGAAGGAGGCGTTGAAGATTTTGGAGCCGCTGGTCGTGGCGGCCGGCCTGAAGCCGGAACACAGCGCGGTCATCGGGACGGTGGAAGGCGACCTGCACGACATTGGCAAGAACCTTGTCGCCATGATGTGGAAGGGGGCCAACATCGAAGTCATTGATCTGGGCGTCAACGTGCCGCCGATGAA
>JBEKYR010000013.1:0-133287 GCA_049510745.1 Verrucomicrobiota bacterium | reverse complement strand
GCCTGTCCGGTTCCGGACCGCTATGCACCGCGTAATGTTTCGCACAAGCCATAGCCAGCATGTAGTTGGGGTCGTCACCCTGAATACCCTTGACGAATTCGATGCCGATCTCGCTCGTGAGATAGGGGTCTTCTCCGTAAGTCTCCTGGCCGCGGCCCCAGCGCGGGTCGCGGAAAATGTTGATG
Organism: Verrucomicrobiota bacterium; assembly: GCA_049510745.1. GTDB lineage: Bacteria > Verrucomicrobiota > Verrucomicrobiia > Limisphaerales > Palsa-1400 > PLGF01. Next base: position 133,102 of record JBEKYR010000013.1, on the reverse strand, counting down.
TTCGGCGTCCAGAACGTCAGACCCTTCCACCATGCGGCGTTGCCATTATGTTTGGAGACGTAATCGTTGTACTTGGCCCGGCCTTCAAGGCCAACGACGTGCCCTGCCTGATGAAGCAATTCCGGATTAAAAGTGGAAGCCAGGCCGACCGGCTCCGGGAACACGGTGGCGATGCCGCTGTTCGCGACGCCATGCAGCGCTTCGTTCCAATAATTGTATGCCGGAAGCCCAATTCTCGGAATGGCCGGCGCGCCGTTCTGCAACTGGGCGATTTTTTCGGCCAGCGACATGCGGCGGATCAGATCATTCTCGCGCGCCGGCAATGGCTGCGATGGGTCCTTCCAGATTGGCGGCTCGTTGATTTCCGGGACGCGCTTCGCGGCGTCGGTAAAAGGTTCCGCCAGCTCTGAAGCATTGAAAGCGAAGACCGACGCGCCCGAGGCGTCTTTCACCTCGAACGTGTTGAACTTCGCGACGCCCTTGCTCGCCGCAAAAGAAATCGTCAGCGGTCCCTTGATCGAATCATCGTCATGCTCGACCACGCCGGTGATTGAACACGCTTTTCGCGCGCCGCCGGCGGTGGCGACAATATCGAAATCTTTGGCCAGCGCGACGTCGCCGGAAGTCACGTCAAACAACCTTTCCCCCGGTGCGCTCGCCAGCGTTTCCGCTTCGCCGATGACGACGGTGTATTTGCCCGCGGGCAAATGGGCGATGCTGACGGTGAAATTCTTTCCGTTGATTTCTTCACGAAATGCCGCCGCATTGCCAGCGGCGCCTTCGATGGTGACCGACGCGTTGTCCTTGCGATGCGCAAAGTCCCCGTTGACGCTCACCTGCCGTCCGCAGGCAGCGCAGCTTTCCTCAGCCGCAGAGGCAGCCGACTCAGAAAACCACAGCCCCCCCACTGTCATCAGGGAAATCGCCGCGACGAGCAGTGGAAGGCTTCGGCGGCCCGGCAGTTGGCATTTAACGGATTCCCGCGAGGGGAAGGCAGAAGTGCGGCGAGTGACTGGCGTATTTGGCGAACCAAAGGCCACGACTGTGGAATGAAGATTCATTTTTCGATTCTATGATATATCGCTTATCGCCTTATTCCAGAAGCAAATTCGCCACACAAAAACGCGAGTCAAACTGTTGACACAGTCTTCGCACAAAAGCGCGCGCCGTGAACAGTTGAAACCTTGTCTGATTGTTGGCCAGCACAGGCTTCTTTGATCCGCGAATCCCAATTGCAAATACAAGGATGGATTCGTTCCGGGCGTTCCATAAATTCCGGGGAAGTCTATTGGAAAGCGGCCCATCCCGGAATATGATGGATGTCATATTAAAATCGCAAGCGTCTTCATGTCAGGCATATTCATTGTGAGCCGCAACACCCGCTTCGATGCTTACGGCTGGCACAGCAGATAGAACCTCTGCGGCTCGCTCGCGTTGATGGCATTGGAAACGCTGAAGTTGCCATTGCCGTCAAAGTTGCCGCCGCCGACTTGTGTCCAGTTGCCAAGTGGCATCGCCACGTTGGTGGAAGACAGAACCTCGTATGTGCCGCCCGGCAAACCGTTTGTGCCGCTGAACACCACATTGCCACCGGCAATCGAAGCCTGGACGATATGCGGTGGCGGAAGCGCCGGTGTCGTCGCACTGGCTGGGGCCGAGTTGGCGCTCTCGCCGGCGGTGTTTAACGCCGAGACGACGTAGTAATAGGTCATGCCATTGACCAAACCGATGTCGGTGTAATTGGTCATGGTTACGTTAGTGACCGAGGCATAAGGCCCGCCGCAGACGGTCGCGCGCTTCACATTGTAACTGATGGCTCCGCTGGAGGCCGTCCAGCTCAAAGCCACCTGCGAACCCACAACTGTGGCGGTCAAGCCGGCGGGCGCGGCCGGCGGCGCCGGAGTCAGCCAGTTGGGCGCAGTCACGTTGTCGAACGTGGCCATGCACAAGGATGAGTTGTTATGACTGGTGAGCGCCAAACCAATGTAGGCGGTGGAGACATTGGTCAACGTCGTGCTTCCAAGCTGCGTCCAGTTGCTGCCGTGCGGAGAACAGTATCCAGTGAACGTGCTTCCGCTCCGAACGAGCTTGACCCAGTAAGGCGCGCTCAGGCCGGTGGTGTTGTTGTTGTAGCTGTCACCACCGGTGCTGGAACGATATTGCCAAGTCACGCCGTTGCTCGGAGTCACCGCGATGAAGGCGTTGGCCGCATTCGATGCCAGGCTTGCGCGGATCATGACACCGGCTTTGGACCATGGATCCACCTTTTGCAAGGTGGGGACGCGGGCAACGATGGTGCAATTTCCGGTCACAGGCACATAAACAAGGCGGAAGGCGTCCGAGGTATTCCAGATGTCCGCCCCGCTTCCAGTCACAGAAAACATGCCGTTGCTGTAAGTGGCGCTGCCCGCAATCCCGACGGCGCCGATGTCCTGCGATAACCACGGATAAGGCAAGGGGCTCGGCGCCTCCAAGCTGTTGAGGCTTTCCATTCCATTGCTGACGGCGCTCACGACATAGTAGTATTGGACGCCAACAACCAGATCGGTGTCGGCATAGTTCGTTGACGTCGCGCCCGTGGCGATGGTCGTGTAGGGACCGCCGCTGGTGGTCGAGCGTTTGACGTTGTAACTCGTCGCGTCGATGACAGCGTTCCAAGTGAGGCTAATCTGGTTGGCGGACACCGCCGTAGCCGTCAGCCCCGTCGGCGACGTCAACAGCGTGGTCGCACTGACCTGGACGCTGTTGGCGCCTTCACCTCCAGCGTTCACTCCGCTGACCACATAGAAGTAAGTGGTGGCGTCAGCCAGGCCGGTGTCGTTGTAGTTGGTCGCGGTTACGCCCGTGGCGATGATGACGTAAGGGCCGCCGTTGGTCGTCGAGCGTTTGACATTGTAGCTGGCCGCGTTGGTGACCACGTTCCAAGCGAGGTTGATCTGGCTGCTGGAAACGGCCGCCGCGGCCAGACCGCCTGGCGCCGTCGGCAGCGGCACCGAATCGCCCGCCAAATAGCCATAAAACTGCAACTCGGCCACGTTGCCATAGCCGCCGTTGGGCGAAAGGTAACGGACATACCGAAACGCCGCAGTGTTGGTGAGGCTCACCGTCGTGAATACGCCCGTGGGCGGCTGCGTCGTCACGGTGTAGAGCGTGACCGCGCCGCTGAAGTTGGCCTGGTTGGCGCCCTGGAAAATGCCGCCCACCATGCGCGATTCCGAACCCGCGCGCGGACAATAGTTGATTTGCGTGATGGCGTTGCTCACGCTCGCGCCAAAATACAGCCCCACCCAGCAACCGTTCCCGGTGGGTCCGTCGAAGAACGTGTTCAGGTTGTTGTCGAACACGTTGGTGATGGTGTTGCCTGAGTTGCCCCATGAACCCGCTGTGCCGATGATGGCACCCGTGAGCTTGGGGTGGCGCAGCGTCACTTCGGCGCTGTCCGCAGTTTCGCTGCCGCCGACCATGGCGCTGACCACGTAATAATATTCGACACTGGCGAACGCGGCGGTGTCGGTGTAGTTGGTGGTGGCAACCCCGCTGGCAATGGTGGTGTAGGGACCGTCGCTGATGGTTGAACGTTTGACGTTGTAGCTGGCCGCGTTGGTGACGGCGTGCCATGACAGGTTGGCCTGACTGATGGATGCCACTGTCGCGGTCAAATTTGTGGGGCCGGCCAACGGCGTCGTGCCGGGGGTGATGGTGCCGAACACGTTGGTGAAGTTACTCCAGCCATAGGTTTTTCCGGAAACCACAATGCTTCCGCTTCCCAGCGATCCCAGATTGAAAACGGAGAGATTGGTGCCGCTGGCCGCGTTGCCGTTGACGGATTGCAGCGTGCCAGTGAGGTTGAAAACCAGGGTGTTGCTGCCGCTGCCGCTGCTTATTGTGTTGTCGATGGTCGGCAAGCCATTGATATACACCGTGTTGTTGCCGCCGCCCAGCCAGAACCACCCGCGGACGTCGCCGGAATCGACGACCGTGGTGTCGCCGCCCCAGAGCAGCTCCAAGGCATCCGGGTTGCCGGTAATCGTGCCAGTGTTGGTAACATAGCAAGCGTTGAAGGGGCCGCCGGAGTAGTTATTTATCCCAACGGCATAGCCGGGGTCGGCTATGATCGTGCCCGAATTGGAGAAATACATGTTGCCGCCGGAGCTGTCATTTTCCAGTTCCACGCCCCAAGTTCCGGGGCCGACTTTGGTAAGCGTCCCCGTGTTGACGAAGGTAACGTCGCCGTGATCAGCGCCGAAGTAAATCCCGTTAATATCCCCTTGGGAGCTGGCGTTGATTGAGGAGACAGTGCCATTATTAACGATCATCACCGAACTGCCTTCTCCCCAAACGCTGCATCCGGCGCCGTTGTTGGTATCGCTGTCAGAAGGGGCGTTGGCGCTGATCGAGCCGTTGTTCTCCAAGTAGAGCGGAGCCCCACCGTCGGTCGAGTATGAAAACAGGCCAACGCCCGACACAGAAGTCTGGTTGGCAGTGGTGCCTTGCCTGCCGCCGGTGGCGGTCGCCTCAATCGTCCCGTTATTGACCACATTCACCGTTTGACCCGCCTGAATGCCTTGCGCCAGCCATTGGGCCGTTGCGCTCATAGTCCCTCCAGCATTGTTGGTGATATTGGCTCCCGAGGAGTCCGAATACACCCCATACGCCGCGCCATCGTAGTTCAGCACTTGCCCGTTGCACGTGCCCGAATTGTTGATGTTGACGAGTTGTATCGACCAAATGCCCGCCGCATACGCCTCGCCGGAGCCCGTGACGATGGCTTGCATGGTTCCACCTGCATTGTTATTGACGGTGGTCCCATCGGTGCCATCCACCAGCACGCCTACTCCGATATAGTAATCCCCCGCCTGGGTGCCACCCGATCCTGTCAGAGGGCCTGTGGTGGCAGGCAAGGTGGAGGTGTCGTAGATCAGCGCCCCGGAATTGTTGAGAGTTCCCGATGTGACTTCGGTGATGCCATAGTAGTGGAATGTGCCCCCTTGCCATGGCGACTGTTCGACGTTAGAAAATTGCGCCAGCGCGCTCGACGCGGGCAGGACGCACAACGCTGCCAGGAGTCCAGCCCCCAGAACTGAACGTTTCATTAGATTCCACCGACGCCCTGCTGTCTGAAGCTCGGCGTTCCGGTTTGGGGATTTCGTCGCATTTGATTCCATGATTTTTTCTTATATTAAGCCCGTAGTTCGTTTGTGTCACTTCGACAATCGGTAAAACACTGACCCGGCATTGCCTGACAGAGGCACTGTAGCCTGCCAGTTGCTGCCGACAATTTGCGGCGCGGGTGACGTGACATTCACCCACTCGCCCAGCGCGAGATCGGTGCGCGATTGCACGGTGAAGCCCGCGTTTGCCAGCGGCCACGAAACCGCCAGGTTCGTTCCCACCAGCGCCACACCCATTTGCGGACTGTTGCTGCTCAACAGTTGACCTGGTCCCAAGGCATAAGTCGCGGCGATTTCGGACGAAGAAAGCGCGGCGCTGTAAATGCGAAACTCGTCCATCGCGCCGTTGAGGTAAGGATCATTCCACTGCGATTTGCCGAGGTAATTATTGCTGGTGCCGCCCAGACTCAAGGGAGTGAGGTTCATCGCGCTGTTCGTTCCAACTGCGCCGCCATTCAAATAAAGAACCCCCGTGTTCCCGTTGAGCGTCACGACGACGTGATTCCACACACCCGCAGCCAAAGCGGAGGCGCCGTTGATTTGTTGCTCGCCACCGGGGCCGCCGGTGGTGATGGCAAAGCGCAGCCGGCTGGTGCTGCCGTTCTGCGGCGTCAGGAACATGTAGGTCGTGGTGTTATTGCCGAAATCAAGAATGCGATTCCAGTTGGCCGTCGTAGTGAGCTTCACCCACGTTTCGATGGTGAAATTGCTCAATGTGCCGACAATCCCCGCCGGCAGACTGACGTATTGTTGTGAGTTGGACGACAGGAGCAACTGGCCGCCCGATAACGTGCCGCCGTTGGGCAGCGTGCCGGTCCACGCCGGGCCGCCCACAGAATCGGCCACGGTGGTGCCATTCGTCTCGCTGAAGCTGTAACGATGCATCAGAAGCGGTGTCGGCGCCGTGGTAAAGGACCAGACCGCGCCGATATTCGTGTTGACTCCGGCGATTTCATCCACGCGCCAGAAATAGGCCGTCCCTCCAGCCAGCGCCGGATAAAAAGTGTTGGTTGTCATGATCCCCAGGAATTGGGGCGATGCCGTCGTGGCCTGTGCGACGGCGTTGGAATTGACGCCCAGATAAACCGCGTGAGTCAACGCATTGCTGCCGGGCGTCCAGCTTATTGGGGAATTCAAGGCCACACCGGAGGCGCCATCGGACGGCAAAGGATTACGGGCCGAACCGACGTTCAATAATTTGTCCAGCACAACCGTTGTCAGTGAACGCGGTGGCAGCGCTTGTCCGTTCGTCAACGACCCAAGCGGTTGGAAATAATAATTTGTATCGGCGGTTTGATAGACGCTGGCTTTGCCGACGCTAAATATCCCGAAATTGAAATTCATCGCAGATGACACGGCGGAGTTGGTGTTGATTAAAACCACCACCAGCCGCAGACCATCGGGCGAAAGGAAGGCCGAAGACCGGACGTTGCTGTCGCTGTCCGTGGCGCTCACGCGCTTGTAGCCGGGTTGAATGAAATACGAAAAATGTTTCATTGACCAGTAACTGGGTGAATACCACCAACCATGCGATTGCGTGGGCGTGCCGGGCGGCGCATTGGTCCAGGTGGACTGAGAGGCATACGGATTCTCAATCTGAATCAGCCCGCCGTTGGTGCCCGGCCAGACCAGATTCCAGTGGTTGTATCCGCTGACCTGTTCGACGACCAGGCAGTTGTGGATCAGATTCGCACATTCGATCATGTCAAAAACATCACCATACTCGGTCATGAAATGCGGCTTGCCGGGGAAAACATTGGTCGCCGAACTTAGACTGCCCAGGAATGAATCCCCCGTCGAGCCGCCGTCCCCGTAAAGGTGGTGCGCCACGCCATAAAAGCTGTTCGGGTTCATTGTCGCGGCGTAGCTGTTAAGGTCGTTGAAGGCGATGTGGACGCATTCCGGCGCGAGCAGCTTCGGCGGCGACGGCAGGTTGGTCAGGCGCTGATACACCGCATCCAGCGCCTTGGAGTAGCTCGCGTAGTTCGTGCCGTTCACCGTGTCTTCGGTCGGATGAAAAATACACGAATCGTAACCCGCAACAAAATCCGGTTCGTTCTGGATGCTGGCCCAGGCGAGATTAACGCCATTGGACTGATACGCCTGAATCGAGTCATACCAATACTGTGCAAAATTGGTGTAGGCAAAACTGCCGTTGGTGTAGATCAGGGTGCCGCCGTTGCCGACCTGGCCATTGCTCTTTAAAAACGCCGGCGGCGACCACGAACTCATATAGACCGGAACCGGATGTCCCAAAACACGGTTGGCATTCGAAACAATCTCCGTGGCGGCCGAATCGAAGCCCGCCAAAGGCGTCTGATAACGATACCAATCGCCCAACCGCAGCATCGAGAGGTTCAGTCCGGCAAAGGCGTTGCTGTAGATCTCCTGCTTGTAAGGATGGGCGGTGATCCAGCCCGCGTAAAACGCCGTCGCGCCGCCGAGTCCTTCAATGGTCTGATACGTCTTTGTCGAATCAACCGTGGCCGTGTGGCTGACGAGCGTAATGTTCAAATCCACGGACTGGTTGGCAGTGTTGTTGGTCAGGACGGCCTGAACCCCCTGCGGCAGGGGTCCCAACTGAAAGCCGCTGATCGAGGCGAGGCTGCCGGAACCATATTTAATCAACGGAAACTGCCCGGCGGCAAAACTGCCACCAGCGATGTTGATCACATTGTTCGCGCCGCTCACGGTGATGGAACCGGCGACGTTGATCGCCGCCGCGCTCGCGTTGCCACTTGGATAGTTCAAGTTCAAAATGACATTGGTTGCCACCAACAGGTTGCCCGTGCCCTTAATGGCGTCAGCGGAAAGGCTATTGGTAAGGCTCAAAGTCACGCCGGAGTTCAGTGTCACGTTTCCCGCCGGCATTGCCACTCCGCTGGAAGCATCCAACGTGAAGGTCGCATTGCTGACTGCGAGGTCACCGCCGATAGCTGGGACGCCTGACGCTGTTGTCATGCTCAACGTCCCGCCCAGCACCGTGGTCGGGCCGGTATAAGTGATACCACCGGACAATGTCAGGACGCCGCTGTTGGTTTTAACCAGTCCGCCATCAATGGCGTTGTCGCCGGCAAGAGTGGAATGCACCAGTTGTTGTCCAATTGTGACATTAAACCCGGCCGTGTCCACTATCGCGCCGCCGTTGCGCACATTGGCGGTCAAAGCCCCGTCGGCCGGGAAGAAGCCGGTGTTGTTGGCGGTGGCTGAGAGGGTGCCGCCGTTGAAATTGAATGTTTCCACGCCACCAAAGGGACGAAGCCTGACCACCGCAAGACGGCCGCCGTTCAGGTTGACCGTTGAGTATCCGGCGGGACTGCTTTGGCCCTCACTCATAGACATGCCGAGAGCATTGGCGTCATTCACCAGGACACTGCCGCTGTTGATGGTCAGCGCAGCGTTGCCGTTGCGGGCAATCTGCAAGCCATAAGCGTCAATCACGTTGAAGGTGCCGCCGTTTACGGTCATGGAGTTTGAAACCCCTGGGGTATCGCCAATCGGGAACCACCCGCCGCCAGCGTTGGCAATGGTCAAAACGGCATTGCTGGCAATATCCACATTGCAACCACTGATCCTGCTAAAGGCGCCGGAGGTGTCATTCACCAAAACACCGCCGTCAATCTCCAGGAACCCGTTGGTCACCTGAAAATCGCCGAATACATTCGTCAGACCGGCAAGCGTCAACGTGCCCGCACCCGCCTTCAAGAGCGTTTCACCTCCCGTGATCGCATTGCTGAAGGTGATGTTGCCCTCCGTATCGAACGTTTGGGCCGCGCTCAGAACAATGGGCACACTCAAGGTCTGCGCGCTGGCGGAATCGTTGACGATGCCGCCGCTGCCCACCGTCAGCGTGCCGGCGGTTGATGAACTGACGGAAAAGCCGCCCGCCGTGTTGGAGAAAACCAATTCAGTGACGCTGTAATTCTTATCCATGTTGGGCGTGAGCCGCGTCGTGCCGGCGAAGACGATTTCCTCGCCCGACAGGGATGGAGCCACATTCCCCAGCCAGTTGGCGCTGTCGCTCCAATTGTTATCAACCAGGGAGCCGCCGGTCCAAACCACGCCGGCGGCCTGGCCGCTTCCGGACAGCAACCCCAGCAACACACACACGAGCAGATTCCTCTTCATACCTCGACTAAATCTAGTGGAAACATAACATAAAATCGCCCGCAACGTCATCAACGTCCAGTGACGCACGGTCTGGGGCAATACAGCCCGCTGCTCGTTCATCATCCAACGCGAAACTTCCGGGAATGAATCCCGTATGCGCAAAAGACGTTTTTCCGAGGGCCGGCGCATGGTGCGCGAATGAAAGCAGAAGGGCGATTGATATCATCAATATGGCGTGGGTCAAAGTCCTCCGTTCGTAACGCTGAATCTGTTCGATCATTCTGAGGTGAAGTCACGTTCCAGGGAATATGACAATTGTCATATGGTGCTCGGATGCCCGCTTCAGGCAGGCTGGCAATAACCTCCGAGTAGTGAAATCGGCTTGCGTAAAGTCCTGACGTTCTTTTTCGGCCCGGCGCAGACATCCTGCGATGAAAAGCACAGAGTTTATTGCAGGCAAACCTCCGGGGGGCGGCATTTGGCCCGGAAGAGTTTTTGATGGCTGGATTTGCCGCGGAAATTCCGCCGACTCGGTAATTCGGCGAGACGGTTACAGAAAGTTCGCCAAGGTTTAGCGCGCGCCGGTTTGAACGGCGAGCAAGTGCGGAGCTGTCGGATTGACGAGGGATTTGATTTGCCTGAGCGTATCGCGTTATGAAGATTTTGCTGCCGAACAGGTCACGCGAGAAAGGCCGGTTGGCGCGTTCTTTTCCCGCTCTTCAGGGCCCTTCATTGATCCCTTGGGCAGGCAATTGATCGACTTGAGGACTCCGGGCGTCATGCCCGCCGAAAAGATGTGGCTCTTCGATCCGGCAGCGTTCATCGACGACGACGCTCGGGCCTATCTCTGCATCGGCGGCAACGGCGACAATAACGTTCGAGTGGCTCTGTTGCAGAAAAAATACGGACTGGTCGGAGTCAAGGCGGACAGCGGCACCGACTTCATCGTGATGATGAGCGCCGAGTTTTCGATTTCTTCCGCGTAGGAGAACGGATTCCCCGCCAAGAGCAAAACAATCAGCCGTCTTTTTCGAACTAACGGTTACGTCTCCTGCGTAGGGGCGGAATTTAAACGTTGCCGACCGCCTTTTTCCTGCTAAACTCACGACTTATGCGCCGCGCAAATTCATCCCTTTGCACCGCTAGACTCCGTCTTTTCGCGGCGGTCGGATTCGTCTCCACATCCGTATTTGTTCTCGGCGTCCGGGCGCAGCCGGGCACACCGTCAGAGCGCCCTTCCGGCGTCTCGCTGTTGGTTACGAATCTCCAGCAGTTATCCAAACTGCTCGACTCCTCCTCGCGAATAATTGCAGATCTCCGTTTGGATGTCCTTGTTTGTTCTACAAGCCGAGCGGAGATCGGTGTGGTTGCGGCAATGGACAAAACGGGAAGCGAGGTTATTGAGTTGGGACCTCGCAACGTTCCAATCGCTCCCGGTGACGTCGTCCACATCGAAGGCCAGCACTGCCTTTTTCGACGGCGGGAAATAGGAGTCGAGATCACCAGGGCGCCGGACATTGACAACGACGGCATACACGCACTCCGGAGGGTCACTGCGGAGGTGAGCCTCACGGCCGGCCTCCACGCTTTTCAATTGGATTACTTTCAACTTCTCGGCACATATGGCTTGGAATTGACCTGTCGATTGCCCGATGGCACGGTTCGGAAGGCAGATCAGTTTTTGGTGAGACCCGACGGCCGTGTTGCGCTCGAATCCAACCCGGCTGCCGGGGTGAATGCGGCTTGCTACGAGGGTGGTTGGTTAAACGTGCCGGACTTTGCGCTTTTTCAACCAGTCAAAACGGTGACAACCACCAACCTTGGTCTGACCTTAAGGCCACAGGAAGAGCTGTTCGGGATTCGTTTCAAAGGGTTCTTCTCAGCTCCAATGGATGGAAAATATACGTTTAACCTGGAATCTGACGACGGAAGCTTGCTCTTTCTGGAGGCGCCCGAACTTCCATTGACAACAATAGGCCATGAAGATGTTCCGTCCGCAATCGTCTCCTCGTTGCATGCGCCTATGACTGGTTCCGAGCCGTCCAAGTGGATGACCGTCGAAGGCCGGGTGGTTTTTGTTTCCAGATTCGGAAAGGGATTGCGGTTCGAGCTTCGATCCCTGCCAGATTCCATTTGGGTCATGGTGGCGGACGGCAGAGAATTGGATCCTACGCATCTTTTGAATTCTCGAATTCGTGTTACCGGAGTCGGCCGGGCTGTAATGACTCCGAGCCGAGATAAGGTGCTCGGAGAATTATCAGTTGCCACATCTAATGACATAGGGATTTTGGAGGATTCGGCAGGAGCGATGGCCGCTTCCGGCTCCGCTCCAACGCTTGTCGCTGTTGGGCAGATTCAGAGCCTGTCTGAGGAAGAAGCAGCCCGCCATTTGCCTGTCAGGATTCACGGTGTTGTGACAAGCCTGGGACCTTCTATATTCCCGTACATGTCCGTTCAGGACGAAACTCGTGGCATTTTTGTTCAGCTGCCATCGTCCGGTGATTCGACTGCCGCTGTGGGCCAGCTTTGCGATGTGGCCGGTTCCACCTCCGCGGGCGATTTCGCTCCGATTGTCGTTGCCGAACATGTCATTGTCTTGGGGAAGGGACAAATGCCTTCGCCTGCGCGTCCCACATGGAAGGAGTTAATCAACGGCAGCATGGATGTCCAATGGGTTGAAATTCAAGGGCTGGTTACGGCTGTGGAGAGCAACAGCCTGGCTCTTCTTCTGCCTGAGGGAATGCTCCATATTGAAGCTGAGGCTTGTTCTGAGTCGCAATTGCGGTCTTTCGAGAAAGCGGTTATCCGTATTCGTGGTGTGCTTTTCGCGGTATGGAACACCAACCGCACGGTTCAGGTTGGTCATCTGTTGATGCGCAACGTGATTTTAGGGGTTGATGCCCCTGCGCCGCGCGATCCGTTTGAGGTTGCTCTGAAGAGCTGGAGCGAACTTTATCAGTTCGACTCCCGCGCCACGCCATTCCAGCGCGTGAAAGTCCGCGGAACTGCGATTTATGCTGATTCAAGACGAGTTTTCATGATGGATAAAGGACGCGGAATTCGTGTTTCGCCCGTCGAAACAACCCACGTGCGGTTTGGCGAAGAGGTTGAGGTCGTTGGTTATCCCGACATTAGTGGTCCCGCACCTCTCCTGCGGGAGGCCATCCTTCGTAAAACCGGCCAGACAACGGATCCCCTGCCACGCATATTGGACGGAAACGAATTGATGCAGGAAAATGTTGATTCGACGTTGGTACGAATTTCAGCGACGCTAATGGGAGTCCATTCCGAAGAGGATTCGCACGTTCTGGAAATGAACGCCCAAGGGCGCCTGTTTCTCGCTCGCATGCCGGCCACGAAGGAATCCGATTCTCTGCGAGTCGGAAGCAAGCTGGCGCTTACCGGTGTTTACGTCGGTAAAGCAACAACCGGGTCGGAGGGCAATAAGCCGAGCGGTTTCGAGTTGCTTTTGAGCTCTCCCTCACAATTGATCGTGCTCTCACAGCCTTCTTGGTGGACGCCCAAGCGTTTGCTCGTCATGGTTTGGTGGCTGCTCGTTGTTCTTACTCTCGCAGCGGTTTGGATTTCACAGTTGCGACGATTAGTGGAGCAGCGCACACAGCAGCTCCAACGGGAAATCCGCGAACGCGAAGCTGCGGAACAAGAGCGGGCCTTGGAAGCTGAGCGTTCACGCATCGCTCGGGATCTGCACGACGACCTTGGCAGCAGCCTTACCGAAATTGGAGTGCTGGCCAGCAAGGGGCAACGGTTGGGCAGACTGGAGGAGTTGACAGCCCTGTTCCGCGCAATTGCCGCCAAGGCGCGCGGCTTGGTAACCGCTCTAGATATCATAGTGTGGGCGGTCGATCCTGAGCATAATTCCCTTGAATCCGCAGCAGATTATTTGAGCGACTTCGCCAGCGACTATTTGTCTGATTCCGGAATTGTATGTCGGTTCGATATCCCCGTCGCATTGCCGTCGATTGTATTGGATGGCCAGGTGCGGCATGATTTGCTATTGGCTGTCAAAGAGACATTGAACAATGTCGTACGCCATGCTCAGGCTACCGAGGTGGAGTTTCGAATGGCATTCGCCGAAGATCAGCTTCAAATGATCATAGCAGACAATGGAAAAGGCTTCGATGCCCAAAAAAAGCAGGGAGGCAACGGCTTAAAGAACCTCCCGCTTCGACTATCCAAACTCGGCGGGCGATATAGTTTCGAGTCCTCAGTGGGAAAGGGGACGACTGTTACAATCGGATTACGTCTTTCACCACGGACGAACACGACGCCTGCGAGTGGGCGTTCCCAATATGACGTTCGGCATATGCAATCTGAGGAGAAAGTGTTGTAGAATGCTGTCGGTTATCAGTTTTATCGTGAAGGCGACCAAACAGGAGTATGGATGCTCAATCTTCAGATGACGATTACGCAACAACGAAGGTAGCTATCGTTGAAGATAATCCGACGTTGCGTCAGTATCTCTCGGAGTTGATCGCTAATACGCCCGGGTACCGGTGCGTTTGCGCCTGTCCCTCTGCCGAGGAGGCGCTGGAAAGAATTCCCGCTCAACGGCCCGATGTAGTGCTGATGGATATCCATTTGCCGGGGGAATCGGGTATTGCATGCACGGCCCGTCTTCGGGAGAAGATGCCGGATATCCAAGTCATCATGCTGACGGTTTACAAAGACATCAAGATGATCTTCCAGGCGCTCAAGGCTGGCGCTTGTGGATATGTGCTCAAGCGCGCAGACGAAAAGGAAATCCTGGAAGCGATTGCTGAAGTCCGCGCCGGAGGTGCGCCGATGACTAGCCAGGTAGCCCGTATGGTTGTGCGATCATTCTTGGAGGACTCGTCTGGCCGTTCAGAGACGGAGCACCTTTCTCCCCGCGAAATGGAGATCCTGGCCCTCGTTGCGCAAGGGCGCTCAAACAAGGAAATCGGAAGTCAATTGCATATCAGTTCCGGGACTGTGCGTATCCACCTGTCGCACATCTACGAGAAGCTGCACGTGCGTTGCCGGACCGAAGCGGCGGCGAAATATTTGTCAGCGTAACGTCCCAGTCGGCGCGAGATTGCTGCCATTACCTTTTGACTGCAAACTCGGAAGGGGTTGCGGGTGGAAGCTTCCGTCCGCAAATCCCTCCATCTGCCGAATGTCATATTGGGCGCACAGCTTTGCATCCTGTATCTCTACTTCACGGGACAGGACGCATTTGAGACGATGGCTGTCACTCCCAGCCTGCGAGCCTGAATTGAAACAGTGAAAATATGAGATACTCAAATTCTTCTTCTTCGGTATTCCGGTCGGCATTCCGAAGCCTCTTCGCCGCCTCGGCGCTGCTCGCTGTTCCAATTAACGTTGTGGCAGCGCCGCCAACTTCGGAACCGTCTTATTGGAAGTGGGCGCCAACACCGCCGATGGGGTGGAACAGCTATGATGCGTGGGGCACGAGCATTACCGAGGAGGAGACACTGGCAAACGCCCGCTACATGCGGGAGCATCTTCTTCCTCACGGCTGGAAATATATCGTCATCGATGCGCGCTGGTATGATGCAGTCTCGTCGTATGACGACCGGAACTTCAATAGAGAACGCGCCGGCGCGCTGCTCTTTGCGGATGAGTTTGGCCGCCTGCTTCCAGCGACCAACCGGTTTCCGTCCGCTACCGAGGGCAAAGGCTTCAAGCCGCTCGCGGATCAGATTCACGCGATGGGATTGAAATTCGGCCTCCACATGATGCGCGGGATCCCGCGGCAGTCGGTCAATGCGAAGACGCCGATCGGCGGCAGCAGTTTCACCGCCGCAGACGCCGGCAATCCGGCGAATACCTGCACCTGGTGTCCGGACATGTTTGGCGTGCGCAACAACGAAGCTGGGCAGGCATGGTATGACTGGTCCGCCAAGTTGTGGGCTTCGTGGGGAATCGATTTTGTGAAGGTGGACGACCTTTCCGTGCCGTATAACGCGCAGGAAATTGAAATGATCCGCAAAGCCTTTGACAAATGTGGACGCCCAATCGTTTTCAGCACGTCGCCCGGACCAACGGAGCCTTCACATGCCGATCACATCAGCAGCCAGGCGAACATGTGGCGCATCTCCGGCGACTTTTGGGATCGTTGGGCGGACCTGGATCGCGCTTTCGATCTGCTTGGCAAATGGCAGCGCGCGGGCGGGCCTGGTCACTGGCCCGACGCGGATATGATTCCGTTCGGGCATATTGGCATTAAATGCACCATCGCTGGCAGAGATCGTCAGACGCGCTTTTCAAAAGACGAACAGGTCATGCTTATATCGCTTTGGGCTTTGGCGCCTTCGCCGCTCATGCTCGGCAACAATCTGCCCGACACCGATGAATGGACGTTGTCGTTGCTGACCAATGACGAAGTGCTCGCCGTCAATCAGGACGCGCTCGGAAGCCCGGGACGACGCGTAACGCAAACCAAAGGCACAGAAATCTGGGTGAAAGCGCTCAACGACGGCAGCAAGGCCATTGGTTTGTTCAACCGCACCTCGGCGGCAACGGAGGTCGAGTTGAGTTGGACTGATGCAGGGCTGACCGGCAGACACACATTGCGTGATCTTTGGGCACACAAAGACCTCGGCGCATTCAAAACAAAATATTCCGTCCAGGTCCCCGCGCACGGAGCCGTTCTTTTGCGCGCCCTCCGATGGAGGGCTGACCGGTTGCGCGCCATTTCGTTTTTTCGTCCTGTTTCGATTGCAACGCGCGCGAATTGCTCCTCAACTAATTGATGCCGGCCCTTTGAGTTGCGCGGAGCTTCAGTGACCTGACATGAACTCGTTGAAAAGCTTTCCAAGCAAGTGCGGCTGGTGTGCTGGTATTGTCTTTATTGCCGCCAACCTGGCGACGTTACCCGCGTCCGCCGCTCCCATTCCCGTCCAATCCGTTCAGACCGGTGCCGACGGTGTTACGCTCACGATGTCGCCCGGGCAGATGAGGCTGACGGTCTGCTCCGACAGGATTGTGCGCGTGAGGTATTCCCCTGCCGTGACCCTGTCTGTGGGACAAGACTTCGTGGTAACGAACCATTCATGGCCGGCCGCTTCATTTCAAGTGGGTGACTCCGGCGCGAAACTCGCGATCGCCACCCGCGAACTGAAGATTGCCGTGGATAAAGCGACCGGAGCGGTTGCGTTTTACGATGCGTCCGGCAAGTTGCTGCTCGCAGAACCCGCCAGCGGCGGAAAGGCGATGGCCGCCGTGACGGTGAACGGCGAATCCTCTTATCAACCGGAGCAGAGCTTCACCAGTCCTGCCGATGAATTTTTATACGGGCTTGGTCAGTTTCAGGAAGGCATTTGGAACTGGCGCGGAATGCCGCAGCAACTTCGGCAGGTGAACACTCAGATCGCCGTGCCGATGATTGTGTCAAGCCGCGGATACGGCTTGCTCTGGAACAACGCCTCGCTCACGGAATTCAATCCTGCCGACACGCAAGTGACGCTGACAAACGGATCGGGCATTTACACCACTGCCGACGCCGGCGATTGCGTCTTTTTCGTCAAAGACGGAGATCGCCGCAACCTTATCGGCGTGCAGATCAACGGCCAAACCGTCGCAGCCATCACGAACCTGTGGGTCCCTTACACCCTAAGCGGAAAGATTGCGTTGCCAGCCAACGCGGTTTGTTCCGTGAATCTTCTCGGCGGCGGGAACCGCGCGAAAGTTTATGCTCGTCCACTGGGCAACACGACGACGTTTCGTTCCGAAGTCGGCGACGCGATTGATTACTATTTTTTCTACGGCCCGACTGCCGACCAGATCATTGCCGGGTACCGTCTTGCCACTGGCGACGCGCCGTTGTTTCCCAAAGCGGCGTATGGTTTCTGGCAATGCCGCGAGCGCTATTCGAGCCAGTCACAGATGCTGGAGGCGGCTCGCCAATTTCGCTCGAACCAAATCCCCGTGGATTTCATTGTGCAAGACTGGCAATACTGGGGAAATCACGGCTGGGGCGCTTATGAATGGGACTTGGGCCATTATCCCGATCCTACGAACATGATCGCCCAGCTACACGCCGGGCATTTCAAGTACATGATCTCGGTGTGGTCTAATCCCGGCGGCCTGGTTGGCCGTGCGCTGGCGTCCATGTCCAATGGCGTGCTGCCGAAGACGACCTGGATGGACGTGTTCAATCCGGCGGTGCGCAGCATCCGCTGGAAATACATGAACCAGGCGTTTTACAGCCTCGGAACTGATGGTTTCTGGCAGGACGCGACCGAGCCGGGCGATGACGGGAATTCTGTCAGTGGCATCCAATGTTTCCTTGGCTCGGCGAATCGCGTGCGGAATTCCTATCCGCTGTTTGCCAGTCAGGCCACCTATGAAGGCCAGCGCGGCACGGATTCGAGGAAGCGAGTGGTGATCCTTGCGCGTAGCGCTTATCCTGGCGCGCAACGCTACGCCACAGCGGTCTGGTCGGGCGATATTCACGGCGACTGGATGACCTTCGCCCGGCAAATTCCCGCCGGCTTAAATTATTCCATCACCGGCTTGCCTTATTGGACTACCGACACCGGTGGTTTTTTTCATCCTCGAGACCAATACTCTTCGCCCGCCTACAACGAACTTCTCACCCGCTGGTTTCAATGGAGCACGTTCTGCCCGATCTTGCGCATCCACGGATTTGGGACCGCGACCGAAATTTGGAACTGGCTGCCGGAAACGCAGACCAATTTGATGGCGTTTGATCAATTGCGTTATCGGATGCTGCCCTACAATTATTCCGTGGCATGGAAGATCACCAGCGAACGCTACACTCCGATGCGCCCGTTGATGATGGACTTTTCAAAGGACACCAATGTTCTCGCGATTGCCGACGAATACATGTTTGGTCCGGCATTTCTGGTCTGTCCGATGACAACGCCGCAAGCAACGACTCGTCCGGTTTACCTGCCGTCCGGAGCAAACTGGGTGGATTTCTGGACCGGTGAAACTCTCACCGGCGGCAAGACGGCAACGGGAAATGCGCCGATCAACATCCTGCCGCTTTATATTCGCGCTGGTTCAATTGTGCCGTTCGGCCCGGTGTTGCAATACGCAACCGAGAAACAGGCCGATCCGATCGAACTTCGCATTTATCGGGGCGCGGACGGCGAGTTCAAGGTGTACGAGGATGAAGGCGATCACTATAATTATGAAAGCGGAATACACGCCACAATCCCCGTTTCCTGGGACGATGCCAGGCACACTTTGAAAATTGGAAAGCGCACGGGCACATTTGCCGGCATGTTGAAGAAACGCACTTTCCGTGTCGTCTTCGTGTCGCCCAATCACGGTGCGGGCATGGCGGCGGAAGAGAAGGCCGACGCGGTCGTTCATTACACTGGCAAAGCGGTCACGGTAAGCTATAGGAATTGAACTAGCCCCAAGGAGGCTGGGAGTGAAAGCGAGATTGTCTTATGACTATGAGATTGTTTAGCGTAATTGTCCTTGTTCCTTTGCTGAGTTTCGGCAAGAGCTCTTTTGGCCAGACGATTCCGGATGTGACTGTCACGGGTTCGGCGCTCGCCGCAAACGTTCATGGCAGCTACACGTCCGTAGCAACGCCATCATCGCCCACTGTCGTTAATGCTCCGGTGATTGGAAACGGCGACATGGCCGTGATGATCGGGGGGCCATCCACCTCTCTAAGTTTCTGCGTGGGCAAGTCGGATTTTTGGGGCGTGGAACATGGGGTCATCATGCCGGTGGGCTCGCTGGTGTTGAGCGCTCCGGCTTTAAGCGGCGGTTCCTATTCACTCGTCGAGAATGTGGGCGCGGCCACGGTCACCGGAAACTTCACGTCAGGCAGTTCAGGATTGAGTTTGACTTCGTGGATCGCGACGTCGCAGAACACGGCCTTTATCCAACTCACCAACACCGGTTCGCAGCCATTGACGTTTTCCAGCAAGTTGCTCGACGGCTTCGGAACGGCCGGCAATCCCGGCACTTTGGGTTGGTCAACGAATTCAACCTGGCTCAACGTTTCGCCGGATTCAGTGAACCTTGAAATTGGCAATCACATGAACATCGGCTCTTCCGCTCCGCTTAAAGGACGGATTGCCGACATGCAGATTTTCAACCAGGCGTTGTCGGGAGCCCAATTGAACGCGCTTGAAACGCCCGGCGCCGTCCCTTCCTTGCTGCAATGGACGGCAACCAACACCGGCGGCGCGACGCTCACAGGCACAGCCACCTTGAATACATCCGATCCGCATGGCGGTTCGGTTGTGCTGACCGGGGATGCCAGTTCCGAAGTGGCCGTCGGCGTCATGTGCATTCCGCAAACGCAATTTACCGTTTCCGCTTGGATCAAACTGGCCGCCATTAACACCACCAATGAAAGTTGTGTTTTTGCGGGATTAGTCAGCCACGGCACGACAGGTTATCCGTTTCTAAGAGGCCTGAAACTGGTCGTTTTGTCAAATGGCGCGCTTAGCGCCACTCTGAACACCAGCGGCGGGTTGGACACCACTCCCACCGGACTGTTTACCAACGCCTCGGTAAACGCTTACACGGCAACGGCAGGCAATTCCTTGCCTGTGAATCAATGGATACAGACGGCGGTAACTTACGATGGCAATGCGCTGACCATTTACACCAACGGAACGGCCATTGGCGTGACGACCAATTTTCCGTCGGCGGCGGACGTCATGGGTTGGAATAAAACCGCCATTTATCTTGGAGATACGAACGCCCCCTTCAATGGCTGCGCTCCCCAGGGAGTCTTGATGCAAAGCGTCTTTGGCGCCGCGGTCACGGGCAACAGCAACACCTTGACCTTCACCGTGCCGGCTGGAGGACAGGCGACAATTGCGTTGTCCGCCGTGACCGACCTTAATGCCAGCAATTACATGGCAGCCGCGCAGCAACAGACCCAGCAAGCCAATGCTTCCTCCATGAACAGCTTGTTTCAAGGACACAATCAATGGTGGAGCAATTTCTGGTCGAAGTCCTTCATTCAGATTGGCGATCAACAAATCCAAGACAACTGGTATGCGTCGCTGTATTTGTTGGCGTGCTGCAGCGCGTCGAATTGCCCGCCGCCGGGATTATGGGGAAACTTCATCAGTTCGACCGGCATGTATTGGGAAGGCGATTACACGCTGGACTACAATGTTCAGGCGACGTTCTGGGTCGCTTATGCGTGCAACCATCCGGAGCTGGCGGACAATTATGACCAACTGTTGCTCGACCACATCTCGCGCGGTCAGGCCACCGCCCAACACTACGGCTACCAGGGAATTTACCTATACACCCACTTGATTCCCGTGCCGGGCTGGAGCGATGACGGCTATACCTTTTGGTCGCAGAAGTCCGACGCCTTGTTTGCGGCGGTAAATTGCGCGATGCGCTGGCGTTATACGCAGGATACGAATTACGCGGCCGAGATTTACCCCTATCTGAAGGGAGTTTCGGATTTTTGGGACAACTATCTTGTTGTGAGCAACAATCAATACGTGGACTTCAACGACGCCGTGGCCGAAAGCTGGAGCACCAGTGATATGAATCCCGCTACGACCCTGGCTTTTATTCAATTGGTGTATCCGTCGCTGATCCAAATGAGCCAGATACTGAATGTGGATGCCAGCCGGCGCGCCAAGTGGAGCGACATTGTTGCGCGGCTGTCGCCACTGCCCATCGTTCCGGCCACCAGCATCAGCACCTTGAGCGCGTTGGGGACGAATTATGTGACGTCGGGGATGAATGTGATTCGCGACTCCACTTCCGGCACCGCTTTTCCGACCCCGGCGGTGAATCTTTATCAGGATCATCAAGTCCGAGGGACCAGCGCCGGCATGAACTCAACCCAGACGATCTTCCCAGGCTGGGACATTGGATTGGAAAGCGATCCGGTGACGCTTGCAGCGGCCCGGAACACTGTTTACCTGGCGGCGGAATGGTATGATGGCAATGATTGCTGCACGTTCTATCCTTCGGCCGCCGCCGTGGGTTATGATCCCGTCGCAATTCTGGCGAACCTCGACATTGCCATCGCCTACTATCAATACCCCAATTTCATGTTTTCGTTCGGCGGCGGCGGAACGGAGGATTATTCGATTGTGCCCTGCACCCTCGCCAACATGTTTCTCCAAAGTTACCAGACGAACCTTCACCTTTTCCCCAATTGGCCGGCGAACCAGAATGCTTGTTTCGGAAATTTGAACGCCTGCAACGGCTTTTTGGTTTCCAGCGCCATGACCAATGGTTTGATCCCCTATGTGCAAATCACCAGCGCGGCCGGCCAATTATTGAACCTGGTCAATCCCTGGCCGCAGACGACTGTCCAAGTAACTTCAACGGTCAATCCAACGACGCAGTTTACGGGGAATATTTTTAGTTGCCAGACGCAAGCCGGAGAAGTTCTGACACTGACACCCGTAGGCCCCGCCGTGGCTGCTCCGGCAACTCCGGGCTGGCTGGGGGCAACAGTCACCAACGGACAGGTAACGCTAAATTGGACCCCGTCCACAGCCGCCACGGGTTACAATGTGAAACGGTCAACCGATGGCGCCAGCTATGTTGTCATTGCCACGAATCTGGCATGGACAACCTACATCGACACCAATGTGGTTGACGGTCCGTTGTATGACTACGAAGTTTCAGCCCTAAACAGCTTTGGTGAGAGCGCCAATTCAGCGGCCGTCAGCGCGACAGTAACCGCACCTCCGACGCACATCCCGGCGGCAAACTACAGCAGCCAGTCGGCGGGAATACAGTTGGAAAGTTGCTCGGAGGGCGGTCAGGATGTGGGCTACATCACCAGCGGCGCCTGGGTTGTTTACAACGGCGTGAATTTCGGCGCAGGCACCTTGAGCCTGAAGGCGCGCGTGGCGAGCGATGCCTCCGGCGGCAATATCCAACTGCGCCTGGGCACGACCAACGGCCCGCTGATTGGCGTCCTCACGGTGGCAAACACCGGCGGGTGGCAAACCTGGACGACGGTGAGCACCGCGTTGACGAATGCCAGTGGCGTCCAGAACCTGGTGCTGCGGTTTGTCGGCGGGACTGGATATTTGTTGAACGTGGAATGGCTGGAGTTCACGCCCATCTCGACGGCACCGGTGCAACTGGACTGGCAGCTTGGCGCCCGGCAATTACAGTTCAACTGGCCCTCGGACCACACTGGATGGCGGTTGGAGGCCCAGACCAATGCGCCCGGCGCCGGCCTGGGCACGAACTGGGTGACGGTTTCAGGTTCGACCGCAACAAACGCTGCCTCCATTTTCATCAGCAATACCAATGGCAGCGCCTTCTTCCGCCTGGTTTTCCCATGAGTTCCAAAGCGAGAAAGGAAGGATGAAACAGGATTACACTGTCTTCGTTACTGGCCCTGCTTACTTGAAGATTACTTGGCCCATCTTTTTGAACATGACTGGCACATCCTTGGGAAGCGTGTCATATGGGTCTTTGCCTGCCGCAACCTCAGTTCTGCGGCGGTGGTATTTTTCCCTGGCACAACTTCAGGCTGGACTGGGGCGTGAAAAAGGGGGCCGGAAAATGGCGCGCCCGGCGGGAGTCGAACCCACGACCCACTGCTTAGAAGTCAGTCCCTGACTCAAAACTTCCCTCGTAAGATACCAGTCTCCCTCGTAAAGTCAATCCCTGCGGCGCCGTGCGGCCCGCTGCGGCCGGAAAGTGCTGGTATGATGGTGGTATGATGGCCGTCTATGAGTTGCTTCGTATCGACCGCAAAATTCCACCCGTGTCACCACACGGCAAATCACTGCGAATGTAGTTTGAAGCGTTGATCAAGGCGTTTAAGTGATTGTGGAAATTCGAGCATTGGCCTCCAGGAAATCTCGGTGTAGATCGATGACCAGAAGGGCGGTCTTGTTCATGGCGAATGCACCGTCAGGACAGCGCACGGAGCGTGCGAGATGATGTGCGCGACAACGCTCCCCCAAAAAGGCCGCGTTGCTTTCCGGTGACCGTGCGTGCCGATGACGATCAGATCAACGTCAAGTCGCTTCGCTGCGTCCACGATCGCGTCATCGGCAATTCCTTCGAGCGCCAGCATGTGCGCTTTCACATTTTCCTGGCGGGCTTTTTCAAGGAGCGCGCCCATGTTCTTTTCCGCCTCCGTGCGGCACTTTTTCTCCCATTCCCCGTAACAATCCGATGGCATGAAGCAGAGGTCATTGGGCAACGCGAAGGAATGCGCTATCAATAGCTCCGCATGGTTCTGTTTGGCTGACTTTAGTCCTTGTTCGAAGGCAGCAGTGGAAGAGGCTGAAAAATCCGTCGCCACAAGAATGCGCCTGTAAATCTGCCCCGGGCATATTGCCGGAGTGATTTGCTCGGCCCCGATGTCCTTTTCCCGGAGCGTTTTCAGATTTTTGTCTGGAGTATTCATGGAGTTAATATGCGGCGGCTCAACTGACTGCGATCAAAGAGACCACATCGCCCCCCTTGTTCCGCACCGTGCCCAAGGAGCGAGGATCGAGCGTGGGCTGTCCATCGATCAGGAAATAATACTGATGATGGCCGTGGTGAAGAGGCAGACTGAGAACCCAGCACCCATCGGGCATCCGGAGCATCGGATCGGCGAAGGGATTCCAATGATTGAAATCACCCGCCACGCTCACCTGGCTGGCGGAAGGCGCGACGCAGGAAAAAGTCACTTCGTGGAGGGTTCGCTCCGCTGAATAGCGATTCGCTGGCTCGACTTGATCGAATTCAACCAACATGCAGATCTCTCAATGGCAGATGCCGTGCCAAGCTGCAAAAGGGTTGCAAGTAATTGATGATGAGACGATTACGAAGGAGCGAACAGATGGGTGACACACAACGAAACTGTGCCGTTTACCAATTTTTGTAATCGAATTGCGAGTTTATATATAAATGTTGCCGCCCTTTCGCGAAGGAACACCGTTACGTTTGGACCATTATCTTGACGATCTGAACAATGGTCTCCGGTTTGACCACGGCTGTGTTGACGACGAGATGATAGTGAGTGGAATCCCGTATGTCCGCCTGAAAGTACTTTTTCACCAGCCGCCGGTGTTCGCCTTCCAGCCTGGAAATGTGCTTTCGTGCCTCTTTCTCAGAGACTCCAAGTTCTTTCATCGTATTCTTGATCCTCAGATCCAGGGGGGCTGTGAGGCACAGACCGATCTTTCTTTCCGGGGGAAGGAAGAAGTTGCTGCCCCTGCCCACAATCACCGCATTGCCATGCACAGCTATTGCGAATAACACCTTTTTGAGACTTTTAAGGTAAGCCTGCGTTGAGAGATTAAAGTCTCCTTCGAGCTCAGCCAGCCAATCCTCAAGTTCAGAACGCGGGTGCGCTTCGAGCGTCGAGACAAGCTGTGTGCTCACATCTGCGTCCCTGGCAATCTGTTCAACCAATTCCCAACTATACAGGTGGAAACCGAGTTCAGCACAAAGCCTTTCAGCGACGGACTCTCCTCCGCATCCTGGTTCTTCAGTGATGGCAACGACAGGCTTGGGCCGGTACTGCGGTTGTCCTTCGCACAGGCGCCATTCTTGAAGGCGCACTTGGAGCAGTCGCCTCATTTCTTCGATTGAATTATTGTTTGTCATATTGATTAATCCGATGGCCACACGCATGTGCGCCACAATTGAATCAGCGAAGGCGCAAGTCCCAACGCCCGCGATAAAAAACCGCCGCCCGCCCCGGAACGACGTATGCCCAGCGCAAGCGCCACGCCGGCCAGCGGGGCCAGCACAAGCGCCCACGGTGCGATTTGGCGCCGGGCCTCCCTGATGCGGCTCACCCAACCAACGGCTTCGCGCAAACGCTCACATTCGGCAAGCAGCCTCAGCCGGTTCAGATCGCTCTCCAGCAGCAGGATTTGTTTGCGCAGTTGGAGCGCTGTCATGTCTTGCTTCCCAAACATGCGCGGTCCTTTTTGAGTTCGGCCAGTGTGCCGGACAGAAATGGCCAGTTCTTCAAGCGCACACGCAGCCGCCAGTAAGCCAGCAGCGTGCTCACGAGGCTCAACCCACTGAGCGTAATCAATCCTATCACGCCGAATTCTTTCCAAACAACGACAACCAGCGCGAAGGCCGCCAGCGCCAAGGTAACCAAACCCAGCGCCACGATGGCCGCCGTCAGCAGCAGCGCGTGGAAAAGCCGGTGGCGCTCTTCCTGCAATTCGAGCACCAATAGTTCCAGCCGGTTTTGCAGGATGCCCAGAAAGGTGGCGCCCAGCCGATGCAGAATTTCCAACACACCGGGGCGGACTGTTTCGTTTTCGTCCATGGTTCAATGGCGGCGTCCCACAAGCACGCCAATAAGCAATCCGACGCCCAAGGCGATGCCAATGGACTCATAAGGATGCTCACGGATGACGTGATCCGTGGCTTTGGCCGCTTTCACGGTTTTGTCTTGCAGCCGTTCGCAAGTGGCTTCGGCAGACTCCAGGGCCGTCGCCAATCGACTGCGCACTTCCTTCACTTTTTCACTGCCCTCGCCCGCAGTGGACTTGAGCAGTTCCTCCACGTCGCGCATAACCAGTTTGAGGTCGCTGGCCAGCTTTTGATTTGCTTCGTATGTTGTCATATTGTTCGTTTCTTCGTTTGATGCGTAACTGTTCAGGTTTCAGGGGCCGTCGGCGACGCTCCCTTCATCCCTTTATCCCCCCAGTCCCTCCGCCCTGGCGCCAGCCCTCAAAACCTGAACACTTACTTTCATGCAATGTACGTGCCAGAGTTGCTCGGCGAATGTAATCCTCTTGGAATCAAGAAGTTCTGTGAAAGGGGGAATGTGATGCAGTGATCTGCGAGCACTCGCAGGTTACAAAATCTCGCAAATGAATTGCGATATTGTGCATCCCCCATAAGAAGCCCGCCGGTACTCGCAACAGTGAACGTACGAGTTTGGCGTGCCGCAAAAACGCGTTCAGCGACATCAGGCAAACTCGTGCTCCTGGCGGGAGGAACACACAGTCAGAACGGCGCACGAAGCACGCGCAACGACCTGCGCGGCAACCCTCCGAAAAAAGAGCCGCGATACTCCTCTGTGCTTGTCGGTGCCGATGACAATCAGGTCAACGCCCAATCGCTCCGCCGCCTCCACGATTGCGTCATCCGCGAGTCCTGAAAGCACCAGGATATGCGCTTTCACACCTTCCTTACGGGCCTTTTGAGTGAGCGGGCCGATGCATTCGTCCGCCTCTGAACGGCACTGTTTTTCCCATACGTCGTAAGAATCGGCCGTCATGACGCTGAGACTGCGGGGCACGGTGCAGGAATGAGCTATCAAGAGTTCCGCGCCGTTCTGCTTGGCCAGCTTTAATCCTTGTTCGAACGCAGGGGCTGAAGCAACCGTGAAATCCGTTCCCACCAGAATGCGCCTGTAGATTCGCCCCGGGCATTGTGCCGGGTTGACGGGTTCGGGCTTCAGACCGCTCTCCCGAGTCAGTTTCAGAATGTCTGGCATAATCACCTCCTATTTAGCGTTCCACCATCCTCCACCGAGGGCAACAAAGAGGGCCACGGTATCTTGATATCGCATCGCGATCGTCTGAAGACCCGCAATCTTGGCCTGGTGGTAGCCCCGTTCACTCGTTTAATCCCCAATGGTAGTAACCATCGTAACGCCGCCCGTAGAGTTCCTGGAG
This sequence comes from Verrucomicrobiota bacterium, assembly GCA_049510745.1. GTDB lineage: Bacteria > Verrucomicrobiota > Verrucomicrobiia > Limisphaerales > Palsa-1400 > PLGF01. The sequence goes on along the minus strand of JBEKYR010000013.1, from coordinate 106,224 downwards.
CGTTTGCGCCGTGGTGCCGGCTTGTTCTGTGATCAGGTCAATGGAAGAAACTGGAGATGCGGCTCGCTGGTCCCGCTTCGGCGGAAAAGAACCCAACTGGGCCGTGGGCGCCACGGCCTGTAAATAGGCACGATCTTCCTTCTTGTCTCCGGCTATTTGTCTATCATTCAGAGGCTCAATCAGATTGCTCTTCATAGATTCAAATCTTGCATTCGCGGCGAATCCGCCGCCTGGCTAGTCCCTTAATTACAATTTCCATGCCAAGGGGGCGAAGGAGTTGCAAGTGACTGGTGTGGAGCCACTTGGAATAGAATCAAATCGAGATGAAAACCTCTGCGAGCATTTGCAACTTGCAAAATCTTGCGAACATGCTGCATTCGTTCGTCACACTCGGTCATTTATCAATTCAGTTCACCCTCTCCACGCCCGTTCCATCTTGTACTCATCGGTTTGCCGGCGTTGCTGTCGCCGGACGAACAGCCGGCACAGGAGCATCCCGGTGCAAAATCCACCGACGTGTGCCCAGAAGGCGATTCCGCCCCCTTGTTCAGGACTTCCCAGCGCCAGTGTTCCATTGAATAATTGACTGACAAACCACAACCCCAGATATAGTACCGCCGGGAGCTCGAAGAAAATCGGCCTGAAGAATACCGGCTGAACCACGGTCAACCGCGCTTTCGGATACAACAGGAAATAGGCGCCCAGCACCCCGGCGATGGCCCCGGACGCGCCCAGCGAGGGCACCTGGGAGTGGGGTTGAGCCAGCAATTGCGCAAGCCCAGCCAGCACGCCGCTGAGCAGATAAAACACCCCATAGCGCAGGTGGCCCATGGCGTCTTCGACATTGTTTCCAAAGATCCAAAGCATCCACATGTTGCTCAGGATATGGAGCCAGCCGCCGTGCAGGAATTGATGGGTCAGAAAAACCCACCAACCGCCCGCGGAAAATCCGGCCGCGTTCGCCCAGCCAGGATCGGTGAAGCGTGCCGGCACAATCCCGAACACATAAAAGAGGTTCTCCAGCGATTTCTCGGGCAGCGCCAACTCATAGAAGAATACCAGCGCGTTGATCAGAATCAGCACGCGCGTAACCACCGGCGCTGAACGGCTGGGGGTCGAATCGCGGATGGGTATCATAGTTCAGTACTTTGTCCTTCTGCATGGGCTGAGAGCTACCGTCCGTGCGGAAATGTTTGTGGGTGCGACGTCTTCATCTGGCGCTCGGCGCGATCCTCGCGTATGTCGCGGGACTTGGAAAAGATTTTGTCCCGCTTCTTGGGCCTTGGACTTGGGGTTTCTTTCTCGAGATTCGGCCGCAGCCGGTGAAGTGTCTTTTGGAAAACAGGAGTCTTGCTCATAATAATTGTCCTTTCATTGGTGATTACGAGTTGGATGTTTCATGTCCGCCGTACAACAGGTGCGTTGACCGGTTCCGGCAAAGCCTGGCGATGTTGCCAGAAGTCAGCCCAGAAATCATTTGCCTCCAAGCGGCGCGGGATGGTTCGAATGTTGAAATGAGACGGGTCCAAGCGCGGGCTGACCTCGTCCCAATGTAGTGGCGTCGAAACGGGCGCCCCCGGACGGCACCGAACCGAGTAAGGGGCCACGATGGTCTGGCCAAATGCGTTCCGGAGCCAGTCGGTGAAAACCCGGTTCTGGCGCTCGGCCTTTCGCATTTTAACGGTGATGATCGTTGGCGATCGTCTGGCCATTTCCTGGCTGATGCTACGGGCAACGAGGCGCACTTGCGCCTGATTGGGTCCTTGCCGTAACGGGACCAGGACGTGCAGCCCTCGCCCTCCGGTGGTCTTGGGGAAGGAGCGAATTCCGAGTTCTTCCAAGAGCTTGCGTAAAACACTGGCTGCTTTTACCGCGTCGCGGAATTTTCCGGAGGAAGGGTCAAGATCGAATGCCAGCCAGTCAGGCTCGTCCAGCGAGCCAGCTTCGCAATTCATAATATGAATCGCAATACAACCAAGATTAACAAGCGCCAAAAGAGTTTCGTTCGCCCCACCTACGACGTAATGAACGATTTTTCCCGTGTTCCCGGCTGGGACGGAGCAGGTCGGGACGCTGGCGGGAAGGTCTTTGCCAAAATTCTTCTCAAAGAAACATTGGCCCGCGATGCCGTCTGGACAGCGTTCGGCCGTAAGGAGGCGCTTGTCCAACCAGGGCTGCATGCGGGGCGAAACGGCTGCGTAGTACTGAGCGACCTCGAGCTTGGTGATTCGCTCCTCTGGAAACCATAGCTTGGTGGGATGGTTAATCGGGATGCCCGCCACGCTGGTCACTGCCCCGAACTGGTTTCCTCCTTTGGCGACTGTTCTCTTATCCTTCACGTTCCCTCCATAGGCATTCGGACGGATTCTTGTCATCCCGCAGACCAAGAAAGGCGGGTTGGCGCAATTTGCCCTCTTGAGTCCACTCGGCAAACTTGATCTGGGCAACCAATTTCGGGCGAAGCCACGTCACATTGCTCTCTCGCGGCACCGGCTCGAAAGGCGAGTTCTGCGTTACTATAGGCGCCATTTTCTTTGCCAGGTCCGCCAGGACTTCTGCCGAATAACCAGTCCCCACCTTGCCGGCAAAACGCAGTTGCCGGCCATCATACAAGCCGACAAGAAGCGCTCCAAAGTGAAGCCGGCGCCCTTCAGGCGCCGTGTAGCCGCCGATGACGAACTCGGATTCCTTCCGACATTTGATTTTGAGCCAGCACCTCGACCGTTTGCCGGGTTCATAGCAGGAGGAATCATCTTTAGCGATGATTCCCTCCCAACCCTTGGCTTGCGCTGCCTTGAAGGCGTCAAATCCGTTTGTTGAAAGACGCCGGGCCAGGAGCAACGATCCACGATTGACTGGCACCAGCGTTTCCACCGCTTCGCGGCGCGAGCGGAGGGCCGACTTGAGTATCGGTCTGCCGTTTAATTTGAGGCAATCGAACACGGCAAAAACAGGTTTAATGCCTTCTTCAAGAGCGCGGCGCTGGAGGATTTGGAAGCGGGAGACGTCATGGCTGTCAAAGGCGACGATCTCGCCATCCAGCACGAAGTCGCCCCCAGGAAGGTCCGCCAGCGCATGGGCGATTTCGGGAAATTCGGCGGTGAACTCCTTCAGGTTCCGTGAAAAAAGTTCGATGCGTTTTCCCATCCGGTAGGCGAGAGCCCGAACACCGTCGTATTTCTCTTCGTTGACCCAGCCGGGGCGATCGAAAGGCCCGGCCACCAGCGTCGCCAACATGGGATGGATCAGGCAATTCATGGGATTATCCTACCCCCTCTCCGGCACCTCTGGGTGTCATCCTCTTAATCTCGGAAAGCGACCGGCCGCTGAGGACTGATCGTGGTTTAAGCCTGGTAATATCTTCACTCGACGCGTAAGCGTCACGATGCTTGATGAGGAGCCAGTTATTATTCCGCGTCCGGACGAGCACCCAAGAACCGCGAAGCTTCTGGCCATGCAGAACGAACTTCAATTCGCCCTTTTCGAGGCTTGCCGCAACATTACCCGAATCCTCTGGAGTGTAAGTGCCCTGGTCCCAGACCATGACAGGCCCCGCCCCGTACTGGCCTTCGGGAATAGTGCCCTCGAAATCGGCGTATGCCAGAGGATGATCCTCAACCGCCACCGCCAGTCGTTTGACAGCAGGATCCAGGGAAGGTCCTTTGGGGACGGCCCATGATTTCAACACGCCATCCGCCTCCAGCCGAAAATCGTAGTGAAGATTTCGACCTTGATGCTTTTGAACGACAAAGAGCAGGCTCAACTTGCTTGAGAGGCTCCGTCTAAATTGTCCTTCCGCGTCACTTTTCATATTGGCCCATCTCTTGTCTCCCGCCCGCCTCGCAGCGGCAGCGCGAGAACTGCCGCTGCGAGGCTATTTCAGCCCCTTGGCTGTTTCAAGCGGCTACTCCGCAAAATTCCCAAACCATTCCACCTTGAGATGATTGTCCACCCAGGATACACCCGGAGCGGCCCAGGCGGCCCGTTCGGCCTCATCCTTCTCGGCGTGAGTCCGAACTTTGCCGCGGAGGGTCACCGTGCTCCCGGAAGTCTCAACTTGGATCTTGTTGGCCTCCAACAGGGCATTTCGCTCAAAAGCCGACTTAATGGCCGTTGCGACCTCCGCTGGCGCCAGTTTGGGTTTGATCGTGATCAAATTGCTCACCCCTTTCACGCCCGCCAGACGAAACACGACGTTTTCGGCGGCGCTCCTCTGGTACCACCATTCCACCTCGCCCTCCAGTGTGATCCAGCCGTCACGGACTGTTATCTGAATGGTGTCGGATGGAATTGTCGTGGACCACTTGATTTGATTTGCCGCTGCGGCGGCGATGTCCCCGTCAGTGCGGCGCTGAGAATCCGGCAGTTTGACTTCGATGTCATCCGCGATGGCCTTCACCCCGGCGACCCGTTTAGCCACACGCACGGCATCCCATTTCTCGCCATAGCTGGTGGCGTAGCCATTGAGTGTCACCGTCCCATCTTTCACCAGGACGCCGATGTCCGTGACGTTCACGCTGGGCTCATATTCGAACTCGGCAAGCACATCCTTCTTTAGTTCGGCGTCACTCTTCTTCACGTTACTACTCATATTTACCTTCCTTTCTTTTGTTTCGTTCGTTTCTGTTGCTGATTTTCTCCGGTTGATGAGTCATGCCGCTGTTTTTCCGGCCTTCGCTGATCTCGGGCGCTGGAAGGAACGAGCAGCGTTAGATTATGAGAACGATGCGGTTTTCGACATGGGTCACTCCCTGAGCCGCCCAAGCGGCCCGTTCGGCTTCCTCCCGTTCGTAAAAATTGCGCACATGGCCGCGGAGCAGCACGTGGCCCCCGTTAGTCTCGACTTGGATCTTCCGGGCATCCAAAATGGAATGGCGATCAAATGCTGCTTTGATCGCACCTTTTGCGTCCACGGAAGCCATCTTCGGTTTGATGACAATGCGGTTGGTCACACCCTTGACGCCTGCCAGGTTGCGCACCGCCTCTTCGGCGGCGCTCTTCTGGTGCCAGCCCTCCACGGCGCCTTCGAGGCTGAGCCACCCATCTCGGACCGTTATCTGGACGGCGTCTTCCGGAATGGTGCTTATCCATTTGACCCCATTGACAGCGGCGGCAGCAATATCACTGTCAGTGCGGCGAGACGAGTCGGGCAGCTTAACCACTATATCCTCCGCGATGCCCCGCGCGCCCGCCAGGCGTTTGGCCGCGCGCGCGGCGGCCAACTTTTCAGCATAACTGCCCACATAACCATTCAGCGTCACGATCCCCTCCTTCACTGAGACTCCGATATCTTCGACTTTGACGCTTGGCTCATATTCGAGTTCAGCCAGAACATTCTTTTGTAAATCCACATCGCTTTTCATGAATTTGAATCCGTGCGCTCTTGGCAGGTGGTTGACGGAAAAATAATTCGAGATATCTCTTGTCCTCGGGCCAAGTCCCTGCGGCGGCGACTCTCCTTCGCCGCCGCAGCAACCGCGTGCTCAATTCGGATGGTCTCCCGCATCAAAATCAAGGTCTGAAAAATGAGAGGATTTTTATTATTCATTTTGCTCAGCCGGCGGGTTTCCCATCGGTTGAGTCTTTCATTACAAGAGCCGTGCCAACTCAGTTATTGGCGTGTAACACGCTGGTACATAGTGGGATGGGCAAGGCAGGAGCGGATCTGAACCATTTGCGAAGACACGCAATCTGCAAAAACTCGCAATCAAATTACAAATCGCTGGAAAGTGGACTTTGGCGACGCGGTTGCCGGGCGCGTCTAACCCGTGCTGGGGGACGCTGGGATCGCTCCATGGATCTCCTTTTTGAGTCCGAACCTTTTGATTCGAGCCACCAATGTGGTCGGCTTGAGCCCCAACAACTCCGCGGTGCCGCCCGGACCGTGAATCTTCCATTTAGTTCTATTGAGCGCTGCCAGAATATTGTCGCGCTCACGCTGCCTAAATTCGATGTCACTTAGAACCTCCGTTTCGGCTGGCCGCGCTGTGGCGGCGGGAGGCGGGGCGGTGATTTCTGGCGAGGCTTCGCCAGTCGGCAAATCGAGGTACATCACGCCGTTCTCCGCGAGTATCAGTGCCCGTTCGATTCGGTTCTGCAACTCGCGCACGTTGCCATCCGCCGGCTCTTCCGTTCGGGGCCGGCCACGACTTTCTCGATCGCGTCTTCGAGATCAATTTGGGTGATCTCACGCTCCTTGCGGCGGGCGGCAAGCAGGGCGGCTTCATTGAGAGCATTGGCGAGATCCGCTCCGGAAAACCCGACGGTCCCCTGGGCAACCTGGCGAAGGTCCACTCCGCCGGCCAACGGTTTATCCTTGGCATGCACCCTGAGGATGGCTTCGCGGCCGTCGAGATCAGGCGCATCGACGACAATCTGGCGGTCAAATCGGCCCGGACGGAGCAAGGCGCGGTCGAGCACCTCGGGCCGGTTGGTAGCCGCCAGCATGATGACACCGACGTTCGGTTCAAAACCATCCATCTCAGCAAGCAACTGGTTTAGGGTCTGTTCTCGCTCATCATTTACCGCCCCGATGTGGATGCTTCGCTCCCTGCCTATGGCATCGAGTTCGTCAATGAAAATGATGCACGGAGCCTGCTTTTTGGCTTGCTGGAAAAGGTCGCGGACGCGGGAAGCGCCCACACCCACAAACATCTCGACGAAATCACTGCCGTTCAGCGAGAAAAACGGAACCTGGGCTTCGCCGGCAACGGCCCGCGCCAGCAATGTTTTGCCTGTGCCGGGTGGCCCAACCAGCAGGACACCTTTGGGGATCTTTGCGCCAAGCTCCTGGTAACGTTTTGGATTCTTGAGGAAGTCCACCACCTCCCGCAGTTCCACCTTCGCTTCATCACATCCGGCCACATCCTGGAAAGTCACCCCGGTTGTCTTGTCAGCCATCAGTTTAGCCGTGCTCTTGCCAAAGCTGAAAATCGTTTGCCCGGCGGTTCGGAATTGGCGTCCCATGAACACCCACAATCCGGTCATGGCGGCAATGGGCAACCCCCAGCCCAGCAGGAACTGCGATAAAGAGCTAAGACGCACCCCGGTGTACTGCACTCCGGCCGCTTGCAGTTCCTTGACCAAATCCGGGTCCTCGAGGCGAACGGTTTTAAACTGGAAAGGTCCCTTCGCGGTTGAAATCAAGTTGGTCCTGTTTGGTTCGCTGTTGGTCGGCGGACGGTTGACCATGGTCGGGACAGCATTGGTGGCGACAGGCGCCCGCGGCTCGATGCGGCCAACAATTTCGTCCTGTTTCACCGCGGCCTCAGTCACTTCATGGTTCGCCAAATATGTCTTGAACTGGCTGTAAGGAATAGTGCGGACAGCGAATTGACCTATCGCGCCTTGCCAGAGCCAGAGAAATAGCACCATCAATATAAAATACCAAATTATTGAACTCCACTGCCGGTCGAGCTTATCTGGGTTTTTAAGGTCAGGTTTTGAGGAACGCCTTATCATAAATTCACTTTCATAGGATTTTTCTTTAATCCGGTATTGGATTCGTCAAGCAATCCCGCTCCGGTTAGGTGTCTTATCTCAGGAGTCATGCCATCCCAGACCATTATTGCAACCCGTTATGGATTAGATAGATATAAATGGTGAAACCATTGCCTTTGGCCTGCACGTCTTCGCAACTTGCAAGATATTGCAAGTGAGCTGCGAACCTTCGTTTTTCTTCCGAATTCGCAGTTCCAGCCAAATTTGCAGAGTATGCCGAATTACCTTTCTTGCTCCATAACCCGAAATCAGTGTGCAGTGCCGCCGGGATTTCGAGAGGATGATACCTCCGCACTCAGTCCAGACCACTCGGAGTCTTTCAGCGACCAGCCACCGCCCAAGGCTTTGTAAAGTTGAACGACCGCAAGACGGCGCCCGGCCTCGATCTGCGATAGCGCGTTTTCCGCGGGAAAGAGTTGCTGTTGAGCCTCGAGAACTTCGTAATAGCTCGCCTTGCCTTCTTTGTAGCGGTCGGTCGCTACGGCCACGGCCTCGCGACCGGCATTGACGGCCTCGGCTTGCTCAACGCGCTCCTCGTCAAATCTGCGGTGGGATATGAGCGCGTCGGACACCTCTCGGAACGCGCCGAGAGTTGTGTCCTGGTAATGAAGCTTCGCTTCCTCGCAGGCGGCTTTGGCCTGACGATAGCGCCCCGTAAGCCGGCCTCCTGTGAACAACGGGCCGGCCGTGCTTGCGGCGATTGACCAAGTGTTGGCGCCCGTCGATACCAGCTTGTCCAGATCAGTACTGGTCCCACCGTAAAACGCAGTCAAACCGATGCGCGGAAAGAAGTCACCGACGGCGACGCCGATTTCTGCGTTGGCCGCACGGACCTCTTGTTCAGCCATCCGAATGTCAGGCCTTCGCTCAAGCAGAGCGGAAGGCAGGCCCATCGGGATCTCCAGGGGCAACTCTTGAGCCACGAGGGTTGACGTGCGAGGCACTGGTCCCGCGTTGCGCCCCAGCAGCGTGTTAATCTCGTCTTCCTTGAGGGCGATTTGCCGCTCGATTTCGGGGATGTTGGCTGAAACCGAGGCCAACGCCAACTTGGCGCGCGACAACTCCAGCTTCGAAGCCAAGCCGGCGGCGTGCTGGTCGTCAAAGAGCCTGAAAGTCCGCTCGTAGGAATCCCGCGTGCGTCTGGCGATGGCAAGCTGGTCGTCCAATTCCAGCAACTCGAAATAGGCCCTTGCGACGCCGCTGACTACGGAGATCATTACCGACCGACGGCCCTCCTGTGTCGCCATGAAGTTGGCGCGCGCCGCCTCGTTCATCCGGCGGACACGACCCCAGAGGTCAACTTCCCAAAGGGCTCCAAAGCCACCCAGGAACCCGTTCATGGTCTGACCCCCGTTCGGGTTTGGCAGGTCGAGGAACGAATTCCGTCCCCGGCTGGCTTCCCCGGCATAGCCAACTTGGGGCAGGAATTGGGAGCGCGCCTGCATCTGGAGCGCGCGCGCCTGGTCCACCCGGGTGAGGATAATCCGCAGGTCGTAGTTGTTGGTAAGGGCGACGCGAATCAAGTCTTGGAGCACCGGGTCCTTGAATACCCCCCACCAGGGAAGATCGGCCAACGAGTTGGTGGAGACGCGATTGGTGGCGTCGCGGAAACCTGCTGGCGCATTGACCGCGGGACGTTGGTAGTTCGGGCCAATGGCGCAGCCAGCCAGCGTCAGCGCCGCGACGCAGCAAAAGGGGAGTTTGAAAAGAGATGAGCGCATAACATGGTGGTTACTTGATGAATTTCAGCTTGGCGCAGAAGACGTAGTAGAGCGTCGGCAACATGACCAGGGTCAGCACGGTGGCAAGAAGCAGGCCAAAGATGTGGACCGCCGTCAGTGGATGCCAGAGCGCACCGCCGGTCAGGAACAGCGGGATAAGTCCGCCGACTGTGGCGAGGACTGTCACCAGCACCGGACGCAAACGCGCAAGGCCGGCCTGCACCAGCGCCTCTTCCAAGGGCAGCCCTCGAGCGCGGGCATGCTCGATGAAGTCGCTGAGCACGATAATGTGGCTGACCATGACGCCGGCCAGGCTGACCATCGCCAGCAGCGCCATAAATCCCAGTGGCGAGCCGGTGACCCATAGCCCCAGCAAGGCGCCAATGAGTCCCAGCGGCACCGTCAGCATGACCACCACCGATTTGATGACTGAGCTGAACTGCAACACCATCGTCAAGGCAATCAGCGCCAGCGATATCTGCATCACCGATCCCATTTCGGCCTGGACTTTGCGCAACTCTTCGTCCTCGCCGGCAAACCGCATTTCGTAACCCGGTTCCAATTTGATTTTGGCCAGGCCCGCTCGCGCACGGTCCAGTATCCGCGAAGGCAGCTCCCCGAAAGGCGCGTAGGCTTTGACCGTCACCGTGCGAAGCTGGTTGTAGTGCGGGATGGTGACAAACTCCGGCTGGATTTTCAGCTTCGAGAAGCTCTCAAACGGGACGCCTTTCCCGTCGGGGGTTGGGGCATAAAGGCCGCGAATCTTGTCCACTTCGCTGCGCTCCTCGATGCGGCCGCGAATCAGCACCGGGATGAGCCGGTCACCCTCCCGCAACTCCGTCACCTTGAGCCCGGTGAAGGAGGCCTGGGCCACCGCGCCGATTTGCTGATTGTTCAAGCCCAGCGAATTGGCGCGGTCCTGGTCAATATCGATCTCAATGTTGGGCATGCGCAAGCCCAGGTCATCGAACACATGGTAGCCGCCCGCCGCGCGCAGTACGGCTGCCGTCTGATCGGCCAATAGCCGCAGCTTATCGAGGTTCTCGCCGCTGAGGCGGATTTGAATCGGCTCCGCGACCGGCGGTCCCTGTTCGAGCTGCTTGACCACGCAGCGCGCGCCGGGGACCGATTGGTCCAGTTCCTGGCGCAGCTTCAGGAGCAAGCCTCTCACCTCGTCCTCGTGCCGCGTGTTGATGAGAATCTGCGCGAGATAGTTTGCCGGTTCCTTTGGTTCGATGTTGTAGTAAAAGCGAGGAGCGGTGCCGCCGGAGAAAACCGCCGCGCTGGAGACCTCCTCATGGCGTTTGATCAGGGCCACCACTTGATCCAGCGTTGCCCTCATGCTGGTCAGCGAGTCGGTGGAAGGCAGCTCGATATCCACCAATAACTGGTTGCGCTCGGCCGGCGGGAAAAACTGGCTGCCCAACAGCGGAACCAGGAGGCAGCTAAGAGCCAGCAGCGAATAACCCACGCCCAGGACCAGCCAGGGGCGCTTGAGGGCTCCTTGGAGTGCGGCGCGATAGTGTGGCAAGACAGCGGCAAGCGCCTGGTCCACGTAGCGGAACAGGAAAAAAGAACGGACCTCGCCGCCTTCATCAAACCCTTTTTGCCCTCGCAGGACGTAATAGCTGATCAGGGGTGTAAAGGTGACCGACACCAGTAACGCCGAAAGCAAAGCCAGGGTGATCACGACCGGGAGACTTTTCATAAACTCACCCTTGTCCCCGGTTAGCAGCAGCAACGGCAGGAACGCGAAGATGTTGATCAACGTCCCGAACACCATCGGGTGCCGCAGGTGAAGCGGGCCAAGCCAGGCCGCGCGCAGCCGCGGCTCTCCCCGATGCAGCTCGCGGTTGATGCCGTCCGAGGCCACCACGGGCACATCGACCAGCATTCCCAGCGCGATAATGAGCGAGGCAATGGAGATTTGTTGCAAGGGAATGTGAAGCAGTTGCATGCCCACCAACGTCATGGCGACGGTCAGGGGAACGGCTATGGCCAGCACCAGCGCCGAACGCCAATCCATCAGGAACAACCCCACGATAATCACGATGGCCACCGCTTCCACAAAGCATCGGACGAAGTGATGGATGCGGTGTTCGACGGCTGTGGGTTGGTCGGAGAGCACCCGGAACTCCAGGCCTTCGGGCATGCGGACTTTCATGGTATCTGCCACTTTCATGACGTCCCGGTTGAAATAGCGAATGATTTCACCATCCCGCATCTCGACGGCCACCATCACCGCCCAGCGCGTGTCCAGCGGCCCATTGGTGCCCGTCCGCCCGAGGATATCCACTTTGTACGAGATGGGCGACTCATACATCCGGCGGACGTCAAAAATGTCGCGCAGATACACCGGCGCGCCTTCGCGGCTCAGGCCCACCACGGTGCCGAGCATGTCCTTCTCGGTTTTGTATTCGCCGGAAAGTTGCACCGGGAAATTGCGTCCTTCGGTTCGCATCGTGCCGCCGGGGATCACCGCGTTACGGGCGGCAATCGAGCTTATGACCATCTCCGGGGTCAACCCGTAGCCGGCCAGATTGGCATCCGAAAAGAGCAGATACACCGTTTCCTGCACAATGCCGATTTTAGTAACTTTGCCGACGCTCTCGACTTGCTTGAGCGCATCCTCAAAATCGCGCGCCAGCAATTCGAGCGTTCGATAGCTGTAGCGCGGCGGAGCCGAGGCCCGAATTTGCGGCAGCGGGTCCTCGTCGCCCATCAGCAAGATCGGTTGAGTGAAATCGGGGTGCCACAATTCACGGTCGGTGCCGGTGAGCCTTCTGACGAAATCGGCCGTAAATTGCTCCAGGTCGGCCCGGCAGGCGGAGGTTTCCAGATCAACCAGAATAAACGAATGTCCTTGAACCGTGCGCACTTCTTTGGCCAGACCAGCCGCGCGGACCGCTGTTTCCAATCGGCCGCGGAGCACCTCGAGGTAATTCTCGCCCAATGATGGGAAGAATGCCGCCATCGCAGCATGATTGGTTGTGGGCGCACCCCTCCGGACCTCGGCCAGGCGCTGCCGCAGGAGATTGGCCCGCGCCACGCACTCGGCATCTGTGATGGGAGGGCTGACTAATCCGAACAACAGCGTTATCGTGTTGCCGAAATCGGTGTTTAACCACGGCTGACGCGTCCCCTCAGGCAACTGCACCTCCTGAAGTTTGGCCCGTACCTTGTCCCACTCCTGGTCAATCGTTGCCGTTGAGGCGGGAAGCTGTTTGATGGTCATGGTGGAGATGCCCGGCTGCGATTGCGTCTTGATCTCCTCGATGGACTTAAGCTCGCTGATCTTGCGCTCAATGGGTTTGGAGACCAACTCCTCCACTTTCGAGGCCGTCGCGCCCGGGAACTGCGTGACCAGCATCGCCGTTCGTTGGGGAATCGTCGGGTCCTCCTGCTGGCCTAGCTTGGTATAAGCCACGGCTCCCCAAACCAACACCGCAATCAGGGCCAGCCAACTCACCTCCCGGTGCTCGACAAAAAACTGGGCCAGATCACCGGACTCAACTTTATTTTCGACTGGTTCAGACATTGGAACGTCTCTCCTTTCAGGGCTTACTTCGCGGCCACACTGTCTGTAGCGACTTCGATGGGAGCGCCGTCATACAGAAAACTCGCTCCCGCAGTCACTACCTGTTCACCTGCCCGCAACCCTTCGGTAATGAGAATTGAACTGTTGCGAATATCGCCCGTCTTGACCGCTCGCTGCACCGTTTTGCCATCCTGGACGACAAAGACCCCTAACTGCGCTCGGCCGCTCGCTTCCGAACGGCTATCCGGAGCCAGGGTCACCAGCGCCGAGAGCGGAACGCAGACCGTGCCCGGGGTCGCCGCCGGCGTGTCGCCGACGTGAATACGCGCCGTCATACCTGAGCGCAGCAGGCCCTCCGGGTTGGGCACCTTGATCACCACGCGAAACAACCGGCCTTCGGTGCTGGCCGCCACTCCCACCTCCGAAACGCGACCACGAAACGGCGGCAGGCCCTCTAACCCCGACACCTCCACCTCCACTTCCTTGCCTGGGGCGAGCCGCCCTACCAATCGATCCGGCAATCCCAACTCGACGGACATCAGGCCGGTGTCGGCAAAGCGCAGCACCCGCTGGCCGGGAGCCACCGTGACGCCCGAATTAACATAGCGAGCCAGCACCACTCCATGCTTGGACGCCACCAGCCGCGAATCCCGAAGATTCTGCTCCGCCTGGTCCAGTTGGGCCTGGGCAGTTTGCCAGTCCGCCTCAGTCACATCGAGCTCCTGCTGGGAAATGGCATCCGTCCCGCGCAGCTTGCGAAAACGCTCGAGAGTCTTGCCCGCCAGTTCCGCGCGAGCGCGAGCCGAGTTCAACGCATTAGTGAAGTCAGCCTGCTTCAACTCGGCCAGGACCATCCCGGCTTTCACCGGCGTCCCCTCGTCCCAATCTGTGCCGGCCGCCGGCCCGATGCCGACCAAAATCCCCCCCACTTTGAAGCTCAAGTCCGTTTCGTGGTCGAACTTCACCTGTGCCAGGTAAGAAGCCTCACCGTCGGACCCGCCACTGTTCATCGACTCGACTATCGCGGTGCGCACCAACGATTTCTCGGGCGGTCTGGCCGCCGGCTTCCCGCACCCGCCGAGCGCCAACGCCACGCATAGCAACATCAGCCCTTTGCATCCGACTCTCGCCAAGCGGAGCCTTGAATTAATGTTATAGATCATAAGCTGTCTTTGATTTTTCATGTGCAATTGCCACTAAAGGTTTGAAATCTGTCGTTGGAGGACCGCCAACGAACGCTCCGTGAGAAACCGGGCCAAGTGCGCTCGATTTGGCAAACTTGCGGCTAACTGAACCAAGGGGTGGTGCGGGTTCTCTACTGCTAAACAGTAAAGAACACACTCACCAATCAAGCTCAGCGCATGGAGCGGGAGGGTTTCGCTGCTGGCGCCCGCAGCGAGCAGGTCTCTCATCACCGCCTGGAGCAGGACAAAATCCCGCTCAAGCCCGGATGCCACATACGTGTGCGCTCCGCAGGCTGGGTCCATCAATTCCCTGGTCAGAAGCTTGGCAATCCAGGCGCGCTTGGCGCTAAGTTTTTGCAATAGCAACTCGGTGAGCCTTAAAAGCCTCTGTTCAGCCGGCAAATGAGCACAGGACCCCAGGAAGTCCTCGTCGCGATCGGAAAGCCGCCGGCCAGCCTCCATCATCACGGCCTGATAAAGTCCCTCCTTGCTCTGGAAGTGGTAACAGATCCCAGCCACATTGGTCCCGGCGCGCTTGGAGATTTCCCGAAAGTGTGTTCCGTGAAAACCGGCCTCGGCGAACATTTCACAGGCGACCTCTAGCACTCGGTTCCGCGCGGCCAAGGGGCACCCGGTTGGGCTGGTTGGCCAATCTGCTTCTCTGCTCTGCTCGATTCGCATACAAAGCTGACTTACGCAATGGCCGTGCCAGCTATCTTCGCAATGCATAAGGTGCTGGGCTTCAAGTGGTAACGGCTTAGAACCGACTCGTAGGCTGAGGCTCGGAATTTCGAAGACTCGAAAAACAGACAATCGTTCGTTCGGTTCCTCGTGTACGCAGGCAGGCGCCCATTTCCGGACGCAAGTGAAACGCTCGCTGCAGTCCTTGTGGCGTTCTCAGTGATACGGTTCTGCCAGGCCGCTCATGTCCGGCGGAGGCGTGCCTGTCCAATACCAGGAAGTCGCAAGAAACTTTGTTTTTCGAACATTCGAAGTTTCGAGCCTGAGCCGCGAGCCGCTTGTGAGTCGTTAGTATGTCAACCTCAGCAGCTTCTGCATTTCCGAGATAGTTGGCATGTTACCTGCGCAATTCGGGTTTTGTATGCGAATTGCATTCAACAATATGAACAAGCGCCGAGTCTCAAGCGCCAAAGCGGCCCTCATGAATATGGGCCAAGAATTTTGGCGAACATCGAGAGCCATCTGTCGCATTACGGGAGGAATGGACACAGGCTTGTTGAACTGAACGACGATAGAAAATTCACAACATGAAAATTCTAATTCATACCCAGGGAGGTTCGGTCGGGGCTTTTTTCCAAGACAATCCGGCCCTGGCAGCTCGTATATTGAAGGAAATCCAGCCCTCAAGAGTTTTTGCCGGCAACGTCATTACCATTGCCGGCGAGTATTCCCTGACGTCTTTCGTCGCTGCGCGGGTCAACCGCGTTGACCTTATCGCCGAAGATCTCCCTCTGTGGGAACAGCCCACCGACATCTTGGATATGGTCGAGTTGCCCGAGGACGATTTCCAAGAACGAAGCCACGTGAACGACCCGGCGCGGCTGGAGCGACGCCGAAGCCCGAAACGGACAGGCGAGTTCGCCGTAGTCTATGTGGAAGTCGAAATGACTGGCGGGAGTCGAATATTTCTGGCGGCTGAAATCCAAGTAGCAGTGGAAGCGGAACGGCTTCAACGGCTGCACATGCTCTTCTCCGCGCCTGCAGTCCACTTCCGGTTGTTGCAGGGAGGCATCTCGATCCTGAACCTCAAAAACCTCGTCCGATTCACGTTCAATCCCGGCCCGGATGTCACGCCCATGGACGCCTGGCCCGCACACCACCTTTCCCTGCGGCAAAGGTCCGGGGGCATCGCCGATGCCATGACTGGAATAAATCCAAATTGCTAAATGAACATTACCGTACTCATAACGTTCTGCCTTATCGTCCTGGCCCGGATCACAGACGTTTCCTTGGACACCATCCGCATGGTCTCGGTCATCCAAGGCCGGCGCGCGTTCGCCGGAGTTCTCGGGTTCTTCGAGGCGGTTGTCTATATTTGTGCCGTCGCCAAGGTCCTGCTGAACGTGAATCAGCCCGTGTATGCTATCGCCTACGGGCTGGGGTTCGCGATAGGGACTTACCTGGGAATGGTCATCGAACAACGGCTGGCCTTTGGCAAGCAATTGGTGTTTCTCCTCACCCCCAAAGGACCAGAATTGGCCGAAGTCTTGCGCGCCGGGAACTACCAAGTGGCCGAAGTCAAGGGACATATCCGCGAGGGTGATCGGACGATACTCTGCGTGGAAATTCCGCGGCGCGACGTACAAAAGTTGATTCGCCTTGCCAGTACCGTTGATGAGCACTGCGACTTCATCCTCCACGACATCCGCCAGGTGGACTTTGCTGAACGCGGAGCCCCGAAAGCCAGCCAGCGCAAGCGTTCGTGGTTCTTTCCTTTAGAGAGGCTCGCATCCTTCAAAAGAGGCATCTCATGACCCTGGAGAAACAGATGTTCATACTGCTTTGGTTTTTGGCCGGTTCGTCTTCCTCTTCACTGCTAAGTGGGATGACGGCGCTTCCTGAAAATGATCCATGAAAATCGGCGTTTGCAACTCCGGATCCAGCAGTCTCAAGTTCAGCCTGTTCGAGGCGGAGCAGGAGTTGCTTCTGGCCGACGGCAGCATTGATTGGGCGACCCAGCCAACGCAGCTCAGGCTCCGCTATCCCGGCCAACCTGAGATACGGGAGGAATTGCATCTGCGGGAGCATGGCGAGGCCTTTTCGCGAATCCTTTCAGACCTCCGCACTGGCCCCCTCGCGCCCTTGCTGCGCAATGACGAACCTGCGGCGGTTGGGCACAGGATCGTGCATGGGGGAACGCGGTTCACAGCAGCCGTGCGGATCACCGTGGAGGTTCAAGACGCCATTCATGAACTCTGTGATCTGGCGCCGCTGCATAACATGGCCGGGCTTGAGGGGATATGCGCTATTGGAAGAGTCTTGCCCTCAGTACCGCAGGTAGCGGTGTTCGACACGGCCTTTCACGCCACTTTGCCGACCGCGGCGCGGACCTACGCCATACCCCGGACCTGGACAACTAAGTGGGGAATCTATCGTTACGGCTTTCACGGTTTGAGCCACGCTTACTGCTCCCGGCGCGCGGCGGCGATGCTGGGTCGCAGCAGCGCTCGGATTGTGATTGCTCATCTGGGCAATGGCGCCTCCGTCTCAGCGGTCCGCAACGGCGTTTGCGTCGATACGTCCATGGGCTTCACCCCGCTTGAAGGGGTCGTCATGGGCACTCGCAGCGGCAGCCTGGACCCGGGCGTGCTGCTCTACCTCTTGCGACACAAGGGGCTGACTGTGGAACAACTTGACCACGCGTTGAACTACGAGTCCGGCCTGCTTGGTCTCTCCGGGATTTCTTCTGACATGCGCCAAATTCTGAAGGAGGCATCAAACAGTCCTGACGCTCGCCTGGCCTTGGAAGTCTATATCCATCGGCTGGTGCAAACTATCGCCGCGATGGCCGCAACGCTGGGTGGGGTTGATGGGTTGGTCTTCACGGCTGGCGTCGGCGAGAATTCCGCGCAGGTCCGGGAGCTCGTCTGCGAAAACCTCGGCCATCTGGGGTTGGAACTCGACACCACCGCCAATGGGCGCTGCAAGCCCGATGCGGACATCGCCAGTCGTACCTCCCCCGGGCGGATCCTGGTCATTTCAAGCAGGGAGGATTTGACCATCCTGCGAGAGACACGGCAAGTGATTCGTTCGGACGCGCGATGGAAGTCTCCACCCAGAGAATTAGAACTAACAACTGAAACCGTTTAACAAGGAAGTATCAATATGAGTGAAACCGCAACAGTAATCGATGATCGAAAAAGAACTCGGCGCGGCGAGGCACGCCCGGCGCCGGCGCCAGCAATGTCCAGAGAGGAACTCAGCAAGATTGACGCCTACTGGCGGGCGTGCAATTACCTGGCCGCCGGGATGATTTATTTGCGGGCCAATCCGCTGCTGCGCCAACCGCTTACGATTGACCATATCAAACAGCGATTGCTCGGGCATTGGGGCACAAGTCCGGGTTTGAGTTTTATTTATGTCCACCTCAATCGGCTGATCAAAAAGTATGATCTGAACACGATCTTCCTGGCCGGCCCGGGGCACGGGGCGCCAGGCGTATTGGCACCGAGCTACCTCGAGGGCACCTATTCGGAGGTTTATCCCAACAAGGGCGAGGACGAAGCAGGAATGCGCGAGTTCTTCAAGGAATTTTCCTTCCCCGGCGGCATCGGCAGCCATTGCACACCGGAAACACCCGGCTCCATGCATGAGGGCGGTGAGTTGGGCTATAGCGTCTCTCATGCCTTCGGCGCGTCCTATGATAATCCCGACCTGCTCGTGGCCGTAGTCGTCGGCGATGGAGAATCCGAAACGGGTCCTCTGGCGGCGGCTTGGCATTCGGACAAGTTTCTGAATCCGATCCGCGACGGCGCGGTGCTGCCCATCCTGCAACTCAACGGCTATAAGATCAACAATCCCACCGTGCTTTCCCGCATCTCGCACGATGAACTGGAATCCTTGTTTGTGGGCTATGGCTGGACGCCTTACTTCGTGGAGGGCAGCGACCCGGCAGACATGCACCAGAAGATGGCCGCAACCCTCGAGAACTGTGTGCTCGAAATCCGGCGCATTCAGCAAGAAGCCCGCGCCAGCGGCAAAGCGACCCGTGCCCGGTGGCCCATGATCGTTCTGCGCAGCCCCAAGGGCTGGACAGGCCCCAAAGAAGTGGACGGCCATAAGGTCGAAGGCTTTTGGCGAGCACACCAGGTGCCGTTGGCGGGCGTGCGGGAAAACCCGGCCCATTTGAAGCAGTTGGAGGCTTGGCTACGCAGTTATCGGCCCGAGGAACTGTTCGATAAAAGCGGGAAGCTAATCCCGGAACTCAAGGCCCTCGCGCCCGAAGGCTGCCGGCGCATGAGCGCCAATCCCCATGCGAACGGCGGGTTGCTCCGCAAGCCCCTCCGTCTCCCCGATTTTCGGGACTATGCGGTCAAGGTGGACGCGCCAGGCCAGACCACGGCTGAGAACACGCGACCCCTGGGACGCTTCCTGCGGGACATCATGCGCAACAACATGCAGAGCTTCCGTGTCTTCGGACCCGACGAAACCGCTTCCAACAAGCTGGATGCCATTTATGAAGCCAGCAAGAAACTGTGGCTGGCCGATTACCGGCCCGAAGATGCCGATGGCGGCGAACTGGCGCCAGACGGTCGGGTCATGGAACTGCTTTCGGAGCACACGCTGGAAGGCTGGCTCGAAGGTTATCTGCTCACGGGACGTCACGGGTTTTTCTCCACGTACGAGTCTTTCGTCCATGTGATTGACTCGATGTTCAATCAGCACGCCAAATGGCTGGAGAGCTGCCGCGGGTTGTCCTGGCGGGCGCCGGTTTCATCGCTGAACCTTCTCATCACCTCGACGGTCTGGCGCCAGGACCACAACGGCTTCACCCATCAGGATCCGGGCTTCCTCGATCTGGTCGTGAATAAGAGTCCCGAGATTTGCCGCATCTATCTACCACCGGACGCTAACTCACTCCTTTGCGTCGCGGATCACTGCCTAAAAAGCACTAACTACATCAACGTGATCGTTTCGGATAAACAGAAGCATCTCCAATACATGACCATGGACCATGCCATTGCTCACTGCACCAAAGGGCTTGGCATTTGGCCTCAGGCGAGCAACGACGAGGGAACGGAGCCGGATGTGGTCATCGCCTCCGCCGGAGATATCCCCACGAAAGAATCGCTCGCGGCCGTCATCCTGTTGCGTGAGC
This sequence comes from Verrucomicrobiota bacterium, assembly GCA_049510745.1. Lineage (GTDB taxonomy): Bacteria > Verrucomicrobiota > Verrucomicrobiia > Limisphaerales > Palsa-1400 > PLGF01. Next base: position 86,442 of record JBEKYR010000013.1, on the reverse strand, counting down.
ACTTCCCCAACCTCAAGATCCGGTTTATCAATGTGGTCGATCTCTTCCGGCTTACCCCGTCAAGCGAGCATCCGCACGGTCTGTCCGACCGGGACTTCGATACACTGTTCACCGAGGACAAACCCATCATCTTCAACTTCCACGGTTATCCCTGGTTGATTCACCGGCTTACTTATCGGCGCACGAATCACAAGAACTTGCACGTGCGCGGCTACAAAGAGAAAGGCAACATCAATACTCCGCTCGACCTGGCTATCCGAAACCAGATTGATCGCTTCACCATCGCGATGGACGCAATTGATCGGGTGCCGGCCCTGCGCGCCTCCGGCGCTCACGCCAAGGAGAAGCTGCGCGTCATGCAACTCGAATGCCAGGCCTACGCCTATGAGAACGGCATAGACAAGCCGGAGATGGATGGGTGGACCTGGCCAGGCAACCGATGATCAGCATTCCTTCCACACTCATAGCGCAAGCCCGCGTTTTCACCGAAAAACAAACTGAAGAGGACGATATGGATAGCACAATACTGAAACCGATCTCTCCAAGAAATCAGATCGATCAACCCTTGCCCAAACCTAATCGATCACAGGCAAAAGCGCCGCGCTCGCCAGGCGAGGTCCACCCGCTTGACAATGGGGTTAACCGAATGGCGGAGGCGGAACTCCTGGAGCAGTACGCCTGTGGTCCGGTTCAATTCGCAGGCTCCGCCAACGCTTCCTATGAGCGACATCTTGCTTTTGACAATGTCATTGCACTCGAAGCCGCAGGGTCTCGCGAACGCTTCGAGGCGCTGGCGCGCTCCGTGCGCGACCTGTTGTCGCAACGCTGGGTTCGCACCGAACAGCACTACACCCGGAGAAACCCCAAGCGCGTTTACTATCTCTCGATGGAGTACCTGATCGGACGTTCACTCGCCAATAATATTACCAATCTTCTGCTTGACCCGATCGTTAGGCAGGCGGCCATGCGGGAGCAGACCGACCCAATGGAACTCCTGGACCAGGAGCCGGACGCCGGCCTGGGCAACGGCGGGCTGGGACGTTTGGCGGCGTGCTTTCTGGATTCCATGGCCACCATGGCCCTCCCGGCGATGGGCTATGGGCTCCGCTATGAGTATGGCATCTTTAAACAGACCATCAGGGGCGGCTGGCAACAGGAACAGCCGGATAATTGGTTGCGCAATCCGGACCCATGGGAGGTGCCGCGCCCTCTGGAGAGAATCGAAGTGCCGTTGAACTGCTCGTTTGAGGTGCGTGGCGGAAGTTTGCTACCCATTCCGGGGCGGCCTTCAAAGATAATCGGTGTGCCGTACGATAGGCCCGTGGTGGGCTTTGGCGGCAAGACCATCAACACCCTCCGGCTCTGGGCCGCAACTACCCCTGATTCCTTTGACTTTCGAGCGTTCAGCCACGGTGATTTCGTCAGCGCTGTCGCCGCAAGTTTGGCTGCCGAATCGCTCACGCGCGTGCTTTATCCGGACGATTCGACCAGCTTCGGCCAGGGCTTGCGTTTTATACAGGAATATTTTCTGGTCGCCTGTTCCCTGGGGGACTTGGTGCGGCGTTTCCGGCAGACGAACGATGACTGGAACCAACTACCGGAGAAGGTGGCGATCCAACTCAATGACACCCATCCCTCGATGGCGGTGCCGGAGTTAATGCGGATACTGCTGGATGAGGCGCATCTCGGCTGGGACCAGGCTTGGGCGTTAACCACGAAAGTGTTGGCTTACACCAACCATACCCTGCTTCCGGAAGCGCTCGAGAAATGGCCAGTCCAGTGGTTTCAGGACATGCTGCCGCGCCATTTGGAGATTATTTTCGAGATCAACCGCCGGCTCCTGGATGACGTTCGGTTGCGCTACCCTGGGGACGAAATGCGGGTGGCAAACGTCAGCCTGATCGAAGAAGGGCCGTTTCGGAAAGTCCGCATGGCCAATCTTGCCATTGTCGGCTCCCACAGCACCAACGGCGTGGCGGCGATTCATTCGGGCTTGCTGCGGACGGTTACGGTAAAAGATTTGGCCGAAATCTATCCTGAACGCTTCAACAACAAGACCAACGGCGTCACACCCCGGCGTTGGTTGTTGCTGGCCAACCCGCCGCTCGCGCGTGCCATCACCGAGGCCATCGGAGATCGCTGGATTGTCGATCTCAATGAGTTGCGCCGGCTCAAATCCTTGGCCGCCGATTCGGGGTTTCAAGCGTCCTTCCGTAACGCCAAGCGCCAAGTCAAAGTGAAATTTGCCGACTGGCTGAAGACAACCACCGGGCAGGCCGTTGATCCGGACACAATCTTCGATTGCCAGATCAAGCGCATCCACGAATACAAGCGGCAATTGCTCAACGCGCTGCGCGTGGTCGTGCTTTACAACCGCCTGAGCGCGAATCCCAAGCTCGAACTGCCTCCACGCACGTTCTTCTTCGCCGGCAAGGCGGCGCCCGCCTATCACCTGGCCAAGCTCATCATCAAATTCATCAACAATCTCGCCGCCGTCATTGACGCAGACCCGGCGGTGCGAGGCCGGCTCAAGGTGGTGTTCTTGCCGGAGTACTGCGTGAGTTTGGCCGAACGGCTCGTCCCGGCCAGCGATGTGTCGAATCAAATTTCAACCGCCGGTTACGAGGCCAGCGGCACCAGCAACATGAAATTCATGATGAATGGCGCTCTGACGATTGGGACACGCGATGGGGCAACCATCGAAATGGTTCAGGAGGCCGGCGAGGAAAACTTTTTCCTGTTTGGCCTGACGGCGGAGCAAGTTGCTAAGACGCGCGGCTGGTACAATCCGCGCTGGCACTATGAGAACGAACCGGAAACACGGCTGGCCTTGGATTTGATCTCGTCGAACCATTTCAGCCCAAAAGAGCAGGGCATTTTCTCCCCCATCCTGGATGCGCTCCTGGCCCACGGTGACTTCTACATGCATCTGGCGGACTTGAAATCCTACCTCGAGGCGGATCAGCGGCTCGTGGATTTGTACCGCGAGCCCGAGGCCTGGGCCAGCAAGGCGATCCTGAACGTGGCTGCCTCAGGGAAGTTCTCCAGCGACCGCACCATCGCCCAGTACGCAACCGAAATCTGGAAGGTGCAACCGTGCCCGATATCATGAACAGCTTCCTCTCAGAACATCAAGTCGCGCTTCCGCCATTCAGGCCCGGCTGTCGTACCTCCGGTGTGTTGATGCATGTGACCTCGCTGCCGTCGCCTTACGGCATTGGTGATGTGGGGCCGGCGGCCTTTGCGTGGGTGGACCGGCTCCACGATGCCGGCCAGGGGTGGTGGCAGGCGCTGCCATTGGGGCCTACTGGGTATGGCAATTCGCCTTACTCATGCCTGTCCTCTTTTGCGGGCAATGCACTGCTGGTCAGCCCAGACCTTCTAATCGAGGACGGATTGCTCAGCCCAAGGGATTGTGCAATAGGCGGAGGCCTCCCAAAGCGCGCGGTTGAGTTCGACGCGGTAACTGTTTTCAAGCACCGATTGCTCGACCAGGCCTGGCGCAATTTCAACTCCTCCGACCGCCCTGAGCTAAGCGCCGACTTTGAGCGATTCTGTTCGGAAGAGGCTCACTGGCTTGACGACTACGCGCTCTTTCGTGCCTTAAAGGCACGCTTGGGAGGCGCTAATCTCCTGGACTGGCCAGAGGACTTGCTTAGGCGCAGTCCTTCCGCCATGGCGCACGCACGTCACGACCTGGCCGGCGAGATCAACGAAAGCCGCTTTGCGCAATTCTTGCTGTCCCGCCAGGGGAACAGCTTGAAGGAGTATGCCCACGAACGCGGCGTGTTCCTTATCGGGGATCTGCCTTTCTTCGTGTCGCTCGATTCCAGCGATGTTTGGGCCAACCCCGAGTGGTTCCAGCTCGATGCCGATCTCCGGCCGCTGTTCGTGGCCGGCGTGCCCCCGGATTATTTCAGTGCCAAAGGGCAGCTCTGGGGCAATCCGGTCTATGACTGGGAAGCAATTCGCCGTTCTGGTTATCGTTGGTGCATCGACCGCCTGAAGTCGTTGTTGGCCCATGTGGACTTGGTTCGGCTCGACCACTTCCGAGCGTTTTGCGCTGCCTGGCACGTTCCCCCGACGGCTGAAACCGCTGAAAGTGGTTATTGGGTCCCGGGGCCCGGCGCTGCTTTCTTCGAGGCTGTCCGCGCGGAGTTGGGCCACTTGCCGTTCATTGCCGAAGACCTCGGCATTATCACTCCCGATGTGGTTGCGCTTCGCGATGAGTTCGAGCTGCCCGGAATCCGAGTGTTCCAGTTCGGCTTCGATGGCAGTCCACATAATCCGCATCTCCCCCACAATTACGTCCCGAACACCGTCGCCTACACGGGAACGCACGACAATACCACCACTCGGGCCTGGTTTGAATTTCTACCGGAAAATGTTCGCCAGGCTGCCAGGAGTTATGCGGGAACGGCTGGCGGCGGGGGTGGCGAAATCGCCTGGGACTTTATCCGGTCGGTGTGGTCCTCGAAGTCGGGCCTCGCAATCGCTCCACTGCAAGACTTGTTGAATCTGGGTGTGGAGGGCCGAATGAACGTGCCTGGCATCGCCGCTGGCAATTGGCGCTGGCGCTCCACGGAGGAGATGCTCAAGCCCTCAATTTTCGAGCGGCTTCGTGAACTGACAACTTCCTCCGGGCGGATGGCCGCAGTAAATGCCGCGATCCAGAGCCAGGAGGCCGTGCATTGAAAAACGAACAAACATGAAAGCGACCAAACTACTCCACAATCTTGGCCAGAGCCTCTGGCTCGACAACATCACCCGCGACTTGCTCAACACGGGGACGCTCAAGCGCTACATTGAGGAGCTCTCCATCACCGGTCTGACCTCCAATCCGACCATTTTCGACCACGCCATCAAGAACAGCGGGGTTTATGATCCGGCGATTCGGGGCCGGCTCGCCCAAGGGAAATCCGGTGAACCGCTGTTTTTCGAGCTGGCGCTCGAGGACATCAGCCGGGCGGCGGATCTTTTCCGCCCGACGTTCGACCAGACCAACGGAATGGATGGATGGGTTTCCCTGGAAGTGTCACCGGTCCTGGCCTACGACGCCGCCAGCACACTGGCCGCCGCCAAGGAATTGTGCGCCCGCGTAGCACGGCCCAACGTTTTCATCAAGATTCCTGGGACAAAAGAAAGCTTGCCCGCAATTGAAGAAGCGATCTTCGCCGGCGTACCCATAAACGTAACGCTCCTGTTTTCACGCGAGCAATATCTCGCGGCGGCAGACGCCTTCATGCGCGGCGTCGAGCGGCGCATCGCTGCGGGACTCAAGCCGGACGTCGGTTCGGTCGCATCAGTATTCGTCAGCCGTTGGGATGGCGCGGTGGCCGGCAAAGTCCCCGCGGCATTAAACAACCAGCTCGGGATCGCAATGGCCAACCGCACTTACAAAGTTTACCTGGAGCTGTTGGGCTCGCCTCGCTGGCAGCGCGCGTTTAACGCGGGTGCCCGACCGCAACGACTGCTTTGGGCCAGCACCGGCACCAAGGACCCTCAAGCCTCGGATGTGCTCTATATCAAAGCGCTGGCGGCCCCGTTCACGGTCAACACCATGCCGGAAGCCACGTTACTGGCCCTGGCCGATCACGGCGCACTCGGCTCGATCATGTCCGCCGATGGAGCCGATTGCGAGAGTGTGCTGGAGCAACTCAACGAGGCCGGTGTCCACGTAGGAGCACTGGCCGCTCAACTCCAGACTGAAGGGGCCAAAGCCTTCGTGAAGTCCTGGGACGAATTGCTCGCGGTAATTGCCTCCAAGAGTGACGCGCTCAAGCGGGCCGCTTAGATTATGAAAGTAGGAATTGCCACCGACCACGGAGGCTTTGCTCTGAAAGAAGAGTTGGTTGCCCAACTCCATGGCGCGGGCCACGAAGTGGTTGATTTCGGGGCCAACAAACTTAAACCCGACGACGATTATCCGGACTATGTGACTCCGCTCGCGAACGCTGTGGCGTCCGGCCAGGTGACACGCGGTATCGCGATTTGCGGCAGTGGCGTTGGGGCTTCGGTTTGCGCGAACAAGATTCCAGGCGTCCGTGCCTCCCTGATCCACGACCACTTTTCCGCCCGGCAAGGAGTTGAAGACGACCACATGAACGTCCTGTGCATGGGCGGCCGGACTGTCGGCCCAGCCGTCGCGTGGGACCTGGTTCAGACCTTTCTAGCGGCGGAGTACAGCCAGGCTGAAAGACACCTGCGGCGCCTCGGCAAAGTCGCCGCTCTGGAGAAAGCGAAATAACCAAATGGCGAATCCAATGACAGACGAGAACACAGTTCAACTGGCGATCATCCGCGGAAGATTTGCGCGGACAAGACGTCCGTGCCAAGCGCCGAAAACCAGTCAGAAATGACTCCGGCACAACAGCGAAATCGCCAGTTATGAAAGGAAAAACAGTTCTTAAATTTCTCGATGATATTGCTCATGAAATGGTTGAGCCGGAGCCGGACAGGCCCGCGCCGGACTATCTGGAATTGATTCCAGCGAGACTACAAGAGCCGCGGCATGTTCCTCTGCCTATTCGGGAGTCGGAGCACTCCGACTGGGCGGCATACCCGCATTGGGGGCTTAACGAATAGCCCGGCGGAGCCGTTGGCGCTCCGGGCAAACAAATCATATTTCTCCCACACTTCGATGCGCCCCAATGTGACCCCTGGACGAAGTTCGCCGCTGGGCGCCACAATCGTCGCTGGCGGCGTTAATTTCAGTGTGTTCTCACGCAACGCCGCGGCGATAGAGTTGTTGCTCTTTGAACGGGAGGACGATCCGCAACCATCCCGCGTGATCCCGCTGGATCCAGTGGTTAGCCGAAGCTATCACTATTGGCACGCCTTCGTTCCGGAAATACAGCCGGGCCAGCTTTACGGCTACCGGGCGCGCGGACAGTTCGATCCCGCAAGCGGCACGCGCTTTGATGCCACAAAGGTCCTGCTCGACCCGTATGGACGCGGCGTTGTGGTCCCTCGGAGCTATTCCCGCGAGGCCGCTTGCCATCCGGGAGACAACTGCGCCACTGCAATGAAAAGCGTCGTGGTGGATCCCTCCGCCTACGATTGGGAAGGCGACACTCCGCTAAAACGACCCTCTTCCAGGACCATCATTTACGAGATGCACGTCCGCGGGTTCACCCGGCATCCGAGCTCCGGCCTCAAAGAAAACCTGCGTGGAACGTATGCCGGTCTGATCGAGAAGATTCCCTATTTGAAACAACTCGGGGTGACGGCGGTTGAGCTGCTGCCGGTCTTTCAGTTCGATCCCCAGGACTGTCCGCCGGGCAAGGTCAACTATTGGGGCTACGCGCCCGTTTCCTTCTTCGCGCCTCATCAGGCTTACAGCTCGCGGCGGGACAGGCTCGGCCCGGTGGACGAGTTTAGGGACATGGTCAAGGCGTTGCACCGTGAAGGCCTTGAAGTCATTCTCGACGTGGTTTTCAACCACACCGCCGAGGGGGACCACACGGGGCCCACCCTAAGCCTGCGCGGACTGGATAATTCCATTTATTACCTCCTCGAACCCGACCCGGCCCGTTACGCCAATTTCAGCGGCACGGGCAACACGCTCAACGCCAACCACCCCATCGTTCGGCGGCTCATCGTGGACAGCCTCCGCTATTGGGTGGAAACGATGCACGTGGATGGATTTCGCTTCGATCTCGCCTCCATCCTCGCCCGCGACCCTTCAGGCCAAGTCTTACCCAACCCTCCCGTATTGTGGGACATCGAGTCCGAGCCGGTTTTGGGGGGAACCAAACTGATCGCGGAGGCTTGGGATGCCGCCGGCCTGTACCAAGTCGGCAATTTCATTGGCGACAGTTGGAAGGAATGGAACGGCCGTTTCCGCGACGATGTGCGCAGTTTCTTCTTGGGGGCAGATGGCTCCGTCGAGCGGTTGGCCGACCGGTTCATCGGCAGTCCCGAGATCTACGGGCACAAAGAGCGGGAAGCCGAGCAAAGCGTCAACTTCGTCACCTGCCACGACGGCTTCACCCTGAATGACCTGGTGTCCTATAACCAGAAGCACAACGAGCCCAACGGCGAGAACAATCGCGACGGCGCCGATGATAACCGCAGTTGGAATTGCGGTGTGGAAGGCCCCACCGACGACCCCGCCATCGAAAAGCTGCGGGACCGTCAGATTAAGAACCTTCTGGCCGTGACCCTCCTGTCGCTGGGCGTGCCCATGCTCTTGATGGGCGACGAAGCGCGGCGCAGCCAGCGCGGAAACAATAACGCCTACTGCCAGGATAATGAGACCAGTTGGTTTGACTGGAACCTGGTGCGGCAGCACGCGGGTCTCCATCGGTTCGTCGAACTTTTGGTTGCGCGCCGCGCTTTGCGCAAAATGGACACTGAGCGCCAAAGGCGGAGTTTGAACCAGCTCCTGCGAGCCGCCAGCAAGGCCTGGCATGGCGTCAAGCTTCACCAACCTGACTGGAGCGAGCAATCGCACAGCCTGGCGTTCAGTGCGGCGTTGCCCGAAGAAAACCTGTCTTTCCATCTCATCTTCAACGCTTACTGGGAACCGCTCGAATTCGAGTTGCCGGCAGAAATGCACGCCGCCGGCCATCCATGGCGCCGATGGATTGATACGTCACTCGAATCCCCCGACGATATCCAGGATTGGCCGGCCGCACCTGTGGTTGCGGGGCGAGCGTATCGCGCCGGACCTCGTTCGCTGGTGGTGCTGATCGCCGCGGCGGACACGGATGCACCGGGCTCGCCCAATCGGTGAAGGGGCTTTCACAATCGGAATTATCCGGGAAACGGGTGCCGCCGCTGGTTACGCAAATCGCCGCGTTTAGCCGGTAATAAAGATCTTCCCGGAATCGGCCCGCGGCCACCGCTTTCTTCAGATCCCGGTTGGTCGCCGCCACAATGCGCACGTCGGCGCGGCGCGTCCGGTCGTCACCGACCCGTTCGTAACTTCTTTCCTGGAGAATGCCCAGCAGCTTGTTTTGGACATCCAAGGGAATCTCCCCCACCTCATCCAGGAAGATGGTCCCGCCCTCCGCCGTTTCAAAGCGTCCGGCCGGGTCCTTCACGGCTCCGGTGAAAGACCCTCGCACATGCCCAAAAAACTCGCTTTCGAAAAGCTCCCGTGCAATAAGTTATTAATAGTTATGGAACCGACCAGCGACACACGATTTGATCCGCATCGGGCGGCGCAATTGCTCCTGGAGATTGCCCAGGAGCACTCGCTGGAGCCGATCCTGAAGAAAATCGTCGAACACGGCTCAGAGCGCACGGAATATGTATTTACTCAGGTCTGGCTGATCGAAAAAGGGGACCTGTGCATGACCTGCAAATATCGGTCTGAATGTGCTGACCAGTCCCGCTGCCTTCATTTGGTCGCGGGAAAAGGCAGATCGATTCTGCCTCAGGGAAAGGGGTTGCGGGAGTACGAGGATCTCAATGCTCGCGTGCCGCTGAATTTCTGCCCGCTTGGAGAGGCGGTGGCCAGCGGTCAGCAAGGACTGGTAACGAAGTCAGACCAGCAGCCGATTTCCATCGCCGGTTTTGATTGGTTGCGCGAAGAGGGTGTCCGCTGCTTCGCGATCAGCCCTATCCGGTTCAAAGGAGAGGTTTTGGGAGCCATTGTGGGCTTTACCCGCGAGTCTGTGCCGGAAGTTAGCCGGCCTTGGGCAGCGATATTCGCCGACCACATGGGGGCCGCTATTGCCAACGCGCGCGCCTTTGACGAAATCTGCGCGACAGGCAAACGCCTTGAGGACGCCAACCAAAGACTTGCGCGGGAACTCGCTGAGCGCAAAGAAGCGGAGGAGGAACTTAGGCAAAGCGAGCAGCGGTACCGCCGGCTCGTAGATACGGCGTCCGAAGGCATCTGGGAACTCGATGAACAATTCGTCACCACGTTGGTGAACCGGCGGATGGCGGAAATGCTTGGGTACCAACCGCAGGAGATGGTGGGCCGAAAGCTCCATGAGTTCTTGTTCGCGGACGACTATGCCGAGATGTCAGCGAGGATATCAGCCCGTCGCCAGGGGCTAACCGAGCGCTATGAGCAGAGATACCGCCGCAAGGATGGCAGCACCGTATGGATGTATGTTTCGGCCACGTCGATGTTTGATGCCGGGCATCGTTTCACAGGCTCCTTCGCCATGCTGACGGACATCACTGAGCGCAAGCGGGCGGAGGAGGCGTTGCGTCGTTTGAATCGCGAACTGCGGGCGATCAGTAACTGCAACCAGACACTACTGCGCGCCACCGATGAGCAGAGTTTGCTCCAGGAAATCTGCCGGATCGTCTGCCAGGAGGCGGGTTACCGCGTGGCGTGGGTGGGCTATGCCGAACACGACGAGGCCAAAAGCGTGCGGCCTGTCGCGTGGATCGGAGCCGAGAAGGAGACTCTCGCAAACCTCGGCATTACTTGGGCCGACACCGAGTGGGGACGCGGCCCTAGCGGAACGGCCATCCGGACCGGGAGAACTTCCTGCCTTGAGGATTACGCAACCGATACTCGAGGCGCGCCCTGGCGGGAAGGCGCTTTGCAGCACGGTTTTCGTTCCGCTATCGGCCTGCCGCTCAAGGACGAACATGCCAACGTCTTCGGCGGTCTTAACATTTACTCCGCACAGCCCGGCGCTTTTACGTCGGAAGAGACTCGGCTGCTGGAGGAACTGGCTGCCGACCTGGCGTTCGGCATCGTCGCCTTGCGTTCTCGGGCCGCGCGCCAACGGGCAGAGCAGGAAGTCGCCCTGCTGAGTTTCGCCTTGGACAAAGGACAGGAGGCCGCCTTTCTAATAGATGACACGGCGCGTTTTCAGTACGTCAACGAGGAGGCCTGCCGCCTGCTCGGTTATACCCGTGCGGAACTGCTCGGCCTGGGCATAGCGGATATTGACTCTGAGTTCCCGCTGGAGCGATGGTCCGACCATTGGCGCAACCTCAAGGCGCTGCGGTCGCGCACTTTCGAGAGCCGCCACCGGACCCGAGATGGCCGTATATTCCCGGTCGCGATCAGCGCGGATTATTTCGAATATGGAGGCCGGGCTTACCACTTGGCCCTCGTGCGTGATATCACCGAGCGCAAGCGGGCGGAGGAAGAGGTGCGCAATACCGCCGCGCAGTGGCAGGCTACCTTTGACGCGGTGCAGGATTTGGTTTTGCTGCTCGACAAGGATTTCCGTATCTTGCGAGCCAACCATGCAGCGGCGCAGTTCCTGGGGCTGCCGTTTGATAAAATCGTCGGGGGACACTGCTACGATCTGATCCATGGGACGTCCACGCCTCCTGCGGAGTGCCCTCTCGCCAAAATGCGCCAATCTCGGAGGCATGAAGAAGTGGAGGTCCTGGCTCGAAAGGGAGGTCCTTGGTTTTCGGTTTCCGTTGACCCCCTGTTTGACCCGAGCGGTGAACTTACACAGGTCGTCCATGTGGCGCGCGACATCACCGAACGCAAGCGCGCCGAGGAGGCACTGCGGAGAAGCGAGGCTTATCTGGCGGAAGGGCAGCGGCTGGCCCACATGGGCGGTTGGGCTTGGAGCCCTGCCACGGCTGAACGGAACTACTGGTCTAAGGAAATGTACCGGATTTTTGGATTCGAGCCCAAGGAGGACCCGCCTGCTCTGGAAAGATTCCTGCAGCGAATCCATCCGCAAGATTACGACCGGGCCACCAAGGACTGGGAGAAATCACTCCGCGAGAAGGCTGACCTTATGGCAGATTACAGGACCGTGCTGCCGGACGGAACGGTAAGAGACATCCATATCTTAGGCCATCCAGTCCTCGACGACACCGGCGAACTCGTTGAATACGTCGGCACGGCGATTGATGTGACCGAACGCAAGCGCGCCGAGGACGAGCTGCGCAAGCATCGAGAGCACCTCGAAGATCTGGTGAAGCAGCGGACGGAACAATTAGCGGAAGCCAAGGCCCGGGCCGAAGAGGCCAATCGCGCGAAGAGTACGTTCCTGGCCAACATGAGCCATGAGTTGCGCACCCCCCTCAACGCCGTGCTCGGTTTTTCCCGACTGCTCAAGAGCGGTCCGGACGTGACGCCGCACCAGAGGGAGGCGCTGGATATCATCGTCCGCAGCGGCGAGCACCTGCTGAACTTAATTAACAATGTCCTCGACATGGCGAAGATCGAGTCCGGTCGGGTGGCCCTGAAGGAGTCCGAAGTTGACTTGAACCAGTTGCTGCACGAAATGCAGTCGCTAATGGGAGTCGGGGCCGTGGAAAAGGGCCTCCGTTTCGCCTTGGAGCGTGACCCGGATCTGCCCCGGTTTGTTGCTGTGGACGCAGGCAAACTGCGCCAAGTGTTGCTGAACCTGCTTGGCAACGCGATCAAGTACACGGATTCAGGCGGGGTGAAGCTCCGCGCCAGGCTCGCCAGCATCCACGGGTCCGAAAAAGCCAAAGTGCGATTTGAGGTTGAGGACTCCGGGCCCGGCATGAGCCAGGAGGATTGCAAGCGCATCTTCTTTCCCTTTGTGCAATTGGGCGACCAGGCTCCCGCGCAAGCCGGGACTGGATTGGGGTTGGCCATCTGCAAGCAATACGTTGAGATCATGGGAGGCCAGATTGGAGTGACCAGCAAGCCAGGCAAGGGATCGGTGTTTTATTTCGAGATTCCAGTGCGCGTCCTTCCGTCGGTGGCGGAGCGCGATGAGCTGAAGAACCCGCGCATTTTGGGATTGGCCGAAGGGCAGCCCCGTTACCGGCTCCTGATTGCCGAAGACCAGCCGGAGAACCGTCTCCTGCTGCGAAGGCTCTTGGAGCCGCTTGGTTTTGAGTTACGTGAGGCCGCCAACGGACAGGAGGCAGTGGCACTGTTCGAGCAATGGCATCCAGACCTGATTTGGATGGATATCCGCATGCCGGTGATGGACGGGTTGGAAGCCGCCCGGCGGATTCGGGCGACCAAGGCCGGCGCCAACACCAAAATCATCGCCCTCACGGCTCACGCCTTGGAGGAAGAGAGAGAACCCATTATGGCAGCCGGTTGCGACGACCTCGTGCGCAAACCGATTCGGGAACAGGAGCTCTTCGGAGCCTTGGCCCGGCACCTGCGCCTGAAGTTTATCTATGAAAAGGCACCGCCTCAGGAGAGCACGCCGAAGGCGCCGGAGCTTACCCTGCGTCCGGAGCAATTGGACGCGCTCCCTGCGGAACTGCTGCGGGATTTGCGTCAGGCCGTCATCGAACTGGACACGGCTCGCACGCATGCCATCATCGAGCAGGTTACCGAGCGGGATGCTTCACTGGGCCGGGCCTTGAACACGCTGGCCACACAGCTTGGCTACAAACGTCTTTTGAAATTGCTGAAAAAGGGACAGACCTTATGAGCGAAGACAAGAAACCGACTTCAGGGCGGGAAGAGATTCTGGTGGTGGATGACACCCCCGCCAGCCTGCGTCTGCTGACCGAACTGCTGACCCGGCACGGCTATCACGTCCGACCGGCAGAGGACGGCGCCCTGGCGCTGGAATCCGTAGCCGCCAGGACTCCAGACTTGATCCTGCTCGACGTCAGCATGCCCGGCATGGATGGCTATGAGGTGTGCCGTCGCTTGAAGGCAGACGAAAAGAGCAGCCGCATCCCGGTTATTTTTATTAGCGCCTTTGGCGATACGCGCCAGAAAGTCACAGGGTTTGAGGCCGGGGGCATTGATTACATCACCAAGCCCTTTGAGGCCGAGGAAGTGCTGGCGCGGGTCAGAACGCATTTGCGGCTGCGCCAGGCGGAAGAAGCTCTGCGCAACGCGCACAACACGCTGGAACTCCGAGTGCAGGAACGCACCGCTGAACTCCAGGCCTCCAACCAAGCCCTGCGGGAGAGCGAAGAAAAGGCTCGCCGGGCATTCGAGGAAATCGAGGTGCTCAAGTCCCAGCTCGAATTGCACAATACCTATTTGCAGGAAGAGGTGGTGGAAGCCAAGGCCTTCGGCGATTTGGTCGGCCAGAGTTCTGGTCTGCGACACCTGGTCAGCCAAATTGACATGGTGGCTCCCACGGAAGCTTCAGTGCTCATTCTCGGCGAGACCGGCACGGGCAAAGAATTGGTCGCCCACGAAATCCACCGCCGTAGCGGGCGCAAAGATAAACCCCTGGTCCGAGTCAATTGCGCCTCCATTCCCCGGGAGCTGTTCGAAAGCGAGTTTTTTGGCCATGTGCGAGGCTCTTTTACGGGAGCGGTTAAGGATCGCGCCGGACGCTTCGAGACGGCTGAGGGCGGCACCATTTTCCTGGATGAGGTGGGGGAAATTCCGTTGGATATCCAAAATAAGCTGCTGCGCGTACTCCAGGAAAAGCGGTATGAACGGGTCGGCGACGACCGGACACGCCGCGCCGATGTGCGCATTGTCGCCGCGACCAACCGGGATTTGAAGAAAGCCGCCGCCGCAGGCCGATTCCGGGAAGATCTCTATTACCGGCTGAACGTGTTTCCGATTCAGGTTCCGCCGCTGCGGGAGCGAATGGATGACATCCCACTGTTGGCCAAACATTTTGTCGAGCTCTCGGCCAAGGAATTGAAGTGCGCCAAGCCCCGGCTGACGAGGGCCGCAGTCACAAAGCTGCAGAGTTACGATTGGCCGGGCAATGTGCGGGAATTGCGCAACGTGGTTGAGCGCTCCGTGATTCTGGCCCGCGGCGGGGCTTTGGAGTTTGACCTGCCTATCACCGGCCAAGCGGTGCCCACGGCTCGACCGAATCCTCGGACCGATTCGCCGGCGGGCAGCGTGGCGCAACCCAAATTCCTCACCGAAGTCGAGCTTGAACGCTTCGAACGTGACAACCTCGTGCTGGCATTGGAAGCGGCCAACTGGAAGATCAGCGGACGAGATAGCGCAGCAGAGCTTCTGGGCGTCAAGCCTACTACTTTGCTTTCAAGAATGACCAAGTGGGGCCTGAAGAGGCCCGAACGCGCACCATCCTGACTCTGCGATTTTTTGAACACTCGAAAACTCGCGGGAGTTCTGTGGGGACATTCCGAAGGAGGAAATCTGCATAACTGTCCCACCTGCAAGGGAAACGGCGAATTCTCCACACTTGGCACGGAAGATGTATAGGTCTTCAATGACGACCTGCACTGATCGTAAGAATGAGACTTCCGAAGGTCACACGGGGTCCGTCTCAACGTGAAACAGCTCAGTTCAAACGAAACCTCCAATGGCGAGAATGGAGGGTGGTCCCGCGCTCGCATTCGGGCGATTGCGTTAGCACTGCTCGTGGCGGTTGGCATCTACTTATGCTACCGCTTGGCCCAGCCTTGCATTCCATCCCTGGTCTGGGCTGGTGCGCTGGCGTCGGTCTTCGCTCCGTTGCATCGCTGGATCGAGGCAAGGGTGAAAAGGCCGAACCTGGCGGCGGCGTTTTCTCTGGTCATCATTGGATTGCTCGTCGTGGCCCCTGCGACATGGTTTGCCCAAAAGCTCGCGGAACAAGCCACCTCGGTCCCGGAAAGCATTCAAAAACAAATCGCCGCCGGCAAATGGCACATGTCTGGCGACCAACATCCGCAATTAGCTCACTTTCTAGCTTTGGCTGAACGGCCGGAGAACGCCTCGATGGCCACGACCTGGTTGAAGACCGTCCTCTCCAGGTTGGTAAAGGAATCAGCCATCGCGGCCCTTCAGGTCTGCCTGACGTTGTATTTTTTATTCTATTTTCTGCGCGATCGATTTCGTGTGCTCAAGACCATCCGTTCGTTCTTGCCCTTGAGCGAAAGCGAGACCAACACTCTCTTTAGCCGGGTCAATGACACGATTCATGCGACCCTCTACGGCATGCTCGCGCTCTCCGCGCTCCAGGGTTTGCTCGGTGGGCTGATGTACTGGTGGCTGGGGGTTCCTTCTCCATGGTTCTGGGCTTTAGTGGCGGCGGTATTCGCATTCGTGCCCGTGGCAGATGCCTTTGTCCTTTGGCTCCCGGCAGCGGTGTATCTCGGACTGGAGGGCAGGTGGGGGGAAGCTCTCGGCGTGGCTGCTGTGGGAAGTCTGCTTGTTCGCGCGATCGAGAATTTCCTCTATCCGGTGATGGTGCATGACCGGCTGAGGGTTCCCTCAGTAAGTATCTTCGTCGCCCTCTTGGGCGGCCTCCTCCTCTTTGGCTGGAGTGGACTCGTCCTTGGGCCAGTGATCCTTACGGTGACGAGCGTTCTCCTCGAAATCTGTGCAAAGCGATTCGGTGAACCACAAGTTGGGATTCGGAGCCCGGATCGCCCAAGGATTGAGTTCCTTGAGTTTTAGTTGCTCTGGCCTTCGTCGTGGGCCGGCGTCTGCCTCTGCCCCGAGGCGGCGTAGAGAGAAACCAGGCGGGCGATCATGACACCGACGAAGAGCGTGCCGGTCATCGCCTCGAGCATAGCCAGCATCCGCGCGATGTCCGCAGCGGGGGTGATGTCGCCGTACCCCAGCGTCGCCAGGGTTATGAAACTGAAATAGATGGCAGTGAACCCGCTCATCGTGGCCGCCGTTCCTGAGGGAGTGCTGAAGGAGAACGCGTTGGGGTTCACTTGCGCCACCAACGTGTAGGCCAGACCCCAGAGCAATCCCAAGATCAGATAAACAGAAATGCCGGCACAAAGCACCTCCGCATCGACCTGTTTGGCTCGAAGAACAAACCGCAACAGGGACGCTGTTACCACAGCGAGAATTGCCATTGCCGGCAAAATAAACGTCAGTGCTGGGCAGGCTCGGGGCCAGAGTTGGTTTAGCGATATAGCGGCGAGCGCGAAGCTCACCAGCGCTAAAGCCAGCCTGGGGCAGGAACCACTGGCGATTAAGCCCATGCACATCACCACCGTAAACAGCACCGCTTCGTAGAGCTGGCCTTGCTTCAAGCCCCGAACGAACGGCGTAGCAACCAGCATAAGTACCAAGGCCGCAAGGAACCCGACGGCGGATACCCGCAGGCCAAACCTGCGGTCCCTGGCGAAGCCCGGCCGCCCGTTGGCAGTAGTAGCTTGAAATTTGATCATATTCGTTCCCTCATCCCGTAATCGAGGTTCCATAAACAGATCGCGTGCCAACACCTAAACCGGCGCGCAAGCTAATCATTCCCAAGGACTTGCTTGCCGGACATCGTGCTGGAGATGGCACACGAATTTCCGAATGCACGAAAACTCATACGGGGTTCTGTGAAGAAATGGTGATGCAGGAGGATGCATAAATGCCGCACGATTTTTCGGGTCCTTCAATTTCCTGACCCCGGCGGAACCCGGCCAGTCCGTGTGCAAAACCGTGTCCCTGAGCGTGTTGCGTTTTCGCCCCCACCGTGGCACAGCCTGTGCGTATAGGTTGGTGATGTTCAATAAACCCGAAAACATGAACACCCAAAACGGAGCACTGCTCCCAATCGCAGCCGAAGATTTCAAGGCGGAAGTCTTGGAATCGAACCAGCCGGTCCTTGTCGAGTTCTGGGCGCCCTGGAGCCGGCCATGCCAGGTCTTCGATTCCGTGCTTCGAGAACTAGCCAGCGCCTGCGCGGGAAAGGTCAAAGTGGTCAAGGTCAACGCGGATGACAGTCTCGACCTTAGTCTTTGGTACGAGATTCAGTCGGTTCCAACGCTGCTCTATTTTGTCCGAGGCAATCCTTGCTTGCGCATCGTTGGCACCGCGACCAAGGAGGCCATTTTGGCCAAACTCCAACCTTTTCTCCAGTAAGCCCTATGCATTCACCGCAAATGGAGACAAGAACATGAAATCCAAATGGCAGACGGTCTTGGCGCCTGGCTTCTGCGCCATGCTCATCGGACTGAACGTTTGTGGAGCGGATGATGTGGCGGCGGCATCCGGCCATTCATCCGATGTGCTCAACGGTCTCAAAGCTCCCGTTTCGGCTGAACGCCCGTGGCAGCCGCCAGACATGGCCGGGTTTGCCAGCGTGCTCAAAGTAAAGGCTCAACCGGAAGCTGATGCTCAAAAAAACTACGAGCTTCCCGAACTCATCGATCTTGCCGAACGCGCGAACCCAAAAACGAAAGCTGCTTGGGAAAGCGCGAAGCAGGCAGCCTCAGCGGTTGGACTTGCCCAGAGCGAGTATTTTCCACTGCTTGCTCTGCGGGCATCAGGCGATTATGCGCGTGAGCCTCTTCCACTGCCACTGACACCAACAAAAGGGGGATTCGAGGATGTCAAAGCGCAGGAGGCAGAGCCAGTGGCCGATCTGGAATGGGTTTTGCTCGATTTCGGACGGCGAAAGGCCGCCGTGGGCGCAGCGAAGAACCGGTTGCTCGCGGCCAATCTCGGTTTCAATGCGCGGCATCAAGAAATTGTTTTCAAGGTGCAGAGTGCTTTCTACGAGTTATCAAAAGTTCGTGGACGCATTGAAGTTGCGCAATCTTCCCTCGCCTCAGCCTTAAAAGTCCAAGAGGCTGCGGAAACACGATTCAAGCTGGGGCTGGCCACCGCTCCCGACGTGTCGCTGGCACGGCAACAAGCGGTCCAGGCGGCCTTCGAAATGGAAGATGTATCGGCCAAAGAACGCGACGCGCAGGTGATCCTTGCCGAAAGCATCGGCATTACTCCCACGGTTCCTTTGCATGTAGTTGATTTCTCAAAACTGCCCATCCCTACCAACCTTGAGGACACGGTTGAAAAGTTGATTGACAGAACCTTGGAGCAGCGCCCCGAGCTTCTGGCGCAAGTGGCCATCGTGCGCCAAAAGGAGGCGGAAATTCGTCACGCTCGCGCCGCTTATTACCCCACGCTGTCTTTTAAGGGTGAAGCTGGTGGAGCATTCGAGCGGGCGCAGTTGGGAGTCGCGGGCAATTCGCTGCCCTGGGCATCGACACAACAGGCAACCTGGGGAGTGGGGCTGGAGTTGAGCTGGTCTTTGTTTGACGGTGGCGCGCGCAGGCGCAAACTGGAAATGGCCAAATCCGATCGCGAGGCGGCGCAGCACAACCTCCAAGACTTGCGCGACAAGGCTATCTCCCAGGTCTGGCTATACTACACCGATACGAAACTGGCCATCCGCCGACTTGATGTGGCAGTGGCTCTGGTTGAGGCGTCGGACAAATCCTATAACCAGACATTCGAAGCTTATCAAAACGGACTGAGCAGCCTCGTGGATGTTCTGACGGCGCGGCGCGAATTAAGTCAAGCGCGCTACACGCAACTCGACACGCGGGCGACGCTGCTCGAATCCACCGCCGCCCTGGCGTTCGCTTCCGGCGACCTTGGCCCGCAACTGCTTCAACGAAAATCTGGAAACAGGAACATCGAACCATGAACTTGATCAAGCCCGACAAAATCCGCGCCGGCATCCGCCCTGGCTCCGCCGGCAAGACACTGGGGCGAATAACGCCGACGCTAATATTGCTTTTCTTGACGGGTTGCAGGGGCGCGCCATCCATTAACTTGCTGGGTTCGTTCTTTCCGGGATGGATGCTCTGCGTGGCCTTGGGCGTGGCCGGAACACTCGTTGCCCATCAAGTTTTCATCAAGGTCAATATCGAGCCGTACTTGCGGCCGCGTGTGCTGGTTTATTTTTGTCTTTGGGGGCTGGTCACATTGCTCACCTGGCTTCTTTTTTTTAGGAGTTAAAATTATGCGTGAAGAACCTGTTGTTCCAACTAAACCCGATTTGAAAGTCGTTGGTCAGCGAATCGGTCTGGTCATCATCATCGCCTTCGTCGTCGTCGCGGTTATGGCCATCTGGTCGCATGACAACTATCCGCAGACGGACGATGCCACGCTACGGGCCAATTTTATCGGTGTGGCTCCGCAAGCCAGCGGCCACATTGTCGAATTGCATGTCAAAGACAATCAGTATGTGAAGGAAGGGGATTTGTTGTTTGTGATTGATCCGCGTCCTTACGAAATTGCCGTGGCTCGCGCCAAAGCCGGCTTGAGCCTGGCCCACAAGGAAGTGGCTGTTTTGGAGAAAGTCTTGCAATTGGCAAACGCCTCAATTGCCCGGGCGGAAGCGCAGCGTCTGGCTGCTGAAGCGTCGGTTGAGCGCGCCGAGGCGGAGCTCAAGGAGGCGGATGATCACGTCAAACGGCTTGAACCGCTGCTGGTGAAGGAATTTGCCACCGCCGATCAACTCGAAGCGGCGCGCACCCGCCGTCTCGTGGCTGACACCGCGGTCCGCGAGGCGCAGAAACTGCTTGCCGCTGCGGCCGCCGCAGTGGAACAGGCAAAAGTTGAGCGTCTCCGCGCTAATGATGCCATCGGTCAGGAGGGCGACGTGAACGCGCGCATTGCCGCCGCCGAGGCGCAGCTCCACGACGCCGAATTGAATCTTGAATACTGCCGTGTGAAAGCGCCGTTTAGCGGCAAAGTGGTGAATTTCAACATTTCCCTGGGTGCATTCGCGCGGGCTGGCGCGGACTTGTTTACACTTGTGGACACGCGCACTTGGTATGTCGTCGCCAATTTCCGCGAAACGCAACTCAAGCACGTCAAGGAAGGAGACCGGGCGGAAATCTATCTGCAATTCAAAGGCGGGAAAAGATTCAAAGGCAAAGTCGTCGGCTTGGCGTGGGCCGTCGTTCCCGAAGACGGAAGCAGCGCGATGGGTTTGCCCAATGTTCCCCGCAACCTCGACTGGGTGCGTTTGGCGCAACGCTTTCCGCTACGGGTTCAGGTGGACGACCCTGACGACAGCTTCCGCGTCGGCGCCTCGGCCGTCGTGACCCTCACCGCCACAGGGCCGCAACCAAGCCGTGCGGCGATTCCATAGAATTCAAGCGCTTGTGACCGCGACAGCCGCCATTCCAAAACAGATGACTTTTCAATTCGTGGAGTTCTTGCGCCGCGAATTCGCTCCGACACCGGGCCGCTGGCAGGCCACGCTCCGTATTACACTGGCCTGTATCGCCTGCACCATCCCGATCATGACCTTTCATTTGAAACAGCCGGTCATGCTGATGATCGGGATGTTCATGGTCACCCGAGAGGACATCTCGACCACATTGCTGGGAACAATTCTGGCAATCGTTGGCGCGATTGCGACGTGCGGATTGCTCCTTCTTTATTATATGTGCGCGCTCGACCTGACGTGGCTCCGCGTGCTGTGTGTGCCAGCATTCATCATGTTGGGGTTGCTCATGATCCGGGTGGTCAATCCCCCCATCCTCGGATTGGGTGTGGCTCTCTGCGTTGGCTTTGGCATGACGATTCCAGACACTGTTTCCAACATCGAAATCCTGAATCGCGTCCCATTCTACTATTGTTGGGCGTGGATACTGGGACTCAGTGTGAATCTGGCGGTGCAATACTTGCTCAATCCGGAAACTTCAAGGTCGGTGCTCCAGCGCGGTTTGACTGACCGCTTGGACGCAGTCGAAAGGTTGCTGCGGCGGTTGGCTATCGGTGAACCGCCCGAGCGCCAGCCTTCATCACTGGCTCAACTTGCCCTGGCGGGTGTGGCGGAACCACTCCGGCTGCTTAAGATGACTGGCGCGGTCGAGCCGTGGCTCAAGAAACACCACGCCGAGGTGCGCGCGCAATTCATCGTCGTTGACCGGTTGGTGACGGCAGCGGCCATGCTCGAAGCGCAAGGAGTTTCGTCGGCGACAGAAGCAACGCAACAACGCTTGCGCAACCTGGCTGACGCATGTGCCCGCTGGCGCGCAGCGATTAAGAATCACGCGCCGCCGGAAATCACCGGCACGGCGACGGCGGCAGCCGTAACGCGACAGGAAGCCTTGCCTTCACTCGCGGAAATGGAACGCGCTGCCGAGCTGATGCCGTTCACCTTTCCGGGCCGGGAATTGCCGGAGGAGTTGAAGCCGGGTCCCAACCAGGAAAAAAGCGGGTTCCTCGCGCCGGATGCCTTCACCAATCCAGAACACCTTCACTTTGCCGTCAAAGGAGCGCTCGCCGGTTTTATCTGCTATCTCATTTTTACCATGTCGGCTTACCCGGGAATATACACCGCCACCATTACTTGCATCCTTTGCTCGCTCTCGACGGTGGGAGCGAGCCTGCAGAAAGGCACCCTGCGCTTCGCCGGCGCAGCCGTTGGGGGCGCTCTCGGATTCATCTCACTGATGTATATCTTCCCGCACCTCGACTCGCTGGGCGGCTTCTGGTTTCCGTTTGGCGCCGTCATGGCCCTGGCCGCCTACGTCAACTTCGGCAGCGTGCGGATTTCCTACTGCGGCATTCAGATTTGCCTGGCCTTTTGCAAGTGCGTCCTCCAAACCTACGGAACTTACACCGAGCTGCGGGTGGCGCGCGACCGTCTTATCGGCATCGCGCTGGGACTCCTGGTGTTTGGATTCATCAACGACCGGCTCTGGCCAGTCAGGGCATTGGAAACAACCCGCGCCAAACTGGCGTCCGTCCTGCGCACGCTGGCAAAACTCTCTGGTTTGCCCGACACAGATAAAGACCATGCTCCTCAATTGACCGAGGCCTATGCCTTGCGCTTGCAGGTCTATCAGGATTTTGGATCCGTTCAGCAGTTGCACGAAAGCTCAAAGTTCGAGTCTGACGCGGCTCGTCGTGACCGTCTGATGGTCATCGACAACACAGTGCAGATGTTATTTCTCCATCTGCTGGCAATCGTCCAGCATCGTCCTGACTTGCGGCCCTTCGCGGTGCCTGAGCCGTTGCGCGCGGCATCGGCCCGATTCAAAGTAACGCTGGCTGATTTGCTCCTCAATCTCGCCGACCGGGTAGAAAGCAAAAGTGAGCGCCCGTTGCCGGACCTGCCCTCCGCGCTGGCGGAGCTTGAAAAAGCCGTTGCCGCGCAAATCGATATCGTAACCGACGCCCATGTCGCCGCGCAAATCCGAGCACGCCTGGCACTCTACCAGGAAACCGTCCCGTTTGCGACGAAGTTGATCCAGTTGCAAGCGGGATAAGAGTTATCATGACAACCGCAACACAAAACAAACTGGAAACCGACGTGGAAGTGAGGCCCGATGGTCGGGCTCGCGTGGTTCTTCGTGGCCGCCTGAATGAGCAGACAGTCGTGGGTTGCTGGGGCCTTCTGGAGAAGGAATTGCCAGGGACGAAAGTTGAGACACTGCAAGTGGATGTCAGCGGCCTCGGCTTCTGCGACGCCGCGGGTCTGACTTTGCTCCTCTACCTCAACATGGGAAGAATGACGCCACAGGCGACCGTCTCGGTGCTTGGATTGGAAGCTGATTTGGAGAAAATCTTCCGCGAACTCATGTTGGAGGACAAGGCGTTCCACCCGCAACCGGCGATTAAGCGCGACTCTTGCGTGGAGAAAATGGGCCGGAGGGTCAGGCAAATGAACAGGGATTTCCACGCGCAAATGGTCTTTTTGGGCGCTATCATCGCCAGCCTGCCTGTCAGCATTTTCCACCCCAAACGAAGCCGGTGGGCGGAGACACGCCGCGTCGTTGAGTTGGCCGGCGCCAACGCCGTGCCGATCGTTTCGCTGATGAGCTTGCTCCTGGGATTCATTATCGCCTTCGAGTCGGCGCGGCGCCTGGCCGAATTTGGCGCGCAACTCTACGTCGCCAATACCATCATGGTGGTGATGGTTCGTGACATGGGGCCGCTTATGACGGCCATTCTGCTGGCGGGCCGGACAGGTTCATCCTTCGCCGCGGTACTCGGCACCATGAAAATCAATGAGGAACTGGATGCGCTCCAGACTTTCGGACTGGACCCCATCCCGTTCTTGGTAGTGCCGCGAATCCTGGCGGGAGTTTTCGTGACACCGCTGCTCACCTTTTACTCGATCCTCATGGGGGTGATCGGCGGCGTGATCGTCATGCTGGGACTGGGTTTTACGCTTCCGCTTATACTACATCAATTGGCCTCCAGCGTTCACTTGAACGATCTCGGGGCCGGGATCTCCAAGAGCGCTGTCTTTGGCCTCATTGTGTCGGCCGTGGGTTGCTGGCACGGCCTGCGCACCCAACAGGGACCCAGTGCCGTCGGTCTTTCGACCACGCGGGCAGTCGTAACCAGCCTGCTGCTCATCATCGTGGCGGATGCCTTCTTTTCCGCAATTTCTTTCCTTCTCAAATGATGAATGCGCCTGACGACATCGCGATTTCCGTCAAAGACTTGACTGTCGGTTATGGAGACAACGTCATTCTTCAGAACGTAAACTTTCAAGTCCGGCGCGGCGAAGTATTCGTGATCCTGGGCGCATCGGGTTCGGGCAAAAGCACCCTGTTGAAAGCAATGATCGGGCTTTATCCGCCCCTATCCGGCGAGGTTTGGATCGAAGGCGGCAATATGGTGGCAGCACAGGGGAAAGAGAGGCTGTCGCTGTTGCGCAAATTTGGCGTGATGTATCAGAGTGGCGCGCTGTTCGGCTCCCTAACGGTCCTCGAGAACGTGCGGCTGCCGCTGGAGGAGTTCTCCGACCTGCCGGATCCGTTGAAGGAAGTGGCGGCTTTAGCCAGGCTGAGGCTGGTCGGGCTGGGCGCCGCCGCGGACAAAATGCCTGCCGAATTGAGTGGCGGCATGCAGAAACGGGCGGCCATCGCCCGCGCCATGGCGCTGGACCCGAGAATTCTGTTCCTGGACGAACCGTCCGCCGGACTGGACCCGATTACCTCTGCCGGGATCGATCTCTTGATTACAAGCCTGCACCACTTCGGCTTTACCTTCGTGATTGTGAGCCACGAGTTGCCCAGCATTTACTCCATCGCCGACCGCGTCGTGATGCTTGGCTCCGACGCCAAGGGGATCATCGCCGAAGGAAAGCCCGCCGAACTCAGGGATGGGGCTGCCGACCCGTGGGTTCGGCGTTTCTTCAACCGTCAACCTGATCCTAGTCACTCCCTGGGAGCCTAGCTAACCAGATACTTATGAGCGCGAAAATAAACAATTTCAAAATCGGCCTGTTTGCCTTCATTGGCGTGGGCCTTGTCGTGACTGGCCTGCTGGCGTTCGGTGTATGGAGCAACCTTAAAAAGTCGAGCATGTTCGAAACCTATGTCACGACCGATGTGAGCGGGCTTTCAGTCGGTTCGGCCGTTGAACTTCGAGGCGTGCGCGTTGGCAAAGTCACCAGCATTGGATTTACCTGGAACGAATACGAGGATGCCTCACCGGGTTACGTCGTGGTCGTTTTCGAGATGAACGATGATGTTTCCATTTTGCCGCCAGGCAAGGAGCGCAACGAGCGGCTCCAGAAGGCCATTGAACACGGTTTGCGCGTTTGTCCCAAGGCGCTAGGGGTTACCGGCACCTGCATTATGTCGCTGGAGTTTCTGAACCCGGCTGAGAACCCGCCGCTGAAAGTTCCATGGACGCCCCGGCAGACCTATATTCCTTCGGCGCCGGGTTTGATAGGGGATTTGCTCGTTTCCATGCGCGAGGCGTTGCACAAGCTGGATCGGGTTGATGTGGTCGCCTTGGATCATTTGGCTGAAGTCGATCTCAAATCGGTTGGCCGCTTGCTGGGCCGCGTCGAGCGGATAGACTTGGAAAGCCTGGGCACCAATGCCAACGCCCTGTTGACGGAACTGCGGGGCAGCAACGCAAAACTCCAATCTTTCCTCGATCACACCGACGACACTGTGAAAAAAATGCAATTGGAAAAATTGACACATGACGCCGACGCGGTGATCTGCGCGCTGGAGCCCGGCTTGGCGAACCTTGATTTCGATGCATTGAATCAAACACTGCACAACGCTTCGCGCACGTTGCATGAGGCGGACGATGTTTTATTCGAGCTGAAACAGTACCCCTCCGGCTTCATTCTCGGCAAACCCCCTGTCCCGGTAAAGAACGTTCAACCAATGGCAAAACCATGAATTCCTGCTCTGGCGCCAACATTATGAAAACTTCACACGCCTTTCATCGATGGATCGTGAGTATTTTGGCCATACTTGCCGCCGTCCTCTCGTTGTCGGGCTGCCTGTCCAAACCTCCTTTGCACAAACAAACGTTCACCTTTGGCGCGCCGCCAACCGCCTCTGGTAGCGCCGTCGCCGGCGACCGTGTTCTGGGCATTAGATCCCTGCGAATCGCCCCGCCATTCGATGGGCGGTCGCTGGTCTATCGCACAGGCGAGTTCTCGTACGTGCGTGATCCGTATGCGGAATTCCTGGACCCGCCAGAGGAAGAGATGATGGCGCCGGTGCGCGGATGGTTGAGCAGAGCCGGCGGCTTCAGCGAGGTGGTGGACGCCGGCAGCGCCCTCAAGCCCAATACCGTCGTTGAAATCAGCGTGACCCAGTTCTATGGAGACTTTCGACGGTCAGAGCACCCGTGCGCCGTCGTGACAATGCGCCTGGTGTTCTTTGAAGCCCGCAACGGCGTGCCGACAAAACCAATACTTCAACAGGAGTATTCGCGCAGCACACCGGTCACCGCGCCAAGCGCCGCCGCGCTGATGGAGGGGTGGAATCAAGCGTTTGGCGGGATTTTTGCCGAGGTTGCCTCGGATCTTCGTCGTTCACCTTGGAGCAAATCCGCCGACGCGCTCACGACGAACAAGTAAATAATCGCCGCCTATGAGCACCTCGCTCGCCATTTGAGCGTGCGCGGAGCGAGAACCGCGGGGGATTTCCAGTTGACACACCTTAAAAACATATCTGGTCATAAGTGCGATGGATTTTCAATCACTGAAAACACGGAAATTCGAACGTTCAAAATCCCGACACGCCTAAGAATCCAGACAAAAAGTATCATCTTATTGCAAATGAGCGTCTTACGTCGAATCCAACGCCTTGGCACGAATCCTGATTAAACAGTGATGACATGGGAAAAAGCAGGAAAAGCAAAACAAAGAAAGGAACGATATGACAACATACGAAGCGAATCAAAAGCTAACCAGTGACATCAACCTGGTTCTGCGTGACGCGGAGGAATTGCTCAAGGCTACCGCGAACGGGAACAGCGAAAACCTGACCGAAGTGCGCAGCCGTTTGGCCTCGGCCCTGGAGTCCGCCAAAGCCACTTACGACCGGCTGAAAGAGAAAACTGTGAAAGCGGCCCAGACCACGGATCACGCTATCCGCGAGCATCCTTATGAGTCCATTGGCATCGCCTGTGGCGTCGCGTTGCTCATCGGCATACTCGTGGGACGCCGCCGTTAATCCTTTTGCGGCCCGCGAGGACGACCCAGCAGACAGGTCTGTCCGGCCGGCTCCGAAGCCGGACAGACTTGGGTAGAATCTCCGGGCGGCCATTACTGACTAACATGAAACCCATCCTTGAAACGAATGAACCGGATTTCGGCGCGGGATTTTTAGAATCCCGGGGGTCCATCCTTGACAACGGCAATTTGTATTCAAGCCATTCAACTGAACTCTCTCAAGCAAGACGGACTTTTATGCGGCGGGCGCCGGAGGCGCTGAAACTCGTTCGGCGGATCGCCATTAGTTGGCTGGACGGCCCGCCATTCCAACCACGACTTCACAGCGCCGTTCCTATCTATCCGCGCGTTCTGAACTCACGCATTAGACGCCGGATGATCAGACGGCACAACATTCTTTAACCAAAGTTATGTCTCTTCAACGATATCCAATAAGAATTGCGGGAGAACGGGGCCCGAAGCTGAGCGTGCGCTGCGAGACGCCCGTGCCAGAAGCTCACCCGCCCCGAGTTCGCCACCGGCGTTTGTCTCAAATACAGAAGCCTGTCATAAAATTTTTTTCTGTTTATGCGCACGACCTCAACCGGAAGCGAGCGCAACTCATGCAGGAACAACTCACACGGCAATTGGGTCATTCCTTCACTTTTTCAGTCTCCTGGTGGAGTCTTAAGTCCTTTTGGCATCCCAAAATGCGCCAGGTGGCTGCGGATGCCATCGCCAAGGCGGACATCATACTCTTCGCGCTTTTGTCTGGAGGAGAACTGCCCCAAGCATTGACAAAATGGATCGAAGAACGGTTGCTCCACAAGACAACCCATCGGGTTACTTTGCTGGCCTTGCTGGAAACGGGCGGAATGATTGTGCCCCGGTTGTCTTCCGCGGAAATCTATTTAAGCCACCTGGCTTCAGAGGCTGGGGTGGACTGCTTGTGTTATTCCGACGCCATAGCGCTCGCCAGAACAAACTGGCCGCGCAAGGTCCGGCTCTCCGTGGGGGAAGTGCTCAATCGATTATCATGACTGCTGCCAACCTCCAAGCTAACGCCCGGTCAAATGCGGATACCGCGCAGCAGAAATGCCTCGTCTGTGACAAAGAGATCGTGGACGGACGCTGGTTTTGCAGGATTCCTCGTGAAGAGAAGCCCACGGTGGTGTTTTGCTGCCCTAGATGCGCGCTTCGCTATTTCGATACCCTGCACCCGGCGACGAATGGCGAGGAGCTGGACCAGGCAGCCTGCGAGCGGGGCGTGCATTTTTTGGTGGATGGAGAAAAGCCATGACGATGAGATCCACAATTTTGATTCTGGCAGTTGCTCTCGTCGCAAGCGGTTGTACGCACTATCCGATCAACGCTCTCTACGTGATGTTCCTGGTAATCGCTTTTGCTCTTGGCCTTGGTTTCGACTGGCACGACCAATCCGCCGAGGAAATCCGCAACCGTAACAATGCAAAAGGATACAAAAACAATGAAGACCATGTTCCCCAGTGAATTATTGATTCAACAAGACAACCCGCGTTCCGCAACAAAGCAATGTCAACTGCAACACAAGATCCGCCGTGAAGAGCGGGGCGCGCACGCGGAACGAATGAAAAAAATCGTCATACCTATCATGGTCGTTATCGCGAGTGCGTTTGCCACGTTATCGAAGGGCGCCGAGGTTGAACTGACGCCGCCACCAACCGATCCAACACCCGCGCAGCCTGCGCCATTCGCCCCCCAGGGAAGACTGGTCCGGCAGGAGGGCAACTCGTGGTTTGTCCTCGCGGGAGACGAGGGAGCATTTGCGCCCCAACCGAAAAGCATCTGGCAAGGGGAAGTTGGGGAGGGATTTCGGTCTGATGTGCGAACATTTAGCCTTGAGACGGGGGTGGCCCTCGGCGTGCAGGCCTTCGGTGGCAAACAAGTTCACGATTTGGCTTTGCTCAGCCTCTCTTATGGCCACATGCTGGGCAATGTAGTGGGTAAAGAGCATTGGTACGGCGGCAATTGGGAAGCCCGCGGGGAGTTTTTCGGTGGCGGTCAGTTCTCTCCGAGGAGTGATGAACTGGTCGGACTAACGCCCCATTTGCGCTATAACTTTGCCACGGGCACACGCTGGGTTCCGTTCGCTGATGTTGGCGCCGGGGTGACGGCCTCTGGGATTAGGCCGCCAGACCAGAGCGGCACTTTCGAGTTTAATCTTCAGGCTAATGTAGGCACTCATTGGTTCGTCCGGGATAACCTGGCTCTCACCTTCGAGGCTGGATACCTACACATGTCCTGCGCCGGTCTCCACGCTCCAAATCTGGGAGTGAACACTATCAAGGGGATGGTCGGACTCACTTGGTTCTTTTGAAGCAGGGCTATTTTTATATTAGGAACCACATGGCCAACAACTACTATTACCTGGTCGGGTCCAAGCTAAAATGTTCTTGGTCCAGCCTGCCTGCTTTAGCGTTGGTGGTATTCCTCACCATGCATTCCGCCATTCTCAAGGCTCAGGGAACCACGCCAAATGGAAAGGCGGACAAGCTGGAATCCGGGCAGATGCCGTATTTCGACGTCGTGCCCGACCCAATCGAAGGGTTCAACCGATGCTCCTGGGCGTTTAACGATTGCCTGTTCCGAGGAGTGATTTATCCCGCAAGTTTTGGCTATAATTTTGTGGTGCCAAAACCGGTTCGCACCAGAATCAGCAATGTCGGGCATAACCTGAGTTACCCGGTTAGGTTCTTCAACAGTTGTTTCCAAGGAAAGTGGCATGGCGCATGGGAGGAAACCAAGCGTTTTGGAGCCAACTCGACTGTCGGGTTGGGTGGTTTTTTTGATCCAGCCACTCATTGGAAAATCGGGCGCTCGGATGAAGATTTCGGCCAAACCTTGGGGTATTGTGGTTGCGGTCCCGGGTTCTACCTTGTTATTCCCATCCTCGGACCCTGCAATGGCCGCGACGCCTTGGGCAAAATTGTTGACTGGCCGATGGATATAAGTTCCGACCTGGCTTTAGCGTATCCGGACAAGGTCTGGGCGATGACCGTTCGGCCCGGCATCACGGTCAATGACGTCAGCGGCGAGGCGCGGGACTACAAGCGCCAACTTGATTCCCTGGTGGACCCATACCAGGCCTCTCGCACCTTGTATTCGTTGAACCGCCAGCGGTTGATCAATGACTACCGGCCAACTTCCGACAGCGATTCCCGAGCCAATCCCACCCTGAACGCAGTACTGTTCAAACCAGTCATCCCCGATTTTGCGGACAGGGCCGTCACGCGCAAAGTACGCGTGCCGGCCACTGGCAAGAAACTGGCCTACTCCTGCTGGATGCAGAAGAAGGCGGCTCCCCTGGCATGTTATATCCCTGGGCTGGGGGCTTATCGTTTGGACCGATCCACGGTGGCTTATGCGGACATGCTGTACCGGCACGGCTACTCCGTGGTGGCCTTCTCCAATCCATTCCAGAAGGAGTTCATGGAATCCGCTTCAACCATGTCTGTTCCGGGTTACGGTCCGGTGGACTGCGACGACGTGGTGAACGCGCTCAAATTGATCCTGGCGGACCTGCGGAAATGGAAGGGCGACAAGATTACCGGAACCTCACTTACCGGTGTTTCCCACGGCGGCTATTTCACCTTGCTGATTGCGGCGCGCGAAGCCGCCGGCCAACTGGGCGGCCTGACCTTTGACCGTTATGTCGCCATCAACCCGCCCCCGCAACTGGCCCACGCAGAGCGGTGCCTGGACGAAATGTTCGACGCGCCCCTGGCCTGGCCGGCCGCGGAACGGCGCGACCGGATGAAAGTGGCCATTTACAAGGCGCTTTACTTTGCCGACAACGGCTTGGATGTCTCAGGCAATATCCCCCTGACGCGCACCGAGTCGGATTTTGTGATCGGTTTGGCGTTCCGCTACACGCTCATGACCGCCATCGAGGACAGCCAGCGGCGGCACAACCTGGGCGTCTTAAAGGTGAACCCGGACAAATTTCTCCGCCAGGAGTCCTACCGCGAGATTCGGCAGATCGATTATGAAGAGTACACGGACCGCTTTGTTCTTCCGTACTTGATCAAGACTGGCCGTGTGACAAATCGCGAGCAACTCATGGCCGCCACCGACCTGGACCAAAGCACGGGGTTACTCCGCAATAATCCGAAAGTCCGCGTTCAGATATCCGAGGATGATTTTCTGCTCACGGCGACCGACATTTCCTGGTTTCGCTCCGCCTTCGGCAGAAATCTGACGATTTATCCGGACGGCGGTCACCTCGGAAACCTGCATGTCCCGGCCGTTCAGGAAGCCCTGGTGCGACTGTTTTCGGACAAAGGGCAAAGTGAGGGAATGAAAAACTAAATGAAGTTACCGATGACTTTGACAATATGAAAGGCTGATCTATGTATGCCATGTCTGATCTATTGCAGTTGGTGGTCTCCGAGGGATCGTCCGATTTGCACGTTCGCGCCGGTTTTCCGCCGGTTATCCGAACCCACGGCATTCTCCAACGCGTCGAGGGGCCGCCATTGCGCCCGCAAGACTGCGATGAACTCATGCGCAGCATTACCTCCGAAGAAAACATCCAACAGGTCCGCCAGGGAGGCGGGGCGGACTTCGGTTTTGCATTCGGCGACGCAGCCCGGTTCCGGGTCAGCGTTTTCAAGGAGAAGGGCAACTTCGGCCTGGTCCTGCGGCAGATCCCCACCAAGCTGCTGACCTTGGATGAAATCGGCCTGCCCCAGCACACCATCAACACTCTGTTGCACAAGCCGCGCGGCTTGGTGCTCGTCACCGGCCCGACCGGTTCGGGCAAAACCACCACCCTGGCCTCGATGATTAACATCATCAACGAGGAACGTGACGACGTCCATATCATCACCATCGAGGACCCGATCGAATACTATCACAAGCCCAAAAGGGCTGTCATGACGCAGCGCGAAGTCCACGTTGACGTGCCCAGTTTTGCCGAGGCCTTGCGCCGGGCATTGCGGCAGGACCCGGACGTGATTCTGGTGGGTGAATTGCGGGACTTGGAAACGATGGAAGCGGCCATCACGGCGGCGGAAACGGGCCACTTGGTCTTCGGCACGCTCCACACCACCGGGGCGGCCAAGACGATCGATCGTCTCGTCAACGCCTTCCCGATCACCCAGCAGGAAACCATCCGCATCCAGCTTTCCACCGTGCTGCAGGCGGTCATTTCGCAGTTGCTTATCCCGCGCATTGACCAGGCGGGGCGCGTCGCCGCGTATGAAATCATGATCAACACCCCGGCCATTGCCGCGCTCATACGCGACAACAAGACTTTCCGCATCCAATCGGACATTCAGACCGGCGCCAAGTTCGGGATGGTCACACTGGACGGCAATCTGATGGAGAAATTTCAGGCGGGCATTATTTCCCGCGAGGAAGTCGTCAACAAATCCCAGGACCCAGCTACCGTCCTGCAAAACTTGGCGGAATGGGACGCGGCCCAATCCGAGTTGGCCGAGGCGGAACTGGAAAAGGCGGCTGCCTGAATGATGCGTGTCACCAGACTCTCACAAAAAGAATTCTCACACCCGCAGTGAGGAGCAAAAAACATGCGCAAACGAAACAAGAATCATGCAAGCCACACTACCGGTGCCGGCATCGCTGCCGGAACACAAATCGAATCAGAACGTTTATGGACACCACTGATCCTCCAACCCGCAACGACCGATCCGCGCGCGGAATCATCGGCCAACCCGGACTGTTACGCGAAAGAATCGACGTCCGCCTGCGGCGCGCCCTTGTTTCGGCTCTAGCCAAATCGATCCGCAGCTTCCGCAGGCGCCCGCGCTACTCTTCTGCCTGGCAAGAGGCTTTGCGGAATCTGCGGCAGCACGACCCCAAGGAATACCGGAATGGGTTGGATTTCGCTGAGCAACTCTTGAGGGAATTCATCAAGGATTTGCGCCGGACGGCGAAGGACCCTGTCGAACTTGGCCGTCTCTTCTCGCACGTTGTTCGCCAAGGTCCATCCATCAACGTCGTCGAAGAGGACCTTCGTCGCCTTGCCTGTCGCTCTGGGCAGACAACCGATGGAGTCGATCCCGCGTGGGATGCCGTTTATAACAGAATTCTGCTGGGTCCGCTGGAGGCAGGCCGGCCGCAACCGATTACACGCAGCTTTGACAACCTGCTTCAAGTTCGCGGGCTTAATCTCCGCCCCGAAATCACGGTCTTCCTCCAACGCGAATTTCCCGCCCAGTTCGCCAAGGCCGCCAAAGGTGAGACAACCGCCTGGCCGGTCTGGCGGAGGCCAGCAGCAGACCCGCTCCACGCGGGCCCAGGCGGGCATGCGCCTCTAATAAAATCGACGTAAACCCTCAACTCAGAACACTCATGAAAGTAGGACGCCGCAACTAAACCATGGACGAAAACAAAACAGTCCAACTCGGTGCGCTGGAGACTCTGCGCCGGTTGGCCGCCACTATTCCGGCGATCTTACAAAACCGGCTGGAACTGCTGGTGGTTGAATTGGAGGAAGAGCGCCTCGGGCTATTCAACGCCCTGCTGCTGACGGCCGCCATCGTGGCGCTAGGGTTCGTCACCCTGGCGCTGGCGGCCTTCGCGCTGGCGGTCGTTGCCTGGCATGAATACGGCGTGTTGGGATTGGCGGGGTTTTCTTTCTCCGCTTCCCGGGCATCGGTCTGTTCGACTTTTGTTTGTGCGACTGCGCTCATAATGCATTTTAAGGCCGTCGATACGGCTTTGCTTCCGAGCCGAGGCCGCCAAAAGTAGTGGTATGATGGGTGGTATGATGGACACCCAAAAGGGGGCCAAAAAATGGCGCGCCCGGCGGGAATCGAACCCACGACCCACTGCTTAGAAGGCAGTTGCTCTATCCAACTGAGCTACGGGCGCATTTGCCTGCAAAGACAGGCGCTTTTGATTGAATATCTCACCGCAAATGTGACTTGTCCATCCCGTCTTCCATGCGGGACAGGGATCATTTGCTCTTGAGCGATTTTTCGATCCTGATGGCGCGGCGCTGGTTGCTGGCGCCCAGGCTTCCGACGAAGCCCGGGTGGTTGGCCAGGCGCAATTGCACCTGGTTCATCAATGCGGGCGGGAGGGTCAGAACGTCGCCGGGCTTCAGGCCGGCCAATTGCTCGGCGGGGATCGGAATCTCCGGCAGTTCCGCTTTCACCTGGATTTCGAGTTCGTCAAATAAAGAATTCCATTTGGCGGGCGCGCTCTTGACGGCGGCGTCCGGCTTGTCGCCGCCGCTGACCCCGGCGTTGAGCTTTAGCGTCAGAGGTTCGAGCATGGGGTGGGGAAAGGCGAATTGCATTTGTTCGACCGTATCCGCAAGGCGCGCTTCCACCCCGACAACGAGCATGCTGGTTTCCGGGGAAGAGGTGTGGACGAAGCGGCTGTTGCTCTCGGTGCCCAGCACCGTCGGCCGGACCTCCAGGAGGTCGCTCCAAGTGCTGCACCATTCGTTGACGATAATCTCCACGATACGGGAGAGCAGGCGCGATTCCATCTTGCCAACCTGGTGGGTCTCGTCCGGAGCCCGGGCGGGACCGCCCAGTTCTCTGTCAACCATGCACAAGCCCAGCCGCGGGGGGATGTCCAGCAGGCAAGTCCCCGCCAGCGGCGGCAGTTTGAACATCGTCAGATAGGTGGGGTTGGACAGGGCGTCGGCAAATCTCTGGAACGGGACGGCCTCCAGCTTTGACATCTGCAAAGCCACTTCCAACCCGAGATGGATCGAGAGCCGGGCGGCCAGCGAAACAATGAAATCCTCGTGCCGCACCCGCAGCCAGCGCAATTCCGCCGAGGAAAAGAGGCAGAGAGCAGGGAAGGCGTGCCGCCGCACAAACTCCGGCCCGGCCGGGTTGAGGGGGACGGCAGCGCCAGCGCCTGTGGCCGAGGGGTCCGCCCTCTCCACTTGTGCGAGAAGTTGCTCGATTTCCGATTGCGAAACGACCTCGCTCGACGCGGGGGCGGAAGCGGGGGGGTCCAGCGCGGTTGAATTGAGGGATGGGTTCATAAGAGCAGGCGGTGGCGGGTTGACTGATAAAGCGGCTTGCGGGCTGGTTCCTCCAGGTTCATTTAGTATTATTGGGCGATATTTCCAGGCCAAGGGTGTGGCAGACTTTGGCCTTCAGTTCGGCGGGGTCGATCGGCTTGGTGATCACGAAGGCAAAGCCGGTTTGTTGGGCGCGCGCCTGCTCGGCGGCGGCGGTGCGCGCGCTCATCCCCAGCACCGGGATGGACGCCGTGTTGGCGCAGCCGCGCAGATTTCGAAAGAGCGTAAAAGCCTGGTCGTTGGGCAGCGACAAGTTGGCCAAGACCACATCAACCCCGTTCTTCCTGCAGTCGTCGAGCGCCTGTCCGGGCTGGTCGGCAGTCGTCACCTTCCACGGCGTATCGGCCAGGCCGGCGCGAATCTCGTCCGGGATGGCGGGTTTGTCATCGACCACCAGGATGTTGATCGGGTCATCGGCCCGCTTGTTTTTTTCGGCGGCGGCGGCCTTGGCCTTCAGGGACACCACACGACCGACCCGCTCGACGAGCAATTCGCGTCTGAACGGCTTGATCAGGTAGTCGCGCACGCCAAGCTGGGCGACTTTGAGGACGATGTCGCGTCCTGCTTTCGCGGTCAGCATGATCACCGGTGTGGCTTTGAGGTCCGGGTCGGAACGGAGCCGCGCCAGGACCTCAAGCCCGTCCATGACGGGCATGGTATAGTCCAGGAGGATGACGTCCGGTTTTTCACGGCTGGCGGTCTCCAGCCCCACGACAGCATTGTCCGCCTCCAGCACCATGCAATCGTATGATTTGAAAGCCGTCGCCACAATCAGGCGAATGGTTTTATCATCGTCAATGGTGAGGATTTTGGTGCTCATAATACTCCTTGGCGGCAGAGTCTTTTAGGAAGGGAGGGATGGGTTCATAAGGGCGGGCGGCAGTGGGTTGGCTAATAGCGCGGCTTCTGGCGCAGTTCCTCCAGGCTGATATCGCCCTCCGCGTCGAGCCGCCGGACGGTTTCGAGGATTTGCGATCTGGCGGCGTCAATCTCGGTGAGCCGGAGTGGTCCCATGAAACTAATCTCTTCAAGGAGATTGGCGGCCGCGCGTTTGGAGAGGCAGGCGAGCAAAGGCTTCTTGACTTGCTCGCTGGCGGTCTTGAGGGCGACGGCCAGCGTGCGTGTGTCAATGGACTGGAGAATGATCTGAAGGGTGCGGGTGTCGAGCCGTTCCAATTCCTCGAAGGTGAACATTTTTTTGCGGATGGCTTCGCCCAATTCAGCGTTGCGTTCGGAAAGGGAGACGAGAATGGATTTGCTGATGTTTTGGGGCAAGCTGTTGAGCACCTGGGCGGCCACCCGCACTCCGCCCGTCTGGCTGAGGGAGCGGGCGCGGTTATTGCCGAACTTGCTTTGCAGCGCCTCGGCGACGTTTTCCACCACTTGCACGGAGGTGGGGGCCATGGTGGCCAGGCGTTCGATGACCTGCTCGCGAATTTCGGGACGAAACATGGCCAAAAGCTGAGAGGCCTTATCCTGGCTCAGGTAACTGGTTACCAGGACGATGGTTTGCACTTGCTCGTGGCGCAGCAGGCTGAAGATGTGGCGGGCGTCCATCTCCACAATTTGCTGCATCGCTTCCACCGGGGCGCGGTGGGGGGAGACGCGGCCGATGATGTCGGAGGCGCGGAACAAGCCGACCGATTTTTCGAGCAGACCTTTGGCGCGGTCCGCGCCGCCGACGATGGCGGTGGCGGCTTCGACGGCGACGCCGGAAAACTCGCGCAGAATCTCGCGCTGCAAGTCCTGGTTGACTGATCCGAGTTTGACCATTTCCGAGGAGACGTCCTCCAATTCATGTTCTTCGAGGGACTTCATGATGTGGGCGGCATTTTCCGGTGACAACATCAGGAGAAAGGCCGCCAGCTTTTGGATTTTCGTCAGCTTGGCGAACTCGGCCGAAACTTCCAGTTCGGCTTTAAGTGTGGATTCGGTATTCATTTCAAAAGGGCCAGGGCCTGTTCAAAGTTGTCGGCAAACAACCAGGACTGAGTTTCCTCATAACTGTGGCACTGATTCTTGATCGCGGCCGAGCCGACGACCGCGTAACGGAGCGACAACTTGCTGGCCGCCTGAATGGCGGAGAGCACCAGTTCAACGACAGGCAGACTGGCGGTTTCCACCGCATTGAGATCAATGATCAGCTTGTCCCCGCCCGCATCCACGGTGCCGGCCAACTGGCCGTCCAAATGCGTGGAGACTTCGTGGGCCATGCCCGGATGGAAATCCTTGGGCAGCAGCAGCGCCAGGGCGCCGTTGCGTTGCTGGAAGTATTTGTAGGAGGTTTCCAGACCGAGGGTGCGGCAGACTTTGGCCTTCAGTTCGATGCGGTCGATCGGCTTGGTGATGACCCCGGCAAAGCCGGATTGTTGGGCGCGCGCCTGCTCGGCGGCGGCGGTGCGCACGCACATCGCCAGGATCGGGATGGACGCCGTGTTGGCGC
The DNA here is from genome assembly GCA_049510745.1 of Verrucomicrobiota bacterium. Classification (GTDB taxonomy): domain Bacteria; phylum Verrucomicrobiota; class Verrucomicrobiia; order Limisphaerales; family Palsa-1400; genus PLGF01. The sequence goes on along the minus strand of JBEKYR010000013.1, from coordinate 49,010 downwards.
AGCCGCGCAAATTTTGAAAGAGCACAAAAGCGCCGTCATTGGGCAGAGACAGGCTGGCCAAGACCAGATCAACCCCGTTTTCCATGCAATTATCGATGGCCTGACCGGGTTGGTCGGCGCCCGTCACCTTCCACGGCGTGTCGGCCAGGGCGGCGCGAATCTGCTCCGGGATGGCCGGCTTGTCATCCACCACCAGGATGCTGATCGGATCGTCGAACCGCTTGTTTCTTTCCACGGCGGCGGTCTTGGTCTTGAGGTCCACCACACGGCCGACCCGCTCGACGAGCAGTTCACCTTTGAAGGGCTTGATCAGGTAGTCGCGCACGCCGAGCTTGGCGATTTTGATGACGGTGTCGCGTCCCGCTTCGGAGGTCAGCATGATCACCGGCGTGGTTTTGAGGTCCGGGTCGGAACGGAGCCGCGCCAAGACCTCAAAGCCGTCCATGACGGGCATGGTATAGTCCAGGAGGATGACGTCGGGTTTCTCGCGGCTGGCCACGGCCAGGCCGACGACTCCATTGTCCGCCTCCAGCACCATGCAGTCGAATGGTTTGAAAGCCTTCGCCACAATCAGGCGAATGGTTTTGCTATCATCCACGGTTAAGATTTTGGTTCTCATGATTCTTTGGCTGAAGAGTCTTTTAACAGCACTTCCGCCAACAAATGGTACTTGCAGTTGCGGAATCCGATCGCTCTGGCTTTGACCTGTGCCGAACCTTCGACACTCAGTTGCTGCCCGCGCACCACTGAGGGGATGGTGAGCGTGCAGGGCAATCCGCGGTCGCACAGCCGCGACTTCACGTAGCCCACCACCATATTGCTCAACTCGCCGATGGCGTCGTTGACCATTTCCACCGTGTCCACTTCCCGCTCGGAAATGCCCAGCAGGCGGCTGGTGATGACCCGGGCAAAACCGATGCCGGCATAAAGGTAAATGATGCCGGTGGCGTCGCCAATGAAGCCGACCGATCCAATAATCTGGCCGTCGGGGTCCGGGGCCAGCGGGCTGGGCGGTTCGGGGTTGACCTCCATAGACAACATGCTCTGGAAGACCTCTTTCACCGCCTCCCGTATCAACCGGTCAATTTGTTCCATCTGGTCATTCATAAATTTCCTGCAATTGTTCCAAGTTCTGCCGCTCCAAAAACGGCCCGATGCGCGACAGCGCCAGGACCTGCTGCGCCGCGCCGAGCCGAACGGCTTCCCGCGGCATTCCGAAGACGACGCACGTCTCTTCGTCTTGAGCCGCGGTGACGGCCCCCGCCTCGCGCAACTGCAATAGGCCGGCGGCGCCGTCGGCGCCCATGCCCGTCAGCAGTGCGGCCACGGTATGCGGCCCGGCCCCCGCCTTCACGGCGGATTCAAACATAATATCGACAGATGGCCGCTGATGGTTAACAGGGGGACCGTCGTTTAATTCCACGACGTAATGCCCCTCCCGCCATTTGAGCAGCAGATGCCGCCCGCCCGGGGCGATGAGAGCCAAACCGGGTCGGACGATGTCCCCGTAGCTGGCTTCCCGAACTTCCATCGGGCAGATTTGATTGAGCCGGTCGGCGAAGGCCTTCGAGAAATATGCCGGAATGTGTTGCACAATGCAGATGCCCGGCAGGTTTCCCCGCAAGGAGGTCAGCACCGTTTTCAGCGCCTCGGTGCCGCCGGTCGATGCTCCGAGCAGAATGATCTTGCGTGCGGGAAAGGATCGGGGGCAGGCCGCGCCTGGCCTGATCTCCCGTGTTGGGCGGGGGCGGGTGAACAGTGTGGTTTCTTCCGAGCGCGCCCGCACCTTGGCGCTGGCGGCGGCCCTGATCTTCTCGGCCAGACGGGCGCCGTCGAGGTGGGCGGAATAGGCGCCGCCCGGTTTTTCCATGACATCCACCGCGCCGGCTTGCAGTGCTTCCATCGCCTTGACGGAACCCGCCTGGGTGAGGGAACTCATGATGATCACCGGCATGGGACGGTGTTTCATGATGAGTTTGAGGAACGTAATGCCGTCCATGCGCGGCATCTCAACGTCCAGCGTAACCACGTCGGGAGAGAGCTCCAGAATCTTGTCCCGTGCCATGTACGGGTCCACCGCTGTGCCGGCAATTGCGATGTCGGCAAACGGAGCCAGACTGCTGGTGATGATTTTGCGCGCCAGCGCGGAGTCATCGACCACCAAGAGGCGAATGGGTCTGGCGTTCATAACGTTATCCGGGTCAACACGTTGCATTGTTTCAGGGCCGCGTCTGATTCGAGGACCAACGTGTCAATCTCCTTCGGGCTGATCTCCAGGATTTCCAGCGCCTCCGCCCTGGGCCGCACGGCGAAAGAATCGAACCCTTGGGCCTGTCCGAGACAGTGGGCGATGATGTCGCCCAAATGAACATAAGCGGCCAATTGCTCGTGCGGCCGGGCTTGGGCCGGGTCGTGATGATGCCAGACGGCGCTGACCAGATTCTCCGGGAAATTCCATTGCGCCAGCACCCGTCCGCCGATCTCCGCGTGTTCGACGCCCAGAATCGCTTTTTCGGCTTCGAGAAATGAATGGGCCGAAGAGCCTGTTTCCCTGAGCACGGCCTGCCGGGAACCCTCCAGAAATGCGCCGAGCACCAGTTTGCCGATGTCATGCAGCAGCGCGGCCGTAAAAGCGAGATTCTCCTCGCCGCCCAGTTTCCGGGCAATGACCCTGGCGGCCACGGCCGTGGTGACCGAATGCTCCCACAATTCGCCCGTGCCAATGCCGTAGCCCGGTTGCTCCGAGCCCAGGAGACCTTCACCGATGACCATCGCCACCAGCCGATAAATCACGTTGAAGCCCACATGGGTGACGGCTTCGTCCAGGTCGGAGACGGAGTGGTCCAGGCCGGAAGCGGCGTTGTTGCAGCGCTGCAGAACCTTGGCCGTCAGCGCCGGATCGAAGGCGATGAGTTCGACGATCTGGCTGGCGTGGGCGTCAGGCTGGTTCAAAAGCACGAGCAACCGAGAGAGAACCCGCGGGGCGGGGGGCAGCGTTTTTATCTCTTTGATGAAATTATCCAATGTTTGCATAACCTCTGAACAGAATGGTTTCTGTGCTCTGGCCGGAGATCTTCAGGCGCACCTCGCCCGTGCTCAAATAGAGATGGAGGGTTCGGCTGACCAGTCCTCCGACATCCTTGGCATCAATCGACAGACCATGCTGGTCGAGCAGTTGGATCAGACAGGCGTAGTTGCGCTGGCCGATGTTGAAGACCCCGGTTTGGTCCAGGAACTGGGCGCCGCCGGCCACGCAGATTTGCAGCCGGCGTTTTTCCGCCTTGAGCGCATAGGCGGCGCGAAACAAGGCGCCCATCCCAGTATCGACAAACATGGCGGGTTGCTCGCTGGCTTTGCTGGTATTGATCGACGAATCCGGCAGCATGGCGTGCAGCAACCCGCCGGCGCGCCTGACCGGATCGTAAATCGTGACGCCCAGGCAGGAACCCAGCGAATAGGTCGTCAGGATCATGGCTTGGTTGTTGGAAACCGCCAAGCCGCCGACGCCGACGACGAGGTTCCTTTCAAAACCCATCATTGTCGCAAGGGAAGGGGAAAGCATGGCTAGGCCGGGCTCCTTTGGTAAATGCTGGGCCGCAGGCAGCGCAGCGGAAGATTCAGACCATTGAGGCTCTCCGAGTGGCCGGTGAGGAGGTAGCCTTGGGGCGCCAGGAAATGGCAGAGCCGGTTCACCAGTTGCTCCTGCGTGGGGCGGTCGAAATAAATCATGACATTACGGCAGAAAATGATCTCGAATGGCTGCGGATGACTGTAAGGCTTGATGAGGTTGATCTGCCGGAAAGAGACCCGTTCGGTAATGCTGGATTTGACGCGGCAACAGCCCTCCCAGCGCCCGACGCCCTTCTGGAAGTATTTGCGCAACCAATCCCTCGGCACCGCGTCCAACTGTTCGACCGGGTAGATTCCCAGCCGCGCCTTTTCGAGCACTTTGGTGGAAATATCGGATGCGGCAATCCGCCAATCCCAGCCCAAGGCGGGCGGGTAGTGCTCGGAAAGATAGAAGGCGATGGTGTAGGGTTCCTCGCCGGAAGAACTCGCGGCGCTCCAAATGCGGAATTTTTTTTCGCCCTTGGGCAACGCCGAAGGCAGCGCCTGTTCGACCAGAAACTTGAAATGGTCCGCTTCGCGAAGGAAATTGGTGAAGTTGGTGGTCAGCGCGTCAATGACTCTGGTGACTTCCTCTTCATCGCGCGTGGCGCGCAGGAAATCACAGTATTCTGCCAGCCCGGCGAACCCCTGTTTGCGCAGGCGTTTGCCCAGCCGGGCTTTGATGAGGGCATCCTTGCCCTCGTGCAGCCGGATTCGGCATCGGTCATAAACGAGTCTGGCGATGTACTGGCAAGCCTCCGCCTCCGCGGCATCTGCTTTCATAATCGGCGGCATAGCCAGGTGAAAAGTTGCAGGCGGCTTCAGGCTGCGGCCTCCAACGAAGCCGATTCCATCTGCACCAGAGCATGCGGATCAAGAATCAAGCCGACGCGCCCGTCGCCGAGAATGGCGGCGCCCGCCAGGTATCTGTTTCGGCGAAAGGTTTCGCCAAGACTCTTGATAACCACTTCGTGTTTGCCCAGCAGTTTGTCCACCAGCAAACAGCGGATTTCACTGCCTGCTTCCACCACGACGACGATAGACTGCATGGGATCGGTCGTGGCGGGTTCGACTCCCAAGTGTGCATAGAGCCGCAGCAGCGGATGCAGCCGGCCGCGCAAATTGATCATTTCGCCGCGTTCGTGCAGCGTATGGATCATATTTGCCATGGGCCGGAATGACTCGCGCACCAGCAATGTGGGCACAATGTAACGGTGCTGGCCAACCCCAACGAGCAAGCCATCAATGATGGCCAGCGTCAGCGGCAGAAATATGCTGAAAGTCGAACCTTGCCCAGGGTTGGATCGAATTTCTATCTTGCCGCGCAGCTTCTCGATGTTACGCCTGACGACATCCATGCCGACGCCGCGGCCGGAGAGTTCGGTGACTGTCTCGGCCGTGGACAAGCCGGGGCTCAGGATCAGGTTGAACAGTTCACTGTCAGGAGGCTGCTCATCGGGCTTTACGAGTCCTTTTTCAATGGCTTTGGTAAGGATTTTTTTGCGATCCAGGCCGTTGCCGTTGTCCTTGATCTCAATGACGATATTTCCGCCTTGATGGAAAGCTCTGAGAGAAACTGTGCCCTGAGCCGGCTTGCCGCGTTGCAATCGAAACGCCGGCTTTTCGATGCCATGATCAATCGAGTTGCGAATCATGTGGGCGAGAGGATCGCTGATCTCCTCCACAATCGTGCGGTCCAGTTCTGTATCCTCTCCTTCGGTCACGAGATCGATTTGCTTGCCGACTTTCATGGATAGGTCCCGCACCAGGCGGTTCATCTTCTGAAAGGTGGCGTGGATGGGCACCATCCGCAGGGACATGACCGTATGCTGCAAATCCTTGCTGATTCGGCCCAGATGCGCCAAGTCACGAGTCAGTTGTTCATTCTGCAGGGAATTGAGATCCCTGTTCTGCACCACGAGCGATTGTGCAATCAACATTTCACCCACGAGGTCCATCAGGCTATCCAGCTTCATCGTGTCCACCTTGACCACGGTTCCAGCAGGGTTCGCTCTGGCTGTGGCGCCGGTTCCCGGGCCAGCCGCAGGCGTGACGGTGGCGGGCGCCTTGGGCGCTGGCGGTTGGGCTGAAGGCAACTCAACGTCCTCGGACGGCACAATGGCTGCAGCTTCCGGACGAGGCTGCTCCAACGCGGCGGCGGAGGAGGTTGGGACGACGATGGAGGCCGGCCCGCCAGCCAGTGCCGAACGGATGCGCTCGAGCAAGCGGAGGGTGGGCACCACAATTGGACTGAGCGGTTTTTTGCCAGCCAGTTGGGCCGCCATCTCGTTGCAGAATTGTCTGAGCGTATCTCCACCCTCCAATATCAGATTGATGACAGAAGGCGTGATGGCCAGCTTCTGGTGCCGGGCCAGATCAAGCAACGACTCGAGTTCATGTGCCAGAGTTTGAATCGCGGTTAGATTCAGAAAGCCGGAGCCGCCCTTGAAGGTGTGAAAGGCGCGGAAGATGGAGTGCAGGGTGTCGGCGTCGGTGGGATGCTGTTCGAGCACCAGCACGCCTTGTTCGATGTTTTGCAGGTGCTCTTGAGATTCGTTGATGAATTCATTCAGCAACTCGCCATCCTGCTCCAGGTTCAGCTCCAACAGCGGCTCCTCCTTCTCAGATGGGGATGATGCAAGCTCAACCGGCCTCTCCGCGGCATTCTGCCAGTCGGCGGGGAGGGGAGGCGGGGCGCCCTGGGCTTCACAGGCGGAAAGGGAGGTCTGCCACCATTCCACCCATTCTGCCAGACGCTTGAGCACAAGCATATTGAACGTGCCGGTGGAATCGAAGAGGCCGTTGACCCACCGGCGCGCCTCTTTGGTGGCGCGCGCCAGCAGCTCGGCTGACTCCTCCCGGCCTATCAACTCCTCAATCTGGCCCAGCAGGCTATTAACGGGCAGTAATCCAAGATCCTTGCCTGCCTCGGCGAAGACCAACTCGGTGGCAATCTTGTCACCAAGCCTCTTCAGTTTGGCGCACAGTTCTGTTTTCATGGGTGCTTGTCTCGATCAACACTGCGGATGCCAGCCTTCGTGACCCTCTGTGCGGCTCGGAGCAGCCCGATTTAGCCTCATTGCCGGACATCTGTTGTTTGGCGTCATGGGCGGATAAAACTTGTCGAACTCAGAATGATGTAAAGTCGCCTTCCATCGGCAGTTCGGATTTCTTGCGAGAGTCGGCTGCCGCCAGCGAGATAATCGCGGCGGGTGACTTCCGTCCCTGGCCGTTTTGGGACGTCTTTCTGATAGGCGCGACGGCTGGCTTCCTTGGGGCGTCGGCCGCCGCCGGCCTTGGAGCGGGCGCGTCGCCAGTGGATATTGGCTCATTTGCGCTCCCAACCAACGTGAGCAACTCGCCGACCACGCCGCGCAGCACATGGGTCTGCGCATTTAATTCCTGCGCCGCGCTGGCGCTTTCTTCGGCGCTGGCGGCGTTGCTTTGGGTGACTTTGTCCATCTGGGACACCGCTGTGTTCACTTGGGTGACGCCGTCATTCTGCTCTTTTGAAGCGGTGGCGATTTCAGCGACTAATTCATCGACTTTGCGGGCATTGGTGACGATCTCCGCCAGACTTTGCGCCACCTTTTCGCTCATCTGCACGCCTTGCGAGGTCTTGGCGATGGCGGTCTCGATCTTGGCCGCCGTTTCCTTGGCGGCCTGGGCGCTCCTTTGCGCCAGGTTACGCACCTCGTCGGCCACAACGGCAAAGCCCATGCCGGCCTCGCCAGCTCGAGCCGCCTCGACGGCCGCGTTGAGGGCGAGGATGTTCGTTTGAAAGGCGATTTCATCTATTGTTTTGATGATTTTGCTGATGTCATCGCTGGAGGACTTGATGTCTTGCATGGCCAGACTCATCTTCTGCATGTCGCTGGCGCCGGAGTCGGCCGCGACGCGGGCCAGGTTGGCCAGGCCTTTGGTCGTTTGCGCGTGTTCTGCGTTCCTCTTTGACATGCTGGAAATTTCCTCAAGCGAGGCGCTGGTTTCTTCGAGGGAGGCAGCTTGTTCACTGGCGCCCTCCGCCAGCATCTGGCTGGCGGCGGAGACTTGTCCCGAAGCGGCGGCCGTTTGTTCGGCTCCCGCGGACAGTTTGTCAGCCGCCCGATGAAGAACCCCTGAAATGCTTCGGGTGGTCAGCGTTCCGAGAACCACGCTCACCGCGACGGTCAGGAATACAAACAGCAGCACGGTCAACTTGGACGCGGAAATAAGCCGGACGACATCGCGACCGTTCGCCTCCACGCGGAGGGTGCTCAAACTGCTCAAATTTTCGACCACCTTGACAAACTCATTGCCTATTTGACCCGCCGAAAGCAGGAACTTTTGCACCTCCTCGGTTTTGTTTTGCCGGCTGGCATCCCGAAGCTTCCGGGTCTCGCTTTTGTAGCTCTCCAAAAGAGGCCCCATTTGCGAGTAGAGAGAGCGCTGCTCGAAAGTTGTTGCATACTTATCGTATTGCTGGACCCGCTCGGAGAGCTGTTGTTCCTGCGCCTCGGCATCCTTTTCCAAGGCGTCTTTTTTGGCGGGATCAGTGTACAGGGCGTGTTTGAGATTGGTCACCCGCAAAAGCACGACTTGAAAGCGGATATTCCCCGCCAGGGCAAGTTCGGGCATGCTTTGGTTGACAATCTCCTCAACATTGCCGGAGATTTGTTCTGTTTTCAGCCAGGAGGCAAGTCCGAGCAGAATGATGCTGACTGTCACGATGGTGAGCGTGGAGGCCAGTCTTTTTGCGATGGTCCAGTTTTTCATAACTTTCTTGTTTGGAGTCCTAAGTGGCGGCGGTTTCGTTGAGCCTTTCGAGCGAGGCCTTATCGACCACCTGGTCGATGTCCAACAAGGCGATGACCTTGTTTTTGACATTGGCCATCCCGAGGAGGTATTCCGTGGAAAGTTTTATCCCAAAATCGGGCGTTTTTTCAATGTCCCCCTGGTTGAGGTTGAGGACCTCCTCGACTCCATCGACGATAAAGCCCATGTGGACGGCCCCGCCGGAAGCGGATTTCACCTGGGCAACAACAATGCAGGTGCTCTCCGTAAAGTCGCGGGCGGCGAGATCGAATCGGATGCGTAAGTCCATCACCGGCACGAGTTTTCCACGCAGGTTGATGACGCCTTTGACATAGGGGGGCATGTGGGGAACGGGCGTGATTTCGACCAGGCGGATGATCTCACGAACTTTGAGCACGGGCAGCCCGTAGGACTCGTGTCCCAGCAAGAAGGTGAGGTACTTTCCCGGCTTGGCCAAAAGGGTGGATGAATTTGCTTCCGATGTCGTTGTCATAGTACTCGTTATGTTCCGGCGCAAGGGCGTCTGCGACGCTCGCTCGGGTGGGCCGGGGGCAAAAAAGGCACCTCCGAGTCTTGAAACCCTCCGGGAGGGCGAATGGCTCGAACGCGCCTTCGTCTGACAGGCCCAGAGTCCTATCCGAGAACGCTGCTTGCAGCGCAATTTGCAAGTGCCACCTTCTTTATCGGCAGAAACGGGGAAACACTTAGCAAAAACCTCCAAAAGGTTTGATTTCAAATGGGGAGGGTGGATTTTGAGAAATCCAGGCCTCAGGATTGGAGAGATTCGGCCAGAGCGTTGACAATCGCTGCCTGTTCATGGCCAGCCACTTCTCGATGCGACTGCGGCCAAGGTGTCCGGGAGGGATTGGATGATCAGCCCGCTGGCGGGGGAGGTTTTTGGCAGCCAAAATGGCCCTTTTTCGGGCGGAAAGCGGCCTTTTTTCCTGTGAAAAACATGGCAATAACTTTTTGAAAAAAAACGCTTGCAACCACTATATGTGGTGTTACGCTCGAAATGGACTCCCTACTGGATGGGGCTGGCGGTGTGGAACCGTGTCTTGTAGCCACCGGCCGGTGGAGGGTGATTGAAAGATTTTTGTCGGATAAGCTTAACCAGAGATTCAAATGAAGGAATTGCCATGATTGACGCACGCGATCAAGTCCAGTCTGCCGTTCAATCCTCCCACCGGCGGCGTTCCAAATCTTCGACTGCCGTCCGCGGCCGGCCAGCCCAAACCCCAGTCGCAACGTCGCTGCCGATGGAACGCTTTTTTAGCGATCCGGCCGTCAAACCTTTCGACCAGGTCGAGTGGGAAAGCCGCACCGCGGAAATCACCGATGAGCGCGGCCAGGTCATTTTCAAACAGGAAAACGTCGAAGTCCCAAAAGCGTGGTCGCTTTTGGCCGCCAAAGTGGTTGTTTCGAAGTATTTTTACGGCGAACAGAACACCAGCGAACGGGAAACGTCCGTCCGCCAATTGATCCATCGGGTTTGCCGCACCATTGCCGATTGGGGTGTGCGCGATCACTATTTTGACAAGGCGAAAGGGGAAGTCTTTTATGACGAATTGACCTGGCTTTGCCTCAACCAATATGGCGCCTTCAATTCGCCCGTCTGGTTCAACGTCGGCCTTTACCCCCAATACCATGTCGGAAACCAATCCGCGCGCGGCAATTGGTTTTACAACCGCCAGACGGGCGCGGCCGAGCGCGCCGCCACCCAATATGAGTATCCCCAGGGCAGCGCCTGCTTCATCCAATCGGTCGAAGACAACATGGAGAGCATCATGCATCTGGCCCACAGCGAAGCGATGCTCTTCAAATACGGCTCCGGCACGGGCACCGATCTGAGCCCGATTCGTTCCAGCCGCGAAAAACTCAGCGGCGGCGGCCGGCCCAGCGGCCCTCTCTCGTTCCTCAAGGTCTATGACCAGGTCGCCAATGTCGTCAAATCCGGCGGCAAAACGCGGCGCGCCGCCAAAATGAACACCTTGCGCGACTGGCATGGAGACATCGAGGAGTTTATCGACGCCAAACAGAAAGAAGAGAAGAAAGCCTGGGCCTTGATCGAACAGGGCTACGACGGCTCCTATAATGGCGACGCCTACGGCAGCGTCATGTACCAAAACGAAAACCTCTCCGTGCGCGCCAGCGACGCGTTCATGCAGGCCGCCCTCGACGGCCAGGAATGGTGGACGCGCCGCTCGACCGACGGCAGTCCCTTGCAGAAAAAGGACGCCGCGACCTTGCTGCGCAAAATTGCCGAAGGCACGTGGATTTGCGGGGATCCGGGCCTGCAATTCGACGGGGCCATCCAAAAGTGGCACACCTGCAAAGGCACCGAGCCGATCCACTCGACCAATCCCTGCTCGGAATACGTCTTTATCAACAACACCGCCTGCAACCTGGCCTCGCTCAACTTGATGAAATTCAAACGCGAGGACGGGAGGTTCGACATCGAACGGTTCAAGGCGGCAGTCCGCATTTTTATCACCGCCCAGGAGATTCTGGTCGATAACGCCAGCTACCCCACGAAGGAGATCGCGGAGAACTCGCACATTTTCCGCACGCTTGGCCTCGGCTACGCCAATCTCGGCTCGCTCATCATGAGCTACGGCCTGCCCTATGATTCCGACGAGGGCCGCGCCCTGGCCGGGGCCGTCACCGCCATCATGACCGGCCACGCCTACGAGCAATCCGCCCAAATCGCCCGCGTCATGCAGCCCTTCAAGGGCTACCACGACGCCCGTTGCGCCCATGTCTCCAAACCCCTGGCCAAGGATAACGTGGCCTCGACTCTCGGCGTCATCCACCTGCATCGCGACGCGGTGGAAGACATCCACCCCAGCGATGAATTCGCCTATCTCAAGGACGAGGCCCGCCGGTGCTGGGACGGCGCGCTGTCCAGTGGGCGGCAGTTCGGCTACCGCAACGCCCAGGTCACCGTGCTGGCGCCCACCGGGACCATTGCCTTCCTGATGGATTGCGACACGACGGGGATCGAGCCGGACATCGCGTTGGTCAAATATAAATTGCTGGCCGGCGGCGGCATGCTCAAAATCGTCAACCGCGGGGTGGGGGACGCCCTGAACCGGCTGGGCTATAGCGAGCGCGAACGGGCCGCCATTGCCGCCCACATCGAGAAATTCGACACCATCGAGGACGTGCAGGAGAACGGCGCGATGATCCGCAGCGGCTTGAAGGCCGGGCATCTGCCGGTGTTCGATTGCGCCTTCAAACCGTATCGCGGCCAGCGCAGCATCAGCTACATGGCCCATCTGAAAATGATGGCGGCGGCCCAACCCTTCATCAGCGGCGCCATTTCCAAGACCGTCAACCTGCCGCACGAATGCACGGTGGAACACATCAAAGACGCCTATATCCAGGCCTGGAAAATGGGCCTCAAGTGCGTCGCCATTTACCGCGACGGCTCCAAACGCTCGCAGCCGTTGAACACCCGGAAGACCAACGACGGCGCCGAAGGCCCCTCCGCCACCGTGGGTCTCAAGGAACTGGAAGCCGAGGTCGAAAGGCTCAAAGCGCAGGCCGGCCAGCCGTTGCGCCGCCGTCTGCCCGAAACCCGCTCGGCCATCACCCATAAGTTCGACGTGGCCGGGCACGAAGGGTATTTGACCGTGGGGCTGTTCGATGACGGCCAGCCCGGAGAACTTTTTATCACCATGGCCAAGGAGGGATCGACCATTGGGGGATTGATGGACTGTGTCGGCACGCTGACCAGTCTGGCTCTGCAATACGGTGTGCCGCTCGAAGCGTTGTTGCGCAAATTCGCCCACCAACGCTTCGAGCCGTCCGGTTTCACCAAGAACCCGGAAATTCGCAATGCCTCCTCCATTATCGACTATGTTTTCCGCTGGCTTGCCCTTCAGTTTATTTCCGGCTACCGCGAGGCCAGCGTCGGCGCCCGCAATCAGCCCGAGTTGGCGATGCCCGGCCTGATGGACGAGGTCAAAAAAAAAATAAACCGGCCGGTCCCTGACCTGCCGCTCTCCGACGACACCGATATTCTGCTCCAACCGGGGCGCGCCACCAACGGCCAGGGCAACGGCGAGCACGCCAAACCGGCCGCCGGCCGCGTCGTGACGAGCCTGAGCGAGAGCATCTCCCATTTTCAACTCGACGCCCCGACCTGTCCCAACTGCGGCCACGTCGCCGTGCGCAACGGCGCCTGCTACAAGTGCCTCAACTGCGGGGAGAGCCTGGGATGCTCGTAGAACCCTACTTCGCCAGTTTGCTCGTCAGCAGACTTTTCTGTTGTTGCAGCGCCTCTTGCGCGGCGCTGTCGGTGGACGGGACGGCCTGGATAAATTGGTCAATCAGCGCGAGACGCTGGTTGATTTGCGCGGGCGTCAAAATATTCAAGGTGTCGTAGGAGGAGAAATCCTGGTTGCCCCCGGCCATGTGATACGTCTGGTAGCCTCCCGCCATCGGGTCCGCCGGCGGGCCCAATTGGTACTGGCGCCCCGCCAAAAACGGCCCCAGTTGCGCCAGGACGGGGTCGGAAAGCTGGCCGTTCTTGGCCAGGTTCAGCAGCGAGTTCAAGGCGTCGGAGTTCTGCAGTGACATTTCGGCCAGCGCCTGCGCCGCCGCCGCCTGGTTGGATCCCAGGGCGCCTTGCGCCATTTGTATCAACGCGGGCACGCCCGCGTTGTTTGGCAGCGTGGCCAGCGCGATGGCGGAGTAATAGGGCCATTTCTCGGCGTATTGGGCCAGGTCCCCGGTAATCGGCGCGCCACTGGCCGCCGCGTTGGCCAGAACCTGAAACAAGGGTCCGACGTTCGCCCCGCCCAACTGGTCCAGCGCGGCGAGCGAGAGTTGTTGCCGCACGGCGTTGAGGATGTCCTGCTGATACTGTCCGGGCGCCTGGGCCTCCAACGACTTGGCCAGCGTGGCGATGTCCGAGGGAAAAATCGAACTCTGCATCGTTTGCAGCATGGCCGCCGTGGCTTCCGCCCCGCCGATTTGGCCCAAGGCGTCGAGCATGGCGCTGCGCAGCGAGTTGAAACCGAGCGCGCCCGCGCCGCTGACGCCGGCATAATTGACATCCTGATTTTGCGCCAGATATTCCTGGATGCCCGGCACCGAGGAAGGCCCCTGGCGAATCAACCTTTGCAGGTTCTCCTTCCATTTCTGCGCCTGCTCGGCGGTGATCGGCTGCTTGCCGTCCAGCGCCGCCAGCGACGAAACCAATTGATGGGCGTCCACCACCGGTTCAAACGCTGGAGCAGCGGGCGGGGCAGGGGAGGCAACGGGGGTTGGGGCAGGGGCGGGTGTCGCGGCGGGCGCGGAGGGAATGTCGTCGCGCGGCATGATCGGCCGCACATTGGAATGGGCTGCGGGCTGGGAATACCCCGGGCCGTTGTCCGCGGGCGGCGGCTGGGGCGGCGGCGCGCTTTGGAATGTCTTGTAAGCAATCGCCCCGCCGACGATCACTACGGCGGCCATCACCGCCAGCAGGATGCCCGGCGATGTGCGCGAGGCCTTCACGGTTCCGCGCCCGGCGCCGGCTTTTTCAGGAACTTCTTTCATCGTCGGCCAGTTTAACCGCAATGCCACCGTGAAACAAGCGCAAGCACTTGGAAGGCGCAAATCCACTTTTGTCACGGGTCGTAGGACGCTTTGTGACGGCTTTTGTGACGGGTTGACCTTTTGTAAGTCATTCTCCACCAGCGAGTGTGACGGTGTGACGGCTCAAAAGGGGGGGGAGAGGCATAGGGTGGGCGCCAATACCCAAAAACAGATTTGCGCCCCACTTGGAATTGACACGAGGACGGCCCGGGGAGTAGCGTCTTGCGCTGAAATGAAATTGCGTGATCCCGATTCTCCCGCCAGGCGCATTGCCATTGCCGTCGGCGCGGCGGCCGCAATCATGGCGGCGGCGGGATTGCTCTATTATATGGCGGGCGCCAATTCTCCGCGCGCAAAGGTCAATGGCATTCACATTGTGGCGGCGGCGCAGGCTTATACCCGGCAATTGCGGGCCGCCGCACAGCCCATCCCCAATTCCGTTGGGGTTGACGAGTTGGTCGCGCGCGGTTTTCTCAAACCCGAGGACGTCGCCGCCTTCCGGGGATTGGACGCCAAGGTGATGCTGACCGCCGAAAATCCCGGCCCCCAAACCGTCCTCATGCGACTGAACATGCGGGACGGGACGGAGTTGGTTCTGCTGGCCGATGGCAGCGTTCAATCAGTGGCACGGTAGAGCGCCGGGCCGCCTGGCTCCTACTCCGTTTGTGACGGGCCTTTTTGGCGCGCTTCCTTGATCGGGCGCGGCAGGGAGCGATGATAAATCCGCCATTCAAATCCCTTGAGGCGCAGATTGGCCAATCCGCCGTCCGCAACGTCCGGCAGGCCGGAGATCTTCACCGGCTTGAAGGAGGCGGCGTCGGGTGTCGGCACTTGCGCGGTTTCCGGGCGGTTGGAAAAGTTGACGACAACAATAAATTCATCCGAGTCATCCTGGCGCAGGAGGCTGACGACGTTGGCCTCGTCGGAGTTGCGCAGCCAGGTGACGCTGTCATTGCGGAAGGCGGGGTAGGCTTTGCGCAAGCCCGCCAACTCGCTGTAAATGCCGGTCAACGGCGGACGGTCCTTGGGATGCCAGAAGACGGGCAATTTCTCGAAGAGGGCCGGGTCGCCGGATTCGGTGGCGTCTCCCACTTCCATCCCGTTGTATAACAAGGGCACGCCATCGAGCGTGAACATGAGGGCGGAGGCGGCCAGCGCGCCTTCCAGGCCGTAGCGCGCGATGGCGCGAGGCTCGTCATGGTCGTCGCTGATGCGCAGGTGCAGCGTTCCCTGGGGAAACTGCCGGCGTGATTCCTCCCACGAAGTGCGCACAGCGGAGGCGGGCGCCCCTTGCAAAAGAACGTTGTTCAGCACGTGCAACAGCGGCCAGCCGTAATCAATGTCAAACGCCTTGACCATCAATTCGGGTTTGCTCGCTTCGGCCAGGAGGATAATGTCGGGTTTGACCTTGAGCATTTCCGCGCGCGCCTCCTCCCAAAAAGCCGTCGGCACCATTTCCGCCACGTCGCAGCGGAATCCGTCGAAGTTGAAGCCGGCGGGATCAATCCAGTATTTGAACATGGCGATCATGTAACGGCGCAGGTCGGCGTTGGCGTAATTGAGGCCGGCCACGTCCGACCACGCGGCGACGGGCGGCTGGATGTTCCCGTTGGCGTCCTGTTTGTAGAACTCCGGATGCTTCATCAGCACACTGTCCCAGGCGGTGTGGTTGGGCACCAAGTCCATGATGACTTTGAGGCCGCGCCGGTGGGCCTCGGAGATCAGCCGTTTCAGGTCCGCCTCGGTGCCGTAATCCGGGTTGATGGCGTAATAATCTTTGACCGCGTAGGGGCTGCCGCAACAGCCCTTGCGCAGTTTTTCGCCGATGGGGTGAATGGGCATGAGCCAAAGAATGTTGACGCCCAGCGATTTGAGGTCGTCCAGCCGGGCGGTCACGCCGTTGAAATTGCCTTCCTTGGAAAAGTCCCGGGGATAGATTTCATAGACGACCCCGCTGCGCAGCCAATCGGGCGGGGAAACCTCCACTTTGCCATTCTGCCCGAAACCATTGCCGCAAGCCAGGAGGAGGAGAAAAAAGCCGGAAATCCGCGCTCCGCCGCGTTTGAGGACGGACAAGTTGGTCATAAAAAAGGCACAGGCGGCTTTCCCAGCATTAAACGGGCGGCCGAAATCACGGCGCGTGCGGTGTTCTTTGCGCCAGCCACATGAGGTCCCTGCTCGTCTTCCCAACATTGACTGAATGCACATATTGAATATACTGCACAGGAGGGCACGTTGACCCCTCCAGCCATTTGTGACATTCAGCATGACCGTCCGCGAACGCAAGCCCGCACGCCTTATTGTGGTAGCTGGCCGGCAATTCGGTGAACACCCCGTCTGAGATTGTGCCATCGGCATCGGACGGATTCACATAAAGCTGGCAGTCATCAATGCTGTCGGGATGCTCATCCATGAACACCCACGAACTGGCCGGTCCGGGATTGGCGAACTGGCTCATTTTCGCGACGCTATTGGTTTTGGTCCATCCCTCGAAAGACCATTTCTGGCCCGGCCCGGTAAATCCCGACATGCAGACGCTGCGGCAGCGGTTGGGCCAGCCGAGCGGCCGCTGCTGCGAGCTTAAGAAGATGTCCGCGGGGCACCAGAAGATTTTAGTCGATTTGCCGATGTAATTCCCAAGCAAAGAGGCGCGCGGATCAGTCAAGTAGAGCGTGTTGGTGTTCTCCGAACTGGTGTCCCAGGTCATTGTGCCTTCAGCCCAGGCGGGGGTCGAAATGCCCGGCACAAAAGTGTTTCCGCCCCCCTCATAGACGTTAAAGTCGTTGTAGTCGTGGTTGTCGGCCAATACGTCGCGCCCTTCGCCGGCGTACATGACCCATGCTGTCAACAATTGTTTCTTGTTGTTCATGCAATAGGTCACCAGCGCGCTCTGTTTGGCGCTGGCCAGAGCCGGCAGCAGAATCGCGGCCAGGATGGCGATGATGGCGATCACCACCAGCAATTCAATGAGCGTGAACCCCTTTGTCCTCGATGCGTATGGCAGCTTCATATATTCGTCCGCTCCCGCCAGGCGCCCGATCCGGCGCCCGGCGGGGAACGGCGTGAATCTTTACTGCGGTCCGACCAATCGGAAGAACAGATTGCCCGGCCCGATGGGATAATTGGTGCTGGCCATGCCTCCGGGGGCCACAATCAGGTTGGTCCCGTCCGTGAGATACTGGTCGGTCCAGACCGCGCTGGCAGCCAGACTGGTCGCCGTTTGCAGATGAACGCCGCGCCGTCCCAGCCAGGAAAGCTGGACTTGGTTGCCGGCGGCAGGAGCCGCGCTCAGATTACCGGCGAGAAGCTCCGCCTGGGCGCTGGAGCCTTGGCTGCCGAATGTGTCCACCGGCATCGTATAGTTGGGCAGGCTGCGAATCCACCGCTGGTGATTGTCGTTGAAACCCGCTTCGTTATCGACGCCGTTGATGCTGTACTTGTAGGTCAGGTTCTCGTACACGCCATAGTTGACCGGAAGGGTGATGGTAAAGAGCGTCGTATTTGGGATCTGGGTCATTTGATAAGCCGCGGGGCCGGTTGGGAAGGGATTGGCGCCCCAACCCCACCAACTGGGGTCGTTTCCACCGTTGAGGCCGTTGATGTAGATCGAGTCGCTCGACGGGTAGGCGTTGTCGAATACGGTGGTGTCCGTCCCCACCGCGTTGGTCATTTCGACCGTGAAGGTCACCATGCAGTTGGTCACCGACACGTAGTCTATCGGTCTCGGCGCCGCGTTATTGAAATAAACCGGGCCATAGGTCAAGTTGCCACTCGTATTCATAAGAATCACTTCGCGGTTGGGTATGGATTCCCAATCTGTGCCCGGCTCCATGATGTATTTGAAGTAATGCCCCGCGCCGGCCGCGTCCGTAATAGTAACCACCGCGCTGTAAATGTTGGACGTGTCGCTGGTCGGGTTGTTCGTCATGAAGGTGCCCGTGCTGAGGGAGCTGTTCCAGCCATTGAAGTCTCCCGCGAGCAGGACCTGCGAGCTGGAGTTGCCGTTCGTGAAGGCTCCAACCTCGATCTGCGCCGTCATGTCCACCTCGAAGGTTATGATGTTCGTCACCGTCACGGCGAGGGGCACGTCGCTAAAGGAGACAATCGGCAAGGTTTGCGTGGTGATGGCAAAAAAACGATTGCCGCTATCACCATCCGAGTCCTTCGAAAGGGGGCTTTCCCAACTGCCGGCGGGCTGCATGACATACTTGAACTCGGCCGTTCCATTGGTCGGGCCGGTTATGGCAAAGGTGCCCACATAGACATTGGAGGTGACAATCCCGGTCGAATTGGTGGTCAGGATGGTCGGGTCGCTGGTCAGCGTGCCTTCCGAACCCCACCCGCTGAAGCTGCCGTGGACTTCGACCGTATCCGCGTTGGTGTCGAAGACGTTGAGGTTGATTTGCTCGGCCATATCGATCTGGAAGGTCACATTGGCGGTGATCGTCGGCCCGGCGTCGCCATAGAACGCCGCGGGCAGGAGCAGGCTGCCACCGCCGGCGGGGAGGTACGCGCAACGATTGACTGAGTTCCCGGCGAACGTGCCCTCATACTGCGAGTTATCGATGACGTACTTGTAAATCAGCACCGTTCCGTTGGCGTCGGTCGCGTCATCGGCTGTTCCGGTGTAGAGATTGGGATTGGCGGCGTTGATGTCATTGGTCAGATTGACGCCCGCGCCCCATCCATTGAATGTTCCGTGAGCGGATACGGTATCGGTCCCCGGGGTAAATGAGGTCCCGATCTGTTCCGTCATATCCACTTGGAATGTGACTTGCGTGTCGGCTGACGCGGCAACCGCGCCCAAGAGCATGGCTCCCATCCAGAAACCGCGCTGGATGGCTTTGGCAGAGAATTTTCGGTTCATAGTGTTTTTTGTATAGTGACTTATTGGGTCGTGGTTAAGAATGTAACACCCCCTCCGCTGCGTCTCTACCGCACGTTTGTGCGGTGGAGTTTGCCCTAAAACAGCCGCTCCAAAGAGGATTTTTGGCGGACTTCGCTCCAATAACTCTCCGTGCCGGCCGGGCGGCGCAGACGCAACGGGTCTTTGCCCAGCATCCGCAAGACCAGCCCCAGCGGCGTGACCACGACGAAAAAAAGGATCGCCAGGATGACGCGCCCCGCCATCTGGCTGATGGCAAATCCCAACTTCGCGGAAAAGCGATAATACCCCCGAAACCATCGTGGCCGCAGCGCCGCGGCCAGCGCCAGAGCGGCCAGCAAACACAAAACCAACCCCCAGGCCGCCACGGGCAGGAGGCGCCGCCAGCGCAGCAGGCTGGCGAGAATCGCCAGACCCAGCGCGCTCATCCACGCCGCCTTGCGCCATTCCTTCGGCTCCTCTCTGAGTTTCAGTTTCATGCTCAGTCCGTTTGGGGCGCCACTCGCCGGTCCGCCGGACGCGCGGGCTGCTCGGCGCGGTCCAGCAAAAAACTCCCCATCATCAGGTAATCCATTTCCGTGTGGACGAAACACCGGTAGGCGTCCTCCGGCGTGCAGACGATCGGCTCGCCCCGCACGTTGAACGAAGTATTGACCAAAACTCCGCACTGCGTCGCGTTTTCAAAGCGCAAGAGCAGTTCGTAGAGCAGGGGATTGTCCTGGCACGCCACTGTCTGGATCCGCGCCGAGTAATCCACGTGCGTCACCGCCGGCAGCCGCGAGCGCGCCTGCTTTAACAAGTCCAATCCTTTTACTCCCGGCGGCACGGGCAGGCGCAACGCCGGCTGAATCGGCGCCACCAGCAGCATGTAGGGCGACTCCTCAGTCAACTCGAAGTACTCCGCGGCCCGTTCCCGGCGCACGATGGGGGCGAAGGGACGAAAGGATTCCCGGAATTTCACCTTCAGATTCATGACCGATTGCATCTTGGGCGACCGGGCGTCGCCCAGGATGGAACGGTTGCCCAGGGCGCGCGGTCCGAATTCCATCCGCCCCTGGAACCAGCCGATCACTTTCCCGGCTTGCAGCAATTGGACGGTGGCATCGAGCAAATCGCTCGTGCTCAGCCGTTGGAATCTGGCCCCGTGGCCGCGCAGCGTCGCCTCGATTTCCTCATCCGAATATTCGGGTCCCAGCAACGCGCCGCGCATGGCGTCGGCTTTTTCTGGAACGGGGTTGGATTCGTTGCGTTCCCCGTGCCAGGCGGCGAGCGCGGCGCCCAAGGCGCCTCCGGCGTCGCTGGCGGCCGGCTGGATCCAGATGCGGTCGAAAAGACGTTCGCGCAGGAGGCGCCCGTTGGCCACGCAATTGAGCGCCACTCCGCCTGCCAGGCAGAGATGCTTTTCTCCGGTCACTTCCCGCGCGTGGCGGGCCAGGCGCAGCATCACTTCCTCCGTCACGGCCTGAATCGAGCGGGCAACGTCCATGTGGCGCTGCTCGATGGCTTCCTCCAGGCGGCGGGGCGGCCCGCCGAACAACCGGTGGAATCGTCCGTTGGTCATGGTCGTGCCGCGCAGAAAATTGAAACATTCCAAATTCATCCAAAAGGAACCGTCGGCTTTCAGGTCCAGCAATTCGCGCAGGATCACCTCGGCGTATTTCGGCTCCCCGTAGGGGGCCAGGCCCATGAGTTTGTACTCGCCGGAATTGATGCGAAACCCGCAGTAATCCGTGAACGCCGAGTAAAGCATGCCCAGCGAATGGGGAAAGCGCAGTTCCTTCAGCAGTTCAATCGCGTCTCCGCGCCCGCGGCCAATCGTCGTCGTGGCCCATTCCCCCACGGCATCGACGGTCAAAATGGCCGCCTCGGTGAACGGCGACGGATAGAACGCGCTGGCCGCGTGGGCCTGGTGATGCGCCGTGAAGAGGATCGGACACTCGGCGCGCAAGGCGGGCAACTCCTCGCGGATGGTTTGGCGCAGGTCCAGTTTCCCGCCCAGCCAGTTGGAAACCACTTCCGGGAACGTCCGCCATCCGCCCGGCGCCACCGCCAGATACGATTCCAGCAGGCGGGTGAATTTCAACACCGGCTTGTCATAAAAAACGACGCAATCCAGTTCCCCGGCGTCCAGTCCCCCGTAACGGAGGCAAAACTCGATGGCCTGCCGCGGAAAATCCGGCTCGTTTTTGATGCGCGTAAACCGTTCCTCCTGCGCGGCGGCGACGATTCGCCCCTCGCGCAGCAACGCGGCGGCGGCGTCGTGGTAATAGGCGGAAATCCCCAGGACGTGACGCGGCGGCGGCATCGATTACATGAACGGATACAGGGCCCAGGCGATGCCCGAGCTGGCTGTAAAGATGAGAATGGCGCCCAGCACCAGCAACAGGACAATCAGCGGGATCAGCCACCACTTCTTCTCCTGCTTGCAGAATTTAACAAACTCTTTGAACAACGGCCACATGTTTGATCCCAGTTTAAGGTTCAAAGTTTGAAGTTTAAAGCCCAAAGTCATCTGCCGGCGGCATCGAGATAACTGCGGGCCGGTTTGTTGCCGGGGTCCAGGCGCAGGGTTTCGGCGAATTGCTCCCGCGCGCCCTCCGGGTCATTGAGTTTGAGCCGGGCAATTCCCAGGTTCAGGTGGCCCGGGGCGAACTGCGGGCGCAGGCGAACCACTTGCTGGAATTCCGCTTTCGCCTCCGCCACCTGCCCGCGCGTGCCCAACTCCCCGCCCAGCGCGTAATGCGCCTCCCAATTCGACCCGTCCAATTCAAGCGCGCGCCGGAAATTTTGCGCCGCCTCGTCCGTTCGCTTCAAGAGCGAGAGCGCCTTGCCCATATGAAGATAAGTTTGCGGATCGTTGGGCTGCAACGCCGCCGACCGTCGATAGTTTTCCAGCGCCTCCTCCAGTTTTCCTTCCGCCGCCGCGAGTTTGCCCAACTCAAACCAGGCCTCGGCGTAGCGCGGATGAATCTGGACGGCTTGCCGAAAGGCCTCCCGCGCAGAGGCCAACTCCCCTTGCTTCTCCAGCAATTGCCCTTCGGTTAGAAACGCGAACGGGCTGCGCGGCATCAATTCCCGCGCCTGCCTCCACTCCAGCGCGGCTTGCTTGATGTCCCCGATCAGTTCGAGAAATTCGCCGTAGTTCTCATGCAGCACATAATCGCGCGGGGCGCGGGCAATGGCATCGTTGTAGAGCGCGCGCGCCTTCGTTGCCGCCGTGGCGTCCATTTGCCGCAACATGCGGTCGATCCGGCTCGACAACCCGGCCACGCGCCGCTGGTTGTTGAACTGGCTGTTGAACGGCGGCCGCTCCAGGCGCTGCCGCACCGCGTTGAACACGTCGCTCCGGTTCCAATCCGTCAGGCCCAGGCGCGCCTCGCAGACTTCCTGGGAAGCCCAGCCGCCCTTCGCCTTGGTCTTGACATTTCCCGGCAGGAGCCGCTCGGCCTGGGCTGCCCACAACATCGCCAGCCGGTAATTGCCGTCGAAATTGAAGTGGACGTGCTCGTAGAACGTTTCCTGGCCGGGAATTTGCCCGGCTCCGGGCAGGGAGGCCGCGGCGTCGCATAAAACCACGTCCGGTCCGCCCAGTTGCCGTCCGGTTTCGCGGATGATCCCGTTGATCCGGGAATCGGCCCGGAAGGGCAGGGCGTCGCAGTCGCACGCCTTTTGAAAATGCCCGGCGGCCTTCGCGGCCTCGTTCAACTGCAAGAGGCCTTCGCCCTCGTGGAATTGGGCTTCGGCCAGTTGCGGGTCCAGCGCGACGGCCTCTCCAAAATCAGCCGCCGCCGCCTTCCAGTCGCCTTTCATCTCCGCCCCGCGTCCCTCCGCA
Organism: Verrucomicrobiota bacterium; assembly: GCA_049510745.1. GTDB lineage: Bacteria > Verrucomicrobiota > Verrucomicrobiia > Limisphaerales > Palsa-1400 > PLGF01. The sequence goes on along the minus strand of JBEKYR010000013.1, from coordinate 26,304 downwards.
CAGAGGCGGTCGCATTTCTCCCGGTCGGCCGGCGCGAGATTGCCGGAGGGGAGCGAGGCAAAGGGCGGGCAATCCTTGAGGTTGACCGCCACCGTATTCAGGACGATGCCGGCGCCGGCGTTACGGCCCGCCCGCAGAATGTCTTGCAGGTTCCGCTGGAAATTTTTATAGACGACCTCTTTTCGCGGATCATTGGGCGCCAGTTGGTTGCCGAGAAACATTTGCAGTCCGCTCCAAACGCCCGGTCCGGAGGCCTTCCCTTTCAGTTTTCGGCCCAGGTCCATGAGCAGTTGGCCGACGCGCGTGGTCTGGAGCGCCAATCCCAATCGCACCACCGGCCAAGGTGGAGCTTTGGCGCCGAAAACCGTGGCGGCGCCGAAGGGCCCGATCATTTCATTGTTTCCCATATAGATAATCCAAAGGTCGCCTTGGTAGTGCGCGCATTCGCGGGCGATGGGCAGGATGACATGGGAATTGATCGCGGTGATCGCGACGTTGACCACCTCGAAATTCACCCCCGGATACCGTTCCCGCAATAAAACTTCCAAATAACGGCCCGCTCCGAACGACGGCTCCGGATCACCTTGCGCGGCCGATTCGCCAAAAATAAAAATGCGACAGGCGCCGGCGGGTTTCACCGATTCCATCATCAGCGGGCTGGGCCAGCGGGACAAATCCGGCGGAAAAAAGCGCAGGCTGAACTTCTCGTTGTTCAGCAGATAATCCCGGCCATCCAGGCGGACCTTCTCGAACAGGCCGGTCGAATAGCCGCAGCCCGCCAGGCGCAGCCCCGCCTCCAACACCGCCAGCGCCAGCAACGGCATGACCACCAGCGCCGCGATGCGAAACAGCCAATTGCGGAGCGGAGGCGCCGGCGTGGGCGCGGCCTGCTGAATTTTGGGGCGCGGTTTCAATCGTGCCAACTAAGTGGCACGAAACCCGAACCGGGCGCAATCCCATAAACATGCGGCTTTGGCGCTCGACGTGGCGGGCGCGCGACGGTAAAGAAGGGCCATGTCTTTGACTTACGCGGAACCCGTTCAACACGACCTCCGCGTTCGATGCGCGGAAAACCACCTTCCCATCAATCCGTTGCGTGACTATGGCATCGCTCGCATGATCGCTGAGGCGCACGACGCGCTGGCCCGGATTGTGCATCCGTCCGCTATGGCGTGGTTGCCAGATGTCCGCGAACACTTTAGGATGTCAGCGGCATGAAAAAGACCGGACAGCGGAAGAAGCCGTGGCCGCCTGCGGTGCGCCGAAAGCTGCGGCAGGCGATCTACGAGTTCCATGTCCGCTCCTTCGGCGAGGAGATGGCGCGGGTGAATTTCCTGCCGCTTGCCCAGCGCCGCCGTTATGTCGCCGAAATGGTGGACCATGCCATCCGCAAGGGCGTGAAGTTCGATAAGCCGGCTTTGGGTGTCACTCCTTAGCCCGGCTCCCGCCGCATCCGTTTTTGTCCGCACTACCATTCCACAGCTTGTTTCCGTATCGGGCTTCCGGTAGCTTGGGCGCCGGTTATGTCTGAGTCATTCCTGCAATATTTATTCGCCGCCCGCATCGGCGGAAAGGATTACGGCAAATCTACCGCCATCTATAAATTCGAGAAGATAAAGCGGGCCAAACGCGCCGCCCTCGCCGCCCATCCCGGCGCGGAAATCCTGGACCTCGGCGTCGGCGAACCCGACGAGATGGCGTTTCCCGAAGTCGTGGCCAAGTTGATCGAGGAGGCGCGCAAGCCGGAGAATCGCGGTTACTCCGATAATGGCGATGACGTCCTCAAACAAGCCGCCGCCCGCTACCTTGATAAAGTGTGCGGCGTGCCGGGCATCAATCCCGAAACGGAGGTCGTGCATTCCATCGGCAGCAAGGCCGCGCTCACGATTCTACCCGCCGCGCTGGTCGATCCGGGCGATTACGTGCTGATGACCACGCCGGGTTACCCGGTCTTTGGCACGCACGCCAGGTATTACGGCGGCCTGGTCCATCAACTCCCCTTGCTGGCGTCCAACCGGTTCCTGCCCGACTTGGAATCGATTCCGCCGGAAGTCCTGCGCAAGAGCAAGGCCCTGGTTTTGAATTATCCGAACAATCCCACCGGCGCGAGCGCGACGCCGGAGTTCTTTGCCGGGGTCGTCGCCTTTGCTGTCAAGAACCGAATCGCCGTCATTCACGACGCCGCCTACGCCGCGCTGGTCTTCGAGGGCAAGCCGTTGAGCTTTCTGGCCGCCCCCGGCGCGAAGGAGATCGGCCTTGAACTCCATTCCGCCAGCAAGAGCTTCAACATGACCGGCTGGCGTTGCGGCTTTGTCGCCGGCAACGAGCGCCTTGTCCGCGCCTACGCCGACATCAAGGACAATTCCGATTCGGGCCAGTTCCTAGCCATCCAGCACGCCGTGGCCCACGGCTTGGAGCATCCGGAAATCACGGAAAAAATCGCGGCCAAATACTCCCGCCGCATGACCGGGTTGGTCGATGTGCTGAAGCAATCGGGCTTTGCCGCCGCCAAACCCAAAGGCTCCTTCTTTCTCTACGTCCCGGCTCCGAAAGCCGCCAGGGGCAAGGGCCGGCGTTGGGAGTTCAAAAACGCCGAGGAGGTTTCCCAGTGGCTCATCAGGGAAAAGCTGATCTCGACAGTCCCCTGGGACGACGCCGGCGCGTACCTTCGTTTCAGTGTTACCTTCATCGCCAAAGACGCCGTTGAGGAGGAGCGCGTTCTGGGCGAGATTCGCGCGCGCCTCGGTGACGTGACCTTTGAGTTCTCTTAGGAACCTGATTCCTAGCATAAATTTGGCCTATATCTTCTCTTGACATGTTGGGCTAGAGCGAACAATCTCGACTCCTCTATATGACAAATCTGCAGAACCTGACAGTTGACCAACTGCGAAAAGTAGTTGCGATCAAGGAACAAATTGAAGACCTCGAGTCCCAACTCAGCGCCATCGCGGGTGGCAGCAGCGAAGCTCCTGTCCGCGCCGTCAGGCGCCGCCGCCGCCGCATGTCCGCCGCCGCCCGGGCGCGTATCGGCGCGGCGCAACGGGCCCGCTGGGCGAAAGTGAAGGGACGCCGCAAAGCCGCAAAGGCGGCCAAGAAAGCCAAACGCCACGTCAGCGCCGCGACGCGCGCCAGACTAGCCGCCATCGCCAAAGCCCGCTGGGCCAAGGTGAAAGCTTCTGGCAAGTCCACGCTGTAGAAGACAAGGGCCGTCAGTGGCGGCGGCAGCGCGACGCCGCCAACTTAACTTAGCCCGCAATCAAACATACCGCGCAAACGGCGATCGCCGCTCCCGCCAGGCGCACCGCGCGGGGACGTTCCCGCAAGCCTAAGCCCGCCGCGATGCCCAGCCCGTGCAGCGCCAGGGTCGAGGCCACGAAGCCCGCGCTGAACCACACGGCGCTGGCGGCCGCCGGCATCTCGTGCCCGTGGGCGTATCCGTGAAACAGGGCAAAGAGTCCGGCCACCGCCATCCCCCAACCGGGTGTCAAGCGCGTCCTGGTGGCGATCAATCCTCCCAACACCAGCACCGACGCCGCAATCACCAGTTCCGTTCCCGGCATATAAACGCCGGCCACCCCGGCAATTCCGCCGCCGATCATCACCGCGACAAAACTCAGCGGAATGAGCCAAACGGCGCGTCCGCGATGTTGCGCCGCCCAGAGGCCGATGGCGAACATGGCCAGCAAATGGTCCCAGCCTGTCCAAGGATGAGCCAAGCCATCCTGGAATCCATGCGCCGTTCCGGGCAGGATATGAGCGGAAGCCACGTTGGGGAGAAGGGCCAGCAGGCCCAGGGGGATCAATGCTTTCAAATGATTCTTATTCATATCAAAACTTTCATGTGCCGAACAATTCACCTGCGCAAACACTACCAAACCCCCGCGCGCCAGCGCCAGTCTAAATTTGAAGCCGGTCGATTTTTCTTTTGATTTCGGCGTCCATCTTGATCAGCGGGGGCCAGGGGCGCTTGAAGCCTTCCCCCGGCAGCTTCCGGGTGGCGTCCAGGCCGAGCTTGGAGCCGATGGCCAGTTCCGTCGTGGCGTGGTCCAGCACGTCGGCCGGCCCGCGCGTGAAGAGCGCGTCGCGTTGCGGGTCGGTGGTGGCGCAGAGACGGAAGAGGACCTCGCTGGTGTTGTGGACATCGACATCGTCATCGACCACGATGATGTATTTGGTGAACATCATCTGGCCCATTCCCCAGAGGCCGTGCATGATTTTATAGGCCTGCATGGGATAGCTCTTCTTGATGCTGGCAAAGACCAGGTTGTGGAAAACCCCTTCGGCGGGCAGGGCCAGATCAACCAGTTCGGGGAAATTCATTTTCAGCACCGGAAGAAAGAGCTTCACGCTGGCTGTCCCAATATAGAAGTCTTCCATCGGCGGCATTCCCACAACCGTCGCCGGGTAAATGGCGTCGCGACGATGGGTGATGGCGGTGACATGGAAGGCGGGATAGAGATCGGCCAGCGAATAATAGCCGGTGTGGTCGCCGAAGGGGCCTTCGGTGCGGAGCGGTTCCTGCGGATCGACGTAGCCCTCGATGACGAAATCCGCCCCGGCCGGGACCTCCAGGTCATTGCTCACGCAGGGGACGAGTTCGATCGCTCGTTTCCGCAAATAACCGGCGAGCAAAAACTCATCCAAACCATCCGGCAGGGGGGCTGTCGCGCAAAACGTGAAAACAGGGTCGCCGCCCAGAAAGACGCTTACGGGCATGCGCTGGCCGGTTTGGAAGTACCGTTTGCCGTGGCGGGCGGCGACTTTGTGCAGTTGCCAGTGCAGGCCGGTTGTCTGGGGGTCGAAAATCTGCATGCGGTACATCCCGACGTTGCGCGCGCCGGTGTCCGGGTCTTTGGTCACGACGCAGGGCAGGGTGATGAAACGCCCGGCATCCAGCGGCCAGCATTTGAGGATGGGCAAAGAGAGCAGGGTGGGGCAGCCGCCCGGCGCGGCGGATGGCAGGTCGGCTTGCCGGTGGATGATTTCCTGGCAAGGCCCCCGGCTGACCTGTTTTGGCTTGGCATGGCGCAATTCGAGCGCCGTGCCGAGCAGTTTGAGAGCTTCGGAAAAACTGGCCGGCGGTTTAGGCTGGATCAGCGAACCCAGTTGCGCCGCCACCTCCTCGACGGAGGCCGCGCCCAGGCTCAATGCCATGCGTCGATGCGAACCGAGCGTGTTGATCGCCAGCGGAAAGGGCGACACCTGGCCATTGACCGTCGGTTGTTCGAACAGCAGTGCCCTGCCACCGCCGGGGGATTTCATTTCGCGGTCGGCCAATTCGGTGATTTCCAATTCCGTGGCCACCGGCTGGCGAATGCGTTTGAGTTCGCCGGCCGTTTCCAGCGTCTGCACGAACTGGGCGAAGCTCTCGAAGGCCATATTATTTGCTTCCCGGCTTGGTCGCCGTCATCGCGGCCAGGTCGGGCGGCAGTTTATCCGGCTCGAACGTCTCCACGTTGAGAGACAGCAAGCTGAACAGGGGCACGCCAAAATCCGCCGCGCCGTTCGAGCGGTCCACAATCACGGCCACGCCCAGCACCTCGCCCTGGTGGGCGCGGACGATTTGGATGGTTTCCTGGACGCGCCCGCCTTTGGTTACCACGTCTTCGACCACCAGCATTTTTTCGCGGGGCGCGATGCGGAACCCGCGCCGCAAGGCCAATTTGCCCTCCTCCTTTTCAGTGAAAATGAAGCGCGCCTTTAATTGGCGGGCCACTTCCTGGCCGATGACCAAGCCGCCCAGGGCGGGAGAAATGACGGTCGCGGCGCCCAGCGGGCGCACCCTGGCGGCCAGGGCGCGGCCGAATTGTTCGACGACCGGCATGTTTTGCAAAGCGAGCGCGCATTGAAAATACTGGCGGCTGTGCCAGCCGCTGCGAAGAATAAAATGGCCTTCGAGCAGCGCGCCGGTCTGGCGGAAAATTCGCAAGGTTTCTTCGCTCGTCATCGCCGCACTTTATGCGTTCAACCGCGCGGGTTCAAAGTTTATTCACGTGTGGCCGCGGTTTCCGCGAGGGGGAGCGAAAAGAAGAACGCGGCTCCTTCGTTGACTTTGCCTTCCGCCCAGACCTTGCCGCCATGCAGATGAACCGCCCGCTGCACCATGGCCAATCCCAGGCCGCGCCCCTCGAATTCCTGTTCGTCATGCAGCCGCTGAAAGACCGCGAAGAGGCGGTCGGCGTGCTTGGGATCAAAGCCCGCTCCGTTATCGCGCACGCAATAGACAGCCTGCCGGCCTTCGACGCGCCCGGTGATGGCGATGGCGGGCTTGGGCTGGCGGCGGGTGAATTTAACGGCGTTGCGCAGCAGTTGTTCCCACGCCACGGCCAGCAACTCCGGGTCTCCCCAGGCTTCGGGCAGCGCATCGACTTGAAAGGCAGCCTCCGTGCCCGCGGCCCGCAATTCGGCGATCTTTCGAGCGGCCAATTCCCCCATGTTGACCGGAGCAGGCTGAAAGGGCTTGCGGCACAAGCGGGAAAGGGCCGCCAGGTCTTCGATGAGCACCGCGGCCTTGTGCGCGCCGGCGCACATCACCTCCAGCGCCCGTTTGCCGTCGCCTTCGAGCTTGGCGGCGTAGTCTTCTAGCAGAATTTGTGAGAACCCTTCCATCGCGCGCAAAGGGGCGCGCAGGTCATGGGACACCGAATGGGTGAATTGCCCGAACTCGCGCGTGATCGCTTCCAGTTGCGCGGTGCAGTCGGTCAGGGCGCGAGCCAAACGGTCGCGTTCGGCGCGGAGCGCCTCGGTCGATTCCTCAGTCATAGTTTAAATTCTGTCAGCGCCAAATATGACCGAAAAAGCAAAGAAGTCAAAGCCGTCAGACGGCTTGACTTTCGGGTGGTTGCGTGGCTTTTTGTGGCTGTCACTGCCTGTCGATTATGACCGCCGCAACGCTCCTCATCCGTTGCCCGCAATGCGGACTGAAATTCCGCGTTGTCACGTCTTACGGAACCATTCATGTCACGTGCCCGGGCTGCCGCGCGCAGTGGGACTGGCAGGAATCCGGTTCGCCGGCCAAGCCCGCCTTGGGGCCGTTGGTCAGGGCCGTCCTCGGAAAGATGCGCGGACAAATGCGGGACTTTTGGCAGGTCGCGGTTTTGCGGCCGCGGCTGTCCTACGCCGGCTCGGCGGTGGTGCTGCTGGCCGGTTTGGGGCTGGGCGTTTACTTTGGACACGGCCAGCGGACGCCCGCCGCAAGCGAATCGCCGCCGCCGCTGGCCTTCACCAACCTTCCACCTTTGATTGGTCCGGTCAAACCCTCCGGCACAAATCGAGCGACAAACGCGGGGGAGATTCTCCCGATGGAAGCTCTGTTGCCGTCCAACGGCGTGGATTTCAAGCCGTGACTTCTGCCCCAGGAGTTGCCTAACGCAGCCTTACCGCCGAGCGATGACCTATACAATTTGGATAGGAGAGCGAAGAAGCGGTCGGCGGGGGCGCCGACCGCAACACGCGGGGGCGCGTGTTCTCCCCGGGATGTACTGCAACGGTTCTTAGGATTTGGGGCTACCCCTTGCGCAGCTTCTCTTTCTTCTCCTCCAACTCGGCATGGAGCGTTTTGCGTTCGCCGGCCAACTGCTTCTCCAATTGCCCGACGGCCTCGAAGTCGCCTTTGCCGGCGGCGGCGGCCAGCTCGCCTTTCAGAAAGATCTCGCGTTCGGCGATTTTGGCCGCGTATCTGGCGTCCAACTCGGCCAGTTGTTTCTTTTGCGCGTCGGTTACTTTGACGGTGGGAGCCGTTTTGTTCAGACGCTCCATGGCAAGTTCGTAGGAGGATTTCATGATTTATTTTTCTTCCAAGGCATGTCGGGAAATTTCTCCGGCGGCTTCAGCGGGGGCGGTTTGGGCGGGGCCATCGCCAAGGCGGCCTCCTCCGGGGGCGGCGCGGCGGGTGGGGCCATGTTGCCGCGCCAGGAGGCGATGCGGGCCTGCAAGGCATGGTGCTCGGCCGTCTGCTTGTCGCCGGCCTTCATATAGGCGCGCGAGAGGTTGGTGTGGACCAATTGATCGTGCGGCCTGAGTTTTTCCGCCTTGTGGCCCTCGGCGATGGCGGCGGCGTAATCGCCCTTGGCGTAATAGGCGCCGCCCAGGGACAGTTGGGCGTCGAAATAGTCCGGGTCCTGCGCCAGAATGGCGCGCAAGCGTTCGATGGCGGCGTCGCAGTTTCCCGTGCTGAACTCGAACATGGCTTCGTCAAATTGGTCCTGAAGACTTGGCATGTCGTTGCGCTTACGATATACGAGGTGCGGCCTGACGGAAAGGCGAATTGCAAACGACCATGCCCATTAAACTGATTTCGACGGACTTCGATGGAACGCTCTTCGCGGAGTTTGAAAATCCGCCCGTCCCGCTCAAGCTGCAAGAGCTTATCGGGCGCTTGCAAGCCGGCGGCGCCAAATGGGTCATTAACACCGGGCGCGACCTTTCCGGCCTGCTGGAGGCCTTGGGCCGGGCGGGCCTGAGCATCCAGCCCGATTACGCGGTGATCGTGGAGCGGGAAATCTACCGGCACGACGGCTCGCAATACGTCGAGGACCGGACCTGGAACCGGGCCTGTCACCACGCGCACGCCGAATTGTTCCGGCGGGTGCGTCCCCATCTGCCGCGCCTGCGCGAATGGGTCGAGTCCCGTTTTGCCGCCACGATTTATGAGGACGCCTATTCGCCGTTTTGCCTGATTGCGGGGAAGTACGAGGACGCCGCTGTCATATATAAATTCCTGAACGGCTACTGCCGCGACGTGCCGCACCTGGCGCTGGTCTGCAACGACGTCTATGCGCGCCTCAGCCACGATGCCTACAACAAGGGGACGGCGCTGGGGGAGATCGCCCGCCAATGCGGTTGCGTCGCCGCCGAGACCTTCGCCGCCGGCGATCATCTGAACGATCTGCCGATGCTTTCGCGCCAGTACGCCCACTGGCTGGCGGCGCCCGCCAACGCCGTCCCGGCCGTCAAAGAAGCTGTCCTGGAACAGAAGGGGCATGTCAGCCAGCTCCCCCACGGCCACGGGGTGGCCGAGGCGCTGGAGTTTTACCTGGAATCGCCGGAGAAGACCGAATAGTGCAGGAAGCATGGCAACGGCTCGTTTTTTGGCGCAGGGTTCATGGATGGTGGTTGAGATTTTTCTTTTTTGGGCACGATTGGGCACGATTGGGCACGATTGGGCACGATTGGGCACGATTGGGCACGATTGGGCACGATTGGGCACGATTGGGCACGATTGGGCACGATTGGGCACGATTGGCGGGGAAAATGATAAAGCATGGTTTATCAATTGTGGTTGAGATTTTTCTTTTTTGGCACGATTCAGCACGATTCAGCACGATTGGGCACGATTGGCGGGGAAAGGATGAAGTGTGGTTTTTCAGGGGGGGAGGGGGGTGTGTTTTGGTTTGATCCAGTTTGATTCAGTTTGATCCAGTCGGATTAGGCGCTGTTTTTGGGTTTGGATTCCTGCTTTTTTGAGGGGCGCGGGATTGAGCTTTTGCGTTAAAGTTGCATTGGGATGGGTGGGCGTCCGGGGTGGGTGAGAGGTTTGCTCCCCGGCGACTGCACTTTATGTCAAGAGCGAGTGATCGCACGCTGTGGAATATGGCACAGATTTATGTATATGCAAGCATATTTGTACGTTTTTTGAAGGGTGCAGAACAACGCAAAGGCCCAAAGACGCCAAGACGCAGCGCTGCAGCCGCAACCAAATTTTCAACCACGGATGGACACGGATTAACACGGATAAAAGCATCCAGATGGGCCTATTCAGAACTTCGTGTTCGCGCGCTTCGTGGTGAGAAAGTTTTCTCAGAAATGAGCGATTTTGGGATATTGCACTGCAAGAAACGCATCCTTAGCTTTGCGCCTTCGCGCCTTGTGCCCTTGGCGTTTGGTCTGATCCGGTCCGGGGCTGGGGAATCGGGGGATGTTAAGGAGACAGGGACAAACCGGCATAGTGGGCCGACGCCGGCAACCCACCCAAGAACAGCAATTCCCCAGGCGTGACCGTTTGGCTTGATAATGGCTCCAGCGCAAAAACGACCCGAACTATGGGTGGACCCCTCCTTTTGCTCTCATTGCGCTTTCAGTCAGTTCGATTGCTATTTTCAGGATTATTGCCGCAGCAGGCGATAAAAGCGGGCGGGGGAGTTGGTGGCGCCGGGGTCGCGCAACTGCGCGGCGCCGTTGGTCAGGGTCAGGGCGTTTGTCAACGGAATCCAGGCAACCAGGTCGGTGCTGGCTTCAAAGATCAGAGCCGCCGGATCGTTCAGCGCCAGGATGTTGCCGTTGGTCGCATAGACGTTGAAGAGCAGGCTGCCGTCCGAGAGGAGCGCCGGGAGGCCCAGTTGCGCCGGCCTCGGCTGGGGAACGAAGCTGACTTGATCGAGCCATCCGGCATCCTGGCCGACACTGACGTCCGGGTCTTTGGCATAAATCCATATGAGAGTGTGGGAGCCGGAGGCGATGGGAAATGTCATTGGTTGCCAATCGACTTCCCCGGAGATGCTCGCGGCCGCGGGAGTTCCAGAGTCAATATAGAACGAGAGGAAATCGAAGTATTCCTCGGATGAGACCTTCCACCAAAAGGTCAAGGTTCCCGGCCCGGTGACGGTGGTTTCCAGTTCGGTGTACATGCTGTTGGTGATGGAACCGCTTTGGGCGGCGGCGACACCGTCGTGGGTGACGACGTTTTCGGGAAACCACACGGCGTTGCCGAAGGTGGGCCAGGTCAGATTGGTCGCGTTGAGGGCCTGGGCCAAGGTGTAGGAAATTGGAAGCGGCGGAGGCGGCGGAAGGGTTACCGAGGCGACCCGGCTGGAAGCGGAGCCAACGTTGTTGGAGGCCAAGGCACGGTATTGGCCAGAGTCATTTGATTGCGCGTTGGTAATGGTCAAATCAGCGTTGGTGTCGCCGGGAAGATTGGTTCCGTCAAGCTGCCATTGGTAGCTGATGGGCGGCGTTCCCACCGCGCGGGCGTGCAGCCAGACGGGGCCGCCATTGGTCGGAAACTGGTTGCCGGGCTGCACCGTGAACGCCGGCGAACCATCGTTGAGAAGAGCGACGCCACCGGAATACGCGGCGTCGATGGCAAAAACATTCGAGAGCGGAAAGGGGAATGAGGGTGACGCTGGCGACGTTGCCACGGTGCCGTCCGATCTCAGAGCCAGAAAAGAGGGATTGCCGCCCGAGTCGGGCACCGCAACAGCGACCACATTTGAAACGTTGGGCAGAGGATTTGTGGACAGGCCATCCCAGCCCACCACGGTGCCGTCCGCCTTCAAGGCGAGAGAGCTGGATCCCGCCGCGATGGCGATGACATTTGACAGTCCTGGCACCAGATTCGCCTGACTTCCCGACGACCACTCGACCACCGTGCCGTCTGCATTGAGGGCAAGAAATCGCCATTCTCCCCCTGCAATTGCCACAACATTGGATAAAGGCGGCGACGTGACAGCGGTACCGCCATACGTCCACTCCACGATCGTGCTGTTGGTGAGCAAGGCAAGGTCATAACTGGCGCCCGCGGCAACGGCGGTGACATTGGAGAGTCCGCCAGGAACATTTGTTATGAAGCCCCAGGCTGCGACCGTTCCATCGCTTTTCAAAGCCAAAACGTCCCAATCCCCGGCTGAAATTGCAACCACATCGGACAAACCGGGAGGAACGTTCTCCGCAGGGAATATGGAGGGATTGTAACCAGCCACCGTTCCGTCGGACTTCAGGGCGTAAACAGTGCCGGACCCTGTCGTGACCGCCATCAGGTTGGTGAACTGCAAGAGGAAGTTCTGGAGCGAGGAACCGAGAAAGTCTGACGCAATCGCCTGATAAACGGTCAGCCGGGCTTTGGAACTGATGGCGGCGCCCGCGGCGTTGCTGACAATGACGTCGTAGTAGCCGTTTTGCGCGCCCGTGAGCGGCCCTAAAATGAGGGCGGAATTTGTCGCGTTCGCGATCGGCTCGCCATTGAAAACCCATTGGTAGCTGAGCGGAAGGAGGCTGTCGGCAGTGACAGAGAACATCGCAGAGCCGAAAACGGTCGCGGATTGATTGGTGGGCTGAATGACAATATTTGTAGGGGGGGCGGCACTGGCACTCAGGATGGCGGAGCAGTTCAACGCGATGCAAACGAACGCTGTTAACTTGATCGGTTTTATCCCCAAGCCGCCAAGGTTTTGAGACTTCATAAGGTACACTGACTCCTTTCGATCTTGTTCAATCGTAACCGCACTACCGCCGTTGGGACTATCGGCCGATTAGAACGAAGTTTCGGCCAGTGTCAACATTGCAGCATCGCGGATGCCAGCGGTTCAGCCAGGCCGCCCCTGTGAGTCGCAGGTGAGAAAAGGGGATGAAATTGGATGGAAAAGCGGTCTGGCTATCGCTCGTGAAAATTTGACGAGGTTTTGATGAGATTCGCACAGGGGGCAAGTGCGTGGAATTGACAAAGGCGGCGTGAAAATTGCACGCGCCAATGAAGTATGCGGGACGCAGACAGCAAAGATCAGCGTAGTATTGCCCAAATCGCGCTTGATTCGTAAGCCTGCATCTTTCTGCGAGGACAAGATTACGATTATGATTAAGAGAGGGTGCCTCAAAAAAGGAATTACTTGCCGCCGGGCTTTTCGAGGCGGGAGACGCGGTCTTCCAGGTCGTCGAGTTGTTTGCGGCCGCGGCCCTCTTTGCAGAAGCTCTCGAAAAGGCTGATGAGGACGGCGATCAGGCCGAATACCAGCAAGAGTTCCAATAGTCTGAGCAGTTCAAAGTGTAGTCTCATATAGGGCCAATACGGCGCCCGTGGACGGATCTTGCGCGCCTGAACGATTGGCCGCCACCTCCTGCCCGGAGGCTCATTATGAAAGAAACAGATGGGACGAAAGGGACAAAAACGACGCAAGAGAGATCGTACGCAACCCGAATCATTGGCGATGTGTTTGTTCTCCTCATAAAATGGTGAATTGGAATGAGGAACGGATTCCGTCGGCGAGACATCAGAACAAATTGTTGGGCTGACGCTGGCGCGTGGGCCGACGGGGGCGGGCGAGGGCGCCCGCACTCCCCAATCCTTCTGTATGGATACGGCTCCCAGTTTTAAGTGGTTTGGGTCTGGGAGTTGGCCAGGAAGATTTCCACCTGGTCGATGACGGTGGTGTCGTTGAATTTGGCCAGGACTTCGGCCTGGGCGGTTTCCACCATCTGGCAACGGAGGGCGGGGGAAATGAGCAGTTCCTGGATGCGCCGTGCCAGGGCTTCGGCGTCGCCGGGCGGATAGGTCAAGGAGTTCTCGCCGTGGCGGAGCAGTTCCTCCGTGCCGCCGGGGGTCGAGGCGATGACGGGCAGGCCGCCGGCCATCGCCTCCAGCGGGGTGAACGGGAACGGCTCGGCCCACTCCGGGGTGTGCAGCAAGACATCGTGCTGCTTGTAAACGGCGGGCAGGTCGCTGTCGGAATTGGACACGCTCAGGAACTCGACGGGGAGTTGATGGGCGACGGCAAAGGAGCGCAAGTCGGCGACGTAACTGGATTCGCCGCGTCCATAAACGCTGAGGGTGACCCTGAGTCCGGCCTTGCGGGCGATTTTGAGCGCCTTCAAAGCGGTCATCACGCCGCTTTCCTCGTTCAAACGGCTGATGATGAGAAATTTCGTCATCGGCGCGCCGGGGGGCTTGATCGCGCCCACATGAGCGGCGGTGATGCCCGGATAGATGACGTCGGCGTGCCGGACGCAAAAGCCGACCTGGCCGGTCAGGCGTTTAAGGGCCTGACTGCAAAAGTAGATGTGGTCGAATTTGAAGCCGGCGATGGAGTCGGGTTCGACGGCGGCGCGGGCCTTGCCCTCGGCGAAAAGGCCCGGGAGGCGGTCGTAGCCTTTGGCCATGCGGGTGGGGGCGCAGTGATCCAAACGGCCGCGTTCGCCGCTCATTTCCAGGGCGGTGCGGGTGGATTGGCGCAGAAAGGGGAGGGCAGGGGAGTTCCAGAAGAGCAGCCAGGGGTCTTCGCGGACGTTGGCGGAAAGCCAGTGGTCGAAGACATCATAGACGACCGGCACTCTGGCATGGCGCAAGGTGAAGAGGAGGGACTTGGAAATGCCGTGCAGGCTGAAAACGTGGACGACGTCCGGCTCAAAATGATCGAGGGACTCCGTCAAGACGGCATTGTTGTGCAACTCGAGGGACTTGAGTTCCGGGTAGGCCGTGAGGAGAGGATGGCCGAAAACGCCGTTGAGCTTGAGGCGGCGGTGGGCCTGATCGTCGCGTTGCTCGGTGCGCAGGCCGTGGGTGGAGGTGAGGATAAACATCGAATGGCCGCGCAAACGCAGGGCCTCAGTCACCCTTTCACACCGATGATCGAAGGTGCCGGCATGATGCGGAGGGTAGAGATTTGTCAGGACCAGTATCTTCATTGGTTGTCGGCCCCAGAATACGGCGAGTCAGGGGGAAATGGCACGGTAAAAACGGTGGGGGGAATTTGTGGCGGCCGGATCGGCGAAGGGCCAGAGGCTGCCGGAAATGAGGTTGGTTTGCAGGGGCGTCCAGGTGGCCAGGTTGGTGGAGAACTCGATGACGTAAGTGCTCCCCGCGCTGCCATAGAGGGTGGCGTGAAAGCCCGCCGGGCGGGAGAAGGCGGGGTTGGCCAGAACCGGAATAGCCGTCAGAACCGCGCGGTAAAAGCGCGCCGGAAGAGCGCCGGCGGACTTGTCGGAAAAGCGCCAGGCAGTGTTTGTCATAAAGACGGTTTGGAGCGGCGTCCAAGTTTTCAGATTGGTCGAGGTGTCAATTCTATAAACGCTCCCCCTGATTCCTTTGAGAACAAGCTGGAAACCGGAAGGCGCGGAAAAGGCGGGCTGGCTCAGAACGAGCTGGCCGGAATTTGTCAGGACGGAGACTGTGTCATCGCTCAGATTGGCGCAGATCAAATCCACCCAGCCGTCGCCGTTGACGTCCGCGGCGGCGACGCAAAAGGGAGTGTTGCCGGCCGGCACAGTGGCGCCGAGATTGAACCTCTGGCGAGCGCAGTTCGTCAGCACGATCAAGTTGTTGTTGTAACTGTCGGCGGCGATCAGATCGACCATGCCGTCGCCATTGACATCGGCGGCGGCGACCGATTGAGGAATACCGCCGATAATGGGCGTGACCATCATGGCGAAGGTGCCGTCGCCTCTGTTGGTCAGGACGGTGAGGGTGCCGTCGCCGGAATTGGCGGTGATGAGGTCCACCATCGCGTTGCCGCCGACATCCGCCGCCGCGATGAACAAAGGCGAGACGCCCACTTTGTAGATTGCGGACAGGGCGAAAGTGCCGTTGCCTTTGTTGGTGAGAACCGTGACCGAGTTCCCGTTGAAATTGGCGCTGATCAAGTCGATTTTCCCGTCATTGTTCACGTCCGCCGCCAGCACGAAATAAGGGTTGGGTCCCACGACGTAGTTCGAGGAAATGATGAAGCGGCCGCCGCCGCCGTTGGTCAGGACCGTCAGGGTCGTGTCGTCAGAGTTGGCGCAGACCAAATCGACTTTGCCGTCCCCGTTCAGGTCCGCGGCGGCGACCCATGAGGGAAAGTGGCCCACGGGAATGTTGGTGACCAAAACAAAGGCCATGCCGCCGGCGTTGGTCAAGACGGTCAAGGTGTCGTCCATGCCATTGGCACTGATCAAATCCAGTTTGCCATCGCCGTTGAGATCGGCGGCGGCGACGCATTCGGGAAAACTCCCCACGCCGGGCGTGGCGGCAACGCTGAAGATACCGTTGCCTTGATTGGTAAAGACCGTGAGAGTGTTGTCAGAGTTGGCCGTGACCAGGTCAATGAATCCATCGCCGTTGAGGTCGGCGGCGATGAGGCAATCAGGCGCCGCCTTCAAAGGGAGGGGCGGCTCCGCCAGATTGAAAGAAAGGCCCTGGGCGCGGGCCGCGCAGGCGGCGGCCAGCAGGAGAATGGCGCACGACGATCTTGCGAACACGCGGGCAAGGAAGGGGGAGTTCATGTTATGTCCTGGTTTAATCCTCCGGCATGGGCTGGCCTTTGGTTTCCGGCAAAAACGGCAGGGCGAAAAGCGCCAGCAGGTAGATCAGGCTCACCCAGCAGCAGGCGCTGCGGAAAGCGGCCATTTTCACCTCGGGCGGCGCGGCGGCCGGGGCCAAATGGAGTTGGAGCACCCCCAGAGTGAAGGGACCGCTGGCGGCGACAAACCGGCCCACATTGTAGCAAAAGCTTGTTCCGGTGCTGCGCAACCGCAACGGAAAAAGTTCCGGGAGATAAATGGCAAATCCGGCGAACAACGACAGTTGAAAAAATCCCATCAGCGGGCACAAGACGAAAATCTGCCAAGGCTCGGCGAGGAATTTGAAAGTCACGACCGTGCTGACATAGGCGCAAACGGCCGAGAGAGCAAAGACTTTTTTTCGTCCGTAATTGTGAGCCAGTCTGGTAAAGGCCAGCATGCCGAGGAAGGAGCCGAAATTCTGCACGATCATCGTCAAGCCGACCCACATGAGCCGTTTGCCGGGCATCTGCGCGGCGGGAACGTGGCGGGCGGCCAGCGCTTTGCCGATGACATAATTGACCAATTCGGGGCTGAAGAATCCGACGCCCCACAAACCGACGACGCCGGCCACGCAGAGCAACATGCCGAAGAGAGCGGGTTTGCGCCAACGCGCCTCGCCAAAGAGAGAGGCGTACGAACCGAAGCGCGCGCCGGTCACCCTGCCCCGGGCGCGCGCCGCCACCCATTTTTCCGGCTCCTTCATTTTGAATTGAAAGAAGACGCAAACCAGCGCAGGGAGGGCGCCGAGCCAGAACAAAGAACGCCACGCTCCCTCGCTTCCCAGGTAACCGAGGATGACCGCGGTCACGCCCGCAATGATGTTGCCGACCGCCGACAGGGCCTGGAGCAGGCCGAGAGCGCTGGGACGGGAGATGTCCGGCAACGAGTCGGCGCACAAAGCCACAGCCAGCCCAAAAACGCCGCCCACCCCCAAGCCGGTGATGAACCGATAGGCGCAAAAGTCGGCGATGCCGGTCGAAAACCCCGACAACCCGGTGCAAAGGCCGTAGAGCAGAATCGTGATCGCCAAGGCGCGGGCGCGGCCGATGCGATCTCCGACCGCTCCAAAAATCAACCCGCCGGTAGCCCATCCCAGGACGAAGATGCTGGTGGCGTAAGCGCCGACTTCCTTGATCCTTTCGGGAGGAGTTCCTTGCTTCATGAGGTGAATGACGGCGGGATTGCGGGCGATGACAAAGACCTGCTGGCCGAGGCAATCGAAAAGCCAGGCGAGCGAGGCCAGCACGAAGACGTTCTTTTGGTAGGGGTTCAGCGGTTTCCACCAGGAACGGGAAACGGACGGGGCCGGAGGAGAGGAAGATTGAACATGAGCTTCCATGAATGCGTCGGGGGGATTTTATTACACGCTCCAGTTCATTACGCAAGACCATTGCGCGATGGGGCAACCCCTTACCGGATTTGTTTCCGCAGCGGGTCAGCGTTGGAAAAACTTCCGCGCCACTTCGGCGGGCGTTGCGATGACCGGCGCAGTGAGGTCGAAATCCTGCAATTCGATGGCGAGGCGGGCGAAATCCATCCCTCGCAAATGTTCGTCACTCGACAAAAGCAATCGCGCTCCGAGCAATGCAGATTCAGCCACCAATTGCGAGTCGTTCACCTCTGAAGCAGGAAGCAATTCCGCGGAACGGAGTTTCCCGGCAATAAGCTCCACGATGCCGTGACCGACGGGCATGAGATTCACCGGAACAATGCGCGACCGACGGGCGGCGGCCATCCCGCTCAAAGCGAGGTCGCGTTCCCTCGCAGTATCGCCTAGACGGGCGATGTGCATCAGTTCCAGAGTGGCCGTGGGCGTGAGGACGATGCGAGGAGAACGAAGCCGCTGGCGAATCGTGGCGAGCGCGTCCAGTACGGCTTCGGACTTCTCGCCCAAGTCCATCACAACATTGGCATCAACGGCGACGAGCGGGCTGGGAGACGCTGCCGGCATAGTAGAGTTTCAGGAACTCGTCATTGAGCTTTTCGCGTTCGCTGTCGGGCAGATCATTGCAGCGCGCACGATACTTGGCGCCGACTACAGTGCCGACGGACGGCTTTTCCGCCTGCGCTTTCTTGCGTTTCATCGCTGCCAGTTTCGCACGGCGTCTTTGCCTCGTCAACACCGCGAACACAGCAAGCGGAGCCGGGGGCCGGGGGCAATTCATAGTTTGGAGCAGAGCATAACACGGCCCAGACCATGGGTTTATTTATCCTTCCCCGATTAGGTTGATCGCCGATTACCCGAGCCATTTCCAGACCCGCAAGGCCTCGAGCACGCTCCAGGCCTGGGCGTCGCAGCCGCGCGGCTGGTGGGGAGCGTCGCCGTCGAGGATTTCGGGAAGCTGGCCCAAACAGCCAGTCAACAATAAATGCTCCAGGCTGCCGAGCGTCGCCCTGGCCGCTTGAACGGCGGCGGGGGCCATGTCCCAGGCCCTGGCCAGAGCTTCGCAACCGGTTGGCAGCATCCAGACCCAGGCGGTTCCATTGTGATAGGCCGGCTTGCGCTGCGTATCTTCGTCTCCCTCATAGCGGCCGCAATAGGGTTCGCGCGGATTGTTGAGCAGATGTCCATCGGCCCCGTAAAGGGGCAGGGGAGGCCAGACCGGCAGCGGCGCCAGCGAGCGCAAGGCCCCGGGCACAAGGAGGTGTTTCCAGGCCGCCTCGACCGCCCGCCGGGCGGGAGTTCCCGAAAAGAATCCAAAGGAAATCGCGAAAAGGAAATTGCAGCGCAAGGCTTGGTCCCGCACCGCCCCGGCTGCCGACTGGCCGGGGGGCGCAATGAGCAAATCAGCGACATAGCCTTGCTCTTCGAGCCAGAAGATCTTGTGGAGGGAGTCCTCGGCCCGATTGGCCAAGGATTCCCACGATTCGGCGCCGGGCCGGATTCCGAGGCGCTGCAACTGGCGCAAGAGCCGGACCCAGAGCACTTGGATTTCGACCGGGTATCCTTCGCGCGGCGTGCCGGCCGGGCGATTGGTGTCCATCCACGTAAAATGGGCGGGACTCCAAATCAAAGCCGAGGCGGGGTCCATGCGGATGCCATTGGGTGTGCCGCGCACGTAACCGAGGGCAATTTCGCGGAGGACATCCGCAATGCCGCGCCCGGAAGTGTCCACCACCGTATCGTAGAGGTTTTCGCTCAAGCGCGCCGCGGCCTCCTCGCACACGATGCCGTACCAAAGGGGCGCGTCGGAGGTGTCGCGATTGGACGCGTTGTCGCCTTGGATGGTGTTGGGCATGGTGCCCTTCTGCTCGAAGCGGCCAAAGGTGACGAGCAATTCCACCACCTCCGCCACCATGCCCGCGGCCAGAAGGCCCCGGGCGCTGATGAAGGTATCACGGCCCCAGTCCAAAAACCACGGAAAGCCGGCAATGATCGTGCGGCCCGTTCCGCGGCGCGCGACAAAGGCCTGCGCGGCCAGCGCCAGGCGGCGTCCAAACGAATCGGTGTTGGGCAGGTTGGCCGCGTTCAAAGCCAGTTGCTCGCCCGCCAAACGGCCAGGCATCGATTGTTCCATCAGGGCAAACGTCGGAGGCGGGGTCTCGGCGGAAAGGGCCAGAGTGACGGGTTGGCCGGCGAGGAGAGGAAGGTCAAACCATCCCGGGCTATAACTGTCACCCGAGGCGTCCTGGCCGCGGCTCTGTTCGACCGGATGCGGGATGCCCAGGCACCATTCCGGTTGGGGGTGATAAAGGCCGGAGTTGCTGAAGACGCGCAACTGGCGGTCCGGCGCCGGGGCAAAGGCGAAACCAATTGCGCCGTCAAGCGCCTGACAATACCGGCGAAAATGCTCCTCCGCTCCTTCGTTGCGATGGGTCTCGGTGTGAAAATTCCGGTCTTCAAGGTCCACCCGCACGGTCAAGCGCACATCAAACTGCGCGGGCAAATCCGCCGGCCTGGAGCCGGCCAGACGGGCGAAGCGAAAGACGGTGGTGTTGGAACCTTCCAGCATGTCGGCCGCCATTTCCAACTCGACCGTGCGGCCATCGCCCGCTTCGGCGACGAAGTTCCAGGCGGCCGGCTGGCCCACCTGAAAGGAAGCCAGATTCTGCAGGTTCAACGGGGTGATGAATCCGTCGGCGGAAATCCAGACGCGCAGCCGCTTGGCCAGGACGTGGCGGTCCACCGGAAAATCCGGATGCAAGTTGGCGCCCAGGGCGCAATCGTACTTGGAGTCAATTCTCCCCAAATCCACGCGCACCCGCGCCATGCCGCCGCGGCCATTGGTCAGCAACGCCAGCGCCTCCGGCGGAGGGCGGGTGATGGTGGCGGAAAAAGCCGGCGTTGACCGCAAAAAGCGCACGGCGCCAACCAGGCTCTCATCGCTCAAAGCGTAGCGCTCGAGTTCCACTTCCGCATCGACGGCGGTGTCGGGCCGTTTGGGGGGGAAGCAGGCAATATAACCGTCGCGGACTGGAATTGCTTCGGCATGTTCCTGCGCGGCACGCCGGGCGCACTTCAAGGTGGCGCGGAACGGCTGGGAATCCTCCAGCAAAAGCCAGTGGTCCGGCGGCACGGGAGTGATTCGCCGCAGGTCCGAAACCGTCCAGACGACCACTTGGGGATACTTTCCCCTGGCGGCGTCGAGGGCGGCCGTCAAATCCGTTCGGGTGCGGGAGCGATCGATGTAGGGCAGGCAGCCAAGGAATTCGAGCGCGCCCGCCTCGATGCGCGCGGCCAGCTCGCGCCAGGGACAAGGACCGATTTCCTCCGGCAGGAGCACCTTGCTCAAGACCGTGATGGCCCAAGCGGATTGGGCGCGGGCACGGCGGTAGTCATCTCCGCCCAACCCGGCCGGCTTGGCGGAAAGCGCCAGACAAAACGCCGCGCCGGCCTCCAACGTGAAAACAATCTCGTCCTTGATTATCCGGCCCGGCGGCGCTTGCTGCCCGAGCAGATCAACCAGCGGCTGGCGCAGGGCATCGCAATCCGCCAGTTTGAGCGCCACGGAACGGCTTTGGAGGGGGTCCGTGTTCACGAGCACGAAAACCGAATCCAGGCCCGCGGCGGAATCGCGGCGCAACGCGCAGACGGCGGCATCGTCCGGGCTGAGGCGCGTAATTTTTGCGCCGTCGAAAAAGCAAGGATGTCCGGCCAGGAGGCGGTTCAAGCGGCCCAGTTCGGCGATCAAATTGTCCGGATTGCCCCAGGAAAGGCCGCGGCTGGAATGGACGTTCAACTTTTCCGCCGCCAGCCATTCCACGCCACAGGTGAAGCCGTAGCCGCCGCTGACGCTGGCCAGGGCGCAGAGGCGGTTGCGCAGGAGCGACCAGACGCGGCCGCGGGCGGCCAGGCGGTCGTTGTCGTGCGTCTCGCTGTAATGCACGTAGAGACCCAGGCGCCCGCTCTGACGGATGCTGTAATCCAGGTAACGGGCCACTTCGGGGCCGCTGTCATTCTGGAACAGCTCGGAGTAGGCCCATTGCATGCCGCCGTCAGTCAACAAGGCTTCGGTCGCTTCCCACGGCCCGCCCAGCCCCTCCAGCAAGAAGAGGGTTTCGGGAAATTCCTCCCGCACGCGCGCCTCGATGAATTGCCAGACCGGCACCGGCACTTTGTAGCCGGCGTCGCAGCGGAAGCCATCGACCCCGCGCCGGCACCAAGTCAAAAACGCCTTTGCCAATTCATCCCACAATTCGACAAAACCCGGATTCAACTCGACCAAATCCCCCCATGTCACGCCCCACGCTCCGGGACTGACAAAGGCCCCGCTGGCGTCGCGCACGAACCATTCGGGATGATTTTCCTGGAGGGTCGATCCCCAGCCCGTGTGATTGATGACGCTGTCCAGCAGCACCCGTGCCCCGAGTTGGTGGGCGGCGCGGGTCAATTCGAGGAATTGGCCGATGCCGTTGGTTGTTTTGTCAAATTCGACCAGCGCCGGGTCAATGGCTGTCATGTCCAGGCAGGCGTACGGGCTGCCAAAACGGCCAAAGCGGGCGAAGGTCGTGGGCGTCGGCCCCACCGGCAGGAGGTGGAGGACGCGGCAGCCGAGCGTGTCAATAATATGCGGCAGTTCGCGGGTCAAATCGCGCAATTTGCCCGAAGGCGGAATCACCACGTAACCGCGTTTGTCCAGCTTGTTGAGCGCTTTCTCCCATTTTGCATCAATGGTTTGGCGGGCGCTTTTGGACGGGCCGAACATCCGCGGGAAGGCGCAGTAAATGGTATTGGCCGTGCGGTAGGCGCTGGGATGAACGGACAGTCCCGCGTCCTCGCCGTCGGGCCAGATTTGGCGTCCGCGCTCATCGACCACGTAAGCCTTGGCCCGGTAATAACCGACATCGGTGAGCGGCAATTCGATGGCCCACTCGCCGGAAGCTTCGCGCTGGAGGGGGACATCGCGCCAGAACGCGACCGACATGGGATTTTTGCCGGCGTGGGTGGCGATGATTTCCTGGCGGAGCCGGCCGGCTTTGCCCAGGTTGGTGCGGAGAAGGGCGCGGGCGGCGGGCGGGGCATTTTTGGGCAGGCGGAGACTGAAGCGGACGCGGTCGCCGACGAAGCGCAGCAAGCGTTCGCCGGGCGCGGGACTCATAATCGGTTTGTCCATGGCGAGCGACGGACACTTATATGGTGGAAGGCGCGAAGAAAGGCAACCGATTTGCTTGCGCCGTTTTGCTTCCGCCCGAATCCTTGGCGACTTTTCGGGAACGCGACCGTCTCCGTCCGGTAGGGGGCGGCGCTTCTGCGGAGCCGCCCCGATGTCGCCCCCATGCGGGCGCGGAACGTCGGCAGACCCAGTAGGGCGTCGGTACTCCGACGCCAATCCGCGCACGCATCTTCTTGCGCCTTCGCGCCTTTTAATCCGGCTCCTTCCTCGATTTCCTTGTTCCGCTTGTGTTGCCCGAGGAAATCGGATAACTTGCCTGCGTTATGCGACCATCAGCCAGCAAGCGAAAGAAGCTCGATTATCCTGAGGAAACAGAGGGCAGTCGTCTGGCCGCGAAGGTCAGGAAACTGGCGGGCAAGCTTACACCGGAGGAAGAGGCGGAGCATTTTCGGCGCGGAATGGCAAAAATTTATGGCGGCCAGCCCAAAGAAATCACTGGCTCTGGACACTAATCTTCTGTTCGATCTGGCGGCGGAAAAGGATTTTGCCCACGAGTTCAAGGACGAGTTTTCCAGCCGGGGCTATTCCCTGCTTGTGCCGCCGACGGTTATCGCCGAACTGGCATTTTTCTCCTCGCGCAAAGACACGCCGCAGCAGGAACTCGCCAGTGCTGCTCTCGAAAAAATTACCATCTGGAAGTGTCAGCCCTTCACCTTGTCCTCCACCCAACTGGCTATCGCTCTACGGTTCGCCGCGCGATTGATCGACTCCTCACTCATTCCCGAAACCGAACAGAATGACGGAAAAATTCTGGCGCAAGCGTCACTGGCGAAGATTCCGTTGCTCGTCACTTCCGATAAACACTTGCTGGACGTTGACGAAGAAGCGTTGTTACTCGCCTTCAACGATGCCGATCTCCTTCCCGTTCATCCGTCACACCCCAAACGATTGTTGAAGGCGTTGCGATAACCGGTGAGGTCAAGCCCGGAAAACGGAACGGGGTGTGCAATCGGGTCCCGCATCACGGCCTATGATCGTTTTCTTCCCCCACCGCGCAGCCGGTCCCCCCTTCCCCCTCGCTGGTGGAAATCGGAGCAGGTGCGCCCCCTTGGCGACACCCCTACCGGTCGCCGCGGAATCTGGCCAGGAGGGCTTGGGCGCGGGCGGCGTTGGGGTCTTCAAAAGTCTCGAATATCCGCAGGGCGGCTTGGGCGCGGGCAATGGCCAGTATCTTGTCGCCGGATTCGGCCAGGGCGAGGGCGGAGTTGAAGGCGGTATTGCCTTCGGAGCGGCGGTCGCCGATCTCGCGGGTAATCAACAAGGCCTTTTCATAAAGGTCGCACGCTTTGTCGGTGTCGCCCAATGCGGCATAAGCCAGGCCCAGATGGCCCAAGGCCGTGCCTTCCCCCTGGCGGTCGCCGAGATCGACGGCAATGTCCAGGGCTTGTTCGAGGAATTGAACGGCTTTGAGGGTTTCGCCGAGCTTGGCATAAGCGGCGCCCAGATTGGACAGAGCGGCCCCTTCATCGCGGCGTTCGCCCAATTGCCGGGCCATGAGAAGGTACTGCTGGTAAAGCTCGATGGCCTTGCGGGTTTCACCCAACGTGGCGTAGGCGCTTCCGAGATGGCCGAAGTTCTTCGCTTCCTCGCGGCGGTTGCCGGTTTCGCGTTCGATGGCCAGGGCGCGTTGGTGGCACTCGATGGCGGTGACGGCGTCGCCGATGGCGGCGTGGGCCTTGCCAAGGTTGCGCAGGGCCTGGCCTTCGGCGGTCTTGTCTTTGGTCAGGCGCGCCGCATTGCGCTGGCTTTCCAGCCAGTGAATCCGTTGGCGGCGGGAGAAGCGGATGTCCAGGCCGGTCTGGGCCACCGCATTGACCAACCCGATGAGCAGGGCGCGGGATTCGTAGTCGCGCCGCGGCTCCAGCCACTCGAACGCCGCCTCGATGTGCGCCCGTTCGCGGTCGAACAACTCCAGGCCGCGCGGCGCGCCATCCCCGCCCTCGAGGTGGAGGCGGTCGGCCTCGGCGCCGACGCGGGAATAGTGGCGGGCATGGCGGAGGCGGGCGGCGGTGAGTTCGAATTCCTCGAGGCTGTTTTCACAGAACTGGCGGAGAAGATCGTGCAAGTGAAAGCGGCCAAGGGTCGGGTTCCACTCGACCAAACCGGCGTTGACGAGCGGCTGCAGCAGGCCCCGCGCGAATTCGGCGTCTGCCTGAAGGAGCGCTCCGGCAACGGCCAGATCAAAGGGCGCCGGGAGCGCGGCCAGGAGGCTCAGGCAGCGGCGCAAATTCTCATCCAGCAGGCCGTAGCCGGCGGCGAAGGCGGCCTCGGCGGGGCTGAGGGTCTCGCGGGAGTGGCGGAGGGTTTCGATCAGTTCGGGGAGGAAGGGCGATTGTTTAGAGTTGACTGCGCCCGCGAACAGCGCCAGGGCGAGCGGCAGATGGCCGCAGAGGCCGGCCGCTTCCCCGGCGCAGTCCTCCAGGCGGGGGGCCAGTTTAAGGAGCAGTTCCCGCGATTCGCCGGGCGCGAGGCAGTCGATGCTGCTCATGGCCAGGCCGGGGATTTGCAGACGAGCGCGCGAGGTCACCAGCAGCAGGCATCTGGCGGGCGGCAAGAGCGCGTGGACCTGGCCGGCGTCGGCGGCGTTATCGAAGAACAGCAGCAGGCGGCCGGCTTTGGCCAGGACAGCGTGGTAAATGGGCGCGAGGGCGGCGGCGCTTTCCGGCAGCCTGGATTTGGGGTGAAAGGCGTGGATCACCTTTTGCATGGCCTCGCCGGGAGTGACCGGCGGGCGGCCCTCAGGATCGACGCCGCGAAGGTTCAGGCAGAGATGAGCGGCAGGATGGCGGTCTTTAAAGCGGTGCGCCAGGACCAAGGCGAGGGCCGTTTTGCCGACGCCGCCCGAATCCTCGGTCACGCCCGAAATGGCCGCGCCAAGGAAGTTGCCCGAAGTGAGGGCCGATTCGAGATCGCGCAACTCCTTCTGGCGTCCGGCGAACGGCTCGGGCGCCGGCGGCAATTGCCAGAGCGCCGGAGCGGGCGAGCCGATGGCGGCAGAAAGGGCGGGGATTTCCTTGAGCGGCGTCATGGTCCATTCAATGTCGCGGTTGCGCGGCGCATAATTTGAGTGCCGGAGACAATTTAGCAGAGTTCCCATCCGAGTCAATTATAGTCCGCAAAGCAAAGCCCCTCGAGCACATCCCGGTTTCTGGCAACCCGATGGACGATGAGAGATGATTGGTGGCCGCAGCCAGGCCCGCAAGAATGACGAATGTCCAAGCTCGAAAGACGAAGCTCCAATGACGAGATTCATGCGGGCCGACTTTTCGTCATTGAGTCATTTGAGCATTCTTTTCGTCATTCGTGCTTCGTCATTCGTCATTCTTTTGCGCCTGAGTGCGGCCAGCCATTAGCCCTCATCAACCAGAGGGTTGCCAAAAACCGGGATGCGCCCGCAAACGGTGTGTGAAGTGACCGGCTTGACTTCAGGCAAACACACGATCAACATTATCAATCGCGGTCCCGGAGCGGTCGCCGTGGATGCCTTGGTCGTCCGATAAAACGCAAACCGTAAGCAATCATTATGAAGTTTCATCGCCACCCCACCACAAACGCTCTGGCATTCCTCGTATTCGCATTAACCGCGACAACGACTTCCGCCCAAACCACCACGCCTCAACTTCCCTTTTACGCCTTCGCTCCAACGCCTCCGATGGGTTGGAAC
>JBEKYR010000012.1:0-152266 GCA_049510745.1 Verrucomicrobiota bacterium | reverse complement strand
GGGGGGGCGGCGCTGGCGCGCCGCTCCGCCCGTCCCCTGGGGCCCTTGAGTCCCCTTTCACGTGCGCGGCAGTAAGACCGCGTTTTAACCGGCGAGATAGTCGCGTTTACGGCCTCGTAATCCATGCACCGGCCTTGCGGCATAGCACATGGGAGGCTGGTCTAAGCCTGCGCTGCGCGGTTGCTCCCTCATCGAAAGCCCGTCTTTTCACACGTGCGCGCTGTGGCGTCCGTCCCCATGCGGTCAAAGCTCCCAATCACCCGGAACACAGACCTGGACAGCGTCACCGTGTCGGCCAAGTTGAACTTTCTCAACTCGTAATCGTTCGCGCCCCAAGCCCCTTTGCCCAGGCACTTCGTAACGTAGGCCACCCCAGCGCGGGAGCGGTCGTATGGCCGGCACTTGCTGATCGCCCCCTGGCCGAACAACCCATACCAACGGTGTTCAAGCTGGTGCGCCAGCGTGATTTCGTTGCGCGTTTGGGTTCCACCCAAAAGAAAATGGAAGTGGAACCGTCCCGTCATCTCCCCAAGCTCCGCGCGCAACGCAATCAGGAGTTGGGAATAGGGCCGCTGGACCAGCTCCGCCGCCAGGCGCATCAGCGCCCAGGCCCGGCCATACGCTCTTTTCGGGGACGGCACCGACCGGAAGGTCAAAGTGCCGAATACGTCCCAACGAACGCGCGCCAGCGAGTATGCGTAGCTGTCCAGCGGAAACCTTTGCATCGTTTATTTCTCCATCGAAATGATGGCGCCCCGAAGCACGGGGCCGCGCGTCGTGGTCTGGATTTCGTGAATCGCCACCTGAATGTTTTTGCGTTCGACCTTGCCCCAGTACTTCTCTTTTTCCTCTGGCGACAGGCGATAGGGCAGAGTGCCCCGATAGGCGTGTTCCGCCGGAAGGCTCATGTCAATGAGGTCCAAGTCGAAGGACTCGCCAGCAGGCTTGCCATTCTTGGCCGGCCAGCGGCCGTATGTTTGTTTGTGTACTTGAAACGTTGCAACCATGTTGATTTACCTTTCTTGTTTTTTGTCATTTTCCGTCGGGTTAGTTGATTCGCCCGGCATCGACGGAGGCACGCCGGGAAATTGATTCGTCCGGGATGTTCACGTTTCCATCCCCCCTCTTCGCGCCGCCAACGCCACGCCGTGCAGCCCGTGACACCAACTTGCGCCAGCCAACAATACGGCCTGATTACCGCCCCCATGCGGCTTGAATTGAACTGTTCTCTTTGCACAACCCAATTCTCAGTCCCCCCAAGGAAATTTACAATTTTGGCTGGCCACTTCGGCGACTTTTATACATACGTGGTATGTTATGCCGCGTAAGCCACGATTCATTCATCCTGTGCGACAGGTCAGAACCTGCCTTGGTCTTTCCCAACCAACCTTCGCCAACCTGATCGGCTGTTCTGCCATCGCCATTCAGCGGATCGAAAATGGCACGCTTCCATTGAGCCCTAAACTGGCAATCAGCATTCTTGAAGCGACCGGTGCCGACCCCGTCTCACTCCTTGCCGGGCCTGACGCAAGAGCACTGGACACCAGGGGCCTCGAATACACCAAAGAAGCCTACACTTTTTCTCACAGCGTCCCAGGGTACGACGGAAAAGAATTGAACCTTTTATTGATCAAAATTTTCCGTCAACTCCAGTTGCTTTTTGTCGCATCAAATCGCGGGGGCAAGTTCAAAACCTATGTAGTAAATTCAGTTCTTCAGAGAGCCTTAGTCAATTTAGCCGACGATTTCCATTTGACAAAGAGCATCCACAAAATTCTCCATGAGAGCGGCCATTCCGAAAAACGAATTTATCGCGTCAGCGATTTGCGAAAGTTTTCTGCGTATGCCGACATCCTCGGGTACAAGGACGACAAACGGTACCCACCCGACAAGCTAATGGAGTTTATCTTGCCACGCGGTTGGCCAGAGCAATATTATTTGGTTGAAAAACCCGTCCTTCCACATGGCGCGGACATGAAATTGCGCGATGCTAAATATATTCTCGACAGCGAACGTTATATTCCTCCCGAAATCAAGGAGGCGCTTGACCAAGCCCTCTATTGGGAAATCACAGAGTTTCGATCCAGTTTGGCCGCAAAACCCATCCACTAATATATCTATCATTTTGGCTTATACCGCGAGTCGTCATCGTCCGAGGGCGATCCTGATCCGGGCAGCTTTGGGATAGGTCTCGCAGATTTTTTGGCGTTCAAAACAGCCTTTTGCAGCGTCGAATGGAAGCTTTGCGGCGAGCCGATAAACAAGAGCGGAAAATCCGCTCCACCAACCGTTGTAACCGTTACACTCCCGTAACCACACATACGCCCCAGCAGCGGTTCAGAAATGTAAATGGATTCGACATTTTCCAGCGGCAACTCACCGGAACGCCTCGACAAAAATCCAGTGCGGAAAGCCAAACGCCGATTCGTCAACATGAATTCCGATTTCCAATATGTAAACCATGTTGCCAGAAGCAGGCCCAGGACGATCAGGAAGTACGGCACCAGAATCAGCAGCCAGATCAAGTTAAGGCGCGGATTGGCGGGCATTCCCATTTGGCCCAGCGCGTTAACCAATCCGTGGAGCATGAATATGATAGGCAATGACGCCAGAATCGGGCCCAATGCAACCAGCAGCACAGGAATGAAGATTATCCAGTGTAATCGCACTTTTGCCAGCGTCGTTTCTTGCTCCAATTCCATCATGTTTGATTCGTTATGCCAAAAACCACATGTCGGTCATAATTGTGCCTGCCCGCATTTTGGAAGCAAGCAAATAGCGCCCGCAAGATGCGGGCATGAATAAGACAATCCATTCCCGTCAAAGCGAATGCCTCCGTAAAATGATTGTGGCACTGCGCACAAAGGCTGGACTCACCCAACGACAATTGGCAGAAAAACTCCAACGGGAGCGCAGTTTCATTGGCCGCCTGGAGTTGGGCGAGCGCCGCCTCGATATGGTCGAGTTTTTTTGGTTTTGCCGAGCCTGTGAGGCGGACCCTGTAAAAGAGGCCGCCACGCTAATGCGGCAACTTGAAGCCGCATAAACCGTACCCGCGAAAACAGCGTTTCATCCTGATTAAACTTCGCCGTCTCCATTCCGCGAAACCCGGCCTTGCCTCGGGTTGGGTGCTTGTTCCGTCCCGTTCAACTTTCGCCCGCCACCGCCCCAAACTTTCAGCCGATGCCATTGACGCCGTAAGCCATAAGACTGGCTTGTCCCAGGGCACCCGCCACGACCGAACTCCGCCGCCGCTGCGCTCCCACGGTTGTCAAATCGTGATTGAAAAGCGCTTTTCGGCACGTTTATTCCTCCATCAGACCTCCATCAAAGCGGTCAAAAGCGCGCAATTCCAAAAAAAAGGCTGTTTTCTCGCCCCAAAGGTTCCCTCGGAACGTTGGACGGGTAGGAGCCGTTCCATAAGGGCTTCACGATCTATCGGGCTGCCATTCGCTTACTGTGGGACGGTCAGGTAAAAGCGCCAGTCGAAGGCGGGGGCGTTGGTCTGATCGAATTGGGCCACGCCGTTGGTGTTGGCGGCGACGCTGCCGAGGCCTGCCATGTTTGCAGGTTGGTGCTCGCTTGCACGTCAATGGTAAGCGGTAAAGCGGAGTCCCCCTTGACACGGCGATGGGGGCGACGAGATGAGGGGGTAGCGGGTGGCGGCGGTTATCTCAAGCGGCCAGCTTCACTTGTTGTTGACGGGCCTTCTTCCAGTTGAGCGGCGTCAGTTGGCCGACTTCCCGGTTGGTCGTGGTGGGCAGGCGCTCCAGCACGTCTTTGAGATAGGTGTGGGGTTCCACGCCGTGGCGCCGGCAATTTTCAATCAGAGTGTAAATGACGGCGCTGCGCTGGCCGGCTTCTTCTGAGCCGAAAAACAGCCAGTTCTTTTTGCCGATGGCTGTAGGCCGGATGGCATTCTCCACCAGATTGTTATCGATCTCCACTTCGCCATGATCCAGGAACCGGACCAGGGTCGGCCATTGGTTCAAGGCATAGTGGATGGCCTGCCCCATCGGACTTTTTGGAAGGTAACGCGGGCGCAGCAATTGAAGCGCGCGTTCCAGTCGTTCCACCACCATGCGGCTGTCGGACCGCCGATGAGCCTGGCGCAAGGCCGGTCCGGCCCGGCTCAACCGCAGTTGCCTTTCCCAGCCATACATCTGCCCGATCTGGTTTAAGAACCACCCCGCCACTTGCGGCGCTTGTTCCTTGGCTTCAAAAAATCCCCGCCGCGCATGTGCCCAGCAGCCGAAGAGTTTCAAATCCTCCTTCTCCTTGACAAAGGCGGGATAGGCGCTGTGACCGTCGCTTTGCAGCTTGCCCCGATAGCCCGGACCCAACAGGGAGTTCAAACAACCCGCCGCCCGGCTGGCGTGCCATTCAAACACCACGCTCCCATCGGGAACCGACGCCACCCACAGATAGCCTTGTCCACAGCGGCCCGGCAGATCCGAGTCTTGATAGCGCACCGGCGTTTCATCCACTTGCACGTAGCCGCTCTGGCGCATTTGATTTTTGAGAAAGTCGCTGATGCCCGAAAGCAGGCGCACACTCTGAAAGGTCCATTGCACCATCTGTTGACGGCTGATGAACACGTCGTGACGTTGCTGAAAAATCTGCTCCTGCCGGTAGAAGGGCAAATGATCGCAATACTTGGCCACCAGGATTTGCGCCAGCAAACCGGGCGCGGCCAGGCTGTGCTCGGCCACTTGGGCCGGAGCCGGCGCCATCACCGGCGGCAGGTCCCGCTGATCGGCGCGCACATATTTGGGCCGGACGGTTTCCTGCCAGAAGAACTTGCCCGGCTGATAATCCAGCCGGCGGCTGATTTCCTCGCCGATCTTTTTCCATTGGTCCGGTTGGGCCTGCACCAGTTCCGGCTCGATGACTTGGCGTATCACTTCCAGATGTTCCGGGGTGCGAATGCGTTGCGAAGAGGAAGGAGAAGTGCGCGGCGCGGGCCGCGCGGGCGGCTCCTTCTTTTCCTCGGAGACGGCACTGTCAATCAAACCACTGAGGAGCAACTCCATCTGGGCGGCGTTCAACTGCTCGCTCTTTTTGCCAAAGAATCGCCGGGCCAGCGCGTCGAGCTTCTGGCGCAAAATCGTGTTCTCGCGCCGGGACTGTTCCAACGCCTGGCGGGTTTGCTCCAACGCCTGCCGCAAGGAGGCCACTTGCTCTTGCAGCAGGTTGATTTGCGTTTGCAGCGCCGGGTCGTTCATCAGTCTGTCAATCCGACGCAACGCCGCTAAAAAAGTTTCAATCTTTTTTGGATTATTTTCGCGAAATAGTTTTTATGCTTTACGCGGCGCTTTCATACCAGGCCCGGCGCGCCCCGTCCTTCAAATCCACCCCGTCCAGCAACAACTGCAAGGCCTGGGGCGCCAGACGGATTTTGGCCCCCGGCTCGCCCGCGCTTTGCGGCCAGTGGAACGTTCCCTCTTCCAGCCGTTTTGCCAGGACGCAAACACCCGTGCCGTCAAAATACAGAATCTTGATCCGGTTGTGCCTCCGGTTGCCAAAGACAAACAGCGCCCCGCCCTTGGGATCTTCGCCCAGCCGTTGCTGCGCTGCCGCCCACAGCCCGTTGAAGTTCATCCGCAAATCGCACGGCGCGGTCGCCAGGAACACCTTGAGCTGCGCGTGAAAACTCAGCATCGCCGGCTCTCCTGAAGAATTTGCAGCAACCGCGCGGCCAGCGGCAATTGGGCCACCGACACCACACGCAGCCGGGCTGCGCCTACTTCGATCACCAACTCCGAGGGCGGCGCGGGCGAGGCCAACTCCACCTGGAGAAAAGCCGGAGACGCGTTGGTCCGATCCCGGCGCTGCCGCCAGCCGCTGAAGGTGGTGTAATGAACCCCGTGCTGGCGGGCGAAATCGGCGGCGGACAATCCGCTCCGGTCAAACGCCGCGAGCAGTTGAGCGCGCTGGGCGGCATCGGTGCGGACCGCGCGGCGGCGAGGCGGAGAAACGCTGCTTTGCTTCATGGCCGTGTTCTTAACACGGCCTGCCGGCGACTAATAGGGGGACTCCGCTTTACCGCTTACCGTCAATGCTCTGTCCGGGCGACCCTTGCGCCTGCAACAGAATTGTGCCATCAAATCGCCGCTAGAGGCTGGAAAAGAACTTAAAATGTAGAATGTTTCGATGCGACCCCAATTCACAATTCACCAATTCACAATTCAGCCATTTCCCAATTCAAGCACTGATGACCTCTTATTAGTCAAAAGGACAATTTACGGACCGACTTTTGAAGCCAAGTCTGGCTTTAATTGGATCGCGCGACGGTAGTCAATAGAGGCTCCGTTCGTATCACCTTTAGCCTGCTTAACGTAAGCCCGACCCATGTATGCATCCGCGTACTCGGGCGCTTGCCTGATAGCCTTATCGTAGGTATTCAGGGCACCATCCAAATCCCCTTTGCTCTGCATTTTGCGAGCAAGATAACACCAACTCACGGCGGCCAGTTCGTTCGACCGCGCGATGCACGAGCGTACCCTTTCCATATCTGCAGCTGTAATGGGACACCGCAATGCATTTTGATAGGACTCAAGCGCGTTGGTCACTTTGCCCGCCTCGACGTATGCTTCTGCAAGGCTTGTGTAGTAGGTAGATTCATGAGAGTTTATGGCAATCGCCTTTAACAAAAGGTCGATTGCATCCTCAGGTCTGTTTTGAAGCAGCGAAAGTTTCGCTCCCACATAATCCCCGGTCGCGGCATTTGTATCCAACCGTTTGATTATCGGCAAGACTTCCTGCGCTTCATTCAATCGGCCATTTTCAACCAGATGCTCAAAGAAATTCAATTGCACTAATGCGAAATTCGGCGCCAACTTGCAAGCGATTTCAGAATCTTTCATGTCTGGAAGCTGGCCCATATAGATGCCTGTCGCCTGCAAATCGTTCAGCACAATGAATTTCTTATGTGGAACACCAAACCACAACCAGCCCGGGTCCACAAGAAGGCTCTTATTCTTAAGAATGATGGCAGCGCAAGCATGTGGTGCTTCTTGACCATCAGCTTCTTTTTCGACATACACATCATAGGCCTTAATCCCAACGGCGCGAGCCATGACCACGTACAGAAATGCGTAATCCATGCAATAGAGGGGCTCTTCAGGACTGTTCCAAGCTGCGAATGCCTCCCTAGCGGTTCGCATCGCACCTTCTGTCCGAGCATTGCTCTTTCGTGCGCGATGCGCCAGTGCCTCGAAAAGTATTTCGGCCTTGGCCTCATCATTTGTGGCCTCCGTCGTTAGTTGCAGTGCCCAATGATCTATTTCCGGACTGCCTAATAGAGGGTTGATAACCAGTTTCAATTCGTCTGGGCTGAGCTTCTGCCGGCATGCCGCTGTCAACACTGCTTCCGTAAAATCCTGAACAGATGGAATGCTAATGTAGTTTTGAGTTCCCCAGTTCGTCGTAATATCCGACTCAGAACCCAGGTTTGAATTTGCATTCACGACGAGACTGTTCGACATCGTGTCCCTTTCAGATGCGTTCAAGGAATTTGGCCCTGGACTCGCATACAGAGCCGAAATCATTATCACATTTGCAAAATACGCCAGAAGTCCTCCTGGCTTGGGAAAGCCCCTAATTATACTCGCGAAACACATGCTTTGATACTGACGAACGCTCACATCGATACGCGGCATCGTGTTCATCTATGCTCCAAGTGATAACAAAGTTGCTCCGACTTTTCGTTATACTTCACAGACGCCAGCATCCACGTCGAGAGCCATTGATTGGGAGGCGCATCATCTGGGAGTGGCGGATGCAGGATTGTTCGTCCCTGGCGGAGCAGGATTGTTCGTCCCTGGCGGAGCAGGATTGTTCGTCCCTGGCGGAGCAGGATTGTTCGTCCCTGGCGGAGCAGGATTGTTCGTCCCCGGCGGACACGGATTGTTCGTCCCCGGCGGAGACGGATTGGTTGGACCTTTTTGGGGGTACGGTGGTAATTGATTCCACTGATGTGTATTATCCGGGATACTCCACCAACCTGAAGGCGGGTTAGTCACTCTAAATGGCACCATCGGATTCGTCGGCCAAAAAAACTGCGGCGGTTGCGTTAGAATAGGCGCATTGCCATCCGTATCCGCAAAGTCGACCGGTGCGTTCGCTGTAAATTGGTACAAATTTTGCCCTCCCGCTTCCTCTAATGGGTCTCTATTGAGCCACCGTTGTAAATTCGGGTCGTAGTAGCGGTAGAGGTAATAGACCAGACCCGAGTTCGCATGCCATTCCTTGCTCGAAAAGCGATAAACGTTCGCGTCCGCCAGCGAACCGGATTTCGAGAGCATGTTCCCAAAGGCGTCGTAAAGATATTTGGCCACGATGGCTTGGGATGAGTTTATCAGCATCGTGATGTTGCCGTTTCCGTCGGCGTGGTAAAAGGAGGGAGGAGTGACAAGTGACGTGTTGTCAGTGCGGGCCAATAAACCCCCTATCCCGCCCGCTCCCTGCAAGCTGCCGCTTAAATCCTTGCCCCGCGTGTAGGTGACCAGCGGCAAATTGTTCATGTCGCGCTCCTGGATGACCAGATTCCCGTCATAGACGTAATAGACCGCGTTGGTCTGCACCCAGGCGGCTCCTGTCCATGTAAACTCTTCCCTGATTCTCCGCCGCATCTTCCCATCGTACGTGAACTGTGACAACCATTGGTTGGCCACCCAGACCTTTGTCAACTGGTTTTCGTCGTCGTAAGCAAAACTGCGGAGGCCGTCATTGGTCAGGTTCCCGTTGGCGTCATATTGGAAGGCGATATTGGTGCATAGGCTGACCGTCACGGTGTTCGTGGCGCTGCGCCCATAACTATCCTGAGCAACGGCGGTGTACGTCGTGGTCAAGGGCATGTTCGTGGCGGCGAAGGTCGAATCGCCGTAATGCAGCGCGTTGGTGCCGTTGACCGTCACACTTGTGGCCGGTGAAGTCGTCGTGCCCATGACGGTCAATGTGCCACCGTTGGTGTTCATCGTCAACTCATTCAGCGAATTCACCTGAAAACTCTCGATCAAGCCGTTGTTCGTGCGATAATTCAGGTTCCCGGCCGGGTCGAAAACGTACGACAACTGCTCATTCAATCGCGGGGCGCTGTTGGACTGTTCGTAAGCGTTATCCCCCACGACCTGTCCAATCGGGTCATAAGCGTAATTGTTGGAAACGGAATTATTCGCACCACGGATGGCCACCGTTCTTTGGTTCCCCTGGTTGTAGGTGTATCCCGCGTAATCCAAAGCACTTGCGCCGCTGTTGTAGAGCCACGTCCCGAGCATCCGCGCGTTGTTGTCGAAAGTGTTGGTGATGAACGCGCCACTCGGCAACGCGATATTTGCGATCAAGGACGAGGAGGACGTTGCCCCCGCCAGGCCCGGATTGTATATGTACGTGAAAGTCCCCGCCGGCGAGGTGATCGTGTGCAGGCGATTAGCCAGGTCGTATCCGTAACTTTCCACCCAAGCGGAGGCGTTGGGCTCCTGCAAACTCAGCGCCGTTCGCAGCCGGTCGGAATAGGCGTAAGAGACCGTATCGCCGGCCCACGGGCCGCTCTCGGAAGTCAATTGTCCGGTCGGCGTGTAGGTAAATGTCGTCGTCCCGATCCCGTCCGACATGCTGGTCATCCGGTTCATGGCGTCGTAGGAAAACGACAGCGCGTGGTTGAAATAGTACGTCACGCCCGTCAAGTTTCCCACGTTGTCGTAGGCGTAGGCAGTGTTCGTCTTTGCAATGCTCCAACGATTGGTCAGCCGATTGTCGGCGTCGTACTGATACTGCAAAATCGACGTACCCGTTGCATCCACCTTGTTGGTCGCCCGTCCATACACGTCATAACCCCAGCCTGTGCTGTGGTTGTTCGCATCCGTAAGATTGGTGAGGTCACCAGCCGGATCGTAGGCGTATTGAGTGACTTGAGAGAGCGCATTGGTTTCCGCGATTTTCCGGCGAGCACCGTCGTAGCCGTAAAGGGTGACGTTGGTCAACTGGTTGGTGTAAGCGACCAATCCGAAGGCCGAATACCCAAACCGTTCCACCCCGCCACCGGGGTAGCTGCGCGTTAGCACCCGGGCCAGATTGTCGTAGGTATTGGTAATCCCCACGCCATTGGCGTCAACGCTGTTGGTAAGGCGGTCTTCGATGTCAAACCATCGAACAAACACTTGACCGAAGGCGTTGCTGGAAGCGTATAAAAGGCCCTGGTCGGTGTACCAGTTTGTCGTGCTTATTCCCGCGCCATCCGTCTTGTTTGTAACCTGGCTCAAGGGGTTGTAATTATTTGTTATCGAGGTCAAGTCGGGATAGACGATGTTGACCCGGCGCCCCGCGATGTCATAGTAATAATACGTGTAGTGGTTTAACGCATCTTGCATGTTTTCCAGCGCGCCGCAGGTGCAGTAATTGTAGCGCGTAACATTGCCCAGCGCGTTGGTTACGGCCACCAGATGTCTCAGCCCGTCATAGCCGTACTTGGTTTGATTGCCAAGCCTGTCAATTGTTTCGACGAGGTCGAGGTTGACGTAAATGTTGGTGGTGTAGGTGCCGTCGAGAAAGGTCGTGCTGGTCAAGCGCTGAAGGTTGTCCCACGTTTGCCTGACCACAAGGCCAAGCTCGTTGGTGTGGCTCACGACAAGATCGTTGGCATAAAAATAGGAATTCGTGCGACTGATTTGGAGGTCAATCCGCCACTGAATCCAATTCGTGTAGCCGGTCGAGGAGAAGTAGATGTTGGTTGTCGTTAAGCCCGCTGGCGTGGTGACACTGGTCAAGCGTGACTCGGTATCGTAAGTGTAAGTCGTCACGTCTCCAACCGCGTTCGTCGCCGTCAGGACATTGTGATGGGTGTCGTAGCTGGAGCCGGCTACTGTCTCGTTCAGCGGACCGAGTTGTTGCATCAAATCGATCCCGTTGGCCGCGTAGAAATACTGCTTGATCCGAGTCAGCGATAGGCCGCGAAAGGTTTGCGACCAGACCTCTTGCACCTCGGTGGGGTTTCCCCAACCGTTCCGCTGAGTCCATTGGTAGTAGCTGTTGCCGTCGGGCAGGATCCACGCCAACACCGCCGGTAATGCGTTGGTACCTTGCTGGTAACCACTTTCACCGTCGTAGGCCCGCCACTTTTGCTGGCCCGGCGTGCTGCCGTCCGGGCTGACCGCCTGTTCCATGTTCAGCGCGTCGCTGAAGGCAAGGCTGGCGGAGCCAGCCAGCCAGTTGCGCTGCCGGCCCTTCAGGTAGTCCGCTGCCGTGAACGAGTACATGTTGGTCGTGGACAACTGTGGAAATTGCATCGGGCCCCAGTGCCAACTGTTCAGATAGGTCATGGTGCTGGACGAAATGGACGGAGCGCCCGCCGGTTCGTTCGGCACGGTGTAGGTCGTGCCACTGAGAAAACTGGCCTCGTGACGGGAGACAAAAAGATTTTTGCCACCCATCGGGTCCACCACCAAAACCGCCCGGTCAATGGCATCGTTGGTGGACATCTTATTGTCGGTTAAGCTGAATGTGGTTGTGCCGTAGGGCGTGCTCAGAGATGTGATCCACTGGTTGGCGCCGTAAGTAAACGCGCTCGCAAGATTCATCACGTCGGTTATATTGGTCAGAAACCCGGCGATGTCATACTCGAGCGTTGTGCTCCTCCCAAACGGATCGGTCACTCCTGTAATCTGGTTCGGGTAGGAGGTGTTGGTGTAACCCAATGTGTTCGTGCGTCCATCCGTATCCACGACATAGATAAGGACGATGTTGGTGCTCGAATTCGTGTAGATGAATTGTGTGCTGTGGCCGGCCGGATCGGTCTGCGCCGTACGGAAGCACAGAACGTCTCCCGACGGGGCCGTGAACACGTCGTTGTAGGAATCGCTCGCCCCATCCGGGTAAACAACCGTGCAACCAGCGAGCGTCCCGCCGTTCGTCGTCGTCACGCTCATCACGCTGCGGCTGTAATACTCCGGAGTCGCCCCGTCCGCCGTGTAGCCCCGCTCGCCTCCATCCGGCAGCACCAACGTCATGGGCGGCCCGGGTGGCGGAGTGATCGACGGTGCGATCACATAACTAATCCAGGAACAATTCCACATCTGTCCGCAACTGAATACCGCGGGGTTGGTTCCCGCCAAGGTCTCGCGTTGCTTATAGGCAAGTTGGAATGAAATTCGGCTCCCCAATCCCGGATTGTACCCTAGCGGCTCGTCCATCAACCACAGATTGATATACGGCTCCGAAACCCGCCAAGTCGCCATCCCGGACGAAGGGGCAGCCATCGCCATCGGTTCATCGCCTCCGGTCGGACAACTCGAACAGTCCGCCTGACAAGGGGGGGTATCGTTGGTGTCGCAATAAGCAGGAAGCCAGACGACCACACCTCCGCGAATGCGATCGGTTTGCGACCGGGCCAGACGCCGCCAAGTTGCGGTGATTCTGTCTTGTTTCACAATGAAATCTCCGCTTGATTCCTTCAAGATCGTTCCGTCCCCAAGCCATTGGGAGGGAAAGCTTGGATCGAAAACCTTGTAAAAGCCTTCGCGCTGATCCACAATGGCGCTGTAATGGCCTTGCTTCCAGTGCATTAAGCTCGGCACAGGGATGGATCCACCTGCCGGACGCTGCACGGCAACTAAATCAAGCCCGGCTTTGGCCGAAAGGGCCAGCAGTTCCGTCATGGAGAAGCCGTTTGCGGGAACAGGGGCGGCATCGATGATTTTTGTGTCCGCCGTCGCCCCTTTCAAGGCCACGATCAATTGGTGCAGCGCAACGGCGCCGCAATTGTTGGACCGGCCTGAATTAAGCGTCACCCCGTCAACCAGGGCGTCGGGCGACGCAGACGCCACCGACGTGGCCAAGACAAGAGTGCCTGTGAGAAGCCTGATTCGTGGAAACCAAGGAAAAGCGACCGAGAACCGAGCTTTCAAGTCCACTGATTGTAAGCGCATAGGATGTCCCTTCGATTGATAAGTTGATTGACTAAACTCTTACGGGATCTTGGAATTATTAGCGGGCTGAGTGATGACGACAGCCAGACCCAAATCTCCGGACACTTGCCAGTCAATTTCGCCCGAATGGACCACGCCGTTTCCATTGGCGTCCTCAAGGTAGTCCGGGATGCCGTCCCCGTTGGTGTCCAGCGGCAAACCGTTGCTCCCCACCGCCACGTAGTGAAACCCGATGCTTACGATGTTCGTGCCTTCGATGACATTGTTCGTTGTCACGGTGTAATGGTAAAGACCCGTCGCTGGCGGGTAGTAGTTGCTGCCCACATTGGCCCCCGACCCGACACCTGCAAATAT
This sequence comes from Verrucomicrobiota bacterium, assembly GCA_049510745.1. Lineage (GTDB taxonomy): Bacteria > Verrucomicrobiota > Verrucomicrobiia > Limisphaerales > Palsa-1400 > PLGF01. The sequence continues at coordinate 138,989 of JBEKYR010000012.1, read as the reverse complement.
CAACGTCGCGAGGTTCGTCCCCGTGGTCGGATAATAATAACTTCCCAAGGCCCCGGTCTGATAATCCGCGCGGGAGGGAGTCAGGTCTCCGCCGCTGGAATTGGGCAACTCGCTCCCAGTGTCTTGGATGTAGGCGTTATTACTGTCTTGGAACTGCAAAGCCCAGTTCGTTCCGCTTCCCGAGGGACTTACGTGGCTGTTCTCAAAGAGGTTGTTGTAGATGAACCACTGCGAGCCAGGCTGGGAATTGATATAGTAAAAAAAGTCAACCACCCCCATGTGCAGAAGATTATTCCCAAAATTCACTTGATACGCACCAGGATCCGACACTTCAAAGAAAAGACTGCTGCGAGAAAACAGATTGTTGAACAGGGTCAGATACATTTCGCAAGCAGACTCCGATTCGACGTAAATACATCCGCCGCCGACTTGGCAATCTTGCATGATCACCTGCGCGGGAGCCGACCCAGGCGCACCCAGGAATTCCACCATAAAGTACATGCCGTACGTGCTTTCATCGCTTCCACCCTGCATCGGAAGATCGGTAAAACGCAGGTAAAAACTCCGCCACGTGCCGCCGCCGGTCCCGCTATATGAGCCAACGCCGCCAAGCAACTCGAACAGGTTCGTCTGGGAAAACTCTTCCTGCACGACCGACGCCGTGGCCAATACGTTCAAGGTCAGCGGCGTTCCCTGGCTGACAATATTCCCGTTGACCGTCACGCCGATGTTCCCCAGCACAGCCACCGCGACCCCATTGGTCAGGGTGAGCGTCACGTTGGAACTGACCGTCAGATTGGTCCAGACATAATCCAGCGGATCGTAATGGTAGCCGACATCTGGCGTATCCGTATCCCGTTGGGCCTGCGGCGACAAGGTGGTGTTGTTACTGAAATTGGCGGTCAGCACCACCGGCGGAAAGGTGGTCAATTGCATCAGAGCCGCCGCCAGCGCGGGGGCGATGTTGGTGGTTCCCGCGTTCACACACGGGCTGCCCTCCGCCAGATAATGCGCCCCCAAGCCCGCGCTCTGGAAGGCCGCCGAACCGCTGGTCGCCGTATAGATCTCAGCGCTGCTGGCAATCGTCCCGGTGTTCGTCACTGCCACGAGCAGACAGTTGGTCATATTCAAGGTCTCGTTGATGTTCAGCCAGTTCGCCGTGTCCACCGTCAAATGCTCGACGTCCCCAGTGGAATTGGTGCCGGTGAAATTGGTCATCACGTTATACATCAGCCCGTTCCACAGGCTGAACCCCGCGTTCGTCGCGGCCAGTCCATTGCCGCAGTTGACCATTTGCACGTCGCTCAATACATGGTTGGTATTCCCGTTGATGGTCACTGCGGTCTTGGCGTTCATCACTCGCAGATGGTTGAGGATCAGGTTCGTGCCCGCCCTGCTCGCATTGAAGTAAAACGCCGTATTCGCGTAATATTTTGTTCCGGGATTGCGAGTCGAGCCGGAGATCGAAGCTCCCACGCCGCTGTCGTCCTTGGCGGTCAGAATAACTGGATTATACGCGCTGGCCGTCCAGGTCACTGGCGAATTGACCGTCATGGTCACATTGCTGGCAAATTTTAATAGCGTCCCGCCTTCAAACGTCGTGTTCGTTCCGCCCATAGCGGCGTTGGCGGACAGATAATAGGTCATGTTTCCCGCGAAATCGTAGTTGTTCACGCTTCCAACGGTAGTGTAGTCCACGACCAAACCCGCTTGACGGGGCCGCGTCTTCGCCACCCGGATAGGAGTGCCCGATCTCGAGAGCCCGCGTTTCGGCGTCGGTGATTTAGAGGAGGCAATCCGCCTGATAATGCTCTGGTTCGGATTCACCACGGAGGAGTGCAACGGCAACGCTTGGAGCAGGTTCGCAATAGATGCGTAGGGAATTTCCTCGATGAGAAAGGTGCGGCCGTTTATCTGCGTCCAGTGCTTATAGACCGAACCGGCATCAATCCGGATCCTCTGGCTTTCGGTGAGAAACGCGCTGCCAACTCCAATGCTCATCTCTCCAAAATTCAGAAATGCGTCATGCGCGATCCCATTGTCCTCCATGACCGTTATTTGAGGCGCGGGCGGATCAAAAAACTCCGTATAGACCTGGAGGCGAGTAGTATCTGGATTCAATCCGTAAGCTGAGGGCGAGGGAGGCTGCGCGCGAAGGATGACGTTCTGCTCCAGCCCATCCAGGGTCACGTCGTATTCAAGGTCGGCCGTCAGATCGGTAAATGTGTCAGGATAAACTATCTGATTATTCCCCACGAGCAAACCTTGGGAATCTTTCAGTTCCGCGATGAGAATGTTGGCGCCGGTAGAAGCATCAAAATAACTCAACCCATAAACCCGGCTCAGGAAATCCTTATTGTCCGGAGTGGTCAGATGAACCGCGCCGCCTGCCGTATTTGCGTTGCCCATCCAACGAACCTTGTGCTGCCCTTGCGTCGCAGAAGCGCCATCGGCCACAAGGTCTATTTGCTCGACAGAATCAACCCATTGCCCATCTTTCTGGTAACAAAGTCCGGTGGCGAGTTCCGTATAGGCCAAGTTCGTTTGCGTCAACACCTGCCCCAACTGATTCGTCTGCGTTGTGATTGTTCCCCACGTCCGCCAATGCGGCCCGCGCTGAACGATCGCATAATCGCTGGAATCCAGGACCTTCGCCGCCGTGCCCATAGAGGATTGTCCCCGGCAAGGAGCGCCGCCCAAATCGAGCAGCAACAGAAAAACAAGCGCCGGCCCCAACTTCGCTGGCAACGAGGCACAAGTCGCAATACTCCAACTGACGCGCGCAGCCTTCGCCAATCTCTCACGCCACAAATCCGTCCACTTCATTTCCACCTTTCCCCAAACTCTCGGCGACTCGGAAAACCTACTGAGGATGCCCGTCAAAAGTTCAGCTACTAAATTCTCCTTCAGGGATTACATATAATAAGATTTTTCGAGCTTGTCGATTCTTTTCTCTAACCAATTGACGATTTTAGAGATACGTTTAAATAACATTAGGTATGATTATGTGTACGCACTGAAACATCAGTCTGATTCATCGCAACATCGAGCCATTACCCTAGTGTCCGATTTCATGATCGAAAAAATCCTTGATCGTTCTCCAACCACCTTTCCGATCCGATCCTCACTGCAACCGGCTCCCCTGGACAATCTTGTCAAAAGCTTTCTCTGACAAATTCAACAATAGTTTTCCTGATGAGGATTTCCTCCGACAAATCATCCCCCCGGACCGACCGCCGATGAGTCGCCGTGGAATTCTCCTGCTCCGGTTCTCGTGCCTGCGAGCCTCGGCCTCCAGATTCCACGACGACACATCGGCTGCGGTTTGGGGCCTGACTCCGCCAATTCAAAACGCTCACTCCGCTCCATTCCAGCGCCGCCAGTGAAGCACTCCACCGTCCATCGCTTCCATTGCGCTCCGTTCCTCGTTTCAAATTGCCGGAGACAGGCTGATCCCCTCGCGTCCTGAGAGCGGCGGCTTTTGCTCCCGGCTACGCTTCTCCTTCGTGCGAGGCTGGGCCTCCGCAAAACCGCCGAACTCATGCCGCCCCGGATTCGAGCTTGTCCCTCAGCCTGAAAGCCACTGCCTTCCGCTTACTCGCCCATTCGCTCCGGCTACGATGCTCGGAATCGCTGCGCTCGCTCTGCGCGTCTGGCCCTACGCAAATGGGCGACCGCTCCACTCCGCAGCTTTCAGTCTGAGGGGGCCGGACGCGGTGCCCTCTGAAGACTACTCCCGCTGGCCGCCCTGTTCCGCAGGCTTTTTCGTGAAGGGCGAGAGGCCGAGAACGCACAGCAGCAAAAAAAAAGATTATGAAAACAAATTCAGATTCAGAGCTCAAGAACCGGACCGCACAGCGCATTCAAGACAATTTGCCAAGAATTGACTTCGCCCGCAGACATCGGAACCGGGGATTACCAACCGAATCACTGTTGAGGTTGATTCGACGGGAAGCGCCGGACTTTTGGGAATTGGCGGAAGTGGTTGGCAAGTGGGTTTGGATTCAGTTTGAAGACCGGCAGCCGAGAGAAATCACTGCGGCACTGGCCGAGTATGGCTTCCATTGGAACAACCGCCGCCAAGTCTGGCAGCACCCGTGCGGCACGGTGACACCGTCCAGCAATCAAAACCCGCGCCGGAAATACCGCAGCTATTTTCCCGCCGACATGAACCTTGCCTGACACGCCATGAAACGAAACAGACGCCGCTTGGCGATTCCGCAACACGAGTTTGGTTTTGTCCCCGACACGTTCACCTTGATGCAGGAAACCGGACTCGACGGAGACCGTCTTGCCCGTGAACGCGACGAGGCAAACCGCGCCCACAGACTTGCGGAGAAGGCGCAGGCGGCGCTGTTCACCCCACCATCACGCAAACACTAACACCATGAACACGAATGAAAACGACTCGCCTTTTGGCGAAGTGATTTACACCTACACCCGCGCCCACGCCGTCGCCGACGGTTTTCAAGTCGAAGTGACCAAGACCGCGCAGGAAGCCGGAATCCGCTTTCCGGTCTTTCTCACCCGCGCCGTTTATGACGTTTACGTGACCGTGCCGCCCGACGTGGCTGGCCAGGACGAAGCCGGACGCCTTTGGGATGTCCTGACGCTCTTGCGGCACGCCATCCGCAAGACAAGCCCCGGTCAAACACGCCTGCCGTTTGCGCTTTACGTGCGCAACGACAACCGCCGCCCCCGGCTGGTGAAACTGATCGCCACTTGCGGCGCCCTGGACGTGGACGACCCGCAACCCGCCATCACCGTAATGATGTTATGTGAAGTTTAACATAACAGCATTAATGTTGAGCGATCAGTAATGTTGCGTAGCCGTGGGTTGACTTCGATAATCAAAGGCGATACGGGGGAGTTCAATGCAACATTATTGACGCTTGGGTGGCGCGGCGTTTGGGATGTGGGGAATGAAAAACACTTCTCTTTTAAAACATGTCTTTCCTCTTAACCACGTCAGGTATTCAAGCCTGCCTGTCTTCGGCCCCGTGATGGAGGGCTTTGCCGAGTGGCTCCAGTCACAGGGTTACACTCGACGCACCATTCGAGGAATGTCTCAAGGCGCGTATGTGATTGACCACTGGCTGCGACGGCGGCGGATTGCCTCCAGGGCGCAGATAACCCCGGAAGTGCTGACGGCGGCGGATGCGTATTTCCGCCCTCGCGATGACAATGCCCGGTGGGCCGGTCAAGCGTTACACCGTTTTCTCTGTGATCGGCACGCGCTGCCAGCCCCCAAGCCAGCCGTGCTGTCGCCGTCGCAAAAGGAAGCTGGGTGTTATGCGACGCATCTGCGGGAAGTGCGTGGATTGGCAGAAAGTACCATTGTGGATCACCACCGGTGCGTGGTTCGATTCTTGGAGTCTATCGGTTACGACCGCAAACAGTCGGCCTTGACCCAGCTTGAACATAGTCAGATCGAACGCTTTGTGCAGCAGATGGCCCGGACACACGACCGGCACAGTCTGCTCAACGTCGTCCTCACGCTACGGGCGTTCCTCCGATTTGAGTTCTCTCAAGGAACCTTGCCCCGTCCCCTGCATGAGCAACTCGACACACCACGGGTGTACGCCGGGGAACGGTTGCCGTGTGCGCTGACAAGGGAACAGGTGAGAGCATTGCTGCGCTCGATTGATAAAACGAGTCCCGCCGGTCTGCGTGACTTTACGATGCTCTTTCTGATCGCGCTTTATGGATTGCGCCGCAGTGATGTGGTCGGGTTGCGCTTGGAAAGCATCGACTGGCGCAACGGCGTTCTGCATGTAAAACAGGCCAAAACACGGCAGGCGCTGTCGCTTCCTTTGACCGACGAGGCGGGCGATGTGCTGGCGCGTTATCTGCGCAAAGCCAGACCGCGCAGCAGTCGGCGAGAGTTGTTCTTGCGGTCGCGGGCTCCGGAGGGGCCGCTGCTTCCCTGGGCAGTAAATGTCATCCTGCAAAATCGGCTCAAGCACAGTGGGCTGGAACTCGGTCGCGTTAGCCCACATACCCTGCGTCATTCACTGGCCGTACATTTTCTCCGGCGCGGGGTATCCATGAAGTGTATCGGAGACACGTTAGGACACCGCAACTTGACGAGTACCGCCCAATATCTGCGGCTGAACGTCGATGATTTGCGCAAGGCGGGATTGCCAGTTCCCAAGCCAGTCCAAGCCATGCCTTTGTTGACAGGAGACTGGCACGCGCGTTTTCCGAAAGTCCGTGTGCAAATGGGGCCACGACCCCGTTCGCAGTCACGCTTTCGCAGCGCGTTTGGCGAGTCCATAAAGCAATACATCGACACCCGGCGAACGCTGGGCTGCAAGTACGCCGAGGAGGAGGGCGTTCTGCGGGACTGGGATGCTTTTCTTTATCGGCAAAAAGTGAAAACCCTCAACCGTGAGTGCTACTGCCTCTGGGCCAAGACCAAATCCCATCTCGCTGCCAAGACGCAACGCAATTACTGGTATTGCGTCCGAGGTTTTCTCGTGCATTACGCCCGCCAACACCCGCGCTGCTTCGTGCCCGACCAGACCCCTTTCCGAAAACCATCATCTGCACGATTGCCACGTCTGGTGTCCACAGAGGAAATGGCACGCGTGCTGGCGACTGCCGCACAACTGGAAAACAGGAAGTCCACTCCATTGCGCTCTCACACTGTTCAGATCGGTTTGACGCTCTTGTTTTGTTGCGGCCTGCGTGTCGGTGATGCGAAATTGATAAAGGCCGCTGATAAGTTTCGTGAACAGGTCGTGCCGGGCGATGCCTGGATTGCGCAGAGTTTCTCGGCGCACCTGACGAGCAAGACCTAAAATCTCGCCTTGGTTGGGATGCACATATAAATCTTCGAGCATGGACATGACCATTTCGGCATACATCGTCTGTTGCAATCCGACCGCCTGTTGTTCCCTCGCGTCGTTGACGTTAACCCACTTCAATGGATGTTTTTCTGTCTCGCAGAGAAACAGGAATTCACAGTAGCGAACATCGTCTTTCACAGCGACTAAGTGTTCCAGAAGGCTCATCGCGTGTCCAGAAGTTCGCAGAGTGCCGCCAGTCGTGGCGGCTGAGAGCGATTGATGCAAAGTCTAAATCCCGACCGCGCGTATCGCGCTTCGTTCAATTACCCCCTAAAAGCTGCCGGAATTCTTGCCGGTCATCCGAATATGGACACCATTTTGGACACCAAAATGGACACCAAACGAGTAGTGACGGATTACAAAAAATAGTTGCAGAATTCTCTTGAATTCTACATGACTTCGAGGCATATTTTCCCTCGTAAATGCAGTGCGGATTTTGTTCGCAACCTCTTCATTTGGTGCAGTTTCCGAATGGAGGGCCAGACCGGCAAAACAGCCCGAGCCCGACAACTGGCTCCAGCCTCCGCGCTTCGCGCTGCGGCTGGCAAGCCGGCTTTCAAAATGATTGCGAACGGTTTTTAATCGTCGATATGAAAGGCGGAGGCTGCCCGCCGTAGCTTGCGTCAGCGAGCGAAGGAGGGCTTAAACGAGGAACAATTTTCCACCAGTCATCTTTAACCGCATGCGCGGCATGCAGACGCCGTTTACCACCCTCTGCGGTATTGCACCGGCCCAGGAACCGCTTCCTTCTGCCCCAAGGCGCGCGCGGCCCGGCGCGGCCAGTATGGCTCCCGCAAAAATTCCCGCGCCAGCAGCACCACGTCCGCCCGTCCGTTGCGGATGATTTCGTCCGCGTGCGCCGGCTCCGTGAGGCAGCCGACCGCCGCCGTCAAAAGGCCCGCTTCACGCCGAATGCGTTCGGCGAATGGCACCTGATAACCCGCGCCCACGGGAACTTTTGCGTCCGGCACGGTTCCGCCCGAACTGCAATCCATCAGGTCCACGCCCTCGGCCTTCAATCGCCGCGCCAACTCGATGCTTTGCTCGATGTCCCAGCCGCCGGCCACCCAATCGGTGCAGGAAATCCGCACCGCAAACGGCAGTCGGTCCGGCCACACCGCCCGCACGGCGCGGGTCGTTTCCAGCAGAAAGCGGATGCGGTTCTCGAAGCTGCCGCCGTAACGATCCGTCCGCTGGTTTGTCAGCGGCGAAAGAAATTCGTGGCTCAGGTAACCGTGGGCCGAATGCAATTCCAGGAACTCGCAACCCGCCGCCAGCGAGCGTTTGGCCGCCGCGACAAATTCATTTTGCACGCGGGCGATGTCCGCCTCGGTCATGGCGCGCGGGACCTTTGGCAAATGACCGCCGAAGGCGAGCGCGCTGGGGGCGATGGTTTCCCAGCCGCCGGCCTTGTCCGCCAGTTGCGCCTCGCCTTCCCACGGGCGCGCCGCCGAGGCCTTGCGGCCCGCGTGCGCGATCTGGATGGCCGGCACGGCGCCGTGTTCCTTGAGGAAACGGTTGACGCGGGCGATCGGCTCGATGTGCTTGTCCGCCCAGAGGCCGGCGTCGCCGGGCGTGATGCGGCCTTCGGGTGAAACGGCAGTGGCTTCGGCGATGACCAATCCCGCCCCGCCCACCGCGCGCGCTCCCAGATGCACCAGATGCCAGTCCGTCGCCACCCCGTCCACGGACGAATACTGGCACATCGGCGACACGCCGATGCGATTGCGCAGCGTGACCGATTTAATGGTCAGCGGTTGAAATAGATGCGGTTGAGCGGTGGCAGGACTGTTCATAACGGGGCAATTGTGGCGCCGCCGCCCCGCTGGAGCGAGGCGAAAATCGGGATTCCTTGCTCGTCTCTGAACGCGACTGATGCTCTAAACGTGGAGCGGAGAGGAATTGAAAATTGAAAATTGAAAATTTTGAATCTGTCATTGTCGATTCGTCAACTATTGCGTTTCGCCGGCGCGCAGCCGCATTATCAGCAGCGCGCCAAGGGCCGACAACACCGCGCTGTAGCCGAAGGCCACGCCGGTTCCAAACGCCGTCCACAACGCGCCCACGATCATGCTGGAAAGGAAGTCGCCCGCGCCGTTGACCGTGGACAGGGCGCCGAACGCGATGCCGCGATGTTCTTCAGCCACGAGTTCCGCGCAGAGGGAGTCTTCCAGGGTTTCTTCGAGCGCGACGTTGGTTCCGCCGAGGATGAAGATCAAGGCCAGCGTGCCGAGGTTGGCCGGCAGCGTGATGATGCAAAGCGACATGACGGCAGACAGCGAGTAACCGAGGGCCAGCAGGCGGTTTTTGGGAAATCGATCGCCGAGCCAGCCGCCGATAAACGCGAACGAGGCGTAAAAAACATTGTGCAGCACGTAAAGTCCCACCGCCAGGCTCGCCGCTTTGGTCGCGCCCAGTCTGGGCGCCAGTTTTTGCGCGGCCAGGAGAATGAGCAGCGTGTGGGCAAACGCGCCCAGGCCGAACAAACCCACGCCGAGCAACATTTTGCGATACGCGGCCGGCAGCAGACGCAATCGTTCTCCAAGCGAAATGTGCGGGACCGGCGCGCGCTCCTTTTCCTTCACCAGAAACGCGATGAGTCCGGCGGCGATGAGGCTGGGGATGAGCGTCAGGGCAAAGAGTGTCGAGTAACGATGGTTCAGGGCCTGGAGCAGCCAGAACGCGCTGGCGGGTCCGACGATGGCGCCCATCGTGTCCATCATCCGCTCGAAGCCAAAGGCGCGTCCGTAAGTCTCCCGCGTCACCGCTCCGGCGAGCAGGGCCTTGCGGACGGGCGTGCGCACCCCGCGTCCGAGCCAGGCGAACGCCCGGGCGAGCAGGACGTGCCAGGCGGCGGTGGCCAAAGCAAAGGACGCCGTACCGAGCGCGGTCACGAGATAGCCGATGACGGCAATGGGTTTGCGCCGCTGCAATTTGTCTGTGTAAAAGCCGGAACCCATTTTGGCGAAACTGGACAAGCCGTCTGAAACTCCTTCGATCAGCCCCAGCCATGCGGCCGCCGCGCCCATCGTCGCCAGGAACGCGGGCATGACCGCCGTGGCGGTTTCATGCGACCAATCGCTGAACAGCGACGCCAGGCCGATGCCGAGCACGGTGCGATTGAGCCAGCGAACCGGCGGGCGGCCTGGAGGAGCGGGAGGGCTGGAGTTCATAGGGAGGGCGTTCCACGGGAAGATGCAAGACTTTCCCGGCTGGAGATTTCTGGAGGTTTAAGTCTTTGGCGGTTCGGCGGCGCGGTAGTCAATCACCCGCACCTTTTCCAGCGTGACCAAACCGCCTTGAATCATCTCGTCGAGCACAGGCAGGAAGCCGTTGATTTTTTCCTCGCTGTCCACGATCTCGATCACCAGCGGCAAATCCAGCGAGAGCCGGAGAATCTTGGCCGTGTGCAGCAGGCTGGATTTGCCGAAGCCCATCGGGCCGCGCAGCACCGTGGCGCCGGCCAGGTGTTTCTCGCGCGCTTTGAGCACCAGCGCTTCGTAGAGCGGTTGATGATGCCAGCGGTCGCTCTCGCCGATAAAAATTCGCAGCAGCGTCGCGTCATGAGGAATTTGCATGTCAATGTCCTTTCATTGGTTTGATGGCCAGGGCCGCCACGTAGCCCAGCCACGCCGCCGCCAGGCACAGCACCACGGACAGCACCGTGTTGGCGCCCGCGTAAAGCCATTCACCGTCCAGAGCCAGGTTGAGGGTTTGCAGGCTGAACGAAGAAAAGGTCGTGTAGCCGCCGCAAATGTCGATCATGAAGAAAGTGCGGAACGTTGGGGAAACCAGTATTCGCCCTTCCGGCGCGGTCATGGTCGCAAAGAAAGCGATGAGGAATGAGCCGGAGACGTTGATGAAGAGCGTGCCGAAAGGAAACGTTTCTCCAAACCGGCGGGAAATCAGGCCGTTCAACCAGAAACGTCCGACACTCCCAAGCGCGCCGCCCACACCCACAGCCAGATAATTGAGCATAAAAAATCCTACCGACAGCCTTTCTCTCGGCAGGAGTCATCAGCTCTGAAAGCCTCTCAGGCGGTTCTCCCGCCACAAAGCGAGACGGCAAACCCCATTGCCGTTCCTCTTTTCGCACAGGCCGATGCGAAAGGGAAGCGATTTTTGCAAGGGGATAAAGAAACGAAATCGCACTTCACGCTTGATTCCGCGCCGCCGCCTCCACATCTTCTCCCGGTGCGGCGTTTTCGCCGCTCAATACCTGTTCGGAGCAAGGAATCCTATGAGCACAAGAAGTGATATTGCCGCGGAGAAGTTTCTCTCCGGCTACAACTGCGCGCAAGCGGTTCTCTACTCGTTTTGCGATGATCTCGGCGTCAATAAGGATACCGCCCTGAGACTGGCCTGCGGGTTCGGGGCCGGGATGGCGCGAAAGCAAGAGGTTTGCGGCGCGATCAGCGGGGGCATAATCACCCTCGGACTCAAGCACGGACGCGGCGAGGGACAGGAGAGGACGGTGACTGAGGAAACCTATCGGAAGGTGCGGGAACTCATGTCGCAATTTGAATCCAAGCACGGCACATGCCTCTGCCGCACCTTGCTCAACGGGTGCGACCTCAACACCCCAAGCGGACAGCGATACTTCAAGGAGAACGATCTCCTGCACAAGACCTGCAAAGGCTGTGTGCAAACGGTCGTGGAAATAGTGGAGAAAATCCTTTGACATGAAAGCCCCCGTTCAACCCTTGACCAAACGCAAGGCCTGGAAAGACCTCGCCCGCCACTTCCAGAAAGTCCGAACCGTCCATCTCCGCCAGCTTTTCGCCGCGGACCCCAAACGCGGCCGGCGCCTGACCGCCGAGGCGGCGGGCCTTTTTCTTGACTACTCGAAAAACCGCGTCACCGACGAAACCCTCCAACTGCTCTTCAATTTGGCGGAGGAGTCCGGCTTGCGGGAGAGGACGGAGGCCATGTTCCGGGGCGACAGGATCAATCTGACGGAAAACCGCGCCGTCCTGCACGTCGCCCTGCGCGCCCCCAAAGGTGCTTCCATTTTCGTGGACGGCAGGAACGTCGTGCCGGAAGTCCACGCGGTGCTTGACAAGATGGCCGGCTTTTCGAGGCGCGTTCGCGACGGGCAGTGGAAGGGCCACACCGGCAGGCCGATCCGCAACGTCATTAACATCGGCATCGGCGGCTCCGATCTTGGCCCGGTGATGGCCTGCGAAGCGCTCAAGCATTACAGCCGGCGCAACCTGGCGTTCCGGTTTGTTTCCAACGTCGATGGCATCGATTTTGTTGAGGCGACCCGCGACGTTGATCCGGCCGAGACACTGTTCATCGTTTCTTCAAAAACCTTCACGACGCTGGAGACGATGACCAACGCCCAAAGCGCGCGCGCCTGGCTCCTGGCCGGACGCGGCGCGGACACCAAGGCCGTGGCCAAGCACTTTGTCGCGGTTTCGACCAATGCCGAAAAGGTCTCCGCCTTCGGCATTGACACGGCCAACATGTTTGGATTCTGGGACTGGGTGGGCGGGCGTTACTCCATGGACTCAGCCATCGGCCTTTCCACGATGCTGGCCATAGGACCGGAAAACTTTCGCGCGATGCTCCACGGATTTCACCAGATGGACGAGCACTTTCGCGCCGCGCCGTTCGAGAAAAACCTGCCGGCCCTCCTGGGGCTGCTGTCGGTCTGGAACAACGACTTCCTCGGCGCGGAGAGCGTGGCGGTTTTGCCCTACGAGCAATATCTGAAGCGGTTCCCGGCGTATCTGCAACAGTTGACGATGGAGAGCAACGGCAAGCACGTCACGCTCGACGGGAAGAAAATCAATTACCAGACCAGCCCGATCTACTGGGGCGAACCCGGCACCAACGGCCAACATTCGTTTTACCAGTTGATCCATCAGGGCACCCGGCTCATCCCGTGCGACTTCATCGCCTTCGCCCACGCGCTCACCCCGCTGGGGCGGCACCATGACATCCTTTTGGCGAACGTCTTTGCCCAGGCCGAGGCGCTGGCTTTCGGCAAGACGCTGGACGAAGTCAAAGCCGAGGGCACGCCGGACTGGCTGGCGCCGCACCGCGTCTTCGAGGGCAACCGCCCGTCGAACATGATCCTCGCCGGGCGGCTCACGCCGGAAACGCTCGGCCAACTGATCGCCCTTTACGAGCACAGTGTTTTCACGCAGGGCGTGCTTTGGAATCTGGACTCGTTCGACCAGTGGGGCGTCGAGTTGGGCAAGGTGCTGGCCCAGCGCATCATTCCCGAACTGGAAAGCCCGGCAACCCCCCGGCTCAAGCACGACAGTTCCACGAACAACTTGATCCGCCGCTACCGAAAACAGAAGGCGACGCCGTAGGGATTCGCCGGATAAGATAATCAAACTTGATCGGGGTCGTCTGTTTGTTCGTCAATCAAAATTTGGAAAGTATCCCGCCTTCACCAAACCTCCCGCCCCATCGGCCCGCCCCAGTCGGTTTCCCCATGCCGATTCGACTTCCGAACCCGGTCGAGCAACGAACGCAAACCCTCGCGTTTCTTTGACAGGCGGCTGACTACCAGCTTGCCCGATTTCAACCGCAGATCAACCTCGGTGCCGCTGTCCAGGCGGGTTTCCTGGGCGAAGGCGCGCGGAATGCGGATGGCCAGGCTGTTGCCCCATTTTTGAACCGCCGTTTTCATTCTGACGTATCTACATTAAAGACACGGCGCGCGCAAGAACAAACTTTGCTTCGGGCAAGCCCGCCGCACGATGGAGTCATGTCGGTTTATTTGCCGCCGATAGCGCGTGACGCGATGCCTTATCGCGCCGGCGCGGGCGGGATTTCCCGGAGGTAGATGTTCTTGAACCAAAGCGGCCCGCCGTGGTTCTGCAATTCGATCTGGCCCGTCGGATAAATCGGCTTGTCCGGCTCCCAATAATTCTCCAGCGTCGTGTCGCGCACCACCAACTCTCCGTTCAGAAACACATGCGCCTGCCCGCCCACCATGAGAATGCGGAACCGATTCCACTGGCCGACCGGGTGATCGGCATATTTCAGCGGGTGCCGGTTATTCTTCCGGTTGTTCCAGAGGCCCCCGGAGCCGTCGGGCGCGGGGAATTGTCCGGGGCTGTTCGTCTCCCAGATTTGCACCTGCGGCGTGCCGCGCAAATAAATGCCGCTGTCCCCCTTGGGCGGAATTTTCCAATCCACCAACATCTCGAAATCGCCGTAATCGCGCGCCGTGCAAAGGTTGTCGCCGTGGCCGTCGAAGACCAGCAGGCCGCCGGCGGCCTTCCAATGCGCGCGCATCCGCTCGTCGGCCCGGGCTTGGGCGGCGGCCAGCTCGTCCGGCGGCATTTTCGCGCGCGCCGGAGGATCGGCGACCAGGCCCTTCCAGCCGGCCAGATCGTGTCCGTCAAAAAGAGCCGTGAACCCTTCCGGCGGCGTGTTCTCCCGTTCGGCGCGTGGAAATTCCTTGATGAAAATGTCGCGGAATTCGCAATAGCTCCAGTGGCCCAGCAGCGCGATGTGCCCGCGATCGCGCAACAGGCCGGGATGGCCGCGCAACACTTCCCGGTCCGTCACCTCATTCATGTTGCCGTCCACGATGGTCTGGCCGTTCAGCACAACTTCGATATGGCGGCCAAGAACGCTGATTTCATAATGGTTCCACTCGCCCGCCTTGTTCAGCGCGCCGCGCCTGGCGGGGAAAACCTTGTAAAGCGAACCGCAATACTGGCCCGGATCCAGGTGCGCGTATTGCGCGTCGTCATCATCGAGAATCTGCACCTCGTTGCCCGAATAAGTCAGATCGTTGGTCTCGAACGGGACCCGGATGCCGACCCCGTTGTTGGCGCCGGGAGTCAATTTGAAATCCATGCGCAGAATAAAATCGCCAAACGCCTGGTCGGTGACCAGATCGTTGGCCGCGTTCGGGGGCGACGCAATGACGCCATTGGTGACAAAATAGGAAGGGCCGGGCGTCTTGTGCATTTCCGTCCAGCCATGGAGCGTTTTGCCGTCGAACAGCGGGACAAAGCCGGTCTCGTGCCGCGCCAGGCACCCGGCGAAAACGAAGGACAACGCGCCGCCCAACACGGCCCATTTGAGAATCTTCATAAGATAAGCGCCGCCATCCAAACGCCATTGCAGCCTCCGGTCAAGTTAAGAAAACAGCCCTTGATCCTCGCGTAACGAAAGGACGGCTGCGGATCGGGAGCACACGCGCCCGCGCGTGTCGCCATCGGCGCCCTCGCCGATGGCATCCCCAAATTCCATAGGAAGTGTATAAGATTCAAAGATGTGGCCGGCGAGGGCGCCGGCCACGACACGCGAGGGCGCGCGTACTCCCCTGAATGTTTCGCGCCCGTCTTACGAGGATTTGGGACAGCCCGCACTGAATGCTTTCCGCGCGGAGCCGGACGTTTTAGCGTTGGGGCAAGTTATGCATTTTTACTGGTCCGTGTTTGTGCGATTGATTGTGACGCCGTTCGAGCACCTCCAATTGATTTGGGGCATCGTGCCCCTTTATTTTGGCCTGCTCCTGAACGAAACCGCGCCGACCAAGGCCAATTTCCGCACCGCGCTCCAGACCGGGTTCAGTTTTCTCTGGGCGGGTCTGCAATGGCTTTTCGCGCCGCGCCCCGCGCCCGTCCACCCGCCGGAATCCCACGCCTCCCTGCCCATCAATCTGCTGGTTACTGTGCTAGTATTGACAATCGGAGTGGTGGCGCTTCTGAGCGGCGTGCGCAAGCGGTTCCCCAAACATGGCCGTTTCCTCGGCCACACGCGTTTCGCCAATTATTTCATGATCACGATCTTCCCGATGCAGGCCCACTTTCTGAACTGGACATTGGCCCGCTTGGTGGCCGTGGTGATTTTCGCCCCGCCCATCTGGCTGGCCCTGCATTTCGGGCTGATGCCTTTTCGCGGCCGGAAATAAAGGCTAATACTTGTCCGGGCAGATGATCAACAGGCCGGGCAAGCCAAGACGCTTCGCTTCCTCGGGATCGATCTTGCGGATGGCGATGGCTATATCAAGCGACGGGATTAACGGGTCTAACTTCTGCTCCAAAAACGGCAACGCCTTTCTCGCCGAAGGACCGATGTCCCCCAATAAGTTGATAGCCCAGCCGCCATTATAGTTCGTCGCATGGGCAATCAGTTCGTCCACCGGTGGATTCGTTTCCAGACCAAGCTTCCATAATGAGACGGAGGCAAAGAGGCGCGTCGTTGGATCGCTGGGCACAATCCGGCCTCCCCAGTAATGAGGCTGGGAGGTTGTGAGCTCGCGAATAATCGCAACTGCGTTGGTATCGCCCGGGTCGATGGCAGCCAACGCCAGCGCCGCTTGAAAACGCGCGGGGCCGGTGTTCGTCGCCATAAATGCGCGCACGGCGGGAATCGCCGCCGCAGCGTCGACGCCAAAACTCGACAGAGTGTCGAAGACCGAAGGGGCCAAATCAGTGTTAGTCTGAAGCAACCCAATGAGAATCGGGGTGGCAGCGGCGCCGCCATGACCAATTTCCCGCAAAGCTCGGAATGCCCCGAACACATCCAGGCCCGAAGCGACGAAAGTATTGGCCATTAAAGGGCTGCGCTGCTGGCGACAAATAATTTGGGCCAGGCGTGAGACGGCGCTTATGGCTTGGGGTCCCATGAATTGTATCGCCTCGATGGCGGTCAAGCGATCCAGATCGTTGGAGCTTTCCAATAACTTCAAGTGTTCCTGAAAAAGCTCGGCTTGATGCCTGTTCAATTCTTCCGCAATCCGCCGTAACCGGTCGGGATCGATTTTCTCGATCAGAGATGCAGCGTCCTGACGTACCCGTGGCATCGGGTGGCGTAAAGCGTTCTCCAGCAGAGGGATCATCGGTTGCGGAGGAGGAACGCAGTCGCGCAACTCGGGCAGCGCAGAGAAAGTCAAGTCACCACGCCCCCTCAGAGTGTTTGAGATGCATCGGATTAACTCGTTCGTCTCGCGAGCGATGTTCCAGAGCGCAACCGCCGCGGGCAGCTCCACCCAACCGTTTCCGGACTGCGCTATTTTCGACAGAACCGGAATGGCATCTTCCGCCTTGGGGCCGATCGCGGCAAGAAGCTTGATGTCCTCGATGGGCCGGATGTTGCCCGGTTTATTTTGGTCCAAATCCTTGATCAGTTCCGGCACCATGAATTCAAGCTTGTCTGCCATTGGCGCCATCAGGTACGCGAACCCGTTCGACTCGTTTGCCTTACGATGACGGAACATGCGCACCAAGGTGGGAATTGCAGGCGCTGCATCGCTTCCCAAGCGCTGAAGGATATTCGCCGCAGCTTCCTGACGGTAACCTAAATGTGCTGCATTGTAGTCCATTCGCCACGTCGGATTGGCCCATTCGGGGAGCTCAAGTGAGTTAATAAACCTCTCGACGCTCGCAGGCATTTGAACTGGCTTTTTCTCCAATGTCCGCGCGAGAAAACGCACACCCTTTGGACCCATTGACCTGAAGGCCGCCGTAGCCGCCGCCCAACCTCCGCCGTTCTGGACCGATTCCAGCCATTGAGTGGCGGTCTTCCCTTGATAGGAAGGTTCCCGTTCAAACAAGCCCGTCCACCAGCAGAGAGCGGCCACTGCCGCAACCAATGCGACGGCCAGCCCCATTCGGCCCCGCCGCCTCGCAAAATTTGCCAGACTCGCAGCCTTCATATCCTACCATGCAATTAGACCGCTCTGCCGGGCAAAAGTCACGAACAACGACCTTCGAAAACTGAGTTGGGGCGCATCACTTCTTGGACACTCGTCAGTGCCGCTGGACGGCAAGCCGCGATCAACCGGGGAAAATGACTAATGCCTAAGCTCGAATGTCTAAAGAATGCTCCAATGACCCAATGGCGAAAACTGCACCCGCATGAGTTTCGTCATTCGAGCTTCGTCATTGTTTCGTCATTCGAGCTTAGACATTCGTCATTCTTGTGGGCCTGTCTGCGGCCGGCCAGTGCCTCTCATTGACAATATGGTTGCCACAAACCGGGATGCGTCCCCCGGAATTGCGCTTGCCCCGGCTCGCTGTCTCCCCTTCAATACTCCGCGGGCGACTATGTCTTCCGATTCAACAGCCAGTTCCATCTTCCCGCGCACCGATTGGACGGAGTTGGGGAAGGCGGCCGAGGCCGACGAGGCCCGGCTGGACCGCCTCATCCGCCTTTATTGGCCGCCGCTCAAAATCTACCTGGCCGCCTCCTTCCCCAGCCTCAAAGACCAGTGGGACATCCTCCTGCAGGAGTTCGCCGAGGATAAAATCCTCAAAAAAGGCTGGCTGCAACGCGCCGATCGAGAGCGCGGCCAGTTCCGCGATTTTCTCAAAACCAGCCTGCGCAATTTCGTCCTCGACCGCCTGGACCGCGCGGAGGTGAAGCGCCCGCCCGTTTCGCTCGACGAGTTGGAGGCGGAATTGCCCGGCCCGGAGGCGCCGGCGGAGGAATTTGACTTGACTTGGGTCCGCACCGTGCTGGCCGAGACCTTGCGCCGCATGGAGGCCGATTGCAAAGACCCGTCCGCCGAGCAGCCCCGCCGCCGCCACATCTGGGAGATGTTCCGTATCCGACTGCTGGAGCCGATCTTCAACGACGCTCCCCAGCCGCCTTATGAACAGTTGATCGAGCGCTTCGGCCTCAAATCCCCGACCGACGCCTCGAACATGCTCCTGACCGCCAAACGGATTTTCAAGGCGCACCTGACCCGCGTGATCAAGGATTACGCCGGGCAGGACGCCGCCGCGGCGGCGGAAATCCAGGCGCTGGAGCAATTTGTCACGGGGCTGGCCGGGCGAACTTGAATGAAAATGCGCGCGCAAGATTCCATCCAGCGGGCCGTATTGGCAATCGAGGGGACAAATCCGCCCAAAGGCGGGTCGAGCCTGTCCAAGTTATATGTCCGAATTTGACACCGCCGACGCTTTGTCCAAGAGCGCGCCCAAAAGCCTTGCCGCCTTCATGGCGGCGGGGGACGAGCGCGCCCGGCTCTGGCGTACCGACGAGTTGGGCGCCATTTTCCGCCATCAACTCTCGGCTCCCATCCTGGTGGACCTGGGCGGATTCGATCCGGCCACCGCGGGCCGCCTCAAGACGCTCAGCAACGCCCAGAGCCTGCTGCTGAAAAGTTTTTTGGAGTTGTTCCTTCACCCCGTCCCGCCGGTCGAATTGCTCACGCTGACAAAGGAATTCGCCAAGACCAACATGGACCACCCGGACAGCATCCTGCCCAAGGAAGTGGCCGCCGTGCTCTATTACACCAGCATCGCCGCCGGGTTGGTGCGGCTGGACCAGCGGATTTCCCAGCTTAACGACGCGGAATTGCGGCGGGGCTTCACTTGGGCCAAAGACCAGCGGTGGGTCGATCCGCCCATCCAGCAATTGCTCGCCCAAGGCCTGCAAAAACTTTCCCCGCCCGGCCCCGCCAGCGCCGCCACACCATGAGCAACGAACCTTCCAACCAGCAGCCTTCCGCCTTTACGCCGCCGGTTTCGGCCTTCGCCGGACCCATTGCCGAACTGGTCGGCCATCGCTTGCTTTCGCCGCCCAGCCGCCCCGGCCTGCTGGCCACCCTGGCCCGCTACGAAGTGCTGCGCGTGCTCGGCGGCGGCGGCATGGGAGTCGTTCTCATGGCGCGCGACACCGAGACCGGTCGCGACGTTGCCATCAAAATGATCCGGCCCGAGCTGGCGCCCAATCAGCAAATCGTCCATCGCTTCGTCAAGGAAGCCGGCCACCTGCAAAAGCTGCGCCACAAAAACGTCGTGCCCGTCCTGGAAGTTTCCGACCGGGCGCAAGGCCCCTATTTCGTCATGCCCTTCTTTGAGCGCGGCAGCCTGGCCCAGCGCCTCAAGCCCGGACAACCCCTCGAGCCCGGCGCGGCCCTGGAGATTGCCCGGCACGTGGCCGACGGGCTGCAATTCGCGCATCGCCGTGGCATCATTCACCGCGATCTCAAGCCCGCCAACATCCTGCTCGGCCCCGGCGAAGCCGCCTGCCTGGCCGACTTCGGACTGGCGCGGACCTTGTTCAACGACACTATTGTTGACGTAGAGCGGGAGCAGATCGAAGGCACCGCCCCCTATATGTCCCCGGGGGTGGCCGCCGGCAACGCGGAGGACACCCGTTGCGATATTTACGCCTTTGGCGCGCTGCTCTACGAAATGCTCACTGGCGAACCGCCTTACGCCGGACGCAGCACCAGCGACATCCGCCGCCAAATCCTGGCCGGCCCGCCCACCCCCATCAAGACCCGCCAACCCGCGGCCGACGCGGGCTTGACCGCTGTGGCCGAAGGCGCCATGGCGCGCGAATTGCGCGACCGTTACGCCGACATGGCCGACGTTCTGGCCGATTTGGAACGCATCCAACAAGGCAAACCGCCGGTCGGGCCGCACGGCCTGGTCCGGCGCGTCCGGCGGATTCCTTCCGCCATTTGGATTCCCGCCGGCCTGGCCTTGTTGGCGCTGGCGCTGTGGAGCACTTGGCCTGCGCCGCCCGCGAAAGTGGCCCGCCCCGCCCAGCCGGTCCCGACCTCCGCGCCGCCGGTAGTCATCCAGCCCAGCTTTCCGGCCGTCCCGACAGGCGGCCCGTCCCCGATCATCGCCGGGCGGCTCGGCGCGCCGGGGAGCGCGGACGGCCCCGGGACCGCCGCGCGCTTCCAATCGCCGGGCGGAATTGCTGTTGACAGCGCCGGGAACCTTTTTGTGGCGGACACCGGCAACAACACCATCCGCAAAATCACGCCCGACGGCCTGGTCAGCACCGTGGCCGGAGCGGCGGGCAAACCGGGCGAAACCGACGGCGCTGCCGCCGCCGCGCGCTTCCTGGCGCCGCTGGGCATCGCGGTGGACAGCCTGGGCAACGTCTATGTGGCCGAATTCGCCACCGACACGATCCGCAAAATCACGCCCGACGGCACGGTCACGACCCTGGCCGGCGCGGCCAATTATCCCGGCAGCGAGAACGGCGTCGGCGCCGACGCCCATTTCCGCAATCCCTGGGCGTTGGCGGTGGACCGCACGGGCAACGTCTATGTCAGCGACAAAAGCAATTTCACCATTCGCGAGGTCACACCCGGCGGCCGGGTCAGCACCTGCGCCGGTTCGCCCGCAAAACCGGGCTTCGCCAACGGCTTCGGCGGCTACGCCCGGTTTGGCGATCCGCACGGGGTGGCCGTCGATCACGCCGGCAACGTCTATGTCGCCGACAGTTCCAACAACGCCATCCGCAAAATCACTCCCGCCAGTGAAACCACCACTTTTGCCCCGGCTCTTTCCGCTCCGGAGAACGTCGCCGTCGATGGCCTCGGCTCGGTCTATGTCACGGACGCGGCGGGCCTCCACAAAATCTTGCCGGACGGCAAGATGACCAGGCTGCCGCCCGTGTCGTTGACCGGCGCGGCCGGCGGCCCGTTCGCGGATCCGTCCGCCATCGCGGTGGACGCGAAGGGGAATCTCTACATCGCCGACAGCGTCAACAATGTTATTTGCCGCCTGCCGGCCCAGAGTCCCCGGCCCGCCGCGCCAAGCGGGAGCCGGTAAGCTCAGGGCGGCGCGCGAAACAATTCTGGACGCAGAGTTGACTTCCGACCGGAAACGGAGATATTTTGCCAGTGAACTGGTTCTCAACGGAACCGTTCAAATACGAATGACAACAAAGACAAAGAGGCCCGAAGCAAACGGCTCAGTCCTTTCCAGGAAAGAGTTGTTGGAGTTGCATGAGCGCGTTCTGAAGCGAGTCCGCGGAATGGCCCCAAAGGAAGGTTTCCAGTCCTTGATCGCGTCCGGCATTTACACAACTGACGGAAAACTGGCGAAAGAATACGGCGGCTGAATGCCGCTTCTGACTTCAGCCCGTGCCTCCGGCAACTGTCCGGGGGCGCCCCTTTCGTTCTCTGGATCGGAAACTCGCCCCAGGGCCTCGCGTTCAACGTTCTGCCAGGTAAGAACTCGGATTGGGCCGGAAACAGCCAATGATCATTCGCTGATAATTCAGGTCCGGCATTCGCAGCCGAGCCTACGGTCTGGCGGTGAGTTTTCAATTCCAAACTGAAAGCCGGACAGACGCGCGGATTCACAGTCCAATTGGATCAGCCTGGAACTGCGCCGGCAGTGGTCCGGCGCAAGCGCTCTTGCGGTGGCCGCTCTTTTCCCATAAAACAGAGGCAGAGACACGGACATGCTCAGTGACACCGCCATTTGGAATTCGTTGCGACGGTCAAAGCAATTGACTTTGATCGCCGGCCCGTGCGTCATCGAATCGGAGGAGCTTTGCTTCGAAGTGGCGGTGTCGCTGCGCAAAACCTGCCGCCGGCTGGGCCTGAACTACATTTTCAAGGCCAGCTACGACAAGGCCAACCGGTCCTCCGGCCAATCCTTCCGCGGTCCCGGCCTGCAGGCCGGTCTGGAGGTCCTGGCCCGGATTCGCGCCCGACTCGGCGTTCCCGTCCTGACCGAT
Organism: Verrucomicrobiota bacterium; assembly: GCA_049510745.1. Taxonomy (GTDB): domain Bacteria; phylum Verrucomicrobiota; class Verrucomicrobiia; order Limisphaerales; family Palsa-1400; genus PLGF01. The sequence goes on along the minus strand of JBEKYR010000012.1, from coordinate 116,715 downwards.
GTCCACACCGAGGAGCAGGCGCGCGCCGCCGCCAACGCCGTCGATATTCTCCAAATCCCGGCCTTTTTGTGCCGCCAAACCGATTTGATCGCCGCCGCCGTGCGCACGGGCAAGATCGTCAACTTGAAAAAGGGCCAGTTCCTGTCTCCCCAGGAAATGGGTCAGGTCATCAAGAAGGCCGCCGGCGCGGGCGGCCATAAACTGCTGGTGACCGAGCGCGGCACGACTTTCGGCTATAACAATCTGGTGGTGGACATGCGCTCCATCCCGATTCTGCGCCAGTTCGGATTCCCCGTGATCTTCGACGCGACGCATTCGGTGCAACTGCCCGGGGCGGGCGGCGACCGCTCCGGCGGCGAGCGCGAGATGGCGCCGGTGCTGGCCCGTTGCGCCCTGGCCGCGGGCGCCGACGGCCTGTTCATCGAAACGCATCCCGATCCGGACCACGCCCTGAGCGACGGTCCCAATATGATTCCGCTCCACCAGATGGCGCGGCTTCTGGCCGGGTTGGCCAGGTTGCACGCCGCTCTCCGCGCTTTGCCGGCCAGCCAATGAAAACCCGCCGTTCTCACGCCGCCGGCACGGCAGCGCGGCGGCGCCTCCTCCCGCCTTTGTTTCTTCTTCTGGCCTGGGTCTGCGCCGCCGTTCACGCCCGCGCCGCCCCCGAGGACCATCTGGGCGGCAACGCCTCGATGATCTTCTACCGCGACACTCCGCAAGGCAAGATGCTTGACACTGTCTTGACGGCCTCGAACTGGAACCGGCTCTCGGACCGGGATGTCCTGGCCACTCCCTTCGAGATGAAATCTTACCGGAACGGGCAGGCCAACCAGGTGCAATTGATCGCCCAGGCCCCGGCCTGCCACATCGACAACGTCGGCAAAGAGGCCTGGGACGAGGGCCACCTGGTGCTCTTCACGCCGACCACCAACGTCTTCGTGCAGGGCGATGGTTTCTTCTTTACTGAATCCAACCACATCGTCGCCATTTCCAACGACGTCGAAACGCGCGTGCTCAAGGCCCTGCTCAAGACCCCGCTCCTTGCCGGCGGGCCGTCCAACGGGCCGTCCGCCGCCGGGCAGATCGTGTGGATTTTCTCCGGTGCCGGCCAATTCGATTACCAGTCCAACCGGATCGATTACTCGCGCCACGTTCACGTGATCGATCCGCAGATGGACATGACCTCCGAACTCATGACCGTCCAACTCACCACCAATGGCGCCGTTGACACGATTCTGGCCCGGCGCGACGTCGTCATCACCACCACCAACAAGGGCCGCGCCACCGGCAATCGGGCGTTTTATTACCTGGCCGACGCCGGCGAAATGATGGAATTGACCGGCGACGCCGCCTGGCAAAACGGCGACGAGCAGGCCTGGGCCGGATGCTTTCTATACGACAGCGCGCGCCATTATCTCACCGGCTCCAATCACGTTTACGTCCGCTGGCCCAATGCCGCGCCAGGCACGAACCGCCCGCCGCCCGGCGCCGCGCCCGTTGCCGACACCAACGCTTTCCGCGAATTGTTCGCAGACTTCGCCGCCTTGCAGTGGCCGCCCACCAACGGCCCGGTGGAAAGCATGACCGCCACCGGCAATGTCCTCATTGTCAACGAGGCCGATCACAGCCGCGCCACCGGCGGGCGCGCCGTCTATGCGCGGACCAACGATTCCTTCGAATTGACTGAAAACCCGGTTTGGTGGAACGACCAATTGGAAGTCAAGGGCCGGGTGCTGCGGGCGGAGTTGACCAACAAGCTCTATCACGCCCGCGGCGGCGCCCAACTTAAACTCAACCTCGCCGGGACCGCCAAGACCAACGCCGCCCCGTCCTCCAACCGCTCCGCCACCCAGTGGCTTATCATCACTTCCACCGACCTCGACTATCAAACCAACCTGGCGACCTTTCACGAGCACGTGGTCGCGCGGCTTCTCGAAGGAGACACGCTTCGCGACACGCTGGCTTGCGATCTTCTCGTGGTCACGCTGGAAAGCAACCAGGTGGTCGAGGCCGTCGCCCGAGGCCATGTCCGCGGCCAGACCGCGCCCAACTTCGCGGGCGTGATCAAAACCATCTCCTGCGCCGTGCTTACCGCGCACCGCTCGCCCGCCACCGGCTTGCTCAAGGACCTCGCCGCCGAGACCAACGTCGTGCTGGCCGCTTTCGGGACCGGCCCCAAAGCGGCGACCAATCAGTTGACAGCGGCGGTGGCGACCGCGCAATTTTCGCCGGTGACAAACCGGATGGAACAAGCCGTGGCCGAGCGCGATGTCGTTCTCGATCAATGGCAGGCGGCCCGACTCATGCATGCCACCGGCGACCGGGCCGTCTATGCCGCGACCAACGACCGCGTCACACTCACCGGCACTCCCGTCGCCCGCACCGAAAGCTACATTATTTCGAACTCCGACTGCCTGATTTGGCAGTCGAAGACGAACCGTTTTCAGGCCGTTGGCCGCTATAATATCATTCCCATCAAGGCCAAAACCAATCAACCTTCCCCCTAAGGCATGAGCGAGCCAAATCCAGAAACCAAACCGGTGTTGCGGAAGAATACTCCGGCGCCCGCGGTGGCCGTTGACACAGCCGTCCCGCTGCTTTCGACCTACAAATTGGTCAAGAAATACAACGACCGCCGGGTGGTCAACGGCGTTTCCATTTTCGTCAACGCCGGCGAAATTGTCGGACTGCTCGGACCCAACGGCGCCGGCAAAACCACGACCTTCAACATCGTCGTCGGCATCGTCAAGCCGGACGAAGGCAAAGTGGCGTTTCAAGGCAAAGACATCACCAGGCTGCCGATGCACAAGCGCGCCCGGCTGGGCATTGGATATTTGACACAGGAACCGTCGGTCTTCCGCAAACTGACCGTCGAGCAAAACATCCTGGCGATTTTGGAAACCTGCGCCCTCGGCGCCAAGGAGCGGCAATTGCGGCTCCAATCGCTCCTGGACGAACTGGACCTGGCCCGCCTGGCCAAAAGCAAGGCCTACACCCTGAGCGGCGGCGAGAAACGCCGGCTGGAAATCACGCGCGCCCTTGTGACCAGCCCCAAATTGCTGCTCTTGGACGAACCCTTCAGCGGCATCGACCCCATCGCCAAGTATGAAGTGCAAAAAATCATCCGCCGCCTCAAGGAACGCGGCCTGGGCATCTTGGTCACCGACCACGACGCCCGTGAGACGCTCAAGTTGGTGGACCGCGCCTATTTGATCCACCACGGCCAGGTCGTGTACGAAGGATTGGGGCCGGACATGCCCGACGACCCGAAAGCGCGCGAGATTTATTTGGGGCCGGAGTTTAATTTGTGAGCGGCGGGCGTCCACTTTGTGGCTGACTTGCCGCCCCCCTTCCCCTATCATCCCTTCCCCATGCAGCGTGATACAATAACAGTCGAGCGGTTTTACACCGACCAATCCCCCAACCTGCCCTTGAGATTGGTGGCGGGGGCCACGGGCCTCAAGCGCATTATCCGCGAACCGACGGTCAACCGCCCGGGCTTGGCGCTGGCCGGGTTTACGCGCTACTTCGCCAACAAACGCCTGCAGGTCATCGGCAACGCCGAGTCCTGGTTCCTCAAAACCCTCTCCGCCGCCGATCGCGAGAAACGCTACGCCAATTTGTTTTCCTACAGGATTCCCGGCGTCATCTTCTCCCGCAACCTCGTCCCGGAAAAACTCTTCCTCCGCGCCGCCGAGAAGGCCCAGGTGCCCATCTTCGTCACCCCGATGATCACCATGAAGTTCATCAACCGCGCCACCATCGCCCTGGAAATGCTCTTCGCCCCGCGCGCCAGCGAGATGGGCAGCATGGTCGATATCCTCGGCGTCGGCGTCATCATCCGCGGCGAAAGCGGCATCGGCAAAAGTGAAAGCGTCCTGGCCCTGATCGAACGCGGCTACAGCCTGGTTTCCGACGATGTCACCCGCGTCACTCTGTTGGACGGACGCGAGATTCTCGGCACCGGCGCCGGAGTGACCCGCAACCACATGGAAGTCCGCGGCATCGGCATCATCAACGTGGCCGATATGTTCGGCGTCCGCAGCATCCGCTCCGAGAAAACCGTCGATCTGGTTATCTCTCTCAAACAGTGGGAAGAGGTGACCGACGTGGACCGCGTCGGCATGGAGCAGGAATTTGTCAGAATTCTCGGCGTGCCGGTCCCGCATATCACGATCCCCGTCCGGCCCGGACGCGATCTGGCGCGGCTGATCGAAGTGGCGGCGTTTCAAATCAAACTCAAGAAATCGGGCCGCAATTCGGCCCGGGAATTGAATGACCGCCTCCTGGCCCAAATGGCCGGCGGAAAAGCCCCGATATAATTTTCATCGCAAAAACTTCCCTTCCCCTTCAAGATGGCGCGGCATGAGTAGTGCGAAAAAGACCGGCGGCAAACAAGCTCTCCATCGTGAACTGGTGGTGATCAACAAGCTGGGCATCCACGCCCGCCCGGCCGCCATGTTTGTCAAGGTCGCCAACCAGTTCGCCTGTAGTGTGCTCGTCGAGCGGGGCGGCGAACAAGTCAACGGCAAGAGCATCATGGGCTTGATGATGCTGGCCGCCGGCCCGGGAACCAAATTGGTCGTCACCTGCGAAGGCGACGATTCCCACCAGGCCCTCGATGCCATCGAAGCGCTCCTGAAGCGCAAATTCGACGAAACCTGATCCTCATCCCATGCCCGGCAACTTCGACGTCAAATACGTGGCCCATCTGGCGCGCATCGCCCTGACCCCCGCCGAAGAGGAACAATTCGGCGCCCAACTCTCCAACATCCTCGGCTACATCGAAAAGCTCAACCAACTCGACGTCAGCCAAATCGAGCCGACCGCCCACGCCGTCCCGCTCCTCAACGTCTTTCGGCACGACGAGATCCGCCCCTCCCTGCCGCAGGCCGAGGCGCTGCGCAACGCCCCCGCCACGGCCAACGGGTTGTTCCTCGTTCCCAAGATAGTGGAATGACCGTCACCGCCATGCTCAACCAACTGACCACTTGGGAATTGGCCGCCAAACTCGGCCGCCGCGAGGTTTCCGCCCGCCAAGTCATGCAGGCCTGCCTGGACCGGATCGAGCGCGTCGAGGGCCAAGTCCATGCCTTTATCAGCTATGATGCCGCCGACGCCCTAGAGCAGGCCGACGCCGCCGACCGCGAGCTGGCGGGCGGAACAACCGGCAAACCGCTGCTCGGCATTCCCATCGGCATCAAGGATGTCCTGGCCGTGCGCGGGCAACCCCTCAATTGCGGCTCCAAAATCCTCGGCCAATTCATCTCCCCCTACAGCGCCACCGTCATTGATAAACTGCGCCAGGCTGGCGCGATTGTCTTTGGCCGCCTGAACATGGACGAATTCGCCATGGGCAGTTCGACGGAAAACTCCGCTTTCGGCGTCACTCACAATCCGTGGGACACCGGCCGCATTCCGGGCGGTTCCTCCGGCGGTTCCGCCGCCGCCGTCGCCGCCGACGAGTGCATCGCCGCGCTGGGCAGCGACACCGGCGGTTCCATTCGCCAACCCGCCGCCCTGTGCGGCTGCGTCGGTTTGAAGCCCACTTACGGGCGCGTTTCGCGCTACGGCCTGGTGGCCTTCGCCTCGTCGCTTGACCAAATCGGCCCCCTCGCCAAAGACGTGCGCGACGCCGCCCTCGTCCTCGGCGCCATCAGCGGCCCGGACCCGCGCGACTCGACGTGCGTGCCCTCGCCCGTGCCCGATTATGCCGCCGCGCTCGACGGCCGGATCAAGGGCCTGAAACTGGGCCTGGCCAAAGAGTACATGATCGGCGGCCTGGACCCGGCCGTCGGCGCGGCCGTCCAATCCGCCGTCCGTCAATATGAAAAACTGGGGGCGGAGATCGTGGAAATTTCCCTGCCGCACACCGACTTTGCCGTGGCGGCCTATTACATCATCGCCACCGCCGAGGCCAGCGCCAACCTCGCCCGCTTTGACGGCATCCGTTACGGCCTGCGCGTGGAGGGCGGCGATCCCATTGATCTTTACTGCAAAACGCGCGGGGCCGGGTTCGGGGCGGAGGTCAAACGCCGCATCATCCTTGGGGCTTACGTCCTGAGCAGCGGTTACTACGACGCCTACTATTTGCGCGCCCAGAAAGTCCGCACCTTGATTCGGCGCGATTTCCTCGACGCCTTCGGGAAAGTCGATGCCATTATCACGCCGACCTCGCCGACCGCCGCCTTTAAGGTGGGCGAAAAAGCCGGCGACCCGCTGCAGATGTATCTCTCGGACATTTTCACCATCTCCTGCAATCTGGCCGGCATCTGCGGCCTGAGTCTGCCCTGCGGCTTTACCGCCAGTCCCAAACTTCCCATTGGCCTGCAACTGCTGGGCAAGCCTTTCGGCGAAGAAACGCTGCTCAAACTGGCGCACGCCTACGAACAAAGCACCCCCTGGCACAAAGCCAAGCCGCCCTTGGCGGAATAAAGGCGTCGGCTCCAACTTGCCAAATGTCCCAATGTGGGTTATACCCACTCCATGATTATTGTCGCCGATTCCAGACGCCGGGTGACACTCCCCGAACCCGCCCACCCGGGTGATGCCTTTGCTGTCGAAAAAACGGACGCAGGCCAGTTCGTCTTGACACGGCTGGAGAAGGCCCCGCGGAAAGTCACTCTCAAGCGCAAACAGGGGCTTCTTTTGGCAACCAATGGACGGCGAATTACAATGGCGCAAACCCGAGCGCTCATGGATCAATTCCCATGACGTTTCTGCTCGACGTCTCCGTTCTGTTGGCGTGGCTTTGGGACAACCACGAGCACCATTCCCGCGTGATACGGTGGCAGACCGGGAAATCGGTGGCGGTTTGCCCCATTGTCGAGCTTGGCTTCCTGCGCATATCAACGCAGCCGGCTTTCGGCGCTTCGATGGAGCAAGCCCGGGAAATGCTTGCAGACTGGCACAAAAAGCTGCGGCCCAAAAGCATTCCTTGCGACTTGGCGGCGCTCGACAGCGAACCCGCCCCTGTCAGCGGGAAAACGACAGATTTCTATCTGGCCAGTTTGGCGGAAAGGCACGGCATGCTCTGGGCTACCTTGGATGCGTCCGCCAGACATCGAACCGCCTTCGCTCTTCCCCCGTAAATTGGGGTGATTGACGCCCGCTGCGGGCTTGCAAATGGCCGGCTTTGGTTCAAACATAAGACCCTTGAATGCGTCTCATCCTCGCGCCATCCATAACCTCGCCCTTGTCGGATTCATGGGCACGGGCAAGTCTTCCGTCGCCCGACTCGCCTGCGAGCATCTCCAATTCGCTTTCATCGACACCGACGAATTGATCGAAAGCCAGACCGGAAAGTCCATCAGCGACATTTTCACCCAGCATGGTGAAGAGGAATTTCGCGCCCTGGAACGGAACGTGGTGCAGGGTCTGACCACCCGCCGCAACACGGTCATTGCCACCGGCGGCGGCCTGATCGTCAATCCCGACAACCTGGCCAGCCTGAAAACGCACGCGCTGGTCGTCTGTTTGTGGGCCTCGCCGGAAACCATTTGGGAGCGGGTGCGCGCGCAAACCCATCGCCCGCTCCTCGTCCAGACGCCCGATCCCCTGGTCCGGATTCGCGAATTGCTCGAACAGCGCAAACCGGCCTATCGCCAGGCCGACGTCATGATCCTGACCGATCAACGTTCCCCCAAGGAAGTCGTCCAGCAAGTCCTCCACCAATTCCACCTCGCCCGCAAGGGAAAAGCGATTTAGCCGCAGAGAGTTTAACCGCAAAGAACTCAAAGAACGCAAATGAGAAAGGCAGATTATGAGAGACATTCAGGCACTGTGCGACCAAGTTCGGCAGACAGCGTACGACATTCATGTTTATCATGGACACGGTCATCTGGAAAAAGTCTATGAAAACGCCCTCGCTCATCGACTGCGAAAGGCAGGACTTGAGGTCAAACAGCAACATCCTCTCCCGGTTTTCGACGAGGATGGAACACTCGTCGGCGATTATTCCGCGGATTTGTTGATTGAGAGCTGCCTTGTGATCGAACTGAAAACCGCAAGAGCAATCGCGCCCGAACACATCGCCCAAGTTATGGGATATCTTAAGTCGGCGCGCCTCGAACACGGCCTGCTCATCAATTTCGGTTCCTACAAATTTGAAATCCGCAAATTCGCGCTTTCTCGGGCAGTCCGCGATAATCGGTCTCATTCGGCGCCCTTTCTCATCTTTGTGATCTCTGCGCTCTATGCGGTTAAATTCATTCTTGGGCAGTTCTTTGAGCAGTGAAGACCGCCATCCGGCAACGCGCCCGCCAGTTGGGCTTTGACGACTGCCGTTTCACCTCGGCGCAGCCGCCCGCCCACGCCGCCCAATTCCAACGCTGGCTCGCCGCTGGTTGCCACGGCCAGATGGCCTACCTCGAACGCAACGCCCGCAAACGCATCGACCCGGCCCAAGTCCTGGCCGCCGCCAAATCCATCCTCACCCTGGCTGTCAGCTACACACCGCCGTCCGCTTCCGGTCCGGTCCCGGCGCCGGGCGCCGGCTTAATCGCCCGCTACGCCCGGTTTGCCGATTATCACCACGTGCTGGGCGAACGCCTCCGAAACCTGGCCGGATTCCTCAATTCCCTCGGCAGCGGCGTCCGCTCCTTGTGCTACGTCGATACCGGTCCGTTGCTCGAGCGGGATCTGGCGGAACGGGCGGGCCTGGGGTTCATCGGCAAACACACCAATCTCATCAGCCGCAAGCTCGGCAACTGGATTTTTCTCTCCGAAATCATCACCACCCTGGAATTGGAACCGGACCCGCCCGAAAAAAACCACTGCGGCTCGTGCCGCCGCTGCATCGACGCCTGCCCGACGGCCGCCATCACCGCTCCGTTCCAGCTCGACGCCCGCCGCTGCATCTCTTATTTGACCATTGAATTGAAAGGGGCGATTCCGGAGGAATTGCGTCCCGCCATCGGCAACCGGATTTACGGCTGCGACGACTGCCTGGCCGCCTGCCCCTGGAACCGTTTCGCCCGCGAAGGCTCCCTCATGCGCCCCCATTACCGTTCCGACCTGGCGGCGCCCGATCTGATCCCTCTGCTGGCGCTGGACGACGCCGCCTTCCAAAAGCGCTTCGCGGGCACTCCCATGCTGCGGGCCAAACGCCGCGGCTTCCTGCGCAACGTCTGCGTCGCCCTGGGAAACAGCCGGGACGGCCGGGCCTTGCCGGCGCTGGAACGGGCCGCGCTCGACCCCGAACCCCTTGTGGCCGGGCACGCCCGCTGGGCCATCGAGCGCCTCAAATCCGTCCATTCTCCGCTTGCCATCGGGGGTGGTTGCGTCTAGGTTTGGACAGGTGGAGGGCGCGGTTAGCTCAGTGGTAGAGCATCACCTTGACACGGTGGGGGTCGCAGGTTCAATCCCTGCATCGCGCACCATCCCGCAAGGAGGCAATGTTGACATTAAGTGTTGAACCATTAGAATAAGGCAAAGCTATGTTAAAGAGACCGTTTCCCGCAACCCGCCTGTCTGGCCGGGCGTTTACCCTGATCGAACTGCTGGTCGTCATCGCCATCATCGGAATTTTGGCCGGCCTGCTCCTCCCCGCCCTCGGCAGGGCCAAAGTCAACGCCCAGCGCAAGCTCTGTCAAGCCGAGGAGGTCAACCTCGTCGGCGCTATTAACCAGTATCAGGCCACCTACAGCCGCCTGCCCGCTTCGAGCAACGCGGTGGCGGCGGCTTTGCAGGCGACCGCCAATTCGAATGATTTCACCTATGGGACGGCGGGCCTGGGTCTCACGAACAACATCATGACTGCGGGAGAAACTGTGTATCAAACCAATAACGCCGAACTCATGGCGATTCTGCGGGACGACAGGGTCTGGCCCGAGGTGAGCGGCAATCTGGCCCATATTTACAACCCGCAACAGACGGTGTTCTTCAACCCGAAGACCGCGCTCGACACCAATTCTCCCGGTCTCGGGCCGGACGAAGTCTTGCGCGACCCGTGGGGCATGCCGTACATCGTGACGCTCGATTTGGGCTACGACAACAAGGTGTTTGATGTCGCCTTGAATCAGATGTACCAGTCGCCGCCGGGAGGAAACAGAACCAATATCCTCAACGTCCCCGGCGTGGCAGTGGTCTGGTCGTTTGGTCCGCAGAAGACCGTCGCCACGAACCAGTTCCTGCGCTCGCCGCTACCCCCCAACCGCTACATCGTCACGAGCTTTTAGAGGAGGGTTATGTGCCAGAGGCCATTTCCCGCCGCCGGGCCGCTTCGGGCGGCGTTTACTCTCGTTGAACTGCTGGTTGTCATCGCCATCATCGGAATTTTGGCCGCCCTGCTCGTGCCCACCTATGGCCGGGTCAGAATCAACACGCAAATGAAGATGGCACAATCGGAGGAAAGCCTTTTGGTGGGCGCCATCGAGCAGTATTACGCCACTTATAGCCGGCTTCCCGCCTCGTCCAATGCCGTGGCTGCGGTCGCGGGGACCACCAACGATTTCACTTTCGGCTCGGCCAATGGCTCCGCAGGCGCCTTATCTGGAATGCCGATCAACCCGGCCACCGGCGCCGCATTTTCGATCACGACCCTCGGTGAATCCGCCGCCACCTGGCAGAATAACAATTCGGAATTGATGGCGATTCTGGGGGATGATAACTTTTGGCCTGAGTTCACCAACAATTCCGGCCATATTTACAATTCGCGGCAAACGCCGTTCTTCCAGCCAAAGGCGGCCACCGCTCCAGCCACCTCAGGGGCCGCTCCCGGCCCTCCCGGACTTGGATCTGACGAGGTGTGGCGCGATCCCTGGGGCTTGCCCTATATGGTGACGATTGACTTAAACTACAACGACCACGCTTTCGATCCTTATCTGAACCAGATGTACATGAATCAATTCAGCGGCAGCACCGGCCTGAACCCGCCCGGTCACGCCGTCGTCTGGTCTTTCGGCCCGTTCAAACGGATCGACTTGCGGCTTGGGCTGAACAATAACAGCACCAATAAGTACTTCGTTAAGAGTTTCTAAAGGATTCTTTTTACTGCCGCTGATAGGTGCCCATGATCTGGCCGATGCCCAGAATGTGGCCTTCCATCGCCTTGAGCAATTCTTCCTTCGTCACGCGGCCTTCCAGTGACACCGTCGCGTCCAACGCATACAACTTGAAAAAATAGCGATGCGCCTTGCCTCCCGGCGGACATGGCCCCTGGTAGCCGGTCTGCCCGGAACTGTTCAATCCCTGCGCCGCGCCATTGGCGAGAACCTTGGATTTGGGCGTCTTCTCGGACAGCGCGGCGGCGGTGGGCGGCAAATTGTAAAGCACCCAATGGACCCATGTCCCCACGGGGGCGTCCGGATCGTCGCAAATCAAGGCGAAGCTCTTTGTCGCCGCGGGCGCGCCCGCCCATTGCAGCGGGGGCGAAATATCGTCCCCCTGGCAGGTGTACTTCACCGGAATAGGCGCGCCCTCGGCAAAGGCCGCGCTGGAGACGGTCAGTTTCGGCAGGGACCGGCCCAGGGCAATTGGCGCGACCGACAGCGCGCATCCGAAGCTCACAAGGCCAGCCGTGATCATCAACGGATTCATAAGATTTCAAGCAGGCTAACACGATCTCCGCCCCGATTTCAACCCTTTTGCGCGACACCCTTTTGCGCCCTCTTTGCCGTTGCGTCCGCGCCCCCGATGCGCCAACTTAATTCCCAGAGACCGCTTATGAATGCCAGCGTTACACCCGAAAAAAGTCAAACCGTTCCGTCCCGCCCCGGCCTGAACCAACTCGAGCAACTGAAAAAATTCACCCGCGTCGTCGCCGACACCGGCGACTTCGCGCTTCTGAAGCAATACGCCCCCGAGGACGCCACGACCAATCCCACCTTGATCCTCAAGGCCGCCCAAAAACCCGAATACCAGGCGCTGGTCGCCAAGGCCGCGCAGGACGGCAAAAAGAGCGCGCAATCCCCGGACGATGTCATGCGGACGCTGCTGGTGTTGTTCGGCCTGGAGATTCTGAAAATCGTCCCCGGCCGCGTCTCGACGGAAACCAGCGCCAAAATTGCGTTTGACACCGAAGCGCTGGTGGCCGAAGGGCGGCTCTTCATCGAGCGTTACGCCAAGGCCGGCGTGCCCCGCGAACGGGTGTTGATCAAGCTGGCCACCACCTGGGAGGGCATCCAGGCCGCCCGCATCCTGCAAAAGGAAGGCATCAACTGCAACATGACCCTGCTCTTTTCCATGGCCCAGGCCGTCGGCGCCGCCGAGGCGGGCGCGAAATTGATTTCCCCGTTTGTCGGACGCATTCTTGACTGGTACAAAAAAACCAACAAGCGGGAATACGCCCCCGCCGAAGACCCGGGCGTCCAGTCGGTCCGGGAGATTTACGCCTATTACAAAACCTTTGGTCATCCCACCGAAGTCATGGGCGCCAGCTTCCGCAGCAAGGGTGAAGCCCTCGAATTGGCCGGATGCGACCTGCTCACCATCAGCCCGGAATTGCTGGCCGAAATGAAGAACAGCACCGACCCGGTCCCGCGCAAATTGTCGCCGGAGACGAGCCGCGACGCCCGGCTGGCCCGGCTGGCGGTCAACGAAAAAACCTTCCGCTGGATGCTCAATGAAAACGCCATGGCGACCGAGAAATTGGCCGAGGGCATCCGCACCTTCGCGGCCGACGCCGTCAAGCTGGAGGAGTTTCTCGCCCGGAAATTGTGAAGGGGCCGCAGATTGACAGCCCAGCGAACAAATCGTAGTTTTGGCCCATGAACATCGCGCGTTTGCGACAACGACTCGCTTCGGGTTTCCGGCCGTTTTCCCTGAGAACGTCCGACGGGCGCGAGTACCCGGTAACTCACCCCGAGTGCATCTTGATTAGTGAGTCCGCTTTGGCCGTCTTGGACGAAGATCGTGAGATTGCCTGGCTCGACCCCCTTCACATCGTTGCCGTCAAGAACCTTCCGGTGAAGAAAAACGGAACGCGCAAACGTTAACCCGCCGTTCTCCAAACTTGCCTCCCGCAAACCTTCCGCTAAACTGACCGCCTGATGAATATCTTTTTGGCGATGATTGTTTACCTGATTATGGCGGCCATCCTGGTCGCGGGCGTCGTGATGGCCGTCAAGGGCGCCTTCTGGCTTTTGATTCTTGCCGTGCTTGGCTTTGTCCTCGGCGTGACCAAGATCGCCATCCTCCACCACTGAAGTTCCGCCACTCCACCGAGCCATGCCGATGAACGGCCTTCTTTCCAGACGCTGCGCGGCCCCGCTGCTTCTTCTGCTGGGTCCGTTGTTTCTTTCCGGCTGCCTCTGTCACTCCCCCGGCGCGCACGCGAAGAGGAAGGGGGATGAAATTGTTGTTGCCGGCCAGTTGTTTCACACCGGCACGCCGGTGGTGCTGTGGATGGACCCGGGGGGTTACGACGCCTATCGCGTCGAACGCCGCTTCGTCCCCTATGACCAATCGGATTGGGAAACCTCCAAGCCTCACCTCGATCCGCCCCGCTCGCCCAACCGCTACGGCCTGCGCGACGGCAACCTCACCCCGGAACAACTCGAACGCGTCCGCGGCGGCGGCTGGGACCTGCCCACCCTCCAATCCAACGTCGATCAGTTCGTCCTGCACTTCGATGTCGCCGGCACTTCCCGCACCTGCTTCAAAATCCTCCAGGACGTGCGCGATTTGAGCGTCCATTTCATGCTCGACCTGGATGGGACCCTTTACCAGACGCTCGACTTGAAGGAGCGCGCCCGGCACGCCACCACTTCCAATGGCCGCTCCATTGGCGTCGAAATCGCCAACATGGGTTCCTACGGCGATGCCGAAAAAAGCCCGCTGGCCGATTGGTATAAGAAGGACGCCCTCGGTCGGACCGTCATCACCATCCCCGAAAGATTCGGCCCCTCGCCCGAACGCACCCCGCATTTCACCGGGCGCCCCGCCCGCCGCGAAATGATCGTGGGCGAGGTGCAGGGAAAGCAACAGCGCCAATACGATTTCACGCCCCAGCAATACAAGGCCCTGGCCAGGTTGACCGCCGCCCTCTGCGCCGTCTTTCCGCAAATCAACTGCGACTACCCCCGCGAGGCCGACGGCAGACTGATGACCCACAAACTGCCCCCGGCCGAATTGAAACAGTACCGGGGCGTGATGGGCCATTACCATATCCAGACCAACAAGGTGGACCCCGGCCCGGCTTTGCAATGGGATTACGTCATCGGCGAAGCCCGCCGGTTGCTGGGTCTGCCGCCCCAGCGCAACGTCGAGGGCAAGCCCATCACCCTCCAGCCGCAACTGATTATTGACAACTAACGGCGGTGAGGGTATAAGTCCGGTGATGGACGTTCTCATTTACGTCGAAACCAGCGTTCCGAGTTTTTATTTTGACACCCGGTCAAATGTCGAAATGCAGGCCCGGCGCAAGTGGACTCGCCTCTGGTGGAGTCTGCCCAAGCCTGAAACGGTTCTTGTCACCGGCTTTCCAGTTCTTGCCGAACTTGCCCAATCGCCGCCCCCGAAGCGCCAAGCGGCTCTGGACTTAATCCAGGATTTGGAAGTTCTGCCGCCAGACCCGGAGATCGACGAAATCGTCGCGGTGTACCTGGCGCACAAGCTCATGCCTGCCGAGGCGCTGGGCGACGCCCATCATTTGGCCCTCGCCTCCTTCCATCACTGTGATATATTGGTCACGTGGAACTGCAAGCACATCGCAAACACGAACAAACTGCCGCAAATCCGGCGCGTGAACGCATGGCTTGGCCTGGAGACCCCCGCGCTGGCCACGCCGCTCCAACTCCTGGAAAATGACGATGAAAACGAAACATGATGACGGTTTGGAATGGCTCCGGGAAATCCGCCGCAAGATGGCAAAACAATTCAACTACGACCCGAAGAAGGCGGGCGAATACTATCGCAAGATGGCACGTCGTCCAGGCGTCAAACTTTATAGGCGCGAAGATCACCTCGCGGCGGTGAAATGAACTCCGGTTCGGCTCGATCATGGCCGCAGCCTGGAGAAACCAAACAGCAGCAGCCGTGGGGCAGTTCAAACGGCCGGGCCGTCCGATTCATCCCCGCGGCCCTGCAATCGGGCAAAGTAAAAACAACCGGAGGCCGCAAGGATCGACGCCGCCGCGATCATGGCGGCCTGGGTGCCCGGGTGTTTTAAGTCCTCCCATAAACCGTTCATCAACAGGCCCATTTTGCCGAAATTGATTTCAACCTCCCGCGCCTCTCTCTTGTAAGCCCTCGCCGTGGACGGGTCGTCGGACAAATCCTCCGGAGGAGCGCCCGTCCAATAGACCACGCCCGCGCCGCCAAGGCCCAGCAGCAGGACAAGGACGCCAATGATCCTGAGTCGCGCCCCGCCCCGGCGTGAGCGGTCCGGCCCGGGCGTTTTATTGTTTACAGCCATCTGCTTCCTTCCATTCGGAGGTCAGGCGGGGAGCGCGGGAGGGGCGGGTTGGGTCAGCGGGGCGGGCGCTTTGCCGCGCCGTCGCCAGGAGCGGACTCTGTCGCGGGCGTGTTCGAAAGCCAGATAGACAACCGGGGTGGTGTAGAGGGTCAGCACCTGGGAAATGAGCAGGCCGCCCACGACGGAAACGCCCAGGGGCCGGCGCAGTTCGGAGCCGGTGCCCAGGCCGAGGGCCAGCGGGATCGAGCCGCAAAAGGCGGCCATCGTGGTCATCATGATCGGCCGGAAACGGATGACGCAGGCCTTGTAAATGGCCTCCTCGGGGCGGAGTTTCTCCTCGCGTTCGGCGACCAGGGCGAAATCCACCATCATGATGGCGTTCTTCTTGACTATTCCCATGAGGAGAATGATGCCGATGAACGAGACCAGCGACAGGTCCATGCCGAAGAGCATGAGCGCCAGCAGGGCGCCCAGCCCGGCGGAGGGGAGGCTGGACAGGATGGTCAGCGGATGGATGAGGCTTTCATAGAGCATGCCCAGAACGATATATACCGCCAGGAGCGCGGCGGCCAGGAGCAGGGGAAGGGAACTGAGCGAGGCCTGGAACATCTGGGCCGTTCCCTGGAAGCTGCCTTGCACGGTTGCGGGCAGGTTCAACTCGCGCGCGGCTTGCTGGATCAAATCGGTCGCCTGGCCCAAGGAAGTGCCGGGGTCCAGGTTGAACGAGATGGTCACGGCGGGAAACTGGCCCTGGTGGTTGACGGAGAGGTAGGTGTTGGTGTCCTGAAATCTCGCCAGGGCGGCCAGCGGAACCAACTTTCCCCGGGTGGATTTGACGAAGATTTTTTGCAGGGAATCCGGGCTTTTAAGGTAGGACGGATCGACTTCAAGAACGACGTGATGCTGGTTGTATCGTTTATACACGGTCGAAACCTGCCGCTGGCCAAAGGCGTCGTAAAGGGTGTCATCAATCACCTGGGGCGAAATCCCCAGGCGCGCCGCCGCGTCGCGGTCCACCACCACGCTGGCTTGCAGGCCGCGGGTTTGCTGGTCGCTGCTGACATCCTTGAGTTGGGGAATCTTTTTCAGCTTGCTCATGAGCAGGGGCGTCCAGCGGTTCAGGTCGTCCAGGCTGGAGGATTGCAGCGAATACTGGTATTGGCCTTTGCTCATCCGTCCCCCCACCCGGATGTCCTGGACGGCTTGCAGAATCAACGTCACCTTCGGGATGCCGGAGGTCTTTCGGCGCAGGCGGGCGATGATCTGATCGGCGGACACTTTTCCGGGCCGCTGGCTGCGCGGTTTCAGGGTGATGAACATCCGGCCATTGTTGACAGTCGTGCTGCCGGAGGAGGCCCCGATGAACGAGCCGAGCGTCTCCACGGCGGGGTCCGCCAGGACGATTCGCGCCATCTGGTCCTGCAGGCGCGACATGGCGCTGAAGGAAATATCCTGGGCGGCGTCGGTCGTCCCGCTGATCGAGCCGGTGTCTTGTTGCGGAAAGAACCCCTTGGGAATCTCGGCATACACAAAGACGGTGAAGCCCAGCGTGATGAAGGTGATGGCCAGCATCAACGGCTGATGGCGCAGCACCCAGCGCAGGCCCTGTTCGTAAACGGCCAACAGCCGTTTAAAAACCCATTCACTGGCCCGGTAAAAGGGACCGGGCTTTCCATAAGAAGCCTGCGATTTCAAGAAGCGCGAGCAGAGCATCGGCGTCAACGTCAGCGAGATGACCCCTGATACCAGGATGGCCAGGCTTAGCGTCACCGCAAATTCATGGAACAGCCGGCCAATCAACCCGCCCATGAAAAGCAGCGGAATGAAGACCGCCACCAGCGACGTGCTCATGGAAACGACCGTGAAACCAATCTGCCGCGCCCCTTCCAGCGCCGCCGCCATCGGCTTTTCTCCGTGCTCTATGTGCCGGTATATGTTCTCGATCACGACGATGGCGTCGTCCACCACAAAACCGACCGAGATGGTGATGGCCATGAGCGAGAGGTTATCCAGGCTGTAATGCAGCAGGTACATGAAGGCGAACGTGCCGGAAAGGGCCAGCGGAATGCTGATGCTGGCGATGAACGTCGGCCAGAAGCGCCGCAAGAAAAGAAATATCACCAGCACCACCAGGATCACGCTCAGGGTGAGGGAGACTTGAACATCGTTGACCGACGTGTGGATCGTCACCGTGCGGTCGGACGTGATGAGGATTTTCACCGCCGGCGGAATCCAACGTTTCACTTGCGGCAAGACGGCCCGGATCCGGTCCACCGTTTCGATCACATTGGCATCGGGCTGCTTGAAAACCAGCAGGATGACGGCCGGCTTGGTGCCGACCCATCCGGCGATGAGGGCGTTCTCCACCCCGTCCACAATGTTGCCCAGGCTGCTCAGCCGGATGGGCACGCCGTTGGATTGGGTGAGGATGAGGGAGTGATAATCTTTGGCCTCAAAATTCTTGTCGTTGCTCGTCAAGGCGTAAAACATATTTCTGTCTTCAATGCTCCCCTTGGGCGAATCCACATTGACCTTGCCGATCAACCCGCGCACATCCTCCAGGCTCAGCCCGGTGGTGGCAAGCCGGGCCGGGTTGATCTGGACCCGCACGGCTGATTTCTCCGCCCCGGTGACCAGGACCTGGCTGACCCCTTCCACCTGGCTGAGGCGCTGGCCGACGATTTCATCCGCCACCTCAAAAACCTCCGTCGGCGGGAGGTTGTCGGAAACCATGCCCATGATGAGAATGGGGGCGTCGGCCGGATTGACCTTGCGGTAGGTGGGCGGCCCGGGGAGGTTCAGGGGCAGTTCACTGGCGGCGGCGTTGATGGCCGCCTGCACATCGCGCGCCGCACCGTCCACCGGCCGGTTCAAATCAAATTGAATGCTGATGTTGCACCCCCCCAGCGTGCTGACGGAGGTCATTTCATTGACCCCCGCGATTTGTCCCAGGCGCCGTTCCAGCGGCGCGGCCAGCGACGAGGCCACCGTGGACGGGTCCGCTCCGGGCAACGACGCCCCGACCGAGACCATGGGATAATCCACCCGGGGCACGGATGCCACGGGGAGCGAGCGATAGGCCGTCATGCCCGTGAGAAACAGCCCCATGGCCAGCAGCGACGTGCCGATGGGCCGGCGGATGAATGGCTCGGAAATGCTCATGCCACGGAGGCCGGCGCCTCTTTCCCTGCGCCTCGCACCGGTTCAACTTCTTCCAGTCCGGCGGCTGCGCGCCAGCGTTTGGCCCAATGGCTGAGTCTTCCCATGTAAAGGTAGATCACCGGCGTCGTGTAAAGTGTCAGGCATTGGGAGACCAGCAGGCCGCCGACGATGGCCACGCCCAGGGGACGGCGCAGCTCGGAGCCGTTGCCGTTTTGCAGGGCCAGGGGCAGGGCGCCCAAGAGGGCGGCCATAGTCGTCATCATAATCGGACGGAAGCGCAGCTTGCAGGCCTTGTAAATGGATTGTTCGGGCGGCAAATGCTCCTCCCGCTCGGCGTCCAGGGCGAAGTCAATCATCATAATGGCGTTTTTCTGGACGATGCCGATGAGCAGGATGATGCCGATGAGGGAAACCAGGGACAGTTCGATGTGGAAGAGCATCAAGGCGAGCAACGCGCCCACTCCGGCGGAAGGCAGGCTCGAAAGAATGGTGATCGGATGAATGTAGCTCTCGTAGAGGACGCCGAGAATGATGTAGATGACAATGACGGCCGCCAGGATAAGAAGCGGTTCGGTTTTCAGGGAAGAGCGGAATTCCGCGGCGCTGCCGGAAAAACTCGTAGCTATGGTTTCGGGCAATTTAATGTCCTTTTCAGCCGCGGCGATGGCCTTGACGGCCGCGTCAAGCGAACTGTCCGCTCCCAGGTTGAAGGAGAGGGTCACGGCCGGGAACTGGCCTTCGTGCAATATGACCAGCGGGACCGTCTGGGTGGTGACCGAGGCAAACGCGCCCAACGGCACCATCTGCCCGGTGGTGGACTTGACGTAGATTTTATCCAGCGCGGCGGGGTTGAGTTGGAAATGCGGTTCGGCTTCCAGGATGACCCGGTACTGGTTGAGTTGGGTGAAAATGATCGTGACCTGCCGCTGGCCGAAGGCGTCGTAGAGCACGTCGTCAATCGCCTGGGGCATGATGTTCAACTGGGAGGCTTTGTCGCGATCTACTTCCACGTTGAGTCCAAAGCCCCTGGACTGTTGATCGCTGGCCACGTCGGCCAACTCCGGCCTGGCGGACAAGGCGGCCACGAGGCGCGGCGCCCATTCGCCCAGTTCCTGCTCGTCGGCGTCCTGCAGCGTGTATTGGTATTGCGTGCGGCTGACACGGCTGTCTATCTGGACATCCTGCACGGCCTGCATGAAGAGGGAAATCCCCTGGAGCGAGCGCGTCGCTTCGCGCAACCGGTCTATCACCTCGGCCACACCGGATTTGCGTTGATCGCGGGGTTTAAGGCTGATGTAAAGGCGCCCGGAGTTGGCGGTTGGATTGACCGTTCCGGCGCCGACAAACGACGCCACGCTGGCAACGTCCCGGTCTTGCGCCGCTACTTCCGCCACCCGCCGCTGCCGTTCGACCATGGCCCGAAACGAAATCGACTGGGCGGCATCGGTCACGCCGATGATCATGCCCGTGTCCTGCAAGGGCAGAAGCCCCTTGGGGATCATGACATACAGCCAGATCGTGCCGATAAGAGTGGCCACGGCGACCATGAGGGTGAGTGGTTGGTGGGCCAGAACCCACTTCAGGCCCCGTTCGTAGAGCGCGAGAAATCCCCGGAAAAATCTCTCCGACCAATGCCACAGGCCTCCATGATGGCTTTCATTTTCCGGGCGCAGGAGCCGCGAACACATCATCGGCGTGAGCGTCAGCGAGACTATCATTGAGACCACCACGGCCGCGCTCATCGTGATGGCGAATTCACGAAACAGACGCCCGACAATGCCCGACATGAATATCAATGGAATGAAGACGCCGATGAGCGAAAGGCTCAGGGAGACGACGGTGAAACCGATCTGCTTGGCTCCTTTGAGCGCGGCGATCATGGGCGGCTCTCCCCCTTCGATGAAGCGGACGATGTTTTCGATCATGACTATCGCATCGTCCACCACGAAGCCGGTCGAGATGGTCAGCGCCATGAGCGAAAGATTGTCCAGGCTGAATCCCATCAGGTACATCAGGCCGAAGGTGCCGACGATGGCCAGAGGCAGCGCCACGCTCGTAATCACCGTCGCCCAGAGGGTGCGTAGAAACAGGAAGATGACCATGACCACCAGCCCGATCGTGAGGAGGAGCGTAAACTGAACGTCGTGAATCGACGCGCGGATCATCTCGGTGCGATCGCTGAAGACCTTGATGTTGATGGAGGGCGGGATGCTCGTGCGCAGCCGGGGCAGCAAGGCCTTGACCCGGTCGGCCGTCTGGATGATGTTGGCCCCGGGCTGGCGCTGGATGTCCACGATCACGGCAGACTTATTGTTGACCCATCCCGCGAGATGCACGTTCTCCACGTCGTCCACCACCTCGCCGATGTCCTTGAGGCGGATCGGCGCTCCGTTGACCACTTTGACGATGACGTTGCCGAAATCGGCGGCGGAGAAAAGCTGGTCGTTGGCGCCGATGGCATAGGCCTGCTGGCGGCCGTCGAAACTGCCTTTGGGCAGATTGATGTTGTTCAACATCAGGGCGCTGCGCACGTCTTCCATCCCCAGTCCCAGAGTGGCGAGGACCGCCGGATTGATCCGCACTCGAACGGCCGGTTTCTGATTGCCCTCGATGGTGACCAGCCCCACGCCGGTGACTTCGCTCAATTTTTGGGCCAGAACCGTGTCGGCCAGGTCGTTGACTTTGGCCAGCGGGAGTTCCTTGGACGTCAGTTGGAGGGTCAGGATTGGGGTGTCGGCGGGGTTGACTTTGTTAAAGATCGGCGGGTTGGGCATGCCGGTGGGCAGCACGCCGCTGGCCGCGTTGATGGCCGCCTGCACGTCTTGGGCGGCGGAATCTATGTTCCGATCCAGCGTGAACTGGAGGGTGATGGTCGTCGTGCCGAACGAACTGATGGAAGTCATCTGCGAAAGCCCGCTGATCTGGCCGAATTGCCGCTCCAACGGCGTGGTGACCGACGAGGCCATGACGTCCGGGCTGGCGCCGGGATATTGCGCCACGATCTGGATGGTGGGGAAATCAACCGGGGGCAGGGCCGAGATCGGCAACAGTTCATAGCCCAGGAATCCCATCAGAAGCACCCCCGCCATGAGCAGCGACGTGGCGATCGGTCGGCGGATGAATGGCTCGGAAATGCTCACGCGCCGGATTCTTTGGGCGGGTGATTGGCCGGCGGGTGGTTGGTTCCGCCGCCGCTCCCGCGCCGGGTGCCGTGCCCCAGATCGCCCGCCGAACCGGCAGGATGCTCGGCATCCTGGACATTGACTTTCGATCCGTCTTCCAATCGGTATTGCCCGTCCACCACCACTTCCTGCCCGTTGGTCAGTCCTTTTGCGACCAACGCCCAGTCGTCTTGCATCCGTCCCACTGTCACCGGCGTCAATTTCACTGTCAGATTGCTTCCCTGCCCGACGATGGTGAAGACGTACTCGCCCTCGGGACCGCGCTGAATGACGTTTTCGGGCACGACCAATCCGTTGGTCTTTTCGACCAGGACGCGCGGATTGACGAATTGGCCGGGGCAAAGGCGCAGGTCCTGGTTGGGAAACGCCGCCTTGAGTTTGATCGTGCCCGTCGTGGTGTCAATCTGGTTGTCCATCACCGCCACCGTTCCCGTGTCCAGGACCGTTTTGTTGTCGTGATCCAGGGCCAGAACAGTGACCGGGCCTTGGGCCATTTGGCGGGAGATGATGCCAACATCTTGCTCCGGCAGGGTGAACACGACAAAAATGGGACGCAATTGGGTGATGACCACCAAGCCGTTGGTGTCGGTGGCATGAACGATGTTGCCCTGATCAACCAGGCGCACGCCGCACCGGCCCTCCAGCGGCGAGCTGATGGTCGTGTAATCCAGTTGCACCTGGGCGCTGTCGATGCCGGCTTGGTCGGCCTGGACGGTTCCCTCCAATTGATCGACCAGCGACTGTTGGGTCGCCAGCGCCTGCTCGGTCACAATCTTGTCTTTGACCAGGTCCTGATCGCGCTGCAAATCCACTTTGGCGTTGGCCAATTGCGCTTCATCTTGTTTCTTCTTCGCTTGCGCCTGTTCCAGCGCCGCCTTGAACGGACGTGGATCGATCTGCGCCAGCAAGTCCCCCGGATGCACGTCCTGCCCCTCCGTAAACGCCACCCGCACCAATTGGCCATCGACACGCGTCTTGACCGTCACGGTGTTATACGCCTGGGCCGTCCCCAGGCCATCCAGGTAAATGGGCACATCCTTGCGCGTCACCCGTCCGGCGGTGACGGGAATGGCCATATCGGCCCGCCCGCGGGCGCTCGTTTTGGCTGCCGCTTCGGCCTGGCGGTATTTGACCAGCCAAACCAGGCCGGCCACGCAGAGCACAGCCACAACGATGATGACAAACCCAAAGCCACGGCGCGGCTTCGGCGCCGCGGAAGTTTCCGGAGCTGGGCGGGACGAGGGGTTGGCTTGAGGTAAAGGCGGCCCAGTGGGCGGCTGGTTGGTTGGCATAGTTGAGTCAGCTTTTCAGTATTGCTTAGACACAGGACGCCGGGAATTGATTCATTGAATTACTCCCCCGGCATCACTAGCGGGCTTGGCCCGGACGCCAGTTTGCGGGACCGACCGCCGGCACCGGTTCTCCTTCCCTCTCCCCGCCCGACCCCTTCACGTACGTGCTTTGGCGCACGATCAGTTCGTTCATCAAGGCAGTGGGAGATTCATACTTGGTAAAGCCGTCCGGCGGATAGAATAGTTCCGGCGGCGGCAGTTCCAGCCGGATATTGGTGAAATCCAGCGTCAACCCCCGCACCCCGTCCGCCGACGCAATCCGCACCGGAAACCATTTGGCGTCCTCCGCCTGCCAGACCAGATACCGCGCCGACAAACCGTCGCTGGACTCGACCACGGCCTCGACCCGCCGGCACGGATGCCCGCCCGCCGCCTCCGCGACCGCGCCGCTGGTTTTCCAGACCAGGTTGGTCACCTGGACGCTGCACGCGATCTGCGCGTAGGCCTGCAACGGATCGCTCAAGACAAAACCCGCGTTCCTGTCCTCGTGCCAGATGAAAAACATCCCCCCTTCGCTGCGCTTGCGTTTGCCCTTGACGGCGGTCGAGGGCTGGAAGATCAGCCGCCCTTCCCGTTCCAGCAGGTCGCCGGAAACGAAGCGTTGCTCGCCGGTGCGCCGGGGCAGCGACGCGGTCAGACTGGCGCTAAAGCCCTCGAAGTTCGTGAGCAAGACCGCCACCGGACCCGCCAGAAAATCGGGCGGGGCCTCATCGCCCGCGTGGTAAGGCACCCTGGTCTTGGACGCGCAACCCGTCACCGCGGCCGCCGCCAGCGCCAGGAGAGCGGTGCGAAATAGTTTCTTCATGTCAACCGCCAAAATGGCGGCAACCGGCCCAAATTCAAAGCGCAAAGTTACGCAATGCGCCCTTGACACCATGGCCCCGCTCCCCATAGATTCCCCCCCTCTTTCAGGTTAAACGCGCTGACGAACAAAATGAATAAAGGCAAAATCGTGCAGGTCATCGGGCCGGTCGTGGATATCGAGTTCCCCGCCGACCTGCCCTCCATTTACAACGCCGTCACCGTCGATTTCGACGTACCGGGCATGGGCAAAACCCATCTGACCCTCGAAGTCCAGCAACATCTGGGCGACCATTGGGTCCGCTCCGTCGCCATGTCCAGCACCGAGGGCCTCAAACGCGGCCTCGAAGTCACCGACACCGGCTCTTGCATCTCCATGCCCGTCGGCCCCGGCGTCATGGGGCGCGTCTTCGATGTCACCGGCAATCCCGTCGATGAGCGCGGCCCCGTCACGGCGGAGAAATACTACCCCATCCACCGCCCCGCTCCCCCGCTGGTCGATCAATCCACCTCGCCCCAGGTCCTCACCACCGGCATCAAAGTCATCGACTTGATCTGCCCCTTTCTCAAGGGCGGCAAAGTCGGCGCCTTCGGCGGCGCCGGCGTCGGCAAGACCGTCGTCATCATGGAATTGATCAACAACATCGCCAAACTCCACGGCGGCGTCTCCGTCTTCGCCGGCGTCGGCGAGCGCACCCGCGAAGGCAACGATCTTTACCACGAAATGTCCGAGGCCGATGTCATCAAGCAGAAAAACCTCGGCGACTCCAAAATCGCCCTGGTCTATGGCCAAATGAACGAGCCGCCGGGCGCGCGTCTGCGCGTGGCGCTCTCCGGCCTGGCCATCACCGAGTATTTCCGCGATGAAAAGAACCAGGACGTGCTCCTGTTCATCGACAACATTTTCCGCTTCTCCCAGGCCGGCTCGGAAGTCTCCGCCCTGCTCGGTCGCACTCCCAGCGCCGTCGGCTACCAGCCGACCTTGGCCGCGGAAATGGGCGACCTTCAGGAACGGATCACCTCCACCAAAAAAGGTTCCATCACCTCCTTCCAGGCCGTTTATGTCCCGGCGGACGATTTGACCGACCCGGCGCCTGCCACCACGTTCGCGCACCTGGACGCCACCATCGTCCTGGAGCGATCCATTGCCGAGTTGGGCATCTTCCCCGCCGTCGATCCCCTGGCCTCCAATTCCCGCGCGCTCACCCCGGAAATTGTCGGCCAGGAACATTACGACGTGGCCCGCGGCGTGCAGAAGGTCCTCCAACGCTACAAGGACTTGCAGGACATCATCGCCATTTTGGGCATGGACGAACTGTCGCCCGACGACAAGCTGACCGTGTTCCGCGCGCGGAAAATCCAGCGGTTCCTCAGCCAGCCCTTCACGGTCGCGCAGGTCTTTACGGGCCGCGAAGGCAAGCAAGTCCCGGTCGCCGAAACCGTCCGCGGATTCAAGGAAATTCTGGAAGGCACACACGACGAGGTCAACGAAGGCAATTTCTACATGAAGGGCGGCATCGAAGAAATCAAAGAGGCCTAAATGGCGAACACACTCCAGCTTGAAATCGTCACGCCCGACTCCCAGGCCTTCTCCGATCAAGTCGAGATGGTCACCTTGCCGGGCGCGGAAGGCGAGATGGGCGTTTATCCCAACCACGTCCCCTTGATGACTCAATTGGTCGCCGGCGAAATCGTCGTGCGCAAGGACGGGCAGGAATTCTACCTCGCCGTCGGCGACGGCTTTGTCGAAATCACGGGCGACCACGTGGCGGTGTTGACCGACATGGCCATCCCGGCCGAGCAAATTGACGAAACCAAAGCCGAGGAAGCCCGGCGCCGGGCCGAAGCCCGCCTGGCCGACCAACTCGATGACGAAGAGGCCGCGACCGTCCACGCCGCCCTGGCCAATTCCCTGGCCCAGATCACCGTCAAACGCCGCCGCCGCCACCACTAAGGCCTCGCCGCCGGGCTGGCCGCAGCCACCGCCCACCTTTTTACCTCCGATGAACCGCATCGCAGAACGATTTGCGCGGCTGAAGAGAGACGGACAAAAAGGGTTCATTGTCTATATCGGCGCGGGCGATCCCAACCTCGAAATGACCCGCCGCCTGGCCCTGGCCCTCGATCAAGCCGGCGTCGATGTTCTCGAACTGGGCGTGCCCTTCAGCGATCCCCTCGCCGACGGCCTGGTCAACCAGTTGGCGGCCCAACGCGGGCTGGAGTCGGGCACTACGCCCGTCAAAGTCCTGCAAACCGTCGCCGCCATCCGCCGCGATTCCCAAATCCCCATCGTTCTCTACATCTATTTCAACCTCATCCACCGCCACGGCTTGGAGAAATTCGTGGCCGCCGCCGCCGCCGCCGGCGTGGACGGCCTGCTGGTGCTCGATTTGCCGCCGGAGGAATCGGAGAATTACGAGGCGCTCATGACCAGGGCGGGCCTTTGCGCCATCTACCTGGTCGCGCCCACCACGCCCGACTCCCGCATCGAACTCATCGTCCGGCGCGGCGCCGGCTTTATCTACTACGTCTCCCGCGAGGGCGTCACCGGGATGCAAAAGAAAGTTTCCGAAACCATCGGCGAGATGACCGCCAAAATCCGCGCCCACACCAGCTTGCCCGTGGCCGTCGGCTTTGGCATTTCCACCCCCGAACAAGCGCGCCAGGTGGCGGAAAACGCCGACGCAGTGGTCGTGGGCAGCGCCATCGTCAACCAAATCGCCCTGCATGGCCGCGACACCGATCTGCCCGCCCGCGTCAGCGGCTTCGCCGCTGGGCTGGCCAGAGCGGTGAAAGGCATTCCAGCAGAAGAGATATGACTCAAGACATTACCTCTGCGCTCCAGGAGCAATTCCTGGCGCGGTCTCGCAGTTTCTGGCACTGCATCCAAGCATCCCGGTTTGAGCAACTGCGAGAGATAGCCCAGCGCGCAATGTGGAGAAACCTTGTTTGGGATTGGGATGAACTTTGCATTTCCAATCTGGCTCGCCAGACCGCGCAACTCCTTGACTTCGTACCCAGCGAAGTGTTCGCCCATCCACAGGCGCTCGCGGATGCGCCTGCATTAGAGGAGTATTACCGCATTCTGGCTTGCCTTTCTGCGAACAAGTTGGCGCAAATCATCTCCGTCGATGAGCGACACACCCCTTTCGCTCTGAGCAGGTTTCTCAATGTGGTTATCTCCTCCCGGCTGGAAGGGATGGCAATAGACAGCGGGCAGAGTCTTCTTTACACCATATTTGCGGAAACGGAATGGCAGCCTGAAGCATGAGCTAACCGCAATTCAAATTAGGGGAATTATATACAACGTTACCTCTGCGGAAGTCGCTGCGGATTAGTGTGTTGCGATGAATAATGCCCCGCTATCAGATATTCAGTCTTGTCGCAGCGATTCCAGCGTTTACCATTGGCGGTATGAATGACTCCGTTAAAAACGTCCATTCACTCCTTACAGGTTTCCGCAACCAAAGCCGCCGCCCTTTTTTAAGAAATGGAGGGTGCCAATGAGCCAGATTGTGGGTGTCATCTGTAAAGATACGGTTGTCATGGCGGGAGAGAGTCAAGCGACCGCTGGCAGCATGAAAGAACTCGATGCGTTGAAAATATACAGCATTGATTTTGAAGATAATGGGGCTTTGATTGCATTCTGTGGTGGAATTGCGCCTGCCTTCCGGGTTATTGATGACATTAAAAGAGAGGCTAATGGCAAATCCCTAGATAGCGAATGGGCAGCGGTAAATTTAGCACAAAAATCAATCAAAAATTTCCATCGTAATGTGTTGGGCTTATATAATCTTCCAGACATGCCAGAAGATCGGCAGCGGGCTTTATTTGAACGAGACGAGAATTTTTTTCAATTGATGATCGCCCATTTTTACAGGTATAAAGCCTATCTTTATACCATTGACTCAATCACGGCCCAAGCCCAGCCGTGTTCCCGATTTGCGGCGATTGGAATTGCCTCTAGAATATCGAAGTTCTTTCTCAGTCAAATAGACGCCAGCCGCATGACATGGCAAACAGGGCTGACTTTGGCGATAGATACAATTGAGCACGTCAAGGGCATTGACGCTTTTTGCGGTGGCCCTGTCAGCGTTGCGGTTGTAGAGCGTGGTCGAAAACGCACCATGCCATTCCCGAATCACTTCACGGAACGAATTTGCAAAAAACTTAACGCCGAAAACAATCAACTTGGAGTGGCTAGAACGCAAGCATACGAGAGAGTTATCGCCGATATTTACAAAGAAATAGACGAAGCGTTCGAAAAGTCGCGGCAAGCCGAGAAACAATGGGAAGAAGATTGCAGTAAACTCAGAGAGCAAGAGGATAAACGTTCACAACATAATACTAGTCAATGACTTATGAATATACAAATTCTCCAAGTAACGTGAGTGCCAAGCGCGTCAATTACCGCAAGTTGGCCTTCGCAACCTATCCCGCCTTGTGCGCTCATTGCGGATTCGGAATTAAAGACGTTCTGGAAGTGGCCCACATTGACGGAAATCGAGCCAATAGCGCAGCATCAAACCTAGTCATCCTCTGCCCTAATTGCCACAAGATGCATGATCTCGACTTGATCTCAACAGCTACAATCATCGAAATGCGCGATCGCCCAAAAGTGGTCAAGTGGTCAAAACGCATGAAGGATGCCGGTATAAAGGCGGCCTTGAGTCGCAAAAAACGGCAAACTTCTTTCCGCCGCAAGTGGCGGCTCGCTGGCTTAAAAGCCGCCGAGACACGCGCAAAAAATCAAGGCTTAGGGTAACGATGTATATAATTCCCCGAATTAGAACTACCGCTGCCTCTTTCGCTTTGACCGCCAAATTGAATGCACTATGGTGAATTCATCAATATGAGAATACAATCAAAGTCAACCGGCAACAACCGTTTTGTCATCATCATGGCGGGCGGGCGCGGCGAACGGTTCTGGCCCGTCAGCCGCGAGAAGACGCCCAAACAACTGGTCAGCCTGCTGGGCGGCCGCTCCTTTTTGCAACAGGCCGTCGAGCGCGTCCTGCCGCTGGTCCCGCTCAAAAACATCCTCGTCATCACCAACGCCGTCCAGGCCCCCGAAGTCCGTCGTCAGTTGCCCAGGCTGCCCAGGGAAAACGTCGTGGCCGAGCCAATCGGGCGCGACACCTGCGCCGCCGTCACCCTGGGCGCGGCCATTGTCGGGCAGCGCTCGACCAGCGCCGTCATGGCCGTCCTGCCCGCCGACCAGGTCATTCCGGAGGAGAAAAAATTCCAGCAGGTGCTTGCTGATTCGTTTGATCTGGCCGCGCGCGGCCAGGTTATTGTGACCATCGGCATCAAACCCACCGAGCCGGCCACGGGCTACGGTTACATTCGCGTCGGCAACCTCCTGCCCCCGCCGCAAGGGGTCAAGCCTTACAAAACAGCGTTCTTCAAGGCGGAACAATTTGTGGAAAAACCGCTCTTTGATAAGGCGCTCGAATACGTCAACAGCGGCCAATACCGGTGGAACGCCGGGATGTTCATCTGGTCCTTCGTCACCATCACGCAGGGGTTGGAAATGCACCAACCGGAGCTGGCCGCCGCCTGCCGGCGCTGGTTCCAGGCCGCCGGCACCCCCAGGCTCGCCAAAGTCCTGGCCAGGGAATACCCCGAAACCAAAAAAATCTCCATCGACTACGCCCTGATGGAGCGCGCTCACAACGTCGTCGTGGCCGACGGCGCCTTTGCCTGGGACGATGTGGGTTCCTGGACCGCCCTGGCCCGCCACCTCAAAGCCGACCCCGAAGGCAACTGCGCGGTCGGAGACTTCATCCATATCGATGGCGCGCGAAACATTATTTTTGACGCCAGGACCCGCCACCGCACCCCCATCGCGGTCGTCGGGCTGCGGGACGCCATCCTGGTGCAGACCGACGACGCCGTCTTGCTGGCCCACAAGAGCCAGGCGCAGAAAGTCAAGGAACTGGTCAAAAAGCTGGCGGAAACCAGGCAGTACAAGAAGCTCGTCTAAAGACGCATTGACAGCCGGGCCGCCTTGCGAGAAGATGCCCTCATGGAAACGATTATTTACCCGCGCAGCCCGCGCGAAATGATGTCCGGCTGGGTTTATTTGCCCCGCTTTGTCGATAAGATTCGGCTTCATCTGGCCGGCAAACTCCACCGGGACTACCAGGAGAATTTCACCAAGGGCTTTGACGGCGCCTGGCTCAAAGCCGCCGGCCTTTCCGCCGACACCTTTATCGACGTGGTCAAAAACTCCATCACCGACGGCCAGGTCGCCGATTGGGTCGCCCACAATGTCAAGAAATCCGAGGCGGAGAAAAAGGCCTTTGCCGATTTCGTCCTCAATCGCGGACGCGACGACGACGCCGGCAAGGCGCGCTTGAAGATGCGCAAGGAAGAGTCCGGCCTGGCCCTCCGTGACGATATTCAAACCTTCGTCGATTACATCGACGCGGACGAGAAACGCCTCTGAAGCCCCGGCTGTGACGATCATCACCGATTCCCGCTGCACGGAGTTCTCCGCCCCGGGCCATCCCGAAGGCCCCGAGCGCGTCAGCCGGACGGTCGATTGGCTCAAGGCCCAGGATCAACTGCCCTTGTCCTGGGAACTGCCTCCGGCCGCCGCCGACTCCGCCATCCTCCGCGCCCACACCCCGCGGCATCTGCAACAATTGCAGCTTCCCTACGATTTCGACGGCGATACCCCGGCCTATCCGCGCATTGCCGACCATGCCCGCCGCTCCGTGGGCGGCGCCTTGCGCGCCCTGGCCGCCGCGCGGGCGGGACAAGCGGCCTTCAGCCTGTTGCGCCCCCCGGGCCACCACGCCACGCCGGAGCGGGCGATGGGGTTCTGCTACCTCAACTCCATTGCCATCGCGGCGCTGGAGGCCCAGGCGGCCGGGGCCAGGCGCGTGGCGGTGTTCGATTTCGACGTGCATCACGGCAACGGCACGGAGGATATTTTGCTTGACAAACCGGGGCTGGCCTTTTTTTCCATCCATCAATATCCCGCCTATCCCGGAACGGGGCAGGGGAACCGGGGCGGCAACTGTTTTAATTTTCCCGTCCGCCCTGATCTCCCCCGCGACCAGTACCGCGCCATCCTCGCGCGCGCCTTGGGCGAGTTGAAAAACTTCCGCCCCGATTTGGTCGCGGTCTCGGCGGGGTTTGACGCCTACCGGGGCGATCCCCTGGCGCACGGGACGCTGGAGGCGGAAGATTATTATTGGCTGGGGGAGAGCGTGCGGCAATTGCAGGTCCCGGCCTTCAGCGTTTTGGAAGGCGGCTACAGCGCCGATCTGCCGGAGCTGGTCCTGGCCTATTTGCGCGGCCTCAACGGATAGAGTTTGTGCGGATTCTCGTCGCCATCACCGGAGCCAGCGGGGCGCTCTACGCCCAAAGGCTGCTGGACCATTTGGACCCGCGCCGGCACGAAATCCACGTCGTCCTCAGCCACTACGCCCAGGCCGTGCTGGCGGAAGAACTGCCCGGCGGGCTGCGCCTGCCCGAAGGCGCTTTCACCCACGGCTTGCGCAGCATGAACGCCCCCTTTGCCAGCGGCTCCAATCCGCCGGACGCGATGGTGGTCATCCCCTGCACCATGGGCACGCTGGGCCGCATCGCGCACGGAATCAGCGAGGACCTTTTGCTGCGCGCCGCCGACGTTGTCTTGAAGGAAAAGAAGAAACTCATCCTGGTGCCGCGCGAAACCCCGTTGAACCTGGTGCATGTCCGGAATTTTGAGCTGCTGCTGCTGGCCGGCGCCACGATTCTTCCCGCCAACCCCTCCTTTTATCACCGGCCCGCCACCATCGAGCAACTCGTCGATTCCGTGGTGGGGCGGGTGCTCGATCATCTCGGCATCAGCCACTCGCTGGTGCCCCGCTGGCGGGAGGAGAAGGATTAGGCCGCCGGGCCGTTGTCCAGCAAAAACAGCCGGAGCTTTTCCAGCGCGCGGGCGCGATGGCTCAAGGTATTCTTGACAGCCTCCCCCAGTTCGGCCAAAGACTGCGCCCAGCCCTCCGGGACAAACAGCGGGTCGTAGCCAAAACCTCCCGTCCCGGCGGGGGCGAAGGCAATGCGGCCCTCGCAAATCCCTTCCAGCGTCACGGTCTTCCAGGGCGTTGCCAGCGGCCGCAGCCGCAGCAGCGCCAGCACGCAGCGGAACCGCGCCGTCCGGCGTTCCGGCGGGACGCCGTCCAGCAGCCGAAGCAGCCTGGCGTTGTTGGCCGCATCCGGAGCGTTGGCCGCTCCGGGCGCGTCCCAGGCGGCAAACCGCGCCGAGTGGACCCCGGGCGCGCCCCCGAGCGCGTCCACTTCCAATCCGGAATCATCGGCCAGAATGTAGAAAGGATCGCTCTCCGGGTCGATCGTGTCCGGCAACGCATCGGGATGCGCGGCCAGCCAATCGGCCAGTCCTTCGGCCTTTTTCCGGGCGTTTCCGGCAAAGGAGTCCGCGTCTTCCGCCGCCGCCGGCGCGCCGGGCACCTCGTTCTGGCTGAGGCAGCGCAGGTTCCCGGAAAGAATCTGCCGGATTTCAGCCACCTTGTGGGCGTTGCGCGTCGCAATGAGGATCGTGGTCATGCCTGCGGGGCCGGGCGCCGGGATCACGGCTTCAAGCTCAGGTTGAAATAGCCGCTCTCGCCGTTGGTATCCAGCGTGAAACCCGAACCTCCTTGCGACGGGCTGGTGAAAGCGCCCTTGAACGACAGCGTCCTGCCATCGACCTCATTGAGAAAATGCCCCGTCAGCGCGCCGCCGGGCAGGAGCGAAATCTCCAGTTTGTTCGTGGCGCCTTCCGGGACGAACTGTTTGGAATTGTTGACAGTCAGAAGGTCGGTCACGGCGGCGTTGGTCCCCAGGCTGCCCCCGCCGAAAACGATTTCGTAGTTTGTGCCGGCCTCGGGCGGGACGTGGCCGGCGCCGGTGACATCCAGTCTCGTCGTAAAGCCGCGGGGATAATAGGTCCCGCCGGCCGCCGGTTTGATCCACGCCAGTTGGCCAAGCGACGACAGGTTGGTTTGCCAGCCGATGATCAGCCCGCGGCCCTTGTAGCCGGCCGGCGCTATGAAGAGCGGCCATAGGCCCTCCTTTGACATTCCGACGGATTTGGAAATGCCGGTATTGTCCGGCAACACCCCGCCCAAAACCACCGTCCCGCTCTTTTCCACCGTGACGGCGGCGTAACCGGGGGAGGTCGGGCTGCCGGCGCTTCCGTTGGTTGGTTGCAGAGTCAGCACGTATTTTCCGGGTGCGGGCATGTTGGAACTGGAAAGATTGGTGGCGGCGCGATAGGCAATCAGCAGGTTTGTCCAGGCGCCCCGATGACTCACCTCCCCGATCAGTTGGTCCGTGCCGCCCGTCAGATCGATCTCGAAGATGAGGTCCAAGTCATCCGATGCCTTCGTCGCTCGAAACTCGACGGAGCCGGCGTAAGGGAACTTGCTTGGATAAATGGGCAGCGTCAGCGTGGGCATCACCAGTTTTCCGCTGAACACGCCGGAACGGGCCACGGTCAAGGTGACAAACCCGGAGCTGGTCGGCGACGGATTGGTCGCATTGAAGAACAGCCCGTTGTAAGTGCCTGCCACCGACGGAAACGGGTTGTTTGTAAAAGTCGCCGTCAACACCGTATTGCTTGACATGACAAACGTGGTCGCCGGGCTGTTTGAGTTTGCCACCGCGCCGGTCCAGAACGCAAACACCTCCCCCGCGGTCGGCGTGGCGGAAATACGGTAGCTCTTGCCGACCTGCAGGTACTTCCCGTTCAAGCCGGCGGTCACGGTCCCTTTGCCCTGGACGCCGACCGCCAGCTTCGCCAGCAGATTAAACTTCTCCGACACCAGCCTGCTCTTGCCCTCCTTGTCATACGCCACTGCCATGACCACATAAGGCCCCGGCGTGAAATTGGTCACGGGCAACGTCCATTTTTTGGTGGCGGCATCGAAGTTCAGGAATTGAGGCGATGCCGTGACGCCGTTGGATTGCAAAAAAAACTGGCACGTCATCTGCGTGACACTCAGCGATGCCGGAGCTTTTACCTCCACCCGGTTGAATGTATTACTGGGCACGTTGGCGTTCGCCGATGGATAGGTGAACGCGATGCCCTTCAACGACTTGTCCTCGCCGGCGAACGTCGCCGTCAGCGTCAGGTTCGACACGACCGTAAACTTCTTGGAAGGGTTCAGCGTGGTGGTGACTCCGTCGCTCCAACTGTAAAAGACCTGCCCGGCGTTGGGCACCGCCTTGACTGTGTAGGTGCCGGGCACAACGTAGGGTCCCGGATTGCTGGCGATGGTTCCCCCTCCGACGACGTTGAGTGTCAATTGCTCCACGTTCAGCAGCGTGAAGTTGGCCGCGGCGAAAAACGTGTCGCCCGCCGTGTCGCTCGCCACAGCCACCACCGTGTAGGCGCCGTTGCCCAAATTGGTCACGGCCAGCGACCAGTTTGTGCCGGCGAGGTTGACGGGCTGCGCGGTCGAGATGGAATTGGAGTTGACAAAAAACTGGCAGGTCAGTTGCGTGACCGTGCTCGAAGAAAATAGGGTGCCGCTCACCGTCAGCAGCGACTGGATGGCGAAAGCCTGCGTGCCGGTCACGGGGTTTGTAATGGTCACGCCTGCCGCAAGATTGTTCGAGAGATATGTCACCGTCAGCGTGAGGTTGCCGTTCGCCGTGAACGTTTGCTCCGGGTTGATCGACGTCACCCCGTTGGAGGTCCAACTGTAAAACTGTTGTCCCGCTCCGGGCGCCGCCGTCACGGAATACTGCTGTCCCGGCACCAGGTACTGCGGCGCATTGGTTGTCAGGTGGCCGGCAACGTTCGTTATGATCGTCAGTCGCGTCAGATTGGTGAAGAACTGAATCGCCGCCGGCGCGCTCAGATTTCCCGCCCCGTCCTGGGCGTAGGCCGTCAACTGGTAAACCCCCGGCTCGATGGTTCCGAGTTGACTGGCCGGATTCAGCGACCAGTTGGTTGTGCCCAGCGCGGCATTGGTCAGGCTCTTGTTACCATAAGCGCCCGTGCTCGAGGTCAAAACACAGAACACCTCGGCCAATCCGACATCGTCGTGCGCCGTCCCTTGCACGGTCAACGGACTGCCGTTGGTGAAAACCGCGTTCGGCGCCGGAAAAGCAATCGCGACCGTCGGCGGGCTTGTATCCACCGGCGGCGGTGTCAGGAACTTGAAATCGCAGAAGAACAGGTTGCTGTTGGCGGGTTCGTTGGTCCCGTCGTAATTGACGGGCAGCGCCGCAAAACCTGTGATGACATTGCTGGAAATGCCATTGCTCGGCGCGCTCAAGGTGTTGAAATACTGCAGGACGTTGGCGTTGGATATGACCCGCCCGAAAACGGTGAAGCCGCCGTTTTGATAATCGAGGTTCGCCGAATTGTCCGCCAAATTAATGAGGAACGAGCTTGAGGCCGAGTCCGGCTTTCCGGTAGTCAAGCTCATGGCCAGCGTGCCAAATGTATTGTGCAGCAACGGCCCCACCTTGAATTCGCTATCGACTTGCGACGGAAAATTAGTGTTTCCCGCGATGTACTGACTATAGATGCCCCACCCGGTCAGACCGGGAGTGGAATTCGTGCGGTCCACGGCGCCGTCAGTCCCTCCTTGCAGAATAAACCCGGCCTTATCCAGGTCGAAGAACATATTCGAGTACGCCCCGTACTTAATGCAATGGATGAAGTTCTCCACCGTGGCCGGCTTGTCATTGTCAAACAACTCCACCACCAAATTGCTGCTGCTCCCGTCCGGGTAAGTCGAGATGGTCAATTGCACAATCGTCCCTTGCACTACGGTCAGGACCGCCGGCTGGCTGCTCAACGTCTCGCCATCCGGGGCAGTGATGACGACCACGTAAGAACCCGCCTGGTTGGTGCTCACGTCGTCAAGGGTCAAGGTGGCGTTGGTGGCGCCGGGCAGATTGTTTGTGCCCGGAAACTGCCACTGGTAGGCGACCGCGTTGGTCGCCACGACGGTGAAAGCCGCCCCCGAACCGCTATTGGCGGTCAGGCTGGCGGGTTGCGAGATGATGACAGGCGGCGCGAGGAGCGTGAAATCTTCCGAAACCAATCCAAAACGGCCCGACGAATCCTCCGCCACAACCACTATCGTGTAAGGGCCGCCCACGAGATTGCTCACGGCCAGCGACCAGTTGGTGGCGCCACTGAGGCTCGCCGATTGCGCGGCGGTCACGGCGTTGGATTGGGAAAAAAGCTGGCAGGTCAGTTGCGTCACTGTGGTCGATGACGGGAGAGTTCCACTAATGGTCAGGCCGGTGTTGGTCCGTGGCACCTGGGAACCGGCGGCAGGACTGCTAATGGCCAGGCCGGCGGGCAGCGTGTTGGAAAGATACGTCACCATCAGAGTGAGGTTGCCGTTCGCCGTGAACGTTTGCTCCGGGTTAAGCGACGCCACACCGTTGGAGGTCCAAGTGTCAAACTCTTGTCCGGGTCCCGGCGCCGCCGTCACGGAATACTGTTGTCCCGGCACCAGGTACTGCGGCGCGTTGGTTGTCCGGTTCCCTTCCACGTTCGTGATGATCGTCAGTCGCGTCAGATTGGTGAAATACTCCGTTGCCGGCGTGCTCAGGTTGCCCGCCCCGTCCTGGGCGTAGGCTGTCAACTGGTAAACCCCCGGCTGAATGGTTCCCAGTTTGCTGACCAGATTCAGTGACCAATTGGTTGTGCCCAGCGCGGCATTGGTCTGGCTCTTGTTGTTATAGGCGCCCGTGCTCGAGGTCAAAATACAAAACACCTCGGCCAATCCGATGTTATCCTGCGCTGTCCCTTGCACTGTCAACGGGCTGCCGTTGCTGAAAACCGCGTTTGGCGCCGGATAGGTCATCACGACCGTCGGCGGGTTCGTATCGACTACCGGCGTGGTTTGGAACACAAAATCGCAGTAGAACACATTACTGTTGGCGGGCAAGCCGGTCCCGTCGTAATTAACCGGCAGCGTCGGAATACCCGAACTGTAATTGAAAATGCCGTTGCTCGGCGCGCTCAAGGTGTTGAAGTACTGCAGGGCGTTGGCATTGGATATGACCCGCCCGAAAACGGTGAAACCGCCGTTGTTCGTGTCCAGGTACGGGGAATTGTTCGTCAAACTGATGAAGAACGCGCTGCTGGCCGAGTCCGGTTTTCCCGAAACCAGGGCCATGGCCAACGTGCCAAATGTATTGTGAATCAGCGGCCCCACGTTCAATTCGCTATCCACTTGCGACGGAAAATTGGGTTCCCCCGCCGAAACCGGCCCGCCGGACAGATGATTGTTCGTTCGATCAGTGGTGACATAATCGCCCCCTTGCAAAACAAAATTTGTCACGTCCCGGTCAAAGAACATATTCGAGTACGCCCCGGAGTTGATGTAATGGACGAAGTTTTCCACCGTGGCCGGCTTGTCATGGTCAAACAACTCCACCAAAAAACTGTTGCTGCTCCCATCCGGGTAAGTCGAGATTGTCAATTGCACAATCGTCCCTTGCACCACGGTCAGGACCGCCGGCTGGCTGCTCAACGTCTCGCCATCCGGGGCGGTGATGACGACCGTGTAAGAACCCTCCTGGTTGGTGCTCACGTCGTCGAGGGCCAGGGTGGCGTTGGTGGCTCCGGGCAGATTATTGGTGCCCGCAAACTGCCATTGGTAGGCGACCGCGTTGGTCGCCACGACGGTGAAGTCCGCCGCGGAACCGTTATTGACGGTCGGGCTGGAGGGTTGCGAGATGATGATAGGCGGCGCGAGGAGCGTGAAATTTTCCGAAACCAATCCGAATCGGCCCGACGAATCCTCCGCCACAACCACTATCGTGTAAGGCCCGCCCACAAGGTTGCTTACGGCCAGCGTCCAGTTGGTGCCGTTGAGCTTTGGGGATTTCGCGGCGGTCACGGCGTTGGATTGGGAAAAAAGCTGGCAGGTCAATTGCGTTACTATATCCGACGGCGGAAGAGTTCCACTAACGGTCAGGCCGGTGTTGGTCCTTGGCACCTGGGAACCGGCGGCAGGATTAGTTATGGCCAGGCCGGCGGGCAGGGTGTTGGATAGATACGTCACCGTCAACGTCAGGTTGGATTCCACCGTCAACGTTTGCACCGGGTTAATCGACACCACCCCTTGATATTGCCAAGTGTCAAACTGTTGTCCGGGTCCCGGCGCCGCCGCCACCGAGTACTGCTGTCCCGGCACCAGGTACTGCGGCGCGTTGGTTGTCAGGTTCCCCTCCACGTTGGTGATGATGGTCAATTGCGCCAGATTGGTGAAATACTCCGTTGCCGGCGCGCTCAGGTTGCCCGCCCCGTCCTGGGCGTAGGCCGTCAACTGGTAAACCCCCGGCTCAATCGTTCCGAGTTGACTGACCAGATCCAGCGACCAATTGGTTGTGCCCAGCGCGGCATTGGTCTGGCTCTTGCCGCCATAGGCGCCCGTGCTCGAGGTCAAAACACAAAACACCTCGGCCAATCCGACATTATCCTGCGCTGTCCCTTGCACTGTCAACGGGCTGCCGTTGGTGAAGGCCGCGTTCGGCGCTGGAAAGGCAATCGAAACCGTCGGCGGGTTCGTATCCACCGGCGGCGTGGTTTGGAACGCAAAATCGCAGTAGAATAAATTGGCGTTATTCGGAGTATTGGTCCCGTCGTAATTGACCGGCAGCGTCGGAATACTCGAACTGTAATCCAAAATCCCGTTGCTCGGCGCGCTCAAGGTGTTGAAATACTGCAGGACATTGGCATTGGATATGACCCGCCCGAAGACGGTGAAACCGCCGTTGTTCGTGTCCAGGTACGGGGAATTGTTCGTCAAACTGATGAAGAACGCGCTGCTGGCCGAGTCCGGTTTTCCCGTAGCCAAGGCCATGGCCAACGTGCCAAATGTGTTGTGAATCAGCGGCCCCACGTTCAATTCGCTATCCACTTGCGATGGAAAACTGGGTTCCCCCGCCGAAACTGGCCCGCCGTACAGATAATTGCTCGTTCGATCGGTGGTGACATAATCGCCCCCTTGCAGAACAAAATTCGTCACGTCCCGGTCAAAGAACATATTCGAATAAGCCCCGGAACTGATGTAATGAATGAAGTTCTCCACCGTGGCCGGCTTGTCATGGTCAAACAACTGCACCAAAAAACTGTTGCTGCTCCCGTCCGGGTAAGTCGAGATGGTCAACTGGACGATCGTTCCGGGCACAATCGTCAACACCGCTGTCGCGCTGATGGAATTGCTGTCCGACGAGGTCACGACCACAGTGTAGCTCCCCGCCTGGTTGCTGGTCACATTATCCAGGCTCAGCGTGGCGTTGGTGGCTGCGGGCAGATTGTTGGTGCCCGGAAACTGCCACTGGTAGCTGGCCGCGTTGGTCGCCACGACCGTGAAGGCGGCGGCCGAAGCGTTGTTGACGGTGACGCTTTCCGGTGGGGAGAGGATGGTGGGCGTCACGGCGCCGGCCCTGAACACTACGAGCAGGAACCAGACACCGAAAAACAGATACAGGCGTTTCATCGCCGCCCAGTCTGGCGAATTCCCCCCGGAACGGAAAGCCACAAATGGCGCCAGACACAAATGGCGCCGGAGGCACACCCGCCCTCATCTCGCCGACGGAACCCCTAATTCGGGGACGGTGCCCCGCGTCCACTGACCTCTCCACCGCCGGCGGAATTCGTCCCGCAGCGAGATTCACCGTACGGTGAACAGAACGGTGAACAGAATGCTGAACAGAATGGCGAAAAGAACGAAACCCCGATATGGAATGTCATACTGTCATATGACAGCATGTCTTGCCGGACTGCCTTCAGCGCCGACACGCCGACACGCCGACACGCCGACACGCCGACACGCCGACACGCCGACACGCCGACACGCCGACACGCCGACGCGACACCTTTTGAAGACATCTCTTGAAGATTCGATTGAAAATCTGCCGCCGGACGGCCATCTTATCTCGGTTCGCATGAAGAATTCCCGCATCGCATTGACATCGCGCGGACTGGCCCGATGCTTCCAGACGGCCAGCCTGCTGCTGGGTTGTCTTTTCCTTGTTCCCATTATGAATGCCGCGCCAGTTTCCACCAACGCCCCCGCAAAACTTGAAACGGCCACCTTCGGCGGCGGCTGCTTTTGGTGCGGCGAAGCCGTTTTCCAACGCATTCCCGGCGTCAAATCCGTCACTTCCGGTTTTGCCGGCGGCACGACCCC
Source organism: Verrucomicrobiota bacterium (assembly GCA_049510745.1). GTDB lineage: Bacteria > Verrucomicrobiota > Verrucomicrobiia > Limisphaerales > Palsa-1400 > PLGF01. The sequence goes on along the minus strand of JBEKYR010000012.1, from coordinate 76,691 downwards.
CCATCCTTCCTATGAAGAGGTCTGCACCGGCCAGACCGGCCACGCCGAGGTCATCCAGATTCAGTTCGATCCCGCCGTCATCTCCTTCGACAAGCTTCTGGAAGTCTTTTTCGAGGAGCACGATCCGACCACCCTCAACCGCCAGGGCAACGACGTCGGCACCCAATATCGCTCCATCATTCTTTACAGCACCCCGGCCCAAAAAGCCGCCGCCGAAAAAGCCCGGGCCGATGCCGCCCGCCATTTCTCCTCTCCCATCGTCACCCAAATCGTGCCGCTGACCGCGTTTTACCCGGCCGAACAGTACCACCAGAACTTTTACAACCTCCATCCCGGCCAGGGGTATTGCCAGTTCACCATCCGTCCGAAATTGCAAAAGCTCATCGACAAGGGCGTCATCCCCGCCGACAAAAAATAGCGCGCCCCAGAACTCTCGCCTAAGAACCGTTGCAGTACATCCCGGGAGCGCGCGCGCCCTCGCGTGCGGCGGTCGGCGCCCCCGCCGACCGCTTCTTCGCTCTCCTATCCAAATTGTATAGGTCATCGCTCGGCGGTAAGGCCGCGTTAGGATTTGGGTTTGATTTGTTTACTTTTCCGCCTCAACCACTATATTTCCACCATGAGCACGGTTGTTGAAATTGAAAAGGCATTGCAGACACTTCCAGTCGAAGACGCCAGGAAAGTTGCCGGCTGGTTGCAGCAGTATCTTGACGAGACATGGGACAAGCAGATTGACGGTGACATCGCTGCCGGACGGCTGGACAAACTCTGGGAGAAGGCCAGGACCGACATTGCCGCCGGCCGCGTGAAGCCGCTGGATGAAATCATCAACGACCAGTGATTTCTGGGCCGGTTATCGAGGCCTGCCCCCTTCGGCGCGGTCGCAGGCCCGCAAAGCGTATCGGTTGTGGCTGGTGAATCCGCGCCATCCTTCTTTGCGGTTTGAGAAGAAAGGCCATTATTGGTCGGCCCGCATATCCCCCGGCTATCGCGCCTTGGGTCGAATTCAAGACGGAGTCATGTATTGGTTCTGGATTGGCAATCATGACGAATACGAACGCCTGCTGAAAGGCATTTGAAGATCACCCCTGCGAGGATGCCGATAAAGCCGGCGAGCCAGGGCGTGCCTCAGCTTTGGCGCCTCCCAAACTCCTTGCCCCGCGCCCCCGCTTTCCGCAATATCCCCGCGCTCTTTATGCGGCGACAATATCCGTTTCATTTGATCGAGCCGAAGTGGCAGCGCCTCTGGGAGGCGGGCGAAATCTTCCGCGCCTGGAATCCCGGCGACACGCTGCCCGAGGCGCATCCCTTCGCCCGGCGCCACGGCCTGGCGGGCCAAGTTGCGGCGGAACGCCTGCCCCGCAAATTCTATATCCTTGACATGTTCCCTTACCCCTCCGGCGCCGGCCTGCACGTCGGCCACCCGGAAGGCTACACCGCCACCGACATCCTGGCCCGTTACCAGCGCGCCCGCGGCTTCAACGTCCTCCACCCCATCGGCTGGGACGCCTTCGGCCTGCCCGCCGAGCAGTACGCCATCCGCACCGGCCAGCATCCCCGCGTGACGACCGAGGCCAACATCGCCGTGTTCAAGCGCCAGATCAAGGCGCTCGGTTTCAGCTACGATTGGAGCCGCGAAATTGACACCACCGACCCCGGCTATTTCAAATGGACCCAATGGATTTTCCTCAAGCTCTACAATTCCTGGTTCAATCCCGCCGCCGGCAAAGCCGAACCCATTGACACCCTCCCGTGCCCCCCGGAATGCGCCGCTTCCCCGGAAGCTCTCCGCCAGTACCGCGACAGCAAGCGGCTGGCTTACGTCAGCGAAGCTCCCGTCTGGTGGTGCGAGCAATTGGGCACCGTCCTGGCCAACGAAGAGGTCATCGAGGGCAAAAGCGAGGTCGGTGGTTTCCCCGTCACGCGCAGACCGATGCGCCAGTGGATGCTCCGCATCACCGCCTATGCCGAGCGCCTGCTGCGCGGCCTGGAGCAAATCGACTGGAGCGAATCGCTCAAGGAAATGCAGCGCAACTGGATCGGCCGCAGCGAGGGCGCGCAGGTTCATTTCCGCCTCGCTGAACCCCCTCCCGCCGTCGCCCAGGCCGACCGCACCATCCTGGTTTTCACCACCCGCCCGGACACCTTGTTTGGCGCGACCTACATGGTGCTCTCGCCCGAACACAAGCTGGTCGATCTCATCACCACGCCGGAGCACCGCGCCGCCGTTGCCGCTTACAAAGCCGAGATGGCCAAAAAGAGCGACCTCGAACGCACCGAGTTGGCCCGGCAAAAAACCGGCGTCTTCACCGGCGCCTTTGCCGTCAATCCTGTCAATAATGAGAAAATCCCCATCTGGATCGCCGACTACGTTTTGGCCTCTTACGGCACCGGCGCCATCATGGCCGTTCCCGCCCACGACACCCGCGATCTGGAGTTCGCCCGCAAGTTCGATCTGCCCGTCCGCCTGGTCGTCCAGGCGCCCGTGGGCGCCGATTCCATCGGCTTCGTCGGCGATGGCGTCAGCGTCAACTCCGCTTTCCTCTCCGGCCTGCCCACGCCCGAAGCCAAGATTAGGATCAACGCGTGGCTGGAGGAAAACGGCCTGGGCCGCAAGACCATCAATTACAAACTGCGCGACTGGCTCTTCAGCCGTCAGCGTTATTGGGGTGAGCCGTTTCCGATTGTTTGGAAGCGCGACGCGAGCGGGAATCTTTATCACGAAGCCCTGCCCGAATCCGCTCTGCCCCTCTCACCGCCCGACTTGACCGATTTCAAGCCCGCCCCCACCGGCGAACCGCCCCTGGCCCGCGCCACTCAGTGGGTGCAACTGCCCGACGGCTGCAAACGCGAGACCAACACCATGCCCCAATGGGCCGGCAGTTGCTGGTATTACCTCCGCTTCACCGACGCCCGCAATGACTCCCAATTCTGCGGCCCCGGCCCGGAGCGTTATTGGATGGGAACCGGCCCCGGCCAGGACGCCGCCAAACCCGGCGTGGACCTCTACGTCGGCGGCATCGAACACGCCGTCCTCCATCTGCTTTACTCGCGCTTCTGGCACAATGTCCTCTTCGATCTGGGTTGCGTCTCGACCCCGGAGCCGTTCTTCAAACTCGTCAACCAGGGCCTCATCCTGGGCGAGGACGGCCAGAAAATGTCCAAATCCCGCGGCAACGTCGTCAATCCCGACGACATCCTGCGCGAATACGGCGCGGACGCCTTCCGCCTTTACGAAATGTTCATGGGCCCTCTGGAGATGGTCAAACCCTGGAGCACCAAGGGCGTCGAGGGCGTCTATCGTTTCCTGGGCCGCGTCTGGCGCTTGTTCGTCGATGAGCAAAGCGAAACGGATTTCGAGCAGCATCAAACCGCCCACGGCCACGACGACCCCGAAAGCCTCGCCCGGCTCGAACTCAGCCGCGCCATCCGGGATGTCCCCGCCTCGCCCACCCAGCTCAAAACTCTGCACGCCTGTATAAAAAAAGTCACCGAAGACCTGGACGGCTTCCGCTTCAACACCGCCATTTCCGCCCTGATGATTTTTGTCAACGACGCCATCACCTGGGAAACCAAGCCGGCGTCGGTCTTGCGCGCGTTCCTGGTTTTGCTCCATCCGTTTGCGCCCCACCTGGCCGAGGAACTCCACGCCAAACTGGCCTCCGCCAAAGCCGCCACCACTATCGCCTATGAGCCGTGGCCCGCGTTTGACCCGGCCATCCTGGCCGAGGAAACCCTCGAATTGCCCGTGCAGGTCAACGGCAAACTCCGCGACAAAATCGTCGTGCCGGCCGCGGCGCCGCAGGCCGATATTGAGGCGGCGGCCCTGGCCAGCGGGAAAGTCCGGCAGTTTATGGATGGCAAACCGGTCAAAAAGGTCATTATTGTGCCCGGACGCCTGGTAAATATCGTGGTTTGATTTTAAATTTGAAATTAGGGAATCTGCTGTATAGTGATTGCGTGAGATACCTGACAAGACAGGAACAGATTGTGCTGTGTCTCATACTTGCGTTGGTGTTATTTGGATGGGCCGTGAAGGATTACCGCACGGCTCATCCATCCGCTCCGGCGTTGTTGCGGCAGAAATCCTGATATGCGGCCTGCGAATCTCGAAGACGACATCAGAAAAATAGTGGCGGCGGATCCCCGTTTCCCCTATGAAGCCTACATTTTTGTCCAGGAAGCCCTGCAATACACCCAGCGCGCCCTGGGCCGCACCAAATCCGAGCACAAGCACGTCGCCGGCAAGGAACTCCTGGACGGCCTCCGCCAATACGCCCTCGACTCCTTCGGTCCCATGGTGCCGACCGTTCTGGGCGAATGGGGCATTCATTCCTGCGAAGACATTGGCGAAATCGTCTTCAACATGATCGAGCACGGCGTCGCCTCCAAAACCGAGACCGACAGCCGCGCAGATTTCAAAGGCCACTTCAGTTTCGACGACGCCTTCCGCAAGCCCTTCCTCCCCACCAAGACGGCTGCCTCCGCCCCCAAAGCCCCCAAGCCGAAAATCACCGTCGGGGACTGAGCCGGCATGGCGGGCGGGGACTTTTGGGGCACGCAGGCCGGCAATGCCGTTATCGGGTTGAACAATCTCACAATTGCGAGCAGACTTCGCCGCGATGACGCGCTTGACAAACAACGAACTTGAAGCACTGCTCAACGATCTCGAATCGGACAGAGCCGAGCGCAAGCAGACGTGGACAGGGGACGCGCCGGACAAAGGATGCCAGGCGATTTGCGCGTTTGCCAACGACCTGCCTAATCATCAGCAGCCGGGCGTGCTTTTTGTCGGCGTCGATGACGACGGGAATCCGATTAAGGCGACAATCACTGACCAATTGCTGACGACCCTGGCTGACACGAGGTCAAATGGCAATATCCTTCCGCCGCCAACGATGACTGTCGAAAAGCGCGTTTTCAAAGGCGCTGAAGTCGCCGTCGTTATGGTCTGGCCGGCCGATGCGCCTCCGGTTCGTTACAAAGGCAGGATATGGATTCGCGTTGGCCCCAGCCGCCGCATCGCTACGGCCCAGGATGAGCGCATCCTCAATGAAAAGCGCCGGCACCGCGATATTCCATTCGACATCTCGCCGCGTCCCTCCGCCAAGATTGGCGACCTCAGCCGCACCTTCTTTGAGGAGGAGTATCTCCCGGGAGCATTCGCGCCGGAAATTCTCGCCGCCAACGACCGCAGTTACGAACAACGTCTCTCGGCCTGCCGCATGATTGTTGCTGAGGATGAACCCATTCCCACCGTGCTCGGGCTGCTGGCTTTGTCCCGCGCGCCTTCGCGCTGGCTGCCGGGCGCCTACGTTCAGTTTCTGCGCGTGCAGGGCACCCAATGGAGTGATCCCATCGTGGATGAAGCAGTCTTGGACGGCCATCTTTCCTCCATGATCCGCCGCCTGGATGAAAAGATGGCCGCGCATAATCGCGTGACTGTGGACTTCACTTCGCAGGATCGCGAGGTCCGGCGCTTCCTTTACCCGCCTGTTGCCCTTCAACAACTGACCCGCAATGCTGTGATGCACCGCGCCTACGAGTCCACCAATGCCCCCGTGCGCGCTTATTGGTTTGACGACCGCATTGAAATCATGAGTCCCGGCGGCCCCTTCGGCAATGTCACCGTCGCCAACTTCGGTCAACCGGGCATCGCCGATTATCGCAACCCTCATTTGGCCGAAGCCATGCGGGTGTTGAATCTGGTCCAGCGTTTCGGCGTCGGCATTGCTCTCGCTCAGGCTGCGCTGCGGGACAATGGCAATCCTCCCGCGTCGTTTCAAGTCGATCAAAGCAACGTCTTCGCCCGCGTCTTTCCCGCAATGCTCTAAGATCGAAGGGCGAAGGAACTGCACGGCATTTCTTGCGTCCGCAGGGGAAACTCCTTACCGTTCCCGGCCAGATGAAGAACGGTGAAAAGAAAAGGCTCGGCCTGCTCGCGCCGACGGCACGTCCGACCCTCGGCGCGACCGGCAAGCGCGTCCCGGCCAAGCGTCGGGCGCGCCCCGCCGCCATCGACATTCCTCCCATGCCGCCGGGAACGCGGCTGACAACTTTGGACAATGGTTTGGTGGTCATCACGCGCGAAGACCACAGCGCGCCCGTCGTTTCCGCGCAGGCCTGGTGCCTGACCGGGAGCATTTCGGAGGGTAAATGGCTTGGGGCCGGCTTGTCCCACGTGCTGGAGCACATGCTCTTCAAGGGCACCACCACCCGCCCCGGCAGCCGCATCGATCAGGAAGTGCAGTCGGCCGGCGGTTACATGAACGCCTTCACCTCCTTTGACCGCACCGTCTATCACATCAACGTCCCCAACACCGGCGCCACTGTCGCCATCGACATTCTCTGCGACATCATGCAAAACGCCACCTTGCCCCCCGAGGAATTGAGCAAGGAACTGGACGTCATCCGCCGCGAAATGGACATGAACCAGGACGATCCCGGCCGGCGCGCCGGCCGCCGCTTGTTCGAGTGCGCCTTCACCAAAAGCCCTTATCGCTTCACCATCATCGGCTACCCGGATATTTTTGACACCCTCACGCCGGACGACATTCTGGGCTATTACCGCGAAAAATATGTGCCCAACAACATTTTCTTCGTGGTCGCCGGCGACATCAAGCCGGACGACGTGATCGGGCAGATTGGTTCGGCCTTTGCCCAATGCAAGGCCAAGGCGTTGCCGCCCCAGGTGCTTCCCCTCGAACCGCGCCAGACCGCCCCGCGCGAAATCATCGAGGAAGGCGCCGTCGAGCTGGCCTATTTTCATTTCGCCTGGCACATCCCGGATGTCCGGCACCCCGACACCCCGGCGCTGGACCTGTTGGCCTCCCTTTTGGGCAGCGGCCGCAGTTCGCGCTTGTTCCGCCAAGTGCGCGAAAAGCTCGGCCTGGTCACTTCCGCCGAAGCCTGGACCTACAATCCGGGCGAACAGGGTCTCTTTGGCATGAGCGCCGTGACAACGGCGGACAAATTTGCCGCCGCCCGCGACGCCCTCCTGGCCGAGGTGCGGCGCATCCAGAACAAACCGCCGGCCCCGGCTGAATTGGCCAAAGTCATCAAGCAATTCGTCGCCGGCACTCTGGCCACCCGCAAAACCATGCAAGGCCAGGCCCAGGACCTCGGCGCAAACTGGGTCGCCGCCAGCGACCTGAATTTTTCCGAGCGTTACCTCGCCGCCGCCCGCCAGGTCACCCCCGCCGCCCTCCAACGGGCGGCGCGCGACTATTTGACTCCCGCCAATCGCACCTTCTACGCCCTGTTGCCGGCGGGCGCGGCGCCCAAAGCCGCGGAGACCCTGCCCGTTTCCGCCGATTCGGCGGTGCGGAAGATTGTTTTCCCCAACGGCCTCCGGTTGCTGGTCAAAGAAGACCACCGCCTGCCCTTCGTCGAATTGCGCGCCGTCTTCCGGGGCGGCGTCCTGGCCGAGTCCCTTTCCACCAGCGGCCTCACCCAGTTGGTTTCAAAGATGTTGCTCCAGGGCACCCGCCGCCGCAGCGCGGAGCAAATCGCCCTCGCCATCGAGTCGGTCGGCGGCAGCATCGACTCTTTTGGCGGCAACAACAGTTTCGGCGTCACCGCCGAAGTGCTCAGCAGCGACCTCGATACCGGCCTGGACGTTTTTGCCGATGTCGTGCTCAATCCCTCCTTTCCGGCGGCGGCCTTCGAGCGCGAACGGGCCATCCAACTCGATCTCATCCGCGCCCAACGGGACCAGTTGCTGCAATCCTGCAACCAGGCCATGCGCCGCGGCCTTTTCGGCGACACCGGCTACGGTTTGGACCCGCTGGGCGCCGAATCGAGCGTGGCCGCCTTGCGTCCGCAGGACTTGGCTGCCTTTTACAAAGAGAAGGTCGTCCCCAACAACGCCGTGCTGGCGGCTTTTGGCGACGTTCACACCGATCAACTCAGAGCCGCCGTCGAGAGGGCCTTCGGACCTTGGAAAGAAAGGCCGGCCGTCCCTCCGCTGCGGACGGCGCCGCCGTCCCTCTCCGAAATCAAGCGCGTCACCGAAACCCGCGACAAAAAACAAGCCGTCATCATCATTGGTTTTCCGGGCCTCACCATCCACGACCCTGACCGATACGCCCTGGAACTGTTGCAGGAAGGGTGCAGCGACCTGGGATCGCGCCTGTTCCTGCGCGTCCGCGAAAAACTCGGCCTGGCCTACTATGTGGGCGCGCAGAATTTCCTCGGATTGAATCCCGGCTACTTCGCGTTTTACGTCGGCACCGCCCCGGAGAAACTGGCCGAGGTCGAAAAGGAATTGCTCAAGGAGACGGAATTGTTGCGCACGGAAGGATTTACCGCGGAGGAGTTGGCGCGCTGCAAGGCCAAAGTCATTGGCCAGAAGAAAATCGCCCGCCAGGACCTCGGCGGCCTGGCCGTCTCCGTCGCGCTGGACGAACTTTACGGCCTTGGCTACGGCCACATCGACACCGAGGACGCCCGCTACGAAGCCGTCCGGCTGGAGCAAATCAAGGAAGTGGCTGAAAAGTACTTGACGCCCGGCCGTGCCGTCATCGCCATCATCCGCCCGCCCGAATAACGGCCCAGGACCTGCGCCCTCTCCAATAAATCCCGTTCTTCAAAATGAAAATTCGAAAAGCAAACGAACGGGGCCACGCCGCACACGGGTGGCTCGACACTTATCACACTTTCAGCTTCGCGGATTATTACGACCCGCAATGGATGGGCTTCCGCAGCCTCCGCGTCATCAACGACGATCTGGTGATGCCGGGGATGGGTTTCGGGACGCATCCGCATCGCGACATGGAGATCATCACCTACATCCTCAGCGGCGCGCTGCAGCACAAGGATTCGATGGGCAACGGCCGCGTCATCCGCCCAGGCGAGGTGCAATACATGGCTGCCGGGACCGGCGTGCAACACAGCGAATTCAACCCGTCAAAGGACGAGCCGGTGCATCTCCTCCAAATCTGGATTCAACCGGATCGCAAAGGTGTCACGCCGCGTTACGCGGAGAAATCGCTGGCGGACGCGCCGGTCGGAACGCTGCTCCTGGTCACGAGCAAGACGGGCCGCGACGGCTCCATCGCCATTCATCAGGACGCCGATCTCTGGCTGGCCAGATTCAGCGCCAGGAATCACGCCACCCATAAATTGGCCAAAGGACGCCATGCCTGGATTCACGTGGCCGAAGGCCAAGTATCTCTCAACGGGGAAAAACTGTGCGGCGGCGACGCGGCGGCTGTCAGCGAAGAAACCTCCCTGGAATTGAGCGCAATCGAACCCTCGCAAGTCCTTCTTTTTGACCTGAGCTAATCTTTCTCCTGCTCCTAAGCCTGCCCTTTATCTTAATCCTTTTCCCGGCCAGCCCGCCAACCCCAAGCCGTAACCGCCCGCGCCGCCCGCTCACTTCATCCTTCATCCTTCTTCCTCAAAGTTGGTTGCGTGGGAGGACGGAGGGAGACTAGGATTAAGAGCAGCAGGCCTTGAACTTTGAACTCACTACTTAATGTCGCGGTGCTCGGCGTTGGCTCCCTGGGCAAGGAACACGCCCGCATCTACGCCCAACTCGCCGCCGCCGGCCAAATCCATTTCGCCGGCGTCCATGACCTTTCCCCCGCCCAAGCCGCCAAAATCGCCGCCAAATACCGCGTCCCCGTCTTCGCCTCGCTCGACGACGCCCTTGCCGCCGCCGAAGCCTTCAGCGTCGTGACCCCCACCCACACCCATTTCGACCTGGCCAAACGCATCCTTGCCGCCGGCAAACATGCCTTGGTGGAAAAACCGATGACCGACAACGCCGCCCAGGCCGGTCAATTGGTGGAACTGGCGCAGGCAAGCTCCGTCGTCCTACAGGTCGGGCACGTCGAACGCTTCAATCCCGTCCTGGCCTACCTGGAGCAAGTCGCCACCGATCCGCGCTTCATTGAAACCAATCGCCTTTCCCCCTTCCCCAATCGCAGCACCGACATCGGCGTTGTGCTGGACCTGATGATTCACGATCTGGATGTCGTGCTCAGTTTGGTGCGCTCCACTGTGGCCAGTGTCGAGGCCGTCGGCATTCCCGTCCTCAGCCAGACCGAGGACATCGCCAATGCCCGGCTCCGCTTCGCCAACGGCTGCGTGGCCAATCTCACCGCCAGCCGCATCAGCCCGGAGCGCACGCGCAAAATCCGCGTCTTTAGCGGCGGCGCGATCACCAGTTATGTCTCCCTCGATTACCGCGCCCAGGAAGGCTTCATTTATCGCGTCGCCCGCGACGGCGAGGAGCAATCGTCGTTGCTCAAAAAACTCCTCCGCGGCAAGGACTCCGCCATCGTCAGCGAATTCGCTGGGCGCAAAATCGTGCGCGAACCGGTGCCGATTGAAAAGGACGAGCCGCTCAAGCTCGAATTGCGCGATTTCATCCGCTGCGTCCAGTCCCGCCAGACTCCCAAAGTCAGCGGCGCCGTCGCCAAACGCGCCCTCGACCTCGCCTTCGAGATCACACGCCAGATTCAATCGGCCCGTTAACCTCCTATGGGCGGCTTGCTTCTCATCGTCCCGGTTGTCGCCTTCGATCTCTGGCTGGCCTGTACCACGGGCCGCCGCCAACTCTCCCTTTGGCGCGCCCGCAAGGACTGGCGCCCCATCGCCGCCGTGGCCGCCGCCGGCCTCCTTCTGGCCGTCTGGCTCACCTTCTTCCTCCAATATCACAGCGGACCCGATCTCCTCAAAGGCTTCCCCATTCCCTGGGCGCACACCAGATTGCCCGCCGCCGTCACCCGCCTTGGCGCCGCCGCCGATTTTCTCACCGGCCTGGCCGCCCCTTTCATTCCGTTCAAAATCGCCGGCTTCCTCAAGGAAGTGAAAGCGGAGTTGAAATGAACCCCCGAACCATCATGCTGGTGGCGGGCGAACCCAGCGGCGACGCCCACGCCGCCGCCCTGGTCCAAGCCCTGGCCGCCGCTCTGCCCGCCGCCCGCTTCATCGGCGCGGGCGGACCGAAGATGGCGGGGGCGGGCGTCGCCTTGTCATTCGACTTGACTGCTGACGCCGTCATCGGCCTGAGCGCTGTCATCAGGAAACTGCCCCTCTTCTGCCGCCGCCTGCGCCAACTGGTCCGCCTGGCTGCCGCCGAAAAGCCCGATCTGGTCATCCTGGTCGATTTCGAGTTTTTCAACCGCCGCCTGGCCCGCGCCCTTCGCGCGGCCGCCCGCCGGAGCGCCGCCCCGCCCTGGCGGCCGCGCATCGTCAAATACGTCTCCCCCCAAGTCTGGGCCTCCCGTCCCGGCCGCGCCGAAAAAATGGTCAGGGACTTCGACTTGCTCCTGTGCCTCTTTCCCTTTGAAAAGGAGTGGTATGCCCGGCGCCTGCCGCAACTGCGCGTCGAATGCGTCGGCCATCCAATGTTTGACACCGGCCCGCCCCCCGGCGGCGAACCGGAAAACGCGGACCCGATTCCGACCATCCTTCTTCTCCCCGGCAGCCGTCGGGGCGAACTGCGGCGCCATCTCCCCGTGATGCTGGCGGCCGCCGACATGATCGCCGCCCTGCAGCCCGTTCGATTCAAACTCGTCGCCCCAAACGAGACATTGGCCAGCCTCTCTATTCCCGTAATACTTGCAGCCCGCACTCTGACCCCCGCCCGACAGCCCGTTCGATTCAAACCCGTTGTCCCCAACGATGACGTGGCCAACCGGGCTCACATCGCCGTGATCGCTGGCGCAGCTCAGGTTGAAATCCAGACCGGCCAATTGGAAGAGGCGCTCGCGCGCGCGACTCTGGCCATCGCTTCCACCGGCACCGTGACGCTGGAATGCGCCCGCTTCGGAGTCCCGGTCGTCGCCCTCTATAAGACGTCGCTCCTCACCTATTTGATCGCGCGCCGGATTGTCACCGTGAAATTCCTGGCCATGCCGAACCTTCTGGCCGGCGAGGCGCTCTGCCCGGAATTCATCCAGGGGCGGGCGACCGCCCAAAACATCGCCCAAGCCGCGCTGGAGTTGTTGGAAAACCCCGCCCGCCGCGCGGAAATCCGGGCCAGACTGCGCCAGGTCGTCTCCGCCCTGGGCGGCCCCGGGGCCGCCGCCCGCGCCGCCGCCGCCATTTTGAAGTTGACAGATGCGGCGAATTCTCCCTGACCGTGCGGGACCCGTTTCTCAATCGCGTTTTGCTGCTGCTCGGCCTGATGGCGGTGGTCGCGGGCGTTGATTTTTGGCGAAACCGGGCGCGCGGCGCGAAATACCGCGAGTACGCCTTCGTGTTGATTGCCGGCGTCGCCGGCGCCCTTCTCGGATGGGCCAATGACTTGATTACTTCCTCCATTTCTCCGGATTACTTTACGTTGGGAAAGGGGCTGGCGGAGGGCGGCGATTTGCGGTGGCGGGCGGGCGTGTTCGGATTGAAGGAAGGGTTTTCCGCCGGCATTATCGGCGGCGCGGTTTGCCTGTTCGCCTGCGCCGGAAAATCACCCATGTCTCCGGCCCAGGCGCGCCGCCTCCTCGGCGCGCTGTGGATGCCCCTGACGGGGGCTGTTCTCATGGGCGTGGCCCTGCCTCGGATCGCCGGCCGCTTTGATCCACTGGGTTTTTCGGCCGACTTGAATTCCCTGCTCAACGCGGACCAACTCGCCCGTTTTAGACAAGTGTGGTGGACCCACACCGGCTTGTACGCCGGCACGATCATCGGCCTGGCCGCCATGATCCTTCGGAGGAAGCAATTCTCGGACGACCGCGCGAGCCGGGATCATTCCCGCCCGCCGTAACCGCGCGGCAACGGGAATTGAAAATTTGGAACTGTCAAATCGAAATTTCGTCGGGCGCCCCGCCTAGTCCCGCCAGCGCCTGGCGCGTGATTTCCTCGATGCCGGCCAGGCGGAAGGGCTTGGCCAGGCACGGCTTGCCGGAGGCCCTCAAAAACGTCTTCGTGTCCTCGTTCACCGTGTCTCCTGTCAAAAATATAAAACGCCGCTCCAGCCGCGCGTCCTTCTCCAGCGCCAGGCGGTAAAAGGCCGGCCCGTCGATCTCCGGCATGCGCAGATCGGACAGCACCAGGTCGAAGGCCGTCTCGCTGATCCTTTCCAGCCCCTCGCGGGCCGAGTAGCAAAGAGACGTTTGGTAGCCCAGCAGGCCGAGCATCTCGCCCAGCACCTCCACGATCGCCTTCTCGTCATCCACCACCAGGATTTTTTCCGGCCGGGGCGCGGCCTGCGTCAGCCTCCCGTCGGGCGCGGTGACGAATTGCGTGGTCGCGCCCCGCGGCACCTCGATCGAGACGATCGGCAGGTCCAGCACGAAGGCCGCTCCCCCCAGCGACGCTTTTTCATAGTGGATATGCCCCCTGTGCTCGCTCATGATGCCGTGCGCAATGGACAGCCCCAGGCCGGTGCCCACTCCCACTTCCTTGGTCGTGAAAAACGGCTCGAAGATGCGCGACTGGATTTCCGCCGGCACGCCGGGGCCGTTGTCCTCGACGGTGATCCAAATGCGGCCCCCTTTGAGCGCCGTGACGACCCGGATCAAGCGCGGTTCGGGCGCCTTGGCCATGGCCTGCATCGCATTATTGATCAAGACGATCAGCACCTGCTGGATTTGGTCCCGACTGACGCTGGTGGCGGGCAGTGTCCAATCCAACGCCGCCTCGATCTGGACGTGGGCCAGCGACAAATCGAACTTGCGCAGGTCGATCACGCCGGTGATGAGATCGTTGAGGTGGATCATTTCCCGATGGACCGGCTGGGAGCGGGCGAAAGTCAGGAAATTGCGCACCAGGCGGGCCGCCCGGTTGCTCTCGGTGGCCACCTTCTCCAGGTCCAGCCGCGTCTTGGGCGGCAGATCGTGGGTGCGCAGGATCAGTTCCACGTAGCCGCCGATGATCGCCAGCGGGTTGTTCAGTTCGTGCGCCACACCGGAGATCATCTGGCCGAGCGAGGAAAGCTTTTCCGCCTGCCGCAACTGCTCCGCCAGACGCGATTGATCGGTCAACTCCCGGAAAAAAAACTGGTAGGCCGATTGTCCCCCGAATTCGATCGGCGCGCCCGTCGTTTCCGCCGGAATCAGGGCGCCGTTCTTATGCACCAGGTGGAGCGGCCGCTGCGTGCAGATCAACTCGAACCAGTCGCGCCCCGACTTGGGCGCCGGGTCCGGCAGCGGTTTAATCTGGCAAAACGACGCCAGCGATTGCGAGGTGGCCTCCTGGAGCGTCACGCCCAACATCGCCTCGGCGGCCCGGTTGAGTTCCAGGATGCGCAGGTCCGTCCGCGCGGCAATGACAATCCCCTCGTGCGCCTGCTCGAACAGCCGCTGGTAGCGTTCTTCGGTGAACCACACCTTGCTCTGCAGTTTTTCCCTCTGATACAAGTCCTGCCGCAGGTGATTATAGCGCACCTGTTCCAGGACCAGGATGATCATGCCGACGGCAATGAGCAGTTGCAGCACCGTCGAAACAATGAAGCCCGTTGCCTCCATCGCCGCCGATTCAAACAGCGGAAAGCACCCCAGGTACACTCCCCAACTGAAAAAGCCGATGCCCAGCAACGTCCCCCCCAAAAAACGCCGCAGCCGGCGGTACCGATAAAAGGAAAACGCCGTCAACATGCTGGCCAGCCCGAAGAACGCGAAGACCGGCCATTGCATCTGATTCCGCGTCGCTCCCGCCCAATGGCTGCCCACGTAACTCCACGCCAGCAGAAATACCAGGCAGAACCCGATGAGCCGTTGCTTGACCCGCTCGCCCAGAAACCGCAGGCTGCCCCACAGCAAGAACACCGCCGAAACACTGATGCACCACAGCTTCAGCCACACCAGCCAAGGCGGCTCCACCTTCGTCGCCGATCGCCCGCAAAAAAAGAGCGTCAGCCACAACGCGTAAAACAACCAGGCCGCCGTCCAGATGGTGAAATAGCGCCGCCGGGTATAGGTGTTCAAATAATAGAAGACGGAAACCAGCACCCAGACGCTCAACAGGGACACCAGCAAGGCGGGCTTGAGATGATCGCCCGAAAACTCCAGGTTGTAACCCATCGTGTTCGAGATATTCATTTTGGAAAACTCCTGTTTTCCAACCAACTTTGAAATACGACGCCCACCGCCCCCACCGTAGAGATTTTCAGCGGTCTGTCAATTCCATACTCACGCCCCCCACACCCCTACAGCGGCAGCGTGCTCCATTCCACTTTCAACGTGCTGCTCTTGCCCGCCGGCAACGTCAACTGGCTGTCCGCCACGTTGCCGGACTCCACGCACACCATCTGATGAAATTCGTCCCCGCCGAAGTCCGGCATCTGCTCCGCCTTGTCCACCCACGGATTCCACACCACGGTGGAAAGCGAGCCGGATTTCTCGATGCGGATGCGCCGCCCCAGCCTTGAGTCATGTATTTCCACCGGCGCGGCCGTATCCAGATAGATGCGGTCGGTTTCCTGCGAGATTTTGATGTGCTCGGCCCGCTCGGTTTTGCGCACGAAATTCTCCGTCTTATCCAGGTAATCGGCCCCTTTCAAGCCCGTGATCGAAATGGCCCCGATATCCCCCACCTTGAAATAGGCGTGCAGGCAATCCTCGAACCGGAAATCCTGGTCCTCCGACGTGTTGGCGATGTTCAGTTGGGCCGACAGCGTCTTGCCGACGGTCACCCAGTAATCGGCGGAAAACTTGCCGAACAGCGCGGCCGCCGGCGAATCCGGCAGAGAGAAATGCACCGTCACTTCGCCGGTGGACAATTGCATCACCTCGCGCAATTCCCAGATTTGCAGCCGGGCGAAGCCGTGCGCGCTTTGTCCCTCCCGCGCCCCGAACCAGGGAAAGATCACGGGGATGCCTCCCCGAATGGGCACCCCTTCGGCAAAGCGGCTCAGATGGCTCAGGAACAAGAGCGGCGGCTCGCCCTTCTTTTGGAAGTGCGTGACATGCGCGCCATGCAAATAAATTTCCGCGCTGCTCCAGGCGGTGTTGATTTCCAGCCGCGCCATATCCCCGTTGCCTTCCGAGAACAGGACCCGGCCCGGAATTTCCAAGGTTTTCTGCCATTGCGTCGTTGACATATTGGAACTGTACGCCCGCAGTATAGCTGCTTCCCCCGAAAGTTAAAACACCAATTTCACACCAAAAAAAACCGTCACGGCAGGCTGACGGCCACACGGTAAAAAGCGCCCGGTGATGGCGTGTGCGGATCGGTCAACACAATTGTCTGGCTCGCCGCCAGCGGCCCGTTGGTCGCGACGCCGCTCCAGACGGCGGCGGCGAGGCTGGCCGTCCGTTGCAGGGCGTAGGCGCGCCCGGCCACCCCGGACAGCGAGACCGACAGCGCGTTGGACTGGATAACCCCGCCAATTTGAAACTTCGACTGCGGGTTGGTCGGGTCGGTCCCGGCAATGAATTCGCTGTAGTTGCTCTGCCCGTCCCCGTCCGGGTCGGCCGCCATGCCGGCGATGGCGGGGTTGGCCGCGTTGGTGCCGAACCAGGCGGCCGCCCAATTGCTGTAGAGCGTGCTCTGCGAGGGCGTGTTGTTGGTGTTCAGCCACAGCGCGTGCTGCCCTGAACCGACGTTGCTGACGATGAGCCAGTTGTTGGACAGCACGGCGGACGCCACGCCGCCGTCGAGGAGGGCGGCCGGGCTGGTGGCGCCCTGAGCGGGCAGCAGGACGATGGCGGCGGTGTTGCCGGGAAGGGTCGCCAGGAGTTGAAACAGTCCCGGCCCATTGCTGGCCTGGATGGACACCGGCCCGCGGATGGTGGGCACGACCCCTTGCACAAAGGAGAGCGTCTGGCCGAGCTGCGGCTGGATGAGGAATTGGCTGTAACCGGCGGTGATCGGACGCACGCCGATGACGAAACGTTGGATCAGGTTTCCCGCCGCCGCTCCCCACGCGTGGTTCCAGTCCATGTTGGGTTTGTCGGTGAAATTCCACGCCTCGGTCGTTAGGGTGGAACCCAGGTTGAGCATGTTCAGCCAGCCGCGCGGTCCGTTGGTGGCCAGCAAGCCCAGCGCGGTGTCCGCGTCGCCCTGCCCGAACAACGCTTCCAACAGATATTGCGCGCCATAGACACTGGGCGGCATGCCGCCATTGGCCGCGATGCGCCCGTGAATGTAGTTCAGCGCCGCGGCCTGGTTGGTGGCCGGCACCAGCCCAAAGGCGAGCGGAAAGAAGTTGGCGTGCGCCGCGGAATGGGTGGTGCCGGCGCCGTCCACGTAACTCTGCGAACTGTTGGTCCAAAACGTCGTGTTGTAGGCGCTGTAAACCTGGGCGGCGGCGGCGCTGTAAGTGGCCGCGTCGCTGCCGCGGCCAAGGACCGCCGCGATGTTCGCCATCGTTTGCAGTGCCCGATAGTAAAAGGCGTTATTGACGGAATTGGTCCAATTCAAGTAGCTGCCGCTGGTGATGACAAATCCGTCCCGGTCACCCGCCGGCCAGTCCACGATGTCGGAATTGGTCGTTTGCGGATAGTTCGGAAACCCTTTCATCAGGCCGTTGCCGGTCGCGGCCCAGGTGAAGGCGTCGGGTTGGAGCGCGGCGTAATGCGCGCCGAGCAAATCCGTGTTGCCCGTCTGGAGATAGTCCGCCCAGGCGATGAAAATCATGTGGAACTTCCATTCCGTCGGCCAGGTGGGGTGCGAGAGCAGATACTCGAAGCTGTAGCGCGCCATCGTGAATTCGCGGTCCACCGCGTAGGAGCTTAACTGGTGAATGTAGGAATCCGCCTCGTAAGGCGTGCGTTCGCGGTCGCCATCCACATAGACGCCGTCGAAACCCAACACCTGCATCGAGTTCCGGCACAGATTCCAGACCCGGTTCAACGCCGCGCTGGAACTGCTGAACGCGGCGGCATTCGTGTTGAATTGGTAAAGCAACCGCTGTTGCGTCACGTCCCCCGCGGTGAGGACGGCGCCGGGGGGGCAGTTGCTCAACTCAAAGTAACGGAACGGCATCACCACCCCGTAGGAGGCGGGCGGGCTGATGGTCTGGCCGCTGTACGACGGCGGGCGGACGGAATAAACGACGTCGCCATTCTGGAGCGTCAAAGCGGAGGTCCCGTAGCGCACCGTGCTGCCGGACGGCGGGCTGGGGTTCACGGCCGTTCCGTTGGCCATCTCGCCAAAGCGCGCCTGGACATTGCTGCCGTTGAACAAACCGTTCAGATGCACCGTCGCGTAGCCGAAGGCGTCCTGGCCGAAGTCAGCGAACCAACGTCCCGGCGCTGTGTTCGTGAGGAGCGCGGGCGCCGCGCTCACAAACCCTATCGGATAGCGATTGGCCCAGGTGTTCGTTGACACATTGTAGATCAGGTTCGGGCCGGTGGTGAACTGCGTGTCCGTGCGAAAGTGCTGCACTGCTGAAAGCGGGCTGATTTGGCCGGCGCTGTCCTGCGTTTGCACGCTCCAGTAATAATCCGTGCTCGTCCGCAAGGCGGCCCCGGCATAGGGCACGTTGATCGAGGCCGAACTCCCGACCCAGCCGGTGTCCCACAAATCACCCTGGCCTTCGTTGGCGAGCGTCTGGCTCGACGCCACAATGATTCGATAGCCGCTCTGAATGTCATTGCGAAGCGACGGATTGTAGATCCAGCCAAATTGAGGCGTGGCCGTGGTGATGACGGTCAGCTCCGGGTCTTCCAGCAAGTCGCACAGCAATCCGGTGGGCGCATTGGCGGCGTCAAGCGGGAAGCTCAACCCCAGCCAGACCAAGCCGCACCACCCCAGATTCATCCCTCGCCCGCCCGCTGCCAGCAAGGGACGGGCAAGGAACGTCGTCACCGGCAATGAAGGGCAAAATGACATCGCATTTCCGTTTCTCGTGCAATTATCACCATAAAAGGGGAAGCGTCCAGACCCCCAAAGGGGTGAGGCTTCAGCTTTTCGGTTCAACCGACAGGAATTTGAGGCGTGAAAAGGCGGCGGGATCAAACGAAGCCTTGCCGAAGTCCGGGCTGGCAACCACGACCGCGTCGGGCCGCCAACTCAGCAATTCCATCGTGACGGCGCCCCCTTGCACGAAAGTCGCGTGGACTGTGTTGGCGGCTGATTTGAACGGCTCGCCAGCCAGACGGGCAAATTCGATGCCGGTCGCCTTGGCCAGCGGGACCTCCACCGTGCCGCTGGTGGTGTGGACGGACAATTGTCCATCGGCGATGGCTTCGATGTCGCCGGTGATTTTGACGCCGGATTCCAGCGACACCGTGTCGCGGGAGCCATCCGGCGGGGCGGCGGCGCCTTCATCCAGCACGCCGTTCCATTGGGCGACGCGGAGATTTCCCAGCTTGATCGCGCTGCCGACGTTCTGGACAAACCGCACGCCCGTCCCCGCGCCGACGAAGCCGCCGGGGTCGTTCCACTCCTTGACGAGCGTGCCGTCAAAGAACAGAACAAGCCGGTGGTCCGGCTTGCTGACCCGCAGATCGACATGGACGCGGTCCTTTTGGTTGAGGGACGGGACGATCACGTCGCCGAGGGAACGGAGCGGTTCCTTTTTCCGGATGGGCATGAGGCTGATGAAGACGGTGCTGTTGAAACGGAGGCTGTAAAAACCGCCGAAGTCGGGGCCGTCATCCTTGGCGGTCAGGAGAATCGGTTGGAGGGAATCGGTGTAAAAGGCGATGGCCAGGTTGAGCATGCCTTTCCAAGCCAAGTCAAATTGAATCTCCGCCACGTCCGGCAATTTCAAATCCCGCGCGATCGAAGCCGGTTTGTCCGCGTAGAACGCGCCGTTGCGATACGTCCACTCGCCGGCCTCGCCGGCAAAGGCCTTGACCGCATTGCCCTGCGTCCATCCTTCCAGGCCCTCGATGCCGGCGAAAAAAACCGGCGCGCGAGGGGTGAACACCACCGATTGCAGCGCCTTGCGCGGCAGCTTCAATTTGCCCGCATACCACGTTTCGAGCGTCACCGTGTCGCGATCTCCCGCCACGAGGCTGCCATTGAGCGCGTCGCCGTTGGCGCAGGTGATGCGGCAGGAATCATTGGCCGGGCTGGCGAGGGCTTTGTGCGCGGGAAAATCTATCTGCGCAATGCTCTCCGGACTGAAGTCGATCGGCTCCGCCGCGTCCGGATGCTGCCAGCGGACCACGCTGCGGGGTTGGATGGCCAGCAACTTGCCATAGAGGACATCCCCGTTGCGAAAGACCAGGCTGTCGGCAAGCGCCTGGGCCGCCGGCTGCGCGCGCCCCGGCGCGACCGCAACAAAGAGCGCCGCCAGCCCGGCTGCGATCTGACATCGACAATTATTCATCGAGTTCCTCGAAATCCTTGCCCGCCACGGCCGCCGCGTCGTCCTTGGAACGGTTCAGGTTGAATTCCATCTGGCGGATGGCACCGGGCTGGAAGGCGAGCGGGCCGAAGATCGCGCTTCTGCCGGAAATCATCTTGTCGTCCCATTTCTCCAATTGAAACGATAGGTTGCCGCCGCCGGGAAAATAGGCGCGCACGTCCCAAGGCCCGGATGGCTCGGCCGGGGCGCTGCCCTCGGCAAAGCTGATCTGCGTCACCCGCTCCAACGGCACCTCCAGAACCGTCCCTTCCAAAGCCAGCGTCACCTTGCCGTCTTTGATGCCGGCGATCTTTCCTCCCGCCCGGTCGTGATTGACGAAGTGAATGGCGTCGCCGTTGGTCGCCGCGAGCGTTGTGTCCGGCTCGTAACGGCCCTCCCACTGCGCGACTTTGAGATTGCTCAACTTCACCGTCGTGCCCGGCGCCGATCCCTCCTCGAAGAGCAGACCGGAGCCGGAGCCGTGAAAACCGTCCTCATCCTTCCAGCTTTTCACCAACAGATTGTTGATAAACACCGCCACAGTCCCCTCGTCCTTGTTGCACTGGATGGTCGCGTGAAATTTATTTTTGTCACCGTCCACCGGGAGCGGCGCGCCCCCGAAACTGCGGGGCAGCCCGCCCGAGTGGACGTGGCGGAGGGTGACTTGTTTGGGGGAAAACTCCACCACATAGGATCCGCTGTTGTACTCCAGATGATCAAGCGGGCGGCTATACACGTTCACCAGCAAGAGGTAGGACCCGTTCCAGGCAAGGTCAAATTCCACCGTCGAGGAGTTGGTCAGGGAGAGATCGCGGCCCAGTGTGCCCGAACCGGCGCCGATGAAGCAGCCATCCCGATAGCTCCAGCTTTGGGGCGCATTGTTGCCGATAACCCAGCCGTTGCCATCGTAGGGACCCTCGTAAACGATCCGGTAATTGCGGGAAAGAAACGTAATGGTGCGCACCGCCGCCTTCGGAATGCTCATCGTCCCTCCGAACCAGGTGCTGAACCCAAGCTGCCCGCCTTCCAGACTGGAGATCGCCCCGAACAAATCATCTCCGTTGGCGAAGCGCAGATGGCACTTCGGCGCCAGGTTGACCTGGTCGGCATGGGCGAAGCGGATGACATCGACGTGCGCCGGCTGGAAATGAATCGCGCTCCGGGCTGGCGCGCAAACCCAGCAAAGCCCGTGTTCCAGGTCCATCCGCTCCAACTGCCCGTGCAAGGCCGAGCCATCCACAAACTCCAGCACGCTGCCGCCCGATGCGCTGTCCGGGAGCGCGGCAGCGGGCGCCTCTCCCGGCGCGGCCGCAACGGCCAGGCTGACCGGCAGCCAGCGCAGCCACAGCAGGCCGGCCCTGACGGCGTTATCTCTCATAAATGGGCAGGTAGCGATAGTTCAGGGCCAGCGACAACAGCGAGCCGGCCGTGCCAAAGGTCGCGCCGAATTGTCCCTCCCAATTGCCCTCCGCGGCCTGCGTGGCGCGCAGGGATCGGATGTTGTCCCGGTTCCAACTTTGCCACAACTCGGGCGAGCCGTGGAAAAAGGCCTGCGACACGTAATACAGAAAGTACTGCGGATATTGAGGGTCCGGCGGCGCGTTTTTCAGGAACGCGAAGGCGGCTTTGAACGCGGGCGAATTCTTCTCCTTGGCCAGGGCAAAGACCACGCAGCCTATGGCCGTGCGCGTCGCGTTGGGCGCAATGGGCGAAATGTAGCCGATGCCGCCGTCGGGCGTCTGGCAGGAGCGGAAGAAACTCAGTCCGTTTTCAATGACCTTTTCCGGCACGGCGACGCCCCCGTTGCGCGCCGCCAGCAGCGCCACCATTTGCGCCCCGGTTACCGTCGTGTCGGCGTCCTTCGAATCCGGCGAGTAGCGCCAGGCGTGCAGGCTGTTTTCCGCCTGCGCGTTCACAATCAGCCGCACCGCCTTCTCCAAGGCCGGTCCCAACCGCGGGTCGTCCACCGCCCCGTAAGCCTCCGCCAATGCCAGGGTGGAAAAACCGTGATTGTACATCGACGGGCCGATGTAGCCCGTGACCGGGTCCATGCTCTTCAAAAGGTAGTCCAGCCCCTGATGGACCGTCTTGCTGTACGGGCCGAAATTGGGGTCGTCGCCATGGGCCAAAATGCTGAGGACCGCCAGGGCGGTTATCGCCCGCTCGGTGTTGCGCGGCTCATCGGGCCAATTCCCTTCCGCCGCCTGCGTCCGCGCCAAGTAGCGCAGCCCCTTGAGGTACATTTGATCGACCTCCCGGGCCACCACGCCGGTCGAGCCGGTGTACAATTGCTGGGCTGGCGCCACGGCGCCGCACAGCGCCAGCGTCACCGCCAGCAGACAGACTCTATTGCCTCTATTGCCCGCTTTGTTCAATGGCATGAAAATAATTCTCCAGCGCCTCCCGAAATTCCGCCGGCGCCTCCTCCGTCATCCCGCCGGCCCTGCGCACGTCGCGCGCGGCGGCGCCTTTTCCCACAGCGTTGCCGCCCGCCCGCCCGCCGGCGCGGTCCGTCGTCCCGCCCGCGTTGTTCAGCCCGGTGGCGGGCCGCGTGGCCATCGCCTTGCCCTGGGACGATTGGCGCATCATTTGCAGCAAAAACTGCATCTCCTCGTCGGTACCATTGTTGCCTTGCGACGGCGAGGGCTGTTGGCCGGGACGT
Source organism: Verrucomicrobiota bacterium (assembly GCA_049510745.1). GTDB lineage: Bacteria > Verrucomicrobiota > Verrucomicrobiia > Limisphaerales > Palsa-1400 > PLGF01. The sequence goes on along the minus strand of JBEKYR010000012.1, from coordinate 53,838 downwards.
TGGGCTTGTTCGTTAATCAAGTTAATCAAATCCGACAACGTCTCGATGGTCTTCACTTCGGCGGCGTCGGCCGGTGGGCCGGTCTGCGGCTGCCGCAACGTCGCGGCCACTGCCTTCATGTCGCCGCCGGTGTCGGCAAAAGCCGGGTCGAGCTCCTTGATCGGCGTTTTCTGGTGAATGCCATCCAAGTCCCCCGCCAGCTTCTCCTGGCTGCCGGAAAGGGCGGTGGCCCGCTCTTTGTAACTGGCCGGCTCGCCTTTGTCCTGGTCCAAAACGCTGGTTTGGTCGCGCAGGTTCATCTCGCTCTCCCGCAGGCGCAACAACGCGATCAATTGTTCGGTGAGATCGGTCTTTTTTTGACTGCCCCCGGAATTGCCGCCGCCGCTCTGGCTCGAAGTGGGTGGCTCCAGTTTTTCGCTCCACTTCTGCAAACGCCCCGACCACTGGCCCAGGTTGTCCGATGCCTCGATCCCGATATTGTTCTCGATCAACTCGCCGAGCCGGTCCAATTCGTCGGTCGCGTGCGTGTCCTTCATTTCCCGGCTCACCTGGCCGTAGTTCGTCTTCTGCGTTCGCTCGAAGAACCGGCTGATTTCGCCCTGCAACATTTGGGTTTCCTTTTGGGCGCCGCCCTGGTCCCGGCTCAGCCCCTGTTCGAGGAGCTTGAGTTTTTCCGGCAAATCCCGCGCCGCCAACCCGATGGTTTCCGGCGCGCTGGCCAGCAGTTGGCCGGCGATGTCCTTCTCCTCCCCGCTCACCTTGCGCAACCGCTGCGAGAGGGTCAGCGCCTGCAGGTCATCCATGTGCTGGTTGGCTTTCCTTTCCATCTTTTCCAGCGCCCGGAGAATTTCCTCGGCCTTGCGCAAGGCCTCGGCCAGCGGTTCCTTGTCCGCTCCGGGGTTCTGCCGCGCCTGCTGCATCGACTGGGCGGCCGCCGGCATCTGCTCCCGCGACAACTGCCGCCATTGTTGCATCGACTGGCTCCATTGCCGGATGGTCTCCTCGCTTAAGAGCGGATTTTTCATCGCCTCCCGCACGGTCTGCTCGCCTTGCTGGGACAATTGGTCCAGGTGCGCCGCGTTCTCCATTTGCTCGTCCTTGCTCTGGCCCAGACGCGAGGACTTCTGCGCTTCCGCCATCTTGTCGGCGTCCTTGACCTCGGCCAGGCCGGCCACCACTTTTTCCTGGAGGCGGGTGACTTCTTCGACTTGCGCCAGGACCGATTCCAATTGTTGACGCACCGCTTCGGCGTGCTCCTCGGGGCTTAACACGTGAATCCGGTGCGGCGCCGTGCGCGCGCGCTCCCGTTCCGGATAATAATCCCGCGCGTACCCCTGCAACTCCACCGTCGCGCCGGCCGGGATGCGAAAGAGCGACGGACTCCAGAGAAAGGTCTTTTCGACCGTCCTGGCGCGGGCCGACGGGGGTTGGGTCTTGATCTCCGTCGTCGCGACCGCCATCCGCGGCGAATCTTCCGTCATTTCCCAAGTCAAACCGAAATCGCGCACGCCGAAATCGTCGCGCGCCTGCAGGCGGATGCGCAGCACGTCGGAATCTAGGACGGCGACGTCCCGGGGCAAATCGGGAATTTCCGGGACCGGCGGAGCGTCGGGCTGCATTTGGACCGAAAGCCGCAGGGGCGCGGAATTGGTCAGGCCAAGAGTGTCCTGCCAGTGGAACGTGAACTCCGCGACGCCCTCCGGCTGGGCCGGGTCGCTGAGGAAATTTTCCCCGTCAATTTTCAGGGGCGCCGGTTCCCCGCCGCCGTTTTGCATCCGGGCGGCGGCAAGAGGGCGGCTGACTTTGCCGCGAAAGGCGATCCGGCTGCCTTCCACGGCCAGCAGAGCGCCGTTAAGCACCAGTTGCTCTTGCTCGGGATACCGCAAATAATCGGGCAGATGCACCACCGCCGCCAACTCCTGCAAGGAGGGCCGATGCGTGGGCCGCACCTTCACTTCGGCCCGGGCATCGCCCACCCGCACTTCCAACACCCCGCGCTCGACCTGGCCGGGAACGCGCAAACGAATCCGGCCCCCTTCGACGGCGCTTTCAATCCGCGGCTGGCGCGGCCACAGACCCAAGACCCGCCGCGGCTGCCAAAAAGAGCGGTAATGAACGGAGGCGGAAATCTCGAACGGTTCGCCATGCGCGACAATTAATTCGCCGGGCAGACCCTCCAACGTCACCAGCGCATAGCGCGCCAGGCCGGCGCCCGGAAGCGCCCAACGCACAAACGCATTCCAGCCCGGCCTGGGCAGCACCGCAAAAACCAGCAGCACGCAACCCGCCACAATCCCCGCGCCGAGCGCGACTCTTTTCGCGCCCGCCATGCTGACGCTTTGCCGGAAGTCGAGTTCTTTGGCCTCGGCGGCCACCTGGTGGATGGCCGCGTGATAGAGGGCAGGGGAGAAATCGACGAAATGGCGCTCCTCGTTGGCCAGTTCGACAATCCCCAGCAGGCGGTCGCCCAGGCGGCGGTGTTTCTTTTGCACCAGATTGGCCAGCGCCTTGAGATCGCGCCGGCGCCAAATCCAGCGCCTGGCCCAACTTGCGCCGGCCGCCCCCGCCGCCGCCAAGCCCAGCAGGAACAGCGTCCACCGCAGCCAGGCCGGCGTCTCCCACAATCGATCCGAGACAAACAGCGCCAGAAACGAAACCATCAGCCCGCCCGCCGCGCCGCACACGGCGATGGTCGATTCGGCCCGCCAGAGGCGGCGTTCGACCTCGGCGAACTGCTGGCGGAGTGCTGGCGGCAGCGTCACCGAGAACCTGTCATCAAAATCGGCCATGCGAAATGCGTCTCCCCTATCATGCCTTCGCCGCCCCAAATCGTCCAAAGAAAAAGCGTTTTGCAGCCAATCTCCTTGACCGTGAAGCGATCACGTCTTTCCGCGCCGGTTCCCGCTTGAGCGCAGCCGGGTTCCGGCCGATAAAGAATTATGCGGTCAGTGTTGAGTTTGGAATCAAAAATGCTCGGAGGCAGCGTATGAGAGTGATTCAGGCCAATTGCCGGGTCCAGTTCACGGCGGATGACGTCGATTTCATCCTGACCGTGCTTGGACGCAACAAAGGCGAGGCGGCTTCACTCGTCGCGCTTTTGGCGGACCCTGATTCCCGGGATTTGATTCTTGATGATGACACGCTCTTTCGTGCCTTGCTCGAGCAGCGCGGGTGTCTTCGGGTCTCCCCGCACCTGTACTTCTACGTGCTGGTGCGGCACGTCTTGCGCCGCTCGGGCCTGGAGGACCGGAACGTGGCCGATTATGTGGCGGAATTGTTGACGGAATTCTCGCGCCTGGAACGGACGCAGTGCGTCGTCCCCGGGCAGCCGGCGCGCCTGCAATACTTTTTCGAAATGCTCACCGCCCTGCAAACGGCCGATGATCACACCGCCTTCTGCATCCGGGCGCACATCGGCAATCATTCCTTGTTTTTGTCAGGCGTGTTCCCGGAGCACATCCGCCACCGCGCCGAACGGAGCGGGGCGCCGGGTCTGAGCTATTATCAGGAATTGGGACGCGCAAACTACCGCGCGGCCAGCACCCACAGGCTGGCGGCGCGGTATGATCTGGCGTCTGTGTTTGACACCCTGGCCGAGCGTTTCGAGCCGGCCCGCCTGGCGTTGAACGATCTGGCCGAACGGGTCCTGTCCCTGGGCGACCCGGAGTGGCCGCTCTTTCTCAAGGGTTGAGGTCCACGGGCAGGCCCAACTGGCGCAGGGCCGCAATGGTTTGTTCCGGCGTTTGGTGCAACATCGCGCGCCAGCCCCGGGCCAGACCCGCCTGGACATTTTCGGCCCGGTCGTCCAGATAGATGATCCCCTCTGCGGTCCGGCCGGTCAGGTGCTCGAGGGCTTGGTAGATTTTCGCCTCGGGCTTCATCGCGCCCTGCTCGTAGGAGAAAATGTAGCCGTCGAAATGGGCGAAGAACGGAAACTTTTTGCGAATGTGCCGGACGGCGATGCCGTTGGTGTTGGAGAAGATGTAAGTGGGGACCTTGTTGGACCGGAGCGCGGCCTGCATCGCGGTCATGGGTTTGATTTCCGAAAAAATGTCGGCAAAAATCTCGCAAAATTCGGACAAACTGCCTGAAAATCCGCAGGCTGCGCAAACTTCGCCGAAGAATTCCGTCTCGGACAGCACGCCGGTCTCGAAGCGGTAGAGCAGGGGCGAATGGTCCAGCAATTGCCGCACCTGCGGCGGGGTGAACCGGCTGCGGCGGGCGAACCTGGCGGCCGAGATGGTGTAATCGAAATCGACCAACACTTTGCCCAAATCAAAAACCACGGCCGGCGACTCTTTCATGCTGGCTGAATTCTCACGGGGCCAATTCGCGCCGGCCCTCCAGGGCCAGGCTGAGGGTGACTTCGTCGGCGAACTCCACCCCGGCGCCCGCCGGAAGACCGTGGGCGATGCGGGTCAGTTTCGGCCCTTTTCCGGCCAGGCGTTTGCCGAGATAAAAACTGGTGGCGTCGCCCTCTACGTCGGTGCTCAAGGCCACGATCACCTCTTGCACGCCGGCCAGGCGCGCTTCCAATTCCGCCAGCCGCAGGTCTTCCGGTTCGACTCCGTTGAGCGGCGAAATTTTTCCGCCCAGGACATGGTACTTGCCGCGGAAACTGCCCGCTTTTTCGAGGGCGAACACATCGAGCGGCCGTTCGACCACGCACAGAATGGAGCCATCGCGGCGCGGGTCGGCGCAGATCGCGCAGGTCTGCCCCTCGGTCAGCGCCCCGCAAACCGAACAGGCCCGGATGCGTTCCCGCGCCTGGACAAGAGCCTGGGCCAGTTGGCGGACGGCGTCGGCATCGCTTTGCGCGATATGCAATGCCAGGCGCTCGGCCGAGCGCGGGCCGATTCCTGGCAGGCGGCCCAGGGCTTCGCTCAACGTGGTGATGGCTTCGGGCAGCGGCACGCGATCACATCATCCCAGGCAGATTAAAACCCTGGGTGGCTTTGCCCATTTCCGCCGACGAAATCTGCCGGGCCTGGTCGAGGGCGGAATTGGCGGCTGTGACAATCATATCTTCGAGCAATTGGGCGTCGGCGGGGTTGATGGCTTGCGGGTTTATCTTGATCGACGCGATCGAGCCGTCGCACTTGGCCACGACCTTGACGGCGCCGCCGCCGCTGGCGGCTTCGACGGTGCGAAGGGCCAGTTGGGCCTGGATTTGTTCCATCTGTTGCTGCATCCGGGCAGCCTGCTTGACGAGTTTTCCGATGCTGGACATAGGGGTTTTGGGTTTGCGGTTCAGGAGCGCACGTCGATGATCTGTCCTTTGAAAATCTCCAGCGCCTTTTGGATGAGCGGGTCGTTCTTGAATTCATCCTGGCGCAACGGCCCCGCTTCCGGGGCGGCGGCGGGTTTGTCCGGCGGCGCGGACGGCGGCGGCGACGCGGGCGCGGAGGGTTTTCCGCCCGGCGACGCCTCGTGCTGGATGAATTTTACCTGGGCGTTAGGATGGCCCAATTCCGCCAGCTTGGTCTGCAACAGCGCGTGATTGCGGGAGTTGTCAACCAGAGGCAAAGTATCGACGAATTCGGGATCAAAGCCGATTGTCAGGACGTTTTTCACGAAGGAGACCGGATGGGCTTGCTTAAGGTAGGAGTGGACGAACTTATTGGCGCGCTCCACGGCATCGCTCAATTGGGGCCAGAGTTGGTTGAGGTCAGTGTCCCCCGACGGCGGCGGCGCCGTCGTGGGCGCGGCGGGCGGAGCCGGCTTGGCGGCGGGCGCAGACGCCGGCCTGGGAGAGGCGGCCTTGGGCGCGTCGGCGGCGGCCTCGGCGCGAAGTTGCCGCACCTGCTTGAGGACGGTGTCGATGCTGACGGCGTTGCGGGCTTCGATCATTTTCAACAACGTCACTTCCACCAGAATCTTCTTCGAGGTGCTGTCGCGCAAGCGGCCCTCGCAATCGGTCAGCACTTCGAGCATCCGGGTGACGGCGTCGCTGTGCAGGCGGCTGGCTTGTTCGCGGAGGGCGGCGGCTTCCGCTTCCGAAGCTTCGATCAGCCGCAAGTCGCCGCGCGAGACCTGGAAAATGAGCAGATTGCGGAAGTGGTTGAGCAGTTCCGACACCAGCCGGGCGATGTCTTTGCCTTGCTGGGCCAGTTCGTTCAACTGTCGCAACGCGGTGTCGGCCTCCCCCGCCAGCAGCGCGTCGCCCAGTGCCAGAATCTGGCTGCGCGCCGCCAGCCCAAACATCGACAGCACGTCCGCCTCGGCGATCTGCGCGCCGCAAAAACTGATCAACTGGTCGAGGGTTGATTCCGCGTCGCGCATGCTGCCGTCGGCCCCGCGGGCGATGGCATGGAGAGCGGCCTCGTCGATCTGCACCTTTTCCTGTCGGGCAATACCGGCCAGATGTTGGACGATGAGCGCGGAGGGAATCCGCCGCAGATCAAAACGCTGGCAGCGCGACAGGATGGTGGGCAGCACCTTTTCCGCCTCGGTCGTGGCGAACATGAATTTGACGTGCGCCGGCGGCTCCTCGAGGGTTTTGAGCAGGGCGTTGAAGGCCTCCTTGGTCAGCATGTGGACTTCGTCGATGATATAGATTTTAAAGCGCGACGAGGCGGGGGCGTACTTGACCGTCTCGCGCAGTTCGCGCACTTCGTCAATGCCCCGGTTGCTGGCGCCGTCAATTTCCATCACATCCATCGAGCGGCCCTCGGTGATTTCCCTGGCCCGCGGGTCGTCGTCGGGGAAATCGACGGCCGGGCCGCCGGCGCAATTGAGGCACTTGGCAAAAATGCGGGCGATGGTGGTTTTGCCCGTGCCGCGCGGGCCGACGAAGAGGTAGGCGTGGGCGATGCGCTTTTGCCCGATGGCGTTGGAGAGCGTCTGGGTGACGTGTTCCTGGCCGACAACGTCGGCGAAACGTTGCGGGCGATATTTGCGCGCTATGACTTGGTACGACATGTCACTTGAAAACAGGGGAAATGCCAGGGTGACCACGGCGGATGCGGAGCAAACTGCCGTTGCTGCATTCCTGCCCTCGCGGGGTTCGTAAGTCCACATTCCATGGGCCCTGGCAAAACCAAGGCAACGATAAGGCCTCTGCCGGCTTCTGAGCAAGATTTGTTTGCGGCGCTGGGTTTGCGATGAACGAGGGAGTGGCGCAGCCTCCGGAGTTTCTTGAGGGAGCGAGGGTTCTTGCAGGCCAGGCTCGACCCCTCTGACGGTGGTGGCAGTCATGAGCGCCGACAGAGGGCATTTTCATTGACAAACGGGCGATTCCAGGTTACAGAGGGGAGTTAAAATCGGAATTGTGTATCGCGTCGTTTTGAATAAACCAATATCACATCCCTTGCCTATGAAGCATTCCCTCCGCGGAACTGGCGCCGGTTGGCGCTCGTTCCTTCTCCCCATCCTCATTTTTGTCCTGGCGCAATGCGTCCGGGCCGACCAGATCAGCTTTCTGTTGCGCGCGAGCAAATCCGGCTCGACTCAGGAAGGCAATTTGTTTTTTGGCGCCGACTTGGATTTGAGCAGCACCAACACACCCATCACCTACGACCAAATAACCTCCCCCAACGGCCTCTACACCGCGAGCATCGGCCCGGGCGGCACCAGCGGCGGATGGGCTTTTCCCAACAACATCAGCAACGTCCTCACTGAGTTTACCAACGGCCTTTGGACCCTCGTCATCAATGCAGGCTCCGGCTCGCCACAAACCAATTACTTCACCGTTTCTCTCAACGGCCTGACGACCAATGACCTGCCCGATGTGCTGATTTCCTCCCCGGCCAATGGCGCGGTGGACGTTGCCTCGCAGCCGTTGTGTGTCTGGACCGGCCCGACCAATTTCTCCGACCTGCAGGTCGATGCGCATAATGACAACTACTCGTTCTATGACGGGGCCGACCTGCCGCTGACAACCAACAATTGGACGCCTTACGACCTATTGCCCTACGGCTTCAACAGCCTGGATGTCAATTATTATGCTCCCACGGCCAAAATCGTGCTCTCCACCCCGACCAACTCCCTGGGCCAGCCGATGACCAATTGGGACGGCACCGGCGGGTTGCACGTGTCCGATTCGTCCCGCTTTTTTGTCGGCGCACCGCCCCCGCTGGTCGCCCGTTACACCTTCGATAACACGAATAATCTCGGCGCTGACAGTTCTGGCAACGGAAATGATTCCAACGGCAGCGCTTGGGATGGCCCCGCCGCGCTGACTTACACCAACTACAGCGTCGAGGGCGGCGAGGCGCTGCTCTGCCCCGGCGACAATTGGCTGGACCTGCCGCAGCCGGTTGTGTCGGCCATCGAGGGAAGCTTTTCCGTCGCCGTCTGGCTGGAGACGACCAACCTCTTCGGCAACGACACCGACGCCGCCACCAGCGGCGCGGGCCTCTTTTCGGCCGTCAACAACGGCGACAGCACCAATGATTGCATTCCCATGGCACAAACGGGCGGCAAACTGGCTTTTTACACCGGCGACAGCCAGACGACGCTGCATTCCACGGCGTCCATCAACACCGGCTCGTTCGTCCATCTGGTGGTCACGCGCGACCTGCCATCGGGCACGCGCAAAATCTACGTCAACGGCGTCTTGGACAACCAGGACCTCGGCGGGACCAATCTGCTGGCCAACTGCGGCGGGCTGACCCTCGATTTCAACTGGAGTTCCTTTGCCGGATTCGTCGGCGTCGTGGACGACCTGCAAATCTACGACGGGGCGATCGGCGACAGCAACGCGCTTTATCTTTTCCAGAATCCCGGCCAAATCGTCACCAATATCCCGGTCTCGCCTCTCAATTTGCTGGGGCAGGCGCTCAATGCGACCAATCTCAACTGGGCCACCTTCGGCGATGCCTCCTGGTTCGTTGAAACCACCAACACGCAAGACGGCGTCTCCGCCGCGCAAAGCGGCAGTGTGACCAATTCTCAATCTTCGACCATCTCAGCCACCGTCACCGGACCGGGAACGCTTACCTTTTATTGGTCGAGCATCGCCAACGACCCCAGCAGCGGCTTCTATTGCGAATTCTACCTGGACGGCGATGCTCTCAATAATAATGTGGATTCGATTTACGGCGATAATTCCTGGTATCAGGACGGTCCTTTCCCCATTCCCGCCGGCCAGCATACGTTGGACTGGACGGTCTTCGCCGATGGTGACACCGATCCCACCCAAGCGGCATTTTTGGATGAAGTGAGTTATGCCCCCGACACGCTTCCCGTTATTACCTTGAATCCGTTCAGCCAGACCAACTATTCCGGATACCCGGTCTGGCTTTCCGCCAGCGCCACCGGCAATCCCCCTCCAACCTGGCAATGGTACCAAGTCGGCGTCGGCGCGATCTCCGGCGCGACCAGTTCCTTCTACATTCCCACCAACTCCGGCGCTCCCGGAGTGGCCGGAAGCTATTACGCCGTGGCCACCAATCTGGCCGGCTCGGCCACCACCCTCACGGCCGCTGTCACTTTCGTCAGCGCCCCGTTGCCGCCCGGCTGGTCGGTCGCCGTCAAGTCTCCGCTCTATGCCGCCGACGACGGGACCAACGTGATCAGCGATTACTATGGCGGCTGCGCGGTGGATTCGGCGGGAGATGTCTATGCCGCCGACCAGTATATTGGAAATGTGAACGTCGAAACCAACTTCGTCACCCTCAATACTCTGACCGCGCTTGGAACCTACGGCGGCGCCGCGCTGGTCAAATACGACCCCGATGGCAAACCGCTCTGGGTCGCTGGCCTGACCAATAACCAGCTTGCCAGCTACAGCTATGCCCTCTGCGTCGCGCCGGCTCCCGCAAACGGCGCTTATTTGGCCGCTGTTCTCTTCGGCACCAACTGGCTGGGATCCAACCAATTCTCCAACACTGGCGGCGCCTCCCTTCTGCTCTCCCGCTTCGATGCCGGCGGCAGCAACATCTGGTCCAGATTCATTGGCAAAACCAACGGCGTCTTCGACCTCTACAACACCCTCGTTTCCGACGCCGCCGGCAATGTCACCGTCGCGGGCATCATGTCCGGAACCGTCGATTTCGGCGGAACCAATCTTACGGCCCCCGGTCAGATGGGATTCCTCGCTCAATACGATGCCAACGGCGTGGTCCGCTGGGCATCGGTCCTGCCCGATTTCCCGGTGAATCTGGCTTGCGGCGGCGGACAAATTTACCTTTCCATGATCGCTTCCTCCTCCGGCGGCGTGACCAACCTCAGCATCGGCTCTCTTTCCAACCTCACCGATCGCGCCTACGGACTGGCTGCCCTCAACGCCTCCACCGGCCAGCCGCTCTGGCTGCGCGGCGTCGGCGAGCAGTACGCCGCAAAACAAGCTGGCATCGACGACGATTTTCCGCTGCTTTCTGTGGCGGGATCGGATGTCTTCCTCACCGGCACCGCTTACGGCTCCACCGCCGTCTTCGGCAGCCTTTCCGTTTCCTTGCCGGGCGGACGCGCGCAATACTTCGCGCGTTACGACACCAACGGCAACGCTCAGGTGGCCTCCACCTTCGGCGGCGCCACCACCATGCCCTGGGCTTCGGCCGCCAACGCCTCCGGCGTTTACGTCAGCGGCGACTTTGACAATTTCTCCTACTTCGGCAACGATCTCATCGCCGCTCCGGAGTACTACCAAAACGACCTCGGCTCCAATTATTTCTCCCAGCCCTTTGTGGCCAAGTTTGACCGCAACGGCAACCCGCTTTGGGCGCTCAATGGAGTTTCCCCTTACGAGGCCAACTTCCGCGGCATCGCGGCCGCGTCCGACGGCGTCTGGGCCAGTGGTTTCAACAAAATCGTTCAAGTCAATCTGCCGGCCCAATTCGGCACCAACTCCGTTTACAGCGACGGTTACTTGTATTACTACGGCACCGGCGTCGCGTTCTTCTCCACCACGGGCGGACTGCTGGCTAAAATCACCGAATCGCCGGTGGCCTCACCCGTCACCCTGCTCAACCCGCAGCGGGTCGGAACGAACGTCCAGTTTTCCTTCTTTGGCGCCTCCAGTGTTCTTTATACGATCCAGACCAGCACCAATCTGGCCTCCCGTTCCTGGAGTGTTTCCGGCACGGTCATGGGCAGCAACTCCACTCAGACCATTTCGACGCCGATTCCGCCCAACACCCGCGCCCTCTTCATCCGGGTGAAATCCGACTGACGAGGCGGGTCCCCGCCAAGCCGTGATCGCAGGTTCAGAGGCAGACCAGGGAGATCGGTCTGGGCAGGCGGACCACGACCGTGCCCGCGATCTTGTCGTGCCAGCCCTGCTTTTCACGATCCCAACCTATCCAGAAGAAGCCCAGGAAGAGCACCAGGGCTGAAAACACCGCCGCCACACACCGCACAAAAGCGGCCAGAAAACTCAGCGGCTGCCCATCCTGCCGCACCACTTGCAAATTGAGCACGATCCCTCCCACCGTCGTTCCCTTCCACGCCCACATCCCGGTGAAATAGGCCACGCCCACCAGGGAGGCAAACGGGCCGGCTAGGGCCGCGCTCAAACAGATCACAGCCATGTCAAGAAAACCGGCCCCCATCCGTTCCCAAAATCCCGCCCGCGGAAAGGCCAGCGCCTGGGGCAGGCTGATGGCCGGCCCGGCCGCCGCCGCCCCCACGGGCGGCGCTGCCTGCGCGGAGAAGCCCTCGCCCGGGCCGGGCGCAACAAATCCCAGCGGCGGCATGGGCGCGGGGGGCGGCGTCTCGCGCCGCATTGCCACGCAGATGGCCGTCACCGCCGCCCCATATCCCCAGAGGCTCACGCCTATCAGTGTGAGCAGCCCTATGATCGGCACCATGTAGAGTAACGTGATTAAAACTGCCCCGATGACAAACGCGAACACGGGCGCTTGGGCGGGTTTCAGGCCAAAAGGACTCCCCAGCCTGCCGCCCAGGTATTGCAATATCGCCACCTTCCCCACCAGCAGCGCCAACAACCCCGCCGCGACGACAAACGGAATCACCAAGATGCCGACGCATGTAAACAACAAAAGCACAAAGACGAACGGCATCGCCAACTTCGCCAGGATGCCCACGGCCAGCGTCGTGGCCGGACGGGCCGAGAGCTGGTTGACGCAACATTGCACCGGATGGGGAAACAGGACGGCAATCAACCAATAGACCAGGAATAATGTCCCGGCGATCCACCAGAGCCACCCCACACCGGGCGCCAGCGGGCGCAGTTCCATCACGCAATCCCGGAACCATGTCCTCAGCCATTGCGCCCGCAGAACACCGGCCGGCCCGGCGCCAATGCCCACTTCCTGCGTGTGTCCCCCGACCGTCGCGCCGTCGGCCAAAGTGAATCTGCCTCCCACGGACACCAAATCCCCATGCACCGCCGCCTTCGGGCCGAGATGCGCGTTGCCCATGATGGTCACGACGTTGCCGCCGACATCGCCCCGCACCTCCGCATCGCCGCCAATGACAACCACATTCTCATCCACATCCCCGAGCACTTTGGCCGAGCCGCCGATGACGACCACGGCTTCCGCCGATTCTCCGGCCTTCAACTCGGCGTCCTGCCCAATGAACACCAGCGCGTCATGATGGATTTTTGTTTTCGTTGGCGCGGCGGCGGGACCGTTGGTGGACGCCTCGGCCTCTACGGTTTCCGCCGCGTTCAGGGCGCCGGGAGCCACGAGCAGCAGGCCGAGCGCCGCGGCCAGCGATGAGTGAATCATTTTCGCGATTTTCATAAGCGATATCTTCCCGCCGGCGCGAATGCGAAGCGGATTACCAATGTGCCGAATCCGATGCAGGCCGCGTAGGCCATCGCCCCCGCCACCAGGCAGGCCAGCACGAAGCCGTTGCCGAAATGCCGCGCCACCAGCGTGACCGCCCCCGCCAGCGCGCCCAGGGTGTTCCAAACACACCCGGCGGCGGCCGCCCAATGCGAGAGCCGGGGCAGCGTGACGGCCGCCAGTTGCGGGGCCGCCGCCCGCCAGCCCAGGAACACCGTCCCCAGGACGCCGCAAGTCAAAACTAAAAACGCCACGCGCCACCCGGCGGGCCACTCCGGCCACGGCCGCGCCTGCCACCGCGCCGGGGCCGGCCGCGCCAGGGCGTTCATCGTCCGCGCGACCAATCCGGGCGGGGCGGCCAGGTCCGGCAGGTCTTTCAAGTGGCGGTCGATTTGCGCCTCCAGCTCCGCGTCGAATTCGGGTTTCATGCTTGCCCCCTCCAATCTCTGCCCAGCGTCGGCTCCAGCCTCTTGCGCAACGCTTCCCGTCCGCGGAAAATATCGGTCTTCACTTTTCCCAGCGAAGCGCCCAGGCGCGCGGCGATTTCCTCGTATCTCAGGCCCTCCAGATGAAAGAGCGCCAGCGGCACGCGCTGGGCGGCGGGCAATTGGCGCAGGGCCTGCTCGATCAACCGGCGCTGTTCCGACCTCTCCAGGTCCTGCTCGACGTTGTCCGGCGCGGCAAACTCGATCTCCGCCGTCTCGCCGGATTCGCTGGCATGAAAAAAATCGGAGAAAAAGCTCCAGCGCGAGCGGTAGCGCGAGAGATGATTGAGGCTCAGGTTGACGGCCACCGTTTTGAGCCAGCCCGGCGCGCGCGGGTTCTCGCGCAATTCGTCGAAGTGTTCGAAGGCCCGCAGAAACACCTCCTGCGAGATGTCCTCCGCTTCGGCCGTTTGGGCCACCAAGCGCATGGCGGTGCTAAAAACCATATTTTGGTACTTTCGCATGAACGCTTCGAATTGTTGGGCGTCTGTCATGGCCGATGCTCGACCGTCGAGAACGCACCTTACGCCCGGCCCCTGGCCGGAAGCAAAACAGTTCCACTTTCATTGACAACATCCTCATTCATTTCTCGTTGTCTGGCTGTCTGGAAAACCCGGCGGGAGGCGAAATTGTTTCAAAAATCTATTCGTAATATCGCCGGAAACGCGCTTCGTACACCTCCACCTTCGCCCCGGGTTGGCGCACGATCCGCACGGCGGCCCCCGGCGTCTGGCGGATGAATTTCAACGCTTCTTTCGGCGGCAGCACGCTCGCCACTTTCGTCAGCCCGTCCGCCGTGAAATCGTCCGGCGCGATCACCGTCACCAAGCTGTGATCGGTCAACCCCACCCCTGTGCGCGGATCAACGATGTGCGAATACCGCTTGCCCCCGCTCTCCAGCCGTTGAAAAAGATCCCCGGACGTCGAGAGACCCGCATGCGACAACAGCACAAATCGCGCGGGCGGCGCGTTGCTCGCGTCCAGCGGCGGCAATTCGATGCGCCAGCCGTCCTTTCCGGGCGGCGGGCCGCTCACGGCCAGGTCGCCGCCGCCGGAAACCAGCGCGCTGGTGATGCCGCGGCGGCCCAATGTCCGGAGCGCTTGATCGACCGCGTAGCCCTTGGCAATCCCGCCCAAGTCCAGCCGCATCTCGGGTGCCAGCAGTTTGACGCTGTGGCGCAGCGGGTCCAGCCGCATTTTGGTGTGGCCGACGGCCAGGCGCGCTCGGGCCAGGCGGGCGGGATCGGGCAGCGCGCCCTGGCGCCGGGCGAAACGCCACAGGTTCACCAAAGGCCCGACGGTCACATCGAACGCGCCGTGGCTGCGTTCGGCCAATTGCTGCGCCCGCTCCAGCACCACCCAAAGATCAGGGCTGACCTCCACTTCCTTGTCCTGCCCGGAAGTTTGCGACAGACGGCTCAATTCGCTGTCCGAATCGTAATCCGTCATAATGTCGTTCAGTTGTTTGACCCGCTGAAAAGCCGCCGCCGCCGCTCCCTGGGCCGCGTTCTCCGACGGCGCATACAGGACGATGCGGAACGGCACACCCATTTCCGGCTGTTGAAACTCGTAACGGCCCGGCGCCGCCACGTCAGTCCGCGTCGAAACGCAGGAGCCGCCCAGCAGCGCCAAAACGAGCGCAAGACAAGCACAGTGGACCAACTTCATACCCCAGATTAAGCAGGACCTTGGCTAAAACGACAGGTTTTACCCATCCAAATTCCGAGCGGCTTCCAGCCTCTCAAGACACACAATCCGTAAGTTGTCGTGGAGGCTTGTGTTGCGTACGATGTCCCTTTCGTCCTTTTTGTCCCTTCCGTCCCATCCGTTTCTTTCATAACGGATTAGGAATCACAGACAGCCCGCTCACGGGGCCAGGCGGTCGATGGTCCAGGAGCCGTCGGGTTGGCGGGTGTAAAGAAAGCGGTCGTGCAAGCGGCTGGGACGGCCTTGCCAGAACTCGATTTCGCGGGGGACGACGCGGTAGCCGCCCCAAAAGGAGGGAAGGGGCACCTCGCCCTCGCCGAATTTGCGCTTCATTTCCTCCCATTTCTGCTCCAGCAGCGAACGGGTCGTGATGACCGAGCTTTGCGCCGAGACCCAGGCGCCCAGTTGGCTGCCGCGCGGGCGGGTGATGAAATAGGCCAGCGTTTCGGCGGTGGAGACCTTCTCCGCCGAGCCGCAGACGATGACCTGGCGTTCCAGAGCCAGCCAGGGAAAAAGCAGGGAAACGTTGGGGTTCTCCGCGATCTGGCGGGCCTTGCGGCTTTCGAGATTGGTGAAAAAGACGAAACCGCGCTCATCGTAGATTTTCAGCAGGACCGTGCGTGCCAGGGGCCGCTGATCGGCCCCCGTTGTGGCCAGGCTCATGGCGTTTGGCTCAACGATGTTGGCGTCCATCGCCTGCTGAAACCAAAGGGCAAACTGGTCCAGCGGGCTGGGCTTGAGGCTGGCCCGGTCCAATGCACCGCGCGTGTATTCGGAGCGGGTTTCGATCTTCATGACGTTGTCAATTATTCCGATGTCCTGACTGAGCGTTGCCCCGGAGAGGCAAAAAGTCAAAAGGCAAAACAACGGCAATCGCAAAGCGGCCCTCCGGCGCCGGGGGAGTCAGTGTGGGCGCATAACCGTTGAAGCCGGGCGCCAACGGCCCAGAAGCGATCTTGCAGCCATGCGAGTCCAAGTGTAACTTCATGCCATGAGCTATCGGACACTGGAAGTCGAAATCGACCACGGGCGCGTTTTACCGAAAGGCGCCGAGGCCCTGCCGGAGAAAGCATCCGGCCTGCTCACCATTCTGAATCCGCCGCCGCCTTCCCAGCCGCGCCCGATTGGTTTGGCAAAGGGCCAGTTCATCGTGCCGGATGACTTCAACGCTCCGTTGTCGGAAGACGTATTCCAGGCGTTTGAGGGCAAATGAGGATTAACCAACCGCCCTTGTTCCTTCAACACGTCAATCCGGCGCGATGCCAGGGCGCGGAACAACAAGAGGGGCGCTTTCGTTGCGCCTGGACGGCAGGGGAAGACGATGGGACGGCAGTCGCGATTTTGGATGGCTTCACCTGGTCGGAAACCAGACGGGCGGGCATTTCAGCGCCGGCCAGCGTGAGGCCCGCGTTTTGCGACTCGCTCGTGGCGACCTCCGCCATCGTGGCTTGACGCAAGGCGGCGAGAAGTCTTTCGTGCGTTTGCGCGACTTCGGCCTCGACGCGTCCGCGTTCATCCATCTCGCGCATCAATTCCTCAATCGCCCTGGTCAGGTGCGCCGTCTTCTGTTTGACCATGGATTCCAGTTCCGAGCGCACTTCCTTTTCGACCCGCTCCAGCCGCAGCCGCTCTTTGAGCAAGGCTTCCATGTGCAGCATGCCGGTCAGCAACAGAAAAGAAATGAGCGAGTAGATGACCTCAATCCCAAGGGGGAATTGCTCTCCGCCACCGGGCAAATGGACGGCTTGAAACAGATGGAGCAGCGCCAGCAGCGCGAAGGCGCAGAAGAGCGACCAGCCCACGCGGGCCGTCCCAAAGAGCCGGTTCAGACGGAGGGCATAACCCGCCACGATGAATTGCAGCACCCCGGCGATGGAGCTCATGACGATGGAGTAACTCATAGTGACCTCCCCTGAGTGCCAGTGGCCGCCCAGCCTCGCGTCTTCGGGCAACGTCCCAAATCCAGACGTTCTCTGCCCCAATCCATCCAATTCCTGCCCTTTTCAGCGTGTTTCGTGTCCATGCTTCAAAGTGAGCATCCGCCATGCCAATCTTCCCGCCTGGAGGAGATACCGTGTTGTCAATTATAGAAGTATTCGAATAATGTGGCCTTTGTCCCGCGCTTTGGCACTATGGCGCGCCTGAAAGATGAATGCATCCAATTTGTCCCGTCGAACGTTTGTCAAATCCGCCGCGGCCGCGGCCGCCACCGCCACGATAAGTCTGCTGGACGCTTCCGCGGCGGGGGTTTCCTGGCCCATTGGATGTTTCAACCGGCCCTGGATGCAGAAGTTCGGCCACCAACCGCAGCCGGTCACGACTCCGCAACCGGCGAATTGGGGGTTTGACGCCGCGCTCAAAGGCATGCGGGAAGCCGGCTACGCGGTGGCGGGCTTGTTGACCAGCATGCCCGAAGAACCGTTCATCGCCGCCGACGCGACCGACACTTATCTGGCGGACCTCAAGAGGCGCGTCGCCGCCGCCGGTTTGACGGCGACGATGGGGGCGCTGCGCATTGACTTTGCCCTGTCGCTGCCGGACGCCATCCGGCAGGTGCGGCGGCAAATCGAGCACGCCCGGTTCCTGAACCTGCAATGGCTGCTGACCTTCGGCGCCGATCACGAGGAGGACTACGGGAAATTTTACCGGACGATGGCCGATGCCGCCGATTACGCGCAGGAACGGAAAATCAAGCTGGTGCTCAAGCCCCACGGGGGCGGCAGCGGGGCGTCCGGGGAAATCCTGCGCTGCCTCAAGGAAGTCAACCGGCCCAATTTTAAAATCTGGTACGACGCCGGCAACATCATCTATTACACCGGCAAAGACCCGGTTGAGGAATTGAAACCCATCGCCGGGCACGTGACCGGCTTTTGCGCCAAGGATTGCGCGCAGCCCAAGGGCGACGTGATGATCCAATTCGGGACGGGCAAGGTCGATTTTTCCGCCGTGTATAAGGAATTGAAGAAAGCCGGTTTCAACGGCCCGACCTTCGTCGAAGGGGCGGGGGGCCGGACGTTCCAGGAAGTGACCGGCGGGGCGCGCGCCAACCGCATTTTCCTGGAGAAGATCTTCGCCTCGCTCTAAAACCGCCCAAATCCTCGGCTAAGACGGGCGCGAAACATGCAGGGGAGTACACGCGCCCTCGCGTGTCGTGGCTGGCGCCCTCGCCGGCCACATCTTTGAATCTTATACACTTCCTATGGAATTTGCTGATGCCATCGGCGAGGGCGCCAATGGCGACACGCGAGGGCGCGTGTGCTCCCCGATCCGCAGCCGTCCTTTCGTTCCGCGAGGATCAGGGAACCGGTTCAGCAGTTGCCAAATTCTCTTATTTCAGCGACCGTGTCCGCATGAGTGTTGCCGAATTGCCCATTCAGATTGACCGCGAGCAAATCGCGCGTTTCTGTCGGGAACGCGGTATTCGCAAATTGAGCTTGTTCGGTTCGGTGTTGCACCCGGATTTCGATCCGCGGCGCAGCGACGTGGACGTGCTGGCGGAATTTGAGCCGGGGGTATTGAAAAGCGTCGGCTTCCAATACTTCGGCTATGGCGAGGAACTGGCGGCCATCATCGGACGCAAGGTGGATTTTTGTTCGCGGTTGCATCCGCTGCTTCTTGGCCGCGTCAAGGACGAGTTGTTTCCCGTGTATGAGCGCGTCTGACGCAAATTTGACCCCGTAAACGTACCGCGAATTCCGGGCTTGACCCCTCATTTTGGATTGTGTGTTTTAAATCGGAGATGGGTTGATACTTGGCCGTGGCCGTCCGAGTGCCTCGAAGAGGAGTCGCATGTGGGCTTCAATCAGGACAATTGACATGTCACGAATGGCCGGAAGCATGACGGTGGATTCTGACATCGTGGAATGTGCAAGGCGCTTGTTGCCATATTTGTGAACGTCCACAACAATCGGCTCAACTTGACCACAAATCACCGTGGACGTTGCCTCAACGAACTGCGAGGGAGTCACCCGAGCTAATGCGAAATGTTCAATCCCAAGGTCATCGGAGCGACGGCGTCTGATCGCCGTTAGCCGATTCGTGTCGTGATTGCATGTCAAACCGAAAAACTCCAAAGAGCGTCGGCAATCAAAAATCGCCATATGAATAACGGGTATAGCAAAGAACCCGCAATTCGTACCGGGTATATGGGCCGGAGGCCCTTGACCCTGTAAATAGATTGTCGCGGCCGGGAGCGGAAGATTCGCTCTCTTATAGGCAATGAGCAAAGAAACCAAATGCCAAGCCATGCTGAAATTGTCCAGCGTCGTTTGGACAATGTCTTCAAGGAATTCATCCTGCTTCACTGTACTTAAAGTTTGTGGCATGGTGGCAAAGAGTTATAAACCACAGTTGAGCCACACCGCGACAAAACGCAACGCCCCAAAAACTGAACGCAAGGCCCAATCGGCGTTGGCTCCAGGGCGGTCTTAAAGCACATATGTTTCCTTTACTCTTTTGGAACGAACCAGATAAGTGTACCAGATTGCCAGCCAGATCAGCGGACTAGCCAAAACACCAAATGGAATGTCCCGTAAAGCAGGCTGCGCCAATAGTAGAACGCCTACCATTAAGCACAACCGCGCAACCGTTATTACAATCAAGCCGCGTTTCGCAATAATGACGGCTGCTGGCTTCCTGAAAGCCAAAACGTACGCGGAACAAACGCTGACAATTGCAGTAAGCCATAACAGCAAACTGCATATGCTGGACACTGTGCGCAACCTTGGAGACTGGTTGACAACAGGAGCAAAAAACATCTTAATGGTCGCCGTATCCCCTTGAACACCGGCAGGTATCCAAAAGCCGAACCAGAGAATGAGCGCGATTAGCCAGCCTCCCACTGTCTTGTTCGACGGTTGTAGTGTTATTGCGCTCATGCTGAAGTCCTCCAGCAGTCCTAATAATTATTACGCACCATAGTCCAAGTCCTTGCTACGGACAATTCGCTCATAATCATCCGCCTGCTTCTGAAGGGCATCCCAACCGGCCTTGCGCTTCCCGTCCTTGAGTGCCGTGTGCTGTGCCTCAAGTTCAGAATGGGTTGCTTGGAGCTTCGAATGCGCCTCTGCAAGACGAGCATAATCTGCCTCAAGCGCGGCTACCTCGCGCCCAATGAAGGCAATCTGGCTTCGCACTTTTGGTTTCTCAGCGCCGCCATCAACCATACGGTCGAGATCATCAATATGTTCTTGGAGTGTACGCATAAACTTGTACTGTGACAATGTCGCTGCCAGCCCCCAAAGTCAAGCTCCAACGCATTATCTCAAAGGTCCGCAGAACAGCGCAGGGGCGACGTATTTGACTGTCCTTCCTTCAATTTCATCCGGCCACAGTTCATCTTCAAGCAACCCTTGGAGGCCAGGGCAGCCGCTTCGTTTCACACCGCGTCCAGATATGCTAACCGTGAAGGATAAAGGGCTTGGTTAATGGCATCGTCGTATTTGATTGTCCTTTTCTGACGAGCGCAGCAGCGGGCAAACCGGGTCAACCGCGAAATACCCGAACCACGCGAAATCCGCCAATGTCCCGGAAGCCCTAAAAACGGCCCGTTACCGGGCCGCCTTCAAAACGCATTCCTGTCCTTCGCGGGCGGCTTCCACCGTCAGCTTTTCGCCCAAGGCGGCCACAAATTGCCGCGCCCACTCCACCATGCTGGAAATTTTGGCGTCGTCGTGGCTCGGATCGTGGTGAAAGAGATAGAGGCGTTTGACGTTGGCGTTCAAGGCCAGCGCCACCACGTCATCGACGCAGCCGTGGCCCCAGCCGACGCGCGTTTGGTATTCCTCCAAATCGTATTGCGCGTCGATGATGAGGACATCGGCGCCGTGGATGAAATCGCCCAGCTTTTGGTCCATGCGCCGCGCGAATTGCAGGATTTCCGTCGAACCGTGCTGGGCCTTCGGGTCGGCGTGATACTTGTAACGCTGAAACGGTTCGTTGTCCGGCAGGTAGGCGACGGACCCCGCGCTGGTGTTGAGACGGTAACCGACACAGACGCCCGGATGATTGAGGTACATGGTATCCACGCGGATGGGACCGATGTAGAATTGCGGCTGCTTGAGTTCTTGCAGGACGATGTTGCCGGGCAATTGCTGCCAGCCGACCGGAAAATAGGGGCTTTCCATCTGGCTGGACAAGGCGGCCTGCAACCCCGCCCGCGCGCCCTCGTAGCCCAGAATCTGCAGCCGGTTTCTTGGATTGTAAGCCGCGCCGAAGAACGGCAGGCCCTGGATGTGGTCCCAATGGGTGTGACTGATCAGCAGCGTCAAGCACAGCGGCACGTCCTTGAATTCCCCCGCCAGGCGCAAGCCCAGCGGCCGAATCCCCGTGCCGGCGTCCAACACAACCAACTGGCCGTCGGCCCGGACCTCCACGCAGGCCGTGTTGCCGCCATAATGCAGGGTCGAGGCGCCCGGCGTGGCGATGGAGCCGCGCACACCCCAGAATCGCACCAGCGCCTGGCCCTCGGGCGCCGCTTCGAGCGGCAACGGCGAAAAATCCCCCGCGCCGCGCTCCGCCTGGGCGGGGCGGGCGGTCGATTGTGTTTCGCCGGGCGCGCTTTCGAGCGTTTTGAGCAGGCGGAGCAGGTCGGATTGCAGAATCGGTTTGACCATGCAGTCATCGGCGCCCGCCTGGAAGGCCGTCTCCCGGTCCACGCCGTACCCGCTGCTGGCGGTGACGACGATTCTGGTGCCGGGGAGCTTTTCGGGTTTGGTGCGGAGAAAGCGGCAGAGCTGAAATCCGGTGTAAAGCGGCGCCAGCAAATCGCACAGGATGAGGGCGGGCTTTTGTTCCAGGGCCAGGGACAGGCCCGTGGCCCCCTCATCGGCTTCGAGGACGTTCCATCCCGCCTGGCGCAACCACTGAGCCAGCGAGTGACGCATGACCCGGTCCTCGTCGATCAGCAAGGCGGTTTTCATCCAAGAATGGCGCGATAATGACCCCTTCACAAAAAAAAACAACCCCTAATGTCAAATGGTCCAAAGATCAACCCAGTTCCCGCAACAAATGGCGCAGAAAGACGACGTTATCGACTTGCAGGCTGGTCATCACGCCGCCCATGCGGGAGTAGCTTTTGCAGAAACGCAGGTAGTAGGCGGGGTTGTCCCTGGGCGGCTCGCCCCGCGTCCAGTCCCAGCCGCCGCCGTCCTGCAGGTCAATCACGTAGATGTGATGCCCGCGGACCACGGGCCGGCCGGCCTGCAATCTTATATTATTGACACAACTGAGGCTCTTCTCGAACACTTGCGGCCCCATGACGGCCGATCCGATGGACAGCACCACGCCGCCGTCCAATTCCTCCACCGCCCCGCCAAAAAGGCGAAAATCCGCCTCGGCCGCCCGGCCAATCGCGGCCCCGTTGAACATCGGATGATTGGAAATGATGTCGTAGCCGATGCCGGGGTGGACCGTCAGGGGAACGTTCAGGTTGAAACTTTGCCCCAGCACGCTGGTTTCCTTCCACCGGTGCGCCACCACATGGCGTCCGGGGGCCAGGCGATGGACCCGCATGGCGTGAAGCAATTCAGCCCGCGCCGCCGAGAGGGCGTGGGCCGGCGCCTTCTTCAGCGCGGCCTCCAGCGTCTTGATGGCCGGAAGCCGGACGCCGTCCTGGCTGACAAACCTGCCCAAGGCGCGGCCGAACCCCTCGCCCGCCACGCCGCCCGCCAGCAGCGCCAGGTGAATGTTGCGGCCCGTCTCCGCCCAGGCGCCAAAAGTTCCCGCCGCCACATTATCCTTGACGCTCTCGGTCGAGACGCCGGCGAAGGCAAACTCCCAATCGTGAATCGCGCCGGCGCCGTTGGTGGCCAGGTGCGTGACCCAATCCCCTTGCAAGAGGCGCAGAAGAATCGAGGCCGCGCCGTTCTTGATGAGATGCGCGCCGAAGATGAGCAGGACGCCGGCCTTGTTTTTGCGGGCTTGGGCGATATGACGAGCGCACTGACGAATCACCCCGAGCTTCGACGCCGGGCAGGGCGGCGGCGCGGAATCTGGCGCGATCAAAATGTCCTCCAACCGCGCCAGGCTGTCGCGTTGCGCGAGCGGAAAGACCTTCAGTTTGCTCAAATTGATGGGCGCCGCCATAGTCAAGGCTAAAGGCTAAAGGCTAAAAGCTGAAAGCTAAAGGCCAAAGGGCGCATTCTTTCATATTTCAAAGACGGTGATTTCCGGGCGGCAATTGAAACGAATCGGCGTGACCAGCCAGCCCAGGCCGGGATTGACATAAAGCGGCCCCGCCGCAAGGCGAAACATCCCGACCTGGTACCGGCCCACCCAATACGGCAAAACCAACGCGCCGTAAAATGGAATGCGCACCTGCCCGCCATGCGAATGCCCTGCCAGCATGAGATCGAACTTGTTCCCGACTCGTTCTGCCAGCAGCGGATAGTGCAAGAGCAAGATGTTCTTCGCGCCCGCCCTCGGCGCAAGCGCGGCGGGCGCGCCACGCAAGCAAGTCGCCCCGGCGATCTGGATTTTCCCGCCCGCGATCGTCGCTTGCGAGTCCATCAACCACGCTCCGCCGGTGCGGGCGAAGGAGTTTCTGAAGTCGTCAAAAACCGCGTGACTCCAGTAATCGTGATTGCCCGGCACGCCGTAAAGCGGCGATTTGACGCCCTCCAGGATGCGCAGTGCGTCCGCCACGAACTCTTTCCTTTCGATCAAATCCCCGGTAAAGCAAACCGCGTCGGGTGAAAGGGCGTTGATTTTGCGCACGACCGATTCCAGGTAAGGCCGGTCTCCCTTATGATGAATGTCGGTGATATGGATGATCCGATGAGACGGCTTCCCGCCGGTCAACTTGATGGAGCGCACCTTGACCCACTGCGGCTCAAGCCATTTGGCGTCGGCGCAAACCAGCGCCGGCGAGGCCAGCACGGCGAGGAGCAAAAACCGTCGGCGGCTGAGGTGGCGAACATTGACCTTCATTCCTTTTGGACAAGGATGGCAGCCGGAACGTTGAAGCGCAAACCCGATCCCGGGCCGGACGCATCGCATTCCTGGACGTTGGCGAATCTCTCAATTCACAAAGGAAGAGTGTGAGGATCCATTGTTTCATGCGGATGACCCCTCTGACTGGAAAAGGAAGAAGGAATTACGCCGACGGGACGGCCACGCCAGGAAACGACGATGAGCTTAAATGGGATGGCCATGACGGGCGCTGCCGGTTCCGTGGCAAACCTGCGGCGCGATGCGGGAAGAAGACGAGAGTAGGCGATGATGCGGGACCCCGTTTTGACCCGTTTTCGTTATTGACCCGTTTTGGTTTGGTGGATTTGTAGGCATGGGCTTTTGCGGGAAGCCGAATCCCGACACTTTGTCGGGATTATTGTCGGGATTCCCAGTTTCTGACTCAGCAGCCACCCGAATCCCGACACTTTGTCGGGATTATTGTCAGGACACAAACTCATGGGCGAACCATCTCGTAACGCGTTGCCGGGCCCTTACCAACGCGGCGAAGCAAGCCGGCAGCCTGCAGTTTCTTCAGGACACGTTGAGCTTTGCGTTCATCAAAGCCCATCTGCTTCATCAATTCCGGACTAGTTACAGATTCCCGGCCGGCGACAAACTGCCAAGATGCTTTCTCGCCTTCGTTTAGACGGTCGAGCACTTTGGGACTCAAACCACGAACAGCACTGGCTGGACTACGGAATAGCGTCAATACCAGATAAGGATTTTCCCAGCTGTAATTTGGCAGTGGAAGACCGGCTTCAGTGACGCGATTCCGCATCGACTTCAACCCAAGCCCGCGTTCCTCCGCCAATTCCATTTTGGCAAAGACGTAGTGAAGGGTCGGGTTGCGACTCAACATCGGCGCATTGAAAGCCTGCAATTGCCCAAGCGTGATGGGTTCGACCGGCTTGCCAGGGCTCTTGATGACGACGGTGTCTGACGTCACAACCAACTGGCATTTCGCACCGACAATCGAGTAATCACGATGGACAAGGGCGTTGACGATGCCTTCGCGCACCAGTTCAAAAAAAGGTCTGTTTAATTCCTGCCGGCGCGCCTCCGAGCGGTCAATCGGGTTGGGCAATTTGTCGCGTAGCCATCGGAGCGCCTGTTCGGGAACAAAAACCTGCGGCCCGTCAAAATTGCGCGGCGTGTCTTCCTTTCCGCCGGAAAGGTGAATCGTTCCAAGTAATCCCGCCTGGGGCATCGAATCGCGCGGCGCCTTGCCGAACAACAGCAACCCAAAGCCCGAAGGAACAAATGTCTTCCCCTTCGCTTGCAATAAACCCTGCTGCACCAGGCGGCGATTGAACGCTTCCGAGCCAACTGCCTCATTGATGTTGGCAATCGCTCGGTATTGCTCCAACGCTTCACCAGAGAAGTCTTTCAAGTCGGCATGGGCAACCGGCTGCTCGAAAGCCGACAACGTCACGACTTTCGTCTCCTCTTCAGCGGTTGCCGCCCGCGCCAACGCCTGTTTGATAAACTCTTTGTTCTCTGCCTTGATGATTTCCTGCAAATCCCGCTCGAACATATGCACC
Organism: Verrucomicrobiota bacterium; assembly: GCA_049510745.1. Lineage (GTDB taxonomy): Bacteria > Verrucomicrobiota > Verrucomicrobiia > Limisphaerales > Palsa-1400 > PLGF01. The sequence goes on along the minus strand of JBEKYR010000012.1, from coordinate 28,458 downwards.
GTCACGCCGAAGTCCTGCAGAAACTTGATCCCCTTGCGATCCACCGTCGGGTCGGGGTCTTCGATTCCCACCCACACTTCTTTGATGCGCGCATTCACGATGCGCTCGGCGCATGCGAGCTTGGGATGCTTCCGCGCTCCGGGCGCGCACGGCTCTAAAGTCGTAAACAGTTTTGCCCCGTCCAGCCTGCTGTGCCGGTTCTTTCGTTCGAGCAAGGCAAACTCGGCGTGATCTCCCCAACGCAACTCGCCGCGGCACGCCGCTTCGATCGAACCATCCGCTTTATAAAGCACCGCACCCACCTTGGGTGGCGACTTGCCATCCCTTCGCGGCTCCTGAAGAGACTGCCTCATCACCTCGATGGCCTTCTCCATCAGTCGTCTCGCATTGAATTTGATTTTGGCGGCCATACTTGTTTTTGGCGCGTTCGCGCCATCCTTAGTCTCGATTGTCTTCGAATTTCGGTGCTCTAAAAGTGCCAATAACTGGGCAGCTCTTTCTGGAATTCCTGAGAACATTGCTTCCTGTATCCCTGCAAACTCATTAACGCGGAGCGAAAACACTTCCTTCTCTGTGAGAACATGGAGGGCACCGAGCCTTGCGACAATCTGGTTAAAATCCTTGGGGGTTTGGGAGGTCATCGCGCCCCGCAATTGGCGAATGCCCTTCAATCGGGCATAGAGATTATCAAGTTCAGCTTTCGCAGTCGTGTTCGTGACGGGTGAGAATGGCATGGTCTTCAAACAATTTCCACCGGGCATTTAGGGGCTGAGGAAAGGAAGGCCCGGCCGTAGCGCTTGGTCAGGATTCGATTGTCCAGCACGACCACGATGCCGGTGTCGGTTTTTGCCCGGATCAATCTTCCAACGCCCTGACGGAATTTCAAGACGGCTTCGGGCAGGGAGAATTCCAGGAAGGAATTGCCGCCGCGCGCTTCGATGGCCTCGATCCGCGCCTCGATCAACGGATGGTCGGGCACGGCGAAGGGCAGGCGCGTGATGATGACGTTGGAAAGGCTCTCTCCGGGCACATCGACCCCCTGCCAAAAGCTGTCCGTTCCGAAGAGCACGGAATGCACGTCCTTTTTGAATTTTTCCAGCATGAGCGAGCGGGGCGTGCCGGTGCCTTGCACGAAACATTCGACCCCCAGTTTCTCGAAAAACGGCTCCATTTGCGCGCCCACCTCCAGCATGAGTTTGAAATTGGTGAAGAGCACAAACGCCTTTCCCTGCGTCAGGGTCACGAAGTGTTTGATCCAATGGACCAGGCTGGCTTGGTAACCGGCGTCGCGCGGGTCCGGCATCTTGCCGACAACATAGAGCTTCATTTGCCGCTCGTAATCGAAGGGCGATCCGGCCTGGAGCAAATTGGCTTTTTCCCCGCCCACTTGGCGGGCGAAATAAAGCAGCGGCGGCGCCTTGTCGGCGGATGCGCCGGCGTCCGGCGGAGCGGACTGCTTGCGCGAAACCGGGCCGGGGCTTTCGTCCAGTTTCACCGCCAGGGTCGCGCTGGTCATGATGACGGAAGTGTCCGAGCCGAACAATCGTTCGCGCAGATAAGCGGCCACATTGATGGGAGCGGCGTTGAGGGCCAGGTGGCGTTGGGCTTTGCCGGTCCGTTCCACCCAATAGACGTGGTCCTCGGCCCGTTGACCCAAAAAGATGGCCAGTTCCTCGCGCAACTCAGCCAGGCGCCGGTTGCACTCCGCCAATTCTTGCGCGGTGTCCTTGTCATCGACCGTTTTAATCAGCGCGCTGACCTCTTCCCGCACCCGGTCCAGAGGCAGGGTGAGGGTGTCGGGCACCAGATCGCATTGGCGGATGCGCAAGACGCTCCAAGTATGCGCCGCCGCCTGGCGTTCCCGCCGCGCGGCGATCTCGTCGCAGGCCGCCTCGACCGCGGCAAAAAACTTGTCCGCCTCCTTCAACGCCTCCTCGACCACTTGCTCCTTGCCGCGGCGCAAGACGGCCAGCAGGCCCTTCTTGGTCTTGGGGTTCCAGAGCCGTTGCAATCCGTAGCGCACTTGGGCGGTGGAAACGCTCAGGCCGATGTGGGCCGAGGCCACCCGCTCGACCGTGTGCGCCTCGTCAAAGACGACAAAATCGTTCCGGAACAGCACGCCACCGGCCGCTTCGTCCTCCCGTCCGCCCAATTGCGTGAACAGCAGCGTGTGATTGAGCACCAGCACGTCCGCGCCGAGCATCTGGCTGCGCGCCTGCTGATAAAAGCACGGGACCCCGCCGCCCTTTACAAAATCCGACCCGCGCCCGCACGATTTGGGACTGCACAAGCCCCGCTCCGAGCAGACCTGCTGCCACACTTGCGGGTCCGGCTCGACCTCGAAATCCGACAGGCTTCCCTCGTCCGTTTTCAGGGACCATTCGTGAATGCGCTCCAACTCCTGCTGGCCTGTCGAGGTGAAAAGCTGCTGTCCCTGCTGCCGCACTTTCCAGAGGCGGCGGGTGCAGAGATAATTCTGGCGGCCCTTGAGCATGGAAAATTTGAACTCGACCGGCAGGATGTGTTTCAGCATCGGCAGGTCTTTTTGGATCAGTTGCTCCTGCAAATTAATGGTGTGCGTCGAGATGACGGCCTTCCGGTTCCGCGCCACGGCGTGAAAAATGGCCGGAATCAAGTAGGCCAGGCTCTTGCCCACGCCGGTGCCGGCTTCGACGATCAAATGCTCGTTTTCTTCCAACGCCCGCGCCACCGCCACCGCCATTTGCTGCTGTTGCGGACGGTATTCGAAGTTGGGGGATTTGGACAAAATCCCGGCGGGCGAGAAAATTTCCGCGACCTGCGCGACCAGGCCGGCCGGCGCCCCGGCGGGTTGAGCATCGACCAGGCTGATCATGGCCGTCTCCCGCTATGCGCCCTGCCCGCGGCGGGACACGACCTCCAGCGGGGCCTTGTTCTTGACAATCATCCGGGCCGGCAGGATGCCGCGCCAGGCCACGTTCGCATAGACGACGGACTCGCGTCCGATGATGCTGCCGGGGCTGAGGACGGCGTTGCACCCGATCTCGCAGCCGTCCCCCAGCAACGCGCCGAATTTGCGCAGGCCGGTGTCGAAAGGCTGGCCGTCGATCTCCACCATGATGTTGCCGGGGAACACTTTGAAATTGGAGAGTTTGACGCCGGCCCCCAGGTGCGCCTTGTGGCCGAGGATGGAGTCGCCGATGTAATTGAAGTGTGGCGCCTGGGCGTGGTTGAAGAGAATGGAATTCTTGACCTCGCACGAATTTCCCACCACGCAATCGTCCCCGATGATGACCTGCTCGCGAAGGTAGGCGTTATGCCGGATCTGGCAATTCTTCCCGATGATCGCCGGGCCTTTGATCATCACGCCGTCTTCCAGCACCGTCCCCTCGCCGATGAAGACTTGCTTGCCGATGAAGGCCGTGCCTTCGCAGTGGTTGTGCAATTCCGGGTTTAAATGGGCGGCCAGGTAGGGGGCGATCCTGGCCAGCGCCTCCCAGGCGAATTTGCAGCCGTCGAAGACGGCGGCATGCCCGGTCTGGGCCAGATCAAACAATTCACTCGGCTCGAACATTCGGCCCACAAGGTAGGCCGGGCGGGCCTCACAGCAAAAGCAAAATTTGCCTTTGAAACGCGCCCGGCTTGCCGCTACATTCTCCGCATGGCATTGACTCCGTCCAATATGTTGCCGCTGGGAACGGCCGCCCCGGATTTCCGGCTGCCCGACACCACCGGAAAACCCGTCTCGCTGGCCGATTTCAAATCCGCCCCGGCGCTCGCCGTCCTGTTTATTTGCAATCATTGCCCCTACGTCCAACATATCCGCGCCGGCCTGGCGCAATTTGGCCGGGAATACCAGCGGCGCGGCGCCGCCATCGTCGCCATCAACGCCAACGATGTCCAAAACTATCCCGCCGACAGCCCGGAAAAAATGGCGGAGGAAGTCAAGGCGGCCGGCTACACGTTCCCCTACCTCTACGATGAATCGCAGGCCGTGGCGCGGGCCTACCGGGCCGCCTGCACGCCGGATATTTATCTATTTGACAAAAACCGGAAGCTGGTCTATCGCGGCCAGTTCGACGACAGCCGCCCGGGCAACGGCCTGCCGGTGACGGGGGCGGATTTGCGCGCCGCCGTGGACGCGGTGCTGGCCGGCAAACCCGTCGCGCCCCGCCAGGTTCCGAGCCTCGGCTGCAACATCAAGTGGAAATCTTAACCCCTCCGGCGGCCGGCGCCGGCCCGCGGTTTTCCTCCTTTTTTTCCAGGTTTATAGTTGACTTCACGCGGCGGCGCTCCTTCCGCCGGGGCGGCCTCGCCGAAGGCGCGCTTTAATTCGCGGATTTGGTCGCGCAGCAACGCCGCCTTCTCAAATTCCAAATTGTTGGAGGCCTCGACCATTTCCTCCTGCAGACTGCGCAGCGTTTCGGTCACGTCGAAGTTCCCGCCCACCTCGTGCAAGAGCATCGCCGCCTGGTCGCGCGTGTTTTGATAGACCGCCAGGCTCTCCTCCACCGCCCGGCTGACGCTGCGCGGGGTGATGTGGTGCTCCCGGTTGTAGGCCAGTTGCCTCTCCCGCCGGTATTCTGAAACGACCAGGAACTTTTGGATGCTTTGCGTCATCACGCTGGCGTAAAGGATCACTTCGCCGTGGAGATGCCGCGCCGCCCGGCCCGCCGTCTGGATCAGGCTGGTGGCGCTGCGCAGATACCCTTCCTTGTCCGCGTCCAAAATCGCCACCAGCGAAACTTCCGGCAGGTCCAATCCCTCGCGCAGCAAATTAATCCCGACCAGCACGTCGAATTCCCCTTTGCGCAAGGCCCGCAGCACCTCGACCCGCTCGATGGCGTCGATCTCGCTGTGCAGATAGCGCACGTTGACGCCCAGGCCGCGCAGATAATCGGTCAGCTCCTCCGCCGACCGCTTGGTCAGCGTCGTCACCAGCGTCCGTTCCCTGACTTCGGCGCGGCGGCGGACTTCCTCGATCAGATCGTCAATCTGGCCGGTCAGCGGCTTGACCGTCACCTTCGGATCGATCAACCCCGTGGGCCGGACGATTTGCTCGACCACCCGGCCTTGCGACCAGGCAATCTCCTGGGCCGCCGGTGTGGCGCTGACGTATATGGTCTGCCCCTGCAACGATTGGAATTCCCCGAAGTTCAGCGGCCGGTTGTCCAGCGCGCTGGGCAGGCGGAAGCCGTGCTCGACCAACACCGTCTTGCGCGAACGGTCCCCCGCGTGCATCCCGCCGATTTGCGGCACGGTCGCGTGCGATTCATCCACCACCAGCAGGTAATCGGCCGGGAAAAAATCCAGCAGCGTCCCGGGGCGCGAACCCGGCGGCCGCCCCGCCAGATGGCGCGAGTAATTCTCGATGCCGGAGCAGAACCCCATTTCCTCCATCATCTCCAAATCGTACTCCGTCCGCATCTTCAGCCGTTGCGCCTCGAGCAATTTGCCCCGCGCCTCGAACCACGCGATGCGCTCCCCCAGTTCCTCCCGAATCACCAGCAAGGCCCGCTTGATCTGCGGCTCCGGCGTCACGAATTGTTTGGCCGGGAAAATGATGACCGATTCCGGCGTCTCGCTCTTTTCTCCCGTCAGCGGATCGAACCGCGTCAGCCGCTCGATTTCGTCGCCGAAAAACTCCAGCCGCAGCGCGTCCTCCGTCCACGAGGGCCGCAGTTCGACCACGTCGCCGCGGACGCGGAATTGGCCGCGCTCGAAGGCGACGTCATTGCGGGCATACTGCAAATCGACCAGCCGGCCCAGCAGTTGATCGCGCGACAGCGGCACGCCCACCTGCACCTGCTCGATCAGCGCCTCGTAATTCTCCTTGCTGCCGATGCCGTAAATACACGAAACGCTGGCCACCACGATCACATCCCGCCGCGTCAGGAGCGAACTCATCGTCGAGAGCCGCAGCCGTTCGATCTCCTCGTTGATGCTCGAATCCTTCTCGATGAACGTGTCCGTCCGCGGAATGTAGGCCTCCGGCTGGTAATAATCGAAGTAACTGACGAAGTATTCGACGGCGTTGCGCGGGAAAAAGCTCTTGAATTCGGCGTAAAGCTGGGCGGCGAGCGTCTTGTTGTGCGAAATGACCAGGGTGGGCCGGTTCACGCGTTGAATGACGTTGGCCACCGTGAAAGTCTTCCCGGAGCCGGTCACCCCCACCAGCGTTTGATGCGGCGCGCCGGCGAGGAGGCCCTCGGTCAGCTTGGCGATCGCTTGAGGCTGATCGCCGGCCGGTTGATACGGAGCGCACAACTCGAACATGACCGTCCAACGTACGAAGCCCCCGCCCCCGTGTCAAACCAGGCTGGTGTTTTTCAATCGCTCCCCGCCCCTACGGATTGCTGGAAGCAATCATGAGGCTGGGGCTGGCCACTGCCCCGACATAAAATGGCGGCGCTTCCCTCGCCACATCGCCGCCAATGACGGGCGGCACAAAGGGCGATCCATAATCCCGGCCCATTTCCATTGGCGTCCGTCCCGGCGTCGGCGCAGGCGAAAAATCAAAAGTGAAGCCATGCTCGTTGAGGGCGGTGTATTGATTTTGGTTCGAGGCGCAACCTGCCGCAATGAGAACCATCCCGCAGATGAATAGTTTCCATTTCATTCCATCAACCTCCTTCCCGATCCGCCCCCATGCAATAAGGGGATTACCCTTTTTTCCATCAGGGAAAGTCTTAGGCGCACTAAGCCGCATCGATGCCGCTCAAAAACGGAACCCCCATTCGGTAGCGGTGCCCCGCGTCCGCTGACCTCTCAGCCGACGGTGTCCCGCCAACGGCCCGTGAGAAGAATGCCCCGGGGGGCAGGGTTTTCAGCTTTCAGCTTTCAGCTTCCAGTTTCCAGTTTTCTGCTTTCTGTTTTCAGCTTTCAGCTTTGTGTTTCGCTTTGCGTTGCTTCCAAAGCCCGGGAGCGCCCGCCACCGCGCCACCGAAGGCCGCGCTTGCCCGCGCCCGGCTTGTCTGTTAGGCTCGCTGGCATGGCAGAGCGCAACGAGGCGGCAGCCAAGACGCAACACCCGCTCGCCGTCACCCGGACGGAACTGGTTTGGGAAGGCAAATATGACGGCGCGGGGAACCGCGTCGCGCCGTTGCGGGTGGCGTTGCCGTTTCAAACGGTCGAGACGGTCAATGAATCGGCTGCGGATCGGCGGCACAAGCTGGAACTTTTCGGGCAGCACCGGCCACCCGCGTCGCACGGAGTGCATGCGTCGCGCCAAACATGCACTCCCCTCCGTTCTTTATGCAATCAGAATTGCAAACATAATCCCTATGAAAAAGAGCAACCTTCCGCTCGCTTTTTTAATTCTCTCCAACCTGATCACCGCGAATCTTGGGGCAGAGCAATCGGCACTCATTAAAATTGATCTGGACCGAAAAATCGGGTATTTGGACCCCAACATCTACGGGGCTTTCGTTGAGCCGATACGCACGGTGGTCTATGGCTCTATTTATGATCCCAAATCTCCCCTGGCGGATGGGAACGGATTCAGAAAGGACTTTGTCCAACTGATCCAGGCGCTCGACATTCCCGTGGTCCGGTGGCCCGGCGGAAATTATGTCTCGGGCTATAACTGGGAGGATGGGATTGGTCCGAAGGACCAGCGTCCAGCCAGGCTCGACCTTGCATGGCATCAAATTGACAGCAATCAGATGGGAACGGATGAATATGTCAAACTCTGCAGCCTGCTCGGGGCGGAGAATTTCGTCTGTATCAACGCCGGCTTGGGAACTCTGGATCAGGCCAGGCATTGGATTGAGTACTGCAACTATCCGAGAGGGACCTATTACTCGGATCTTCGGAGGAAGTATGGCAATGAACAACCTTTTAATGTCAAATACTGGTCTCTGGGCAACGAAATTGACGGGCCCTGGCAGACCGGCCAGAAGAATGCTGAAGACTACTGCAAATTTGCGCTGGAAGCCGCCAAGATCATGCGGTTGGTGGACGGGAATGTTAAATTCATTGCGGACGGGGCTTCCAATTACAAGCCCGACAACAACTGGATTGATTGGAACGATTATGTATTGCAACACCTCGTGGGCAATATTGATTATCTATCGGTTCACAGATACGCAAGGGAGGCGCTGGCGGGCGACACAAACTTCTCGGGGATGATGTCTCTGGGCCTCGATGTGGATCAGAAGATCAACATCATCAAAGCCCTGATCGAGAAGGCGATGGCGAAATCCGGATCCAAAAGGCCGGTGTATATTTCTTTTGACGAATGGTCGGCCGGAGGCGCAACGCTGACAGGATCCCTCATGGTAGCCCAGCACCTGAACTCCTTTATCAGGCATGCCGATATCGTGAAAATGGCGAATATTACGATGCTTTCCAGCCTGGTGGGCAATTCACCCGACGGCGATTACAAGAATGCACTGTACCAGGCCTTCTACTTGTATTCAAAAAACTCGCGAGGCACTTCTCTGGATGTGTATGCCGACAGTGAAAAATACAGCAACAAGGTATTTAACGACATACCCTATCTTGATGTTACCGCTGTGTTCAACGACTCCAGCAAAATCCTGGTGGTCAATGTAGTCAACCGGCGTGAAACGAATTCCATAGCCTCGGATATCGTGTTGCAGAGCGGGGAATTCACGGGGAGCGCCGCCGTCAAGGAGGTCAACGGTGAATCTGTCGTGTCAACGAACACGAAGACCCGGGAGGGTGTGACCATCGCCACCAAGGAATTCCAATTCAGCGGTAATCATATCAAATATGACTTTCCGGCTCATTCATTTACACAGATGCTAATCCCTGTCAAATAGTTTACCGGCGCTGCAAAAGCAAAACCCCCACCCGTTATCAAAAGGAGAAATCATGTCAAATTCAGATTACATGCATCGTAACAAACTCACCCGCCGCCAGGCGCTGCTGCTCTCTGCTACAGCGGGCTTGGGAATCGCACTGCCTGGAACAGCGCGGGCGTCCGACAGCACCAAGACTTCCGCGCACCAGGCGCCGGGAAACTGCTCCACGCCGCGTTCGGCAGTCGCAAATACGCAATATGGAAAGGTGCGCGGCTTTCTCGATGACGGCGTCTTCAGCTTCAAAGGAATACCGTATGGCCAGGATACGGGCGGCGAGAACCGCTGGCTTCCGGTCAAACCTCCAAAGGCGTGGGACGGCGAGCACCCCGCCCTGATCTATGGCGCCAACTGCCCGCAGCGGCTGCATGACTACACGGCCATCGAGCAATCGTTCATTCAGGATTGGGACGACGGCTACATGAGCGAAGACATGCTCAAGCTCAACATCTGGACGTCCAGCCTGACCGGCAAACGCCCGGTGATGGTCTATTTTCATGGCGGCGGTTTCAGCTTCGGCTCGTCCTATGAGTTGCCTTCGCACGAAGGAGCGCAGATGGCGCGACATCATGACATCGTCCAGGTGTCGGTCAATCATCGCCTCAATATCCTCGGATTCTTCGACCTGTCTGAAATCGGCGGGGCCGCTTATGCTGATTCGGTCAACATCGGAATGACCGACTTGGTCGCGGCGCTGCGTTGGGTCCGGGACAACATTGCGAATTTCGGCGGCGATCCGAACAACGTCATGATTTATGGCCAGTCGGGCGGCGGCTCCAAGGTGACCACGCTCATGGGCATGCCGTCGGCGGCGGGGCTGTTCCATCGCGCTTCTGTGCAGTCGGGCGGGGGCGGCAATCCTCCCGGCACCGAGCAATCCCGGGCGCTGGCGAAACAGATCATGGTCGAGTTGGGGCTGGGGCCGAACGATATCGGCGCGCTACAGAAAATGGAGTGGGCCAAACTGAACGCGGCTGCCACCGCCGCCGCTGCCAAGATCAACCCGCCCGCGCAGCGGGGTCTCGGGATGGGATCACCCTCAGGGACCACGCCGCGCGTCGGCATGGGACCGACAGTTGATGGCCGGCTGATCACCATGCGCTCCTTTTATGAAGCCGCTCCCGAAATTTCCAAGAACGTGCCGATGTTGATCGGCTCGGTGAGTGAGGAAGGGAACCGGATGTCTTCCAAGCCGACTGAGGCGGAGTGGCATGCCACCCTGGCTGGAGTCTTGGGCGATGCCAAGGCCACCACGCTGATTGCCGCGATGAAGAAGGCGCATCCGGAGAAGAGCATCCGCACGCTTTCCTACGGCGTGAGCGGCCTGCTGGTGCGCAACAACGTCACCCGCATGGCCAAGATGAAGTGCGACCAGAAGGGCGCGCCGGTCTTTGCCTACTACTTCACCTGGCAATCGCCGATGTTGGAGGATGCCGGCGCGTGGCACACGGCCGAACTGGCTTTCTGCTTTGACAACACGAAGCGTTGCGAACAGGGCACCGGGAACACGCCGAAGGCGCAAAAGCTGGCAAAGAAGATGGCCACGGCCTGGGCGAATTTCGCTCGCACGGGCAATCCCAGCCAGAGCGGTTTGACCTGGATGCCGTTCAACTCGGATGGGTGCCCAACGATGGTATTCGACAACGTATGCCGCATGGTGGACGACCCCGAAGGCGAGGTTCGCAAAATCTTGTTAAGCTAGAAGAGTCCCAAAATTCTCCCGGAGCCAATCCAGACGAGGAAATTATGAGGCGCAGAGATTTTCTTAAAACAGGTGCGGTCGCTGCCGGCTTGGCCGGTTCACTGAAGTTCCCCCCGATGCTTGCGGCCAGCGAAGGCGGTTCCCAACAACCCACAGGACAAACGGAAGGGCTGCCGGGGGACAACCGATCCGCTGACTATCTTCGCCGCGCGCAGGAGGATAAGTTCCTGCCCAAGGCGCCGGTGCTGGCGAAATCAAATCTTCCCGGGGACGTTGAGATTTCGCCGATGCCATTGGCGGAACGGATCAAGCGGAAGATTGTGCCGCAGCGGGGCTTTTGCAGTATTACGCCCGGAAATGGCGGGCTCATCTCTGGCAATGGAGCCGTCAACATTGAGTTGACGTGCGATCCCTACACCGAACAGATTCCTTTCCGCCACGAAATGCTGTATGTGCCGCGTCGGAGGCCCTTCGAGGCGCCCAAGGTCGCGGAAATTTTACCGCAGTTGCGGCAAATGTTGCTGGACGGAAAATATCACGACGCTGCCGCACTCGGCTACCACAAATGGCATGAAGGCCCAACCGCGCCCGGCGGCATAGGGTTCGGCGCAGGCGGGGGATTCTCCATGCGCCTTGAGTTTCCAAAAAGCGCGTCGGTCAAGGACTATCTCCGCACGGTTGATTTCGAGAGCACCGAGGTGAAGGTCCACTGGACGGACGAGCGCGGTGAGTGGGTTCGCCGGACTTTTACCTCCCGACCCGACAACCTTGTGGTTCAATGGCTCACCGCCCCCAAAGGACAGTCGGTGAATGTCCGAATCGCTTTGTCTGCCGGGGGGGAGGTCGTGGCGGGGGAAGAGGCGGCGGGGGGGGCGGTCCGCCGGGTGGCGGGGGCGGAGGATCCAGCAATGTTCAGCAAGACTGCAACGAGCAGCGCCTGATCTATAAGGGCCATTTGGATCCCTCCGTCAACAATCGGGGCTACGCCGGTGTGACCCGCGTGGTCCGCGACGGTGGCGCGGCCCGGATGGAGGGGAACGTGCTGGTCGTCGAGAACGCGACTTCCGTGATGCTGCTCACGCGCCTCGAATACTTCCCCGACTACACCGAGGACAAGGTGGAAGCGCTACGACTGGCAGTGGAAGGGCTTACTCCGGACTATGAGGCCCTGCTGGAGCGAGGCCGGAAGGTCCAGTCCGAGATGCTTAACCGCGTCACCGTGGATTTCGGCGGCGCCTCGCAATATGGATTGTCTTCCGAGGAGCTCCTGTCGGATCAGCGGTCGAGCCCGGGTTATTCGGCCGCTTATCTCGAGAAGTTATTCGACATGTGCCGCTACTGGTTCATCCTGACCAGCGGGAAATACTGCAGCATGTCGGCTGAGACCAACGCCAACATCAACCTGCAGCTCGCGCCCATGGCCTTGGGCGATCACCGCGAAGGCGAGGAAGCCTACTTCAACTGGATGGAGAGCCTGGTCTCGGACTTCCGCACCAACGCCAAGAATATTTTCGGCATGCGCGGCACCCATTTTGCCCTCACGCCGAGCAAAGAGATGGGCGTCGAAACCATGTACGACCATGCTGGTTCGACCGCAACCGGAGAAACCTGGCCGCATCCCTACTGGCTTGCCGCCGGCCCCTGGTGTGTGCGCCCGTTCTGGGACCACTACCTGGTCACGGGAGACCTGGATTTCCTCCGCAAGCGCGTGGTGCCGGCATATAAAGACCTGGCGCTGTTTTACGAGGATTTCCTGACGGTGACGGACAAGGATGGGAACTACATCTTCGTCCCATCCTTCTCTCCGGAGAACAATCCGGGCAGCCTGAACCCTTCATGCATGATGGTGATTAACGCCAGCATGGACATCGCGGTGTGCCGGGAAGTCCTGGCCAATTTGGTCGAGGCTTGCGAACTGCTGGGCATTGAGGCCGAGAGCGTGCCGAAATGGAAGGCGATACTGGCGAAATTGCCGCCCTACCTGCTCGAACCGGACGGCGCCATGAAGGAATGGGCCTGGCCCACTTTGGGAGAGCGTTATGTTCATCGGCACATCTCTCATCTCTACGGAGCATGGCCCGGCGACGAAATTGATCCGGACCGCACGCCGCAGTTGGCCAAGGCCGTCATGATTGCCGACCGGCGCCGTATTCCGGAGAGGCTGGCAGCTCATGGCCGCTGCCATCGCGCTTTGGTTGGGGCCCGGCTCAAAGACAGCTACATGGTGGACAGCGAGTTGCGGCAACTGATTGAAGAAGGCTACGTGGGCCCCACGCTCCGGTGTTCTCACGACCCCTACTCCAGGGTCATGCCGGATGCGCAAGGCGGGATTCCCACAATCATGATGGAAATGCTGGCCTACGCCCGACCCGGTGTGATTGAGGTGCTTCCGGCCCTTCCTCCATCACTGGTGAAGGGATCCATCAACGGGATGCAACTCCACACTTTTGCGCGACTCAATAAACTGGCTTGGGACATGGAAGCTCGGACGGTGGACTTAACCGTTACCTCGGTGAAACCGCAGGACATCACCTTGCTGGCGCGATATGGAATTGAAGACATTGCCGCGCCTGCCGGTATTTTGAAGGCGAAGCCGCAACGGGACATTGCCGCGTGCGATCTGCACTTGCCGGAAGGAAAGCCGGTGGAAATCCATTTGAAACTCGGCCGGCGGAATCCGCTGGAATGGGTCCATTGGGTCGCGTGAGGAACAGCCAATAAACCAGGCGGGAGAAATATGAAACGTAGAGATTTTATTAAAACCAGCGCCCTCGCCGCGGGCCTGGCCGGTTCTGTCAAGACGCTTGAGTCGCTCGCAGCCGGCGGCGGCGCCATTCCTGATTCAAATGGGGCGTCAGAGGCTGACAATCGCCCAGTCGAATATCTTCGCAAGGGACAAGCGGAGCGATTCCTGCCCAAGGCGCCCGCGCTGGCGAAGCCGTATCAGCTTGCGCCGATGCCGCTGGCGGAACGGGTCAAGCGGAAGATTGTGCCGCAGCGCGGCTTTTGCAGCATCGCGCCCGGCGGGTTGGTCAGCGAGAGTCTCATCTCGGGCAACGGAGCGATGACTATCGAGTTGATGGGCGATCCCTACTCGGAGCAGATCCTTTTCCACCACGAAAGTCTGCTCATGCCGTGGGCCAGGCCCTTGGAGGCCCCCAAGATCGCGGACCTCTTTCCCCAAGTGCGGCAAATGGTGATGGAAGGGAAACACAGAGAAGCCATCGCGCTCGCGGTTCAGCGCATGAATGAAAGCACCCTCAAGCAGAATACCGAGCCGCACCTCACCATCCCGGCGTTCCTGATGCGGTTGGATTTTCCGAAAACCGCGTCTGTCAAGAACTATCTCCGCACGGTCAATTTCGAGAACAGTCAGATAGAGGTCACCTGGACTGACGAGCACGGCGAGTGGCTTCGTCAGATTTTCACTTCGCGGCCTGACAACGTTGTGGTCCAGTGGCTCACCGCTCCCAAAGGGCAGTCGGTGAATGTCCGAATCTCTGTGCAGAAGTCCGCGGAGTGGAGCATGAGCACCGGGACGTCTTGGGGCAACCACCCCGCCAGGGGAGCAACCAAGGGCCCTGAAACCGGCGACGTTCAACCCGATTTTACCGCGCAACGCCTCATTTACAAATGCCGTTTGGACCCCTCCGTGGACAACAGCGGCTACGCTGGAGTGACCCGCGTCGTTCCCAACGGCGGCTTGGCACGGATGGACCAGGACACTCTGGTCATCGAAAACGCCTCTTCGGTGATCCTGCTCACCCGCATCGAGTATTTCCCCGACTACAGCGACGACAAGGTGGAAACTCTCCGGCAGGCGGTCGGGCAAATCACCCCGGATTACGCGGCCCTCTTGGAACGCCATCGCCGGGTCCAATCGGAAATGCTCAACCGCGTTACCGTGGATTTCGGCGGCGCCTCCCAATACGGCATGTCCGCCGAGGAACTGCTGGCCGATCAGCGGTCAAGGGCGGACTTTTCGCCCGCCTTGCTGGAGAAGGTATTCGAAATGGGGCGCCATTGGTTCATCCTCACCAGCGGCAAGTATCCAGGCATCGCAGCGAGGGTCAACTTCGCCGTCAACCCGCCTGCGGGCGGCGCGGCGCCGGGCGACCCCCGACTTGGAGAAGAAGTACGAGCCGCGGGACCCGGACTGTTGCAGGCGGCCGGCGCGGTGCAGGGCGACCTCCGCGAAGGGACGGAAGCCTACTTCAATTGGATCGAAAGCCTGGCCCCGGACTGCCGGGCCAACGCCAGGAACATCTTCGGGTTCCGCGGCACGTCGTATCCCCTTTGGCCGGACAAAGGAATGGGCGTCAAGTATTATTACTCCAACAGCTCCACGATTGGAGGCCTCTGGCCCTATTGGATTTCCGCGGGCGGCCTGGCCTGCCGCCCGTTCTGGGACCACTATCTGGTGACGGGAGACCTGGATTTCCTCCGCAAGCGCGTGGTGCCGGCATATAAAGACCTGGCGCTGTTTTACGAGGATTTCCTGACGGCCACGGACAAGGATGGGAACTACATCTTCGTCCCATCCTTCTCACCGGAGAACACGCCCGGCAGCACGGACCCGTCCGGACCGGTGATGGTCAATGCCAGCATGGACATCGCGGTGTGCCGGGAAGTCCTGGCCAATTTGGTCGAGGCTTGCGAGTTGCTGGGCATTGAGGCCGAGAGCGTGCCCAAATGGATGGCGATGTTGGCCAAGATGCCACCCTATTTGCTCGAATTGGACGGTACGCTCAAGGAATGGGCCTGGCCCACCCTGCAAGAACGTTACAGCCACCGACACGTTTCTCATCTTTATGGAGCCTGGCCCGGCGACGAAATTGATCCGGACCGCGCACCGCAACTGGCCCGAGCCGCGGTGATCGCCGACCGGAGGCGCACTTTCGATGTCATGTCCACCGCAGTCGCGGGCGAAACTTTGGCTGCTTATGCCCGCTGCCATCGCGCTTTGGTTGGGGCCCGGCTCAAAAACAATGTCATCGTGGACATTCAACTGCGGCAATTGATGGAGCAGGGCTACGTCAGCACCGCGTTCCGGTGCTCGCGTGAACCCTATGGCGGGCCCGTGCCGGACGCACAGGGCGGAATTCCCGCGATCATGATGGAAATGCTGGCTTATTCGCGCCCGGGCGTGATTGAGGTGCTTCCCGCCCTTCCTCCCTCGCTGGTGAAAGGCTCGATTAACGGGGTGCTGGCCCGCACATTTGCCAGGATTGATAATCTGGCCTGGGACATGGAAGCTCGAACCGTGGACGTAACGATCACCTCGGTAAGAAAGCAAGACGTCACATTGATTGCCCGGCATGGCATCGAAAATATCTCCGCCCCCAGCGGTGTTTTGACGGCGAAACTCCAGTCAGGCACGGCCAGATGCGACCTGCATTTGCCGGAGGGAAAACCGGTGGATCTGCATCTGAAGCTTGGCCGGCGCAACCCGCTTGATTGGGCCGCGCGGGTGACTTTATAATCAGTTCTTCAACCGCTTCACTCGAATCGCCACGCAGGGATGGCCCGGCAACGCAATGCTGGGCCCGTTTTTATCGGCGTAAGTGCCATCATCTCTGTTCTTGAGCGTAAAATCGCCGGGCACGCGCGTCACCGTCATAAAAGCCATTTGCCTCGACCGAACTGGTTCCTTGCCGGATGCGCGCGGAGAATCTTGCGTCAAGAAACGGATTGCCGTTGGTCGGGCCTTTCAATGCCAGTTCAAAAAGGCCCCATTGCTCCACCGATTTCCCAGCCAACCTGTATGTAGCCCTGCATGGCTGGAAAGGTGAAAACATCGCGCCTTGGCTTTTGTGGGCACGTCTTCCCATCCAACCCTTGATGATAGCCCTGGTTTATTGGGTGTGCATTTTCCGACCTGTCCAAAAATAGCGAGTTGTGATTTCCGCCAACCATTCGACTTGGACAGCATTTGTCCAAGTCCCACGATAAACTGCTGGCATGAAACAATTGCCTTCGGCGCCCAGGCATTTAAGGATTGATATTTTCGAGGCGGCGGGTGAATAATTCCAGCAACGCCTAATTAAATTCTATGAAAGCAATGACATCTTCAATTCTCTCCACCGTCCTGCTCCTTGGCCTGCTGGGCACGCTTCGCGCCGCCGACGTGAATGGCAGGTGGAAATCCGAGTTTCAAGTCCAGGACTGGCACCTCAAATATACCTATGAATTCAAAACCGAGGGCGACAAACTCACCGGCAAAGCCTTCCGCGACCGTGACGGAGAAAAAGCCACGGTGGCGATCCAGGAGGGCAAAATCAACGGCGACGAGATTTCGTTCGTCGAACTGGTCAAGACCGGAGACCAGGATCTCCGCATCGAATATACCGGCAAGGTCACGGGTGATGAAATCAAATTTACACGCAAGGTCGGGGACTTCGGGAGCAACGAAATCGTTGCGAAGCGGGACAAGGAAGGCGCGTCTGGCGCAATAGCGGACGCGGCGGGCAAATGGCAGTCAGAATTCGACAGCCAGGTCGGTCATCAAAAATACCTTTACGAATTCAAGGTGGATGGCGGCAAACTCACCGGCAAGGCGACGCGCGAGGTGAACGAAGAAAAGACAACCACTGACATCACAGGCAAAGTGACCGGTGGCGACATTTCCTTCACCGAGCCGCTCAAGATTCAGGACCAGGCAATTACTATTGACTACACCGGCAAAATTTCTGGGGATGAAATCAAATTGACGCGCAAAGTGGAGGATTTCGCCACGACCGAGATTGTTGCCAAGCGAGTGAAAGAGGCCGGCGCGACTCCAAAAGAGTGACGCCGGAAGTTCTGGTGAAATTATTGAGGCTCGCATAAATGAGTAATACAAAATCACAAAGAAAGCTCCGCCTGTTGCCAAAAGGCGCGGATCAAAGTTCGACGTCGCTGACTGCGCCGAAGATGTCGGCAGGCTTCACCTACAAACTCGGAAAGCTCGGCATAGCGATCAATCTCGCGCCAATATCTTTCGCCCGCCTTTTCGATGAGTTCTGGATTCAATCCGCGTATTGCACCCCGAAAGCTCTCGGGGTTGCGGGCAAAAACTCCATAACCCCTTCTCTTTGCGCTCTTTGCGTTCTCTGCGGTTAAATCCTCTTTTCTTGAAACATACCCTTGCCAACATCCATAACTCTGTGTTACTACATCCATCGATGAAATACTCATCACATCGGGCAAGGCAGGGATGGCTCCAGCCGCTCCGCCAGCGGGTCGTTCATTCGTCCCATTGGTCCCATCGGTCGTTTTGGCCCATTCAAGCACCCCCCAATCCTTTAAGCCAATTTAAGGTGATTTAAGGTAGTTTAAGGTGATTTAAGGTAGTTTGAGCCCCCGCTCCCCCCCTTGAAATATGAACCTCTCCGCCAAGATGAGCTTGCCTGCCGGGCCGATTCACCTTAATATCTCCGCCAGATGAATAAATCTATGGAACGCAGCCGCGGTGAAATCATTCTCTTTGCCACTGCCATTTTTGGAGTCTGGCTCTCCATTTGGGGCGTGATCCTGGTCAGCAAATGGCTCGTAGGGACGGCCTTCATCATTACGCTCTCCGCCCTCATCGGGTTCGTGTTGTGCGACACCGACTGAACCGGCTCGAACCTCCCAGTTTTTTTGCTTATGCGCACCCTTATTCTTGGCATCGATAGTGGCACCCAGTCCACCAAAGTCCTGGTCGTCAATGCCCGCGACGGCGCCGTCGTCGGCGAGGCGGCGCGCGCTTATGATTTGATCCCCGGCCTGCCCCCCGGCGCCAAGGAGCAGCATCCCCGCACCTGGCGCGATGCCGCCGCCAAAGCCATCCGCGACGCCCTCAAGAAGGCCGGCGCTTCCGCCGGCGAAGTCGCCGCCATCGGCGTCAGCGGCCAGCAGCACGGCTTTGTGCCCCTGGACAAGGAGGGCGAAGTCATTCGGCCCGCCAAACTTTGGTGCGACACTTCGACCGCGGCGGAGTGCGACCTAATCACGCAAAAACTGGGCGGCGTCAAGGCGGCCATCGAGGAAATCGGCAACGCCATCCTGCCCGGCTTCACCGCTTCCAAAATTCTCTGGCTCAAACGCAAGGAGCCGAAGAATTTTGCCCGCCTGGCCACCGTGCTGCTGCCGCACGATTACTTGAATTTCTGGTTGACAGGCAACAAGGTCATGGAATTTGGCGACGCCAGCGGCACCGCCCTGCTCGACGTGAAAAAGCGCCAGTGGTCCCGCGCCGTCCTCCAGGCCATCGACCCGGAGTTGGAGCGCGCTTTGCCCCCGCTGATCGGCAGCGACCAGCCCGCCGGGCATTTGCGCGACGAAACGGCGCGCGAACTGGGCCTGGGCACGAAAGTCCTGGTCAGCGCCGGCGGCGGCGACAACATGATGGGGGCCATCGGCACGGGCAACACGCTGGCGGGCGTGGTCACGGCCAGCTTCGGCACCAGCGGCACGATTTACGCCTGCTCGGAACGGCCGGTCATTGATCCGCTGGGGGAAATCGCCGCCTTCTGCGATTCCACCAACCGCTGGCTGCCGCTGCTCTGCACCATGAACGTGACCGTCGCGACCGAAATGGTGCGCGCGGATTTCGGCTTGACTCACGAGCAGTTCGCGGCCGAGGCGGCCAAGGCCCCGGCCGGCTCCGGCGGCCTGCTCCTGCTGCCTTACCTGGAAGGCGAGCGCACCCCCAACGTCCCGCACGGCACTGGCGTTTGGCTGGGCGCCAACCAGAAAACTTTCACCGCCGCTCATTTCTCGCGCGCCGCCATGGAAGGAGTCACGCTGGGGATGAATTACGGCTTGCGCCGCCTGCGCGAACTGGGCGTCAAGCCGCGCCAAATCCGCGTCACCGGCGGCGGGGCCAAATCCAAATTCTGGCGGCAGATCATGGCCGATGTTTTCGACGCGGAAGTCGTCACCATCAAAGTGAGCGAAGGCGCCGCCTACGGGGCGGCCCTGCAGGCCCTGTGGTGCTGGCGCCAGCAGCGCGGCGAACGCGTCAAGATCAACGACATCACTGCGCGTTTCGTGCGTTTGAACAAGAGCGAGATCGCGCGCCCGGCCAAGGCCGCCGTCTCGGTCTATCGCGAGTTGCAATCCATCCAGGACGAATTATCGCTGGCCTTGCGCCCGGTCTTCACCCGGCACCGCCGCTTCACCAGCCGGACGGATTAAGCGATGACAGGCGGGGAGAAGCGGCCTCAAAACGAGAGCGACAACGAGATGGGTTTCTCCCGCGCGGGATTGGCGGCGGAGCGCGCGGCGCGGATTTTGGCCTCCAATTCCATCAGGGCAAGCCGGCGTTGGGCCCCGAAAGCCTCGGTGCTTTGCGGATAAAGGCGGACCAACCGTTCCATGGTCTCGCGGCCTTTTTGGACATCGCCCTGATACTTGATTTGCCAGGCCGCCACCAGTCCCATCCACCGGGCGGCCTGGCTGGCGGACGCCTCCGGCATGTTCAACAGCAGTTCGATCTGCTCGATGGCGGCGCCGGCCTTGTCCAGGCGTTCGGCCAGAATCCGGGCCAGTTCTTCCCGGACAGCCATGTCGTCGGGATTTTTTTGGAGCTTCTGCACGCACTCGTTCGCTCGGTCGGCCGCTTCTCTCCGTTCGGAGCGCGAGGCTGGGACGCCGGCGGGATGGTCGAGGGTGCTGCCCAGGGCGGGGAGCCGGATCGGTTTGGGGGTTCGCTGGGCGATCAGTTCTTCCCGGCTGGCGGGCAATTGATTGATGCGCTGCCGGGCCATCCGGCCCATGTGGGTTTCCGGGAAGCGCCGGCAGATTTCCTCCAGGGCCTCGCGCGCGGCGACCGGGTCGTCGGCCAGGTTCAAGTGCCAGTCGGCCAAACGATTGAAGGCGACGCAAACCTCGGAGGCGCTGGTGCTGGCTTGCGCGCAAGTGTCGCGGATGACTCGATCGGCCCCGGCCAGATCGTCGAAGTGATTGGCGTAAAGCTCGGCCAGCATCAACCAGCCGTTGAAATCATCCTCCCATTGTTCCAATTCCTCGATCACGGCCAATTCGGCCTCCCGGTGCTTGTCCCCGAGCATTTTGATTATCGCGCGGGTATAGAGCGGCGCGGTTCTCTCCCGGAAAACCAGGGGGATGACCGTTTGCACAATCGGCCCCAGCCAAACCACGCCGGCCACTCCGGCAGATTCCACGCCAAAAGCGCAGACGATCAGCACGGCCAGCGGCACCAGGAAAACAGACAATTCCAGCACGGTGCGTCTGAATTGAAGCCGGTCCAACGCCTGCGCCTCCAGCACCCGCAACAACCATCCCAAAGTAACCGCCGCCCAATAAGAAGCGATGACGCAGAAACCGATCCCCGCCACCTCGAGAAAGGCCGCCACCGTGGCCAGACCGCGCGGCGCCGCTTGAATTTGCGCCATCAGGGGAGGAAACGAGTCGGAAAAACTCGTGTTAAAAATCAGCCAGAGCAAAACCGGTGCGGCCCATCCCTTGATGGCCCAGAGGCGGAGCCACCGGCGCAAAACCGCCGCCTGCGATCTCGGCAGCCGCTCCCGCAAATTGGAAGCGGGCACCCAAACGCCCGCGACGGTCACAATCAGGCCAAGCACAACCATCCTGGAATTGACGATACACTATTCTCGGCGGAAGCACACCGGCGTTTTTCGCCAGGGCCGTTGCCGGGTACCCGCCCAAGCGTAAGGAAGGTTGACGGTTTTGTGAATAGTATGCATGCAGTTTATGTTCAATTGCTTATGAACATGAATTGAGATGATTCGCAGCACGGGCGTCGGGATTGTTTACAGTTTACCAGGAAAGCATCGTGAAGTCTGGGCATCGTGCGGCAGAATTATGATGCTTAGAACATGTTGAGAATCAGAGTCTTACACGTTTTACGCATCCGAGAATCAGTGGATGGCTGGAATTGGAATAATGTATGCTAATAATTTTGCATAAGGTTTGCTGGTGCGAGCCAAATATGTTCTGCCTAAGAGGTTTTATGACGCCTTGGGTGACAACATGCTGAAAACAAAAACCTAAAAGATTATGACACATTCTCGGAAACTGCTTTCGTTGGCGCTGACTTCGGTGTTTGCCGCCGTGGCAAGCCAGGCGCAAAATCTGGTTCAAAATCCCGGTTTTGAAACCGGAAACACCACCGACTGGACCTTGACCCCGGCGGCCTCGGGAAGCGGCTTCCAAATCCTGACCGAAATCCCGGCCCAATACGGTGGCCAATTCCCTCACAGCGGGAATTACCTGGCCGGATTCGGAGCCAATGAAGGTTTAAATGATACTCTGTCCCAGACCGTGCCGACGGTCAACGGAGTTACGTATGACTTCAACTTTTGGGTGAACAGCGTGGAAGGGAAAAATGGCTCGTATCTTGACGTCAGTTGGGGGAACAGCACGGTTCTACAAATCGATCCCGCCATCGGAGATTTTGGTTGGACGGATTACAACTTCGTTGAAACGGCCACGGGGCCAACTACCATTGCCTTTGCCGGACGAAACGCGCCGTCTTACATCGCTCTCGATGACGTGAGCGTGACGGCCGCGACCGTTCCCGACGCGGGACCTGGGATGGCAACCGTGACCGCGACGCTCTTTGGTCTGTGCGGCTTGGGGCGGTTCCTCCGCCGCCGCGCCGCGTAAGCAAGCGCAGGACCGTTATTCTTTACTGGGCGCGTGGGGACGCAAGGAAGCCAGCTTTGCTTTGCGTCTTCGCGCCCTATCCCTTCTCGTCCGCCGTAGCCACGGCGAAGGCGGATGCGTTTCTTCTGATCCGGCCCGGCGCTGGGAAATCGGGGGATGTTTAGGCGACAGGGACAAACCGGCGCAACGGGCCGACGCCGGCAACCCACCCAAAAACGCCAGGTTCCTGGGCCTGACGCTTCATAAGCTCAAGTGGGATGACCTTGGCGACAAACGCGACGATCATATCCGCGTGTGCTGCTGACCATCGAAGGCTTGTTGAACCAGACGCAGCGCGCCGAGCATCCCGACCACCAACCGGATTTGAATTTCAGGAAAGCCGAGGCGGAAGCCAACGCAGCGCGGAAGCCCTTGCTTTGAAAATAGCCCAGCCATTTATGGCTGGGTAAAGCGTCCAACAAACCAATCAAGTCCCGTCAGGGACGAAAGAAATGTTCGCACGACCGTGGATTTCTTTCGTCCCTGACGGGACTTGGAAAATAGGATCGCGTTGTTCCCGGCCATAAATGGCCGGGCTGCAAAACTCGGCAGTGCAATATAGTTTGGCGGAAGAGATGGCTCCCCGCTGAAATTTTCGCCGCTTCCCTCCGTCAGGACTGAGAAAGACCACGGATTTCACGGATTTCACGGATGTCATTTTCTATCCGTGTCATCAGTGAAATCCGTGGTCAAATCCGGTTCTGGCGCGGTGCGTCAGCGCCGACCGATTGTGCCGAAAGGGACCGAAGGCGGTCAGCCGAGCGGGGCGAAGAGCACTTGCAAATCTTCCGGCGTCAGTTGCGGCATCTCCTTGCGGCTTTCGTTCAACAAACCTTCGACCAGGTCGCGCTTGCGGGTTTGCAGGGCGAGGATTTTCTCCTCGACAGTCCCCACCGTAATCAGTTTGTAAACGAAAACGGACTTGGTCTGGCCGATGCGGTGGGCGCGGTCGGTGGCCTGGGTCTCGACGGCGGGATTCCACCAGGGATCGTAATGGATGACGGTGTCGGCGGCGGTGAGGTTCAGGCCGGTGCCGCCGGCCTTGAGGCTGATGAGAAAGAGGGGAACCTGGCCGCTCTGGAAACGCTGGATGGGTGTGGCGCGATCCACCGTGTCCCCGGTCAGCAGGACGAAGGGGATGGTTTGCCTGGCCAGTTCCTCCTGAATGAGCGCCAGCATGCTGGTGAATTGCGAGAACAACAGGATGCGGCGGCCTTCGGCCAGCATTTCGGGCACCAGGTCCATCAACAACTCCAGCTTGGCCGACTCGGCCACGGCGCGGGCGGCGTCGAGCTTGACCAGGCGCGGGTCGCAGCAGACCTGGCGGAGCTTGAGGAGGGCGTCAAGAATAATAATATGCGAGCGCGACAGGCCCTTGTTCCGGACTTCCTCCTGAACACGGGCGTGCATGGCCAGGCGGATGGTTTCGTAGAGGTCGCGCTGGGCGCCGGCCAGCTCGACGTTCTGGGTGATCTCGGTTTTCGGCGGCAATTCCCGGGCGACCTGCTCCTTGCGCCGGCGCAGGACAAAGGGGGCGATGCGCCGGGCCAGCATCTCGCGGCGGTCGGTGTCGCCGCCCTTTTCAATCGGGTTGCGGAAGAGCTTGCGAAAGCGGGCTTCGTCGCCCAGGAAACCGGGGAGGAGGAAGTTGAACTGGGACCAGAGTTCGCCGAGGTGGTTTTCCATGGGGGTGCCGGTGAGGCAGAGGGGATGGCGGGCGCGCAACTGGCAGACGATCTGGGCGTACTTGGTCTTGGGGTTCTTGATGAACTGGGCTTCGTCAAGTATAACCAGGTGGAATTGTTCCTTGAGGAGGACGGCCTCGTCGCGGGGCAGAAGGGGATAGGAGGTGACGATGAGGTCGTAGTCGCGCAGTTTCTCGAAGTGCTCCTTGCGGTCCTGGCCGTGCAGCACCAGGAGCTTGAGGGCGGGGGCAAACCGCTCGGTTTCCTGGCGCCAGTTGGTCATCAGGCTGGTGGGGGCGACGACCAGGCTGGGGCGGTCGGCGCGGCCGCTGTTTTTTTCCTCCAGCAGATGGGCCAGGGCCTGGACGGTTTTGCCCAGGCCCATGTCATCGGCCAGGATGCCGCCCAGGCCGTAGTCGCGGAGGAATTGCAGCCAATTGAGGCCCTCTTGCTGGTAGCCGCGCAGGCTGGCTTGCAGACCTTGCGGCGGAGGCACCGGTCGAATGGACCGGAAATCGCGCAGTTTCCCGTTGAGTTGGCGCAAGGCGTCGCCGCCCAGCCAGCGCCAGGCGGTGCCGTCAGCCGCGCCGGACAACTCCGCCGCGCGCAGGCGTGTCAAGCGCATCCGCCCCTGCTCATCGAGCGACTTCGGCTCGAAGAGGTCCAGCAGGACGTTGAGCATGACTTTGAGGCGGGACACGGGAAAGGGCAGGCGCCGGCCGTCGGGCAAGGGCACCAGGAACAGGCCCTTCTCATCGAGTTGGGAAAGGGCCGCGGCGCCGAAGAGGTCTTTCCTTTCCGCGAAAAAATCCATGAGGATGGGGAGCAAGTTGACCTTTTGCCCGTCCAGTTGAACGCCGATTTCGGCGTTGAACCAATCGACGCCGCTTTCCCCCTGGGCGTCGGCGTACCACTCCTCCGGTTGGGCCATGCGGAAAGCAAAGTCCGGGTCGATCTCGATGCGCCAGCCTTGGGCCTGCAACTTCGGCAGATGCTGAAAAACGAAATCGAGCCATTCGCCCTCCTCGTAGAAGGCCCAATCATCGGCCATCTTCTGCGAGCGGATATAATAAACGGCCGTTGCGGGTTCAAACCCCATCTTCTCCATGAGCCGCAACGCGGCTTGCTCGGATTTGAAATCGCGCGTGATGCGCCGCAAGCGGTTGTTTTCGAACCGATCCGTGACGGCTTGCGGCGACTGGGGGGAAACGCGAGAGCCGGAATAGTCGAATTCCAAATGCGCCAGGTGCGTCGGTTCCGGCTCGTCTTCGTCAAAGTAGGTGGCCGTCTCCGGGCGCCCGGTCGTGGACAAGCGCAGGCACGGCACGGGCGGCGCCGGCGGAGTGATTTCGAGTTCGATTTGGGCCGGCAGCGGCAGGGAGGCGATGTGGTCGGGCAATTGTTGAGAAAGCAACTGGGACTGGTCCGGGGCCAGCTTCGGGGCGAAGAGCCACTCGGCGGCCACGTCCGGCGGTAGGCCCGTTTCCAGCGGCCCGCACAATCCCTGGTTTTCATCCACATACCATGGCGGTGAGAACGGCAGGAGGGCGGCGGGCGGTGTGACCTCGAAGGCAGGTTCCTGCCAGCCGCAATCATCGACGCGCCAAACCGGCCTGGCGGCGCGGGCCGGGCCGAGGGTCAGGGCGGGAACCTTGCCCGTCACGTTCTTCCAATAACAACGGCCTGTGGCGAGGATTTCCCGGAGCAACTCGACGCCCATCTTGCCCCGCAGTTCGGTGGCGAAAAATTGGTTGTCCGCCTGCGACAGGAAAATTCTGCGGGCCAGAATCCGGTCCGACAGCAGAACGCAGCCGCCGGCGGGCGCGTTGATTATACTGTTCAGATACACTTGACATTTGGATTTGACCGCGCCGTTGGGGGCCAATCGGCCCTGGACGAATTCGAGCGCGAAGGACTGGCGGGCCTTGGCCGGCTTGAGGATGAAGAACAGGCGGTAGGTCTGTTCCGGCGCAAAGGTGGAAGCGGCGTCTTCGATTTCGTCCGGCGCTCCCTTTGCGACCCGCTTCAGCCAGGCCTTCCAGTCGGGGGACAATTCAGTCTGGGGCGGCGGCACGGGCAGAGGCACTATGTTGGAAGGCTCTTGGGCCGGGGGCAGCGGAATCCCGGATGTTTCCTGATCCGTGGCTTGAAGGAGGGCGGCATAGGCGTGCTTGCAATCCTCGATCATCGGGCATGTGCAACTCGTGTCCAAAAAGACTGTGTTGAGCCGGAGGCCGCATTCGATGTCGATCTCGTAAGGCTCCGGCGAAGTGCCCCGCACCAGGGCGACGATCTCGTACTGGGCGCCGTTCCGGCTCACCTCGCAAGAAACAATTTTGCCGCCGGCGCGAATCTCCTCTCCCTTGGCGCGTGTGCCGGGATGAAACCGCCGCTGGCAGAGGTCGAGGAATCTTGGGGAATCCAGACTGAACATGGGTCGGCAGATTGTCTTACCCTTGGCGCGCCGACGCGCCGGGCGGGTGGAATTCGTCGGCGTGATAGGAACTGCGCACCATCGGTCCGCTGGCGACATGCAGGAAGCCCATCCCGCAGGCCACCTCCTTGTAACGGGCGAATGTTTCCGGGGGAATGAACTGGACCACCGGCAAATGCCGCAACGTCGGTTGCAGGTATTGGCCCAAGGTGAGAAGGTCGCAGCCCGCCCGCCGCAAGTCGGCCAGCGCCTCGAAAAGTTCCGCCTCCGTTTCGCCCAGGCCGAGCATCAGGCCGGACTTGGTGTGCAGGGCGCGGCCGCTCCAATTCTTGACTTTCGCCAGCACGCTCAACGAGCGGTCATAGGTGGCCCGATGGCGCACCGCAGGCGTCAGGCGCCGGACGGTTTCCAGATTGTGATTGTAAACGTGGGGACGGGCCGCCAACACCGCGCGGATCGATTCGTCGCGATCCAGAAAATCGGGGACCAGCACCTCGATGACGATGCCCGGATTGAGTGCGCGCACTTTCTCGACGGTTTGCCGAAAATGTTCCGCGCCGCCGTCGGGCAGATCGTCGCGCGCGACAGCGGTGATGACGATGTGTTTGAGGCCCAGGCGGCGGGTGGCTTCGGCGACGCGGTCGGGTTCATCGGGTTCGAGAGGCAGGGGCCTGGCGGTTTTGACGGCGCAAAAGCCGCAGGCGCGGGTGCAATGATCGCCGGCGATCATGAAGGCGGCGGTGTCCCTGCTCCAGCATTCCCAATGGTTGGGGCACTTGGCGCTTTCGCAAACGGTGTGGAGATTCAGCTCCTCCAGCAACGAGCGGGTGCGGGCGAAGGCCGGCGCCGTGGGCAATTGGAGGCGCAGCCATTCCGGCAGGCGGCGGCGTGGCGGGGCGGAGCTATCGGCGGTGTTGGCCAAGGCATTCATTCAAATCGCTTCCAGAATTCTGCCAATTGATCGGTGTCGAAGTCAGCCAAAATCTGGCCATCCACATCGAGCACGGGCGCCAATCCCTGGCCGGACAACTCGCGCATCTCGCGGCGCGCGGCGGGATGGGTGAAGACATTGAGTTTCTCGTAGGCGATGCCGCGGGCGTCGAGCCAATCCGCCGCCTCGCGGCACCAGCCGCACCACGGCTTGACAAAGAGACGGACCGATCTGGGTTTCACACTCATGCCGCCAATCTAGCGGCGATGGCGGCCGTTGGCCACCGTCATTTTCGAGATTGACGTTTCCCAACTCCTGGGATTCCATTGCCAATATGAGAGCAAATTCCGTTGTATGTTTCGCCATGCTCGTTGCCGGCCTTACGGCCTCCGCCCAGGACTGGGCCAAGGCCAGACTGGAACAATCGCCGCGTCACGGCGAGTGGGTTGAAGTCAAAAACGGCTCGCGCGCCGTTCGTTGCTTCATCGTTTATCCCGAAGTCAAGGACGCCGCCACCGCCGTCATTGCCATTCATGAAATTTTTGGGCTGACCGACTGGGTGCGGGACACGGCCGACCAGTTGGCCGCGGCGGGCTGCATTGCCATCGCGCCGGATTTGCTCTCAGGGGCGGGTCCGAAAGGCGGCGGCAGCAGCGATTTTTCGAGCCAGGACGATGTGCGGACGGCCATCTTCAAGCTGCCCCCCGATCAAATCACCGGCGACCTCAATGCCGTGGCCGATTACGTCAAGGCGCTGCCGTCGGCCAACGGGAAAGTCGCGGTGGCGGGATTTTGCTGGGGCGGCACGCAATCCTACCGCTACGCCTGCAACCGGCCCGATTTGAAGGCGGCGTTTGTCTTCTACGGCACCGGCCCCACCAACGCCCTGGAAATCGGGAAAATCAAGTGTCCCGTCTATGGCTTTTACGGCGGCAATGACAACCGGGTCAGCTCCACCATTCCCGCAAGCGAGAAGCTGATGAAGGCCGCCGGCAAGACCTACGAGCCGGTCACGTACGAAGGCGCCGGCCATGGCTTCATGCGCGCCGGCGAACAACCCGACGCGCAGGAAGCCAACAAAAAAGCCCGCGACCAGAGCTGGGAACGGTGGAAGAAACTGCTGGGGAAACTGTGAGGCGCGCTTTGCGCCTCTGATCTCCGCGCGCGCGGGATGCACGGCTGGCTCATGAAGACCCTTCTACGCCCCGGACGCGCGGCAGCGCGTCCCTACCACCCGAAATCTGGTAGGG
>JBEKYR010000011.1:0-137931 GCA_049510745.1 Verrucomicrobiota bacterium | reverse complement strand
TGTACGGCGGGCCGCCGGAAACCGGGTAACCAAAATTGGTCAGGGTGATGGGGTCGTTGGTGATGGCGTCCGCCTCCGTGTTGTTGGTCAACGGGTCGTTGAAATGCCAGAGGTGCAGCGTGCTGTCATCCGGCGCGTAGGGAACATTGAGTCCCGCCTGGGCCAGGGGCGCTGCCCACATGGCGGAGGCAACGACAAAAGCGGCAAGCAAACGGTTTGAAACAGGGCAGAACAGGTTTTTCACAGGTATTTAGTGTTTTGGGTTTATAGGTTCTAACGAAATGAGCATAACATGGCCAAAGAAACGAAATCTATCCCCCAAAGGGGTGATAAGGGGAATTGTGAACTGCAAATGAAGAATTATGGAAGCCGCCCGCGCTTTGACGGATCTGAGGATCCCCCGATATGCGCACTTCGTCATTCTCAATTCTTGGAGCCCATAAACCGCACGACGGCCGCAGTGCGGGAACGGACGTGCATCTTTTCGTAAATGTGCTTCAGATGGCTCCGCACGGTGTCAATGCTCAGGGAAAGGTGGTCGGCGATTTCCTTGTTGGAATAACCTTTGGACAACAAAACCAACACCTCTTCCTCGCGCGAGGTCAGCCGGATGGTTTCGTCACGGAACCGCGCCCTTTGTCGGAAGGATTCCACCACGCGACGGGCGATTTCGCTGGTCATGGGGGCGCCGCCGCCCAGCACATCCAGCAAGGCGGCGCGCAAATCCGCCGGTTTGGTCCGCTTGAGCAGATAGCCGTCCGCCCCGGCCTCCAGCGCCTGGAAGACCAGTTCGTCGTCCTCAAATCCGGTCAGGATGACGATGCGGGTCTGCGGCAGGGCCAGCTTGAGCCGCGCGGTGCATTCGATGCCGGACATTCCGGGCAGGAATATATCCATGAGAATGACATCCACCTGGGCGGCGGGAACGGCCCGCACCGCCTCCTCGCCGGAGGGGCAAACGCAGACGCAGGAGAAATCGGGGAATGACTGGATCAGGCGGGACCAGCTCTCGCGCATCTCGGGCTTGTCTTCGACCAGGGCAACCCTCAGGCGCGAGGGCGCCGGCGCAACTTGGGGATGGGGTAAAATCTTGGGTTTTGACATTTCAGGACTTTTCCGGGCGGGCAGCCGATTGCGGGTGGACGATGAGCGGGGCGGGGACTTGTGCCGCTTCCTCCGGCCTTGCGGGATTTGATTTGCGCGGGAATAATCCGGTCAACCAGACCGGAAACCGGCGGGCATTGGTCAAGGGCACATCAAACTCAACCCGGCAACCACCGCCCGGTTGGGTGGTCACAAGGCAATGGCCGTCAATTTCGCGCATGCGCTGGAACATGTTGGCCAGTCCGTTGCGTTCCTTGTCCGCCCCGGAAAAATCAAACCCGGCCCCGTTATCCTCGACGACGACGCCAAGTCCGGCGCCGCGCCGATGAATGCGCAGGAAGACTTCGGAAGCGCCGGAATGTTTGGCCACGTTGTTCAAGGCTTCCTTGACCGCCAAAAGAAGGTTGCGCCGCAGGGAAAGCTCGAAGGCGATGGCAGGCATGTCCGGCTCGACATCCAGGCGGCAGCGGACACGGGATTTGAGGAACATCTGGGCATATTTGCAGACGTAACTGGCGAAATCGCGCAGCGTGTCGCGGCGCGAGTTGACCGCCCACACGATCTCGTCCACCACATGGGAAAGTTCGCGGGCTTTTTCGCAGACCGCGTCAATTTGCCGGCGGTTGTCGGACGCGGCCGGAAGATCGCTTTGCGCCACTTCGCCGAGGAGGACGAGCTGGGTGAGACGCGAGCCGAGGTCATCATGAATGTCGCGGGCAATCCGCGCGCGTTCCAAGTGCAGCAATCGCTGGGCCTGGGATTGCATTGCCAGGCGCGTCATCAAATGCAGGCAAATGAGAATGGCCAGGGCGCAGATGGAAAGGAGCGTGATCTGGAACCAGAAGCTCTGCCAAAAATAGATGGTCACCGGGCGCAGCGCGGGCAGCGAAATGGTGGCCACGGGCCAATGCACCCACGGTGGCGTTCCCAAGACTCCTGCCACCGTGGCGCGGGGCCAGTCCTCGGAGGGTGTCTTCTTGTTTTCCCAGTTGGGCGCCGTGTTGGGCACGATGCGCCAGTTGTCGTCAGAAGCGATTTCAATGACGCGCTGGTCGAGCAACTCGATCGTCATTCCAAAAACCACTCCGGCCTCCAGGCGGTCGTTGAATCCTTCCACCGCCAGGACGTGCAGGCCGGGGTTGAGCAGCCAGGTGACGTCAAACACCGAAAGTGTTCTCCAATCGCTGCCACGGCCGATTTCGCGGCCATCCAGGAAGAGCCGGTAACCATTGTCGCAGGTGATGCGCAGCAGCGCCTTGGTCACCGTGCTTTTGGGAATGACAAACGACCGCCAAAGCCGGCAGGTTTGTCTATCGTATGTCTTGGCATCCCAAATCCACACGCCAACGTGGTTGGTGGGGTCCAAAATACTGGTGACTGCGGGAGCGGTTTCAACCGTGCCGGCCTGCTGCCCAAAAGCAATTCCCCCAATTGAGATCAAGGAGCAAGCGAGCAGAACCTTCCAGAGCAGGTCTGGTGACGCTCTGAACTGATAATGTAACGGCAGGCACATCAAGGGTGCTTTCCCGTCACGCTAACATAGGGGCCGGATTTCGCCAAGAACCGTTTTGTCCGCGCCTGGACGACGGGGGCGCATCTCTTTGGACACGTCCCCTCGCGATGAGTGGCCAGCCTCCATCCGCCGACGGTAAATGACCAATTTCAATGGCCTAATGATTACTATAAAAGAATTCCCAAATGACCCAATGACCAATGGGCGGCCCGAAAGCCTTTGCCTTGAAAATAGCCCAGCCATTTATGGCTGGGTCAAGCGTCAAACAAACCAATCAAGTCCCGTCAGGGACGAAAGAAATGTTCGCGCGTCCGTGGATCTCTTTCGTCCCTGACGGGACTGGGAAAAGAGGACGGCGTTTTTTCCCAGCCATGAATGGCTGGCCTATCTTCACATCGCTTCCCGTCCTCCATCGCTTCAGCGAAATGGAACTTCGCGGCAATTCCGCACCCCCGGCCCTCGGTCCATCCGCCTTCCTTGCCCCACTCACTCATTCATTTATTCACTCATTCTTAAATTCGCTCTTTTTTCCTTCCATAAGTTTTTCCCGTTGACAGACCTGTGCTGAAATCGAGCCAGCATGATTGATCAATGCAACATGCAAAGTGCTCAGTGCGGCCCAGTCAACACCGGCCCGTGGATCGGAGACCTCTCCCATCGCATCAGCCATTCGTCGCATTGGTCCCATTGCCTCACCAATCAACCCAGTCAAACCTCGGACGTTCGCCCTCGTATGCAACATTCGCCGTCATTTGCAGGTGACAGCCTTGACGCAAAAGCTCAGTCCTGGACCAGTCCAAACGCAGACGCCAGGCGCCGCCAGCACCGGGATCGGCTCCGAAAACCCGCCAAAGAAGCCGGAATCAACCTGGAAAACGAATCGAAAAACCCGGACAAATCCGGAAAAATCCGGCCAAATCTCCGGGTAAATCCGGCTAAATCGGGCCAAAAGGGACATTCCCGACATTCCCTTCCTTGACGGAAATCTGTTGGACGAGCCGGACCGGCAAATTCTGCCGGTAAAGCTCTCGAACGGATGGTGGCCGACGTTCTGGCACACATCCGCCGTCGCCGAAGGGATTGCGCGAGAAGCGCAAAGCGCCTGGCGCCGAAGCCGGGCTTGACCCGTGTAATGATTTAGCGTCATCGAAGGACGTAATACCACGGTGTTGTGGAACTTGTCAAAGGCTTTTTGCCGAAAAATTGCGAGGTCAGAATCATCCGCCTTTGCCGAGGCTTCCACCGTCGCTAAAGCTATGGTGGACGGGACGGCGGACGGGGTGGGTCAACATCTGATCTCTCGTGATCTCTCGTGCCATCGCCGCCCATCCTGCTCCCCCATCGCCCAAATGTTGACTCTCATTTTGCGAACCACGGCAGTAACTCAACAGGTTCCCCGACGAACACAAGCAAAATGAACCAAACTATGTGTTGACCCCTTCTCCTTCTCTCTTCTCTTAGCAACTTCCTAAGACTGACCCTCTGGCCTTTTCTGATCGGTGGGCCCTGAGCATGGATGCTACCCAGGCTGCCCCGGCCCAGGCCGCCCCCGTCCAGAGAAGATCAAAACACCCTGGCTCGGGTAACGTTTCCCAAGTTCCCTTGGATGTTACCTTGATGTTGTACTCGGAATGAGACACTGTAACGTCCCAGACATCATCCCAGTCATCATAAACAGAGGTGATGGTTCCGTTGAAGGAGGGGCCGTAAGGAAACCACTTTTTGTCGGCTGTACTGAATGTCTGGGCTTGCACGTTTACTGTGCCGCTGTCGTGATCGTCATCTGTCAGCGTCGCGTTTCCCGAGATTTTCCAACGCACTCCTTTAATCTTGGAGTATATCAGTCCATTCACGGCCGCCGTGCCTGGATCCCACGTTGCACAGTATGTTGAGTCATACGTGTTATTCCCCGCGGTCAACGCTGAGTCCCACTCGTATAATCCCGAGGTGAAGTCACCCGATCCTGTGCCGAAGTCGGAAACAGGCGTCCCCTTTATAGTCTGGCTGGGTTCCAGACTGTATGAGAAGGAGTTGGCGCTTAAATCAATGCTGGACATAGCGGACAATGATGTGAAGGGGTCCACCATATCCAGGAAAAAGGCATCGTAGGCCTGTGCCTGCATCATTGTTTCGGTAAGCTCAGTTTGCTGACTTATCTGACCGCCCAATGCAGTGTGGGCGAGACCGGCGCAGGCAGCCAAAGTCGTGGCAAGAATGATTCGACGCCACACCCCGGCGCGCGTGAGGCCTGAGTTGATGCGACGAACGTGAAGCAGCCTCGGGGGCATTCCGAACAATGTTCTTGTATTCATATGGTGTCCTCTTGTGATTCTGTCGCGGACGCGGCAGGCCCTCCCCCGCAGTGCCGGCCAGGTTGGTTTAAAACGAACGCTTTCACTCCATCTTCCATTAGATCACCATTTCGGAATCCCGTCAATCCACCATTGTTGTCCGCCGGTCGGCAAATTAGGGTGATTTCAAACCAGGCCTCTGTTCCGGCGAAATCCCGTAATCGGCATCGGGGTCGCATCTAAGCATTCTACACTTCGGGGTGACCCTCTGGCCTTTTCTGACCCTCTGGCCTTTTAGGCCGCTTGCCGACAATGGGCAGGTTGACAGTTTACTCCAGCACCGCTACCCTCTGCCAATGACAACCGTATGGAGAAATGATGCAATGAACACCAAAATCAACCGGCGTGGCTTCGTTAAATCCGCCCTCCTCGCTTCAGCCGGATTGCCTCTGGCGCTGAATGCGCCACCGGCAGCCACGGCTCAAAACCCATCATCACCTCGAGGCGAATCATCCGCCGAGGTTCCGGCAAAGATGCCTGTGGGCAAAATGGGCGGGCAGGAATTCAGCCGGTTGATCCTGGGCGGCAATCTCATCGGAGGCTGCGCGCATTCCCGCGATTTGGCCTACGTCGGCACCTTGGCGCGCCGCTACAACACGCCAGCGAAAATCCGGGAGACATTGGAACTGGCGGAAGCGCAGGGCATTAACTCCTTCAACACTCATGCCATGCAGGATAATTCGTCCCTCTTCGACCATTGGAAGAACGGCGGCAAAATAAAATGGTTCGTCCAGGTGGGGCTGGACGACGATGGCGGTTATTCCCAAATCGACAAGGCGATTGACCAGGGCGCAGCCGGCCTTCATGTTTGGGGCGTGGCCGCCGACAGCCTGCTGGGAGAAAACAAATTCGAGAAAGTGGGCAAGATGGTGGAGTTGATCAAAACCAAAAAGCGCGTTGCGGGCGTGGCCTGCCACGACCTTCGGGTCATTGTTGAATGCGAGAAAGCAGGCGTGGACGTCGATTTCTATCAAAAGACATTCCACAGTCACGAGTATTTCACCGCTCCCCGTTCCGGAGAAACCGACGTCTGCGGCCCGCACGATAACTCCTGGTGCAGCGATCCGCAGGCGGTCATCGATGTCATGGCCAAAATCACCAAACCTTGGATTGCCTTCAAAATCCTCGCTGCCGGCGCCATCAACCCGGAAAGGGCTTTCCCCTACGCCTTTACCAATGGCGCCGACTTCGTTCTGGTCGGCATGTTCGACTGGCAGGTGGCGGAAGACGCGGCCCTGGCCCAGCGTGTCATCCGTATCACCAGCAAGCCCGATTCCAAACGCACCCGCCCCTGGGATGGCCGCGTCGCTGTGGGTTGAGCGGATCGTTCGATCCAGGAGGATTTGCTTGCGGGCAATTACAATTGTTGAATGTATGAAGTTGACCCCAATGCTGACAACCAATGCTGATCCAATGCTGATTCGTTGTTCTTCGCGTTCCCTGCGACTATTCCTTTACTTGGCATTCATCTTTTTTGCCGCCAAGGCCCCTTCGATGGAGGTCGCTAGCTTTTGCCCACGGGCGTCATCGCCGTCCGCCATGATCAAACCCGTGTCCCCATCCACAACCATGGCGTGCGGGATGCCGTTGATGCCATAGCGTCTCGCGATTGTCGAATCAACATACTTGCCGTCATAGATTTGGGGCCACGGCATATTGTGTTTTTTAACGAACTGGGCGAGGATCTCACCGGCGTTTTCCTGGTCGAGGCTTACGCTCAGAACTTCAAGACCTTTGGTATGAAATTTCTCGTAAGCATCAACGACATTTGGAATCTCCGCAACACAAGGACCACACCACGTAGCCCAAAAATCGAGGAGGACCACCTTGCCTCTGTAAGTTTCAGGGAATTTAACCGCTTTTCCGTCGGTGGTTGTAGCCTCAAAGAGAGGGGCTTTCTGTCCCGCGCTCAGGGGTTGTTGGACCAAGTCCGGGTTCCGCAGATTAAAAAGATCGTCTTTGGCAAGATCGCCCAACTTAATTGACCGGCCCCCGCCCACTGCAATATCGGCGTATTGTGCGACGACTTGTTCGAAAAGCTTTTCGGCGGCGGCGTAGTCATGCATGACAACTTGCCGGAATCGCGCCTGGGCCAGCATGGCCTGGCCTCGCATTTGCCGGTTTGGACTTTTTTCGATGATCGCCCGAAAGTAGTGGTCCCCATAAGGCGCTGCGGACTGGACCAATCCTCTACATTGGTTGGGGAAGTGGTCCGAATAGTCGCGCGAGAAGAGTTCTACGGCCTCCTTGGCACTCGGTGCTTCCGGGCAATAACCAATTATCCACCACAAAGCCTGCTCTGCGGTTGCGGTCTTGGGATGCGCTTTGGCCAGTGCCAAAAACCGGGCCGCGTAATCTTCGGCATCGGCGCACTGCTGTTCCGCCTGTTCCCACTGCTCGACGGTCAGGCTTTTTGATCCCAGGGGTGCTGTAAAAGCCGGATGTTTTGCCGAAAACTCGTTTTGCAAACCATCGACTGCCGGGTCTGGTTTCCATCGGGGTGCCCGTCTGCGAGCGAGAGTAAATGCGCCAAAAGCCAGAGCGAGCACCACCAGCGCAGTCGCGACGCGAGCTGCGATGCTGGCCGGCGACGAAGGTTGCGAGGCGTTCATAAGCAAAAAGCTTTCCTGAATCCAAACATACACCCGCACATTCGGTTATGGTTTCCCCGATTTGTCAATCAGGGGATTTCTGGATTTCTGATTGCCGCGCCGGGTTGGGCTTGCCAGGACTGGCGCGCTGCGGTAACCAGTGGTTGTTGGAGGCGGGGCGCGCGGAGCGGCCCGCTTCGCCACGAATGAAAAATTTTGACTTCCTTGTCCTCGGCAGCGGCGTTGCCGGCCTTTCTTTCGCCTTGAAAGTCGCGCCGCTGGGCCGGGTGGCCATTGTCACCAAGAAATCCAGCGCCGAATCCAATACCAATTACGCCCAGGGCGGCATCGCCGCCGTCACCAGCAAGGAGGATTCGGTCGAAAGCCACGTGCGCGACACGCTCCAGGCTGGGGCGGGGCTTTGCCGGGAAGAGGCGGTGCGCGCGATCGTGGCGGAGGGGCCGGCCCGGATCGCGGAGTTGATGGAATTGGGGATGAAGTTTTCCGAGCGGGAAATCAACGGGGGACGCGAGCTGGACCTGGGCCGCGAAGGGGGCCATTCCAAGCGGCGCATCCTGCACGCCAAAGACGTGACGGGCCGCGAGATCGAGCGGGCGCTGCTGGCCGCGGTGGCCGCGCAGCCCAACATCGAGATGTTCGAAAACCATATCGCCATCGACCTCATTACCACGCAGAAGGCGGGCGGCCCGGCGGGCGAACGGGCGGCGGCCAACCGTTGCCTGGGCGCTTATGTGCTGGACAAGAACAGCGACCGGGTCGAGACCTTCGCGGCGCGCAGCGTCCTGCTGGCCACCGGCGGCTGCGGCAAGGTCTATCTTTACACGACCAACCCGGACATCGCCACGGGCGACGGCGTGGCCATGGCCTACCGGGCGGGGGCGGCGGTGGCGAACATGGAGTTCGTGCAGTTCCATCCCACCTGCCTGTATCACGCCAGGGCCAAATCGTTCCTCATCAGCGAGGCGGTGCGCGGGGAGGGGGGGATTTTGAAAAACGTCGGGGGCGCGCCGTTCATGGACAAGTATCACCCGCTCAAATCGCTGGCGCCGCGCGACATCGTGGCGCGGGCCATCGACAGCGAGATGAAAAAAAGCGGGGCGGAGTATGTTCTGCTTGACATCACTCACAAGCCGGCCGCGTTCCTCATCGAGCGGTTTCCCAACATTTATGCGACCTGCCTGGAGTTCGGAATCGACATCACGCGGCAACCGATCCCGGTGGTGCCGGCGGCGCATTATCAATGCGGCGGGGTGGTCACGACGGTCGATGGGCAAACGGAGATTCCCGGGCTTTACGCCGTCGGGGAAGCGGCCTGCACCGGCCTGCACGGGGCCAACCGGCTGGCGAGCAATTCGCTGCTCGAAGCCCTGGTCTGCGCCCATCGGGCCGCCGCGCGCGTGCGGGCGCAGCCGGACCCGGAGAGCGATTGGCCGCTGCCGGCCTGGCAGGCGGGCCAAGCCCACAACGTCGATGAATTGGTGGTGATCAACCATAATTGGGACGAAATCCGGCGCATGATGTGGGATTACGTGGGGATCGTGCGGACGAACAAGCGGCTGCAACGGGCGCGCACCCGCATCGCCAACCTGCAGGAGGAGATTCAGGAGTATTATTGGGATTTCATCGTGACCAGCGATCTGCTGGAATTGCGCAACATCGCCACGGTGGCGGAACTGATCATCACCTCGGCCCTGCAACGGCCCGAAAGCCGCGGACTGCATTACAACTTGGACTATCCAAACCCGGACCCGGCCTGGGCGCAACGGGACACGGTCTTGCGCCGGTCCGCGTGACTCACGCGAGATCATGGGCGCATCGCGGATTTTGGCGACCCTCTTGAAAACGGGAGTTATTGTCCGGCCGTACGCAGGCTCAAGAGAATGACGAAGGACGAAGCACTAATGACGAAATTCAGGCGGGCCGACTTTTCGTCATTGAGTCATTGGAGCATTCGTTAGGCATTAGGGTTTCGTCATTCGTCATTTTCCCCGGCGGATCGAGGCGCGGCCTCCCGAAGCTCTGACGAGTGTCCGAACATTAAGGTGCGCCCGACCGCAAAACAGGGCTTTTTTTCCCTTTTGTGTTGGGCTTTTCTCGCACACTCTTCCCTGAATGACGCCGACCGTGGCATTGGTGGTGCTGGCGGGTTTCGCCGGCGCCAGTTTCTTTTTCGCGCTGGCTGAGACCTCGCTCTTCGCGCTCGGCAAATGGCAACTGCGCCAGTTGGAGTCCCGCTCGCCCCGCCTGGGCAAAATCATCAGTCGCCTCCTCTCCGAGCCGCAGGACTTGCTGGCTACTCTCGTGCTCGGCAACAGCTTCGCCAACGCCGGCATTGTCGCCCTGGCGCTCTGGGTGGCCGTGCGCCATCACGGGTCGCTCCCGGTGGTCATGGCGGCGTTGCTCCTCTTGATTCTCTTTGGCGCCGAGGTCGCGCCCAAGACTCTGGCCGTGCGCGCTCCCGAACTGTGGGCCTTGCGCGTTGCCCGGCCCATGCTCTTCCTGCAAAAAGCCAGCCGGCCCTTGCGGCGCGTGGCGCAGGGCCTGACCAACGCCTGCCTCCGCGCCGCGCCCAACCCGCCCGCGGCGGCCGGCCTCTCGGACGCGGAGTACCACGAATTGCTCGAAATGGCCTATCAACAAGGCGCGCTGGCGGCGGGGGAAAAGGAGATCATTCTGCAAATCATCAACCTGGACCGCCGCCAAGCCGGCCAGGTCAAGAAAGCCCGCCCCCAAATGGCCTGCATTTCCGACGATCTGACGGTGCCGGAAATGATCCAGGCGGCGCGCCGTTTCAAACATCGCCGCCTGCCCATTTACGATGAGTCGGTGGACACGATTGTCGGCGTGCTCGATACGCGGGCGCTGCTGCTGGACCCGGAGGCGGACCTGGCGCTGGCCATCGATTTGCCCTCCTTCGTGCCGGAAAGCATGAATCTGCTGCAATTGTTGAAGAGCCTCCAGCGCCAGCAGCGCGGCCTGGCCATTGTCCTCGATGAATTCGGCGGCACGGCCGGCATTGTCACCATCGAGGACATTCTGGCCGAGGTCCTGGGCGAACTGCACCCCGAACTGGCTTCCGAACGGGCCGTCCTGGAAAAACTCGACGACCATCGCTGGCGCGTCAGCGGCGCGGTGCGCCTGGACAATTTCCGCCGCGAATATCCGCCCCTCCCGGACGTGCCCGGCGTCGAAACCATGGCCGGCCTGGCCCTTCGCCAATTCGAAGTCGTGCCCGCCCCGGGCGACTCGGTCACCGTGGCCGGATTGCGCCTGACGGTGCAGGCGGCCGACGAACGGCGCATTGGCCAATTGCTGGTCGAGGCACTCAAGAAACGATGACCCATACCAACATGCTCCTTTTGCTGGCGGCGCTGGTGTGCGTGGCGCTCTCGTTCCTCTTTTCGGGAATGGAAACCGGCGTGCTGGCGATGAACCGCTTTCGCATCCGCCAACTCATGCGCAGCGGCGACCGGCGGGCGGCGATCCTGCACGGCTTCCTGCAGAATCCGGAGAATTTTCTTTGGGCCATTCTGGTCGGCAACACGGTCGTCAATTTTATCATCTTCAGCCTCGGTTTCATTCAGTTGCACAACTGTCTCGGCGGGCGGCCGATTTTGAAAGCGGCGCTCTTTGTGGCGGGCGTGTTTGCTTTTTACATGGTTTGCGAACTGGCCCCCAAGACCCTTTTCCAGCGGTATCCCAACCGCCTTTCGCTGGCCTTGGCGGCGCCGTTCCGCTGGATTTACCGGCTGCTCTCTCCGCTGGTGTCCGTCGTGGCCTGGTTTTCGCGCGGTTTGCTGCACTGGACAGGCGGCACGGCCTACACGGGCCGCCTTTTCGGCAGCCGCGAGGAATTGCGCTTTGTCATGCAGGAAGCCGCCCCCAGCCTGACGACCGAGGAAAAAGCGATGATCAACCGGGTGCTCGATCTGCCCAATTGGCGCGTGCGCCACGTCATGGTGCCGATGGGCGAGGCCATCACCGTCGCCGCCGAAACGCCCCTGTCCCGCGTGCTCCAGCTCTGCCGGGAGCGCCGGCTCACCCGCGTGCCCGCCGTCGATCCCCACACCGGCCGCGTCGCGGGAGTCATCAACCTGGACCATGTTCTGTATTTGACTGATTTTGACGCCACCCGCCCGGCGCGGGATTATCTGCAACCGGCCCTTTTTCTGCCCGAGGACCTGCATTTGGAGGAGGCGTTGCGCCGCCTGCAACACACCGGCTGGCGCCAGGCGGTGGTTTTGGGGCCGGACCACCGCGAGGCCGGCATCATCAGCTTGCAGGATGTGCTCAAGGTGATTTTTGGAGAAGTCACCCTATGAACACCGAGCTCCTCGCGGCCAACGCGCTCCGCTTGCTGGCCATCCTGGCCATTGTCCTGGTCAATGGCTTCTTTGTCGCGGCGGAATTCGCCTTCGTCAAATTGCGCGCCACGCAATTGGACGCGCTGATCGTGGCGGGCCACCGGCGGGCGCGGCTGGCGCGGCACATCTTGCAGAACCTCACCGCCTACCTCAGCGCCACGCAACTGGGCATCACCATGGCCAGCCTCGGCTTGGGCTGGCTGGCCGAGCCGGTGTTTATGGCCTTGCTCGCCCCGCCTTTGGGCTGGGTCGGCGTCCGGTCGCCGCATGTCCAGCAATCCGTCGCGTTCGCCGTCGGTTTTTCCACCGCCACGTTTCTGCAGATCGTGCTGGGAGAACTGGGGCCGAAATGGTTTGCCATTCAAAAAGCCCTGCCGACCTCGCTCTTTGTGGCGGCGCCGCTGCATTGGTTTTACCGCCTCTCCTATCCGTTCAACTGGGTCTTGAATCAGTCCGCCCAGTGGCTCTTGCGCCGCGTCGGCCTGGAGCCGTCCGGCTTCCCGCTCTTTGTTCATTCCGAAGAGGAGTTGCGCCTCATGCTCGGCCAAAGCCAGGCCGCCGCCACCCGCCTGGGACACGAGATCGTGCTCAACGCCCTGGACCTGAGCCGCCGCATCGTGCGCAACGTCATGCGGCCCCGCCAGCAATTGGTCGTCTTCGACACCGAGGCCACCGTCGCCCAATGCCTGGAACTGGCGGAAAAAACCCGCTACTCGCGCTTTCCCCTTTGCGAAGGCGGCGACCTCGACAAAACTCTCGGCGTCGTCCATATCAAGGACCTTTTCGCCGTCCGCGCCAAAGCCGCCCGTGGCGCGGACCTTGCCGGCGTCGCCCGCAAACTCATCTACGTCCCCGAAACCACCCGTCTGGAAAAACTGCTCCAGCTTTTTTTGGAGCGGAAACTTCATTTTGCCATCGTGGTGGACGAATACGGCGGCACCGTCGGCATGGTTACGCTGGAAAATGTCCTGGAGGAACTGGTCGGACAGATTCAGGATGAATTCGACCAGGAAAAACCGCTCTTGCTGCGCCGCGACGACAACCATTGGGAGATCGACGGCGCATTGCCCCTGCACGAATTGGCCGATCTGGTCGGCCAGAACCTTTCCGCCCCGGGCATCGCCACGACCAGCGGCTGGGTGACCCAGCGGCTCGGCGGCTTTCCCAAGACGGGCGACGCCCTCACGC
The DNA here is from genome assembly GCA_049510745.1 of Verrucomicrobiota bacterium. GTDB lineage: Bacteria > Verrucomicrobiota > Verrucomicrobiia > Limisphaerales > Palsa-1400 > PLGF01. Next base: position 124,799 of record JBEKYR010000011.1, on the reverse strand, counting down.
TGGGCGCGTATGAATTGCGGGTCGAACAAACCGTCGGCGCCCGCGTGGCCCGCCTCAAGCTCACGCGCCAAGCCGGGCGCCCCGCTCCCGCGGAATAGTTTTCAGTCCAGCAGACGCAAATAAATGCACTTCAAATAATCCGCTTCAGCAAAGGAGACGGGATGGTCGGCGGCGTGGCGGGTGGTTTTCAGCTCCTCGAACGCGCGCCCGGACTGCCGCGCCGCCTCGCGCGCCAGGCCGAAAAATTCCGCCGCCGGGACATGGGCCGAACACGACGCCGCGACCAACACGCCATTTTTGTTCAGGCGCGAAATCGCCGCGGCGATCAGTTTGGCATAGGCGCCGCCGGCTTCGGCGCGTTCGGACTCGCGCTTGGCCAGCGAAGGCGGGTCGAGCACAATCAGATCAAACCGGCGCGCGGACGTTTCGCGGAGCCAAAGAAAAGCATCGGCCTGGAGGGTTTCATGGCGGCAGTGGGCGATGGCGGGCCGGTCGTCGTTCAAGGCGAAATTCCGCCGGGCGCCGGCCAGGGCGTGTTCGCTGATGTCCAGGCTGCAAACCGACCCGGCCCCGCCGCTGGCCGCATAAACCGAGAATCCGCCCGTGTAACTGAACACGTTCAAGACGCTGCGCCCCGCCGCCAACGCCCCGGTTTCGCGCCGGTTTTCGCGCTGATCCAAAAAGAACCCGGTCTTTTGCCCGCGCACCGCATCGGCCTCAAAGCGCAGGCCATTTTCCAGAAACACCACCGGCCCCGCGACCGGCTCGCCGCGCAAGACCTGGCCGTCCTGAAGTCCGAAGCGTTCGGCGGCCGCGCGTTGAATGTTCCGGCTCAGGCGCAACACCAGGCGGTCGCGGGGGGCCAGCAACGCCGCGATTTCCTCCAACCGCGGCAGCCACGCGGCCGTATAAATTTTCAGGACCAGAGTATTCTCATAGCGGTCCAGGACCAATCCGGGCCAGCCGTCGCTCTCGCCATTAATGCAGCGGTAGCCGGTGGTCTGGCTGTCAAACAAACCTTCGCGGCGCGCGAGGGTCTCCGCCGCGCGCTGCCGCCACCAGGCCGGGTCCAGCGCGCGCGCCTTTCCGGCATGGAGAATGCGCACGCGGATGGGGGAATCGGCATCAAACAACCCAACCGCCAGGAAGCGGTCCTGGCGGTCGAAGAGGATCGCCAATTCGCCCGTCTCGCCGTCGCGATTCTGTTCATGCACACTCGGCCCGAACACCCACGGGTGCCCGCCGCGCACGTAGTTCTCCGCCGCCGCCGTGACGCGCAGGCGCAGACTCGGTTTGTTCAATCGATCTGCCACAAACGCTATATGTAGCCGTTCCTTCCAAGAAACGCAATTTGCAAGCGGTTGTAGAGGTATGTGTTGCGCACGATGTTTCTTTCGTCTCTGACGGGACTGATGACGTTTCCGAACCGTGAACCCCGCCATAAATGGCTGGGCTATTCTCAAAGCAAGAGCTTCTGCGCCGCGTTGGCTTCCGCCTTGGCTTTCTTCAAGTTTAAATCCGGTTGGTGGTCGGGGTCGTAAAGGGGTCCTCACATTAACTTTATTTCCACCTCCTTGGTTCGGGTCGTTTTTGCGCCGGAGCCATTAAAAAGCCAAAGGGTCGGGCCTGGGGAATTGGTGTTTTTGGATGGGTTGCCGGCGTTAACGCATTGCGCCGGTTTGTCCCTGTTTCCCTAACATCCCCCGATTCCCCAGCATCGGACCGGATCAGACGATATGCAAAGGCCATACGGCCCAGCGCGGCAGAGCCGCAACCAGCGATGGAACGCCCAGCGGGGAAAAATCGGCCTGTTGATAGGTCCACGGATGTGTGGCAGGATTTGGTTAATCCAGTTCTCTGGAGGTGGATTGCCCGAAGGGGCAAGCGTAAGAAGGCCCTGAATAAGGGCCTTTTTATTTGCCCGGGGAGAGATGTTTTCCACTGACTCTCACTTGGCCGGTGGCGAAATCTCGATGAAACCCGTCTCCACCACATGAAGATCCCCAAGCATGTGACGGGATTGTATGAGGGTTTGTGACGGCGAATGTGACGGTTTAAGTCCCTCATTATCAACGATTGTGACGGTGTGACGGCTTTTTCGGTTGGAAGGGTATGGTCGGCCAATTGCGGGCTTCCTCGAAAATTGGACGGCACTCGTCCAAATTTCCTGGCGCCATGCAGCGCGGGAAGCGGGCGGCTAATTCGGTGGAAGCGGTTTCCCGCCTTGCTTGAAACGGTCGGCGTATTTTCTCGTCAATACGATGTATTGCCGCCCGTATTCCCTGGATTCGCAAATCTCGGTGCCTTCGTGAAACTCGCTCCAGGTTTCAATCATGACGAAGTTGGAGGGTTGGCGGAGGAACTCCTCCCAGTTCCTCTGGTAAAACTTCCCGCCCTCGCGCGGCGCGACCAGCGGAGCGCGGCCCGGCACGGCGGAGTGGTCGTAACCCGGCCCCAGCTCGCCAATGCCCGCGCGCTTCAATCCCAGCGCCCCGCCCCAGGCGCAGACGTTGTCCCCTTTCACGGCCCACGAGTCTTGCGGCGCGAGGTAGGGCGCGCGTCCGCCGAAGTCCTTCGCGAAATTGGTCCTGGTGTAGTCGATGAAACTCTGGTCGTAAGCCCTGGCAAAGGCGGAGGCGTAGAGCAGCACGACCGGCTTGCCGTCAATCATCGCCCAATGCCGGGCCGGGATGCAGGAAAAGAAATCCCGCACCGTCGCGTAAAACCATTGCCGCCCGCGATCGCTTGTCAAGTCGATATGTTCCCCCCAGGAATTGTTGGCCAGCGTGCTGGTGTCGTAGAAAAGGCCGATGGCCGGGGGATGCCGGCCCTCGCGCAACAGCGCTTCGCGCGCGGCCACCAGCGGTTTCAACCCGTCAAAGCTCCAGTAAAGGACGGCGTCCGGCGCGTGCTCGGAGGGCGCGCCCCAAAACACCATCAGCGCCACGTCGATTCCCGCGTCCTCCATGTCGCTCAACTGCTTTTTGTGCCAGGAAACCGATTTCCAGGAAAAATCCTCCAAGGCGGGCGGATGATCGGTCAGCGCGTCCGTGCCCTGGGGAAGGTTGACGAGATGCGTTTTGCTGGGCGCGTCGTACCAATAAAAATAGTACGTCCCGACGATGCGGCCGGTCGATTGGAACGATTTGCTCCCGGCAAAATCCGCCGGCGCGGGATGAAGATAAGGCCCGAAGGCCGGGGGAATTTCGTGTTCGGCGGCGCTCGCCAGGCCGGGGCCTGCCAGCAACGCCAGCGCGGCCATCAGATGTTTTTGACCGGTCAGCATAGGGTCATCGCCGCAAGGTCAGACGGTTCCGGCCCGGCGTTTTATTCAAAGGAGTGTAGTGTTGCGCGCAGCGCCCGCCGCCATTTAAACTGCGTCCCGAACTTGAAAAAAGGAAAACAGAAATGACGGCGGCGCTCCCCATTCTGATTCGTGTCTGCGTGGCGTTCGCCGTCGCGTTGGGCGGCGGCGTTCTCAGCGGGGTGCTGGCGCGCACCCACCGGCAGTTGTGCGCGCTCATCAGCCTGGGCGCGGGAACGTTGCTGGGCGTGACCGTGTTTGCCATCGGGCCGGAGTGTTTCGAGGCGCTGAGATGGTGGCAATGCGCGCTCGGGGCCGCTTCGGGCTACGCCGTGTTCGCCCTGATCAGCAAATATCTTTTTCACATCTGTCCGGCCTGTGCCGCCAGCCATTTTGATGAAGCCATCACGCACCACTTCCGCGAAATTGCGGTGGCGATGATGATCGCGCTGGCCGTTCACTGCACGGTCGATGGTTTGGCGCTGGCCGCCGGCCGCCAGGAACAGGCCGTCCCCGGCGCGAACCGATCCCTGGATTTATCCATCACCGTCGCCATCTGCGTCCACAAGGCGCCGGAGGGCCTGGCTCTGGGCGCGTTGCTGCTGGGCGCGGCCTTTGGCCGCCGGCGCATGTTTTGGTGGGTGGCGGCGGTGGAGAGCACGACCATTCTGGGCGGACTGCTCGGCTGGTTTGTTTTTCCGAACCTGTCCCCCGTCTGGCTGGCTCTGGCGCTGGCCCACGCCGGCGGCGGCTTTTTATTTCTCGCCACCCACGCGGTGCTGGGGGAAATCCTCAAACACGAAAAGAAGATCGTCCTGGTCAATTTCGCCATCGGCTTCTGCGCCATCGGCGCATTGGTTCTGCTGTTCCATCTGCGAGACTGATCTTTGAATCTTTGCCATGAATGTGAGAAAAAAATGTTTTGCAGTGATGGCCGCGGTCCTGACCCCCAGCGTGGGCTGGGCCTGCGCCTGCGGGTGCGGTGTTTTTGATGTCGGCACCAGTTCGATGCTGCCCCAAGGGCCGGGCGGGATGGTGTTCGCGGAGTACGACTTCCAGGACCAGACCTGGAACTGGAGCCGCGGCTCGCGCGCGCCCGCCGTGGACAATCCGGACAAGGAGATTCGGACCGATTTTACCATGCTCGGTCTGCAGTACATGTTCAACCGCAGTTGGGGAGTCCAGGTCGAATTGCCCTACGACGTTCGCTACTTCCAAACCACCGGCGGCGCCAGCGGCAGTGACATCGTCTCAACCAAATGGGGCGCCTTCGGCGATCTCCGGCTCGAAGGCATCTACGCCGGGTTTTCGCCGGACATGTCCGCCGGGGTGACGTTCGGAGTGAAACTGCCGACGGGCGATTTCAGCCGCAACGACGCTTACGGCGACATTGACCGGGACAGCGAACTGGGAACGGGCAGCACCGATCTGCTGCTCGGCGGCTTCTATCGCCACACCCTCAATAGCGTGGCGCACGGCTTGTATTGGTTCGCGCAGGCGAAGTTGGACGTGCCGACGCTCATCCAAGCCCACTACCGTCCGGGCGTCGAACTGGACACGGCCCTCGGTCTCTACTACCAGGGTTGGTCGCTCGGCAAGGTGAGGATTACGCCGGTGGCGCAGGTCATCCCTTGCGAACGGACCAGCGATACTGGCTCCGCGGCGGCCAGTCCGGTCGCCTCCGGCTACCAGCGGATTTTGCTCTCGCCCGGGATTGAGTTTCATCTCCACCCGGTCAAGGTGTACGCCGACGTCGAGTTTCCCGTCTATGAGCACACCACCGGCGACCAGTTGGTGGCGCCGGCAATGTTCAAGGTGATTGTGAGCTATATGTTTTGAATGGAAGGATTCTCATGCGCGGCCGACGCATTACGGGCAGACTTGGCGGCATGAAACTGCGGGAGAAAAAAAAGGTTGCATTGGCGGACGCATCTGCTAGAAGTGGCGCGCGATGAAGCCGTCGCCGTCAGCACGAGTCATGAAGAAAGCCCGCCGAGGGCTGGCGGCGTTTTGCCTCGGCGTGTTTCTGGCGCTGTACGCCATGGTGGCGATTCCCGCCCTGCACGCTCTGGCGCATGAGGGCGCCCGCGACGCCGGCCACGAGTGCGCGGTCACGCTGTTTGCTCACGGCCAAGTCCATTCCGCCAGCACGGCGGTTGAATTGCGGCAGCCCGCCCCGCTCATTCTTTCCGGCGACCCGCAGCCGGCGGCCATTTTCGTGTCCGCCGATATTCGATTGCTTCCCAGCCGCGGTCCGCCCGCCGGTTCCCTCTTCATTTAGTTGACTGGTTGTTCTTGCAAGACAGTTGGTCTGCCGGACAGCGTGGCGCGTGCCGCACCGTTCCGAGTCAGGCTGGAACGGAAGTTCCAAAAGTGAAATCCCTTTGACCCTTAACTATTGAATTTGGACCGCAATTATGAAATCGACGAAGAAATCAGATCAGAAATTTTCCCGCCCTGTATGTTATCTGGCGATGCTGTTCGGAACGCTGGCCTCGGGACCGCTCCTGGGCCAGACGAACAGCGCCACCTCCCCCACCAACGTCACGACCCTCGACACCGTGACGGTCGTGGGCCGCCTCAACGAGGCGCGCAGCCAAATTGTGCCCAATCTCGGCGCCACCGCCTACTCTTTCACCACCCAATCCGTCGTGGACTTGCCGCAGGGCGACAACGCCTCCTTTAATCAAGTCATCTTGCGCGCGCCGGGCATGGCGGAGGATTCACTCGGACAGCTTCACGTCCGGGGCGAGCACGCCAATTTGCAATACCGCATCAACGACGTCGTGTTGCCCGAAGGCATCACCGGTTTCGGCCAGGAACTGGACCCCCGCTTTGTGCAAAGCATGCAACTGATCACCGGCTCGCTCCCGGCCGAATACGGCTTCCGCACCGCGGGCATCGTCGATATTCAGACCAAGGGCGGCCTCTTCACCAACGGCGGCTCGGTTGAACTCTACGGCGGCAGCTATGACACCATCCGGCCCAGCTTCGAATACGCCGGTTCCGAAGGCAAATGGAGCTACTTCATTGACGGCAGCTACACTCACGACAACATCGGCATCGAGAATCCGGCCCCCAGTTCCGTGCCCATTCATGATTACACCGACCAATATAAAACCTTCCTCTACGCCTCCGACCTGATCGATGCTTCCAGCCGCCTGGTCATTATGGGCAGCGCGTCCTACGCCACCTTTGAAATCCCCATCAATCCCAGCCTCCAGCCCGTTTCCACCCAGCCCAGCGGCGACCCCTGGGTCGCGGGAAACTTCACCCCAACCGATTTGAATGACAATCAAACCGAACAGAATTATTACGGCGTCGTGGCCTATCAAAAATCGGCCGGCGACCTGAACTATCAGATTTCCGCCTTTGGCCTCAACAGCGGCGCCCACTATACGCCGGACGCGTTGGAACCGACTCTCTATTACAACGGCGGCGTGGCCACCGACGAAAATCGCGTTCTCACCGGCGGCGGGCTGCAAGGCGACGCCAGCTACGCCCTCGGCGCCAAACACACGTTGCGCGGCGGGGTGGAGATTTTGGAGGAGGCCGTGTCGGCCAACACCCTGACCGCGGTTTTTCCGGTTGACGCCAGCGGCAACGAAAGCGGCGGGCTGGAAGGCATCCTTCAGAACAACCTGACCCACGCCCTCTTCTCCGGCATGTACTTGCAGGACGAATGGAAAATTTTGCCCAAGGTCACTCTCAATTACGGCGCGCGCTTCGACGTCTATACCTCCACCGTGGACGACGAAAACCAGGTCAGTCCGCGCGCCAATATCATTTACCAGCCGACGGACTCGACGACCCTGCACGCCGGTTATGCGCGCTACTTCACGCCGCCGCCCCTGGAAACCGTGCCCGCGTCCGACGTCGCGGCTTTCAGCGGCACCTCGGGCGCCTCCGGCGTCACCACCGCTTCTCCGGTCAAGGCCGAGCGGGCCAATTATTACGACGCCGGCATCAGCCAGAAACTGCTGCCCGGCCTGCAAGTCGGCCTGGACGGCTATTACAAAACCGCCCAGAACCAACTGGACGACGGTTTCTTCAGCCAATCGCTCATCATCTCCGCGTTCAATTATGGCGAGGGGCGGGTCGAGGGCCTGGAACTGACGGTCAGCTACCAAACCAACGGCTTCTCCTCCTACGCCAACCTCGCCCTCTCCAGCGCGCAGGGCAAAGGCGCCGCCTCGGCCCAATTCCTCTGGCCGGACCAGACGGTGGTTGATTACATCAACCAGCACTGGATTTACCTCGACCACGACCAGCGTCTCACCGGTTCCTTCGGCACGGCTTATTCCTGGAACGAGGGGCCGCGCCACAGCACGCGGGTTTATGCCGACGCCCTTTACGGCAGCGGGCTTCGGCAGGACGGCACCGTGTTGATCCCCGGGACGACGGAAGCCGTCCCGAATGGCGCCAACGTCGGTCAATACTATTCAATAAATCTCGGCGTGGAGCAAAGCTTGAAATTGGGCGAGCACCGGTTCTTAAAGGCCCGGTTGGATGTCGTCAACGTCACGGACAACGTCTATCAACTGCGCAGCGGCACGGGTGTCGGCGTCAACGCCGCCCAATATGGCGAGCGCCGGGGCTTGTTTGGATCGTTGAGCTATGCGTTCTAAAAATCAACGCGACGGAGCGAACGCGAAAGACTGACCCGTGGCTGTGGCTGCCTACCAATTGAAGTCCGAGCTGGCGCGCTTCTGCCTTCCCGCGCCCGAGCGCGACGCTTATCGGCGGCTGGCCTGGGTCAATTCGCTCTGTCTCTTGTTCCTGCTCATCGGCGTCTTTGGCGCCCAAAACAAACTGCCGGTCCCAAAACACGCCCCGCCCATCGAGCAACCCGTTCCCATCGTCGTCGAGCCGCTGCCCCCGTCGGCGCCGGAGCCAAAGCCCGTCGAGCGCCTAAATGAGGACGAAAAGCCCAAAGCCCAGCCCTCGGTGGCGGTCACGCTCAACACGCCCGCCATCCATTTCGCCGTGCCCACCATCGGCAACCTGGTCGTTCCGTTGTCCGCCGCTCCGACTCCCCCGGCGGACGATCTTTCCAAAGCCGCCCCGGTGGTGCGGCCGGCCCCGCTTGTCATCGCCAGCACCGGCGCGGCAGGTGATCGCCCCCAACCCCCGTATCCGCAGATGGCCTTGCAAATGAGACAGCAGGGCACCGTCGTTCTCTTGTTCACAGTCGATGACGTCGGCGCCATCACCTCGATCTCGGTCAAGGAATCCTCTGGTTCGGCACTGCTGGACCACGACGCGCTGGAGTGGGTCAAGCGCCATTGGATTCAACCGCCCGTCCACGGCGGCCATCTCTTCCAAGTATTGATTTCCTACAAGATACAATCGGAGTAGCATGAATTCGTTTATGATGGCAAATATCGTTGTCCAATTCGTTCTCAAAGGCGGGCCGGTGATGGGGCCGATCCTGGTCTCCGCGCTGGTCGCGGTCGCGGTCGTGGGGGAACGGCTCTTTTGGTGGTTTCGCGAGAGCCGGCGGCGCGACCCGCAAAAGCTCGAGCAAATCCTGGCCGCCCTGGAAAATCACGACATCCCCGCCGCGGTCAAAATCGCCCAAGGCTCCAACGACCCGGTCATCCGCATGATTTACAACGGATTGAATCACGCCCATTCCTCGTTGCAAGGGGCCTTGCAACTGGCCGCCGGCATTGAATTGGAGCGGGCCGGGCGCTTTCTCACCGTGATGGACACCTTGGTGACGCTGGCGCCCCTGCTCGGCTTGCTCGGAACGGTCACCGGCCTGATGCGCGCCTTTCTCAGCGTGGGCAGCGCCGAGTTGTCCGTCAGGGCCGTCACCGGCGGCATCGGCGAGGCCCTGATCGCCACGGCCTGCGGCCTGGGCATCGCCATCTTTTCGCTCATCCCGTTCAACTATTTCACGGCCAAGGTGGCGCGCTTGCAGTTTGAGTTGGAGACCGCGGCCAGCAATGTCGAAGTCATGGTGCAGTCCTCCAAATTGAAAGAACCCCCTTCAGAAGCGCCCCGGTGAAACTCCCCTCCCCAGTCCAGCGCCGCCATTCGCGCATCGAGATCATCCCGCTGATCGACATCATGTTCTTTCTCCTTGCCTCCTTCATGATGGTCAGCCTGCAAATGGACCGCACCCAAAACATCAAGGTCAATCTCCCCTTCGCCACCCAGGCTGGCCCCGATTTCAGGCCCGACATGATCAACATCGCCGTGGACCGGGCCGGCCGCGTCTGGTTGGAGAAGACCAACCTCACCTTGCCGGAGTTGTGCGCCGCCCTCAGCAACCGGTTCCTCCTCAACACCAATTTGCCCGTCTATATCGCCGGCGACACCGCCACGCCGCACGGCGACATGGTGGACGTCTATGAAGCGGTGCGCCGCGTCGGCGTGCAAAAAGTGGCCTTCATGGCGGACGGCAGCCGCCGCCAGCCCATACCGTGAAAATCCGTTCTCCCATTGCCCGCAAGCGCAGCCGGCTGGAAATCATCCCGCTGATTGACATCATGTTTTTTCTTCTCGCCTCCTTCATGATGGTCAGCCTGCAAATGCAAAAGGTGCGCACCCTCAAAGCCAGCCTGCCCACCGCCACCCTGGCCACTTCCGCCGCCAAGCCCGACCTGATCAAACTCAAGGTCGATCGCGACGGCGCGGTCTCTCTGGACAACAACCTGATGACGTTCCCGCAGCTTTTCACCCTCCTGACCAACCGCCATCACGCCAACACCAACCTCCCCGTCTATCTGAGCGGCAGCCGCGATGCGACCCACGGCGAAATGGTGTACGTTTTGGACCTCGTCAAACGGGCCGGCATCGAGCGCGTGGCCTTCGCCGTTAAAGCCGATCCCTCTTCCGCCGCCGGGCAAAAATGAAAAACTTCCAACAGAACCTCCTCATCGTCCTGGCCCTGGCGCTGTGCGGGTTGTGCGTCTGGCAATGGTACGCCCAAACCGTCCAGCGCAATCACATCGATTCCCTGGACCAGGTCATCTTCAAGCAATCCACCGACATTCAGGGCTACACCAACTCGATCAAGACGATGGACGCCGAGATCGCGGCCTTGCAAGCGCGCCTCAACGAACTCAAACAGCAAGCCATGACCAACGACCAACTCATCCTCGCCCAAAAACGCGACCTTCTCCGCCTGCAACTCGGCGCCGACTCGATGAGCAATGAAATCGTCCAATATCAGGCCGTCACCAACGTCCTGGAAAGCAAGCTCCAGGAAGCCTACGACGGCATTAAAAAGCAAAATGACGCGATCACGCGCCTGGTGGCCGAACGCGACGATTTTATCCGCAAATACAACGACAGTGTCAAAGCCCGCAACGATCTGGTTGAAAAATACAACAAACTGGCGGACCGCGTGAAGAAGCTGCAGGAGGCCGCCGCCGCGGGCGCGGCCAAACAATAAATCCCCTCCTTGCCTCGAAAGAACAGCAGACTTCTGGCCAAACCTTGACCGCCTCGGCGGCGGCCGTGTCAGGCGACCTCAGCAGCAACGCCTCCCCGTTCCCAGCGCGGCGTTTGGATCAAATTCACCGGCCACCATGCGTCTCTTCGCGTATCCAGGTACTCCAGCGCCGCCAGCATTCCGGGTGTCCCGATGTCCAACTCGTGCGCGCGCCAGACGGCGCGCCGCAGATATTCCTGGTGCGCCATGACCTTCTCCGAAAGGTCCTCGTCACACAACAGATTGGGCAGGTCCGGCGTCGCCCGCAGGGCCGCGGCGATGTCCTCCAGCAACGTCGAGCCAAGGGGGCTGCCACCTTTCCAGAGGCGCGTAATTTCGGCCGGATAAAACGGAAATCCGTAAAACTGCGCGGCCCTCGCCAGCAGCGCCAGGCCCTCCGTGTAGGCGATGATTACGGCCGCGTAAAGCGCTCCGTGCAATTCCTCCAGCACGCTGTCCGGGTCCTCTCCCGCCCGCCCCACCGGCTGGCGCGAGGGCGTCAAGGCCAGCGCGCGCCGCCGTTCCCGCGCCGCCGCCTCCCGCGGACCCAGCCCCGCCTGGATCGTCGGCGCTTCCACCGCCAGTTCCAGGGTGGTCTGCGCGAGCCGTCCCGCCAAATCGTTATTGTTGACTACTTCCAGCCGCTCCTTGATCCGCCGCCGGAGGGTCGATTCCGTCAGCGGATTGAAAACATCGCCGGAAACCTCTGTCCAACAACCATTGAGCGCATCCAGGCTCCCCGCCCCGAACACGTCGCGCACCTCCTCCTCGTTGGGCGGCAGCGTCCGTTCCGCCAGAGAGAGTGTCTCGCGCAGCAGTTGCATCAACCCGTGCCCGATGCCGGCATTGACCATCTTCACAAAATGGCACGCCGCCGCCGGACCGAGATAGCTCACGCAGGGTTCGCCGTGGATTTTGGCCGCGATGGCTTCCAGCATCGGGCGCGTGCGCTTATAGCCTTCGGGCGTCCCGCCCGCCGTGATCACCGCGCCGCGCCGCGCTCCTTCCGCGCCGCCGGCCAGCCCCAAACCCATCAAGTGAATCGACCGGTTCTCCAACAGGTCGCTGCGCCAGGCCGTCTCCTTGTAATAAGAATCCCCGGCGTCGATGACCACGTCCCCTCCTTCCAAATGCGGCAGCAACGCGTTGAGAGCGGCGTCCGCCGGAGCTTTGGCCCCCTTGAAAAGAAAAATCGCGCGCGGCTTCTTCAGCCGTCCTGCCAGCTCGGGAAAACTCGTTGCCATCGACACCGCCCCCCTGTCCGCTTCTTCCGGCAAGGCCGGGCCATTTTCCGGCCCCCCGGGACACACGGCCACGCGGAAGGTATGATCGGCAAGATTCAGAGCCACATTCCTGCCCGTCACATCCAAACCGACCACGCCCACGTCACATTCAATTCCATCCCATCCACACATACAAACGACCGGGCCAACCGCGCTGAAAAAAAAACAAGCGAAACAACGAATTCACAGGTCAGCGCCAGCTTTTCAAAACGAAATACCGTAGCCGAATTCACCCACGCCTTCAAGAATCTTCACAAGAAAGTTATTCACACGATAAGAAAGTTATTCACAACAATGAAGGATCAAAAAGTAAGAAGGATGAAGTAATGTATTGCCGCGTCCTTGGAGTCTGAGGCAGCCCCCCGTGATCGGAGGCCGCTTGTTGCTTGACTTCTACCTTCTTCCTTCTTACTTCATCCTTTTTAGACTATGGCCAAAGTCACGCTACTTCACGTCAATGGCAACGACGCCAAAATCGACGCCGAGGGCGAGCGCACCCTCTTGAGCGTGTTGCGCGACGACCTCGCTCTCACCGGCGCCAAATACGGCTGCGGCGAGGGCCGTTGCGGCGCTTGCACCGTTTTGGTGGACGGCGCCCCCATCCGCTCCTGCCAGCTCCCCGTCGGCAGCGTCGGCCAGCGCCAGATCGTCACCATCGAAAGCCTCGAACAAAACGGCCAACTCCACCCCTTGCAGGAAGCCTTCCTCAAACACGACGCCTTCCAATGCGGTTACTGCACCTGCGGCATGATCATGTCCGGCCTGGCTCTGTTGCAGAAACGTAAAAACCCTTCCCAGCCGGAAATCATCCGGGCCATGGACGGCAACGTTTGCCGCTGCGGCGCTTATCAACGCATCGTCGCCGCCATCAAGGAAGCCGCCGCCACCCTTCAAGGAGGCGCCAAATGAATCCCCTGGATCCACCCGACGAATTGCTCCTCGAACCGGAACGCTATGAACTGCGCGAAGCGCGCCGCTACCATTTCGCGGTGGACCGCCGCCAATTCTTCAAGCTGCTCGGCGGCGGCCTGCTCGTCTTGTGCGTCGCCAGCCCGGCCCTTGCCCAGGAATCCGGCGGCGCCAGACGGCGCGGCGGTCGCGGCGGCCAAGTCCCCGCCGACATCAACGCCTGGCTTCATATCGGCGAAGATGGCGCCGTCACCGTTTTCACCGGCAAAGCGGAAGTCGGGCAAAACATCCGCACCTCCCTGACCCAGGCGGTCGCCGAGGAATTGCGCCTGCCCGCCGCCTCCATCAAACTCGTCATGGCCGACACGCAATTGACCCCCTTCGATATGGGCACCTTCGGCAGCATGACGACGCCGCAGATGGCTTCCCGCCTGCACAACATCGCCGCCGCCGCCCGCGAAGCGTTGTTGGACCTGGCCGCCGATCACTTCAAAGCCAGCCGTTCCACGCTGCTGTGCGCCGATGGAAAAATATCGAAATCCGGCGGGGCCGACTCCGTCACTTTCGGCCAGTTGACCAAGGGACAGAAGCTGGTCAGATCGGTCAACGGCGACGCCCCCGCCACGCCGGCCAAGGATTGGAAGATCGCGGGCACGTCCGTCGCCAAAGTCGATGGCCGCGACTTTGTCACCGGCAAACATAAATACGCTTCGGACACCAAACTGCCCGGAATGCTCCACGGCAAGATCCTGCGCCCCTCTGCCTTTCAGGCTACAATCGAATCGCTGGACACGTCCGCGGCGGAGCAGATACCGGGAGTCACGGTCGTGCGCGACGGCGATTTTATCGGCGTGACCGCGCCGGACGAGGTTTCCGCCAACCACGCCCTCGACGCCCTCCGCGCCAAATGGAGCGTCAAACCGCAGCCTTCCAGCGCCGAACTTTTCGATTACCTCCGCAAGAATGCCAGCGCCGGCGGCGGGCGCGGCGAGGGGCGCGGCGGCGGTGACAACGCCGGCTCAATCGAGGAAGGTTTGAACGCCGCCTCGCACAAACTGCAAGCCACCTACACCGTTGCTTACATCGCCCACGTGCCCTTGGAACCGCGCGCCGCGGCGGCCCAATGGGAGGGCGGCAAACTGACCGTGTGGACCGGCTCGCAGCGCCCCTTTGGCGTGCGCTCCGAGCTGGCGGAAGCCTTTGGCCTCCCGGAAGAGAGCGTTCACGTCATCGTGCCCGACACCGGCGCCGGTTACGGCGGCAAACACTCCGGCGAAGCCGCCATCGAAGCCGCCCGACTGGCGAAAGCGGCGGGCCAGCCGGTCAAACTGGTCTGGACGCGTCAAGAAGAATTCACCTGGGCCTATTTCCGCCCCGCCGGCCTCATCGACATCTCCAGCGGCGCGCGCGACGACGGCACGTTAACCGCCTGGGAGGCCTACAATTACAACTCCGGCAACTCCGGCCTGCGCTGCCCCTACGACGTGCCGAATCAGAAATCCGAATTTCACCCCTCCCGCTCCCCTCTGCGCCAAGGCTCCTACCGCGCCCTGGCTGCGACCGCCAATCATTTCGCCCGCGAATCGCACATCGACGAACTGGCCCACGCCGTCAAAATGGACCCGCTGGATTTCCGCCTCAAAAACCTGAAGGATCCCCGCCTGCGCGCTGTCCTCCAAGCCGCCGCCGACACTTTCGGCTGGCGCGCGGCCAAGAGCGGCAACGGACGCGGCATCGGCCTGGCCGGCGGCACCGAAAAAGGCTCCTACGTGGCCACCTGCGCCGAGGTTCTCACCGACCAGGAAAGCGGGACCGTCAGAGTGCTCCGCGCCGTCAGCGCCTTCGACTGCGGAGCTGTTGTCAATCCTAATCACCTGAAAAACCAGGTGGAGGGAGCCTTGGTGATGGGCCTGGGCGGCGCGCTCTTTGAGGCCATTGAATTTGAAAACGGCAAAGTGACCAACCCGCGCCTCTCCGATTACCGCGTCCCGCGCTTCACCGACCTGCCCAAAATCGAAGTCGTGCTCATCGACCGCAAAGACATCCCCTCCGCCGGCGCGGGCGAAACGCCCATCGTTTGCATCGCCCCCGCCGTTGCAAACGCCATTTTCGACGCCGCAAACATCCGTCTCCGCTCCCTGCCGCTTGCACCGGACGGCTTGCGCGCCTGACGAAGCAGCCTGAAGGCAGCGGCTGTTATCAGCCACAACGTCATCCGCCTTGCCAGAAGGTGCGTTTCAAATTAGTTTGGGCTATGCAGATTCTCATTCAGTTTCAAGACAAGGAAACCGAGCAACGGGCGCTCGGCAAACTCATTCCGCGGTTCTCCGGCAAAAGCTGGGCCTCGGGCGAGACGGCTGTGCCGGCCCCGGCCCTGAGTTTCCTGGCAGAGCAAGGAATTAAGTTCACAGTGATTGGTCCCGCCCCAAGGCGAAACTCAAGCAGCGATTCAAGCAACTCGATGTTTGGATAACGTCCCATCCAGTGGACGTTATCTGACGAACCCACAGCCTTCAGCCGCGGCGGGCAAGCGCGCATCTCAGTTTTTGGCAGGGATCGGACATGGTCGCAGGAAGTCCAAAAACCGAGATACGCCCGTCGGCCCGCCCGGATTCCAAATTTTTCTCGACAGAGGGGAAATTTGAAGTTAGACTCCCCGCATTGCGGCTTTCAATGCGGGGAGTCTCAATTCTGAATTCGCCATGAATCCATGGCGATGCCCTCACTCTGTCCACCAAATGGCGCTTGGTGCCGCGCCCTGATTTCGGCCGGTGAGATGTCCGCCGTCGCCAAGGCTTTGGCGGACCAGCCGGCGGGAGGGATCGATCCTGCCTGCGCGTTGCGGTGGCGTCCCGGCCTGGGGATTGTCCAAAAGTTGAGATGCCCCCGGCGGGCAACATCCCGCCGCAACGAAATTGACCTCCTGGGGTTAATTTGTAAGACTGAGGCATGACTAATTTGGCAAAGGTGGCGAGGGTGGTCGCTGTGCTGGCGCTGGCCGGGGGCGCGGGGATTTTGCTCGGCTGGCTGGTCAGCCGCCGGGGCGCCGTCCAGCCTATTGCGGTTCCGCCCAGCACCAATCCGCCGCCCATCGCGTTGCCGGTCGCCCCGCCTGTGGCGGAAACCAAACCCGCCGCCTCCCAGCCGCCGCCCACGCCGCCCACCACCGATCCCATGCTCGCGCCGGGGACGGCCGATTGGGAACAAAAACTCGATGACATTCTTCTCTCCAGCGACGAGGACAACGCCAAGGCCGACCACATCCTGGCCCTGATCCCCACCGCCCCGCCCGATGCGCAAGTCGAGTTGTCGCAGCACCTGGTCAACATGGTGCAGGACGACCATTACGATGGCGCCGCCCAATTGCTGACCAACTCGGCCACGCCCTCCGCCGTTTCGTCCGTGCTGCTCAACGATCTGCTCAACCGCAACAACGCGCTCAAGCTGCCAATGCTCCTGGCTGTCGCCCGCGACGACGAGCATCCGCTCAAAGATCAGGCCCGCGAGATGCTCGAACTGCTCATCCAGGAGGACAACGGCACCAATTGGGACCAGTGGTCCGCCTCGATCGACACCTGGCTGCAAGACAATCCGCCGTAACTCACCGCCTCTCCCAAACCACCCGCCCGTCCACCATCGTGAGCGCGACGCGCACGGTGGGAATTTCCTCCGGCGCGATTTCAAAGATATTTCTGTCAAGCAAAACAAGATCGGCCGCCTGGCCGGGAACGATCCTCCCTTTCCAGCCCTCGGCGAACTCCGCCCAGGCCGACCCGGCGGTGTAGGCCCGCACCGCTTCCCCGACGGTCACCTTCTGTTCCGGCAGCCAGCCGCCGGGATGCTGGCCGTCCAGCGTGCGGCGCGTGACCGCCGCGAAAAGCGTCAGCATCGGGTCCAGCGGCGCGACCACCCAGTCCGTGCCCAGCGCCAGCGTCGCGCCCGCGTCCAGCAACGAGCGAAACGCGTACGTCCCCCGCAAGCGCTCCGGCCCCAGGCGCCGCTGGCACCAGCGCCCGTCGTCGATGGCGTGATACGGCTGCACCGAGGCGATGACCCGTTGCCGCCCAAAGCGGGGGATGTCGGCGCGCCGCAGATGCTGCGCGTGTTCGATGCGGAACCGCCGGTCGCGCGGGCCATTTTGTTCGGCGGCGGTTTGGAACAGGTTCAGGACTTCAAAATTGGCGCGGTCGCCGATGGCGTGCAGGGCCACTTGCAGGCCGGCCCGGTCCGCGCCCAGGACGCGCCGCAGCATCGCGCCTTCCGGAAACATTTGTTCGCCGGCCAAACCGCAATTCTTCGGATCGTCCAGGTAAGGCTCGAAGAAAAAGGCGGTCGCCGAGCCGAGGCTGCCGTCGGCAAAACCTTTGACGCCGCCGGTGCGGACCATGCCGGTGGCGGATTGCGGGCGCTCCTTTTTGGCGGCCAATTCCTCCCAGCGCGCGATGGGATGGAGGCCATAGACGCGCGTCTTCAACTCGCCGCTCTCCGCCAGCGCGCGATAAATTTCCACATCGTCGCCGGCCAAAACATCCTGCACGCTGGTGACGCCCAATTGCGCGGCGTAATCGGTGGCGCGACGCGCGGCCTCCTTTTTTTCCGCCGCGCCGGGCCGCGGAACAACGCGCCGGACATAATCCATGGCCGCGTCCTTCAAAAGGCCGGTCGGTTCGCCCGTGGCGGGATCGCGCACCACCGAGCCGCCCGGCACATCCTGGATTTGCCGGGTCACGCCCGCCAATTTCAGCGCCAGTCCATTGGCCAGCGCCATGTGTCCATCCAGGCGGCTGAGAAAAACAGGGTTGTCCGGCGTGACGGCGTCGATCATTTGCCGGGTGGGCAGCGGCGCGCCCGGCCACCGTTCGTGGTCCCACTCGCCGCCGATGATCCATTTCCCCGGCGGCGTTTTTCGGGCGTGCCCGGCGATGCGCCGGATAAACTCCGCCGTCGAACCAGCATCGCGCAGGCTGACATTCGACAACGAAAATCCGCCGTCAAGAAAATGCACGTGCGCGTCGTTGAACCCCGGCAGGAGCAACTGGCGGCGGGCGTCGATGACGCGCGTATTTTTCCCCGCCAGCGCGCGAATCTCGCCGCTTTCGCCCACCCGGCTGATGCGATTGCCGCGGACCGCGACGGCCGTGGCGCGCGCCGGGTGAGGGGCGTCCGCCATCGTGCGCACAGCGGCGTTGACGATGATGCAATCCATCCACCGCCATCATTGACAAAAGCGGCGGCGTGCGCAATTCCCGCAATGCCGTTGGACTATGGCGGCTTTTACGGTATTCTGCCAGCCGGGTGACAAACCGTTCCCCCAATTTATGGAAACAACACCGACTGTTTTGTTGAAACCGGGCGCCGCGGACCGCGTCCTGGCCGGGCATCCCTGGATTTACGCCGGTTCGATTCTGCGCTCGACCGCTCCCGCCGCCGATGGCGCGCTGGTGCAGATCAAGGACCACCGGCAACGCTTCCTGGGCGTCGGCTTCTACAATTCCAAATCGAAAATCCAGGTGCGGGTGCTCGATCCCGAACGCGTCGCCGTCAACACGGATTTTTTCCAGAGCCGCATCCGCGCCGCGTTGGCCGTGCGCCAAAAACACCTGCCCGGCGCCACTTCCTTCCGCGTCGTCAACGCCGAGAGCGATTTTCTGAGCGGGTTGATCATCGACAAATACGCCGAGGTGCTGGTGCTGCAAATTTCATCGCTGGGCATGGACCAGCGCAAGCCGATGATCGTGGAGGCGTTGCAGGCGCTCTTCGCGCCCCGCGCCATTGTCGAGCGCAGTGAAGCGGCCTTTCGGAAATTCGAGGGTCTGCCGGACACCAACGGCCTGCTCAGCGGCGCGCTCGACGGCCCGGTGCGGATTGAGCTGAACGGCTTGAAATTCGACGTCGATATTCTCGGCGGGCACAAGACCGGCCTTTATCTGGACCAGCAAAAAAACTACGCGCTGGTCGCCGGCCTGGCCAACAGCGGCCAGGTCCTGGACTGCTTCAGTTTTTTGGGCGGCTTTGCCCTGCACTGCGCGCGCGCCGGGGCGGCGCAGGTCCATTGCCTGGAGCAAAGCGCCGAGGCGTGCGCCGCCGCCGCGCGCCACGCCGCCGCCAACGGTCTGGCCGGCAAATGCTCCGTCGAAACCGTCAATGTCTTTGACTGGCTCAAGGAACGCACGGCGGTCAAGCCGCACGAGAAGGTCATCCCCAGGTTTGACGCCATCATCCTGGACCCGCCGTCGTTCACCCGCACGCGCGCGGCGGTGGACGACGCCCTGCGCGGCTACAAGGAAATCCACCTGCGCGCGCTCAAGCTCTTGAAACCCGGCGGCACGCTGGCGACTTTTTGCTGTTCGCACCACGTCGATGCGGCGCTGTTTGAAAGCGTGATTCTGGACGCGGCGTTTGACGCCCGGCGCGTCCTGCGCCGCGTGGCGGTGTTCACCCAATCGCCCGATCACCCGATCCTGCCGGCGGTGCCGGAAACGGAATATCTGAAAGGGTTCGCGTTTGAAGTGGCGCGGTGAGCCGCCAACAAATTTTCAATCGCTGATTTCCCAATCAGGGCACTCGGTGGCCGTCGGCGGCCCAATTGATGTCCGGGCGTCCCGGATCGGCGGCTTTGGAGGGGGTATTCAGGCAAACGTAAGCATACTTGAACCAGGCTGCGTGATCGTCGCTGAAGGTGATGCACCCGCCGGCCATGTGCCGGGAGGAGAACGCCGTCGTATAGACCTGGGGTTTGCAGATGTCGGTCTCCTTGGCCACGCTGCCATAAAAGGGGGTCTCGCTGACGAGCGTGCGGCCTTCGGAGAACAGGACGAAACTGGAGGGACGGGCAATCATCCGGGATTTGAGGTAAACGACGCCGCTGGGCGCTTCGTCCAGCGCCTTCGAATTCATCCCATACTGAAAGGCGACCCGGATATTGACGTTGACCAGCGGGTCGATTTTTGCCGTGGGACAGGTGAAAATGTTTCCGCCCGCGTTGAAATTGTCCACTCCCTCGTTGCCGTTCTCGACGGCCTTATAGAAATAGAGGGGTTTGCTCGCAATGTAGGGTGGCAGGGCGTTAAACCACGCGTCCATTCCTTGCGGCGGACTGCTGAAATAGAATTCCGCCAAATCCGTCCAGGAAGGGTTGTCCTCGTTGTAACCGGGCGGCGCGCCGGGCGTGCTGCTGGGGATTTTTGTCTCCGGAAAGACCTGGTTGTTGTCATCCACGTACATGCTCGAGGCCTGGCCCCATTGCTTTAAATTGTTGAGGCAGCGGGTGCGTTTGGCCTGTTCCTTGGCCCTGGCCAGGGCGGGCAGGAGCAGGGCGGCCAGGATCGCGATAATCGCGATCACCACCAGCAATTCAATCAGCGTAAAGGCGCGTCTATCGTTCGCGTTCATAGTTTAAAGTCCGGATTGGCTAACAGCCGACAACGCGCGAAATGTAAACGGCTTCAATTGCGATCAGGTGTCGGAATTGTTACGAATGTGTTAAACTTGCGGCGGGGCGCTTCCCAATAAAAGTTCACGCAATCGTCACTCTCCGGCCCTTTTTCTGTAACGTGGGTTTGTTTTACTCGGCGGCGTCTTTGAAGAAACTTTTCAACACAAATTAAACTCATGAAGAAACTATTATTTGCTTCGGGGATGGCCCTTGTTTTTGCGCTGGGAGCGCAGGCTCAAAACAGCAACATTGTCATTCCGCCCGGGAAACTGGCCGTGTTCAAAGCGGGGCTTCCCAACACCAATTACAACATCAGCACCTCCAGGGTGCAGCCTTGTTTCGTGCAGATATTTGACCCGGTCACCAACAACCAGGCGGCGCCGTTCTATTCGCTCACGTTGCCGACCAACGCCCCCAATGGCATTTGGATCAACGCTCATGCCGGCTCGGAAGGCGGCGGCATTTCCCGCGCGGCCAATCGTGAGTTCCTGGCCCTCCAAGGTTATACGGGCAACATTCTCAGCCCGACCAATGCCAAACCGTCTTCGGACCCGACAGTTTACCGCGGTTTTGGCATTGTGGATGCCTTTGGCAATGAACAGATTCTATATCAGGACCTGGCTAATTGGTTCGGACTGCCTCTGGGAGTGACCCAGAATAATCCCACCGGCATTGCCACGGCCGATGGAACCAATTTCTGGGGGACCGGCAATGTGACGGGAACCAGTTCCGAGGCGGCCGGCACCCTTTTTTACAATGCCCAGGAGTCTCCCACACCCATCGAACTGCAAAACTACATCCAGGCGGCGGCTGAGGCCCGCATCATCAACGGCACTCTTTATGTGGTCGTCCCCGGCGGCGGCGTCTATAATTTTGTGGACCCCCAAAACAACGATGCCGTCGTGCCCTTGCCTTATGATCCGGATGTCCCCAACCCGGTGGAACACCTCGTCCTGACAAACCTGTTCCTCAATTGGGGCACGACCTACAAGAACATCGCCAATTTCGACATGAACCCCGCGGGCACAATCGCCTATGGCGCGGATCAAACGTTCGGCATTGTGAAATTTGTCAACACCAATGGCGCCTGGCTGCCGGCGCCGTATTATTTCAGCGCCACAAATCTGGGCACGACCAAACAGAAAACCGCCACGCAAGGCTGCTTTGGCATCTGCGTGGATTTCAGCGGCCCCAATCCCATCATCTATGCCTCGACCATGGAAACCGGCACCGCCCCCGTCAACAATAGCCAGGGCAATCCCAACCAGAACCGCCTCATCCGCGTCGTGGACAGCGGCAACCCCGGCACGAACCTGGTCGCTCAGACCCTGGCCACGGCCACCACCACCAACGAAGTCTTCCGCGGCCTTGATTTTTCGCCCGACCTGACGCCGTTGATCACCTCCGAGCCGGCCAATTACTCGACGACCAATGGCGGCAGCGCCACCTTTACCGTCGCGGCCGACTCCGTCTATCCTTTGAGCTATCAGTGGCTGCAAAATGGCAGCAGTCTGACGGACGAGACCAACGCCTCTCTTTCGTTAATCAACCTGGACACCAATTATGATGGAGACACGTATCAATGCGTGGTTTCCAACCAGTATGGGGTTGTGACCAGCGCGCCGCCGGCCCTTTTGACGGTGTCTTTGACGCCCCAGGCCCCGCTCATCACCAACGCCCCGGCCAACGTGACGGCCTATGTCAACGGCCTGGCGGCCTTCGCCGCCATCTCGCCGACCGGCACCGAGCCGTTCACCTTCCAATGGTATTACGGTGGCGCTCCGTTGACCGACGGAACGAAGTACGCCGGTTCAGCCGGCCCGTCGCTCACCATCTCGAACTTGTTGACCTCCGATAGCGGCAGTTACTATCTGGTGGCAAGCAATGCGGCGGGCTTTGCCTCCAACCTCGTCGATGTGCTGGCGGTGAAGTATCATGTCGCCACCATTACCGCCGGGCAGCCGCAATCGGTCACAACTTTCGTCGGCCTGAGCGCCTCGTTGACCGCCACCCAGGCGGGCGGCACTCCGCCGCTGACCAATCAATGGTACAAGGGCGGCACGCCCTTGAGCGATGTGAACGAATTCAGCGGCTCGGCCGGGAATACTTTGACGATTAATCCCGTCGGCTCGGGCGACGCGGGTTCCTACAAGCTTGTCATCAGCAATGGCGGAGGCAGTGTGACCAGCCAGGTCGCCACCGTCACGGTGCTGGTCCCGCCCCCGCATTCCTTCGTCGCTTACAGCAATCAATTCTATCTTCAGACCTTCGACTCTCTGCCCGACCCCGGCAGCAATTCGGTCAACAGCATCAACAACCCCCAGGACCCGGGCAGCATCGCCGGCCTGAGCTACTCGCTGGCCAATCCGTTTGACTTTGCCTACCCCGTCATCAACAGCAGTTATGTGGGCGGCCTGGGCCTGTCCAACACCATGCCCGGCTGGTACGGCGCGGCGGACATGTTGTTTCCCGGCGTGGATGGCATCAGCCGTTTCGGAGCGCAGGACGGCGATCAAACCACCGGCGGCGTGATTGATTTCGGCCCCAACGACAACAACGGCGTCAACGGAACGAACCGCGCCCTGGGCTTGCTTTCCACCGGCTCCACCGGCTCGACCACCTTTGCCCTGAAACTGGTCAACCAATCCGGCAGCCCGTTGAACTACATCTCGCTCAGTTTCATCGGCGAACTGTGGCACAACGGCACGGGGTCGCGCGTCATGTCCTTTGGCTACACGCTGGACCCGACCGCGTCCGATTTCCTGTTGACAGCGGAGTCCATCTCCAACGCGGTCCCGGTGTCGAATCTGTTTTTCAGCTTCCCGACCGCTCCTGTCGTCACCACGGTTGATGGCACGCAACCGGGCAATCAAATCGATCTTGGAACCAACAACCTGGCGCTGGCCAGTCCCTGGACCCCCGGCGGCGCTCTCTGGTTGATATGGTCGATTGACTTTTACGGCAGCGGCAGCGGCAACGGTTACGCCATTGACAACCTGAACTTCTACGCGGCCAGCAACGCGCTGGCGGCGCCGACGTTGAGCGGAGTCACATTCAACGGCAGTGGCACCAGCGGAACCAATGCCGGCCTGCAATTCAGCTTCACCAGCACTCCGGGCGCCGCCGCCGACTTCACCGTGTGGAGCACGACCAACCTGGCGTTGCCGTTGCCCCAATGGCAGAATCTGGGCCATCCGACAGAAGTCTCCTTTGGCACGTATTCCTTCCTCGATTCGCAGGCAACCAACCAGCCGCAGCAGTTTTATCAAGTGACAGGCTCGGTCAGCCCGTAACCCGCGGCGCCGGCGGATCAAAAGACCCGTTCCGCCAGGCCGCTCCTTCGCCCACGCCGGGAAGCAGAGACACCGCCCTGCTTCCCGGCGTGATTTTTTTTGGCATTACTTTTTGGGGTGATTTTTCCTTGTAATTCCGCAGCCCTGGACGCACTCTCGCTCAGTATTCCCGGATCCTCGATCCCGGCTCCCGGACCGCGGGGAAATGGCAATTAACGTCCAATGTGTTATGGCTGAATTCAAATTCTCCTGCCCTCACTGCGGCCAAACCATCCAGTGCGACCAACGCTGGAGCGGCCAGCAAATTCCCTGCCCATCCTGCCAAGGAAGCATGATCGTTCCCGAACTCGCTTCCCCGGAGCCGCCCGCCGCCCCGCCGCCGGCCGCGGCCCGGCCCCAGCCGCGTCCCACGGCCCCTCGCCACGCGCAGCCGTCAGGATACTCCGCCAGAAAGCTCGCCGCCATCGGCGCCGGCCTGCTCGCCTTTGGCGTCTTGTTCTATTTCGGACTGGGATGGGCGGATGCGTTCCAAAAACGTTTCAACGAGAAACAGCGCCAGATTGCCGCCAAGTCCGACGGCGGCGAACTGACCCACATCGCCAATCTCTACGTAATGCTTGACAAGACTGAGCCGGAGCACATGGCCGCCGGCATAGTCAACCGGGGCTTGAAGCGGCGCGGAGGCCCCGCCGCCGGCATGAAGCTGGAACCGGACGCCCCGCCGCCCAACCCGGCTGAGAAATTGCCGCTCCTCCCGGCGCAATGGACGCTGGACCTGCCCGCCGCAAAAATTCCCGAAGGACGCGCCAACGGCGGCATTGCCGGCGC
The DNA here is from genome assembly GCA_049510745.1 of Verrucomicrobiota bacterium. Lineage (GTDB taxonomy): Bacteria > Verrucomicrobiota > Verrucomicrobiia > Limisphaerales > Palsa-1400 > PLGF01. Next base: position 100,303 of record JBEKYR010000011.1, on the reverse strand, counting down.
GAACTTTGTCGTTCAGGCCGCGCGCCTTCAACCCTCCGGCAGCGCGGTCATCTTGAGCTTGCGGCAGGGCGACACCGCGGCCGACCCCGCGGTTTTCATTTTCCTGAACGTCAACGCCGGTGAAACCGTGCTGGGCCGCGCGTGGAGCGTCTCCAGGGAAACCAGGGGCAAAGGCACGCCGCAGGTCGTCAAACGCTGGCAGCCCAACGCTGGTTCCGCGCCGCTGCAAAAGGCCTTCAGCTCGGGTTACGCCATGCAACTGGAGCTGGGCCAGCCGTCCAACGGCTGGATTCCCGGCAAAATCTTTCTCTCCCTGCCGGACGCCGAGAAGACTTGCCTTGCGGGCCTGTTCTACATCGAATCGCCCGGTAGCCAGCGGCCCGGCGCTAGCTATCCTCGTGATCCAGCCAACCAACCATGACCCGGCCCTGCGGCCTTTTCCGAGTCACCGCGCTGCCGCAACGCAACGGAGCAATCGCGGCTTGATTAGCTCAAGTGTCGATGAGTTCAATTCCGGGAATACCGCTTCCACCGCAGCGGGCTGGAGCAGCCGGTGTTTAAACAGCGCGCGGACGTAGTTCAAGTCCTTCTCCCGGCCCGCCGCGAGTTTGCTGACCACAATGTCCACCGGAGATAAACAAAGCCCCGCAATTTGATTGGTATTCTCGTTTTGAAGACGCACCAGACGGGACTTCCATTTGGACGGCAAAACCGCCGTGTCCATTCCGACGCCGTGGCCGTAGTAACCAAAGGTCTCATGAAACGGTGACCCCTCGCCGATGGAGCCGTCGATGAGATCAGCCTTCTCCGGCGCGTCAGGCGGCCACAAGTCCGCCTCCTGCGAAACCGCGGCTTCCGGGGGCGGGCAGGGGAAGCTGCCGAGAATCGCCTGGCTTCCAATGATAATCAGTTCCCGGACATTGGCGATGCTGCCTGCGGCGCGGATCAAATGCTCAAGATCAGATCTTTTCATGAAATGCCCGGTAAATTGCCCACCGCTCCTGCGGGGTCAAAACTCCGCAAAACGGCCCACTTTGCCGCAGCCGCTTTCCTTCTTCAGACTCCTCCAGTAATACCCGGCGAATCTCCTCCCACGACCGCTCAAGAATATGCAGCCACTCCCCAAGGGCCGGTCCGGGGTGCTCCCGATACCATCGTTGGCAGGTGGCTTTGGCCTTGCCCACGCCCGCGCGGGCCGGATCGCGGTCGATCTTTTCGACGATGGCCTTGGCCATCGCCAGGCTGCGTTGGTCTATTTTCTGATGGTTCATTTGCCGTTTACGGGGTTTGTTTTTCGATCACGCCTGCCATAAGGCCAACATAGCAAAAACCACCGGCCGGACAATGCCATTTTTATGTGGCCAGATTGGCCGCGCCGCGTTAACCAATCTCCGTGGACCAGCCCTCTGCCCAGAACGGCAGCCGCCGCAACTACCCGTTGCTGCTGGCCAGCCAGTTCCTCAGCGCCTTCGGCGACAACCTCATCCTGATGATCATCCTGGGGCCGTTCTTGACACAGTTCAAGAACGGGAAAATCACCGCCGAGGCGCAGAGCATCGCCAACATCTTTTACACCAGCCTTCTCTTTGTCCCGTACGTCCTGCTGGCCCCGTTTGCCGGCTACTTCAACGACCGCTTTTCCAAGAACCGATGGCTCATCGGCGGCAATGCCGTCAAATTGACCGGCGCCGCCCTCACCGCCCTGAGCACGTTCTCCGGCCAGGGCTGGCTGGCGGCAGGCTATTTTATTGTGGGCATCGGCGCCTGCCTCTATTCGCCGGCCAAGTACGGCATCCTCCCGGAAATCCTCCCCGCCGAGCGCCTCGTCAAAGCCAACGGCATGATGGAACTCCTCACCGTCGTCGCCATCTTGACGGGCTACTTCGGCGGCGCCGTCGCCTTTGACCACCTGCCGCTCTCCGCCTGCTATTCCATCACGGTCATCGTTTATGCCCTTTCCCTCGCTTTGAACCTGCTGATGTCCCGCACCCCTTCCTACCGCGACGTGCGTTTCAAGAACAGCGTCGGGCAGTTCTTCCGCAATCTGGCCGATCTTTTTTCCCAAAGGCGCCTGGCGCGCGTTCTGGTGGGCACGGCTCTGTTCTGGGTCTGCGGCGCGGTCCTCAAAATGAATTTCCAACCTTGGGGCCAGCAGGTATTGAAATTGAAGACCATGACGCAAATCAGCCTGCTCGGCTTGTGGCTCGGTTTGGGCACCATGGCCGGCAGTGTGCTGGCCGGCCAGCTCTATCCCGTTGGCGATTTGCGCGCCACCCGGCGTTACGGCTGGCTTCTCTCCGCCGGCATCGCCGTCTTGGCGTCCATTGGCTGGTTCCTTGACCGGGGAATCGACTATCCCCTGACCCTGGCCGTCGCGCTCCTGATTCTGACCGGCTTGATGGCGGGTCTCTTTCTCATCCCGCTCAATGCCGCCTTGCAGGCCGAGTCGCACAAGGACAAGCTCGGCAAGACGATTGCCACGCAAAACGGATTCGAGAACCTCGCCATGCTCAGCGGCAGCCTCATCGCCTTCCTGGATGTCAAGGTCGGCTTCAATCCCTCCGAACTTTTTCTGGCCCTGGCCGCCTTTGTCGCCGTCGTCACCCTCTTTCTGAAAATCCCGGAAGCCGGCTTGCATGATCGCATCGACGTCAATACCAAATAAGCCGTTGCAACTGTCATCGGCCTTCTTGCTGGCGCTGGCGGCGCTGGCGGCGTTCCACCTGGCCTACCTGTTCACTTGGAGCCACTGGTGCATCGGGATTTTTCTCTACTGCCTGTTTCGACTCGCCGGTCTTTCGACTTGCCGGTTGGCCTTCTATTTTGGGTTCGGCATCGGGCTTGCAGCGTATGCGCCTCATCTGGGGTTTTTCTGGACCATTTTTGGCAAGGCGGCCATTACCCTGTGGTGCGTCCCGTCGGCTTGGCTCGGACTGTTTCTCTTGATTGGCAGAGCGTGCCTGTTCCGATTCGGACCCATTGCCTGGGCCTGTGTCGCGCCGTTCCTTTGGACCGGATTGGAGTATTTCCGCAGCGAACTCTATTATTTGCGTTTTTCCTGGCTGAACGCCGGTTACGTCTTTTCCCATTCGGCTTGGTTGCATTTTATCGCCGGATACGGGGTGTACGGCATTGGCTTTCTGCTCATGGCTTGGGCTGCCTTTCTGCACGTTTTTCCCCAGTTGTCCAAAGCCGCGCGCATGGTCTGTGGAATCGCCCTGGCTGCCGTCTCAGCTTTGCCCGCCCTGCCCACGGCTTATCGCAGCCGGGCCTCCACAGTGTTGAACGTGACCGGAGTGCAATTGGAGTTCCCCGCCCCGCTGGAGGCAAGATCGGCATTGAACGGCGCGCTCAAGAGATTTCCCCAAACCGACCTGTTTGTGCTCAGCGAATACACCTTCGACGGACCAATCCCGCAATCGATTCGGGATTGGTGCAAGGACCACCGGAAATGGCTGGTGGCTGGCGGGAAAGATCCGATCTCCCCAATACAGTATTACAATACCGCATTCGTCGTGGGGCCTAATGGCGCCGTCGTTTTCCAGCAAGCCAAGTGCGTGCCTATACAGTTTATGAAGGACGGCCTGCCGGCCCGCGAACAACACGTCTGGAATTCGCCGTGGGGCAAACTTGGCTTTTGCATCTGTTACGATGCCAGCTACACGCGAGTCACCGACGAACTGATTCGGCAGGGCGCCCAGGCATTGATTTTCCCGACGATGGACCCCGTCGATTGGGGGAAGCATGAGCATGAACTGCATGGGCGGGTGGCCCCTATGCGGGCGGCCGAGTATGCGGTTCCGGTTTTTCGACTCTGCAGTTCGGGCGTCTCGCAATTTGCCCAACCGAATGGCCGCGTCGTGGCATCCGCGCCCTTTCCGGGCCAGGCGGCCTTGCTCTCGGCCCGGCTTGAGTTGCCGACGCGAGGCCGCCTGCCGCCGGACCGGTTGTTGGCACCGGTCTCGGTCGCCGTCACAGTCGCGCTGATCCTGTGGCTTTCCGTGGATTTCTTTTCGCGCGGGCCAGAGCCTGCCCAACTCTCAACATGAAAACCCTCCTTCGTTTCCTCTTGCGGGTTCTCTTCCGGTTTCGCGCCGAGAATGTGGCCGCCCTCGGCGCGCCCGGCCCGGTCATCCTCCTGCCCAACCACGCTTCCTGGCTCGATTGGCTCTTTCTCATCGTCTGCCTGGACGACCGCTGGCGCTTCGTCACCTCCAAGGAAGCCGCCCAGACCAGTTGGGTGCATCGCGCTCTCATGCTCAACCGCTTCACCTTCCCGGTCGAAACCGATTCCCCTTATGCTGTCAAACGCATGGCGGAATTCCTCCAGGCCGGCGGAAAACTGGTCCTCTTCCCCGAAGGCCGCCTTTCCCGCACCGGCTCGCTCATGAAACTTTTCGACGGCACCGGCTTCCTCCTCTTCAAGACCAACGCCCGCCTCATCACCTGCTATTTACGCGGCGTCCAGCGCCTGCCTTTCTCGCCCAATCCCAACCGCAAACAATGCTTCCCGACCGTCTCCGCCCACTTCAGCGACCTTCTCACCCCGCCCCAATTGACCGGGATCAGCACCACGCGCGCCCGCCAGAAGTTGACCCGCTGGCTGCAGGACATCATGGTGCAACAGCAATTTGCCGTCGAGATGCCCCTCGCGGCCTCCACTGTCTTGGGCGAGATCGTCCGCTCCGCCCGCCTCTGGCCCTCGGCGGTGGTGCTGCAGGATGTTTCCCGCCAACGGCTCAACTACCGCCGCTTGCTGGCCGGCACGGCCGCCCTGGCGGCCCGCTGGCGCGCGTTGCTCTCCTCCGAACCCGGCGCACACGTCGGCGTCCTGCTGCCCAATTCCAACGCCGTCCCGCTCACGCTGCTGAGTCTGTGGTCGGCGGACCGCGTTCCCGCCATTTTCAATTTTTCCAGCGGCGTGCCCACCATGCTGGCGTGCGCGCAATTGGCGGGCGTCAAACAAATTATCACCTCCAGGCTGTTTTTGGAGCGGGCCAGGTTAAACCTCCAGCCGATGGTGGACGCGGGCATCACGTTTATTTATCTGGAGGACGTGCGCGCGGGCATTTCGCGCGGGGCGCAATGGCGGGCGCTGGCCGCCGCCCTTTTCCGGCCGGAATCCATCGCCGGCGCCGGGCGGCGCGAGGACACCGCCGTCATTCTCTTCACCAGCGGTTCCGAAGGGCCGCCCAAGGGCGTTGCGCTGTCGCACGGGAATCTGCTGGCCAACATCCGCCAAGTGCTGGCGGTGCTCGATTTGACGGATGGCGACCGGTTCTTCAACGCCCTGCCTCTGTTTCACAGCTTTGGCTTGCTCGGCTTGCTCCTGCCGCTGGCGCGGGGCATTTTCACTTTTCTCTATCCGTCGCCGCTGCGTTATCGCGTCATTCCGACGCTCTTTTACGATCTGGATTGCACGATTTTCTTCGGCACCAACACCTTCCTCAACGGCTACGCGCGCAAGGCCAACCCGTATGATTTCCGCTCCTTGCGCCTGCTCATCGCCGGCGCGGAGAAATTGCAGGAAGTCACCGCCAACGCCTGGGCGCGCCAATACGGCGTCCGCGTGCTCGAAGGTTACGGCGCGACCGAATGCAGCCCGGCCATCACGATGAACTCCGGCGTTTCCCCGCGTTTTGGCTCCGCCGGAAGATTCCTGCCGGGCATCGAATACAAATTCGAGCCGGTCCAAGGCGTGCCCGAGGGCGGGCGCCTCTGGTTGCGCGGCCCCAACATCATGCGCGGCTATTTGAACCCCGAACCCAACGCCCTCTTCCAGGCGCAGGGCGGCTGGTACGACACCGGCGACATCGCCCGCGTGGACGAAGACGGTTTCCTCTACATCCTGGGCCGCCTCAAACGCTTTGCCAAGGTCAGCGGGGAAATGGTCAGCCTGACCGCCGCCGAGGAGGCGCTGGCCGGCGCTTTTCCCCAATACGGCCTGCGCTTCCAGGTCGCCGTCCTCTCCCGCCCCGATCCCGACCGCGGCGAAGCCCTGGTCGCCGTCTCGAACGAGCCGAAACTGACCCTGGACGAAATCCGCGCCGCGATCAAAGCCAAAGGCCTGAGCAACCTCTACGCCCCGCGCGAGGTCAAATTTGTGCATGACATCCCGAAACTGGGCACCGGCAAAGTCAACCATCGCGAATTGCAAAAAATCCTCGCTGAAAATTGAGGTGCATTGAACGCCGTTCACGCGTCGCCATCGATGTTTCCCGGTTCATTCCGCGCCGTTTCGGAGGAATAGGGTTGCGCCTCAGGCAATCCGCCTGCGCTTGTCCGATTTCTCTTGCATACACCGGCGCTTTCATAAATTATTTCTTGCACGACGATACCATGAATAGTGGTGAAGTTCACATTTGCCTTGTGGATGCCGTCCCAGACCCTGCAAAGCCGCAACGCATGGTCAGCCCCCGGTCCCACAGTTTCACCCCTCTTCTATCCACATTCGCTGGAGACCGATGGCGGAAAGTGTCGGAAGGCATTTTTACCCATCTGTGGCCGGCTGGAGAGACTTCTCCCGCCGTGGCCGGGTTTGAAATCCGTCTTTCTGTTCATCCTGCAATCGCTGACGACGTGCTGCGCGCAGTAGTCCCCATCATCGTCGGCGCAGGGTGTCCGTTCAAAGTGATCGCCAACACAGCTTTGCTGGAACTGGTTTGCTCCAGGTGTTCTTCCGGGGAATCGGCTGCCGACTTCATGACCATTTACCCGCCTTCCCGGGAACTGTTCAACGATCTGACAGCAAGAATCCAACGCGCCACCCATGGAATCAAAAGCTCTTGCATCCCAATGCCCTCGGCCGAAACCAGGGATCGGATGCCGCTGACACCGGACAACCCGTGGCCTGGGCTGGATTCCTTCTTGCCCAACGAACACGCTTATTTTTTCGGACGCGAGAACGAACAACTTGAACTGGTGCAACGACTCGAACGCGGAGTCGTCACAGTGGTGCTGGGCCAGCCGGGCGTCGGCAAAAGCTCTCTCTTGCGGGCCGGCCTCAAGCCGCTGTTCGACCGCATGAGATTGGAGCCGGTCTATCTCCGCCTGCAATGCGCCGGCGCGGAGCCTCCAGTCCAACAAGTGCGCGATGCCATCAACCGCGTTCTCCGAGAGCGCCAGATTGACGGCGCGCCCTTCGGTGAAGGCCAGACCCTCTGGGAGTATTTTTATCTGCAAAATTCGCGCTGGGTTGCCTTCGACCGGATCCTTCTCCTGCCCGTCTTGATCTTCGACCAGTTTGAAGACGTCCTTGCTTTCGATGCCACCGATCCCGCCGCTGGCGGCCACGTTGAAGCCCTCTGGACCCAGATCGCGAATCTGGCCGGGAATCGCGTCCGGGAAACTATCAGCCCGCCCAACCGTCCGTCCTCCGACTCTGGAACAAAGCGCCACTGGTTCAAGGTGGTGATCTGCCTGCGTCAAGACCACCTTCCACAACTCCTCGCCCGCGGCGGACAAATTCCTTCCATCACCCAAAACCACTTTTTCCTCAAGCCATTCAATGGATGGCAAGCCCTCCAGGCAGTGCTCGGTCCAGGCCGGCGCCTCTTCGATCCTGCCAACCCCGACAGCCTGGCTGAAACGATAGTCCGCCGCCTCGGACGCGAAACCCCGCCCTCGTCCGCAAGATCGCCCGCGCCGGGCGGAGCCATCGAACCATTGGACAAACTCCGCATTGAACCGCCGTTGCTCAGCTTTTTCTGCCAGCAACTCAATGAGACTCGCAAACGCCCGCCCCAGGGGCAGCCTGGAGCCGGCCTGATCACCGCAGAGCTTGTTGACGCCTCGGCCGGTCGCATTCTTGAAGATTTCTTCCAGCGCGGGGACAAAGCGCGGAACGCGGCGCCGGCGGCGCAATCCCATTCCACGGACCAGGAAGAACGCCGGCCACCGGAAGAAAAGGAACTCCCCGCGCAAAAGTCCGAACCTCCCCGCCAAGCGCCGTTCCTGGCACGGGCCGGGGACCCCGTGGCAGGACCTTTGCAATATCTGACGCTCGGCCTCGGTCTGCTGTTGATCATCATTGTGGCCGTCATACTCGTCACGTCTCTTAAGGAGCTTCAACGACAGCAAGCAGAGGTGGAACTCCAACAATTCATCTCCAACCTCGCCGCGGCCAAAAAAACCTTCCGGTCGGCAAATAATAAACTCTCGCTCGCCGAGTCAAGCCTCGCGCTCAAGGAATCAAACCTCCTGGCGTTGGCTCAACAGACCCGCGAACAAGAACTGGAAACCCGGGACGCCAAGGAGCAGAATTCCAGGCTCGCTGGCGAGCAAACCGACTTCCGATCCCGGATTACTCAGCTCAATCGCGAGAAAGCCCAGGCCGAATCCCGCCTCGCCCAATGGAGCAACTTGCTCTACGATCTGACCAATCAAATCGCAAATCTTAACCGGCAAAAGGAAGATTTGGAGGCCCGCAACGATGCCGGCCTCTGGAATCCAAGCGCACCCTGGCTCGCCAGTTCCAAACTCAGCGATGAATACCAGGAGCCGGACTTGGAAAACTTTCCTGGAGAATTGCCCGCCACCCTGGCCCCGGACCCCGCGCCCTCCTCGCCCCGCAACGTCACCGTTCTATTGGTCCATGGACAATGCCTCGGTTCCGATGACGGAACTAATTTCCACAGGCTCCGTCTTCACCACGTTCTTGGGGAAGGCGCCATTATCCGGACCGGCGAAAAAAGCTGGGGCGACTTCTTCATCAGAAGAGCAGGCACCACCGTGCGCTTGGCCCCGGAAAGCCAGATGAAAATCGCCAAACTCTCCGAAGGCAGCCAAAATGGTGTTCCCGTTACCGAGACAGTGCTCCAACTCTGCAACGGCCGCATCTTCACCGTCGTGCGCGCCTTGGTGCCGGGCAACACCCTTGAGATCAGCGATGCCGCCGGCCGTTCCGTCATCGAAGGCGGCGGCTTGGGCTGCTACATGATCACCGCCCCCGGACCTGATTCTGCCGATAAACTATCGGTGACCCCGCTTCGGACCTTCAGTCGAAAAGGAACCACCGTCATTGCTCCCGGCCAGGAGTACAGCGCCAAAGACGGCGCCGCCTTATCGCTGGGCGCCTCCCGCTGGGAGAGGGTGCTCATCCAACTTGACGAACTTGAAGCCGAAACAGACCAAGCCATCGCCCTGCCGGAACCGCCGCCTTCGCCTATAAAAAATCAGTAGTGTTCTCCCCGTCCTCCATAGCTTCTGCGAAGGAGGATGCGGTCAAACCCTCTTTTTTTTTAAGAATCTTTCCTTCCGTAGGTTTTTCGACTTGATGGACCTGTGTTCTAATCGAGCCAGCATGAATGAGACATGCAAAAGGCAAAGTGCTCAGTGCGGCCCGCTCAACACCGGCCCGTGGCTCGGAGACCTCTCCGATCCGATCAGCCATTCGTCGCCTTGGTCCCATTGGCTCCCCGATCAAGCCAGTCCAACCTTGGACGTTCGCCCTCGTACGCGACCTTTGCCGTCATTTGCAGGGGACAGACTTGACGCAAAAACTCAATCCTCGCCTCGTTCAAATGCCGCTCTCATGCACCGCCAGCACCGGAAACTACCCCGAAAGGCGGCAAAAAATGCCGGATTCAACCCGGAAAACGAACCCGAAAACCCGGACAAATCCGGCCAAATCCGGGTAAATCCGGCCAAATCGGGCCAAAAAATGAAATTCCAAAAAATACCCGGATCCGACGACACCGACCAGTGACGAAAAACCTCACAAGTGCCAAAGGAAATGGGTCTTCTTCCTTCTTCCTTCATCCTTCTGCCTTTCATCCTTGCCCTTATCCTTTTGACGCTGCCCCCGATTTCCCGTAACTTGTCGCGCTCGATTGGTATGATTAATTACATCATTAAAAAAATCGTCGGTTCGCAGAACGAACGACAGGTGCGCAAGCTCCGGCCATGGGTCGCCAAGATCAATGCCCTCGAAACCCCCCTGTCCTCCCTGTCCGACGAGGCGCTGCGCCAGAAAACCGCCGCCTGGAAATCCGAAATCTCCCAGATCAAGGACAACGTCGAACTGGCCCGCCGCCTCAACGAGATTATGCCGGAGGCCTATGCCGTCGTCAAAAACACCTGCCGCCGCCTCTGCGGCCAGGACATCATCGTGCGCGACCACGTTTTGAAATGGGAAATGATCCCCTTTGATGTCCAACTCGTCGGCGGCTTCGCCCTGCACAATGGCAAAATCACGGAAATGGCCACCGGCGAAGGCAAAACCCTGGTCGCCACCCTCCCCGTCTATCTCAACGCCCTCACCGGCCGCGGCGTCCATGTCGTCACCGTCAACGATTACCTGGCCGCCCGCGACAGCGAATGGATGGGCGCGGTTTACAAGTTTCTCGGCCTGACCGTCGGCTGCATCTTGCACGATCAATCCCCCGCCGAGCGCCGCGCCCAATACGATTGCGACATCACTTACGGCACCAACGCCGAGTTCGGCTTCGATTATTTGCGCGACAACGGCATGGCCTTGCGCAAGGAAGACCAGGTCCAGCGCGGCCATTACTTCGCCATCGTCGATGAAGTCGATTCCATCCTCATCGACGAGGCCCGCACCCCCCTGATCATCAGCGGCCCCTCGGTCGTGACGGTGGACAACCAGTACGACCGCTTCAAGCCCGCCGTCGAGGCCCTGGTGCGGACGCAGGAGAAATTGTGCGCCCGCTTCCTTTCCGAAGCCGAAGCCCTCCTCAAGAAACTGCGTCCCGAAGACGGCTCCAATCCCGCCAACCCGCCGGCGCTGGAAAATGAAATCGGGCTGCTGCTTTACCGCGTCAACATGGGCGACCCCCGCTCGGCCGGCTTGATGAAGCTGCTGGAAGACCCGGAAAACAAACGCATGATGAACAAGGCGGAGCTGGAGTTGCACGCCGACCAGAGCAAAAAGGCCCTCTACGCCGAGAAGGAGGAACTTTTCTACGCCATGGACGAAAAAAGCCATGACGCCGACTTGACGGAAAAGGGCCGCTCCTACATGCGCCCCGAGGACCCGGACGCCTTTGTGCTGCCGGATTTGACGGTGCGCTTTCACGAGATCGATACCGGCCCCGAGGCCGACGCCCGCCTGCGCCTGGAGGAGAAGGCCAAAGTCCAGGCGGACTTCGAGGCCAAGGCCGCCCAGATTCACACCATCTCCCAACTGCTCAAGGCCTACAGCCTCTATCAACTGGACGTCCATTACGTCATCGAAAACGGCAAGGTCGTCATCGTCGATGAGCACACCGGACGGCCCATGTACGGGCGGCGCTGGAGCGACGGCCTGCACCAGGCGGTCGAAGCCAAGGAGGGCGTGGAAATCGAGCGCGAAACCCAGACCCTGGCCACCATCACCATCCAAAACTATTTTCGTCTTTACAAAAAACTCGCCGGCATGACCGGCACCGCCGAAACCGAGGCCTCCGAATTCCTGGACATTTACAAGCTGGGCGTGCTGGTCATTCCCACCAACAAACCGGTCGCCCGCAAGGACGCCAACGATTCGGTCTATAAGACCAAACGCGAAAAATTCAACGCCGTCATCAACGAAATCACCTCCATTCACAACCAGGGCCGGCCCATCCTCGTCGGCACCGTCTCGGTCGAAACCAGCGAGCACGTCTCCCGCATGCTCAAGCGCATCGGCATCATTCATTCCGTCCTCAACGCCAAGTTCCACCAGCAGGAGGCCGAAATCGTCTCCCGCGCCGGCCAGCGCGGCTCCGTCACCATCGCCACCAACATGGCCGGCCGCGGCACCGACATCAAATTGGGCGAGGGCATCGCCGCTTTGGGCGGCCTCCACGTCATCGGCACCGAGCGCCACGAATCCCGCCGCATCGACCGCCAGTTGCGCGGCCGCTGCGCCCGCCAGGGCGACCCCGGCTCGTCCCACTTTTTCATCTCGCTCGAAGACGACCTGATGCGCCTCTTCGGCTCGGACAAGATCGTCAAGTACATGGAAAAAATGGGCCTGGAGGAGGGCCAGGAACTCCAGCATGTCATGCTCAACAAGTCCATCGAGACGGCCCAAAAACGCGTCGAGCAGCACAACTTCCAGCGCCGCAAACGCACCCTCGAATACGACGACGTCATGAACAAGCAGCGCGAAGTCATCTACGGCTTCCGCGACGAGGTCATCAATTCCGACGACGTCCGCGACCGGTTGATGGACATCATGGAGGAGATCGTCATCCAAAAGGTGCGGGAATTGACGCCCGCCGACATCGAGACGGCGGATTCGAAAGCGCGTCCGCTGGCCGGCTGGAACCCGCAAGCCGGCGTCGAGGCCAAGATGGCCAAACACCCCGAATGGAACGCCCGTCCCCTGGCCGACTGGATCAACCTGAACTTTCCCCTGGGCGTGCCGGAGGAGGAAATCCTCAAGGCGGCCCGCTCCGGCCAGCAAGCCCCCGTGCCCGGCTCGGCCTTCGACGGTTTGAGCGCGCCGCAATTCGCCGTCTGCCAGTTTATCTGCCAGGCGGTGCGCCAGGCCTACGAGTTGAAGATCAGCTTCGAGCAGCCTCAAGCCCTCAAATCCGTCGAGCGTTACACCATTCTCCGCGCGGTGGACGAGCTATGGCAGGAGCACCTCTACGGCATGGACACCCTGCGCGAGAGCATCGGCTTGCGGGCCTACGGTCAGCGCGATCCGCTCATCGAATACAAGGCCGAAGCCTTCAAGGTCTTCGAAGACCTGATGGTCAACATCAAAACGGAAATCTGCCACAACATCTTCCGCAGCGCCTCCAGCATGATGGCCTTCGACAAATTCATCCGCAGCGTCCCGCAACGCACCATCCACCAATCGGCCGATGCTTTTGGCGGCGCCCCCTCCGGCGCTCCCGCCCCCCCCGCCCAGGCCGACGGCAAACGGCCCAGCGACATGGTGACGGAAGCCAGTTCCGCCATGTCCAAACCGCGCCCGATTCGCAGCGGACCGAAGGTGGGGCGCAACGACCCGTGCCCCTGCGGCAGCAAGAAAAAATACAAACATTGCTGCGGCAGGAACGGCTGACGCCGGATCGCCCTTACCCTGGCCGGTTGGGTTGCACGACCGCCAGGCCCTTCAACAAATCCAACGCCCGCCCCAGTACGGGGTCCACCATCACCGGCGCGCCCGCCGCCGAAGCCCCCGCCGCGGCGCCAGCGTCCCCGGTGTCCGCATCCTCGCCCGCCTTGTGCTCGCGCACCAGTTCCGCTTCGTTGAACCGGCGGCGCAGCTCCTCGACGCGGTTGGTTGCGGGGTCTGCTTTGGCGCTTTCCGCGGGGTGGAGGTCTTTGTACGGGTCTTGCAGGTGCGCCCGTTCATCGTCCAAACTCGCCTCGATTGCAATGTCCGGAACCACCCCACGCGACAGGACCCTTCCGCCGCTCAGGCTCACCGGCGCGACCGCCACGCGGAGCTGTTCGCCGTCGCTGAGCGGGAAATCCTTGTAGAGGCTGGCCTGGCCGGCGGTGGTGGCGCCCAGGATCAGTCCCACGTCGGCGTCGCGCAGCACGGCGGCCAGCGCCTCGGCCGCGCCCGTCGTCCGGGAATTGACCAGGATGGCCACGGGCGCCAGGATGGCGTCGGCCTTTTTGGTGGCGTGGGCGGATCCGGTTTGCCATTCCAGCAGCGGCCGCTCGGAATTGAGAAAACAGTCGGCCACTTTCGCCGCCGCCTCGTAATCGGCGCCGCCGGCAAAACGGAGGTCCAGCACCAGCCCCTTGATTTTCTCCTTGTTGGTCTCCGTCATCTGGCGGTAGGCGGCGCGAAACGCCTCCGGCAAATTGCTCCCCACAGCCGCCACGCGCACATAAGCAAAGCAGTTGTCAAAGACACGCGCCCCGGCCAGGGGAGCGGCGTCCGGGGCCGCCGGCGAGCCGGAGGCGGGGGCGCCCAGCAAGCTGACCCTCGGACCGAGTTGGCCGATCAACCCCTGCACGGCGGCGCGCTCCAATTCCTCCTGGCTGACGCCGCCCAGATTGGTGCTGAGCACCTTGAAGACTTCTTCAAACTTCGGTGCGGGAGTCGCCGGCGCGGCCGGGGCGGACGCCGCCGACAGCAGAAGGCACAAGACCAGATTTCGCGTGTTCATCGTTTTTAAGAGGTTCACTTTTCGGCTGCGCTCAGAGCCTTGGCGCCAATATCGCGCCGAAATTGCGCGCCGTCGAATTGAATTTTCCCCACCGCCAGATAGGCCCGCGCCCGCGCCTCGGCCACCGTGGCGCCCAACGCCGTCACCCCCAGCACGCGGCCCCCGTTGGTCACGAACTCGCCGCCGGCGCGCGCGGTGCCGGCGTGAAAAATTTTCGTCTGCGGCAACCGCCCCGCTTCCTCCAGGCCGCGGATGATCTTCCCTTTGGCGTAAGCGCCCGGATAGCCCGCGGAAGCCATCACGACGCAGACCGCCACGCCGCGAAAATACGTCGTGACAAAGTTTGTCGTGAACTTGTCCAAGGCGCCCTGGACGGAGATTTCCAGCAGATCGAGCAGGTCCTTGGACATGGACATGAGATAAACCTGCGCCTCCGGATCGCCAAAACGGGCATTGAACTCCAAGACCTTGGGGCCGTCCTTTGTCAACATGACGCCGGGGTACAAGATGCCGCGAAAATCAATCCCTTCCTCGCGGCATCCCTTCCCCCAAGGCGACAAAATCCGGTCGGCCGCCTGCGCCATGCCCGCCTCGTCCAGGAACGGCGTCGGCGCATACGCGCCCATGCCGCCGGTGTTCGGGCCGGTGTCATTCTCGCCGGCGCGCTTGTGGTCCTGCGCGGTGGGAAAAAGGCGCGCCGTCCGGCCATCGCACAGCGCGTGCAGCGAGATTTCCATTCCCTCCAGCATCTCCTGAATGACGATCTGCCGTCCTGCCGCCCCGAATTTCTGGTGGACCAGCATATCGTCGATGGCCCGGCAGGCTTCGTCGGCCGAACGGCACAGCAGCACGCCTTTGCCCAGCGCCAAGCCGTCGGCCTTGACGGCGCATTTGCCTCCCAGTTCGGCGGCAAAGCGTTTGGCCGCGCCCGCTTCGCTGAAGATTTTCGAGCGCGCCGTGGGAATGCCGTGTTTGTCCATGAACGCCTGGGAGAAGGCCTTGGACGATTCAAATTGCGCCGCCTTCTGGTTCGGCCCCCAGATTCGCAGGCCGTGCTTTTGAAAAAGATCGACCACGCCCAAGGCGAGCGGATTGTCCGGCCCGACGACGGTGAGATCGACCCGGTTTTCGTTGGCAAAGGCGAGCAAAGCGGGGAGGTTTTCCGCCGCCAGGTCCAGGCATTGCGCCGGCGACCCGTTGGAAGAGAGCGGCTCGGTGGCGATGCCGGCGTTGCCCGGCGCGCACCAAATACGGGTGGCACGCGGCGATTGCGCCAGCTTCCAAACCAAGGCGTGCTCGCGCCCGCCGGAGCCGATGACCAGAATTTTCACGGGAGAATTGAAGCAGGAAGAGCGCGCCTTGGCCAGCGCGTTCAGAGAAATGACCGCTTAACTTTACAGTCCGGTCTGCCGATATGGGATATGGAACATAATTGTGATTTTGTTTCTTAAATCGGCCAATCCGCCGCCCGCGCTTGAGGTGTCGCCATCAGAATGCGGCACCCGGCGAAGTGTCGGTCCAATCTGCTCCGGGTGGACGGCGCCCTTGATCGCCGCAGGGTTGATTTGGGCCGCAACGGCAACCGGTCGCGCGGAAGACGTCGTGACGAATTTTGAGCAGTTTTTCGGGTTGCCCAAAACCGGGGCCGCCGCGGGCAGACCGTTCCTCTGTGATTGCGTGGTGCTGTCTTACGACGCCGGATGGAACCAGTTGTTCGTCAGCGATGGGAACAACACGTGTTATCTCCCGACTCAAACTTTTCACTCCCCGCTCCGTCAGGGGGATTACGTGAAGATAACGGGGGTCATTGCCTTCGACGGCACCGGGTCCGTGCTTTCCAATCTCGACGCGGTGGTGCTCGGAAAAAGACCGCTGCCATCGCCCAGGCACATCGAATTGACCCAACTGGCCGGCACGGCAGGAGAGTGGATCGAGGTTGAAGGAGAAGTCCACGGGGCGGACACCAACGGCGGGCGGCTGGAGTTGGCCCTCCACCAATCGGGCCAGAACTGCCTGGCCTATGTCATGGGCGCGCCCGGCCCCAACGCCACGGAGTTGATGGGCGCCCGCGTGCAAATCCGGGGCATCAACACGAGCCAGGTGGCCGATGGCCGGCTCAAGACGCAATCGATAATCGTTCCTGGAACAAACGACCTCACCACCGTGCATCCGCCCCGCGCGCCGCTGACGCAACTGCCTGTTTCCTCGATAGACACCCTTCTCCACCGCGAACTCGGGCTGTGGACCAATGAAATGGTCCACCTCAACGGGTGGATCGAGGACTATCGCCCCGGCCAAGACGTGACAGTTAAAGACCCGACAGGAGTGATTCGGGCCGAGGTGGTGCAGATACTTCCCACTGAATTGGGCGAGCGCGTGGATGTTTGGGGATTTGTCACGCGACGCGCCGATGGAGTCAGGCTGGAAAGCGCCTACTTCAGAATGGCAAACCCGCCGCCGGCGGATGGACTCTCCGTGCGCGCGGCAGCCTCTTTGAAAGCCCCGGCAACCAACGGACTTGAAACCATCACCACAGCCGCGGCTGTCAGGAGACTGACCCCGGAGGAGGCCGCGCGCGGCTACCCGGTCCGCTTGCGCGGCGTGGTCACCTATGCGGACCCCGCCTGGCATTCTGTCTTTTTCCAGGACGATTCAGACGCCCTTTTTGCCATGCCCGACCAAGCCGGCCTTCATTCCGGCCAGTTGGTGGAACTGACCGGCCAAACCGATCCGGGAAATTTTGCCCCGGTCGTGCTCAACGCAAAATTCACGATTCTTGCCAGCACCAATCTCCCGCGACCGCGCACAGTGGATTTGGAAGACTTGGCCGATGGGCATCTGGACGCGCGTTGGGTTCAAGTCGAAGGCATCGTCCAGCGCGTCAAGGAGGACGATGGCCACCTCAGACTGGTGGTGAGGGGGGACAGGGAGAAATTCACTGTCACCGTGCCCAATTGGAACGGCAAGCCCATTCCGGTGCAATGGGTGGATTCCCGCGTCTCGGTTTGCGGGGCCTGCGCGGCCGATGCCAATTTGCGGCGGCAGTTGGGCGGCATCACCATCTTTACCCCTGACCTTCTGCAAATAAAAACGGTGGAAGCGGCGTTGTCCGACCCCTTCGCGGCCTCTGTCATTCCTATTGGGTCGGTCGCCACTTTCAACCCGGGCCGGGCCGGGCGGCGCATTGCGGTCAACGGCGTTGTGACCCTGCTGCTGCCCGGTCAAGGATTCCTCTTGCAGGATTCCTCCGGCGGCATCCGTGTGCGGACCGAACAGACCAACGAAATTCACGTGGGGGAGAGGGTCGATGCGGTGGGATTCCCCGCCCTTGGGGAGCTGTCGCCTCATCTGGAAGGCGCCGTTTTCCGGCGCTCGGGAATCGGAGTGTTGCCGGCGCCCAAAACTGTGACTGCCGAGGAAATTCTGCGCTCCGCCGCCTGCGACAACATCGCCGTCAAACTCCAGGCCGTGCTTCTGCAAAAGGTCGCCCGCTCGCTCGAACCGAGATTGGTTCTCCAGGACGGCTCGGTCATTTTCACGGCAACCCTCCTGGACCCAAGACAGGCCGAGGCGGCCTTTGCTCTGGCCCCGGGAAGTTTGCTGCGCCTCGCAGGCGTCTGTCTGATCGACGGCAGCCCCACTCGCGGGGCGGAAGCCTTTCACCTCACGCTCTCCCAACCCGGCGCGGTGGAACTGTTGAAAGCGCCTCCCTCCTGGACGGCGCAAGACGCGCTCAAAGTGGCGGGGGGCATGGGCGTGGCCATCGTGGCCGCCCTCACGTGGGTGGGGTTGCTGCGCCGCCAGGTTCGCCGGCAAACGGAAATCATCCGTTCCAATCAAAAACACCTTATCGCGGCCTCGCGCCAGGCGGGCATGGCCGATGTTGCCACCGGCGTCCTGCACAATGTGGGCAACATCCTCAACAGCGTCAACATCTCGACTTCGATTCTCTCCCAGAAAGTCAGGCAATCCAAGACGGGAAATGTTTCCAAGGTGGCGGCCCTGCTGCGCGAGCACGAAGCCGGCCTGGCCGATTTTGTCACGCGCGATCCGCAAGGCCGCCAGATTCCCGTTTACTTGGAGCAATTGGCCGACCGCCTGGCGCGCGAACAGACCCTTTTTCGCGACGAACTCGCCTCGCTGGAACAAAACATCGAGCACATCAAGAACATCGTCGCCATGCAGCAGAACTACGCGCAGGTCGCCGGTTATGTGGAAACTGTCCAACCCACCGAACTGGTCGAGGACGCCCTGCGCCTGAACTCGGCCGCGCTTTCCCGCCATCGCATCGAGGTTCGCCGCGACTATGCCCCGAACCTGCCGGCGCTGGCCATTGACAAGCATAAAGCGCTGCAAATTCTCGTCAATCTCATCCACAACGCCAAGTACGCCTGCGACCCGCCGGAGATACACGAGAAGAGGCTGACGTTGCGGGTGACCAACGGGGACGGACGGGTGCGGATTTCCGTGATCGACACCGGCGTCGGAATACCCCAGGAAAATCTCACCAAGATTTTCAACATGGGCTTCACCACGCGCAAAAACGGCCATGGCTTCGGGTTGCACAGCGGGGCGCTGGCCGCCCACGAATTGGGCGGCGCCTTGCTGGCGCACAGCGACGGCCCCAGCCAGGGCGCCATCTTCACACTCGAGTTGCCCGTTTCAAATCCCGCCCCGGACAGCAATCGCCCCACGACAGTTTCCCCCTGACCGTCGCTTCCGGGAAAAATGCGCTTGCCGCCTCCGGCCAGCCGCCGCATAAAGAGCCTTGCTTATGATTTTTCGACGGCCCTGCTTCCCCTTGCTCTTTTGTGGCGCGATGACTTTCACCGCGGCGGCGGCTGATTTGCGCATCGGCATGATCGGATTGGATACGTCCCACGCGGTGGAGTTCACCCGGCGCTTGAATGATCCCAACGACAAGAATTTCATCCCGGGAACGCGCGTCGTCGTCGCGCTCAAGGGCGGCAGCCCGGACATCGCCCAAAGTTCGGAACACGTGGACGGCTACGCCAAGACGGTCGGGGAGAAATTGGGAGTGAAAATAGTCGGGAGCATTGATGAATTGCTCAAGGAAGCGGATGTGGTCATGGTGGAGAGCATCGACGGCCGGCCGCATTTGCAGGAGGCGCTGCCGGTCATCCGGGCGCACAAGCCGATATTCATTGACAAGCCGGTGGCGGGGTCCTTGCGCGACGCCATCGAGATTTACCGCGCGGCCAAGGAGAATCATGTGCCGATTTTCAGCGGGTCCTGTTTGCGCTACTCGGTGAATCTGCGGCAAATGAAGGAGGCCGGCGCGGGCGTGATCAAGGGCGCCAGTTCCTGCGGCCCCTGCGAACTGGAACCGCATCATCCGGATTTGTTCTGGTACGGGATTCATCCGGCGGAAGCGCTCTACACGATTATGGGGACCGGCTGCCAGACGGTCGCCTGCACGGCCACGGCGGACACCCATTTGGTGACGGGAGTCTGGAACGACGGCAAGGTGGGAACCTTGCGCGGGCTGCGCAACGGGGCCGATCCGTATCGCGTGACGGTTTTCGGCTCGAAGAAGGTGCTGGAGCGTGAATTGGATGTGGACTACACGCCGTTCCTGCGCGAGGTGGTGAAGTTTTTCCAAACCGGCGTCGCCCCGGTGCCGCCGGAGGAAACCTTGGAAATCTACGCCTTCCTGGAGGCGGCCGACGAAAGCAAGCGCCAGGGCGGTTGTCCGGTGAAGATTTCCGATGTCCTGCGCAAAAACGGCGGTCCGCTGAACTGACCCGCCCGCGAAGGTTGACGGCCTTCCTCAAGTCCCGCCCGGCGCGGGTTTTTCCCGCGGCGGCAGCAGGCGGCGGCCCATCTCCTCGATCCGCCCCGCCACCCGGCTGATTAAGTCAAGACTAATGGCGTCGAGGTCCGAATTGTCCTCGACGTAGCCGGCCAGATACTCCGCCGAGCGGGTGCGAAGCCCCGCGCGGGCGCAGACCACGTAGGCGGTCGATTCGGCCTCGATCTCCGTGACCGCTTCGGACAAGTTCATGCGAAACGGCCAGGCGCCGTCCCGGTCCGCGCCCAGGTGCCCCAGATAGACATGGGCCAACTCGTGGCAGAGCACGGCGTAGGCGGCCGCGTCGTCCAGTTCCGCCCGCAGAGCGATGCGCATTTTCCAGGCTGAATCCTGCGCGCGCGTCGTGGCAAAGCCGCCGCGCAACCCGCCCATGGACTTGCGTTCGACCTGGATTCTGTCGCGCTCGCAATTCTTGACGGTGCGTTCGAGGAGGGCGGGATTGAACCGGCCCGAGGTTTGCGCGAACACGCCGAAGTTTCCCGGCAGCGGCGGCCCCTCCGTGTCGGCGATGTCATAGACCAGCAGGACCGGGGTGCGGGGCGCCAGGATGATCATGCCGCGCGCCTCGTTCTTGATCGAGCGGCCAAAGGCCTTGTGCCAATGCCGGGCGGTGGCGAAGTGGGTCGCCAGCGGATTTTGCAGATAGACCAGCATGTTGTTGAAGGGGGAATAGTCGCGAAACCGGGCGACAAACTCGACCGCGGCGGCGAATTGCTTCGAGCGGCGGAAACGGCGGCTGCGGCCAAAGAGTTCGTCGAGCGAGGACTGGTATTCGGAGCCGGGATCGGCGCCCCCGGCCAGGGCGGCGGCGACGGCCCCGGCGTTCAACGTGTAAAGAAGATATTTCCGCTCCGCCTCCGGCAGGTCGCGGCTGGAGCGCAATTGCTCCAGGATCGGAACCAGCACGTGGCGGGAAGGCCAGCCGACCTCCCGCTCCAGGGCGCGAATCAATTCGTCGGGCGACCCTTGCCGATGGCGCACCCATTGCCGGATGAAATCGAGCGATCCCCGGTAGGCCGGGCTGTGAGTGCCGGCGGCGCCCGCCTGCACCGGTTGCTCTGGGAGGCACTTCTGCTCCCGCGGATTTGCCAAATCCCTCGCGGCCCCTGCTGCCCCGGACTCTGACGGTTTCATGGAGTTGCTGCTTCAGGCTTTCGTGCGTTGCTCATACGGCTTCCGGACTATCGGCTCCCGCGTGCCTTTTGTCCATGAAAGATGGCTGAACAGAAGGAAGAAGGCAGAAGGAGGAAGGAGGAAGTTCCGGCTTCCGCTGACCTTGACGGGCTTGGCCCCAGCGCCCTGGAAGGCCATTGAAAAATGGGAATTGAAGAGCGCTTGACCAACCTTGACCCGCCTTGACTGGGATTTCTGGAACGGCATTGAAAATTTGGAATTGAAAATTGAAAATTGGTAATTGAAGAGGGCTTGAGCCCTCTGACGGTGGTGGCACTTGTGAGGTTTTTCGTCACCGGTCGCTGTCGCCGGATCCGGGTATTTTTCGGCGCACTAAAGTTTTGCGGTGAAGAAGCGTCGAAATTCAAGGGAACCAATAAAGGGCCGGAGGGAGCGCATGTGAGCCTTGACTTGACTCGCCGAGGCGGGCCGCTAAGTCTATGTCCAAACGGTTTTATGTCACGCTCTGGAAAAGCAGCCTTGGGGATGGCGTCGATTTCGTGCGTTGGCCTTGTTGCCTATTGGTCACATGCCTGCGACGCAACAAGGCTATTCCTGGAGCTTTCCGTGCCCGTGTTTCTGGCCGCATGCATTCTGGCATGTTTTCCAATTTTTCGCGCCGAGGACGAACGTCGGCGAATTGGGTGGCGCGGATTTGTCCCTCTGGTCTTCGTTCTTGCGCTGCCGGTTGCGTCGATTTTTATGTCCTGGCCGATCTCCGCCGCCCTTTTTCGATGGCGCTTCCCCAGTTACGAGGCACTTGTTCATCGCATAGAAACAAACGCGATACCTGTTTCCACGAACGTTGTTCACATTCCCCCGGAACAGGCCACGGCGCGCCTGTGTGAAGCCGTGTGGGCGCAAAAGACTTCCAATATTCTCGTCGTGGAATTCGATACCGATATCCGCGGCTTTCCAGCACACTCTGCCGGTTACATTTATTGCTCCGGAGATCGGATTCCACAGGGTTCGTTTGCCGAGCGCCGAATAGCGGCACAAATCCAGCCACATTGGTATTATTTTGTTTATTGACGAGTACCCTTCTGATCCATTTCATCTGGACGGAGAGCGATGGATTGGAATGAGCGCAGCGCTTGAAGAACCGGGGATATCCGGGACGGCGATGGTCTTACGCAATGACTCACCTTTGAGTTTGAGGCGATAAGCGTTGTGGACCAATCGATCCAGAACGGCGTCGGCCACGGCGGCGTCGTTGATCAACTCGTGCCATTGGCTGACGGGAAACTGGCTGGTGATCAGCGTGGCGCTTTGGCCGTGGCGGTCGTCCAAAATCTCCAGCAAAACCGGCTTAAGAATATAATTGTCAATTTTGGACCGGGCTGAGAGAGGTTTTGTCTAAACGCAGGGGAACGGCGGGCTCTCTTTTGAGGCTCTTGCCCTGCAGTATCTTCTGGTCTGGCTGCGGAACTGCGTCAGCGTGACGGAAGAGAACCGAGGCTGAACGATTTCGGCATGGATTTTCTCGACCAGAGAATTGAACTCAAATTCCGCTTCCCGACACGCTCTGGAGAGCGGTTTGGAGGCGCCTTCAACTTGCGTAAATAGTTCCGTCAGACGGCTCAGGGCGTCTTCGGGAATAATCCCTCCGGTGGGCTGGGACATTCTGAATCCTGTAGGTTTTCGTGAAATCGTTTTTGAGCCTCAAGCATGTAGTCCAGCGCCAGATCGTACAATTCGGGCGTGCGGCAATTAGGGAATTTGTCCCTGAGTTCTTTTGTGGCCGTTAATGCTCTCTCGCAAATTCTGACCATTTCCTTCCAATGTTTTGCGGCGTGTTGCGGGTCCGGCTCACGTACGGCCACGAACGCGGTGATCTGATAGGTGTGGATTAACGCCGCTTCCACATTTCGCACGTGCTCCGAAAAGACCTCCAATGAACCGACCGCGTCAGGGATGAGGTCTTGCCCCGCCTTCTGCATCTCGGTAATCTGGCATTCGTTCACCAAGCTTAGATAATCTGAAATGTCAGCCGTCACGCAGACAATATATTTTGAGGTTGGCCAGCTTTCAAGCCTTATCAGCTTTGTCTTGCCTGCAACGATTCCCCGGCAGTCCGTCATTTCTTGCGGTCCAGGATGCCGCGCGCCTTGGCCAGGAGGGCGTCGGGATGAAAGGGCTTTTGCAGGAATTGCACGGGCTGGTTGAGCTTGCCCCATTGCGCCGCCTCCTGGTCGGTGTAGCCGGAGATGAACAGGACGCGCATGTCGGGCCGCTTTTCCGTCAGGCGCCGGGCCAGTTCCGAGCCGCTGAAACCGGGCATGGTCATGTCCGTGATCAACAGGTCGATCGGCCCCGTGTGCTGCCCGGCCAGAACGAGGGCGTCGGCGCCTTGGCGGGCGTCAAGGACGTTGTAACCGGCGGCTTTCAAGACTTCCAGGAGCATCATGCGGACCAACTCCTCGTCCTCGACCAGCAGGATGGTTTCGTGGCCGCCCCCGGAGGCGTGGGTCAGGTGGGTCGATTCTTCCTCGGGCGCGCGGCCATCAAAGCGGGGCAGATAGATGTTGAAGGTGGTGCCCAGGCCGGGAGCGGTGGTGACGGTGATTTCGCCGCCTGTTTGTTTGACAACGCCATAGACGTTGGACAGGCCCAGGCCGGTGCCCTTGCCGGTTTCCTTGGTGGTGAAGAACGGTTCGAACAAATGGGCCTGGACTTCGGGCGACATGCCGCAGCCGGTGTCCGAAATGCTCAACAGGGCGTAGGAACCGGGCGGCAGGCGGCCGGAGGAAAAGGTCTTCGGCTCGGTAAAAGTGAGGTTGCTCGTCTCGATGCCCAGGGTGCCGCCCTGGGACATGGCATCGCGGGCGTTGATGGCGAGATTCAAGATCAATTGCTCCATTTGGCCGGGGTCGGCCCGAATCCAGGGGACCGGCTCGGCCAGCTTCATTTCCAACTGGATCGTTTCGCCCAGGACGCGCTGCAACAGGTGGGTCATGTCTGCGACCACGCTGTTCAAGGCGAGCAGCTTGGGCTTGAGCACCTGCTTGCGGCTGAAGGCCAGCAATTGCCGGGTGAGCGAAGTGGCGTGGGCCAGCGATTTTTGAATGTGCTCGACCGTCTCGTGATTGGGGTCGCCCGGCGCCAGGCGGCGGTCGAGCAAATTGCTGTAACCCAGGATGGCCTGCATGAGGTTGTTGAAATCGTGCGCGATGCCCCCGGCCAGGCGCCCGACGGCCTCCATTTTTTGTGCTTGACGGTACTGCTCCTCCAGCTTGCGGCGCTCGGAGATGTCGCGCACGATGACAATGAGCATGAGCACGCCGCCGCGGGAGATTTCGCTCACCGCCAGGTCGATGGGCAGGAGGCTGCCGTTGGCGCGCAGGGCGTTGACTTCGATGACTTTGGGCGGATTCTCCCCCAGATGCCCGGCCAGGTAATCGTCGTACTTCTGCCACTCGTCCGGCGCGAACAGATTGCGGATGCTCAGGTTGAGCACCTGGCTGGCCGGGCGCTGGAAAATCCGCTCCGCCGCCGGATTGAACAGCGTCACCGCCCCCCGGTCGTCCAGCACGATGACGCCATCGACCATGCTATGGAGAATGGCGCGGGAGCGTTCCTCGCCCAGGCGCAAGGCCTCCTCGGATTCCTTGCGCCGCGTAATGTCCTCCATCACGGCCTGAAATTCCGTGATCTGGCCGGCCTCGTCAAAGAGGGCGCGCACGGTGCATTGCTGCCAGACCAGTTTGCCGTTGCCCAGCAGGACTTTGTTGTCAAAGGCCTGGATGGGGTCCGACGGGGTCAGACGGGCGAATTGCAGCAGGGGGATTTCGCGGTCCTGCTCGGCCAGGGCGGGAAAGAAGTTGGTCCCCAGGAGTTGCTCGCGCGTCTTGCCCTGAAACCGGCAGTAGGCCTGGTTGACAAACACCAGCGTGCCGTCCGGGGTGAACCGGCAAATCAAATCGGTCTGGTCCTCGACCACTCCGCGATACCGGCTCTCGCTCTCCCGCGTGTCATGCACGGCCACTTCGCGTTCGATCGACACGGCGGCCAAAAGGAGATCGCCCACGGCGACAATGGCGATGTAACAGCCGATGAGCATGAGGCTGGTTTTATCGTTGCCCGCATAGAACGGGCCGCGATGGTGGAGCAATTCGTGGATGGACAGCGCCGCCACGACCAGCGTGCCGGTGGTGGCGCCGCGCTGGCCGAAGCGCAAGGCGGCCCAAACCAGGAAGGGATACGGCAAATAGGCCAGCGGATAATTCTCGACGCCGTAGGCAAACCACGAGTTAAAAGAAAGCTGGGTCCCCGCGATCAGGCCCAGGCCGCAGCAAACGGCCTCCACGCCGCCGCGCCAATCCAGGCGCAGCGAATTGGGAGTACACCAGGCCAGGATGATGGGAGCGACCACCAGGACGCCCATCGCGTTGGGCACCCACCAAGTCAGGATGTTGGGGAACAGTTCGTCAAACGGCAGCCGTCCCGCGTCGTACAACCCCAGCCCATTGAAGGCGGCATTGACGGTCGTGCCGAGCAGACAGGCGAAAAAAATGAAGCCCGCCGCGTCCCTGGCGCGTTCCATGGAATTGCGGAACCCGACAAAGCGTTCCAAGAGATAAGCGCAGAGGATCGCGCCCATCGTGTTGCCCACGGCGGTGGCGACGGTGAAAAAGCCAAAGGGCGTGCCGCGCACCAAGGTAAAGAGCAAGGCCCCCGCCGCCACTCCCCACCACATCCGGTAGCCGAACAACAGAATCGCCGCCAGCGCGATCCCCGCCGGCGGCCAGACCAGCGCGACCTCGCCCGACATGAACGAGGAGGCCTTGCCCAGCAGTCCGCCGATCACATACAACGCCGCCAGCAGCAAGGCGCGGACAGGGGTGCTGAAGGGGGAAGGCTTCATCCGCTACTTGACGCATCGCCGCACCGCCGCGACGCAACGCGCGCAAAGGGTCGGGTGCCCGGCGTCCGCGCCGACATCCGGTTCCCAATGCCAGCACCGCCCGCATTTCAGGCCGCCGGCCTTGGACACCTCAATCGTCAAGTCGGTCGCGTCCGCTTGGTCTTGCCAGAGCAACTGGGACACGTTCAATAATTCTCTCAATGCCTCTCCATCGTTATCGGACAACGGGGCCAGAACTTTAGCCGAACCGCGGACGATCACCCTGGCTTCAAGGGCTTTGCCGATATTTTTGGCTTGACGCTCCTTCTCCAACTGCGGCAGCGCCAGCTCGCGGATTTCGAAGAGCTTCCCCCACCGCGCCTCCTCCGCCTCCGACCAGGCGAAGCTCGACGGCTCCCACACGGCCAGATGAACGGATTCGCCGCCGGAGCCGGGAAGAAACTCCCAGGCTTCGTCCGCCGTGAAGACCAGGATGGGCGAGAGCGCCGCGCACAACCCGCGCGCCAGCCGATAAAGCACCGTTTGCGTCGAGCGCCGGCGCGGCGCCCCGGCCGCCTCCGTGTAAAGCCGATCCTTGACCACATCGTGATAAATGGCCGACAACTCGACGGCGGCGAACTGGCTGACCTTCTGATAAACGACGTGGAATTCGTAGCGGTCGTAGGCCGCGGCGACCTCGGCTTCGAGTTTGGAAAAGCGCGCCAGAATCCAGCGGTCCACCCCGCTCAGCGCCGCGTCCGGCACCGCGTCCTTGGCGGGGTCGAAATCGTAAAGATTGGAGAGCTGATAACGCAGGGCGTTGCGGATGCCGCGATAGGTCTCGCTGACTTTGTTGATGCGTTCCTCGCTCACGACGATGTCGTTGCGATAATCCTGCGAGGCGACCCACAGCCGCAGAACGTCCGCGCCGTATTTTTTGACGTAGGCTTCGGCGGTCTGCGGTTTCTCGTAACCGCCGTGCTTGCTCTTGGAAATTTTTTCGCGGTCGGCATCCACCATGAAGCCGTGGGTCAGCACGGTGCGGTAGGGGGCCGCGCCGTTGCCCGCCAGGGAGAGCAGGAGGGAGGATTGGAACCAGCCGCGATGCTGGTCGCTGCCTTCCAGGTAAACGTCCGCCCGCCACGCCGCCGCGGCGCCGTGCCATAATTCCGGCCGGCGCATCAAGACGGCCCGCGACGAGGAGCCGGAATCGATCCAGACATCGAGGGTGTCATTGGATTTGGCCGCCGCTTCCGGGCCGCTCCAATCGTTAGGTTTGACAGAGGACCAAAGCTCGGCGGCCGATTTCTCGAACCAGACATTCGAGCCGTGCCGCTCGACCAGGTCCGCGACGCGGCGGACGATGGCGGCGTCCAGAATGGCGCGGCCCTCGCTGTCGTAAAAAGCCGGGAGCGGCACGCCCCAGGCCCGCTGCCGCGAGATGCACCAGTCCGGGCGGGTTTCGACCGCGCTTTTGATGCGGTTGACCGCCCAATCCGGCACCCAGGCCACGCGGCCGATCTCCTCCAGCGCGGCCTGGCGGAAGGGCTGGCCGCCAAAGGGCTGCGCCAGATTGAAAAACCACTGGTCCATGGCGCGAAAGATGATCGGCGTCTTGCTGCGCCAGCAATACGGGTAGCTGTGTTGGTAATTCTCCTCGTGCAACAGGGCCCCCCGCGTCCGCAATTCGTGCAGCACCGCGACGTTGGCGTCGCTTTTGCCGTGCTTTTCCAAAATGGATTTGCCGACCAGTTCCCGCGGCATCTGCTGTTCCGCCGGCAGGTCCTCCGTCCAGCAAAAACAGCCGTCGTCATCGACCGGCGAATAGATCGGCAGCCCGTGCTGGCGCCCCAGATTGTAGTCGTCCAACCCGTGTCCGGGCGCGATATGGACAAAACCGGTGCCGGTGGCGCTATCGACAAAAGCGTCGCCGGCCAGGAGGCGGCCCTTGCGGGGGCAAAAGGGGTGTTGATACTCGAGGGCGGCCAACTCGCTCCCGCGCGCGGTGCGAACGATTCGGGTATCCCGCCAGCCGCATTTCTCCGCCACCGCCGGCGCCAGCGCCGAGAGCATCCAATACTCCTCCGCGCCCACCCGCACCAGCGAGTAGGCAAGGCTGGAATGATAGGCCACAGCCAGGTTCGCCGGCAGCGTCCAAGGCGTGGTCGTCCAGATGAGCACAAAAGTCCCCGGCTGCCCGGCCACCGGGAATTTCACATAAATGCTCTGGCTGGTATGGTCGTGGTACTCGACCTCCGCCTCGGCCAGCGCCGTCCGCGCCGGGATGCTCCAATAGACCGGCTTTTTGCCGCGATACACAAAGCCCTTCTCGACGATGTCGGCAAACAAGCGGAGTTCGTCGGCCTCGTATTCCTTGTTCAACGTGAGATAGGGATTTTCCCAATCGCCAAGAACGCCGAGGCGTTTGAACTGGGTCCGCTGTTTGGCGATGAATTGCCGGGCGTCAGCCTCGCAAGCGGTGCGGAGGGCCGCCGGGTCCGCCGTGCTCCGGCCCGCCTTGCGCATCTCCTGGGAAACCTTGAACTCGATGGGCAGGCCGTGACAATCCCAGCCGGGCACGTAAGGCGCGTCCCGGCCGCGCAGACTGTGGTATTTGACAATGATGTCCTTGAGAATTTTGTTCAGGGCGGTGCCGATATGCACGTCGCCGTTGGCGAAGGGAGGCCCGTCGTGCAGGACAAATCGTTCCGCGCCCGCCCGGCGGGCCTGGAGTGTCTGATAGAGCCGGGCGCGCTCCCATTGCTGGAGGCGTTGCGGCTCGCGGGCCACCAAATCGGCTTTCATGGCGAAGCCGGTTTGCGGCAGGTTCAACGTGTTTTTGTAATCCGTTTTCATTCAGCACGCTACTTTATGGCCGGATGGATTTGGGGGCAATCCGCTCCTGGCCTGCCGCCAGATTAAGGCTTGTTGCACGGCGGGCGCAACGGCATAGTTGCCCAACGTGGAAAAGTCGGAAAAAAGCCAGATTGACCCGGTGATTCGCCGGCGCATCCAGGAATTGATCGCGGACAAGGGCGGGGGCCATAACGCGGATTTGGTCGAAGACATCATGATCAACGCCCTCAAGCTGTTGACCGACGTGAAAGACCGCGGCGACACCCGCATCATCCGCGGCGCCGTGCGGGAACTGCGCCACGCCTTCCGGCTCTTCGCCCCCTACGACGACAAGCCGAAAGTGACCATCTTCGGCTCCGCCCGCACGCTGCCCACGCGCCAGGAGTACCTGGAGGCGGTGGATTTCGCGCGCAGAATTTCCGCCGAGGGCTTCATGGTCATCACCGGCGCCGGGCCGGGCATCATGCAGGCGGGCCACGAGGGAGCGGGGCCGGAGATGAGTTTCGGCGCCAACATCGAACTGCCCTCCGAACAAGCCGCCAACCCGATTATTGACAAGAACAACAAGCTCATTTCCTTCAAATACTTCTTCACCCGCAAGCTCACCTTCATCCGCCATTCCGACGCCATTGTGCTGTTCCCGGGCGGCTTCGGAACCATGGACGAGGGGTTCGAGGCCCTGACCCTCATGCAAACGGGCAAAGGGCGCCTGGTCCCGCTCGTGCTGCTCGACCGCCCCGGAGGCACCTATTGGAAAACTTGGGACAAGAACGTCCGCGAACACCTCCTACGCGCGCAATTGATTTCACCCGATGATTTGCGCCTCTATCAGATTGCCGACAACGCCACCCACGCCGTCCGCATCATCACCCGCTTTTACCGCAACTACCATTCCAGCCGGATGGTGAAGGATTTGCTCGTCCTGCGCCTCAAACACGCGCCCTCGCAATCCGCCATCGACGCGCTCAACGACGACTTCGAGGGGATCATCCTCGGCGAGAAATTCCGGGCCATCGAAGCGACCCCGGAAGAGCGGGAGGACAACGACCAGGTGGACCTGCCGCGCATCGCCTTCGGATTCGACCGCCGCCAATACGGCCGCCTGCGGCAGTTAATCGACGTGGTCAATGGGTATTGAGGGAATACCTGACGGGATAGACCGCCCCGGAAAAGCCGTGATGTCAATGAAATATGTGATTATGCGGGACTGACCCGTTCACTATAAACTCCAAAGGATTGCGTTTATTAGAACTAAAAGCGGCGGCCCGAGCCTAATTAAATTGGCAGTAGAAGAGTAAGTTAGCAGAGGACCTGAACCTCCTAGACCAAAAAACCCCGCGATCACAAGTATATACCATTTCAGATAAACAATACCCCAAATAAGTTGAGAGACAGATGAAGATATACAAACCGCACTGGCACAATATGCGAGGCGTGTTCCTCCCAGCCCATTGAGCCAGTGCGGAGTAAGGTCTTCCTCAGGACGTCTCCTCACTACTACAAGCGCCGCGGTCGAAATCCCAGACGCCATCGCCCAGCTAGCCATATATAAGATAAGTGTTATGAATACGTAGCCGTAACGCGAATCAAAGATGTTTTGCATCTGTGCTTCTCTCTTTCCTTTCTTCGTCGATTCGACAGAACAATCGTCTCGCTAAAACGAGGAGAAGTGTTCCAAATGAGAACGCCATTGCAATTAGAACGACGGCTTCTGCTCCTTCATGGACAATCCTCAATGAGTTCATAATAGTAACAAATGAACCGCTTCGCAGATAGCTTGACAGCCATGTCAAACCCATTAGGACCAGCACGACACCTACGGAAAAATAGGCTATCCAAGAACGATTCCGGGTTGGGTTGGACATAGTAATGAACGGTAAGAGTTGTTGCAGTGATTTATATAAATCAATCTCGCCACAAACGTAAACGGGTCCCGCATAATCGCATATTATCGCTTTCTTTCGGCATCGCGCAGCCTTCGCCACTCTGTCACGCCACAAATCCGTCTGCTTCATTTCCACCTTTCCTCAGCCCCCGGCGGGGTCGAAAAATGCCACTGACAGAACCCGTCACGGGCTTGGATCAGTTTTTAACTGCGGAAGGGATTGTGGGGCTTTCCCCTGACTTGTCAACCAAGAATTCTGCCTTCCGCAGGCAAAGGGTGCGGGACAAATTTCCTCGTCTTGTGTTGATCAGGGAATGAAGCGTTCCCGCTGCGTGAAAACGCTCCGAGTGGGAATACTCGCGCAGAGGCAAAGCGCGGCCAGCCGCGACCAAAGAAATGCAACCACGGATTTCACGGATGTCACGGATAAGAAGCGGCGGGTTTTCCATCCGTGAAATCCGTGGTTGGAAATCTTTCCGAAAATGAATGATTCGTGCATATTGCAGTGCGGAGGGCGCAGAGACGGAGCAAGAAAACAGTTTTTCTCTGCGCCCTCCGCGCCTCTGCGCGAGAAGGCTGGTTTCTGGGCTTGACGGCGGGGCGGGGGGCGGCATAACCACAGTGGATGAATAACGGCTCCGGTCTGCTCCAACGCTACGCTCCCCTGCTGGCGTGGCTGATGGTCGTGGCGGCCTGCCTGGGCATCGTGCTCAAAGTCCTCGGCTATGGGTTCGTGCCCATCGGAGACGCCCGGCGCTACGTGGCCAAGGCGGTGACTGATAAGGAGTATCCGCAAATCCTGGTGCTCGGCCCGACCTATCACATGGATTTCAGTCCGGGCTGGGAATGGTGGCTGCGCCGCCTGCATCGCGCGACCGGGCTGGACGAGGACGGGCTGATGGTCTTTTCAGCGGGCGGCTTGTTGCTGCTGATTCTGGGGGCCGGGCTGCCTTGGCTGCGCCACCCGGAGGCCTGGCTGGCCGCCTTGCTCGCCTTCACCGTCCCGCTGCCGGGATTGATGCCGCGCTGGATGCAAGGCCGCCCGTTTTTAATCAGCGAATGTGTTCTGCTGTGCCTGCTCCTGGCCTGGTCCCGCGAGCGGGACGAAAAGCCGTCGTGGTGGAAACTCGCCGGGAGCACGGCGGGTTTCGCGCTGGCCACGTGGATGCACGGGACATGGTATTTATACGGCCTGCTCCTGGCGGCGTTTTTTCTGGCGGGCTGGCGGCGGGCAACAATAGGTTTGACGGTTTGCTGGGTGGCCGGGACGCTCCTGGGCGCGGTGTTGACGGGCCGGCCCATCGAGTTCTTGCAGCAGAACCTGGTTTGGGCGGGGGCGCTTTCGCGGGGCGGGGTGCCCGCCGAGTCGCTGGTGGGCGAACTCCAGCCCAGCGACGGGGAATTCAGCGCCCTGCTGGTGCTGGGATTCGTCTGGCTCTGGCGCCGACAGCGCGGCAAAGGCGGGCCGGACCTTTTCGGATCGCCGGTGTTCTGGATGATGGCCGTCTGCTGGGTGCTGGCGCTGAAAGCGGGGCGGTTCTGGGCCGACTGGGGATTGGCGGCGGGCCTGGCGTGGCTGGCGACGCAATTCGATGAGGGAATCCAAGAGGCGTGGTCGGACTGGCCGGCGCGGCGCCTGGCGGTTTGCGGCATGGTTTCCCTGGCGCTCTTTCTTGATACGACCAGCGACCTCGACAGCCGCTACACCTCCACCCTGCACGAGGCGGTTGTGGACGGCAGCCAACCCGACATGCAAGGCTGGATGCCCGACCACGACGGCATTTTCTACGGCGCCGATTTTTCATTTTTCTTCAACACGTTTTACAAGAACCCTCAGGGCGACTGGCGCTATATCCTCGGTTATGAATCGGCCATCATGCCCGAAGCGGACCTGAAGATTTACCGCAACATTCAGTGGAACCGGTATGCGTGGGAAGCCTATCGGCCCTGGGTGGACAAGATGCGTCCGCAGGACCGGTTGGAGATCACCAGCGTGACCGAACCGAGATTGCCGCCGCTGGAATGGCATCATGCCGCCGGGGCCATCTGGATAGGCCGCCTGCCGCGCCAGCCGCACTCTTGACCGACTAATCCAGCGTCCAGAGCGTCACGGAATCCTGGTCTTCCACAAACACGCGGTTTCCCGCCAGTACCGGATGCGAGTAGATTTCGGTCTCCGCCACTTTGACGCTGGCCACTTCGGCGTAGGCCTTGTCGTCCGGTTGGAAGGCGATCAAATGCGCCTTGGGGGTCAATGCCACCAAGACAGAGCCGGCGTCGAGGATGGAGCCGAAAGCGCCGCGCTTGGCGCCAGCTTCGGTCCAGGCGGTCTTGCCGGTTTGGGCGTTGAGGCAATAGAAGTTGCCGTCTTGCGAGAGGCCGAAGAGCAGGCCGTTCTTGAGCACGGGCGTGGAAAAACGGGGCGAATTGTCGGAATTGCTCCAAAGGGGAGTGGCGGTGAAAGAATCGCCCTGTTTCTCCAATTTGACCGCGACTGTTCCCCGCCCCGTGCCGGTGTAGATGAGGGTTTGGCCGTCGATGATCGGCGTGGCGGCGTTGGCCGCGCCCATGCCCTGCGGCGCGAAGGGCGTTTCCCAGGCCAGCTTGCCGTCGCTGAGGTTGAGGGCGACGACTCGTTTGTCAGTTTGCGTGACAATCAATTTGGCGTCGCCGACCTGCATGAGCACGGGCGAGGCGTAAGCGGGGCCGTCGCCGGGCCATTTCCATTTTTCCGCGCCGGTGGCCAGATCGTAGGCGGCGACGACGCCGTTGGACTTGCCGCCGAGCTGGGCGATGCAAAGGCCGTTAAGCACGAGGGGCGACACGGCGGTGAAAAAGTCGGGCCAGCCGTGAACCTCATCCTTGCGCCAGAGCAATTTGCCGGAATCGGCCTCCAGGCAGGAGAGCACGCCGCGGACGCCGAGGGTGACGACCTTGCCTTCGGCAACGGCGGGCGAACTGCGCGGGCCGGCGTGCCTGCCCGCCGGGCCTGTCGGCGCCAGGGCCTCGTATTTGTTGCTCCAAAGGGCCGCGCCGGTGGCGGCGTCCAGGCATTGGATGACTTCGTCGTCTTCCTGCCGGGAAAAAACGAACAATTTGCCGCCGACCAGGGCGGGGGAGGCGTCGCTCTTGCCGACGGTGACCTTCCATTTTTGATTGAACTGCTGGGGCCAGGTTTTTGGGGGCGTGAAACCGGAAACCTTGTCGTCGCGGTTTGGGCCGCGCCACTGCGGCCAATCCTGGGCCGGCGCGCTGAGGGCGGTGAGGAGCAGAGCCAGAGTCGAACTGAACAAAACAAAGCGTGTCGCATTTTTCATGGTCAGACCTTTTGTTGGAGACTTCACGACCGCCAGCATGATTTCTCCCCGCCATTTGGCAAGGAAAAACGAGCGGCCAGCCGGCTGGGCGCGGGGCGGATCAGCTCGTTGAGGAGGTGGACGAACTGGAGGACGAATTCTGGTTGACGGGCGCCGAGGTGGTGGTGGCGCTGGCGCTGGTGTTAAAATAGGCGTCGAGGTATTCCTTGGAGACGTTGATCGAATTGATGGCGTCTTCCATCAGCACGAACTCGTTCTGCATCTGTGTTTCGTCGTTGGTGATCTTCTGCTGAAGAGTGGTGATGCTGTTGCTGATGCTGGTGGACTGGCTGGTCAGACTCTGTTCCTTGGTCTTGACGACGCCGCTGCCGCCCAGGGTGTCGGTGAGGTAACTGCCGAGCTTTGTGGCCAAGCCGGAGGTCGAATCGGTGAACAATTGGCTGACTTGGCTCAGATTATTGGCCAGCGAGCCGTTCAAGATAATGGAATTCGTGGACAAGGTGTTATCGGTGCCGTTGGAAGTGATGCCGATGTCGTTCAGATTTTTGACCAGGCCTGACAGCGGGGAGGCATCGACCACTTGGCGCAGATTGGTTGCGATCCCTTCGGCGTCCATATCCCCCATCAAAAGGCCCGGCGTGGCGGTCGTCGTGGTGGTCGAGTCGGTCGAACCGGTCGTGCTGGAGGTGGTGGTCGAGACCGTCGTTTGGGAGCCGATGTAGTTCTGGACGGTGTTGTAATCGTTGACAAAACTGGTGATGGCGGTGGCGATGGTGCTGGTGTCCGGGCTGACGGTGATGCTGGCCGAGCCTTGGGACAGCGCGGTGATGGACAAGCCGGTCAGTCCGATGGAGGAAGCATCGACGGTGTTGCTTTCACTGGTCATCGTTTTGCCGCCATTGATGCTGTACTGCAAATTCACTCCGGCCTGCGGGGTGCCGCTGGAAAGGCCGGTGGCGGCCAGGAAATTGCCGGTCACGTCCTTCAAGGTCATGCCTGTATTGCCGGTGTTGTTGTTGGTCAGGACGAAACGACTGTTGGCTCCGTCGTAAGTGGCCGTCACGCCCGCGGCGGAATTATTGATCGACTGCAAAATGTCGTTGACGCTGTCGGTGGAAGCGTCAAAATTAATGGTCACGCCGTTGATCTGGAACGCTCCCTTCCCATTGCCGCCGTCGTTGATGGCTTTGGCCAGATTGGATTGGCTGGCAACGGCATTGAGATCGATGCCAGCCAGGGCGTTGAGGCTGGTCACGGTGCCGGTGCCGTTGGTATAGAGTTGGGTGGCCTGGAGAAAATTGCTGGTGTCGGCGCTGCTGCCCAGGGTGATGGGCGAACTGCTCGAAAGCTCGATCCCGTCGGTGGAGGGATCGTAACTGGCCGTGACCGCCCCGCCCGTGGCGTTGTAGATCTGGGTGAACACGGACTGCAAACTGTCGCTGGCGGCGACGGTGATGGTCTGGCCGTTGACGGTGAAGGTTCCGGCAGTAATCGGGTCGGCGAAGGCGGTGCTGTCCAAATCCACATTGGAGACATCGCTGGTGGAGCTGATGGGTTGGGCGGAAACAGTGGAGCCGTTTTGGACGGTGGCAGTGGCCAGTTGGGAGACCGCGAAAGTATAAGTGCCCAGAGGGGTCCCTGATTGGGAAGTGGCGGTGGCCACGGTGGAGTCGGAACTGGAAGTGGTGGCGCTCAGGAAAAAGTCGGGCGAGGAGAGCGTGGTGACGTCCTTTTGCAGATTGGTCAGATCGGTGCCAATGGTTTGATAGGCGGAATTCTGCGAATTGATGGTGGTCTGCTGGGCTTGCATTTTGGTAATCGGGGCCGATTCCGCCGCCACCATGTCGTTGATGATGTTGATCCAATTGATGCCCGAGGCCAAACCGGACATGGCGAGGCTGCTGCTGCTGGAACTGACGGCTGACATAGTCTTTTGCTCTATCTTTCGCTTGCGTTCAAGTTTCTCGGATCAATTCAGGTCTCTTAAAATGTTTCACTCGGGCGGCCCAAAGGCCGCCCGAGGTGTGTGTCAAACCGAACCAGTAGTGCCCACTCTCCTTATTGCAGGAGTTTGAGCACGGACTGAGGGTTTTGGTTGGCCTGGGCCAACATCGACGTGCCGGACTGCACGAGGATTTGATATGCGGCGTACTTGGTGCTCTCCGTCGCCACGTCAACATCCGTGAGGTTGCTGCTGGCAGCGGTCAGGTTATCCGCGAGCACGCCCAATTCGTCGCCTGTATAGGTCAACGTTTCTTCGTTCGCGCCGACATTGGCACGATCCGTGGCCAACGCGGTGATCGCGGCTGTGACGTTGGTCAGCGCCGTGGCCGCTGCCGTCGTGCTCGAGATACTCGAGTTTGTCGCCGTGGTGTAAGCCGAGGCGCCCAGGTTGACGGCCGTCATCTGGAACGTGCCGCCCTTGCCATCGGTCGTGATCGTCAGACCGCTGGCAGTGCCATCGGTGCCGGAGAACAAGCTGACGCCATTGAAGCTGGCGCTCGCCGTGTTGGTGATGTAGTTCGCCAGAGCCGTGAACTCCTGGTTATAGTCGGACAACTGGGCGGTGGTCTTGGTCGGGTCTTGCGCCTCGACGGCCAACGTGCTCATCTGATCCAGCGCGGCCCCCACCTGTTGCAGATACCCATCCTGGGTCTGGCTGAAGGAGATGGCGTTGCTGACGTTGGAGTTGGCGGCGTTCACCTGGCCGATTTGCGCGCCCAGAGCGATGGACTCGGCCAAACCGGCCGGGTCATCGGCAGGGCTCGTAATTTTCGAGCCGGATGAGAGCTGCGCCAACGCGTTATTCAGTTCGTTGGTTGACTTATCGAGGTTGCTGGCGGACGTAATGGCCGCCATGTTTGTATTGATTACCATAACTAACTCTTTCCTTGAGTCACCCCTTTCGGGGAGTTGTACTTCACGACATCCCTGTCGTGTGGCGGATTTTAACACGGGCTTCCGCCGGTTTCCCGATTGGCTCTTTGTGGCTGCCAATCGCCAGTGCCTAGCTAGACAACGATAATATCGACGGCGGCGGGAAAAACTTTAGCGGTCAGGGAGGGTTCCGCCGGGGAAAACGGCCGGGGAAAAAAGGAAAATCGGGCGGCGTCAATCGCCGCCCGACTTGCGTGTCCGAATCGTTAAACCGGCTGCTTATTGCAGGAGTTTGAGCACGGACTGAGGATTCTGGTTGGCCTGGGCCAACATCGACGTGCCGGACTGCACGAGGATTTGGTATTCGGCGTACTTGGTGCTCTCCGTCGCCACGTCCACATCCGTGAGGTTGCTGTTGGCGGCGGTCAGGTTGTCCGCGAGCACGCCCAATTCGTCGCCTGTATAGGTCAACGTTTCTTCGTTCGCGCCGACATTGGCGCGATCCGTGGCCAGCGCGCTGATGGCGGCTGTGACGTTGGTCAGCGCCGTAGCCGCTGCCGTCGTGCTCGAGATATTCGAGGCTGTCGCGGTGGTGTAAGCCGAGGCGCCCAGGTTGACGGCCGTCATCTGGAACGTGCCGCCGTTGCCATTGGTCGTGATCGTCAGACCGCTGGCCGTGCCGTCGGTGCCGGCAAACAAGCTGACGCCATTGAAGCTGGCGCTCGCCGTGTTGGTGATGTAGTTCGCCAGGGCCGTGAACTCCTGGTTGTAGTCGGCTAACTGTTCGGTGCTCTTGGTCGGGTCCTGCGCCTCGACCGCCAGTGTGCTCATCTGATCCAGCGCGGCCCCCACCTGTTGCAGATACCCATCCTGGGTCTGGCTGAAGGAGATGGCGTTGCTGACGTTGGAGTTGGCGGCGTTGGTCTGGCCGATTTGCGCATTCAAACCGATGGACTCGGCCAAACCGGCCGGGTTATCGGCGGGGCTCGTAATTTTTGAGCCGGATGAGAGTTGAGCCAACGCGTTGTTCAGTTCGTCGGTTGATTTATTGAGGTTACTGGCGGACGTAATGGCCGCCATATTTGTATTAATGACCATATGCTTAAACTCTTTCCTTGAGTCACCCCCTTGCGGGGAGTTTGCACACAACATCCGTGTCGTGTTGGCGAATTTTCGCGCGGGCATTCGCCGGTTTCCCGTTTGGCCTTTTGTGGCCGCCAAAACGCCATTGTCTTTCGACAACTGACCTATCGGCAGCCCCGGCCAGGACTTTAGCGGGCGCCGCCTTTTTTTTTGATTTGCCTTGAAACCGGGCGCGTTTTCTTGCCGAATTCAAGTCGGCAATGGAATCTGACGATGTCATGGCGGCGCCGTGGCGCGTGCTTCACCTGGAAGACAGCGCCCGCGACGCCGAGCTTATCCAAAACGAGTTGCGCAACGGAATTTTCAACGCCGAGATCGTGCTGGCGCAGAACCGGGACGATTTCCAACAAGCCCTGCAAACCCGGGAGTTCGACCTCATCCTGGCCGACTGGAACCTCCCCTCCTTCAGCGGCGGGGAAGCGTTGGAGTGGAGCTTCCGCCAGGCGCCGGAAACCCCCTTTATCTTTGTTTCCGCGACCATGGGAGAGGAACTGGCGGTGGACTGTTTGAAACGCGGCGCGACCGATTGCGTGTCCAAGGAGCACCTGCCGCGCCTGCGGCCCGCCGTCTTGCGCGCGCTGGCCCAGCGGCGCGAACGCCAACTGCGCCAGACCGCCCTGGAACAACTCCGCCAGAATGAACACGACCTGGCCGACTTCTTCGAACACGCCCCCATCGGCCTGCACTGGGCCGGGCCGGATGGCCTCATCCTCCGGGTCAACCAGGCGGAATTGGACCTGACCGGCTACGCGCGCGAGGAGTATTTGGGGCGGCCGGCCGCCCAATTCCACCAGAACCCCCAACTACTGCGCGCCGCCCTCGAACAACTGGCCCGGGGCGAAACGGTCCCCACCTTTGAATCCCAACTCCTGTGCAAGAACGGCTCGGTGGTGGAGGTGCTCATTTCCCTCGACGCTCTGCGCCGCGACGGCACGCTGGTCCATGCCCGCTGTTTCACCCGCGACATCACCCGGGCCAGGCGCGAAGAGGCGCTCAACGCCGCCTTGAACCTTCAGTTGGTCAATGCCGCCAGGCTGGCCGGCATGGAAGAGGTGGCCAGCAACGTGCTGCATAACGTCGGCAACGTCCTCAACAACGTCAACGTCTCCGCACTGACGGCCATCGAGCGCGTCACCCATTCCCGCCTCTCCGCCCTGATCCAGGTGGCCGAATTGGTCCGCTCCCATGCGGACGATCTGGCCCAATTCGTGGCGACCGATCCCCGCGGCCAAAAGCTGCCGGGCTATCTGGAAACCCTGGCCCGGTATTGGAGCGACGAACAGGCCCTCCTGCTCCGGGAACTGCGCCGCCTCACCGTTTCCGTCAACCATATTAAAGACGTCGTCAGCCGCCAGCAGTTCCTCACCGGCCCCGCGGGCCGCGCCGAATCGGTCTCCATCTCCGCCTTGATCGACGACTCCGTAGCCATTGCCATCGCCGGCGCCGACCGGCTCGGCATCCGCATCCGGCGCGATTACACCATCGACTTTTCCCTCCTCGTGGACCGGCGCAAACTCATGCTCATCCTGGTCAACCTCCTGGGCAACGCGCGCGATGCGGTGGCGGAGGTGGAGTCCAAAAACAGACAAATCGCCGTGCGCTCCGAGTTGCTGCCGGAGGGCCATGTGCGCGTGGAGGTGCAGGACAACGGCGCCGGCATCTCCGCCGAAAACCTGTCCCGCATTTTCGACCGCGGTTTCACCACCAAAAAGGACGGCCACGGTTTCGGCCTGCACAGCAGCGCCCTGGCGGCGCGGGAACTGGGCGGCTCGATCGAGGCGCAGAGCGAGGGGCCGGGCCGGGGCGCGCGATTTACCGTGATAATCCCGCTGGCCCAAGGCATAAGGAAGGACGGCCCGTGACGCCCATGAAGGAAGCCTATCGCATTTTAATTGTTGACGACAACCCGGACATCCACGACGATTTTCGCGGAATCCTGGCGTCCGACGACAGCATTGCCGGCCAACTGGCCAAGGCCGAGGCGGAAATCCTGGGCAAGCCGGTGGAGGACCTCGCCTTGCCCCGCTTCGAGCTGGATTGCGTTTTCCAGGGCGAACAAGGGCTGGAGCGGGTGGTGCAGGCGCGGGAGGCCGGGCGGCCCTACGCGGTCGCGTTTGTCGATGTCCGCATGCCTCCGGGGTGGGACGGGATCGAGACGATAGGCCGCCTCTGGAAAGCGGATCCGGGCCTGGAGGTGGTCATCTGCACGGCTTTTTCCGATTATTCCGCCCACGACATCGCCCGCAAACTGCGGCGCACCGACCAATTGCTGCTGCTCAAGAAGCCCTTCGACAACATCGAGGTCCAGCAACTGGCCCTGGCGCTGGCGGAGAAGTGGCGGCTGACCCGCGAGGCGGAATCGTATTTCGTGCAACTGGAGGCCCTGGTCAAGGCGCGCACCCAGGAATTGGAACAGTCCATCTCGCTGATCAAGGCCTCCGAACACCAATACCGCCTTCTCTTCGAGAGCAATCCCACGCCCATTTACACCTATGACCAGTCCTCCCTGGCCTTCGTCACCGTCAACGAGGCGGCGGTGCTCCATTACGGTTACTCCAAGGACGAATTCCTGCGCCTGACGCTGCGGGACATCGCCCCGCCCGAAGACATTCCCGCCTTTCTGGAAAAGCTGGCGCGCCTGGCGCCGGGCGCGGGCAACACCGGTGTCTGGCGCCATCGCACCAAGAGCGGCAAGTTCACCGTCATGGAGATGACCTCCCACCTTCTGGCGCCGCAGAAAGTCGTCCTGTCCCTGGCCATGGACGTGACCGAGCGCCTGAGCCTGGAGGCGCAACTGCGCCAGTCTCAAAAAATGGAGTCCATCGGCCAGTTGGCCGGCGGCATCGCCCACGATTTCAACAATCTGCTCACCGTCATCAACGGCCACGCCAGCCTGCTGCTGGCCGGGGAAAAACTCACCCCCAGGGGCGCCGATTCCCTCAAGGAAATCGTCGAAGCCGGCAAGCGCGCCGGCGCGCTCACCCGCCAGTTGATGACCTTCAGCCGCAAGCAGCAATTCCACCCCCAGGTGGTCGATCTGAACGAAGTTGTCAACAATATCACCAAAATGCTCCGCCGCATCCTGGGCGAGGACGTGGCCCTGCACGTTGATTTTTCCCCGGGCCTGCCCGCCATCAAGGCCGACCTGGGCATGATCGAGCAGGTCCTCCTCAATCTGGCGGTCAATTCCCGCGACGCCATGCCGCGCGGCGGCCAGTTGCGCATCCGCACCGCCGCCGTCACGATCGACCCCGAGCAGGCCCGCCAAAACCCGGAGGCGGCGCCCGGCCAGTTTGTCTGCCTGACGTTCGCCGACACCGGGTGCGGCATCGCGCCGGAGATCGTGGGCCGGATATTCGAGCCGTTTTTCACCACCAAGGAACTGGACCGCGGCACCGGCCTGGGTCTGGCCACCGTCTATGGCATTGTCAAGCAGCACCAAGGCTGGATCACCGTGCAGAGCCGGCTGGGCGAAGGCACGACCTTTCAAATCTTCCTCCCGGCCAGCGACGCCAAGAGCGGGGCCTTGCAGATGGTCCCCGGCGAGCAAAAAGTCATTGGCGGAACCGAAACCATTCTGGTGGTCGAGGACGAGGCGCCCCTGCTCAAGTTGATGCATCATATCCTGGAAAGCCACGGTTACAAAGTCCTCGGCTCCGGCACCGGCCGGGAGGCCCTCCAAGTCTGGGAACAGCACCGAAAGCGGATCGACCTGTTGTTGACGGACTTGATCCTGCCCGACGGCATGGCCGGGACGGAGTTGGCGAAAATCCTGCAAGCCGCCAAGCCGGGCCTGAAAGTCCTCTACACCAGCGGCTACAACGCCGAGCGGATGGCCAAGGAGTTCCCCGTCGGCACGGCCGTCAACCTTGTGCAAAAGCCCTTCCACGCCCGCAAGCTGGCCGAAATGGTGTACGAAACGCTCAACGCCAAGCCGTAGGCGCGATTTGGATATGATTACGGCAAAGCAAATTCACGACCTTTTGCACACCCAACCATTCAGGCCGTTTCGAATTCATCTATCCGACGGCTCGCATCACGACATTACCAACCATGATATGGCGTTCGTGGGCAGGAACACCGTCGAAATCGGCCTCAACTTGGACCCGGACGGTTTTGCCGAATACTTTACCCGCTGTTCCATTCTTCACATCACCAGGCTGGAAGACCTGCCCGAAAGCGTCTCCCGCTGACTCCCGCTGTAACCTGGGTGTGGGGAAGTTCAGGGCGGCAGAGTTTGCCCGCTGGGGCTTCCAAACCGGCAATTTTCGCCGCAAAAAGACCGCCGTTTGAAGCATTTTGAAGCCCGCCGCCGGTTGGCATGGTTCTTGATATGCATTGCGATGCATGAAAAGTATTCTGGTCATCGACGACAAAGAAGATATACGCAATCTCATCAAGGTCGTGTTGAGCAATTACGGATTCACCGTGCAGGAAGCCGTCAGCGGCCAGATGGGTGTGCAAATGATCCGCGACCTCAAACCCGACCTGGTCATCTGCGACGTCAACATGCCGGCCATGGACGGTTATGAAACGCTCGGCGCCGTGCGCGAGTCTTCGGCCACAGCCCCCATCCCTTTCATCCTCATGACCGGCCTGGTCAGTCTGGATGGGTTCCGCCGCGGCATGGTCTGCGGCGCGGATGATTACCTGGTCAAACCTTTTACGCCGGACGAATTGGTTGAAGCCGTCATCTCGCGCCTGGCCCGCCAGACTGACGTCCAAATGGCGGCCGATGAACGGGCGCAAAAGCTCCACGAATACGCCGCCCGCCATTCCTTCCCGGAAATCTGCGGGGACGTCGATGAGATAGTCGGGCCGGTCGCCGCTTAAATCACGCCGTCAAGCGTCTTTTCCTGCCGGGTGGCGAGGTTCTTCACCTTGACATCGAAGCCGCCATGGGGTGAGGGCGTCAACTTGACGGTGAAGCGCGCGTTCAATTCCGTCGCCCGTTTGAATTGTTTGTCCGATTTGGCGGGCGCCAGCGGATATTCCACGGCAAAACCCCGCTCCCGCAGCTCCTGCACCAACTCC
This sequence comes from Verrucomicrobiota bacterium, assembly GCA_049510745.1. Classification (GTDB taxonomy): domain Bacteria; phylum Verrucomicrobiota; class Verrucomicrobiia; order Limisphaerales; family Palsa-1400; genus PLGF01. The sequence goes on along the minus strand of JBEKYR010000011.1, from coordinate 57,282 downwards.
AGCGAGGCCTCGCGCCGGCTTTCGTCTTCAATCAGGCAATAGGCGTCGATTTGGAAATCGAACCGCGGCAGCAGCCCGCGCGCCCGCAGCAGCTCCAGCAGCACCACGTCCCCCATGCCGAAGCCCAAGGCCGGCAAATCCACCTTCCCGCCGGAAATGAGCGCGATTAAATTGTCGTAACGCCCCCCGCCTGCGATGGCCCGAAAATCGCCCTTCTTGTCAAACGCCTCGAAGACCAAGCCCGTGTAATAGGCCAGTCCGCGGATGACGTGGTAATCGACCCGCGCGTAATCGCCCAGGCCCCGCGCGCTCAGGTTCTTGACCACCGACTCCAGCTCCGCCGCCGGCTCCCCGGCGCTGATGAACCGGCTGACCTCGTCGAGCGAAAAACCGAGCGCCGCCAGTTTGGCCCGGCTGGCTTCGGGCGCCTCGCGCTCCAGCTTGTCGATCACCTGGTAAAATGGGTATTCGTCCTCCGCCTTGGCGCTGCGTTTGCGGAAAAACTCCCGCCAGGCGTTGCGGCTGCTGAGCCGGACGACAAAATCGTCCGCTGTCAAACCAAAAGCCCGCAAGGTGTCGATGAGCAGCGCCACCAGTTCCGCGTCCGCCGCCGGGCTGCTGTCGCCGATGAGGTCGGCGTTGAACTGGAAATGTTCGCGCAGGCGTCCTTTTTGCTGGCGTTCGTAGCGGAACAGTTGGGGGATGGCGAACCACTTGACGGGCTTTTTGTAACTGCGCTCGTGGGCCGCGATCATGCGGGCCAGGGTGGGGGTCATCTCGGGGCGGAGCGCGACGGGGCGTTGGCCCTTGTCCACGAAATTATAGAGCTGGCCGGCGATCTCCTCGCCGCTTTTGAGGGTGAACAATTCCAGCGGTTCCAGCGGCGGGCCGTCATACTGGCGGAAGCCGTAGCGGCGGGCGGCCTCGCGCCAGCGGTCAAACACGTATTGGCGGGCCTCCGCGCTCCAGACATCGGAGTGCGGCAGCGGTTCGGGATAAAAGTCGCGGAATCCGGGCAATCGCTCCATACAAACCGCCACAGAAAGGCACAAGCGGCGGGAAAAGGAAATGAAATTATGCGCCATTATGTAATGCGTCAGAACGTGTGAAATCCATCTCCCGCCAGGATTCTTAGCGGGCGCCGTTTATGCGGTTGCATACCCTTGGGGTCGGAAAAGCCGTCACAATCGTCACAACTGTTGATAATAAGGGACTTAGACCGTAACATCAGCCGTCACAAACCGTCATACAATGCCGTCACAACGCCAAAGATGGCCCAAGGCGAAGCGGGAGCGCGGGGGGAGCGGTTATCGTCCTGACCGATGGCGGGAAGCAGGTCTGGCTCGACACGCACAAGCCGCTGGAATTGGAGAGGGCAACCTGGGACTTGAGGCCGAATTGCTCAACGCCGCAGGCCAGCCGCAACCAAAGATGAATTGCCGCAAAAGATCACAAAGATCACAAAAATTGAAGAATATAACCTCTTGTCTTTGTGCTCCTTGTGTTCCTTTGTGGCAAAAATTTTGTTTAAAATGCAAAACTCTCCGACATAGCAGTATAGAGGGGCCGGTTGCACCGTATTCGTCGCAAGAGACGCGCTCCATTGGGGAACGCATCATCAAGGAAAAACCGGGTCAATGAGCCGGACCATTCAGAGTGTGGGCGGGGAGTGAACCCGCACGCCCCTCTGCTGACACTTTCGCTGACAGTGGCCAGTCCGAGGCTGACAAACTACCCGGCCCGGATATTACGATTGCCAGTGGTTCTCTTTGCAGAAACGAACGGAATGGCGGAGCTTTGACTCCATGTTTGGCGCGTCATTGCTTGACAGTCTGGCTGGAATCCTCATCAAGTCGGCTTAATAATTTGTGGGGTGGTTTATTTCTTGTCCACACAATACGCCAGTGCATTGGCTCACGCCGGTTTAGCTCATTGACCGGCATGGGCTTTTTATTCTAACTATGAAAGAACTTGCGCAAACCATCACGCGGAAGGTAGCGGAGCAAGCCGTGGCCGTGGGGCTGGCAGATGGATTTTTTGAACTGCCAATCGCGGCCAGGATTTTATGGAAAAGAACTTACTTCGGCAGATCTTTCGCAAAGAGAATTATTTTGTCCACTTTCTCAATTATCTGCTTGTTGTTGCCGGGCTGATATATTTCATTTTCGGACAAATCGCACGCGGCACTGAGAATCGACTCGAAAGCGGCTATTTCAGTGAGGGGCAAATCCCCGACCACAAGCGAAGCGGCATGGCGCAGATTGGGAATCTTGTTTTCATAGAACTTTCCAAACGAGAGGAAGTGCTTTTGAACGGCTTCTGCCCTCAATTGTTCCATGAATGCGATAAAATCGCGCATTCGGTCTTGTCGAGCAGTCGTCGCAGAATGCTCCCTATCTTCTTGGTCTCGCCTAGATTCGCGTTGCTTGGACAAAAAATGGCTGGCGAGAGCAACGACAAGTCCGCCCACGACGCCGGAAATGATATTTCCCAAAATGGTTTCTGGAGTCATGTTGTGTCAGGCATTACCGGAGCCATCACCTATTTGCTTGCCATAAAATATCTTGGAGGATCCAATTCAAAAAAAGTTGGTTTCATTTCTTCCCGAATAGAAAGCCCAAACCGCCAGTGATGATCGGGGTTGTGTATTTCCAAATCTCAAATGCGTTGCTTGTGCCATTCGTTGCGTTATACACCAAGATGCCTGTGACCACGACGCTTCCCAGAAACCCCAGCAAAACAGAAATACCCGCAACATTTGATGCAGCATTTTTTGAACCAAAGATTTTGCCAAACCATCCTGCTTCAAGAGCAGCCAGCCTGTATGACGCATCGTGGTCCATTTTTCTCTCCTGCAAAGCTGCATATTTGTCCGGGGAAACTGTGCCCGAAAGGAGAAACTTTGGCTCTTGTTCGTTCATAGGAATGTCCCTCCCGCATAAATCTCAATGTTCACGAAATGCGTACCGCCGAGGTCATAAATCGCTACGTTGAAACTGAGGTCGCGTCCATCGGCTAAACTTCCGACCTTTGTAGGTTTCAAAAAGCTACCCCCTAGGGAATTGTTCCATCCTGTAAATACGATGACTAAAGTCCCGTTAGAGAAAATCCATTTTGTTTCAGGTTGGCCTGACGCAGGCGCACCGGGTGGAAATTCAATCCTAAACTTGGTTGTAAGAGGGGGCACCTCGAACGACGCCGATTCACCGGCGGGAATGATGAAGGAACCACTGAATAAAACTTTTCTGTCTCCAACGGTCGTCATAAGTATTTTTTGTTTTCAGACCGCCTGCCATCAAACCATAGACGGCCATCGGAAACCAGCAAAATTGCGCTTCGGCCCGCAGTCGTATCTCTGGTTTAATCGCTTGCCCTTGCGCTCAGGATCGTTTCTGGCGCGTTGGCAATGACGGGAGCGGGATTCAAGCGGATTTGCGCCTTCGGACATGTCCAAGGCGGGGCGGAAAAGGGCCAGTGGACAGCAATGCGGGGTGGCGTGTCCTCAGATAGTTGCCGCAGCGGGCTAAGTTTAAAAGTTAGCAATCCGCCCGCCTCGGCGTTTCTGATGGCGCATGGAATGGGTCTGCGCTTTTAGATCACGCTCCCAGCTCGATGATAATCTGGGAAAGCGTAATGTTCTCAAGCCTGGCGCTCCATTTACACGCGGGATCCGTACAAGTCACAAAAATCACTGATTCCCGGCTGAAAGCCGGCATGTGGCATTTTGGGCAAAAGGCAACCCATTTATTGCCTGTTCTCTTGCCGCGCCGAAATTCGATGCAACGATGAACGCGAACTTCTTCTTCATGCTCCTTTTGGAGCCGTTGCAACTCCATTTGCGTGTCGTGGAGGTCAACCCCCACACGCTCAAGACGCGCTTGCAGCCTGCCGTTCTCAGTTTGCAATTCACCGACCTTTTTTTCAAGTGCGGCGAATTGCTCCTTAGCAAACGAGAGTTGCTGGACGAGGATCGCTGCAGAGCCATGCTCAGTGATGAATTTCTCGATGCCGTCAAATAATCCCATACGGAAAACCTGAACCAAAACTGGCCGACGGTCAATCCTGTTTTCCGCATTCAGCCCGCCCGCTGATTCACCCCGCCCGCGCCACCAGCACGACCACGGCAAGCGTTTGGAGCGTCGGACGGTCAAGAACTGCGGACGGAAGGGTCGCCGCGCCGTGCATTGTCAAAAGTGCCGATGGAGAAAAGCGCGTCCGGAACCGCTCTTGAGGTAACGCTCGAATGCCACCGCACGTTCCTTGCTTTTGAACGCCGTTGCCGTCCGAATTTCCCAGGGCGTGAATTTGGAAGTGTGCGGAACCCTCGCCGAAGTGTGCTCCGCGAGGCGCAGTTTCAAATCGCACGTGATCCCGGTATAAATCTGGTTCCTCGACGATTCCAGTGGAATGAACAGCGAGGTTTGGAGGGTCGTGATTGGTTTTGCCAATCCCAACGGGATTGAATCTTGCAGCCCAGGGTTGCGACTTGCCGCGCCGTAGCGCAGCGAAGGCGGGGGCACGAGCTACCCTGGGTAAGATCAGAGAAGAACCACAACCCTGCAAGGGTTGACTCTGTTTCCTAAGCCTTTGATATTCAACCCCTTCAGGGTTGTGTCACTCGAATGCAACTACCCAGGGTAGGCCTCTCGGAATCGGCCAACCCTGGGCTGAGTCATTCAATCCCTTCGGGATTGTAGAACGGTTATCCGCGGCGAAGAAGCACGGGAAGGTGCAGGAGAATCGCGGCGGTTAGGACGACGGCGCTGTAGCGGTGTGTCAAATAGAGGATGTGCTGGCCGCTCGCGCCAATAAGCGGCGTCATCGGAAGGACGCCCGAAAGCATCACGACCAGGCCGCACACGAGTATCACCCAGAGCAACGCTTTGGCGGGGGCGTTCAGGGGCGAGTCCGCGCCGGGAACGCAGCAGCCAGCCCAGGTCAGCGCCACGGCGGCCAGGCCAAGGGCGAAGAGGGGCGCGGCGGCGACGTGCGCCATCAGGACCCAGTGGGTCATGGGCGGCTTGCCCAGGGCGAAGGTGCCGATGCCCGTGACGGCAAGGACAACTCCCGCCGCGCACATCACGCCGTAAAAAAACTTTCCGCGGGAGTTCATGGCGGGGATTTCTTGGCTGGCGCGGCGGCGGTGATCGCGCCGACGCCCCGCAGTCCATAATGCGCCAGCACGGCCAGCACAATCAACGCGGCGCCAAACACAATCCACTTGAGCAACGGCCGGAAATGGAACGTGAAAGCGAAGACCGAGGCCACCGTCTTGTCGTCGCCGCGCATTTCCCACATTCCCTTGCGCAGGCCGTTGGCTGGCTCGACGGGGCCGCGGGCCGCGATGGTGGCGAAGTAGAGCGGCGAATCGCTGGCGTGGCAATCCGCGCAGCCGCGGGCGCCGAGCGCCTGGGCGGCGGGGCGGACATCGTGCGCCAAAGCCCAGGCGTAAGGTTTGGCCGCCGCGTTTTCCTCGGAAACCAGTTGGCCGTGCTCCAGGCGGTAGAGCTTGCCCGCGGCGATGAAGGCGGCCTGCCCATTGGCGGGGTCGTCGGAAAACGATGCGAGCACCTGCCGAATCTGCGCGTCGGTCAACGGCGTGGTGTTGTAAGGGTCGCGCGGGACATCGTCGTTGTCTTGTTTTGGGAAAGTTCCGGCTTTGGCGGCTTCCGCCGGCAACAGCGGCGCGAGCTTGCCCTCCTTCCAGCGCGCCCAATAGCTGGGCCAGACCATTTTGCACGGCTCAATCTTGCCATCCGCGCCGTAAAGAAAAATGGTCTCGATGATGACGGGCGCGGTGTTTTTTCCGCGGACGGGCGCGGGCAGGCCCAACTTGTGCGCCAGCGAGGTGTGAACGGCCGCCGGGCCGGACGCCGGGAACGGCCCGGAGTGGCAGGCGGTGCAGGAAAGTTTTTCGAGGTGAATCGGCGGCAGGCCCTTATGCGTCAGCCGGGGCGAGCCGAACCGTCCGCTTTCGTGGCATCCGCGGCAGGAAAGGGTCTCGACCAGGCCCAGTTCGGCTTGAAGCTGCCGGCGCGCCAACCGGCGGGCCTGCTCCTCGCTGAGAGTGGCGTCGTCGCGGCGCAACATCCGGGCGCGCAGGTCCATCATGCCCTCGCTGACGGAGCGGTCCCGGACTTCGCCTTCGTAGCCGCGGACGATCCTGTGATCGAGACCATTGCGATGACAATCCACACACGCCATCCCGGCGCGAAGGTGAATGTCCGTGTCGCCGTGCCAGCGGGCGTCCCCCAACTCCGCTTCGCTGGTGTGACAATAATAACAATTGGCGGTGGGCGCGCGGCGGGCGACCTGGAAGAGGACGTTGTTATCGGCGCCGAATTTTGACCGGTCGTAATTGAGGGCGGGCAAGGTGGAGGGAACGGCCCTGCCCGGACGCCATTGATCGGCCAGACTGCCGGCGTTGCGGAAACTGGCGAAGCTTCCCAAGCCTGCGGCAATGGAGGGCGCCCAACGGAAATTCTGGCCCTTGATGGCGGTGAAGCGGCCTTCGTGATCGTAGCGGCCGGTGGATTGGTGGCAGATCAGGCAATCCATCTCCAGCGTGCCGCTGATCTGCATTCGTCCCATTTGGGGGTCCGCGGCGTCGATCTTGTCGGGTTCGCCGACGCCGCCCCCCGGCAGATGGCGCGCGAAATTGGTCACGAAATCAAAGTCGCTGAGGCCCACGTCGGCCGGCTTGAAGGTGCCGGCCCAGCCGCGATAGGAGAGGGGAATCTGCGTGCGCGTGGCCGGGTCGGTCAAAATCCACGGTTCGCCGGGACGGCCGGCCTTGACGTCGCCGTGCGCCGCGTTGAAGTGCCAGCCTTGGCTGATGACTTCGTAATCGTGGCATTTGCCGCACGTTTTCGCGGTGGAATAGGGGCTGGCCTTGGGTTCCTGGGGCTTGCCATCGTCGCTCAAAAGCGGCGGCGGAGAAATCACGCGGTCCTGGGCGTCGTGCAGGGGGATGTTGTGCAAGAAAGGCAGGCGGCTTTCGGTGGTCAAGTCCTTCGCCGGCGCGGGTCGGAGCGCGAAAACAAGGGCCAGCGCGGCCAGAAGCGGCCGGCGGAACTGCCGGCGAACCGACCCGGCCCTCACCTGGGATGAGTTGCCGCGCGCAGTGGTCTTATCTGCCAACACCAGGCTGCAAACCTTAGGCGGGCGCTCCTCTCTTGTCGATGAATTTGAAGTCAAGAATAGGGCGGCGGCGGGTGCGCGGAAACGGCGGCGGAACCCCCCCGCAATTCACGGCGCCGGGGCGGCGGGAGGAAGTTTCATGACCGCTTCCCGCATTTCCTTGCCCGGCTTGAACTTGACCACGGTGCGGCGGGGGATTGGAACATCGGTTTTGGGTTGGTTGGGGTTGCGGCCAATCCGCGCCTTGCGGACCTTGACTTCAAAGACGCCGAAATTGCGCAACTCGACGGTCGTCCCCGCGGCCACCGCCTCGGAGATGTGATCGAGGGTTCGCTGGACCACTTGCAGCACTTGTTGTTGGACCAGGCCCGTTTCTTCGCTGATGCGGACTACGAGATCACGTTTTGTCATAGGTTTTCGCGCGTCACTGCATTCAAAATCCCTCCCCGCCACAAAAGAGCGGGAGAAGACTCCCTAGCTCTAACGCATTGGCCAGCAAGGGTCAAGCAGCGACTTGACCAATTAAACCGATTCTTGTAGGGGAAACCCTTAACTCTCAATCACGCCAATCTCCACCGGCTCGACCTTGATGCCGATCTTCTCCAGCCATCGAATGGCTGCCTTGACGTGCGCCCGCTGGCCGCCGATTTCCAGGCAAACGATGCCGATCTCATCGGTGACACTGGCTTGGCGGACGTTGGTGACGACGGGGAATTTCTGGCCCAATTCCCAAATGATCGGGTTGGTGATTAACTTGGCCGGGTACATCAGCCAGAGGCGCGTCTGGGCAGGCGGCGCGCCGCTGGCGGCCGTGGCTTTGCGTTTCTTTGTGGGCATGGGGGGCCTTTCCTATCCACCCGCGATGGCGGGTATAATGCTGATCTCATCGCCATCCTTCAGCGCCGTTTCCTGGTTTTGCAGAAAGCGGATGTCTTCCTCGTTGACATAGACATTGACGAAGCGCCGCACGCTGCCGGCCTCGTCGGTCAACCGCTCCTTGATGCCCGGGTAGCGGGCCTGCAATTCGGCGATGGCGCCGCCGACAGTGGCGGCGCTGACCTGGACGATTTCTTCATCGTGCGTCAGTTTGCGCAACGGAGTTGGAATGCGAACTTTGACTGGCATGGCATTTCGAGTTTGTTGTGGCTCAGGCTTGGGCCGGGGCGCGCGCCTCGGCGTCGAGCAGGGCTTCAAATTCCCTCAGGCTGGGCCGGATTTCGCGCGTGTATCCGGCGTGGCCCACGACGGCGTCGAGTGTTTTCAGACCGTTGCCTGTGATGCACAACACGGCGGAATCATCGGCTGGAATCACGCCGCTGGCAATCAATTTCCTGGCCACGCCGACCGTGACGCCGCCCGCCGTTTCGGCAAAGATGCCTTCGCATTCGGCCAGCAGCTTGATGCCCTCTCGAATCTCGTTGTCGCTCACGTCCTCGGCGCACCCGCCGGTTTCCTTCATCACGCGCAGGGCGTAAAAGCCGTCGGCCGGCGTGCCGATGGCCAGGGATTTGGCGATGGTATTGGGCTTGACCGGCTTGAAAAAATCCAGGCCGGCCTTTTGGGCGGTGGAAATGGGCGAGCAACCGGTCGCCTGGGCGCCGTGGATGCGCGGTTCGGCTTGGGGCGCCAGCCCGATCTTCATGGCTTCCTGGTAGCTCTTGTAAATCTTGGTCAGCAGGGAACCCGACGCCATGCAGACGACGGTGTGGGACGGAACGCGCCAGCCCAGTTGCTCGACAATTTCCAAACCCATGCTCTTGGAACCTTCGGCGTAATAAGGCCGCATATTCACATTGACAAAGGCCCAGGGGTATTTGCCCGCGATCTCGGCGCAGAGGCGGTTGACCTCATCGTAGTGACCCTTGATGCCGATAACGTGGCCCCCGTAAATAAGGGAATTGACCACTTTGCTCTGTTCCAGGTCGGAGGGGATGAAAACGTAAGCCTTCAGGCCGGCGGCGGCGGCGTTGGCGGCGACCGAATTGGCCAGGTTGCCGGTGGACGCGCAGGCGACGGTGGTGAAGCCCAGCTCCCTGGCCCGGCTCAACGCCACGCTGACCACCCGGTCCTTGAAGGACAGGGTGGGATAATTGACCGCGTCGTTCTTGACCCATAACTCGCGAATGCCCAGGCGCCGCGCCAGCCGGTCGGCCTTGAGCAGGGGCGTGCCGCCCACTTCCAGCCCGACGGTCGGCTCGCCCGCGATGGGGAGCAGCTCGCGAAAGCGCCACATGCTCTTGGGGCGGGATTGAACGGCGTCCCGGGTCAGGCTTTGCTTGATGCGCTCGTAATCATAGACCACCTCCAGCGGGCCAAAATCAAATTCGCAGACGTGATTGGCGGTCAGCGGGTATTCCCGCCCGCATTCGCGGCACTTGAGCGCCTTCATGAAACCGGCGTGCTTTTCCATATATCAACGAATACGGATAAATTGATTGATCTTTTTTAAACTGTCAACCCCCTATTTTTTGGTTATCTTGGATTAACGCTTGAATTGCGACCGACATTCTGTATCGTGGCGCGGTAAGAAGGTGATCCTAGGAATGAGAACCACGCGTTGCGGCCAAGTCCTGCTGATGGGACTTTTGTTTCTCTTTTCCTGCATTGTTTCCGTCCGGGCCAATGTTTATGCCACCGATATCCAGCTCAACGGCTCCCTCAACGCCGGCGTCATTGTGCCGGGCAGCAGCCTGACGGTCAGCAACCTGACCGTCAGTTACATCCTCAACGACAACGCCACCGGCGGCGTGTCCGCCCGGATTTATTCCGGCACGAATGTGGTCAAAACCTTCTCCGCCGAAGGCGGAATTCCGGGAACGAACGCCGGCCTGAACTCCTTCCTGTGGGACGGCACCAATGATAACGGCTCCAACGCCCTGCCCGGCGTTTACACCCTCAGCATTACCGCCGCCGCCGACGGTTACGACACCTGGACCAACATCACCGACGACAGCACCAATTTCGATGTCTTCCAGCCCTCCAGCATCGCTGTTAATAGAAACACGAACAGCCCCTATTACGGCCGCGTTTTCATCGGCGACTCCTCCTTTTCGGGCACCCCCGGCATCTTGAAATGCAACGCCGACGGCAGCCCCGGCGACGAGGGCGGATTCAGCACCGGGGGTTATTCCTGGGGTGGAGGATATTACAACCCCAGCCCGTGGAAAATGGGAGTGTCCGCCGACGACCGGTTGTACGTTGAGGACTGGAGCGGCTACGGAGTGGTAATGTCCTTCGACCAGGTCCTTTCCCCGAATTACCTGTCCGTCCTGCGCCCGGACAACTATCCCTATCCGGGCATCTATTTGAGCGGCCCCTGCGTTTTGGGCGCCGGCGCCAATACCCAAATCTGGATGGCGGACATTGACCAAGGAGGTTTGGGCATCCTCCGTTGGAATGTGAATCCCGACGGCACGCTTGCGCCTTATGACACGGGCACCGTGATTGTGAGCGCGGGCAGCGGGTGCGCCTTGACCTACGCGCCCTTCGATGTCGCGGTGGACACCAACGGCGGCATTTACGCCATCCAGCGGGTCAATGTGTACGGTTCGCCCCTGAATCAGAACACTGACGCCTCAACAATGAGAGTGCTTTCTTTTCCGCCCTTCCTGAATGGAAGTTTGCCGGAAACAAACGCATTGTGGCAGGTCGGCAGCGGGGACCCCACCTTGGAAAACGCGTACGGCGTTGCGGTGGACCCGACGGCAACCTTTGTGGCCGTGGCCTGCCTTGGGAGAGGCCCCGACCCCACCGTCCTTACCAACGGCGGGATCAGCATCTTCTACGCGACCAACGGCTCGCTGGTGACCAATATCAACACGGGCCTGGATGGCAACACCAACCAGCAGATGACCGATGTTGCGTGGGACAATGTCGGAAACTTATACGCCGTGGAGCGGACTGAAGGCATCTGGCGCGTCTATTCCCCGCCCGGCACCAACCAGGCCACCACCGTCTCGGTCCCGATTATTCAAGCGCTCGACGTCCTGCTCCCGCCCACCTTGACCAATCCGTGCTGCGTGGCGGGGCAATGGGGCTTTACGCTCCTGGGCCAAAGCAACGTCACTTACGTCATCCAGCAGTCGCTCGACCTGGTTAACTGGATTCCCGTGGCCACCAATTACAGCCCCAACCCGAACCGCTCGATCACCGTTCCCTTCGCCGACAACCAGGACTTCTATCGCGCCGTGGTGAATCAATAAGGAGACCGTGCGCGGACGCCTCCGGCTTATTTCCGGCCAAATTGGGGATCGACCTTCAGGAGCAGGGCAAGGGTCAATCCCGGCAAGGCCGAGCAGATGACCCAGATGAAAAAATGCCGGTAGCCGGCGCGATCGGCCACCCAGCCGCTCCACATGCCCGGAATCATCATCCCCAGCGCCATGAACCCGGTGCAGATGGCGTAATGGGCCGTCTTGTGCGGCCCGTCCGCAAACCACAGCATGTAAAGCATAAAAGCCGTGAACCCGAATCCGTACCCGAACTGCTCCACCGCCACGCTGCCGCAGACGACCAGGAAATTCTCCGGTTGCGTGTAGGAAAGAAATACAAAGGCCAGTTTGGGCAGATACATCGAACAAACCATGATGGGCAGCATCGTTTTCAACCCGTATTTGGCCGCCGTGAAGCCCCCCAGCAACCCGCCGCAGGTCAACGCCGCGATGCCAAAGGCGCCGTAGGCCAGTCCCACCTGGCTGGTGGTCAATCCCAGCCCGCCCGCCGCCCGGCTGTCCAGCAGGAAAGGCGAAATGACCTTGCTCAATTGCGCCTCGTCGAAGCGATACAACAAAATGAAGCCCACCGCCATGAGCACGCCCGGCTTCCGGAAGAACGACCCAAACGTGGCAAAGAACTCCGCCGTCATATCTCTTCCGGTGACCACCGGCCCGTCGCCGGCGGGACGGGGCAGGATGAAACTGTGCCACAGGCTGAAGAGCAGGAACAGTCCCGCGACCGCGAAAAGGGTGATCGACCACGCCAGCGGAACGTTCCCGGACGTGGCGATGAAACGCGCGGTGGTTTCCCGCCGGAGTTTCGCATCCACCGCAAACGCCACCGCTGCGGGCGTGTTCCAATTGCTGGCGGCAAACACCAGGCGCCCGCCTTCCAGCAACCGCACTCCTTTGTCGCCCTTGCCCAATCCGAAGTACTCCAACCCGCTCATCTTCCGGTCCACGTTGACGGTGACGGCGCGGTTGCCCTCCGGCGGGCGGGAAAGGGTCAGAAAGATTGCCCCCGTATTGCTCGATGACGCGCCGGCGTCAGTCAACGGGATTTCCAAAGCCGGCGGCTGGGCGATCAAATGCAGTTCACCCTGCTGGGCGGCGGCCGGGGTCGCGGGCGGCGCGCCGGCCTTCTCTTTCGTCCCCGGCTCCACCGCGCGCACGGTCAATTCCAGCGGCGGCAGACCGTTCCTGCTCTCCAGGACTCCCGCCAGCACGACCAGCAAACCGCTCCCCACAATCATGGCCGTGCGGTAAAACGTGCTCCGCAAACCCACCCACCAGGCTTGCTCATGCTGCGAGAGGCTCAACATGTAAAAACCGTCCGCCGCGATGTCATGCGTAGCCGACGCAAATGCCATCACCCAAAACAAACCGAGCGACAGCCTGAAAAATCCGCCGGCCGGCACCGAGAACGCCACCGCCGCCAGCCCGGCGGCGACCAGGAATTGCATCGTCACCACCCAAAACCGCTTGGTGCGGGTGATATCGACCAGCGGGCTCCACAACGGTTTGAGCACCCACGGCAGGTAGAGCCAGCTCGTATAGAGGGCGATGTCCGTGTTCGAGATGCCCAGCCGTTTGTACATGATCACCGACATCGTCATGACAATGACGTACGGAATCCCCTGCGAAAAATAGAGGCTCGGCACCCACAACCAGGGATTGCGCCGGGGGGCGGTTTCCATTTCCATTTCGATTAGCATGCCCCATGCCAGGCTGCCACCGCAAACTCCATGTTCCTGCCTCGGGCGGCCAACAGCGGCGGGGATTTGAGGAGGCGGCGTGGAATAACCCACGGCAAAAGACCGTTCGCCGCTTGCACCCGCGCCCAAACAGGCGCATGATAGAACCGAATCGAATGAAAACGCTTTCCGGCGAAAAAGCAAAACATGTCAAGTTGAGCGATTATATCGTTACCGACCCGGAGATATTGGGCGGCGATCCCGTCTTTCGCGGCACGCGCGTTCCCGTGGCGTCGCTCTTTGAACACTTGGAAAGCGACTGTCCGCTCGAAGAATTTTTGGAAAATTTCCCGTCGGTGAGCCGTGCAGCGGCGGTGGCCGTGATCATGGCCGCGCAAGAGCTCACCTTGGAAAGGGCGCGCCGGTGAGGGTGCTGGTGGACGAGTGCGTGCCATTGAAACTGGTGCGCCTGCTGGCAGGTCACACTTTTTTAACCGCGCTGCAAAAAGGCTGGGGTGGTTTCAAGAATGGACGCCTCCTGGCGCTGGCCGAACCAGAGTTTGATTTGTTTCTCACCTGTGACCGAAATCTACAGTACCAACAGAACCTCAAAGGCCGGAAGATCGCCATCCTGCTCTTGTCCACCAACCATTGGCCAACCCTGAAACACCACGTGGCGCTGGTCCAAACGGCCCTGGACAAAGTCAAATCAAGCGAATTCTCACGGGTGGAAATACCTCGCGAGTAGCACAGCGGCGGGGACAGGATGAGCACGATTTACAGGATTTCTTGTGCCTGCGGATATTCCTTCGGAAAAAGACTTCATCCTGTGAATCCTGTCATCCTGTCTCATGTTTTTCCCTGAGGGATGCCGTGTTCCTGCCTTTCAACTGTTGAATCCGCTGATATGATTCGTCGATCCGCGACTCGGCCAGCTTTCCCGAATCGACCAGCCGATAAATGATTTCGGAAACTTTTGCCCCGATGTCCGCATCGAACTTCATGTTGTTGCCGAAGCACAGCATGTCCAAACCGGCTTCGAGGCCCATTTGAATCGCCTGCTCCAATCCGTATTGGCCCGAGATGGCTTTCATTTCCATGTCGTCGCTCAAGATCACTCCCTCAAATCCCAGCCGCCGCCGCAACAGGCCGCCGAGCACGTTTTGGGAAAGCGTCGCGGGACGGTCGGGATCCAGGCACGCGTTGAAGACGTGGGCCGTCATCACCGCGTCGCAAAGTTTCGCTTCGATCAGCCGCTGAAACGGCGCCAACTCCCTTTCCGTCCAGTATTTTGTCACATCGACCAGTCCCAAATGCGTGTCCCCGCGCGCGCTGCCGTGGCCGGGAAAATGTTTGGCGCAGGTCAGGATGCCGTGCTGGCGGTGCGCGCGGGCGAATTCCATCGCGTGGCGGCTCACCCTTTCGGGGTCGGCGCCGAAACTCCGCTTCTTCCCCCGGATGATCGGGTTGTCCGGTCCGGCGTCCAGATCGACCACCGGCGCCAGGTTCAGATTGATGCCCAAGCCGGCCAGCGTCCGCGCGATTTTTTCCGCCTCCGCAAACGTGCGGGCCGGATCGTTCATCGCGCCCAATTCCTCATGCGAGAGCGTCTCCGGGAATCCATAGGCCGGTTTGAGCCGGTTGACCCGCCCGCCTTCCTGGTCGATGGCAATCAGCGGCGGCGTTTGGGCGTAGCGGCGCAAGGCCCCGGTCAGCGCCCGCACTTGCTCCGGCGACTGGATGTTGCGACCGCGCCGCGCGGGGTCCGCCATTTCCTCGTCAAACAAAATAACGCCCCCGATGTTCCGTTCCGCCAGGTCGCCGGCAATGGAATCGCCGCCGCCAATTTCATACCCGCGAAAACCCACCAGCAGCATCTGGCCGATTTTCTCCCGGAGACTTGGGCGAGAGCGCATCGAATCCATTGCAATCGCCTTATCCGGTCCGCCCTTCAAAGTGGGCCTCGATTTCCTCCAGCGTTTTTCCCTTCGTTTCCGGCAGGAAAAACGCGGCCGTGACAAAATAGACGACCGTGCATCCGGCAAAAGCGAAGAACATCGTCGAATAGCCGTATTTCCCCACTGTCGGCAGAAAGATCGCCGCAATCGTCGTCGATACCGCCTGGTTGATGAGCAAGGCGATGCTCATTCCGTTGGAGCGAATCCGCGTCGGCATCAATTCCGACAGCGCCAGCCAGACGCAGACACCCGGACCGACCGCAAAAAATGCCATGAAGGCAAACAGGCAGACGGCCACCAGCCATCCGCTTTCGCGGCCGGGCACGGGCGTGATGAGGGCGTTCTCGATCTTTAGCGGCGCCGTTTGCGCGGCCTCGACGTTTTTGAACGGATTGGCGAAAATCGTCACAACCGTGTTGGTGGGCACACAATTACCGCGCGTGATTTCGATCGGCTTGGCCCCTTTGTCGTCCGACCGTGCCGCCGTCGTGACCGCCCGGAAATCGCCATAGGAATAAATGACAATCAGCGTGGTCGGCTGCTGCGCCGCGCCGCTGATGGACAGGAGTTTGCCCGCCGTCCACTCATTGTAGGCCAGCGAGAGTTTCTGGTCCGGGGTGACCAGGGCCTGGACGCCTTCGCGGGCATCGACGCGGCGGCTTTCCGTGTTGCGGAAGAGAAGGCCCGCGCAGACCAGCGAAACGATGATCCCGGCGCTGCCCACGCTGAGGAGGAACTTGCGCCCTTTGCGGTCCACCAGCACCACCGCGCCGATGGTCACCAAAAAATTGACCACGGTCAAAATCACGTAGCCCCAGTGCGCCTGCACGTCCGGCAAGCCGCCCTGCAAAAGGATCGTCGTGTTGTAGCCAATAATAGAATTGACACCAGTGGCCTGGTTGCACGCCAGGATGACGCACGCCAGGACAAACGGGATGACGTATTTGCGATGCCACAGCGATTCCCGGCCCCGCGCTCCGCCCGCGCTCGATTTCGCCCGCTCCGCCGCCGCCGCCGTTGCCATTTCCTCCAGCTCGACGGCCGCCTGCTGCTCGCTGCGGGAGCGCAACAGCGCCGCCCGCGCGGCCTCCGTCCGGCCCTTGCGAAAGAGCCAGCGCGGCGATTCCGCCACCCGGAAACTGCCGAGGACAAACAGAATCCCCGGCGGCAGCGAGACCCAGAAAATGCTCCGCCAAGCCAGGTCTTTAAACGCGAACAGCCGGTTCGCGTCCCCCAGTTTGGCCACCGCGTCCACCCGGATGCTGAACCACATGCCGATCACCGCCGCTGCCACGATGCCCAGCGTCAGGAGCCATTGAAAAATCCCGGTGCCTTTGCCGCGCTGCGACGCGTCGAGGCATTCGGCCAGATAAAGCGGCACGACCACCCCGATCAACCCGGCGCTGACGCCCTGCAACAAACGGCCCAGCACCAGCGGCCCGTAGCCTTGCGCCAGCGCAATCACCGGGATGCTGGCGACAAAGAGCGCCCCGCTCAAGGCCATCAACAGTTTGCGCCCCATCCAGTCCGCCAGCGCACCGGCGAACAGAGTGGAAATCACGCTCCCCAACAGCACCGCCGCCACGACGATCGAAAGCTGGCCCGCGTTCAGGCCGGAAGTCGCCTCCAGGTAAGGCAGCGCCCCGGCGATGATCCCGACATCCACCCCGTAGAGCAAGCCGCCCAGGCCGGCGACCAGCAGCAGAAAACGGTTGTAGCGAACCTGCGCGGCGGACAAATCGGGGATGGCACTCATGGGTTGGCGGCGGTCAATCTGGTCATCTTCCGAGTTTTCCCGCCGCCCGCGTAAAATGCACGCTCAAAAAAATGACGAAATTCGCTTACAGTTCGTCCTTCGTCACTTTCTCCGCCCCCCAAATCGCCTTAGAACCGTTGCATTACATCCCGGGGAGTGCATGCGCCCTCGCATGCAGCGGTCGGCGCCCCCGCCGACCGCTTCTTCGCTCTCCCATCCAAATTGTCTGGGTCATCGCTCCGCGGTAAGGCCGCGTTAGGAGGATTTGGACCGCCCGATATGCCTCGACAACACGGGCGCGAACCCGGTAGGGTCACGCCGGTTAAATTTCGAAATGTTGTCCCTCGAACAATTGGCCGCCTTGCTCGAACACCACCGCCAGGCCGCCCCCGCCAAAGTCCGCGAATTCTCCCTCGGCGGCGAACTCTTCGCCTTCAATTCCGCTCCCGCCATCATGGGCGTCGTCAACCTCTCCCCGGATTCCTGGTACCGCGAAAGCGTCTGCCTGACGACCGACCGCGCCATCCAACGCGGCCTGGTGCTGCGGGCCCAAGGCGCCCGCATTGTCGATCTCGGCGCGGAATCCACCCTGGCCCAGGCGGCGCGCTTGGACCCGTCCGCCCAACAAAGCAGATTGCTCCCGGCCGTCCGCGGCCTGGCCGCCGCCGGCGTGCTCGTCTCGGTGGAAACCTACCAGGCCCAAGTCGCGCGCGCCTGCCTGGAAGCGGGCGCCAAGGTCATCAACCTGACGGGGGCCGAAGAAGCGGCGGAAATCTTCGAGTTGACAGCGGAGCATTCGGCGGCGGTGATCCTCTGCTACGTGCAAGGGCGCAACCCGCGGGACGTGGGCGATTTCGATCCGGGCGGCGACGTGATCGAACTGATGCGCGATTATTTTGCGCGGCTCTCGGATTCGGCGGCGCGGCACGGGGTGGAAAAAATTCTCATCGATCCCGGATTGGGCTTCTACTACCGCAACCTGCAAGACAGCGCGACGCGCGTGCGGCACCAGATGACGACCTTTTTGAACACCTTTCGATTGCGGACGCTTGGATTTCCGGTCTGCCACGCCTTGCCGCACGCCTTCGAGTATTTCGGGGAGGAAGTGCGCTGCGCCGAGCCATTCTTCGCCGTGCTGGCGGCGCTGGGCAAGACGGACCTGTTCCGCACCCACGAAGTCCCGCGCGTGCGGGCGGTGCTGGAGACCCTGCGGGCCTTCTGACCCGCGGGCCGCCCGGTCGGTGAAAGGGGCAGGGGCGGCTGTTTGCGACCGTAGGAAATTCCGCCGGTTGACATTGGTATCATTTTTGATACAATAGTTTTGGATTGAATGGTGAGCGTCCATTAGCGGTGGTGTTCTTCCAGACCGAGGCCGGCAATGAGCCGGTCAGGAGTTGGCTTAAAGGATTGCCGAGGGAAGAGAGAAAGGCCATCGGTGAGGACATCTTGACTGCCCAATTTGCATGGCCGATAGGCAAACCGTTGGTGGACTCTTTCGGCGGCGGCCTGTGGGAGATACGGTCCAACTTGAGAGGCAAAATCGCGCGGACGCTCTTTATCATCCATGACGAGGAAATCGTGTTGCTCCACGGTTTCATCAAGAAAGATCGCAAGACGCCAAAGCCCGATTTGGACCTGGCGAAGAAACGAATGAAACAATATCTGCACGGCCATGAATAAGAAAAAACATCGGGGAAGCAATTTCCGGGATTTTCTCGCTGAAGAGGGCATTTTGGAAGAAATTGAAGCGCGCGCGCTCAAACGCGCCCTTGCCCTGCAACTGGCCAAACTCATCGAACAAAAGTCCCTGTCCAAAGCCGACATGGCTCTGCGGATGAAGACCAGCCGTGCCGCAGTGGACCGCATGTTGGACGGTTCCAATCCGTCCATGACATTGACGACCTTGGAAAGGGCAGCCCGTGCCTTGGGCCAGCGCATCAAATTGGAACTGATACCGGCGTAATACCCCTTCCTCCAAGCGTGATACCTGTCGTCAGGGTCAAACTATAATCTGACCCATCCGACTATCTCATCCTTGGGCATCGGGAAGAAGTCCGCGCGCACGGCCCCAGTTGAGCCAGGCCTCGGCTGCCGCGCCCAGCGTTTCCGTGCCTTGCGCCGGTCTCTCGCCGGTGATCGCCTGCAAGGCCCATAACCAGTGGTCGGGTTGCCGCTGCAATTCCCGCAAGAGCAAAGGCACCACCCCCCATCCCATGCCGATGATCCGTTGATAAGCCGGGTGCAACGCCCGCTGCGGCATGAACGAGAAAAAGGCTGTTTCCCGGCGCCACGTCTCCGCCAACGTCTGGAATTCTTGCGCCAACCGGCTCGACGACTGCGACTCGCTTTCGGGCCCGACGCCGCCCAACGACTCCACCACCCGCAGCACCGCCGTTTGCGCCGACTCCGGCAGCGCTTGCACCTTGTCATAAATGACTTCCGCCTTGCTCATGTCCAAAGCCTCTCACTCTCTGCCATCGCCGTCAAGGCCTCGCCCCAATCGACGTTGCGTCACTTTCCGACCGCCGTTCAAAGTTGGGGGTGATCCCTGGGGTCGCGTCTAAACATTCAACATTTGGCCTTTTACCAGGCAGGTCGGTCAGTGCCCGCATCATTGCAAGCCTCACAATTTGCAGGCGAATTGTCGAATGTTTAGATTTGACCCCAAACCCTGGCCTCTCGCTTCGTCACTTAAACATTATTTTTCTTGTGCGACATTGATTAAGTCGTTACAACAAGATGTTTGCAATAATAGTCGTCAGGCAGACGAAGAAGCGTGGACTCTGGCTGTAGCTCTGCCGTTGTGAGAACTGAGCGAAGGGGCGATCCTGGAGTTTTGCTTAACGAGTAACTGTAATGGTAAAATGTGAAAATTAGTAGTCCTCCGAGCGCGTTTAGGGCGTTTTGGAGAGTTGCCTTGTTGAAGTGAACGTCTCGCTGGTGTTTAACCTTATTGTAACTGTGCCACCAATCTGGATTCGACGGCCGCTTCCAGTTGTCCCAGGGCGTAAGAGTCAAGCCATAGCGCGGCACTAAAACGTGTGTGGCAGGCAACGCAGGCAGAGCGGCTCTGAGAACAGCCCGATAATCGTTGATGTCGCGGCAACGCGCCTTAGGGTTAAGCTGCTTGCAAAGGAGTTTGGCGATGACATCCACTTCGGATGCTGCAGCGAAGAGGATATGTGCGAATTCAATGGAATATACGTCAAAGTGAGGTTCGCAGAATTCAACGTAACGAGAAACCAATTCAAGATCATGGTCGAGTGCCAAGAAATAGTTCCAGTGGAGTTTACTCGTGGTTGTTTGAATCATAGTTAAGTGTCATTAGATGTTAGTGGATGGGCGCGTCATTTCCAAAATCTACTACCGACGCTTGGATCTGCGTTTTGAGGACTTTAAGTTCTTTAAGGCAACTTCCACCTTTGCAAGTCGCTGTTCCAACGCAGCAATTTGAGGCAACACGGATTCAATGTGGCGGCTTAATTTTTGGAACTCATCTTCGAGAAGGCCAGCGGCGGTAGTTAATGCCAGGTTGGAAATATCGCCGAGCCCGTGACGGTTAAGATGAATGGTGTCCTCTTGCAGTTCCCACTTCTCATTAAGCCTCCGGACTTCCAAATTCTGAAAGGGATTCGCGGGATCTGAAAATCGACGAATTGCACTCCACGCTTGTAATATTATTGGTATCAAGCCGATTAGGGATGCGACAGAGCCAGCAATGTATAAAATCTCAAGACCAGACTCGTGCTCAACAACGATTACCTGGGACTTTTCTTTCGCAAGCAAGTAGCCTCGTCCCTGCAAATCGCCGCTGACAGATGAGGACTTGAAGCCGAATTCCTGTTCCAGTGAATGGACCATGTCGCGATACGCATGGTATGAACTGAGGGTGTCGCGAATTTTCAATGAGACAATCTTTTCGGGTGCAACGCCCAGCGCCTTGGCAGCACTGGCAAATTTAACTTTGAAAGTATTCTGGCGATAATCGTTCATATCCGTGGATGTTTACGCCACACCCAATTGATGGCAAGGCATAAAGCCATTTTTGCCCCTCCCGGTCCACAATTGCAAACCAAGCATACTCAGAGTGAATCAGGGTCTCATCCAAAGATTCCATTTCGGCTGCCAATTCCGGGAAGTGGGGCCGGGCCGGTCTCCTGTAAGGTTTGGCCTCTGGAGCAAAAGATCGAATGTTTCGGCATGACCCCCAAGCCTCTTAACTTCTCTCGTTGATTTCAGCCAACGCGGCGGCGGCTCAAACCGTCGGTTTTCCAATCCTCGCCAGAGTCGCGGCGGAAAACCAACGGGCGGCCGGCGGTAAGAAAAAATTCACCGATTCGTGTTTTGGGTCGGCCAAAACATCCATAAGCGCTTATCTATGTGATCTGCACTTCAATCCATCAGAATCAAGAATTTCCGACAAGATTTTCTCCGGCAGAGGCTGAAAGCGCGGAAAAAGAGTTTTGACAGGATGAACAGGATGAACAGGATGAAGGGGGAATTCTCTTTTCTGAATCCATTCTTTATCCTGTTAATCCTGTCCGTCTTTTTTTTGGTTGCGGGGGGGACCCCCATCATCCGGCCCTTTTCCGGCACAAAAAAACGCCTTCCTCTTCGGATTGCGTTATCCATTGCCCAAGAATCTCGAAGTCCCAGTCCCGCAACAATCGCCCGGCCCGATCGGGTGTGTAACGATACGAAAAAAACAGGCGCAGCTTTTCGCCCCGGCCAAAATCAAAACGTTCCCCCTCCACCGTCACCGTCCGTTGCCGCAGAAAACAAAAATCCGCCGCGATCCGCCTCAGCCCCGACGCTTCCTCAATGGAAAATTCCACCGCGCCGTCGCCCGGCTCGATCCCCAGGTCGCGGACAAAGGCCAGCAGCCAATCGCGCGTCTCGGCATTATTGTATCCGGGAAAAACCCGTTCCACTCCCGCCGCGTAGTCGGGGCCGGGCGCCAGGTTCGCGCTGAAAAGAAGAAGATCGTCCGCCTGCAACAACCCCGCCAGCTTGGGCAGAATGTCGTCCGGCTCGAAATTCGGGATCATGCCGAAAAAGGTGTGCAGACGCGGCCCGTTCCGCGCTTCGAGCTGGTCGAACACCTCCGCCAAATCATCCGCCGCGCCCAAATCGCACAACAGCGGATGGCAGGGCGTGCCCGGCGCGGCGCCTTCGGCCTCGCGGACGGAGGCCAGCACCAGGGCCAGGCTGGCATCGCACGGTGTGTAGGAAAGAGCGTTGCCCTGTCCGGCCAGCAAGGCCAGCAGCCGCGCCTCCTTTTGCCCGCCGCCGCAGCCCAGACCGATCACGCGCACCTGCCGCTGGCGGACGAATCCGCCCGCCGCTGCGAAGCTCCGGTCATAGATGGCCGCGCCATCGGGGTCCGTCCGGGAGGGCGAGAAGGCTTCGTGCAGCGCGAGCCATTTCCGGGCTTGCTGGCGGGTTTCATAGAGGTACTTGGGCGCAATCCGGCGCGAGCGCAGGCCCTGGAGCAGGCCGCGCCGGACATTTTCCGGAAACTGGCTGGAATGAACTGTCACTGGCACTGTCGCTGGCATAAGCGGGTGAGGTTAGGGCCTGCGGGGCCAACTTTCCAGCCTTGCGTTGACTTGGAGGCTTTTGACGGTCATATTCAGAGTATGAGTTTCGATATATCGGCTCTGCTGGATCAGTGGGATTATCAGCCGGGCCAGGTGGTCGTCAGAAGATTCCGGGGCAAAGACGGCGCGGACAAGATACAACTGCGCGTGGACCTGGGCCTGCTGCAAATGAACGCCCAGGGGCGGCCCGACGGCAAGCGCCCTTTTGGCCGGGAATCCCTCCTGGAGTACTACCTGGATCTGCTGGGAAAATTCCGCCGCGAGCATGAGAACGACGACAAGTCCTTTCGCTTGACACCGGAGGATTGCGGGCGGCTGCAACAGGAAGCCATCCAGTACCATCACCGCTACATTTGCCTCTTTCAACTGGAGGATTTCAACGGCGTGATCGAGGACGCGCAACGCAACCTGAAGGTGTTTGATTTTGTCGAAAAATACGCCGGCTCGGAAGAACTGGCCTGGTCCCTGCAACAATTCCGGCCGCAACTGCTCATGATGCGCGTGCGCGCCCGCGGCGCCCTGGCCCTCAAAGACAACCGCTATGATGAAGTCATCCGCCTGGTGGAAGAGGGCATGGATGAAATCCGCCGCTTTTACCGCGATCACGACCGCCAGGACCTGCTCGAAACCAGCGGCGAGTTGCAGTCCCTGGAACTCTGGCTCCAGGAAATCCAAAACAAACGGCCCCTGAGCGCCCGCGAAAAACTGGAAACCGCGCTCAACGAGGCCGTCAAGAACGAGAACTACGAGGAAGCCGCCCGCGTGCGCGACGCGCTCAAAAAGATGGGGTGACGGCCTCCGCCCCAGGCGGCGAGTTTATTGGGCTGGGCCGGCAAAGGTGATGCGAAAATCCTTCGCCACGGGCGTCGGCGCCGTCGCCGCGATGGACGAGCTCTCATGGGCCCGCAGCATCCAATCCAGGAAGCCGTTGCTGGCCAGCGGCAGCGGCCCGCCGTCCCCGTCCAGCCACTCGATGCTGTAACTGAACCGCCGGGGCGCATCGCTCCGGTTTTCCACATCGACCTGGATTTTCAAAAAACCTTCCGCGCCGGCCGCAGTCTGGACCTTCACGACATGAATGGCGCGATCCAGGGAGGGATCGGTCAAGACCCGTTTGTCGCCCGCCGCCTGGCGCGCGGCGGGCGGCGGCGGCGCCGTTTCGGTCTTGGTGACAGGGGCGGCGCAGCCGGCGGCGGCCAGCAGCACGAAGAGAAGCGGCGCGGTTGTTTTCATGGGCCTTCGGGCGGGCGCGCTTTCGTTCTAAATCACCGTGTCGCGCGGAATGATGCCGTTTTTGGGGATGATGACGATGCCGTCGCGGATGTAATAGAGCGGATGGTCCACTTTGTCCGGTTTGCCGGCGGGCGAAATCCTGCAGTGGTCGCCGATGCGCGCGTTCTTGTCGATGATCGCGTTCTCGATGTGCGTGTTGGCGCCAATGCCGATGCGAGGCAGCCCGCGGCTCTCGAAATCCCGGATGGAGCCTTCCGATTCGTAGAAATCGCAGCCCAGCAGAATGGTCCGGTTGAGCGTGCAACCTTCCAGGATGATGCTGCGCACGCCGACAATACTGTAGCGGACATTGCAGTGGTTGAGGATGCAGCCGTCGGATATGACGCCGTGGTCGATCTGCGCCCCGTTGATCTTCGACGCGGGCAGGAAGCGCGGGCGTGTGAAGACCGGCGCGGCCATGTCAAAGAAATTGAAGCGCGGCAGTTCCGCCACCAAGTCGAGATTCGCCTCGAAATAAGACCGGATCGTCCCGACGTCCTCCCAGTAGCCCTGGAAAACGTAGGCATGAACTTTGTGGGACTCGATCGCGCCGGGGATGATGTGCTTGCCAAAGTCGGTCAGCGTGTTTTCCAGCAGCTTCAGCACCACCTCGCGTTTGAAAAGGTAAATTCCCATCGACGCCAGCAGGTAATCCTCCTTGCTGTCCAGGCCCAACTGCGCCTGGGTGGCGCTGTCCAGACGCAAGGAATCGAGCACGGCCGGGTCTTTGGGTTTCTCCACGAACCGGGTGATGCGCCTGTCGGCGTCGATTTGCATGATGCCCAAGGCCGGCGCCTGGCCGCGCGACACCGGGATGGTCGAGATGGTCACGTCCGCCCCGCTTTCGGCGTGCTCGGCGATGATGTGGCGGAAATCCATGCGGTAGAGCTGGTCCCCGCTCAGGATCAGGAGATGCTCGAAATCGTGATTGAGGAAATGAACCAGGTTTTTCCGCACCGCGTCAGCCGTGCCCTGGTACCAAGAAGTGTCGGAAAGGGATGGCTCGGCGGCCAAAATCTCCACAAACCCGCCCGAAAACTGGTCAAATTTGTAGGACTGCGAAATGTGCCGGTGGAGCGAGGCGGAATTGAACTGGGTCAGCAAATAAATCCGGCGCAGCCCGGAATTGATGGAATTGGAAATGGGAATATCGACCAGGCGATATTTTCCCGCCAACGGAACGGCGGGTTTGCTGCGATCGCGGGTCAACGGGAACAAGCGCGCGCCCTTGCCTCCGCCCATGATGACGGAGAGCACATTGCTCGAATTGACCGACATGCGTGTCTTTTGGGTCATGATCAGTCCACTGCTGGCAGGGGGAAGTGTAGGGGCTGGCCCGCCGGACGCAAGAAAACTTATGGCCCTTGGGCAAACTTTCAGTCGCCCGCCCGGCTCAGGCGCGCGGGCAGGTCGTCGAGGCTCCAAGTCTGTTTCCACTCCAGGACCGGCTGGCCGTTGTCGAAGCGCACGGGGAGCCAGACATAGCGGCCGTCGATGGCATTCGCGGGCCGCCAGCGGTCGGCCATGAAAATGAATTGCCCGCTCCGGCCCGCCACCGGCAGAACAAAGGTCGATTGCGACTCGAAGGTGTTCTTCTTTTGCGCGTCGGTGCCGCGGCAGGGGTTGCCCAGATCGTTCCAAGGCCCCCAAAGGGAGGCGGCGGAAAAGCTCCGGCCCGGATTGGGTTCCCAGCCGGTGGTGCCGGAGGCGAACAGAAAATAAACGCCGTCCTTCTTGAAGAGCGCCGGCGCTTCATTGAATCGTCCCACCAAGAGCCGCGCATAATGTCCGGCGGGGAGGAGAAAATCGCCGGCCAATTGCGAAATTTGCAGGGTCCCGTTCTCTTCCGACGAATAGAGGTGATAGGCCTTGCCGTCGTCATCCAGAAAAAGGGTCATATCGCGCGCCATTTGCCCGCCCTGAAAATCGCGGCGGCAAACCAGGTTGGTTGGAAACGGCAGGCCGGCGGGAGGCCCGCCCCGGAAATGATATTTCGCCAGTTGCTTCTGTTCCTCCGCGCTCAGGGGCTGGCGTTGTTCCTGGGGAAGATC
This sequence comes from Verrucomicrobiota bacterium, assembly GCA_049510745.1. Lineage (GTDB taxonomy): Bacteria > Verrucomicrobiota > Verrucomicrobiia > Limisphaerales > Palsa-1400 > PLGF01. Next base: position 31,597 of record JBEKYR010000011.1, on the reverse strand, counting down.
GTCCGGCCAGACCCCGGCATTGGGGCGAAGCGAATACAAATAGCGATACGGCCCGGTCACCTGATCGGCCACGGCGACGCCGCTGCGGGCGCTGCTGTAATCCTGGCCCTTCTCGAGGTGGAACCACATGACAAACTTTCGCGTCTGTTCATTGAAGAGGACCTTGGGCCGTTCCAGGATGCAGCCGGCGGCGATCTCGCTGGAGGGGTCTTGCGACACGGGCAAAGCAATGCCTCGGTCTTCCCAGTTGTAAAGGTCGCGCGAGGAGTACACATGCACGCCGACTTGGGCGGTGTTGCCCAGTTCCCCGGCGATCTTATGTTCTCCGAACCAATAGTACATTGCCCCGTAATGGAGCAGACCGCCGCCGTGAGCGTTGATGTGCCGGCCATGATCGTCGGGCCACAATTCGCCTGGATGGAAGGAGTGCAGGGAACCGTCCGCGGCGTCCACGCTTAGGGTTGAAAGCCAGCAACCCAGGGCGAGCGCAAAGGCGGCCCGACTGCGGGGCGCGAAATGGTCCTGTCTCTGCATGAATGCGAAACTAACACACCGCGCGAAAAGATGTCAGTCACCTATTCGGGTGAAAATGAGCGCTTACTCCAGGTGAACAATGCCGTGGCGCACGGCGGTGATGGCGGCTTGCGTGCGGTCCTGCACCTGAAGTTTGACGAACAAAGTTTTCATGTGCGCCTTGACCGTGTCCTCGGAAATGAACAACGCGGCGGAGATTTCTTTGTTGATCCGTCCTTTGACGAGGAGTTCGAGAACCTGCATTTCGCGCTGCGACAACTCCGCGCGCTGCTGGCGGACGGCCAGCCGGTCGGCCACCCGCGACGGCAACTTCTCCGCGCCGCCATGCACCGCGCGGATCGTCGCCGCCAGTTCATCCTCCGGCGTGTCCTTGAGCAGAAATGATTTTGCGCCCGATTGAATGGCCCGATAGATGTCCTCATCGGTGTCGAACGTGGTCAGGACGATGACGCGAGCCTGGGCGAACTCTTTGCGGATGGCCAGGATGGCCTCGACGCCCCCCATGCCGGGCAGGCGCAAATCCATCAAGACCACGTCGGGCCGGACCTGGCGAAACAACTCGACCGCCTGGCACCCGTCCCCGGTCTCGGCCACGACGGACAAGTCGGCCTCGCTTTCGACCAGCGCGGCCAGGCCTTTGCGGAACGCCGGATGATCGTCCACCAACATGACACGGATTGGGTTCTTTTTCTTCATGACAGGGCCGGCGGGGAATCGGCCGGCAGGGGCACACTCAAAGAGATTTCGGTGCCGCCTCCCGGCGCGCTGCGGATGCGCAGTTCGCCGTTCAGTTGGGCGGCGCGCTCGCGGATGCCGACCAGGCCAAAACCGCCCTCGCCCGGGGGGGGCTGGCCGGCGTCAAAGCCCCGGCCGTCGTCGCGGACCATGAGGCGGAATTGACTCTCGGCGAAGTCCAGCGTGACGGCGATGCGGGTGGCGCGGGCGTGGCGGGTGGCGTTGGTGATCGCCTCCTGGCCGACCCGGAGCAAATTATTTTCGACAACGGGCGCCAGACGACGGGCGTTGCCGGTGACGGCGAGGGAGGTTTGCACGGCGCTGCCGCCGGAGAGCTGGCGCAAGATGCCTTCAAGCGCGCCCGCGAGGTCGCTGTTTTCAAGAACTTGCGAACGCATGTTCCAAATGGAACTGCGCGCCTCTTCGAGGCTTTCCTGAACAAGCTGTTGGGCGTCATCGAGATGCTGGGTGACAGAGGCGCCACCGTTGCAAATTTGCTTCTTGACCAACCGCAAATGCACCAAGGTCGCCACAAGGCCCTGGGCCAGCGTGTCGTGGATCTCGCGGGCCATGCGATTGCGTTCGGATAAAATGGCGGCGAATTCCGCTTCCGCCATTTGCCGATGGCGCTGTTGTTGGCGCAGGCGATGGCGTGAAAACATCACGACCACCCCGATAATAAGCATCAAGGCGCCGGTGGCCGTGCAGAGAATCATTGTGATATGCCGGTGAGTCCACCACGACGGCGGTTTGAGAATTTTCAGATCCGCGGGCGAGCGAAGCAGAATCTGAAACGACGTTGGCTGCCAAATTCCAAATGAGAGCTGCGCATCATCATGAACGAAAGCGCAAATACCCGTAATGCGAACTTTGGCGCCGGTCTGCCAGTTTGGATGGTCATGTTGATCAGAAGATGTCTTCAAAACTGCATGGAAAAGCTGGCCTTCCATATCGAGCGTAAGAGACATCCCATTCAGAAAGGATTGAATTTGAGTGAGTATTCTCACATTCCGCACTTGGAAGATGTAAAACCAGTGGATGTAAGTAGCGTTGGCGGAAGCGATTGCGTTGGTCACACTCTCATATCTGTTCTCCTTTCCAAGGGGCTTGCGCCAAAGCTTGGGCCAGAAGTGTTTCGATTTGCCGTTGCAGACGCCTGTAGTTCTTGATTCGGCGCTCGCATTCCTTGGCCACTTCTTTGCTGATCGTTTTTGTCGTTCGTTTGCCCTCCAGGGTTCCCGTCCAGCGATAATAGACGCCGTGGAGCTTGGGCGGGTCGTCTTTGCATGCGCACCGGTGTTTGCCGCAGGTGCTGGAAGCGGTGGAGATGCTTCCCGGCAACAGGGGAAGGGTCACTTGCAGCATAATTATTTTTTCATTTTTCTCTTGCATCCTAATGTCTATATACATTAGGATAAGGCCCCATGCAAGAACAATCGCTCCGTTTGCGCAAAAAATTGCAAGGGGCCTGGCCCGTCGTGGACCATTTCCTGCGCGCTCTAAACCTGCGCCCGCTGCTGGCCCAGCAAATCACTCCCTCCCACTATGTCGAAGCCCTCCAGTTGCTGGTCACAAGCCTCCTGCTCAAACCCAACGCCCTCTACCGGATCGAGGCTTGGGCTCAGCGTTATGACCCGGACCTGCGACCGGCCCAGCACCTGGGCGATGACGCTCTGGGCCGCGCTTTGGACCGCCTCTTCCAGAGTGACCGCGCCAGTTTGATGACCGCCTTGGTGGTCCATGCGGTCAAGACCTTTGACCTGGACACCAGCCAGATTCATAACGATTCGACCTCCATCAAGTTTTGTGGCGCCTACGCCCACCAAGACCCCAAGGCCATCCAACTGCTCCGGGGCTTCAGCAAGGATCATCGGCCCGACTTAAAGCAACTCATCCAATCTTTGTCCGTCTGCGCCGACCAAGCCGTGCCGATCCATTTTAAAACCTACCCCGGCAACCAAAGCGATGACGGCACCCACTGGGAAACCTGGCAATGTCTGTGCCGATTGTTGGGCCGGTCGGATTTTCTTTACGTGGCTGATTGCAAACTCTGCGCCACCGACAACCTCTTGCGCTTGGACAAAGAGGGAGGGCGCTTCCTGACCGTTCTGCCCCGCGGCCGCGCCGAGGCCAACGACTTCGCCCGGCAAGCCGCCGATTGCCAGGTGCGCTGGCAACCGTTGTGGAGCCGGCCCGCCTGCCGCAAATACCAGCGCCGGGAAGTTTTCGATCTGGCGGCCGGCCTCTACCAGATGCACGAGGGCTTCCGCATTTACTGGTATCGCTCTTCGGAAAAATGCCGGCACGACGCGCAAGATCGGCAGGGTCGCATCGAGGCCGCCCTCCAAAAACTGGAACGCCTGAACCAAAGACGCGGCCGCGGTCCCAAAACCGAGCCGGCTATCCGCCGGGCCGCTGAAAACATCCTGGCCCGCTATCACCTCAAAAATCTTATCCTCTGTCAAATTGAGTTTGAGGAAAAAACCGACTTCATCCAGACCACCCGCGGCAAACCCTCCCCCAAGACCCATTACAGACGGGTTGTCCGGAAGGTTCCCATTCTCCGCGCCCAGCCCGATCCAGCGGCGGTGGCCGCCGCCAAGACCATGGACGGGGTCTTTCCCTACGTCACCAATGCCGGCTTATCCCCTTTGGAGGCGCTCAAAAAATACAAATACCAGCCTCGCCTGGAAAAAAGACACTTCCTGGCCAAATCGGTGCTGGAGATTTCCCCGCTGTTTTTAAAGAAAAACAGCCGCATTGAGGCCCTCATGTTCCTCTGCTTTGTCGCCCAGTTGGTCGCCGCTTTGATCGAACGCTCCCTCCGCAAAAACATGATTCGCCGCAAGATCAAAGCCATTGCCATTTTGCCAGAAGGCCGCGAATCCAAAACGCCCTCTTTCGCCCAGGTCCTGGATACTTTCGCCATGCGAGCCAAATATCATCTCTATGAAGAGGACCGGTTTCTAAAGTGCTTCGTCGATCCGCTCTCCGCCATCGAGAAAACCGTCCTGGATTTATTGAACATCAACGCCGCCGTCTACGGATAATGATCCCCCATCCCAAACGGCTGGCCAACTCTTACATCTTCCAAGTGCGGAATGTGAGAGTATTCCTTCAATAACGATCAAATCATCTTCATGATTAAAAGCCTCGGCAAAATTGGTTAGACGTATGGGATTGGGCGGTTTAGCGGAGCCTATTTTCCGAAAGACAGCATCCTCAAGCTTAGGTATATTGGAGCCACTTGCCGGAAATCCTAGTGCCTCAATGTGATCACCGGGCAGTAACTCCTCTTTTTGACTGCTTTGAAGGCGCAGCCCTGTATTCTCGTCACGAATCCAGATGAATGAACCCAATTGGGCATACGTGACAATGCCACGGACATGCATCCGATGCGAATACGCATAAAGATTCTGCGGGGAAAACGTCAACAGACTGGTCAAGGAGCGCACAGGCACCGCATACGGGTCCGCCGGAGCCGGTTTCTCAACCACCAATGGGACGCCGTGTGGAACGAGTAATATCGGTCTGAGCACCTGGCGTTTCTGATTGAACTGGTAGAGGCAAATCGCATCCACCGTCACCTCCGCGTCCACCTGTATAGGTTCTTGCGGCTGGGTAGTGAGCATTGTTCGCACGAGGTTGCCTCCATCCACCGCGATGTCGATTCTTTGTGTATTGGAAACCACATCAAAATTAAAACATTGGCGAACCACCCCTTTGAGTTCCACCCATTGGGCGTCCAGTGCCCCGGTAATTATTTGTTGGTATTTAGCCGGCTTTGCCGCTGGAATGGGCGCCGTTCCCAATTTCTGCGCCGAATCAACAATGACGATCGGCGCGAATTGCCCGCAATCAGTCACGCCTCTTATTTCCAACAAATCTCCGCGATGATAATGAGCAAGAACACTGTGTGCGTTCGGCTTTGTCAGCACATATATCCCGGCCGTCTGATCTTGCAGAATAATCGCAATACGGTCCGGATCGCTCGTAACCTTATCCATCATTACCCCCAACAGACACACCGGTAAGCACTTAGACGTTTCAGCCGCCGACAAAATACGGATTTGTGCGGCGTTGGTCAAAAGGTCGGTCGCCCAATGCGGTTTGCCGTCATCCGCCGCACCAGCGGAACCCACGCCGGCTAGGAATAGTAAGCCGGTGAGGCCGCCGGCGAGCGTAGATGCGTGCTGTCTCATCGGAATGATAAAATGCCGCAGATTTTCTCCCATTACAACTCCCCATTTCTTGTCCTTTCTGGAATCGATAAGCAGCGATTCATGTAAATATCTTAGCGCCAGCCCAATCGGCCAGGCAATTACCTGTTTGGGTGTACACTGCTGTCTGGATATTAGTAGTTGAATACCAATTGGTTGCAAAGATTGCCTTCCAAAATCTGCGATGGTGAATCTCTAAGCACTTGATGCAGAGGCTCTTGCTCATACACGTTCACGCTCAAAATCTGCAAAATGCTGTAAAGGCTCTTCTCGGACTCCAGTTGTTTTTTCGGGTATACCCTATAAGGGAAAACCCGTTTTCGGGCGTTCGGCACTTGCACCCCAGAAGAGTTTCCGGGCTGCATTCCTTATCTGTGTGCGTCTGTGTTAATCTGTGGCCGCACTTTCACCCCGAAGAATTTCGGCGCTGCGTTCCCAGGGCCATTTTCAGCTATTCTCAGCTTGCCCGGGGCGGCTCACGGTTCTCCCCGGCCCTAAAAAACCCCGCCAAGTTTGGCTTGCAATCCGGCCGCGGAATTGATACGAGAACCGGAAAGCAGAATCGTTTATGCCATCGTTCAGCTATGTCGCGCGGGATTCGGCCACGGGCCGGGAGATTCGCAGCAGTGTCGATGCCTCCTCGGAGGCCAATGCCATTGCCGCCCTCCTGAATCGCAACCTGATGGTCGTGGCCATCCAGGAAAAAATCTCCAAAAAAGGCCGCACCAGCGGCGGGTCGGTTTCCCTGGGCGACCTGGTCATCTTCACCCGCCAACTGGCCACCATGATCGACGCCGGCCTGGCCATGGTCCAATCGCTCCAGGCCCTGGCGGAGCAAACGGACAATAAGGTCATGCGCGATGTGATCAAGGACATCACCACGCGGGTGGAGGGGGGCGACGGGTTCTCCGAGGCGTTGCAGAAGCATCCCAAGGTGTTCACCAAGCTCTATTATTCCATGGTGGCCGCCGGCGAAAAGGGCGGTTTGCTGGCGGAAATCCTCTCGCGCCTGGCCACATACCTGGAAAACACCGCCCGCCTGCGCAAGAAGGTCAAATCGGCCATGATGTATCCGACCGCCGTCACCATTGTGGCCATCGGCATCACCATTTTCCTCCTGGTCAAGGTCGTGCCGGTGTTCAGCGATATTTTCACCTCGATGGGCGGTCACCTGCCGACGCCGACCCAGTACCTGATCAATGTGAGCAACGTCTTGCGGCATTATTTCGTTTGGTTCATCCTGGGCGCGGGCGTGGTGGTCTTTGGCTGGCTCTACTACATCAAAACGCCGGTCGGGCGGGCCTTTTGGGACGCCCGCCGCATCAAGCTGCCGATCTTCGGGCCGATCGCCCATAAAATCTGCCTGGCCCGGTTTTGCCGGACGATGGCGTCGCTGGTGCGCAGCGGCGTGCCCATCCTGGAAGTGCTGGCCATCGTGCAAAACACGGTGGGCAACGTCATCATGGAAGCGGCCGTCAAAACGGCCACGACCGACATCGAGCGGGGCGAGGGCATCTCCAACGCCCTGGGCAAGCATCCGGTTTTCCCCACCATGATCATCCGCATGATCACGGCCGGGGAACAAACGGGCAAGATCGACGCCATGCTGGAACGGGTGGCGGATTTTCTGGACGAGGAGATCGAGAACACGTTGTCGGGGTTGACCTCGCTGATCGAGCCGCTGTTGATCGTGTTTTTGGGAGTGGTGGTGGGCGGGATTGTGATTTGCATGTTTCTGCCGATCTTCAAACTGAGCGACCTGGTGTCCGGCAAACACTGAAAAACCGCACCGGCTAATGCTTGCGGTTGGGCCGCCCCTTGGTTAAGGTTCAGGCATGGCAAAAGTTCTGTTGATTGACGACGAAGTGACGATGGTGCAGATGGTCACCGAACTTCTGCGCCGGGAGGGGCACGAGGTTTTCCCGTTCAGCAACTTCAACGCCGCGGTCGAGACCCTCGAAGCGCAGTGCCCGGAACTGGTCATCACCGACCTCTACCTGGACAAGACCCGCACGCACGGCCTGGAAATCCTGCAAAAGGCCCGCGCCCTCAACCCCCCTTCCACCGTCATCGTCATCACCGCCTACGCCACCATCGAAACGGCGGTGGACGCAATGAAAAAGGGGGCGTTCGATTATTTGGAAAAGCCCTTCAAGGTCGATGATCTGCGCCTGTGCATCCAGCGGGCGCTCTCCTACAACGACGCCATATCGGAGAACATTTACCTGCGCAAGCAACTGAAGAAGAAGTACCAGTTCAACCAGTTGATCGGCAACTCGCCCCAGATGCAGGACGTCTTCAAAATGATCGAGCGCGTGGCCGACACCGACAGCACGATCCTGATCCTCGGCGAGAGCGGCACGGGCAAGGAATTGGTCGCCCGCGCGCTGCATTTTAACAGCCGCCGCCAGTTTGCCCCGTTCATCCCCATCAATTGCAGCGCCCTGCCGGAGAACCTGCTGGAATCGGAGTTGTTCGGCCATTGCAAGGGCGCCTTCACCGGGGCGATCAACGACAAAAAGGGCCTTTTCCAGGAAGCCGACGGCGGCACGATTTTCCTGGACGAAATCAGCTCCATGCCCCCGGTCCTGCAAAGCCGCCTGCTGCGCGTCTTGCAGGATAAAGAAGTCCGCCGCGTGGGGGACAATGTTCCCGTCAGCGTCAACGTGCGCGTCCTCTCCGCCACCAACGAACCGCTGGAAAAGAGGATCAAGGAAGGCACCTTCCGCGAAGACCTCTTCTACCGCCTGAACGTCATCCCGATCAACCTGCCCAGCTTGCGCGAGCGCCGCGAAGACATCCCGGTGCTGACCATGCACTTTCTGCGCAACAAGATCAGTTCGCGCACGGGCAAGCTTTTCAGCATCAGCCGCAAAGCCCTCGATGTGCTGGCGGCCCACGATTGGCCCGGCAACGTGCGCGAACTGGAAAACGCCATCGAGCGCGCCTGCGCCTTGTGCGAAGACGACACCATTCGCGTGGCGGATTTGCCGCCCATCCTGCGCCGCCACGCCACTGCGGACGGCGGAGAAGAGTTGGTGGAAACCCCGCAAGCCCCGCCCGAATCGGGCGCGGCCCTTGCAGTCGGCGCGGCCAGCGCCGCCCCGCAGCCCTCTTTCTCCCAGCCGGTCGGCCCCTTGCGCGACTACTTGCGCGACCAGGAATTGGGCTACGTCAACCGCGCCCTGGCCCAAACCAGCGGCGACAAGGAGAAGGCCGCCGAACTGCTCGGAGTGAGCGTGGCGACCTTGTATCGCAAACTGGCCGAGGAAGACGCCGCCAACTGAAGGTTCCCGCCGGGTGCGGTCAAGCCTGCCGGCCGTTCCCCTGATCCTCGCGTAACGAAAGGACGGCTGCGGATCGGGGAGAACACGCGCCCTCGTGTGTCGCCATCGGCGCCCTCGCCGATGGCATCCCCAAATTCCATAGGAAGTGTATAAGATTCAAAGATGTGGCCGGCGAGGGCGCCGGCCACGACACGCGCGGGCGCGTGTACTCCCCTGAATGTTTCGCGCCCGTCTTAGAGAATTTGGGCCATTCACGCCGCCGGGCTCCCCTGCCCTTTCCGCTCTCGCGGCCCGGTCAACAATGCCAGCGAAGCCGTGTAGCCGTGGAGAAAATTGCGCTCGCCCACCGGGCCGATCTCGCCGTTGCAAAAGAACCCGGTCAACTCCAGCGGCCCGATCTTTTCCTGCACCAGCCCGGCGTCGTGGTTGGGATGGCCGAAAAGCCGCCGACCGCGCCCGTTGCAGTTGCACAGGCAGCCGCCGTAAAGCGTCCGCCCCGCCAGCCGCGGGCAGAGCTTGTCCAGCATGGCGATCATGTCCTCCGTCGCCGCCGCCGCGTCCCGGCGCTGGAACTGAATGGTCTGCCCCGGCCGCGCCAACGCCCCGACCGACAGGCTGCCCGTGTTCGGGTCGCCCCCCAGAATGTCGCGCACCAGGAAATCGCCGCGCCCGAAGTCATGGAGGTATTCGTTGACCACCAGGCCGATGAAGAGGTTGCCGCGCGCCAGCCGTTGTTCCTCCGCCGAAAGCTGGAGGAACGTCTCGGCCAGAATCTCGTAAGCCGGGCGGTTGGCGATCTCGTGGATAAAATTGCCTTCCGCCTTGGTGATCGTCCACGTTTCGCCAATGGGCGTGCAGCCCTGGGAAATGACGCTCAACAATTCGATGTCGCCGCTCAACCCCACCGCCACGCCCCCTTCCTCGAAGACTTTGCCGTTGAGATAAAGCTGGGTGCTGCGTTGCGAAGAAATGCCGGTGGCCAGGCCGCCGAGAATCGGTTTGGGGGCGTAAGTTTCGTTCCAGCCGCGCAGCCAGGCCTCGGCATCCATGTTGAACGGATCCACGAAGGCCAGCCAGCCCTTGAGTTGTTTGGCCGCCACGCCCGTCTCCAACTCCCAATATCCCGGCCCGCTGGCCGCCTCGACCTGTTCCTGCGAGAAATGAACGCCCCGCAACTCCGCCCCCGGCAAGGCGAAGAGCGAAACCACCAGTCCGGGAATGTCCTCGATTTCGCGCCCGCCGATGATGAGGCCGGTGCTGGAACAGCCGAGCAACAGCGGAATTTCCGCGTGGACTTGCAGCAATTCCAGAACCTGCGGCGCGACGGGGGCGAATCCGGGCGTCATGAAAACCAATCCGAGGGAAACCCGCGGCGCGTCCAATTGCCGGCGCAACCTGATGGCCCAGGCCCGCAGCGCGGCGTCGTCAAACGCCTCCTTCCAATGTCCCGCAACGGCGAACTTATTCATTTGAAATCACGGTCACGGCCCCAATCTGCCCGTTGCGCCGCCAAGAGGCAAGAGGCGGCGGCTTGACCCAAATCCCGCCCAAGGAATTGTTTTTGAACCGCGAAATACACAGCGCGGCCAGCCGCAACCAAAGATGAATTGCCGCAAAGATCACAAAGATCACAAAGAAAAAAACATACGCTCTTATCTCTGCGTTCTTTGCGTTCTTTTGCGGCAAAGACTCTTGTCAGAAGAACAAAATTTTCCAACAGGATGAACAAGATGCACAGGATGAAGATGGGAATTCTCTTTTCTGAGCCTGTTCTCAATCCTGTTCATCCTGTTAATCCTGTCCGTCTTTTTTTTGGTTGCGGTTGGCCGCGCTGGGTGTTCCGCGGTTGAAAAACAATTCCTTACGAGATTTGGGGGCCGAGAAATGACCTTGTGCGCGGGCAGTGGGCTTGATATTTTGCGCGAAAATTTGGCACCGCGGCCGAAGAAGTGCGCGCGAGCCGGCAACATCCGGCGGAAATCAGAAACGAAAGCACCAGCATTATGAGCAATTCAAAAAATATCCAACAAGCCTACCTGCTCGCCAAAGAGCGTTACGTCGAATCTGGCGTGGACACCGAAAAAGTCCTCAAGGAACTGGCCCGTGTGCCGGTTTCCCTGCACTGCTGGCAGGGCGATGACGTGGGCGGCTTTGAGAATTTCGGCGGGACCCTCGGCGGCGGACTCGTCGCCACCGGCAATTATCCCGGCAAGGCCCGCAGCCCGCAGGAACTGCGCGCCGACGCCGAGAAGGCGCTCTCGCTCATCCCCGGCAAGCACCGCTTCAATCTGCACGCCTTCTACGGCGATTTCGGCGGCAAGAAGGTGGACCGCAACCAAATCCGCCCCGAACATTTCAAAAGTTGGATTGACTGGGCCAAGTCCATCGGCATCGGCCTGGATTTCAACCCCACCTGCTTCTCGCATCCGAAGGCGGCCGACGGTTTCACGTTGTCGCACGCGGACAAAAACATCCGCCAGTTCTGGATCGAGCACTGCATCCTCTGCCGCGAAATCGGCGCCGTCATGGGCAAGGCGCTCGGTTCCACCACGGTCACCAACATCTGGATTCCCGACGGCATGAAGGACACCCCCGCCGACCGGCGCGGTCCGCGCGAGCGGCTCGCCACGGCGCTGGATGAAGTGTTCAAGAAGCCGCTGGACCCCAAACACAACCTCGACGCCATCGAAGGCAAGCTCTTTGGCATCGGCGCGGAAAGCTACACCGTGGGCATGCACGAGTTTTATCTCGGCTACGCGGTCAAGAACCAGAAACTGATCTGCCTGGACGCCGGCCATTTTCACCCGACCGAAAACATGTCGGACAAGATTTCCTCCGTGCTCTGCTTCGTGCCGGAAATCCTGCTCCACGTCAGCCGCGGCGTCCGCTGGGACAGCGACCACGTGGTCATTCTGGACGACCCCCTGATGGCCATCGCGCAGGAACTGGTGCGGGGCGATTATCTGGGCCGCACGCACATCGGCCTGGATTATTTTGACGCCAGCATCAACCGCATCGCGGCCTGGACCATCGGCGCGCGCAACATGCTCCGCGCGCTGTGCATCGCCATGCTCGATCCGATTGACAAGCTCAAGAAGCTCGAACTGGAAGGCGACTACACCTCGCGGCTGGCGCTGATGGAGGAGGCCAAGTCCATGCCGTCCGCGGCGGTGTGGGATTATCACTGCCTCAAGATGGGCGCGCCGGTCGGCGAGGCCTGGCTGGCCGAAGTCAAGAAGTACGAGAAAGACGTTCTCTCGAAACGGAAATAACTGCCGGCACTATGAACCAAACGGCTGCCATGACTCCCAATCCCGCCCTGGGCATCGTCATCTTTGTCCTCGGCGGACTCGCCGGCGCGGTGTTTTATCTGCCGCTCAAGAAGGTCAAAAACTGGGCGTGGGAAAGCTACTGGCTCATCTACGCGCTGTTCGCGTTGCTGATTGTGCCCTGGGCGCTGGCCTTCATTCAATCGCCCAACACGATCAGCGTCCTCAAGGCCGCGCCGGCCAAGGAGCTTTGGTATTGCTACCTTTGCGGCGCGGCGTGGGGCTTCGGCGGCCTGACGTGGGGGTTGATGATTCGGTATCTCGGTGTCGGTCTGGGCCTGGCCATCGGCTGCGGGTTGTGCTCCGCGGCGGGAACCATCGTGCCGAAAATCCTCAGGGGCGAATTCGGCCAGTTGTTTCAATCCGATGCGGGAATCGCTTCCCTGGTTGGCGTCCTGGTCTCGCTCATCGGCATCGTGCTGGTCGGCCTGGCCGGCATGTCCAAGGAAAAAGAATTGCCGGAGGAGGAGAAGAAAAAAGCCGTGGCCGAATACAACTTCGGCAAAGGCATGATGGTGGCGCTGTTCTCCGGCTTGATGAGCGCGGCGCTGGGCTTCGGCTTGGTGGGCGGTCCGACGATTGAAAAGCTGGCGCTGACGACCCAGCCGGTCACGGCCCTGGCGTGGAAAGGCATGCCCGTGCTGGTGATGGCGCTGCTGGGCGGTTTCACCGTCAACTTCCTCTGGTGCCTTTTCCTCAACGCCAGGAACAAGACATTCGGCGACTATTCGAAAAAAGACGCGCCGCTGGTGGCGAACGTCATCTTTGGCGCCATCGCCGGCACGATCTGGGTCTGCCAGTTCATCGCCTTCAAGACCGGCGAACCGCAGATGGGCGGCCAGAGCTACGTCGGCTGGGCGGTGTTGATGGCCAGCTCGATCATGTTCAGCGGCATCCTGGGCCTGTTCCTCGGCGAATGGAAAGGCACCAGCGGCAAGACCCGCGCCCTGCTCGGACTCGGCCTGGCCGTATTGCTTGGCTCCGCGGTCCTCTCCGGCTACAGCGGCAAACTGGGCCAGGACGCCGCCAGGAAAGTGGCCGCTGTCCAGGTGACGGCGCCCGCGGCCAAGTGAACCTCCCCGCGCCCAATCCGTCAAACCGGCCTGCGCGCGGCGCGCCTCTTTCAACAATGCAAAACCCATCCGCACTTCATTGACCTATGAAACAACGTGTTTATCTCGGGATCGATCTCGGAGCCGAAAGCGGCCGCGTCATCGCCGGCCTGTGGAACGGCAAAACCATCAAGCTGGAAGAAGTCCACCGCTTCCCCAACAGCCCGGTGCCGCTGGCCGAGAGCCTGCGCTGGGACGTGATGCGTCTGTGGGCTGAAATCCAGAACGGCCTGGCGCTGGCCGCCAAAAAATACGGCAAGTCCATTGTCTCCGTCGGCGCGGACACCTGGGGCGTGGACTTTGTCCTGCTCAACAAGCAGGACGAAATTCTTGGACAGCCTTACAATTACCGCGACGCGCGCACGCGGGGCGGTCTGGAGCGGGCCTTCAAGAAGGTGCCGCGGGCCGAAATCTTTGCCGAGACCGGCCTCCAGTTCATGGAGTTGAATTCGCTCTACCAGTTGCTGGCGTGGCAGCAGCACTCGCCCGCCCTCCTTGAGGCGGCCGATTGCCTCTTGTTCATGCCGGACTTTTTCCACTGGTGCCTGTGCGGCTCGCGCGTGGCCGAATTTACCATCGCCTCCACGTCGCAGTTCATGCACCCGCTCAAGCGCAACTGGTCGCTGGCGATGCTCAAGAAGTTCGGCCTGCCCACGCATTTCCTGCCCAAGATCGTCACGCCCGGCACGCAACTCGGCCCCATCCGCAAGTCGCTCGCCGAACGCACCGGCCTGTCGGGCGTCAAAGTCGTCGCGCCGCCCACCCATGATACCGCTTCGGCGGTGGCCGGCGTGCCGACGGCGAACACAGGCCGGGCCAACTGGGCCTACATCAGCTCGGGCAGTTGGTCGCTCATGGGCGTCGAAGTTCAGAACGCCGCGCTCGGCGCGCGGGCGCTGGAACTCAACATGACCAACGAAGGCGGACTCGACGGCACGTATCGCCTGCTCAAAAACATCATGGGCCTCTGGCTCGTGCAGCAGTGCAAGCGCAGCTTCGACGCCCGCGGCGGGAAATACGACTACGCCCAACTGGCGCGGATGGCCGCCAAAGCGCCGGCCCGGCGCTCGATCGTCAATCCCGATGATGCGCGCTTCCTCAACCCCAAGGACATGCCCAAGGCGATGCAGGACTTCTGCCGCGAAACCAAACAACCGGCGCCCAGGACGGAAGGCGAGTTGGTCCGCTGCGCCTACGAAAGCCTCGCGCTCAAGTATCGTGAAGTGCTCGGCTGGCTGGAGGAACTTGGCGGCGAACGCATCGGGGTCATCCATATCGTCGGCGGCGGCTCGCAAAGCAAGATTCTCAACCAGTTCGCCGCGGACGCCTGCCAGCGCCCGGTGGTTGCCGGTCCGGTGGAAGCCACGGCGTTGGGCAATTTGCTGGTGCAGGTGCGGGCCAGCGGCGAGATTAATTCATTGTCTGAAATTCGCGAGGTCGCCCGCAAATCCAGCCGGGTCACCCGCTATGAACCCGCAGATGTCCCGGCGTAAGTCACTGCCAACGAGCCTGAAACGAGCGCCTTTCCGGCAGGCGCAGGGGCCGGAATGGGGGGCTGAACCGCGCTTTTGACCCCCCTTTTAAGACCTCATTTTAAGCGTTGACAATTGTGAACAACTCTTTACGATGGAGGCGGAATTTGATTCGGGTAGCGGTACGTTTCTTCAGCGGGGTTCCCCACCCCCACCTCCTTGGCGTCTGCTGCCCGAATCGTCCTTTTTCCCGCGGTGCCTTGGAATTGACACCTGTTCCCAAGGGGGTAGGCTCCAGCCATGAGCCAGCATCTGCTGCATCGGACCAAATGTTACCTGGCCGGCAATATCGAGAACAGCGACGCGCCCAATTACTGGCGGGACCTGGTCAAGAGCGAGTTGGCGGAGACGGGCATCATCTTTTTTGATCCGCTCAAGAAGCCCTTTCTAGATTCTGTCAATGAAGACAGGGAGCACATTGCCCGGCTGATCAAGCTGCGCCAGGAGAGCCGTTTCGACGAACTCTCCAAGATCATGCGCAAAATCCGCGTCGAAGACCTCAGCCTGGTGGACCGGTCCGATTTCCTCATCGCCCTGATCTCGGCCAAAACGGCCTCCTGGGGCACGGCCGAGGAGGTCTTCTGGGCCAACCGGATGAAGAAGCCCATCTTCCTGGTCGTGGCCGAGGGCCAGCGGGCCTGCCCCTTCTGGATTTTCGGCACCCTGCCCTCGGACCAAATTTACGAGAACATTGAGAATGTCATCGCCGCCATCAAGAAACTCGATTCGGGCGAAAAGAAGATCGACCTGAGCCGCTGGAAGATTTTCCGGGACGAATTCAGGTGAACCGGGTGGGAGCGGCGGGAAAGGTCTTGCAATCCCCCCAGGGCGATTTTATCATTCGGCCAACAGACGGCTTGGCATCCTGTGATGGCTGCGGCGTCGCTGGCACGACGGAGGCGGCCCGATGCCAAAAGAGCAACCAATTGAACATCAACAAAAGGAACCTGCCATGAAAGCCCGCGAGATGTTTGCCCTCGCCATTCGTATTCTTGGTCTGATCGGCCTCGCCCATGTGATCCATTCTGTGATCAATGACGTTTATTATGAGTCCATGAACTTGTTTTGGCAGTATTACGTCATCAAGCTCTGCTACGTGCTGGTGGGCCTTTACTGTCTGCGGGGCGCCCCCCAGGTGGTGGACCTGGCTTACCCGGAGGAAGCAAAGTCCCCGGAAACAAAGCCGGCAGGAAATTAAAAGGCCTTTTTTGACTTCGGCGGCGGGTCCGCGGAAATGGCCGTGGATTTTCGCCTGCAAGTCAAGTTTTGATCTGGCGCTCGAGACCATGACCGACAATCATCCCTTGCAACATGACTAAACCAAACACCGCCAATCCAGCCG
The DNA here is from genome assembly GCA_049510745.1 of Verrucomicrobiota bacterium. GTDB lineage: Bacteria > Verrucomicrobiota > Verrucomicrobiia > Limisphaerales > Palsa-1400 > PLGF01. The sequence goes on along the minus strand of JBEKYR010000011.1, from coordinate 15,506 downwards.
TCCTCCGATGGGTGGAGGAAACCGCCAAGCTGTGCCAGCCAGACCGGATTTTCTGGTGCGACGGCTCGGAATCGGAAAAGGAATCGCTTCTCCAGGAAGCGGTGAACCGGGGCATCCTTCTCCGGCTCAACCAAAAGAAGCTTCCCGGCTGCTATTATCACCGCTCGACGCTGGACGACGTGGCGCGGAGCGAAGGGCGCACCTTCATCTGCACTCCCACCCGCGAGGAGGCGGGGCCGACCAATAATTGGGTGGCGCCGGGGGAGATGAGCGGCAAGCTCCGGGCCCTTTGCGCGGGCGGCATGCGGGGGCGCACGATGTACGTGGTGCCTTACCTGATGGGGCCTCCCGGCTCGTCGTTGACCAAGGTCGGCCTCGAATTGACCGATTCCATCTACGTCGTTCTGAGCATGAGGATCATGACGCGGATGGGCCAGATCGCTTACCAGCAGTTGGGTCAGGGAGAGGATTTTAACCGGGGTTTGCATTGCATGCTGGACGTGGCCCCGCAGCACCGATACATCGCCCATTTCCCGCAGGACAACGCGATCATCTCGACCGGCTCCAATTACGGCGGCAACGTGTTGCTGGGCAAGAAGTGCTTCGCCCTTCGCATTGGCTCGTGGCTGGCCAACAAGGAGGGCTGGCTGGCCGAACACATGCTCATTCTCAGCGCCGAATCGCCCGCCGGTTTCAAAACCTACGTGACCGCCGCTTTTCCCAGCGCCTGCGGCAAAACCAATTTCGCCATGCTCGTTCCCCCGCCCCATCTGGCCGGCTGGAAAATCCGCACTTTGGGCGATGACATCGCCTGGATGAAGCCCGGCGACGATGGCCGTCTCTACGCCATCAATCCCGAAACCGGCTATTTTGGCGTGGCTCCGGGAACCAATCACCGCACCAACCCCAACGCCATGGAGACCATCTCCCGCGACACTATCTACACCAACGTCGCCCTGACGCCGGATTTGGACGTTTGGTGGGAAGGCAAGACGGAAGAGCCGCCACCGGAGTTGACCGATTGGAAGGGAAATCGCTGGACGCCCGCGGCGTCGGAGCCGGCGGCGCATCCCAACAGCCGCTTTTGCGCGCCGATGAAGAACAACCCGGTTTTCGCGCCCGAAGCCGACGACCCGAAGGGCGTGCCAATCAGCGCGATTATTTTCGGCGGACGCCGCGCCGCCGCCATTCCGCTGGTTTATCAGGCCTTCGACTGGGTCCACGGAGTGTATATCGGCGCGTGCATGAGTTCGGAAACCACCGCCGCCGCCAGCGGCGAAGTCGGCAAAATCCGGCGCGATCCGATGGCGATGCTGCCCTTCTGCGGTTACAATATGGGCCTTTATTTCCGTCACTGGCTGCGCCTGGGAAAGAGGCTCTCCGTGCCGCCGCGCATCTTTTACGTCAACTGGTTTCGGCGCGACGAGCAGGGAAGATTCATCTGGCCCGGTTTCGGGGAGAACATGCGCGTGCTCAAGTGGATTGTGGACCGGGCGCATGGCCGGGCCGACGCCATCGAGACGCCGCTGGGCTGGGTGCCCGGCCCGCGGGACTTTGACCTGGGGGGGATGGAAGGTTTCGATGCCGCCCGAATGGCCAAGGCGCAGGAGATTGGCGTGGAGGAGTGGCGCCGCGAGGCGTTCTCGCACGACGAGCTTTTCCTCAAACTCTACGCCGATCTGCCCAAGGAATTCCTCTTCCAGCGCGAGTTGCTGGTGGCGCGATTGTGAAGGCAGCCGTAATACAAGAGCCAACGTCTCAAACCCCTTCTCGTTTGTGCCGGTGGGGGAAACAGGCCGTTCAAGGCTTGGCTATAATTGTGCGCTCAGGATGCGGCGGACCCGGACAAAACTTGGCAGGTGATTTTCCAATGTCGCGGGCGTGAGTTTGCCAAGAATCTCAAAAGAGCGTATGCCCTTCTCATACGCATTTGCACAATTGCGTGTGGCGTGCTCCAGCATGTTTTGCACATCGTGCCGCCCTCGCTCCTCCATTCCCGCCAACGGAGGCAGCGCTGATTCCTGCAGTTCGCGGCCGTAGTGATCGCTCAACACGTCACGATCCGCAACGATCCACGTCTCCATGCAGGTCGTCATGAACAACACCTGATTATCCCCGGCCCCTTCGGGTTGTGCCCATTTCGGAACGGTCGTAACTGTTCGCAAATGTTCCCAAGCGGCGTCTGGATTCGCCATCGGTTCCTCGCTGTCAATCCACATGGCGACGTAGCCCGCCATGTTTTGCGAGTGTTGAATGACGAAGCGATCATAGACGCCGCTGCGGCCGCCGCAGGCCACCAGCCGGGGCTGGCGCCCCTTGAACCCCATTCGGTCGAGCAGCTTGTGAAACGCCTCCTGACACCTGATATTCAAATCTTTTGAACCGGCTCCTCTTGCACCCCCTTCGATGTAAATATATGCGCTCACCAGCGTTTGCCTCCCAACTGGCCGTCCATCCACAACTGCCCCAGCCGGTATTTGTCCAGCCACTTTGCCAGTTCATCCTTTTTCAACCGGCGCATCTCCGTCCGCCCGTCGTGTTTCTCGCAAACGACCACCGTCTCCGGCCGCTCCGTCAGGCCATCGACTAAGATGTCGGAGTGCGTGGTGACGATGAGTTGTGTCCGCTCTGAAGCGGCGACCAATTGGTCGGCCAATTTCGGGAGAATATCCGGGTGCAGCCCCAATTCCGGTTCTTCGATGCAGATCAAGGGCGGTGGCTCGGGATCACATAGAATCGCAAGCAAGCAGAGATAACGAAGCGTTCCATCCGACAACCGCGTGGACGGAATGGAAAAATCCCCCTCCGTGAAAAAAACCTGCACGCTCCCCCCGTTGACATGCACATCGAAGTCCGTTAACCCTTCGTACAAGTCGCTCAATCCGTCCAGAATGGCTTTCTTTGCCTTCGGCGTTTTGCGCAAGCGACTTAGGAACAGTCCGAGATTTGAGAAGTCTTCCTCCAGACGATCATTCCGCATGTCCGCCTGTTGCGGTTCACGGAGGACTGTTTTTCGGCCAAACGTCCACTCCCGGTAGATGCGCCACTTTTCGTAGGCTTCCGCCAGATACGTGATCTCAGGATAATGCTCAGGGTCACGCCGTTGCGACAAAATCGAAAGATCAAGGTTCACGGTCTCCTGTGCCAGCTTACGGAGCCCCTCTTGGACGGTGTTGATGACCGCATGTCCGCCTCGAAACTGGTAATAGAAACACGCCTCGTCCTGATCCACCCGCTCATCAAACACCCGGAAACCCCGTTCGTCCCCGCGAAACTCAAAAAAGTGCCGCAAGGGTTGTTTCCCTTTCGGATTGTTGACGACCAACGCTACCTTCGCTGCCAGACCTTTCGCTCCTTTCCAAATCCATTCGGCCGCGCCCCCGCCGCGCCGCACGACGCCACGAACGTCCGAGTTTGAGGTCGCTTGCGACGGCACGGGAGTCGCCCGCATCAATGCCAGGGCCTCGATCAGGTTGGATTTGCCCGCGCCATTCGGCCCGATCAGCACGTTAAGATTCTCCAGCGGCAATGCCGCTGTGTCCGGACCGAACGACAGCAGGTTCGTCAAGCGAATCTCCCGCAGGAGGCACTTATCCAACTCTTGGTTCTCTTTCATGGCCTCAAGAATAGTCACCCCGGGGGCTTTCGTATAGCCTGCTCTTTCCTCGAAATCCTCAGGCGGCTTCCGCCTGCAAAAAGGGCGGCAGCGGGCAATCCAGCGTTTCCGCAATGGCCCGCAGCAATTCCGCCTCGCCTTCTTCGATCACGCCGTCAGCCGCGACGGTCAGGGCGCAGGCGTTGAGCACGTTCTTCTTGATTTGCGGGACGGCTTCCACCAACCGATCCAGGGCCGCGTCAATCTGCTCCAGGCCGCATTGCCCGGACGGCAGCAGTGCCAGCGGCGTCCGGGCCGCGCTGCCCAGCGCCGCCGCCCCTTGCTGGAACGCCGCCTGAATCTTCTCCGGTTCCTGCTGTCCCACATAGGCCAGCGCCGAGAGCAGCACCGCGCAGTCCCCGGCGACTCCGCTCAACGTGTAGTATTGGATGATGGGCTTCCGCGCCCCTTTGAACTGGCCATCCAGGTGCCGCAGGACGATTTTTTGCAGGACAAATTCGAAGAACTCGACCTGGCCGTCGCTCTCGATGAGATACTCGGCGGCGGCGCGGAATTCCTCGTATTGCGCGGGCGAGAGATGGGAGAGCGCGGGCAAAGCCAGGTCCACCAGGGGCAGTTTGGCGCGGGCCGCCACGGTCGCAACGTCCGGCAGCAACTGCGCGGCTTCCGCCGAAAGGCCGGCGGCGCAGTTTTTCGAGAGGAACTCCAATTGCTGCGTTTGCAGCGGCTGCTCGGCACTCAGGAGCAAGCTGTAGATCAGGGCGCAGGCCCCGAACGGCTCGCGCGCGGCCGCCTGCACCGCCGGCGGGAACGAATCCCGCAACTGCACCGCGTAATGCAGATGCGCCGGCGTCGCCGTCCCGGCGTGTGGGAGCGCGGCTTGGGCGGCAACCATCAGCGGCGCCGCCGCCAGGGCCGGGGGCCGGCGAACCGGCGCGGCTTCTGCTTCCACCGCCGCCAGCGACACGCTCGGAAATTTGCCGTCAAAACTCGGGTCCAGCGCGCGGATGCGTTCGGCCAGCGGCGGGTGGGTGTCCATCAGCCCGAAAAGCGATTCGCCCGTGCCGTTGCCAAAAAACATGTGCGAGGCCTCGTGGGCGTGCGTCGCTTCCAGCTTCGACCCATAGGAGAGGCCGCCGATTTTTTTCAGCGCGCCGACGATCCCGGCGGGGTTGCGCGTGAATTGGACGGACGAGGCGTCGGCCAGAAATTCTCGTTGACGGTTCACGGCCGCCTGGATGAGCCGGCCAAAGAATACGCCGATCCACCCCAGGAGCAGCAGCAACAGCCCGAAAAGCGGCAGGGCGTTGCGATTGCGTCCGCCGCGCACTTGCAGAAGGACGCGGCCGACGACCGCCAGGCAGACCAGGCCGAAGATGACGCCGATCAGCCGCAGGTTCAGCCGCATGTCGCCGTTGAGGATGTGGCTGAACTCGTGCCCGATGACGCCTTGCAGCTCGTCGCGCGTCAGCAAGTTCATGCAGCCGGCGGTGACGCACACCACGGCGTCGCTGGGGGAATGGCCGGCGGCGAAGGCGTTGATGGCCTTTTCTTCGGGCATGACATAGACCGGGGGCACGGGCACGCCGGAAGCCAGCGCCATCTCCTCGACGACGTTGAGGAGCTTGCGTTCGGCGGGATCGGTGGTGTTGGATCGGACGATGCGCCCGCCCATCATGTTGGCCACGGCGCTGCCGCCTTGGGCCAGCTCCATCGTTTTGGAGGCGCTGCCGATGCCGATGATGGCCAGGGTGCCGAGCGCGACCGCCGCGAAGAGGCGCGCATCCCAAAGGGGAATCCCCGGCCCGCCGTAGTCATGATGGCGGCTGTGGACTCCGGCAAATGCGATCAGCGTGGCCAGATACAGCGCCGCAATCAGGCCCGCCACGCCGGCGGCAAAGTAGAGGACGAGCCACTTGGTGTTGCGGCGCGCTTTTTCCTGGCGTTCGAAGAAATCCATGGCCGTCGCTAAAAGCTCACCGCCGCCGGCGCCTTCTCCTCCGGTTTGTCAATTGTAAAGAATTCGGCCGGCCCGAAACCAAACGCGCCCGCGATGAGATTGGAGGGGAACACCTGGCACTGCGTGTTGTAGAGCATGACGGCATCGTTGTAGGCCTGGCGGGCGAACGACACCCGGTTTTCCGTCGAGGTCAGTTCCTCCATCAGGTTGCTCATGAGCGTGTTGGCCTTGAGGTCGGGATAGGCCTCCGCCACCGCCAGCAACCGCCCGAGGCTTCCGGCCAGGGCCGATTCCGCGCCGGAGATTTCCTTCATGGCACCGGCCTCGCCCGGGTTGGCGGCGGCCCTGGCATTGGCGGCCGAGGCCGCGTTGCGGGCGGCGATCACCTCTTCCAGCGTGCCGCGTTCGTGCTTCAAATAACCCTTGGCGATTTCGACCAGGTTGGGAATCAGGTCATAACGGCGCTTGAGTTGCACGTCGATCTGGGCGTAGGCGTTTTTGAAACGGTTGCGCAGCGACACCAGCCGGTTGTAGTCGCCGACGGCGAAAATCAGCGCGGCTATGACCGCCACCAGAAGAACCAGCAATACCGCGAACGTCATTGACATACAGAATGCCCTTTCTGGATTCAGCTAACAACCGGCGGGCGGCCGAGGCAATTACAATTTGCCCGAAAAATTCCAATGCGCCCGTCCAAACTGTTCCTGCCAATTGCCCTGCTTCGATAAAAGCCAGCCATTGAGCCTGCGCCGCCGGCATGGCATGATAGCCCGGATGGACAAACCGCCGATCATTGGCCCGCTCGAAAAAAGCGAGTTGCGCGAACTCGCGCGGGCGAAAGCGCTCCTGGAAAACCCGCGCCTGGCCATCCGCCTGGCCAACACCGTCGGCTCGCCGCTCGAAAAGGGCTTCGCCTTGCTGCCCAAGGGCTGGAACAAGGCTGTCAACAAAGCCGCGCACGCCGCCCTGATGAAGGCCTTGACGGTCGCGCTCGCGACGCTGGGCCGGCGGAAGCGCCCCGGTTCCCGCGAACTTTTTCACAAAGTCATGGCGGGCGCGTCCGGCGGGATTGGCGGCGCCTTCGGTTTGGCCGCCCTGCCCGTCGAACTGCCCCTTTCGACCACCATCATGCTGCGGTCCATCGCCGACATCGCGCGCAGCGAGGGGCACGATCTCTCACGCATCGAAATCAAACTGGCGTGCCTGGAAGTCTTCGCCTTCGGCGGCAAGGAAACGGCGGGCAGCGCCTATTGGGCCACGCGCGCGGCGTTGAGCCAGACGATTTCGGAGGCCGCCGCCTACCTGGCGCAAAAGGGGGCCGTGCGCGAAAGCGCCCCGGCCATCGCGCGGCTGATTGCCCAGATCGCCGCGCGCTTTGGCGTGGTCGTTTCCGAGGAAGTGGCGGCCAAGGCGGTGCCGATCCTCGGCGCGGCCGGCGGCGGGATCATCAACGTAATCTTCACCGCGCACTTCCAGGACATGGCCCGCGGCCATTTCATCGTCATGCGTCTGGAAGCGGCCCACGGCCAGGAACAGGTGCGGGCCGCCTATGAACAAATTTGAAATTTGAAATTCGAAAATTAGTTCCTATCCTTCGCCCGCCGCCACGGCCGCGGCCAATGCGCTCGAATTGACACGAAACTGAATTGCGACATATGAAAACTCCGGTCCTGCCCCCGTGCGACTGCCAACCCAGACCCTACACCGGCCCGTCCGCCGCCGAAGTCTTGAAACTGCGCCGCGAATTTCTCAATCCGGGCATCTTCCTCTATTACAAAAAACCGCTGATGCTCGTCGAGGGCAAGGGGCAGTATGTCTTTGACGACCAGGGCCGCCGCTATCTCGACGGCCTGGGCGGCATCGTCACCGTCAGCGTCGGCCATTGCCATCCGCACGTCGTCGAGGCCGCGCGGCGCCAAAACGAGACGCTACAGCACTCCACGACGATTTATCTGCATCCCAACGTTGCCCAATACGCCGAAAAACTGGCGTCCAAAATGCCGGGCCGGTTGAAGGTCTGCTACTTCGTCAATTCCGGCTCCGAGGCGACCGACCTGGCGCTGCTCATGGCGCGGGCCTGCACCGGGAATTTCGATGCCATCGCCCTGCGCAACTGTTACCACGGCGGCAACCTCTCTTCCATGGGACTGACCGCCCACAGCACCTGGAAGTTCAACGTCCCGCACAGTTTCGGCGTGCATCACGCCCTGGCGCCGGACCCGTATCGCGGCGCCTGGGGCCGCGCCGACCCGGAGGCGGGCAGGAATTTCGCGGCCGATGTCAAAAGTTTGATTGACTACGCCACCTCCGGGCGCGTGGCGGCCTTCATCGCCGAATCGATTCAAGGCGTGGGCGGGTGCATCGTGTTTCCCGACGGCTACCTCCGGCACGCCTACGAACACGTCCGGGCGGCGGGCGGCGTGTGCATCGCCGACGAAGTGCAGACGGGTTTTGGGCGGACGGGTTCGCACTTTTGGGGATTTGAAACGCAGGGCGTGATTCCCGACATTGTCACGATGGCCAAAGGCATCGGCAACGGCTGCCCCTTGGGGGCGGTGGTCACGACCCCGCAGATTGCGGCGGCGGTGACGCAACGCATCCATTTCAACACCTTTGGCGGCAACCCGGTCGTGTGCGCGCAAGGCCGGGCGGTTCTGGAAGTGATTGAGCGGGAGAACCTCCAGGCCAACGCGCTCCGCATCGGCGCCCGCATCGCGGCCGGCCTGAAAAAGATCAAGGCCAGGCACAACATTGTCGGCGACGTTCGCGGCAAGGGCCTGCTGCTGGGCCTGGAACTGGTCAAAGACCGCCGGACCAAGGAGCCGGCCAAGGCGGAAACCGCGCAAGTCGCCGAAACCTGCCGCGACCTGGGCCTGCTCGTGGGCAAAGGCGGATTGTGGGGGCAAACCCTCCGCATCGCGCCCCCGATGTGCCTGACCGCGGCCGACGCGGATTTTTTAATTGACACCCTCGGCGCCGCGCTGGCCAGGCTCTGAACCGGACTTATTCCAACACGTCGCTCGCGCAATGATAGACACCCATCAAAAGGCGCTCCAGATCAACCTGGACCCCTCCAAGTACGGCACCTTCGCGGAAATTGGCGCGGGGCAGGAAGTCGCCCGCTGGTTCTTTCGCGTGGGCGGCGCCGCCGGCACCATCGCCAAGACCATTTCCGCCTACGACATGACCATCAGCGACGCCATTTACGGCCATGCCGAGCGTTATGTCAGCCGCCAGCGGCTGGAAACGATGCTCGATCACGAATACGGCCTGCTCCGCGAACGCCTCGGCCAGATCCGCGGCGCGACCACCAGATTCTTCGTCTTCGCCGACACCGTGGTGGCGCGGAGCTATTCGCGGCGCGACGACGCGCACGGCTGGCTGGGCATTCGCTTTCAAACCGAGCCGGGCTGCGAACCCTCCCAGATCATTGTCCACGTCCGGCTGTGGGACAAAGAGAATTTGCCGGAGCAGGAAGCGCTGGGCATTGCCGGCGTCAACCTGGTGCATGGCGCGATGTTCCTGCACGCCGACCCGGCGGCCTTGATCGTCTCGCTGGTCGATAACGTGGGGGCGGACCGGATCGAAGTCGATATGATCCAGTTTTCCGGCCCGGCCTTTGCCCGCGTGGACAACCGCCTCATGGCGCTGCAACTGGTGCAAAGCGGCCTGACCAACGCCGCCTTGTTCACCTCCGACGGCCAGGTCATCCAGCCGGCCGACGCCTTTTACAAAAAGTGCATCCTGGTCGAGCGCGGCAGTTTCCGGCCCGTGACCAAAGTGACCCTCGACATGCTCAAGTGCGCCCAGGCGGTCTTCGTGCAGGAACCCAATGTGCAGGGCGAGGAAGTGCTCACGTTGATGGAAATGACCCTGAAAAACCTCACTGACGGCGACAAAATCGATCACCAGGATTTTCTGGAACGCGTCGATATTCTCGGCGCGCTGGGCAAGACCGTTTTGATCTCGAACTTCGGCGAATACCACCGCCTGGCGGCCTATTTCTTCCGCTACACCAAAAAAATGATCGGCCTGGCGGTGGGCGTGCCGACCTTGAAGGAAATTTTCGACGAAAAATACTACACGGACCTGGCCGGGGGCATTTTGGAGTCGTTTGGCCGGATGTTTAAAAACGACCTCAAACTTTACGTCTATCCCCTGTTGGAGGCGAAAACCGGCGCCCTGATCACCGCCGGCAATTTGCGGGTCGCGCCCAACCTCCGGCCTTTGCACGCCTACCTGGTGGAAAACCGTTTCATCGAGGGCCTACGGGATTACGACGAGCGGGTGCTGCCCATCTTCTCGCGCGACGTCCTGCAGAAGCTGCGCGCCGGCGACGCCGCCTGGGAAACCATGGTCCCGCCGCAGGTCGCCCAAATCATTCGCGAACGAAAACTCTTCGGCTGGAAAGCGGGCGCCTGAGAATGCAGCCGGAATGTGAATAACCGTTGAATAACGCGTGAACAAAAAAAACTGCTTTTTGCTCGTGGAAGATATGGGGCGTCCTCACTGTTGAGAGAACCGCAACTCAGAAAGGCAGCTAAGCGAATGGCCACAGAAGAAAGAGTGCTTTGTTTTGAACGGAAACTTCTCGAAGAGCTGGGCGTGTTTCAGGGCCTCAGCCTGGAAGTCGAGAAATACCTGCCCGTTCTCACCTCGAATTCACAGTTGGTGTACCGGAACCGGAGCGACGCCGACCAGGACAGGCGCTACAAACAACTCATCCCCTACGTCCTGGTGATCTGTGACGACAAGATATTGCGATACCGGCGGGGCAAGGGCGGGCAGGAAACGCGGCTGCACGGATTGTATTCCGTCGGCATTGGGGGGCACATCTCGGAGGAAGACCATGAACTTTTCTCAAGCAACCGCGGTTACCAGGAGAGTATGCGGCGCGAATTGATGGAGGAGGTCGCAATTAATGCGGCGCACGCCCCGGCGGTGGCCGCGATCAATGATGACAGCACAGAGGTTGGATACGTGCATTTCGGAGTCGTCCATGTTGTGCGCGTCCCCGACGAGAGCGTCGCCAGCCGCCGCAGCGGGATCGTGGGTCCTGAATTTATCCCGATTGCCGACGCCGTGAAAGATCCGTCAGGTTACGAATCATGGTCCCGCTTTTGCCTGGAGCGTCTTGATGTGCTGCTGACCAGGGCCGCTGCTGCGCCCGTCACCGTTCCAGAACGGGTGACGGTCTGAACATAAACCCCTGGCCGCGGAGCGGATCAATGGCCGTCCGGGGAATAACAAAAACCGATCCCGTAAGCTGGCCCTCGTGTCAAGGCCGGCGTTCCGGGCGGGCAAAACAGCCGGATTTACGACAGCAGATTCGTGAAAGCCTCGAAAAAAGCGTCCGGACAACGGCCACAAGGGGTTACGCAAGGTTGTTGGCCATCCTGAAAGAACCGAAAAACACCCAAAAACCCGCAAAAAACAGCAAACCTGATACAATTGCGGGATACAATGAAGCGACAGGGTTTTGCAGTGTTCCGACGTTAATATTCTCAACTTCGTCTAATTATTTCCGTATCGGGACTTGGCCCGAAAATACACCAATCAATATGGCAAAGACAAACACAGTCCCCACAATTGGCGAAGCGTCCTCGACCGCTTCAAAGGCATGAAGCTGTCGTTCTGTGCCGTAGCGAACGAAGCCATGATTTACGATCATGCGGAAAGTGTGTCCCGTTCGCTCATCCGGCGCACTTGGAAGATTTGCGCAATAGGAGAGATGTAGCCATGCGCTTGCGAGCACCCACGCTGCCAAAAGAGCGCAGGCACAAACGAGCGTCGGTTTAACCAATTTCCCCATAACAAGAGAACATACGACGAGTGATTTCTCTTTCCGAATAGAAAAGAGGCTTCGCTTTATAATGACGGCTCCGCCCGGTGCCGTACTATCGCCGCCCTTGAATTGCTTTTGGTTCGGCCTTTTTCAGCCCTCAAAGGGACACCGCGATTTACGCTTTGCGATTGGTGAGAGCACGGGCATATTGGGCCGTGTGTGCTGTAAGCCGGTTTTTTTTGCGCGTGGCGGGGCTGGCCGTTTTTCTGGCGGCCGCGTTCGCTTGCCCCGGTTTCCCGGCGCCGAAAACTCACGTTCAATTGCTCTTGTCCGCTGAGTCGGCGCGGGCGGGCGACACCGTTTGGGCCGGCCTCAAAATGGACATGCCGCCGCCCTGGCATACCTATTGGCGCAACGGAGGCGACGCGGGCGAGCCGACGAAAATCACCTGGACGCTCCCGCCCGGCGCCTCGGCCGGGGACATTAACTGGCCCATTCCAGCGAAGTTGGTGGAGCAGGCGGGTGACACCGCCCTGGTCACTTACGTCTATACCCGCGAAGTCGTATTGTTGACACCCATCACGCTGGCCAAGGACCTGCCGCCCGGCCCGCTCGCCCTCAAGGCCTCCGTGCATTGGATGGAGTGCTCGGATGTTTGCGTGATGGCCGATGCGAATCTTAACGCGACCCTGGCCGTCGCCAGCGAAACCAAACCGTCGCCCAGCGCTCCCCTGCTGGAGCAATGGCGCAGGAAAGTTCCACCCGCCGCCGCTCCCGACGCCGCCGGGGCTTCTTGGGAAGGCGGCCCCGCGCGGACCAATGCGCGGCCCGTAATCATCGCCTGGAAAACGAACCTCGCCCCGGCGGATTTTTATCCCTACGCGAGCACCAATTTTGAAGTCGCGGGCGCAACCGAAACGCTGCCAGGCGGGGCGTCCGCCAGTCGCCTGCGCAAGATCGTCAAGACCAACGATGGCGGCTGGCCGGACCGTCTCGAAGGTATCCTGGTGGGCAAAGTCGATTCGGCCGACCCGGTCGGAGTGGAGGTCGATCTGGCGGTCAAGGCCCCGGCCCCGGTCGCGGCCCCGCCGCCGGCCCCGGCTGGAGCGCTGGCGTTCAGGCTGGCGCTGGCCTTCCTGGGGGGACTGATCCTCAACTTCATGCCCTGCGTGCTGCCTGTCATCGCCCTGAAAATCCTCGGCTTTGTCAGACAATCGGCGGAGCAACCCCGCCGGGTGCGGAATCTGGGCATGGTTTATGCGGTGGGAGTGCTTGCGTCATTTATAATTTTTGCCGGGCTGGCCATCGGCGTCAAGCAGGCCGGCGGCGTGCCCAATTGGGGAGACGTCTTTCGCGTTCCACAGGTGCAGGTCGGGCTGACCATCCTGGTGACGCTGATTGCGCTGAACCTTTTCGGCCTCTTCGAGGTTACCGTGAGCGCCCGCGCCACCAGCGCCGCCGGCGAGCTGGCCTCGCGCCAGGGATATTCGGGCGCGTTTTGCAACGGCGTGCTCGCCACCCTGCTGGCCACGCCCTGCACCGCGCCGTATCTGGCCGGAGCGCTCGCTTACGCCTTCACCCAACCGCCTCTGGTCATCGTCCTGGTGTTTGCGGCGGCGGGGGCGGGCTTTGCCTTCCCGTTTGTCCTGCTCTGTTGGGAACCGCGCTGGCTGAAACTGCTGCCCAAACCGGGCGCCTGGATGGAGCAATTCAAAGTCGCCCTCGGCTTCCCCATGCTCGCCACCGCCGTGTGGCTGATGTGGCTTTCCGCCAACGGCGGCGACGACGTGCTCTGGCTGGGGCTGTTTCTGGTCGTGCTGGCCCTGGCGGCGTGGGTGTGGGGCCAGTTTGTGCAACGCGGCGCCCGCCGCCGGGGTCTGGCGGCGTTGATCTCCCTGGCGCTGCTGGCGGCTGACGCCGGCCTCCTCCTCCAGAGCAAGCCCGACAAGGAGGCAATCCAGTGGAACGTCTGGAGCCGCCAAGCCGTCGAGGCCGCCCAGCGCGCCGGTCATCCCGCCTTGGTGGATTTCACCGCCAAAAGCTGCCTGACCTGTCAAGTCAACAAACGGTCGAGCCTGGAAATTGACCGCACGCGGGCGAAGCTCCGGCAAATCGGGGCGGTGGCCTTCGAGGGCGATTTCACGCGGCAAGACCCGGCCATCGCCCGCGAATTGGAGCGGTTCCATCGCGACGGAGTTCCGCTGGTGCTGGTCTATTCCAAGGACGAGGCCAAGGAACCGCAGGTCCTGCCCGTGCTCCTGACCCCGTCCATTGTCCTCAACGCCCTCGACCGGGCCGTGCCTTGAACTTTGCACTTTGCACTCTGCACTTTGCACTTTAGACTCTCGCCCGCATGTCGGAATCAGAGAATCATCCGTTGGTCGGCGTTATCATGGGCAGTCAATCCGATTGGGAGACGATGCAACATGCCGCCAGTCAACTGGCCGAGTTGCAGATCCCCTTCGAGGTGCAGGTCATCTCCGCCCATCGCACGCCGGACTTGCTCTTTGAATGGGCCTCCACGGCGGCGGCGCGCGGGCTGGAAGTGGTCATCGCGGCGGCCGGCGGCGCGGCCCATCTGGCCGGCGTGACGGCGGCAAAAACCTGCCTGCCGGTGCTCGGCGTGCCGATGGAATCAAAATCGTTGCACGGGATGGATTCGTTGTTGTCGATGGTGCAGATGCCCGGGGGCGTGCCGGTGGGAACGCTGGCCATCGGCAAACCCGGCGCGATCAATGCCGCCCTGCTGGCCGCCGCCATCCTCGGCAACAAGCATCCCCACATCCGCCGGGCCTACGAAAACTTCCGCCAAAAACAAACCGAGCGCGGCCTGGCCCATCGCCACGTCAAGTAATCAGCGCACCAGCCCCAATTCCGCCGCCGTCGCCCTTTCCCCCTTCAATTCGTTGACAGAGGCGGTGATTTTCCCGCGCGCGAATTCGTTCACGTCCAGACCCTGGACGATGCTCAAGGCCTGCCCGTCGCTGCGCACGGGGAAGGAACAAACCAGGCCCGGGTCAATTCCGTAGCTGCCGTCGGAGAGGACACAGACGCTGTGCCAATCCCCGGCGGGAGTGGGCTTGATAATCGACTTGACGCAGTCGAGGGCGGCGTTGGCCGCGCTGGCGGCGCTGCCGGCTTTGCGCGCGTTGAGCACGGAGGTGCCCCGTTGCGCGACGGTCGTGACGAAATCCGTCTGGAGCCAGTTCTCGTCCCCGATCACCGCCGGCGCCGACTGGCCGTTGATTTTGGCGTGATAAAAATCCGGAAACATCGTCGGGCTGTGATTGCCCCAGACGCCGAGGTTCGACACCGCGGAAATGGCGGCGCCGGCCTTTTTGGCCAATTGCGCCTTGGCGCGGTTTTCATCCAGGCGCGTCATGGCGAACCAGCGCTGGGCGGGAATTTCCGGCGCGCTGTTCATGGCGATGAGGCAATTGGTATTGCAGGGATTGCCGACGACCAGGATGCGGACGTCTTTGGCGGCGTGCTTTTGCAGCGCCTGGCCCTGGCCGGTGAAAATCCTGCCGTTGATGGCGAGCAAATCCTTTCGTTCCATGCCCGGTTTGCGCGACACGCTGCCGATGAGCAGCGCCCAGTTGATGCCGCGGAAGCCTTCCTCCAGGTCCGCCGTGGCGACGAGCTTCTGCAACGCCGGCGACGCGCAATCCTCCAGCTCCATGATGACTCCCTGCAACGCGGGCAAGGCGTCGGGAATATCGACCAGATGCAGGATGACCGGTTGTTTCGGGCCGAACAACTCGCCCGCAGCGATGCGAAACAAAATGGAATAACCGATGGCGCCGGCCGCGCCGGTCACCGCAACTCGAATTGGCGTTTTATTCATAAGACAACGCTGGAATAATGCGCCGGCTTTTCCTCCAGGCAAGCGCAATTGCGCGGTGCTCAGGAGGTTTATCGTCTCCGGTCGCCGTCGCCGGTTCCGGGTATTTTTTAGATTTTCATTTTTTGGCCCGATTTAGCCGGATTTAGCCGGATTTAGCCGGATTTACCCGGATTTTTCCGGATTTGTCCGGGTTTTTCGATTCGTTTTCCAGGTTGGTTCCGGCTTCCTTGGCGGGTTTTCGGAGGCGCAAAGGGCACAGCGCGGGAAGTCGCAACCAAACGAAGGCAACCACGGATAG